>CACEWP010000001.1:0-337500 GCA_902563305.1 uncultured Alphaproteobacteria bacterium
TGTGTTTGCGTCATAAGCCTTAGACCCTGCTGAGGTTAGTACTTTTTTTGTTATTGTATATGTCTGTGAACCTCCGGTAAGAGTATAATTTGCTGCTAAACCTGCAGATCCACCAACTCCATTACCCAATGTTAACGAACCCGCCGATGTATCCGTTAGATTATATACACCTACATTTGCAGATGCTGTAGTTCCGAGACCACTTGACATAGTGAGCGTTTCTGAATTAACCGTATCGGTTATTCCTGTTATATCAGATGCTGCAATATTCGTAGAACCATTATACTGTCTTGAACCAGCTATATCTACTGATTTACGATTAATGGTAAAGCTATGTGTTCCTCCTGTTAATGTATAATTTGATGCTAAAGCTCCACTTGATGCATTGGCACCAACCGAATCGCCAATCGTTATGCCAGATAAATTTGAAATCGAGTAGGAGCCTGCATTTGCACTAGATGTGGTGGCGGCATTACTTTTAACTAAAGTTTCTCCAGATATTTGATTTGTAAATGCTATATCAGCTGCAGCTGCAGTCGTCGTTGCATTATAAACACGCGAACTGTTACTATTTAAGACTTTTTTATTAATTGCTAATGTTGCTGAGGTAAAATTATAGTTCGAAGCTAGTCCACCACTTGATGCAGAAGCGCCTGATTGATTACCAATTGCCAACGATCCTAGTGTTACTGCCTGAGTACTTGCTGAATAATTTTTACTGGATACAGACCCTTGTCCTGAAAGTATAAGTGTTTCTGAGCCTACAAGACCACTAAACGTTTCACTCGTATTAGAATCAGTTGCTCTAGATGAAGCATTAGTTGTCCCATCATATTGGCGAGACAAAGCAACTGATACTGGAGCTTTTGTAATATTAACTTGATGAGTTCCACCTGTAAGAGTGTAATTAGCAGCCAAACCACCATTCGAGCCATTAGAAACTGTTATACCTACTGCATTTGGTTGTATTGCGACGTTGCTGGCCACATTCTTTCTCGCTCCAGTTGAGAGGCTAGTTGATGTAGTTGTTTGGTTACCTGTAACTACGGTTTCTGAGCCAATTAGCCCAGAAATCGTTGGTAATTCAGACGCGAGAACAACAGAACTTCCGTCGTAAACCTTACTCCCACTAAGCCCTAGAACCTTTGGAGTTACAGAATAACCATGCGAGCCTGAAGGTAATGTAAGTGTATAGTTTGCTGCCAGACCACCATTAGTACCATTAACTAACGATAATCCTGAACCATTGCTGTTAATCGCTGATGCAACTCCAGCGTTCTTATTATCAGCTGTTCCTGTCCCGCTAGTTGTCAAGGTTTCACGAGTTCCATTAGATAAAACAAGTTGACCAGAACTAAAGCTACCAGAAGTATTGAACGTATCAGAACTACCTCCATTCGAAAACGTACCTTGAGCTGTGAAAGATGCAATAGTTCCGCCGTCAACATCTGTTGTGCCATCATATTGACGTGTTCCCGTTATCAGAACTGGCCTTTGAGTGATATCAATAGTCATTGTAGCACCTGAAAATGTATAGTTTGATGCCGCACTCACCTGGTCAGCTAATGACCATGAACCTTTAGCAACATTTTGGGTCCCAACATTTGCAGATGCAGAAATTCCATTTCCAGTCCAAAGTAAACTTTCTCCAGTAACTCCAAGATTTATTTGTGCCTCTGTTGAGTTAGAGTGAACGACAGTATCTCCATCATACTGCTTGGTTCCAGTTATTGTTACAGGTTTGGGATTAATCGTTACAGAATGAGTCCCTCCGTCAAGTTTATAATTTGCTCCTACACCTCCGTTTGTACCATTTCCTAGGGCTAATGTTCCTTCATTAGCAATCGTTCTAGAGCCAGCACCAGCTAAATTTAAGGTGCCTGAACCTGAAACCGATAAAGTTTCAGTACCTATCGTACCAGCGATTGAAGATATTATACTAGAATTAACCGTTTTGGTTCCATCATAATTTCTAGATCCAGTTAAGTTTACTGACTTTTTAGCTATATCAACTGTTAATAGATTGTTTAGTGCAATTGTGTTGATGTTATAAGATCCTGCGTCTGTTCCGCTAAGCGCTAATGTTCCTAGATTCCCCTGTGTTATTGTTACCCCATTAGCTACATTCTTTGAAGAAGCTGTGCCAGAACCTGTTATGGAAACAGAGGCACTTAAGTTACTTGGATCTACAAATGCAAGTAGGGTACCTGAAACTGTAAGCGAACCGTCGTATACCTTAGTGCCAGTGATGTATGGTGTTGTAGCTGTAATGTCGACCGTATGAGTTCCACCAGTGAGAGTATAGTTGCTTGCAGTTCCCGAATTGTCACTTAATGTAAATCCACTAATATTTGAAAATGATAAATTACTACCTGGTGTTGACTGAGATGCAACTCCATTTCCTCCTAAAGTTAAGGTTTCTGAACCTACAAGATTACTCAATGTCATTACTGAAGCAGCTATAGTATTCGTACTGTTATCAGCTCGAGCACCATCCAAGTCCAAAATCCTCTGCTGAATAATACCTCTTACATTGCCTGTTATTGTATAGTTGCTTGATGCGGCTGTGCCATCTGCTAGTGTAAATCCAGAAACATTGTAAGAACCAGCGTTAACAGCTGACCCAGAAGTAGTTCCTGTTCCTGTTAAACTAAGTGTTTCTAGTCCTACTCCAGTTCGGCCTACTAAATTAGCTGGCGGATTAGACATTGTTTGGAATTCGAAAAATACATCGTCCGTTGAACTAAATGTCGCCGTACCGTTGTATTGACGTTGAACTTGAACGGCTAATGGTCTTTTCTGAATTTGAAAGTCTGCTGATGCGAGATTATAGTTAGATGCAAGACCCCCATTCGAACCGTCTGCGAGAACAACATTGCTTAAGGCCACCGATGTAAAACCAGACTCATTTGCAACCATTGTACTGAATGTATCGTTACTTCCGCCAAACGTTAATGTCTCACTCCCTATTAAACCACTTTGAACACTGAAGTTAGCAGGATACATATTTCTTGTTGCGTCATAAAATCTCTGACCTCTTACCACTACATCTTTTGTATTAATTCTTCCAGTAAGAGTTTGAGCTGTTCCACTTGTAGCCAAACCATAAACAGTTCCGTGCTTTGAATGGACTGGATTTATTGTATAAGCTGCATTTGCTGTAACAGTTAAGCTTGTTCCTACATTAGCTTGTGAATATGTAAATGTTGGTGAGTTAAGATTTAAATTTACATTTAAAGGATCGTTTAAACTATCCGAACCGAAAGTTGCGGCTGATGTTGAGTTTGTTCCATCGTACGTTTTTCTTACTTGGTGTGTTCCACCACCAACATTTGCAAATGTTTTTGTAATTGTTCCCGGATCATAGGCACTTAAAATGGCGTTTCCAGATCCTGAGATTGAGCCTCCTGAATAAGCATACTGTACAAAGTTAGCTGCTGGAACATTATTTACACTGACGTCTGCGTTTCTTGTCTGCCTTAATTTCCAATTACCGTTTGGCGTATTAATTGATGAAATAGAGCCTAACTGGGGACTAATTACTGTTAATGGATTTGACACAGCATTTGCTATAAGTGTTCCTGCACTAAATGATTGAGATGATGTTGCACTGTTTGTTACAGAAATCGTATTTGAAGCCGTTAAAGTGCCATTTAAAGTTATATTTCCTTGATTACCATTATTTGATGCATTGACTGTGATGGTATTAGCACTCATATCACCACTTGGACTCAAAGATTGCGAATAACTTGAGGAACCGCTCAACATGGAGATTGTTATTGATCCAGTTCCAACATTTAAGTCACCACCTCCTGTTACATATCTATTTCCTGATCCAGTATTACTTGCTGAACCATGGTTGGCTTCTAAAATAAGGTCACCATTTGCTGTTGTTATATTTTGATTTATGTTAATTCTTCTTCCAGCCTGCAATGTTAAATCACCACCTGAAGAACCACTAGCTGTTATGGCACTAGAGATCGTAATATCACGATTTGCCTGCAATACAACGTTTGTTCCGGCAGTTATGGCATTGGAAATAGTTGACGAATTTATGTAATAAGTCGAATTACTTCCGTTACTAAAACTCGAAACATCTGACAATGTTCTGGTACCAGAGGAATTAACAATTATAAACCTAGGATCGAGTAGCAAAGTTCCACCGTTAAGAGCCACACCTTCAATATTGGCTCTTTTAAGGTAATCTTTTGATGAAATCTCTACGAAGCCTCCACCCTTGTCATAAATCATTGGTGGAGGAGGGTCGACCTCAGATTTAACTTGGTTTCGACTTAACTGAACCATTTGCTTCGGAGGGGGGTCTACAATTGATTCAACAAGTTGAGATTTATATTTTATCGTCCCAACTGGAGGGTCTTTAGACGATTTATAAGTGCTTCCACCACCCTTATCTATTATCAGAGCCTTGATGTCCGCGCCTTTTGCATTGATTTTCCCATTAAAATCAGTCATTTGGTCTGACCACACTACAGTCGTACCTCCTTGACCTTTTTCACTGGAAACATCAATATTTGTATCCGCTTTAACAATCGTTTGCTTGGCATTTTGGATTGATGGTTGATTGCCAAAGCGGGTAACAAATCCCTTAATATTATTTTTATCCGTATTGGTTAATTTCTTGCCTCCCAGATAATCTCCGCCAATTCTTACTTTACCGCCCATGATCTTTCCCTTTGCTTCAATTGTAGCTTGAGAGATTTCTACATTATTTGCAGTTATATCAACATTTCCTCCATATCCGCTCGATGTGTTGGCTTTGTAACTTCCTGACGTAGAATTGTTCATTTTTGCTAAAGATCTTATCTCACCCGCCTTATTTTCACCTGAAACATCTACAACCACTTTTTTTGTTGATTTGATGCTATTTTCTGACATAAATATAACGGATCCACCTTTTTCTTTACTTCCTTTGGCAAAGATTGATCCATCTAGTTTTAAACTGCCCTTTGTTATCAAATTAACTTTGCCTCCAGATTTTCCGCTAGCATAGATATTTCCAGAATGATAAATATTCCTACCTTTAACTACTACTGTTCCTGATGGACTTAAAGATTTATGTCCGTTGACGTCAATTTTTCCAGAAATCTTAATTTTATTATTTGAAGGGCTCCCAATTACCACTTTACCCGTCTTATCACCGACGCTTCTGGCAATAATAATACCAGACGAACCGATATTTACAGAGGATCTAGATAGACTTTTTGCTGTAGCTGCAGATAATTTGATTACTCCTCCATTAGCTTTTAATGTTCCAGTATTTGAGATTAAACTTTTTAATGTTTTTCCATTAATATCTTTTATTTTGTGTAATTTGTTTGATGGTACTGTCACACTCATCAAACCGTCACCAACGAAATCTAAGGTTATTTTTTCTCCAGCACCAAGGGCTATCTTGCCTAGTTTTGCTATAACAATACCTGAATTTGAGATTTGTCCCCCCAAAAGAGCTGCATTCCCTCCTGTTCCAACAATTATCTTACCCTTGTTACTTACACTTTTTGAGTTTCCATCCCCTTTAAATTTGTATCTATCCTTTAAAAAGTCTTTGTTATTTATATCAAGCGTTGAAGCTGTAAATGAGCCTGTTTTGACTAATCCTTCTTTAGTTATCATGACCCCGTTGGGATTTATAATCATAACTTTACCGTTTGAGTTTAATTTTCCTGCAATAGTTGAAGGAACAGACCCGGTTACTCTGTTTAAGGATGAGGACGAGGAGGAGGGCATATTAAAATCGACTTGACCTTTTTTATGAATTGAAAAGCTATTCCAATTAATGATAGATTTATTAGTAGACTGATCTATGACCATGTGGTCAGGATTTTTATTGGTTATATTCACATTTCCGGACTGAACCTTCGCTCCTTTGGGCATTTCTCCAGAAATAAGTTTTTCTGATGACAACAGAAAAACCACACCCAAAAAAGCATTTAAAAGTCTAAACTTTTTTTTATTTTCAAAAATTCTAATGACCATTCCCTCCAAAGTCATATTTTTAGAACTAATTCCTAACCCTAAAATGTCATTGCTAGGTTTACTCCTAAATGTTGTTTATTAAGCCTCACATCAGATAGGTCCTCTAACTTACCTGTTGCCCAATTCTTTGAGTACTCTAATTTTGCACTTACATTTTTGCTGAAAAAATATTTATCCACACTGTCTACTTGCAATCCAAGACCTATTGATTTTGCAGCAGTTGCTCTATTTTCCACCGAGGTTGGAGTTAAAGTATAGGCAACTCCCGCTGCACCATAAACATAGGGGGTAACACTTAATTTATCATTTAGATTATATTTTTTATTTAGTTGTCCCCTAAAATACCAATTTTCATCACCTGATATTGAGCCAGAAGTAAACCCGCTTAATTTATTAGGTCCAGTAATACTTGATTGCTCAGAGTTAAGAAGATCGTCTAAAGCTAATTGACCGCCTGTGTTAACATTAAAAGTCAGATCTGCTAGAGCAACAGTATATGTAGTATCTAATGTGAAATGTGTAAAATTATTTTTGCCACTCCCCCTCGATAGAGGTGTTCCAGAGCCCACGTCACCCAGGGATCGAGAACCTATGTCAATACCTCTGGAAACTTGTAAATCTATTCCTAAACAGCCAACTTCACATCTATTTAGACTTGTCCCAAATCTTAAAGCTGTAACCCTGTCATGACTCAGATCTTGATCCTCTCCCCCACTATTCGTTTGTTGAATTTCATCAGACCAACTTAATGTTCCTCTGAAAAACACTGCTTTGTCTCTTTTATAAACCAACGGATATGATAGTGTACCTGTTGCTGCTTTCATATTTGCTTCCAAACCCAAATCACGAGCATCACCTCCTGGTCTAGTCATGCTTTCCATGTAAGATAAACCTGCAGTTAATCCCTTGTTTCCAACTGGTAATGCCAAAGCCAATCCACCTGCTCTAATGGGAACGTCAGAGCCTGTGCCCTTCATACCTTTAATTGTAGGGCGAGCTAGTCCAAATAACGAAATTGTCTCTCCAAGACCCATTGGTGAATTTACAACTGCTCTAATTTGACCCTGCTGCCTCCCCAACTCCTCGCTTTGAGTGTTATCAAAAGTTACCCCACCATTAAGGAGTTGATGTTTAGAATCAATTGCTAGGATTGTTCCTCCTTCATTTACACCAGCTTCCAATCTGCTCTCAAGTGAAAGCCCTGCAATATTCCCCGCTAATAATAATTGTCGTTCAATATCCGAGAACTTAATAGATTTTTGCTTAATCAATGGTTTGAGATAAGAATAAACTCTACGAACTTGATTAACTGGGACTTTAGACAAGTCCAGCTGCTCAATGTAACCGTCAATCACCTTTAAAAATATAGTTGCCTGTTCTGGTTCGAGTTCTTGTGTGGGAAGAATCACCCTAACTAAGGGGTATCCTTTTTCATTATACTCTTTTTCAATCTCCAAGGCCAAATTGTATAATTCAGAAATACTTTTTTCCTGTCCAATCACTTTATTTTGATATTTTTCTATTGAAATAATTTTTTGCAAAGCATTAGGGGCTAAAATTATCAAAGTTTCTGGAATAATTGTAATTCCAGTATCCTCTTGCTGTTTTATTTTTATTTCAGGAATAGTTGGAATAATCGCATCTTGCTTCTTCATCTCATAATATCCTGCAGGGGGAGGCTTTTGAAACATCTTCGGCAAGGCTTGGCTTGGAGTTCTAGGGCTTGCAGCTTCAACTGACTCATTAAAAAAAATGAATACAGAAAAATATGCTAATAACTTAATAAAATTTTTTGCATACCTGTTTAACAGATAGCCATGCGATATATGGATTTTATCCACCATCAACCACCAGTCTAAATTAATTTTCCAAGCATGTGGATAATGACACATATACATTGGATTTACAACGTTTTTTTAGAATATATTATAAGTTATCCACAAATAATGGGATAAGTAATTACAGCGGTTGTCCAGACACTGGATCAACACCAGGTCCAGATTCCAACTCATCTTTTCCACTAGTTCTACCTGATTCTTCACTACCTCCTTGTGAGTCAGAGGATGCGTTTGTTTCAGATGACCCTCCAGTCTCACTACTAGTTCCAGAATTTCTGCCTGCTGTAGATTGAGATCCTCCTCCTAACGATGCACCAGTTCTTCCCATAGTAGCTTGAGCTGGGGCTGCTGTAGCTGCAAGAGCCGGCGCTTTTACAGGAACTTTTGGTGCTCGAATAAACAATTTCTTGCCTACCTTCTCAAAATTTGCCAGTTTATTCTTAACAGCGTTCTTTCGAGGTGGTTTATAACTGATTTTAAATGTATGTTTTCCTCCAACTAAAGTATAATTAGAAGCATTACCAAGCTCACTTAATAATCTAAGCTTTGAAGTAGTCAAGGAGTGAGTTGATGAAGAATTTGTTGGGATAGAGCCAGTTCCACTCATCTTTAAACTTTCACCATCCACTAAATTAGCAACTCTGAGTTCAAAACTCTCTACAACTCTTGAGCCTCGATGTGAAGATCTAATTCCGGATATGTTAACAGGTCGCTTGGTGACAGTTAATGTTCCTGATGACAAATTGTAATTACTGGCTAAACCACCATTTTTTCCATCTTTAATTACAATTGTACCCAAATTAATTGCTTTATCCACTCCTACATCCTTACTACCAACAGTACTAGAGCCTTCAATAGATATTGTCTCTGAGCCAACAGTTCCGGCAATTGTTTTCAGATCTGATAATAAAACCCGTTCGTTTCCATTGTAATGACGTGTGCCATTTAAAATAATAGATCTTTTTGTAACACTCATTTCAGCCGAACTTAGGGTATAGTTAGATGCGGTTCCTGTTCCATCCGCTAACGCTATAGAATCCAATGTCACAGACTTGCTATTTCCCACATTTTTAGAGGCAACTGTTCCTGACCCTGTCAATGATAGGGTTTGTCCACCTTGTAATCCGCTTAAACTACTCAATGAAGACCCAGCTACCGTTCTAGTTCCGTCATATTGACGAGCCAATGTTGCTGTTAATGGGCGTTGATTGACCGTTAATGTGCCTGAGGATAAACTATAGTTCCCAGCTAGCCCTCCGTTTGAGCCATCAGCCAATGCAATGGATCCAAGTGTAATAGATTTGTTCAAACCTACGTTTGCATTACCTAATGTTCCTGATCCTGTTAAAGTTAGAGTCTCACTACCTACGGTACCAGTAATCGAGGATAAATCGGAAGAAGACACTGTTTTTGTAGAATCATACAGTCTTGAACCACTCAGAATCACCCCTCTTTGCCCTACTGTCATTTGATGCGTTCCGCCTGTCAATGTATAATTAGCTGCAAGACCCCCATTTGAGCCATTATTCAATGTAACCCCATTCGCGTTCGAGGTTATGGTATTTGTTCCAACATTAGCTGTATTTAAAGTCCCGGAACCACTCAAAGTTAGGGTCTCTGAACCAACTAAACCGGAATTAACGCTTAAAGTACTCGAACCCGCCGCCGTCGTACCATCGTAAGTCCTAGTACCAGTGAGACTCACAGGCTTTTTGGAAATTCGTACATTGCTAATGCTTTGTGTTCCTGCACTCAAACCATAAACCGATCCATGTCTACTGTGTGTTGCGGATGATATTGTGTAAGCACTATCTGCAGTTATAGTTTTGCTGTTGTTATTAAAATTCTTGTTATCATATGTTAGTGTTGGGTTATTTAAAGTAACTGAAACCTCATTCGGTAGACCGTTAGCTCCAACAACCGATGAATTACCGAATGTAACGCCGGATGTTGAGGTTGAGCCATCATATGTTTTATTTGCTCTATAACCTAATGATGCCCCCCCGGATCTAATATAATCGTAACTTTTAGTTACAGTACCTGGATTATATCCGTGAAGAATTCCATTGCCTGAACCTAACACTGAACCGCCACCGCTATAATTGTATTGAATGAAGCTTGCGGCCGGCACATTATTCATTGCACTATTACTCGACGCTAACCTTGACAACCTCCAATTGCCTCCTGAAGCATTTAATGATGAAATCGCACCTATATCATGCCCGGTAATATTTATTGCTGTCCCACTTCCTGATGCAGTCAGTGAAGTACCAGTAATAGTTCCAGAAGCAGAATCACCAGTTGCAATAATTGAACCTGCTGTAATATTTCCAAGTATGATGTTTCCCGGTTGATCATTTGTTAGACCAGTACCCGCATCAATAATAGCTGAAACTGTGCCTGTCCCAGCATTAATAGTCGCGTTGTTAGATATGTCAGCAGTTCCACTGCCTCTTTGAGCATCAACAACGCCATAAGATGTTGATGTATTCGCTCTCATTGAAAAATCTCCGTTAGCTGTTGTTATGTTGCCATTAATTGTTATGTCACGCCCTGCTAAAAATGAGAGATTTCCACCCGAAGATCCGGTAGCAGCTATTGCATTTGATATAGTTATGTCTTGATTGGCTCTTAAATAAACATCTGTTCCAGCTGTTAATAAATTAGCTATTGTTGAACTTCCTATGGTGTTAGAGGACGAAGAATCTGTTGCAAATGCATTAACAGTACTAATATCACCGCCAGTTATTCCTGTAAAAGCCCCAGATGTAAACTCTAAATCGTTGTGAAAATAAACATTTGTTCCATTGTCTGTTACTCCCTGACCTGGCCCTTGCCATCTGATTAACATTGCATCACCACCTGTTCTTTCACCAAAATAAGCAAGTATTGGATAGTAAGTGTCTGCTTGAAGAGTGAAATAGGAACTATACCTTGTTCTAATTCCGTGCGGTCTGCTATTATCAACTCTCTCATTGCTTTTACTTCGAAGATTAATAAAACTTGACCAGTTACTTACTTGACTTGTATCAAACAGCCAAAGCCAACTAGCATCATCACTAGAAGTAAGGAATCTGTAAGAACCTGTTGAAGGCGGTTTAAAGAACCCTCTCCACTCTGCAGAATAGTACTCAGCGAAGTTTCTTCCAGGTGTAGAATAATTTACTCTAGTAAAGTCATTAACAAATCTATTTCTTATACTCGAGGAAGAATGCTGGGAACTACCCCCAACCGTTCCAAAAAAACTCAAATTATCGTTAAAATAGCCTGGATAGACTTGTGCTCTTAGTCCACTTGATAGAGTTCCAGAACCAGAACTTCCATCAACAGTAATATTTTTCGGATCCAGCAGCAAGGTTCCGTTTCGAACATTTACATTGCTTAAATCTAGATTCCTAAGAAGGTTCGATGAAGAAATTTCTACAAACCCTCCTGTTTCTAGATCATCTTCTAGGGGTGTATTTTTGATCAAATTACCAGAATTTACTGAATCAGCTCCATTAGCATTTATAATTCCACTAAAATCTGTAATTTCGTCAGACCATACAATTGCTGTACCCCCCTTACCGTCTGAACTTGAAACATTTATTTCAGAATCTACTCCAACAGTAGTATATTTTGCATTTTTGATTTTATTTTGTTCACCAAACCTATTAATGAAGCCATCTGATTCATGTTTTGTAGTTGATGCCAGTAACTTTCCACCTAGGTATTCACCACCAATTCTTGTTTTTCCGCCCATACTCTCTCCGGATGCAATGACGTCTGCCCTCTCAAGATTTACATAATTTGCCGTTATATCAATTTTCCCACCCTGTCCAGAACTGGATGTTGCAATGTATTTACCTGATGCCAGGTTATAGTTGTTGGCAATAGACTGAATATTCCCGCCTTTTTTAACCCCAGAAACATCAAGAGTGTTTTTGTAAGAAGAAAGCAGGACATTTTCAGACATTACAATCAAAGAACCGCCATCTTTTTGGAGGCCCTTGGCCTCTAGCTTTCCATTTAAAACTAAAAGATCCTCGGATAATACCTCAATCTTTCCGCCATTGATTCCATTAGCATTAAGGGTTGCTCCTTGGTATATATTTTTACCCTTTATCGAGATATTTCCTGAAGAGCTATTAAAATCTTTGGATGAGACATCAATTTTTCCAGATGTTTCAACATAATTATTAGAAAATCCTCCAATTTGGACTCTTCCTGTCTGACTATTGTAGCTTGTTGATATTAATTCGCTTGAAGGCCCAAGATTTATTGCTCCAGTAGACAGTGAATTTGCTGTTGCAGCTGATAAAGTTATAAATCCACCCTCAGAAACTAGACTTCCGTTGTTTGAAATAAGGCTTTTTATTGAATTTCCGTTAATATCTTTGATACTATCCAGTTTCTCAACCGGTAAAATTACACTCATAAGCCCATCTCCTTCGATATCAAGTGTGATTTTTTCCCCGGCCGCTATGTTAATTTTACCTAATTTGGCATTAATTATTCCATCATTCCTGATATTGCTTCCAAAAAGGTTGGCATGCCCTGCTGATCCTAATGTTATTTTACCAGAATTAATAACACCTTTATTTGCTATGGTACTTTTATTGAATGTAAAATTATTGTTAAGAAAATCTTGATTATTAATATCAAGACTAGAAGCAGTAAATGAATTTGTTTTAACTTTTCCTGATGGTGTAACAATTATCCCATGCGGATTAATGAGATAAACTTGTCCATTGGAGTTAAGCTGCCCTGCAATTCGAGATGGTGTAGATCCAGAAACTCTATTCAAAGACATAGACTTAGAATTTGGCATGTTAAAATCAACCCTCCCATGCTTATGAATTGAAAAGCCCTGCCAATTAATTACTGACTTATTCGTACTTTGATCAATAATCATGTGATTTGTATTGGTACCAGTAATTGATATATTTCCAGATACAACACTTGCACCAGTAGGCATTTCCTCAGCTAATGTTTTTAAAATCGGGGGCATAGTTAAGACGCATGCAATCGAGGAAATTCCAAAAAATCTAATAAATTTATCTTTTTTCTTAATTATCATAAAACTCTTTGTCCCCATTTATTTGTAATTTAGTTATAGACCCGGAATATTATCATATTAAAAGGTCATAGCCATTTTTACTAACGCGTGATGTTTATTTAACCTCACATCAGAAACATCTTCCATTCTTTTAGTTGCCCATGTTTTTGAAAACTCTATTTTAGTACTTATATTCTTATCAAAGACATACTTGTCATTTCCAGATATATTTAGCCCTATACCAACCGATTTTGCAGTACTCTGCTTATTTTCTGTTGCAGTTGCCTTGTTTAAAAAACCTACACCCATTGCTGAATATAGATATGGAGTAAATAATAAATTCTTAGATAACTGCTTTGGATAGTTCAATTGGCCTCTGATATACCATACTTTATCTCCGGAAATTGCTCCTGCTGTTAGAGAACTAATTTTATCTTCACCAACAATAGATGCTTGTTCTGAGTTTAAAAGACCATCATCCGTATATTGTCCTCCAAAATTTACCTTAGCTTGAATATTTCTATAAAAATTGTCAGAATAAGATGCATCAACATTAAAATGTGTATACGTGGAAGTACCAGATGTCCTAGATAAAGGTGTTCCTCGCGCAGAATCACTTGCTGATCTTGATGCTATTGCTAATCCTCGGGATATTTCTGCGTCAAAAGTCGCACAGCCTTTTGGGCAACCACTATAATTTACCCCTAATCTTAAACTCGTCAACCTATCATGTGAAAGTGGCTCATCTTCTCCTGAGATATTTGTCTGCTGGATCTCATCAGCCCAATTTATGGTAGCCCTAGCAGTCCATAATATATTTTTTTCTAAAATAAATGGGTAACTAGTGGTCAATGTTGCTGATTTCATATTTGCTTCTAATCCAAGTGCTTGAAGATCAACCCCAGGCCTTGTCATGCTTTCAACATAAGCCACACTAGTATTTAATCCATCATTTCCTATCGGTAAGGATACAGCAAACCCACCGCCTCTTATTCTAACATTATCTCCTGTACCCTTCATTCCTTTGATAGTTGGTTTTGACAACCCAAATAGTGTCACTGTTTCCCCAAAACCAGAGAGTGAGTTAAATGTGAGACTTTTTTGTCCGAGTTGTCTTCCTAACTCTTCACTTTGTGTATTGTTAAACTGAACACTTCCTGAAATATATTTATGTTTTGCCTCTAAAACAAGTATTGCTCCCCCCTCAGTCTGACCTTGAACCATAGCACTTTTCAATGTTAAGCCCACGGTATTTCCAGCTAGCAATAATTGGCGAGCTAGAAAGTCATCAGTTATTGCCTTTCTCTTAATAAGAGGTTTGAGATAAGAAAATGTTCTTAATCTTTGAATTACTGGTACTTTACTTAAATCAACCTTTTCTATAAAACCATCTATTATTTTTAAAAATACTGTAGCGTTTTCAGGCTCTAGTTCTTGTTTTGGAATAATAACTCTTACCAATGGAAACCCTAAACTCTTAAATTCTTTTTGAATATCTGCTGCAATATTATAAAAATCCTTAATGGACTTTGGAAGTCCTATCACTTCTTGTTGATATTTTGTGAAATTAACTTTTTTTTGCAATTCTTTTGGAGCTAATATTATAAGAGTCCTAGAAATTATTTTCAATCCTTCATCAGCTTGTTGATCGTCATCAAAGTTTAATTTTTTTGATGATGGTAGGCTTTTTTTTTCAAATTTATTCAAAGTTCTATTTTCTGGTCTTTGAAATACCTCAGGTAAAGTATTACTTGGGGCTGTCGACGCAGAACTAACATCATTTGGACTAAAAATCAGTGAGCTAATGAATAGCAAACTTGCAAAATTTCTAATGTAGAATTGCATAGTGTTTCAATTTTAAATTTAATTTCCTTAACTGTGGATATTAATTCAAAAAGCCTGATTAATCTATAATTTTTTTAAATTTAAAAAAAAGTTATCAACAATAATTAGTTGTTATATCCGCTTTCTCCGTGAAGTGAATTATCCAATCCTTCAATTTCATCATCCTCTGTAACTCTAAGATCAGTAAACATTGAGATCAATTTCAAAATCACATATGATAAGATGATCGTCCATAAGGCGGTGACAATTACTGCGTAAGTCTGAACTTTAAATTGATTTAAAACTGTTATTCCATCATCTAAACCAGTTCCACCGAAGCTATTCTGCATAAGGCTCGCGCATAATATGGTGCCTAACATTCCTCCTACCCCATGAACAGCGAAAACATCGAGACTGTCATCAATCTTCATCTTGATTCTTATAAGATCGACTACAATATAACACAAAATTCCTCCGGCGAGACCGAGAATTAATGCACCTTGAACCCCTACAAAACCAGATGCTGGGGTAATTGTAGCTAACCCGGCAACCATTCCAGTGGCCATTCCGACAAGAGATGGTTTTCCAAATCTTATCCATTCGATAATAATCCATGAAAAAGCGCCAAGTGAGGCTGCAATGTGAGTTACTAAAATAGCCTGTGATGCTGTTGAATCTGCAGCTAAGGCTGAACCTCCATTAAAGCCAAACCACCCTACCCATAGCATTGAGGCTCCAATCATAGTTAAGACTGGACTGTGTGGTGGTGACAAATTATCTTTTTTAAAACTATTTCTTTTTCCAAGAACCAAAGCTATGACAAGGGCAGCCAATCCAGCTGTTGTATGAACAACTAATCCTCCTGCAAAATCTTTAACTCCCATTTCTGCTAAGAATCCTCCTCCCCACACCCAATATGCAACAGGGCAATATACTAAAATTAACCATAATGATGAAAATATGAGTGCTACAGAAAACTTTATTCGTTCCACATACGCTCCTATCACAAGAGCAGGTGTGATAATACAAAATGTCATTTGGAACATTGCAAATAATAGCTCGGGAATAGATCCAACCTCTGAGTCTATCGGGATTTTTAAGAATAACTTAGATAAATCTCCTATTAAGGCTGAACCACCCTGAGAGAAAGCAAGAGAATATCCTGCTATTACCCAGATTATTGACATAAGACAAGCGATACCAAAATGTTGGCATAATACAGAAACTACATTTTTGGATTGAACTAGCCCAGCATAAAAAAGTGCTAAGCCGGGCAATGTCATAAATAAGACGAGGCTGGATGAAGTTAATATCCAAGCTGTATCCCCGCTATTCATTTCTGCAGAAACCAAAGAGGGGGTACTTAAGACGATAGAAATTAAGAACAAAAAAAATGTTTGCAGTGTTTTCCCCAAAAGTGTAATTAAAAGAATAGCATGAATTAATGTATTAAAAAGCATAAAAACATAAAAATTACTCTTAATTCTGAGTTGCCTAAATAATCAGCAATTTTTCAGATCTCAAAACCTTAGGTTTCTTCTTCTATTTTTGTTTATTAAGTTATATAAATTACTCATGAAAAGACTTCCTAATAAAACAATCTTTGCACTTTCAACATCCTACGGACAATCAGCAATTGCAGTATATAGAATATCAGGTAATAAATGCAAAGAAATTGCTTATAGTTTATGTAAAATAAAGGAAATTAAAGAAAGATTTGCATATTATTCAAATATTTTTGATTTAAATGGGAAGTTAATTGATAGAGGTTTGATAATATTTTTTAAGGCACCAAAATCATATACAGGTGAGGACGTTCTTGAGATTCATACTCACGGCAGTATTGCTATTATTAATAGATTGACCAAGGTTATATCTAAAATCAAGAATACGAGAGCCGCACAACCAGGTGAGTTTTCAAAAAGAGCTTTTTTAAATGGAAAAGGCAATCTACTTTTCTTTGAAGGAATAAACAATTTAATTAAATCTGAAACAGAAAACCAGAGGCTAATAGCTAATAAGCAAATTAATGGAGATAATTCATTGAAATGCAAAGTATGGAGAGAAAAAATACTAGATAACCTTGCGCTTATCGACGCAGAAATAGAGTTTGGAGAGGATATTGAATGTCCGGATATAAAAAAAATCCAAAATAGTTTGTCAGATATTTCTGAGGAAATAGGAGAGGTATGCGAATCTTTTGATTCTGTCAGAAACCTAGTTCATGGTTCTAATTTGCTTATTATTGGTCCAACAAATGCTGGAAAATCCTCATTTTTTAATTTCTTAATTCAAGACAATAAAATGATAGTATCGCCTATCAAGGGTACGACGACTGACCAATTAGAACAATCAATCGAAATCAATAGAAAGAAAGTAACTATAATTGATACGGCTGGGATCCGAAGCGGCAAAGGTAAAGTTGAAAAAATGGGTGTGGCCAAGACTTTGGAGTCCATTAATAGGCATAACAAAATAATTATTGTTCTATCACCTGATTCAGTTGATTCACCTGATTTCAAAAAAATTGAGAAAGTATTTAATAATCTAGATAGAAAAAATTGTATTATTATTTTTAACAAAATGGATCTAAAAGATTCCAAAAAAAAATTTCAGGAATGGAAACAAAAAATCTCCAAAATAAAAAATCTGAAGTCGATTACTATATCTTGTAAAAAACCTTTAAATAAATTCAACATGTTGAATAAGTGCTATAAATTTATTGACGACAACTTATTATCTGTTGACACCAACAGTGATGATCACTACTTTTCAGAATTAAGACATAAAGAATGTCTGAAGAGTGTTTTATTAAATTTAGAGAATGCTGTTAAAAATATTTCTTCTTTTGAAATTTCAGCTAAATACCTTAGGGATGCAATGAATGATTTAGATGAACTATATGGGAGACATAATGAAGAAGACAAGTTGGAAATTATTTTTAATAATTTTTGTGTTGGAAAATAAATGTTTCACGTGAAACATAAAAACATATATGATGTTCTGGTTGTTGGCGCAGGACACGCTGGTATAGAAGCCGCGACAATGTCTTCACGACTAGGACAAAAAACAGCCATTATAACATTTAATCCTAACGATATTGGAGCATTATCGTGCAACCCTGCTATGGGTGGGCTTGGGAAAGGTCATCTAATAAGAGAGATAGATGCGCTAGGAGGCTTAATTGGAAGAGCATCAGATTTATCTGGTATACAATTTAGGGTTCTGAATCGAACCAGAGGAGAGGCTGTTCAAGGCCCAAGAGCACAGATAGATAGGGCTAAATACAAAAAAAACATATCAAACCTATTAAAAAAAGAAAAAATTAGCGTTTTATTTGATGAAGTAGTTGACATTAATTTAGAAATAAAAAATTCAAATAAAAAAATTACAGGATTAAAACTCAAAAATCTTGGATCTATGATTTGTAAAGCAATTGTGATCACAACTGGTACATTTATGAGGGGGACTATTTATCAAGGTGAAAGAAAGTGGCCAGCCGGAAGAATTGGGGCAGAACCTTCAATCAAACTTGCAAATTTCTTTAAAAAAAATAATTTTAAGTTATTGCGGCTTAAAACTGGCACTCCGCCAAGGCTTGTTTCAGCATCGATTAATTACAAAAAATGTGAAAAACAAGAAGGAGATTTAGTTCCTCAACCTTTCTCCTTTTTAACAAAAAAAATTACTAATAAACAGGTTGAATGTCATATTACCTACACAAATAAAAGAACTCACGACATTATTAAGGACAATCTTGATAAATCTCCTATTTTCAATGGTCAAATTAAATCAAAGGGGCCTAGATATTGTCCATCTTTAGAGGATAAAGTACATCGATTTGAAGCCAAAGAGAGACATCAGATTTTTCTGGAACCTGAAAGCCTAGATTCTGATGTAATATACCCTAATGGAATATCAACATCTTTACCTGTTAATATTCAAGAGAAACTCCTACGAACTATTAACGGACTGGAAGATGCAGAAATCAGTCAGTATGGTTATACCATTGAATATGACTGTATAGATAGCTCTGAGATAAATCATAGTTATGAGTCATTAAAAATTGATGGTCTTTATCTTGCAGGACAAATTAATGGAACAACTGGTTATGAGGAAGCTGCTGCACAAGGTCTTTTAGCAGGGATTAATGCTGCCAGAAAAATAAATGGGGACCAATCGATTGTTATTCCGAGGTCACAGGGATATCTTGGCGTCTTGACCTCTGACTTAGTGCGTGGTGGACTTATTGAGCCATATCGGATGTTCACTTCTCGTGCAGAGTATAGATTATTATTAAGAGCTGACAATGCTGATGAAAGACTTACCGATCTGGCGATAAAACTAGGAACAGCCGAACCAAATAGAGAAAAAAAATGGAAAATAAAGAAAAAATTGATACAAAAAGCTTGCATCAAGCTGGAAAAACTTAAAGCATCTCCTCAAGAATATTTAAAATTTAATATTAAGATCAATCAAGATGGTAGAAAAAGAAGTGCTTATGAGATTTTAGGATACAAGAGTGTTTCTTGGAGTAAATTACAAAAAATGTGGCCTGAACTGCGCTTATTAAAAGTTGAGGCAAGTATCCAAAAACAGATCAAAATAAATTCATTTTACAAAAGATACTCTGAAAGACAATTAAATGAAGTCAATAGTCTCGAAAAAGATAAGTATCTAAGTATTAGAAAAACCATTGATTATAAAAAATGCTCTGGTCTATCCAATGAAGTCAAAGAAATTCTAGCTAAACATAAGCCAAAAAGCATAAAAGAAGCCAGGGAGTTACCCGGAATGACTCCCGCAGCTGCATCTATTTTGCTTAGATACGTAAAAAAGTGAGTTAAACTGTTATTTAATAAAGAACATTTCTCTAAAATCTTCGATGTTTCACGTGAAACATTAATAAGGCTGGCATCATTTGAAAAACTACTCCTTGAGTTCAATGAGAATATTAATATAATTGGCAAAAATACCTCACAAAATATATGGAAAAGACACTTTGCAGATTCTGCAAAGCTTTACGGCATAATAGAAAATAATATAATAAAAAAACAAAGAGAAACTGTAAAGATTTGCGATGTTGGTTCTGGAGCAGGCTTCCCAGGGCTAGTTTTGGATATCATAAATAAAGAAAAAGAATTAGGCATTGGTTTCACTCTAATCGAGTCAAATAAAAAAAAATGTGCTTTTCTTGATTCTGTAATAAAAACCCTTAATTTAAATTCCTCGATTGTTAATGATAGAGCAGAGAATATTAACAACACATATGACCTGATAATTGCTCGCGCAGTAGCTCCACTGCCAAAATTTTTTGATTATTGTAAACAAATCAGTAAAAAAGATTCAATTTTTATACTCCCGAAAGGAAGAAAATGGGAGGAAGAATTATACCAATTAAAAAAAAAGTGGAACTATAAAGTTAATATTGTTAAAAATAATAAAATGATTGATAAATCTGGCGGGGTAACCTTAGTTTTATCAAAGGTTAAAAAAAAATGAATAGAACAGTTTTTTCAATTGTAAACCAAAAAGGTGGTGTAGGAAAAACCACAACCGCAGTCAACCTTGCGACCGCTTTGTCAATTTCGGGTAAATCGTGCCTGGTCATTGACCTGGATCCCCAGGGGAATGCAAGTACAGGCTTTTCTATTCCCTCTGATAGAAGAAAGCCAGGAACATATGAAGTTCTAACTCAAAAAGTACTTATGGAAGACGCTGTGAAGGCAACAGAAGTAAATGGACTTGGGCTAGTCCCATCAAGAGTAGATTTAGCTAACGCAGAATCTGAAATTCCTCATTCTATAAAAGAAAAAGAATATATTCTTAAAGAAGCTATCAATAAATTGCCAAACCAATATTCAGCAATAATAGTTGACTGCCCTCCGGGACTAGGTTTTTTGACAATAAATGCACTTGCGGCCTCAGATAAAGTTCTCATTCCACTACAGTGCGAATTCTATGCTTTAGAAGGATTAAGTCAAATTCTAAGAGTCATTAAACAAGTTAATTCTGAACTTAATTCGAATTTAGATCTAGATGGAATTCTACTAACTATGTATGATGCTAGAAATAAATTGAGTATTCAGGTAGAAGAAGATGTTAGAGAAGTTATGGGAAAGGCTGTTTATAAAACAATTATTCCAAGAAATATTAAAATTTCTGAATCTCCTTCCCATGGAAAGCCTGTTCTTCTGTATGATCACGCCTGTATCGGGTCAGAAGCGTATGTAAATTTAGCAGCAGAAGTACTAGGTAAGGGAAATTTCGGTGGTTTAAGCGAAAATTAGAGAGGAGCCAATTATGAAAAATAAAATAACATCAAATAAAAACTTAAAAAAAACAAATGTTATAATTAAAAATACTAAAAAGCAAAAAAAAGACACCTCAAACAAAGCAAAAAAAAAATTAGGTATGGGACTCTCATCATTGTTATCAAAGGATCAAGAGCTAGTTTCTGTAATTAGAACAAAAGTAAAAGAAAAAGTCTCTAATGCCTCGTCACTAAAAATACAAATGCCTAAACTTTCTAAAAGAGATGGTAACATGTTGTCAATATCAAATATTAAACTTAAAGATTCCTCTGATCAGAAGAAAGTCCCAATTCAAAGCCTAGTTTCTGGTAAATTTCAACCTCGAAAATCTTTTGACCAAACAGAGTTAGAGGAGCTTGCTGAATCTATAAAAAGTAATGGCGTTCTTCAACCAATACTAGTTAGGTCAATTGCAAATCAGAGCTCCAGATTTGAAATCATAGCTGGCGAAAGGAGATGGCGAGCTTCACAAATCGCAAAGTTACACGAAGTACCAGTAATAATAAGAGAATTTGACGATGAAACCTCAATTGGGGTTGCTATGATTGAAAATCTTCAAAGATCTGATTTAAATTTGATTGAAGAGGCACAGGGCTATAGAACAATGATGAATGTGTTTCAATATACTCAAGAAAAGTTATCTTCTCACCTAGGAAAAAGTAGAAGTCACATTGCTAATGTACTTAGAGTGTTAACTTTACCGCAAAGTGTAAGGAAGTATATTATTTCTGGAGAAATCACTTTCGGTCATGCTCGGTCCTTAGTCACACTTCCGGACGACGTTGCGATTGAAATAACTCAAGATGTTTTATCTAAAGGATTGAGCGTTAGAGCAACTGAAAAAATGGTGAATAACATCAAAACAATGGAAAAAAAGCAATCTTTAGGCTTCGAAGAGCAAAGTCAGAATAAGAACGCAAATATTGAGCATTTAGAGAGAGAATTAACAAATCTTCTAGGTCTAAAAGTGGTTGTGAATCATAAAAATAATAATAGTGGAACATTATCTATACTATATAGAACATTAGATCAAATACAGCCAGTCATTGACAAATTAAAGTGGCGACCTAAATAGTATGAGACAAATTATCCTTGATACTGAAACCTCTGGGTTAGATTTTGAGAAAGATAGAATAATTGAAGTAGGGTGTCTGGAATTAGAAGATAATATTTTTACTGGAAATAAATTTCACCAGTACTATAATCCGGATAATTTAGTGATTAGCTCTGAGTCAGAAAAAATACATGGACTCAACAATGCATTTCTATCCAAATTCAAAACCTTTGACAGTAGTATTAATCAATTTCTATCATTTTTAGATAAATCACAATTGATAATCCATAATGCTCAATTTGATCTATCGATGATAAACCAGGCCCTGAAAAGGGTTGGTATTGAAGAGATTAAAAAGGATTCTTCTATTTGCACTTTAGAACTTGCCAAAAAAAAGTTTCCCGGAAGTAAAAATAATCTAAATGCACTTTGTAGACGATTTGGTATAAGTTTGGAAAGTAGAGAAACGCACGGAGCTCTTACAGATTCATTTCTATTATTACAAGTCTATAACGAACTATTAGGTGGAAAACAGCAAAAGTTAGATTTAGGCATACGGAATCTTTCAGTTCATACACAAAAAATTAACGAACCTGTAAAACAAAATTTAAAAATTGCTGGGTTATCAAATATAGAAGTTGAAGAACACAAAAAAATGTTAAAAAGTCTTAAAAATAATTTTTGGCAATGAATAAATATTTAATAATACAATATATTTTATAATTAAATTCTTAACTAAATATTGTATTTTTATTCATGCAATGTATTTATTCAGTTTCTCCCATATCCCACTTGAAAGGTTTGTCTCGTATAACTCATCTATTTGCTTTATACCAGTTGGGGATGTTACGTTGATTTCGGTTAGCTTTTGATCAATTAAATCTATTCCTACTAAGAACAACTTATTCTTTTTAAAAATAGGACCCAAGCAAGAACAAATTTTTTTTTCCATAGAAGTTAGTTCAGTCTTCTTTGCTTCTCCTCCTAAGTGAAGATTTGCTTTGAATGCTCCACTTTTTGGAATTCGGTTTACAACACCCATGGGTGATCCATCGACAAAAATAACTCGTTTATCTCCTAACTTTATATTTTCAATAAACTCCTGAACGACTACAGGGGCTTTATATTTCTTTATTAAATTTTTAAATTTTTCAAATGTACTTTTTTGGTTAAGATTTACTTTATGTATTCCTTCGCCACCTTTACAGTATAAAGGTTTAATCACAACAGTTCTAAACTCTTCTAGCATCTTCTTAAAGCGCTCTTTATCTGACGTTATCATTGTACGAGGCATAAATTTACTAAAGTACAATGGAAAAATCTTTTCAGTAAAGTTTTTAATCCCAGATGGATCATTTATAAAAAAAGGTTTTTTATTTAAGCTTCTATGTAACTCTAGTAAATAACAATTTGTTATATATCTAATATCAAAAGGAGGGTCTTGTCTTATAAAGAAAAAATCGAAGTCCTCAAGAAAATAATCATTCTCACTTGATAAATCCAACTTTTGGTTTAGAACTTTCTTAGCTGAAATAGAAACTCTATCATCAAAAAAAGATAATTTATTTGGGTTTGCAGTCCACATTTCAAATCCAAGTCTTAGTCCCTCCAGCATAATAGCTATTGATGTATCGGACTTTATATTAAGTTCTGAAAAACAGTCCATTTGAAAAAGGGCTTTAATTGATCTAATTTTGTTCTCCTTTATTTTTTATATTGATTATTGTAATTAATTTTGGAATATCCTTCATTTCTGAGAAGAAATTTTCTACAGACATTTTTTCTTCTAGGTCGTCAGCCAGTCCAATTATATAGACATTGCCTGAAACCACATCTAGACTAAAATTATTACTGTTAATTCCTGATTTGAATAACATTCTAGTAACAAGCCTTGATTCAAAAAGAGCGTCCTCTGCTCTTTCTCCTACTGAAACAGAGGGTTTTACAATGATCTCATTGTAGACCTTCTCTACACCTTCAACTTTAGAAACTTCTTCGATTAATTTTAGTCTACTAAGTTGGTCATCAGAATATCCAGTAAGCAAAACTTCTCCTAAAGTAATACTAACTGTTACATCAGATAGATTAGATAATTTTAATGAAGAAATTTTTGTAATTATTTTTGCTTTTAATAAACTATCATCTACCGATGCAGAAAAACCTTTACTAGAAACACCTGCATTTGCCGCCATAGATGCGATAGAACTAATTGGACTACAAGAACAAAGATTTAATAAGAAAAAAATTATAATAATGTAATTAATGCTCTTTCCCAACCAATACCTCTCTTCTTCCAACATGGTTTGCGGGACTTACAATTCCTTCTGCCTCCATTTTCTCTATTATTCGCGCAGCACGATTATAACCAATTTGAAGGTGACGTTGTATAAAACTGGTAGAAGCCTTTTTTTCTCTGCAAACAATTGATACAGCTTTATCATATAGTTCATCTCCTGTATCATTGAATCCTAAGTTGTAATTTTCTGAATCATCATCTTCTTTTGTAACAGATTGGATATATTCTGGTTCTCCTTGTTTCTTTATATGATTTACAACGGATTGAACTTCTTCGGTTTTAACAAAAGGTCCGTGAACCCTTAGCAAACTCTCGCCTAACATTGTAATTAAAAGATCACCTTGTCCTAGAAGTTGCTCTGCTCCTTGCTCCTCAAGAATTGTTCTACTGTTAATTTTGTTTACAACCTTGTAACTTATTCTTGTAGGAAAATTAGATTTAATTGTTCCAGTAATAACATCAACAGATGGTCTCTGGGTTGCTACAATAAGATGAATCCCTGCTGCTCTTGCCATTTGAGATAGTCTTTGAATAGCTCCTTCTATTTCTTTTCCAGAAGTAATCATTAAGTCAGCTAACTCATCAACAACGACAACAATTTTTGGGAAAACAGATAAGTCTAATGCTTTTTTTTCCATAACTGGTTTTCCAGTTTCTGAATCATATCCAACCTGCATTTCTCTAAAAATAACTTTTCCGGTATCTAATATTCTTTTTACTTTTTTGTTGTAATCTTCTATTTCTCTAACCTCCAGATAAGTCATCATTTGATACCTTTTTTCCATCTCTTTAACAGTCCACTTAAGAGCCGCAATTGCTTTTTTTGGATCAGTCACAACCTCAGTAAGTAAATGAGGAATATCTTGATATATTGAGAGCTCCAGCATCTTCGGGTCAATTAATATTAAGCGACATTCATCGGGGGGTAGATAGTACAGTAAAGACAGAAGCATTGCATTTATTCCAACCGACTTTCCGGATCCGGTTGTTCCTGCAACTAAAAGGTGAGGCATCTTGGCCAAATCAACAATTACAGGTTTACCAAAAATATCTTTTCCAAGTGCGAGAGGCAATTTGAATGAACTACTTTTAAAAAGTGCATTATCAAGTAGCTCCCTTAAATAAACTGTATGCCTCTGTTTGTTTGGAATTTCAATGCCAATTGCATCTTTACCAGGTATTGTTGAAATCCTTGTTGATTTTGCACTCATAGATCGCGCTATATCATCGGATAATCTTATTACACTGGATGAAAGAGTTCCAGGGGCGGGTGTAAGCTCGAATAGCGTTACAATTGGGCCCTGTCTTACATCGGTAATTTGACCGCTTATTTTAAAGTCTTTAAGAACACTTGTTAATAAAGATGTGTTTAACTCTGCATTCTTTCTGTTTTCTGCTTCAAGTCCCGGAATTTTTATTTCTTTATCAAGAAGTTCTAAGGATGGAAAAATATAATTATTATTTGAGTTTGTGAGGTTTCTTTTTTCAAAAGATTTAAATTTAGACTTTACATTTTTGGAAATAGAAACATTTCCCCTACCAGAAAAGATGCGAAGATCTTTGATCAGAGTTATCTTAAATAGTCTGAAAACCAGGTATATTAAATAATAAAGATACTTAAAAATAAATAAGAAGAAAGCCTTAGAATTATTGAAGCCAATGCCAAAAGTTAAACAAATTGAAAGGATAAGACATAAAAAAACTATGAATAATATATAATTAATGTGCTCTAAAGATCCGAAATAATGGCTAAAATAAAAATTAAGGCTATCTCCTAGAATTCCGGACGGTAAATTTATACTCATGAAGCTGTTATTTAAAAAACCAGTCGTAAAACATAAAAACAAGATCAAAAATGGAAGAAATGTCCATGAATACCAGGAAGAACCTCTATTTCCAAGCATTCTAAACGCCTCAATTAGAAAAAAAAAGCATAAAACATATGATACTACTCCAAATATGTTTAACACAAAATCTGATAATACAGACCCGAAGTAACCTAAAATATTTTTTGACTCATTTAGAGATGAATTAAACTTTAGAAATGTGTTATCTTGAGAAGTCGAACTAAGTAATGAAACTAAGAAAACAATACCTAAAGAAAAAAGTAACAAAAAGTAAAAGGTTTTTTTTAAATTTTCTTTAATTTTAATATTCATTAGACTATCTAATTATATTAAATTTTTCAAAAAAACATATTTAAAAAAAATGATATGAAAAAATATTTCGAAATATTAATCTGCGGTGCAGGAATGATTGGTCTTACTTTTGCTCTTTTAATGGCAAAAAGAAAAATACATGTGTGTATATTAGAAAAAAACCAAAAAAAAACACTTTTCGATCAATTAGATTCCAGAACTACTGCAATATCGCAGGGATCGCACAGAATATACAAAGAAATTGGATTTTGGAGTAAAATCCAAAAAGAAACTCAAGCAATTAACAAAATTTATGTATCTGAAGGTCTTAACTCAGGAAACCTTCGATTTAATCATAATGCTTTGAATGAAGGTCCACTTGGATATATCATTGAGAATAGAATAATTAAATCTTTATTGCTCAAAGAAGTATTGGATTCAAAATATATCACTTTTTTAGATAATTCTGAAATCTTAGAAATCCAAAATCTAGATATTGATAACAGCTACGTAGAAACCAATAATGAAATCATAGAATTTAAACTTCTTGTTGCTGCAGATGGTCGCTTTTCCAAAACAAGATATCATGCAAATATTAAATATTTCTTTCATGATTATAAGCAGGAAGCATTTGTTTTTAACATATCTCATAAACAAAAGCATAATGGGATCGCATTAGAAAGATTCTTTCCTGAGGGACCAATGGCCATCTTACCTGTCAAAAGTAATAAAATTAATAGATCATCAGTAGTTTGGACTGTAGATTCAGAAATCTCAAAGAAGAAACAATTTAAAGAGAATTTAAAAAAAGAATTTTGTAAAAAGTATAATGAATTTTTTGGAGAATTAAAAAGCATATCTGAAACTAAAGCTTATCCTTTGAATGTATTTTCTTGTTATGATTATTCAAAAAAAAATATCGTCCTTATTGGGGATGCTTGTCAAGCAATTCATCCCATAGCTGGTCAAGGTTTTAATCTTGGGCTCAGAGATGCAAAGTGTTTGAGTGATATTATAAATGAGTTTAAAAAACTTGGTCTTGAGCCCCATAATGCTAATCTCTTAAGAACGTATCAATCAAAACGTAGTTTAGATAAGAATCTTCTAGTAGGCGCCACTCATAATCTAAATAAATTGTTTTCGAGTTCCAATAAATTTAAGAGCCTATTTAGGCAAGTTGGGCTTAAAATATTTTCAAGATCTAAATTACTTAAAAATCAAAGCATGCTCTTTGCTATGGGGCTAAGGAATCTCGAAATCTAGAGCCTAACTTATAAATATATTCCCAACTAAAAATACCGGTATTATGACCATCATCAAAAATAATTCTAATTGCATAATTTCCAACTGCTTCAATTTTTTTAATCAGAACATACTCATAAATTTTCTTATCTAATTCTTTTGACTTCACTAAAAGATTTTGTTTGTGTTTATTTTCTGCCGACGGGCTATACGCCCGAAGATATGACGAAGTAAGAAGCAGGTGTGAGTCATTATGGTATTCAAATTGTATGCTTTTCTTGTTTTTATTGAGGATTACAGATTTTGGAACCATTTTTTAATCTACAATTAGACGAGGTATTCCATCTACAATTTTATATGTCATTGTCCCATCTTCTGAGATTAATAATGCCTTTTTATCATCAAAAAACAGGTTTTGACCTGTTTTCGGGCAAACCAATAAATCTAGCAATTCTTTATTAAAGCTATCTTTATTCATGATGGGTTGCCTGAACTTGCCATCTTATTATCGTTAATACCCATCTGCATAAGTGAAGTCAGAACCTCAAGCCTTCTATCTAGGGTCTTGGCTTCAAGTAATGCTTGTTTTTCACTTACATCAAATGGGCAACACATGCTTATCATATTGACTAAATCTTCGTCATTAGTCGTTTCAACCATTTCCCAATCAGCATTAATTGAAATCTTATCAAGAAATATCTTAAGTAAAGCTTCGAAATCTTGTCTCTGTTTAGGACTAATTAAACTTAAAGTTTCAAAATCTTTTTTGTATTCTTCCCAATCTACTGTGGCAGATCTAAATCCATTAATAATTTTATTCTCCTTTTTAACTTTGAATCGACAGATACCCTTTAAAATCAATTCATACCTGCTATCATTAGTTTCGGAGAATGCAGTGACTCTTCCGGCGCAACCCACATCATATAGAGATTGGTTTTTTTTATCATTGTTGCTAAATGCTTTTCCCCTGGGTTGTATCATTCCAATTATCTTTTTATTCGTCATGGCATAATCAAGCATGTGTAGGTACCTATTCTCAAAAAGATTTAATGGTAATTTAGCTCTTGGCAAAAGTAATACTTTACTTAAAGGGAATAAAGGTATTGATTTTGGAAGCTCTTTAATATTATGTTCAAAACTATACAACATACATTACAATATGTTTTAAAATTTTGAATAATTAAAGAGTTATTTAAAAAAAATTCATATTTGTTATTTAAATTGATTGAATAAGTGTATAAAATGGCAAAAAATGCGGGAATAGCTCAGTGGTAGAGCATCACGTTGCCAACGTGAGGGTCGCGAGTTCGAATCTCGTTTCCCGCTCCATAGACTCTGTCAAAACGAAGGTAGCTAGCCCATAATCACCAAATCATTACAATATTGAAATGGACATGGAACAAATTTCTTGGAAAGCCGGAACAACAATCTATAGATTAGGAGATGAACCTGATTTTGCATACCTATTAACTGAGGGAGAGATTGAAATCTTTTCTAATAAGGGGAAAAAAGTAGGTTTTGTCAACCAAGATGAAGTATTTGGGGAACAATCCATTCTTTTAGAAACCAAGAGAACCATTACTGCAAAAGCTTCTAAAGATTCTAAAGCTCTCAAAATTCCTAAAAAAACTTTGCTAAAGGATTATCTAAAATCCTCCTTTCTCATCAAAGCAATATTGAGGTCAACTTATATGAGATTGACTAACCTTAGCTCTACGATAAAGAAAGATTTAGAAAGTTTTTAAAAGATTAAAACCTAATTAAACAATATTTTTTTATCTAGTATTTTAACTTTTACTATACATTAGAATTATTTTTATATTAAATATACTTGCATTTAATAAATACTACATTTTAAACCATATGAACAAAACATTTAAAGTCTCTTTTGCAAAAGCTCAATCCATATTGAAGAAGTTTCGGTACAAACCAAGAAAAGATTGGTCTGAAGAAGATAGAGCGATTTTTAAGCTTTCTAATTTTGCCGTTTTATCCAGAAAAAGATTGAACAGTGTTTTAGTGGCCTTAAACAAATTGTCAAAACTTAGTGATAAAAGTCATTATAAGTATAACGAACTTGATATTAAACTTCTTAAAGAGTTAATTCTTCAGAATTTAGATATCTGTTTTGAAAAATTCAAACAAAAGATCTCTGTCATTAAGGAGTCAGATATAGAAAAAATAGAGAATCATATTGAAAAAATTAAAGACGAAAATCTAAGATTAGAAAACGAGAATAAAAGATTGAACTTCATAATAGATAGTTTTATCAGGGAAAAGGATATGATGGAAATAGAAAAGATAAATGAAATACTCAAGAAGAAAATTTCCAATAAATCTAGGCAAATTAAAGGAAAGTCAAGAAAGAAAAAGATAACAGAAAAACTAGACTTTGATGAAGAAAGTGTTCAGGATTTCGTGAAAAAATGGAACCAGGGCTATACCACTTTTGAAATAACTGAAAGTCTTAAAAAGCTTCGAGTTGATATTGATGGAACTAAAAAGAGAAGATTTAAGCTATGAGAGAATGGTTGAATTTATATTTCAACCATTCAATAAATTTCATCCTTAAAATATGTTGTAAATTAGTTAGAATTTTTCAATCAAAAATTATTTTTTTTTATTTTCATACATCCCAATGAAATCTAATGGAGCAATCATCAATGGAGGAAACCCTGCCTCTCGAGTGCAATTAGCAATTATTGATCTCAGAAAAGGGAAAAGAAATTTAGGGCACTCAATTAGAAGAATTTTATCTAGTATTTCCTCACTAGCATTTTCAATAGTAAAAATACCATTATAAACTCCCTCCACAAGAAAAAGAATAGTGTCTCCTGATTTTGTCTCACACTTAATGGCAAGTTCAACTTCGAAAATATTCTCTCCATGGTCTTTAAGTTCCTTGGACTTTACGTCAGCATCTATTTTGAATGATGGGTTCGACTTTACATTTCGAAGAGAATCTGGTGCCTGTGGATTCTCAAATGATAAATCTTTAAGAAATTGTGCATTAATAAGAAATTTCAAATTAGTATTATTAGAATTAGAATTTGAATTTTTTTTTTTTTCAGCCATATTTAAGTTACTTTTTAATTATAAAGAATTATAATACTAAATAACAAGGTCACTAGCCATAAAATAATTATAAGAAAATTCATGAATAATATTCCCTATATAGACATTCTTATCCTAGCAATGATTGCTGTTTTCATAATAAACAGGCTTAGAAACGTTCTCGGGAAAAAAACTGGAAATGAAAGTGATATTGTAGAAAAGTTTACTCAAAAAAAAACTAATTATAAAGAATCAGACCCAGATACTGTTACAAACAGTAAAATAAAATCTAAAAATAACTTTGCAAAACAGACGTTGCACTCAGATAAAAAAATTAATAATTCAATCAATCAAATCTTAAAAATAGATCCAAATTTCGAAATTAGTTCGTTTTGTGATGGAGCAAAAAAGGCATTTGAATTTATTTTAAAAGAATATTCGAACAATAATTCAAACGCACTAGTCAAGCTAGTATCAAAAAATATTTATACTACCTTTGAAAAACAAATTAAAGAAAGAGAGAAAGCCGGAGAAGATCTTGAAATAACAGTAATAAGTGTTAAAGATCCTGAAATTAGAAACATTAAAATTGAAAAAAAGAATATTGCTCACATTAAACTGGGTTTTGACTCAGAACAAGTCCAAATTAAAAAAGATAAAAATGGTGAAATAATAGACGGAGATAATAATCAAATATTAGCAATAAAGGAGTTTTGGACATTCTCCAAAAATCTTAAAAATGACGACCCAATTTGGATTCTAGAGGAAATTGAAGAGAATAGTTAATAAATTTGCATTACTGATTATCTCTTTAACATTAAGCACTCAAGTAAACTCAAAAAACCTTCTGGAAAAAAAAATACAAAGTCTAAATAAAGATCAAGTAAATCAATTTTCAAAATTGCTGACAAAAATTTGTGAGTCTAAAAAATTCCTAGATAATCTGGAAAAACACGGGTCTTTCCCAAATTTTGGAACCAAAAAAAACTGGAAAAATAAATGTAGTGATTTAAAAAATCATTCCACTGGTGATGGTCTTAAAAAATTCCTTACAGAAAATTTCAATATAAAAAAAATAAAAGATAAACCAGGGCTTCTTACTGGATATTATGAACCTTTAATAAATGTTTCAAATTCAAAAGATAGTATTTTTAAATTTCCAATCCTTAAACAAAACAAGAATTACTATAAAAAACCAAGAGCATTTATTGAAAAAAATTTCAGTTTAAAAGATGTAATCTTGTGGACAGATGACCCTATAAATTTGTTTTTTCTCCAAATTCAAGGCTCGGGTATTGGGCAGTTCCATGACAAAAAGAGAGTTAGAATAGGTTATGCAGGTAATAATGATCTAAAATATACTTCAATTGGAAAAATTTTATTAAAAAAAAAATATATGAAATCTGGGGACATTAACCTTTTCTCAATAAAAAATTGGCTAAGAGAAAATCCAAAACTATCAAATAAAATTATGAATCAAAATGAAAGATACATATTTTTCAAAAAATTAAATCAAAGAATGGGCACTCACGTCTCAGGTGCATTAGGCATAGAACTTAAACCTAATTTTTCAATAGCGGTAGATGATAATATTTATCCTTTAGGACTTCCTTTTATTTTAGAGATTTACAAAAATGAATCTATTTTACCTACAGTATCTATGGACACTGGGGCTGCTATCCTCGGACCCAATCGAGCTGACCTTTTCTTAGGTCGAGGAGAGGCTGCAGAGCTAGCGGCAGGAAAACTAAAAAAAAAAATTTTCCTGCACGCACTTATTCCTTATAATGAATAGATGAATAACGACGATTGGGAGCTCTTTAAAAAAACGGTCAATCCTTTAAAAAATAGAAGAAAAATATCCATTCAAACAAAAAACAAACCCACGAATGTAAATAAAACCGAGAAAAAAGAAGATCTTGAGCTAATTGATATTGTTATATCTAAAGATTGGGGAAATTTAGAAAAAAATATTTTAAAAAAAATTCAGAAAGGAAAAATTAAAATTGCATCAACCCTAGACCTGCATGGTTCTAATTTGAAGGATTCAAAAAAACTAGTTTTTGATTTTATAAATAATAATTACGATCAACAAAATAGATTGCTTCTTCTCATTACTGGAAAGGGAAAAAGAGAGTTTATAGATGATCAATGGAAGGGAAGAGGAAAGTTAAAAAATCAAATACCCCTTTGGCTTAATTCACTTGCGCTATCTCAAAAAATTATTTGGTTTGACCATGCTCCTGCAGAAAAAGGTGGGGAAGGAGCTTTTCTTATTTACCTTAAAAAACTACAAAATAAATTTAGTTAAGTCTGTATCCTTATAGATATCCCCAATTTGTTGGACCACATATTTTTTATCAATATTAATCTTATCTGATTTTTTTTCGGATGCTGAAAAACTTATATCCTCTAAAATTTTCTCTAGTATTGTGTGAAGACGCCTTGCTCCAATATTTTCAACCTCTTCATTAACTTTGGTTGCTATAGAAGCAATTTCAGCAATCGCTTCGTCATGAAATATTAAACTCACTCCTTCTGTAGCAATAAGCTCTTCATATTGTTTAATTAAATTGTTCTCAGGTTCTTTCAATATTCTTATAAAGTCGTCCTTCCCCAAAGCTTTAAGCTCAACTCTATTAGGAAGTCTGCCTTGAAGTTCTGGAAGCAAATCAGAGGGCTTTGCTAAATGAAAGGCCCCAGAAGCAATGAATAAAATGTGGTCCGTTTTTATTGAACCGTATTTTGTGGTGACCGTAGAACCTTCGATCAAGGGAAGTAGGTCTCTTTGAACACCCTCTCTGCTTACCTCTCCCGAAGTACCGGAATTCTTTCCACATATTTTATCTATTTCGTCGATAAAAACTATTCCATCATTTTCAACGTTTGAAATAGACCTTTTAATTAAATTATCGTTATCAATTAATTTTTCTGATTCCTCTTCTAAAAGTATCTCGTGTGATTCTTTAACTGAAAGTTTTCTTTTTTCTTTCTTTTGACCAAACCCTTTTCCAAAAAGTTCTCCTAAATTAATCATACCCATTGAGCCCCCAGGCATTCCAGGGATTTCCATAGATTTTAAAGAAGAAGATGATTTAGATTGAACTTCTATTTCAATCTCTTGGTTGTCTAGTTCTCCATCTCTTAGCATCTTTTTATATTTCTCTTTTGTTTGATTAGATGCGGAGGAGCCAATCAAAGCTTCTATCACTCTTTTCTCTGCATTAACCTCAGCTTTTGCTTTGATCTCATTTTTTAAACTCTTTCTATTGTTATTTATAGAAACCTCCAAAAGATCTCTAATAATTTGTTCAACGTCGCGACCTACGTAACCAACCTCCGTAAACTTTGTTGCTTCAACTTTTATGAATGGCGCGTCTGCAAGTTTTGCCAGTCTACGAGCTATTTCAGTTTTTCCAACCCCTGTTGGTCCGATCATCAAGATATTTTTTGGTAAAACTTCGTCTTTTAACAAACCCTTAATTTGTTGTCTTCTCCACCTGTTTCTCAAAGCTATTGCCACTGCTCGTTTTGCTGTTTTTTGACCAACTATAAATCTGTCTAACTCAGATACAATCTCTCTTGGAGTAAATGATGTCATTTAATTTTTTCAATAATTATATTATTATTTGTGTAGATACATAATTCAGCTGCTATTTCAAGGCTTTTCTTGGCAATCTCTTCTGGTTTTAATTTACTATCAGCCATTGCCCTCGCTGCTGCAAGTGCAAAATTCCCTCCAGAACCTATAGCCATAAGTCCATTTTTCGGTTCCAAGACATCACCAGTCCCGCTTAAAATCAAGCTAACCTCTTTATCTGCAACCAGCATCATTGCCTCTAACCTTCTTAGATATCTGTCCGTTCTCCAATCTTTTGCAAGTTCAACGCATGATCTCATGAGATTATTAGAATATTTTTCTAACTTTGTTTCTAATCTTTCAAAAAGAGAAAATGCATCAGCTGTAGCGCCAGCAAACCCAGTTATTACTTTTCCACCTCCAAGTGACCTTACTTTTCTGGCATTTGCTTTCATTACCGTGTCACCCAAGGTGACTTGTCCGTCAGCAGCAATTACGACCTCGGAACCTTTTCTTACCGAAACAACCGTAGTTCCATACCATTTTTCTTTAAACACATTGTGGTTCATTAATTTAGCGCCTCATTGATAAAATAATTATAATCTATATATTCTAGAATTAATATTCAATAAATTTACATATGAGAAAATATTCTGTAAATAGAAAAACCAAAGAAACTGATATTGAGGTAAATGTCATGTTAGATGGAAAAGGTGAAAGTGACATCCACACTGGAATTGGCTTCCTAGATCATATGTTGGATCAATTATCTAAGCACAGCCTTATTGACATAAAAATAAAAGCAAAGGGGGACCTTCATGTCGACCTTCATCACACAACTGAAGATAGCGCCTTGGCACTCGGAGAGGCTTTTACAAAGGCACTTGGAGATAGAAAAGGCATACATAGATTTGGGCAAGCGCTGTCTGCCATGGATGAAACACTGTCCAGAGTTATTGTAGATTGCTCAAATAGACCTTATCTGGTATGGAAGGTGAATCTAACAATTTCACAATTGGGAGAAATGGACACAGAGCTATTTAAAGAGTGGTTCCAAGCTTTCTCTCAAAGTGCAGGAATCACTCTTCATGTAGAAAATCTTTATGGCGAAAACAATCATCATATTATTGAGTCTTGCTTTAAAGGTCTTGCTCGGGCTCTTAGGGAAGCCGTGGCTATTGATCCACGAAGTGCTGGTGAGATTCCTTCAACAAAAGGCTCTTTATAATAAATATAATGAACTTTGAATGTTAACTTATTGCATACTTAAAAATAATTTAAATAAAAACCTTATTGTAGCCGAGACTGGTTTCTCTATCTTCGCATTCTTTTTAGGGCCAATCTGGGGGGCTTTTAAAAAACTTTGGTTATACTCTTTCGTTGGAGTATTTTTTCTTATTTCAAGTAACTATATATTAGAGATTTTTAAAGTTTCTTATCTTTTTATTTTTTTTTCATTGTTATCAAGTATTTTTTGGGGGAAGTTTGCACGCGATTTACATATTCAAAATTTAATTTCAAAAAATTTTTCCCCCATAAAACATATAATTGCAGAATCCAAAGAAACTGCTTTTATTAAATATCTTGCAGAAGAGAAAAATGAATAGGATTTTAATAATTGATTACGGCTCAGGTAATATTAGGTCCGTATATAATGCTGTTAAAAAAGTTTCATCCAAAAAAATATCGGAGATAAAGGTTTCATCTTCAGCTAATGACTTAAAAAAATGTACGCATATTATTTTACCAGGGGTTGGAGCATTTGAATTTTGCTTAAGGGGATTAAAAAGAAAAAAATTATTAGGATGTCTAGAAGAAGTTGTCTTAGATAATAAAAAACCCTTTCTCGGTATTTGCGTTGGAATGCAAATGTTGGCAACTAAAGGCTATGAAAATGGAGAGTTTTCTGGCCTAAACTGGATAAATGGTGAAGTTAGAAAAATCAAAACAGGAAAACAAAAACTTAAAATTCCCCACATGGGCTGGAATAATTTACACTTTAAGAGGAAAACCAAATTTATTAAACAACTTCTCAGGAAAATAGAGTTTGATAAAAATAAAGAAGTCTCTGCCTACTTTGTTCACAGCTATAACTTTAATAATAAAAATCAAAATGAAAAGATAATCACTTCAAACTACGGCGGTGAAATTACTGCCATGATTTCTAAGGATAATATTATTGGAACTCAATTTCACCCCGAAAAAAGTCATTATTTTGGACTTGCTTTTTTACAAACGTTTATAGAACAAAAAGATTAAGTATGCACTTCTACCCAGCTATAGATATAAAAAATGGTCAATTCATAAGATTAAAAAAAGGGCGCTTAAATGAAATAACTATTTACGGAAATGATCCTGTTTCACAAGCTCAAAAGTTTTGCTCCTCCGGTGCTAAGTGGATTCACGTAGTTGACATCGACGGTGCTTTTGAAGGTGCTAGTAGAAACATGGAAACAATCCTAAAAATTAACAATAGTGTAAAATCAAACATACAAGTTGGAGGAGGAGTAAGAGAAATCAAAACTATTGAAAAGTTGATAAATTCTGGCATTGCACGAATCGTCCTTGGAACAATTGCTATAACTAATCCAAAATTTGTTAAAGAGGTTTGTAAAAATTTTCCCAACCGAATTGCAGTTGGTCTTGACACAAAAAAAGGTATTGTTGCAACTGAGGGTTGGGCAAAAAGTTCAAAAATAAATTTTCAAGATTTCTTAAAAATTTATGAGGACTCAGGTGTTTCAACGATAATTTTTACAGATATTGATAAAGACGGTCTTATGGAAGGAACAAATTATAATCAGTTAACCGAACTTCTAAAAAAAACCAAACTAAATGTAATCGCCTCCGGTGGGGTGGCTTCTTTAAATGATTTAAAAAAATTAAAAAAAATTAACGTCAGTAACTTAATCGGAGTCATTTCAGGTAAAGCGATATATGAAAAACAATTCACTGTTCAAGATGCAGTAAAAATTCTAGAGGATTAAATTTGTTAAAAGTAAGAATAATTCCATGTCTTGATGTTGATAACGGAAGAGTTGTTAAAGGGATCAACTTTATATCCTTAAGAGATGCTGGAGATCCTGTAGAGCAAGCAACTATTTATAGCAGAGAGGGTGCTGATGAAATAACATTTTTAGATATAACTGCTACACATCAAAAAAGAAAGCCAATGCTCGAAGTAATAAAAAAAACTGCGGAACAGTGTTTTGTTCCACTAACAGTTGGCGGCGGGATTCAGAATATCTCAGGTATAACAGAATTTCTTCTAGCAGGCGCAGATAAAGTTTCTATGAATAGTGCGGCAATTAAAAATCCAAATTTAATAAAAGAAAGTTCCAATAAGTTTGGAAATCAATGTATTGTCGTTGCAATTGATGCGAAAAAAAAATCAAAAAGTTGGAATGTTTATATTAATGGAGGTAGAGTTGATACTGGGGTAGATGCCATTGCTTGGGCAAAAAAGGCGGAAAGTTTAGGAGCAGGGGAAATATTGTTAACTTCAATGGATAAAGACGGGACAAAATCTGGATTTGATTTAGAATTAACTGCCAAAGTATCTGCAGCCGTAAGTATTCCCGTGGTTGCATCTGGTGGGGTTGGAAATCTCCAGGATTTTTTTGATGGGATAAAAATTGGGGGGGCCTCCGCAGTTTTAGCAGCATCAGTTTTCCATTTTAAAGAAATCACTATTAGGGACGTAAAAAACTATTTAAAATCAAAAAATATAGATGTTAGGACTGATAATTTTTAAAAATGAAAGATAATACGTTGAAAAAGCTCTCTGCTATTATTCGTAAAAGAATCATAGAAAAACCAAAAGACTCTTATGTCTCAAAGCTACTAAAAAAAGGTAAGGTAAAAATTGCTAACAAATTGGGAGAAGAAGCTGTTGAGACAGTATCAGCTTTTCTTGCCGAAGAAAAAAATCAAATAATCGAAGAGTCGGCTGATTTAATTTTTCACTTAATAGTGTTATTAGAATACTCAGATTTATCATTTGATGAAGTAATAAAAATTCTAAATAAAAGGATGAAAGATGATTGATATACAAAACTATAATAATAATAATATTTTTGCAAAAATACTTAGAAATGAAATTCCATCAAAAAAAGTTTTTGAAAACGATGATGTTTATGCTTTTGAAGACATTAATCCTCAAGCTCCAGTCCATGTTGTTATTATTCCCAAGAAAGAGTTTTGTAGCCTGAACGACTTCTCATCAAATGCTAGTGATGAAACAATTATAGCTATGATGAGATCAATTAAAAAAATTGCTGATATTTTAGAGTTAAATAACGGTTATAGAATTATTTCAAATGTAGGTCAGGTGGGGGGGCAAGAGGTTCCCCATTTCCATATTCATATTCTCGGTGGCGCGTCGTTAGGACGAATAATTAGTTCTTAGATATTTAGTTCTAAGCAAATAGGAACGTGGTCTGAAGGCTTCTTTTTCTTTCTGAAATTTTTTAAAATTTTTGCATTTGTAAGATTATTAGATAAAGCCTTGGACACCCATATGTGATCTAACCTTCTTCCCCTATTGTTTTTTTCAAAATTTGGAGACCTGTAACTCCACCATGTAAAAATATTTTCTGTTGGGTTTAAAAAATATCTGATAGCATCAGTAAAGTCGTTCTCTTCGATAATTTTTTTTAACCTATCTCTTTCTACTTCTGTATGAGATACAACATTTTGTAGGCTTTTATGAGACCACACATCATCCTTATGTGGTGCGATATTTAGGTCACCACAAACAATAGCTGTTTTATTTCTCTTTTTTTTTAACAATTTATTTAATTCATCTAAAAATGTTAATTTATGGTCAAATTTCGGATTAAGGCCTGGGTCAGGGACCTCTCCTCCTGCTGGCACATAGATATTAATTAATTCAACTTTACTTTTTTCCGCAGAAATATGTCTTGCGTCTTTTTTTCCACAAAAATTTAAACTTGATATATTTGTGAGTTTTTTTTTAGAGAGTATTGCAACGCCATTGTAAGATGGCATCCCATTAAAATACGAATAATAACCTAATTCAGAAAATGACTCTTTGGGAAATTGATTATCAACTATTTTTGTCTCTTGTAAACACAAAAGACATGGACTTTCTTCCTTTATCAAATCAAAAACTTGCTCGAGTCTTGCTCTTATGGAATTAACATTCCAACTAATAACTTTCATCTATGAATTCATGGATTCAAAAAAATCCCCATTATTTTTTGAATTTTTTATTTTTTCAAGCAAGAACTCCATAGAATCTGTAACCCCCATAGGCATCAAAATTTTTCTTAGAATCCACATTTTGGAAAGATCTTCTTTGGAAACTAAAAGTTCTTCTTTTCTTGTTCCTGACTTTGTAACATCAATTGAGGGAAAAACTCTCTTATCTGATAGTTTTCTATCAAGTATTATTTCAGAGTTACCCGTTCCTTTGAACTCTTCAAAAATAACCTCGTCCATTCTCGACCCTGTGTCAACCAGAGCAGTTCCAATTATTGTTAATGAGCCTCCTTCTTCAATATTTCTTGCTGCTCCGAAAAACCTTTTTGGTCTTTGCAAAGCATTAGCATCCACTCCACCGGTCAAAACCTTGCCTGAGCTGGGAACTTGAGTATTATATGCCCTTGCAAGTCTGGTAATTGAGTCGAGGAGTATAACAACGTCTCTTTTATGTTCTACAAGTCTTTTGGCCTTTGAAATAACCATTTCAGAAACAGCAACGTGCCTTACTGCTGGCTCGTCAAAGGTTGATGAAACAACCTCACCTTTTACCGAACGGATCATATCTGTTACTTCCTCAGGTCTTTCATCAATTAGGAGAACAATTAGATAAACTTCTGGATGATTTGTTGTAATTGAATGAGCAATATTTTGTAGCATAACTGTCTTACCTGTTCTTGGTGGGGCAACAATTAGCGCTCTTTGTCCTTTTCCAAGTGGAGTTATTAAATCCATTACTCTGTTGGTTGTATCTTTAACCGTTGGATCATCAATTTCCATGTTAAGTTGGTCTTCTGGATATAGTGGTGTAAGGTTGTCAAAATTTATTCTTTGTTTTGTTTTTTGAACTTCCTCAAAATTTATTTTATCAATTTTTGTTATTGCAAAATATCTTTCCGTGTCTCTTGGGGCTCTCATTTCTCCCTCTACTGTGTCACCTGTTCTCAAACTGTTTTGTTTAATTTGAGAAGGAGACAGATAAATATCATCTGGTCCTGGAAGATAATTAGCATCAGGAGAGCGAAGGAAACCGAACCCGTCTTGAAGAATCTCTAAAACACCTTCGCCATAAATAGCATCATTGTTTTGAGCCATCTGCTTCAAAATCGAAAAGATCATATCTTGCTTTCTTAAGGTCCCTGCATTTTCAATCTTCAGATCTTCTGCTATTTTGAGCAAGTCAGATGGATTTTTGGATTTTAGATCTTTTAAATGCATTTTTTTTGGGAAAAAAGGGAATTATCGTTATAGATTATTAGAATATATTTGTCAATTAATTAGGTTTAAAAACTACCAAGAAAACTATGATAATAAATAATGTAGTTGGGATTTCGTTTATCCATCTGTAAAAACTCTCGTCTTTGTTATTCTTTCCTTTTTCGAAACTTTTTCTTATCCTCGCGCAATACATATGAAAAACCGACAGTAAAAAAACTAAAACAAACTTTAGATTCAGCCATAATTGATCGTAAACACTTATTTGATAGGTTAATAACGTTCCAAAAACCCAAGTTAAAATCATTGATGGGTTCATGATATACTTCATAAGTTTTCGTTCCATAGTTATGAAAGTTTGATAGCTTTTATCTTTCTTGGAAATCTTTGTATGATATACGTATAATCGAGGAAGGTAAAACAAGCCTGCCATCCAAGTAGTAAAAAAGATAATATGCAAAAATTTTAGAATATTATAATAATTAGTTTCCATTTATTAATTGTTCCTCAAATATCTTCTTATTAGCACTTCGAATAGATCAATGTGGGCATCATCATAGTTAAGGCATGGAACTGTCTGGAATTTTTTTCCCCCATTTTCCAAAAAAGTTTCCTTTCCTTCTATTGATATTTCCTCTAACGTTTCAACACAATCTGATGCAAAACCTGGACAAATGACTAATATTTTTTTTCTCCCCTCCGACGGTAACTTTTCAAAGGTTTTATCCGTGTAGGGTTGGAGCCATTCATCTGGTCCGAAACGTGATTGAAATGTTGTTATTATGGGAATCTTAGAATTTAGTTTTTCTCTTAGTAATCGTGTTGTTTTTTGACAATAACAATGATACGGGTCTCCTTTTGTAAAATACTTTTTTGGTATCCCATGATAAGATGCAACTATAACATCTGGTTTCCATTTTAATTTCTTCATTGTTGTTGTAATGCTATTCTTTAGTGCCTTAATATAAAGGGGTTCTGATTCATAATGAGGTATTATTTGAAGACTTGGTTGCCATCTCATTCCCATAAGTGATCTATAAACCTCATCACAGACCGTTGCCGTGGTAGCTGCAGCATATTGAGGGTATAACGGTAGTATTATAATGTCTTCACAACCTTTTTCCTTAAGCTCTTTAAGTTTATGTCTGATACTTGGATTGCCGTATCTCATTGCATAATCGATTTCAACTCTTTTGTTTTGTATTCTTTTTTTCGTTTTTTCAGTTTGTCGTTTCGTATAATATCTCAATGGCGACATATTTTCATTTTTCATCCAAATTTTTTTATATGCTTTTGCAGTTTTTGACGGTCTGAAGGTCAAAATAAAAATGTTGAGAATTATCTGCCACAGAATCGGATTAACTTCTATTACTCTTTTGTCTGATAAAAATTCTTTAAGGTATTTTCTTATGTCCCACCAATCTGTAGAATCGGGAGTTCCGAGATTTACTAAAAGTACACCTTTCTTTCTTTCGGGTATTTTTGGGTGGTCATTTGGTAGAGTCATAATTTCTCACTATTTGTATTAGTTTCTCAACGTTTATAATTTTCGTGTCTGGTAAAATACCATGAGAGAGGTTAAATATATGATTGTTTTTTTTAAATTTATCTAATACTTCTAAAACCTTCTCCTCCAGTTTCCGTCCCCCCTCTAATAATACAATAGGATCAAGATTTCCTTGAATAGCTATTTCTTTTTTTTTAACTTGTCCTATTATTTCTTCAGGAAAATTTAAATCCAGTGATATTACATCGCAAAAGACATTTTCAATGAAGAGGCTGTATTTATCTTTTGACCCTCTTGGAAAATGAATTATTTTAATTTTATCAGAATATTTTTTTAATTCCAAGCTTATCTCTTGATTTGGCTTTATTATAAAATTTTCGTACTCTTCTTTTTCTAGAAGCCCAGCCCAAGACTCAAATATTTGTAAATAATCTGCCCCACTGTCAACCTGTCGTTTTAAATACTCTATTGAAATTTCGGTTAGTATCTTAATTAACTCGAATGCTTTTTTCTTTTCCTGTGATACAAAGTTTTTGATCTTCCTATGATCAATTGAAGTTCCTCCTTCGATCATATAATTTAAGACTGTAAATGGACCTCCGCAAAATCCTATTAATTTTTTATCTTTTTTCTTCGAATTCAAGATACTTAATGTTTCAAAGATATTTGATATTTTATTAATATTTGCTTGTAAATTCTTATACTTCAATTCTTTTATAGATGAAATAGGTGATAAAATAGGACCATGGTTTTTCTTAAAAGATACATTTTGGCCAAGAGCAAAGGGTATTACAAGAATATCAGAGAAAAGTATAATGAAATCCAGATCAAATCTCTCGATAGGTTGAAGGGAAATTTTAGCGGACAAATCTGGATTAAGGCATAGATTTAAAAAGGTTTTGTTCTGTGCCCTAATTCTTCTGTACTCTGGTAAATAACGTCCTGCCTGCCTCATAAACCAAATAGGTGTTTTATTAACATTTTCCATACTACTATATAATTTATTTAAAATAAGGTTGTTGTAGTTGTTGTATATATAATATTGGTGATAAACTTTATTAACAGATTACTAACAGGAAATGAAGTAATAAGTTTGTTAATAAGATGTGAATAAGTAAAAAACTCTTATAATATAAAATAAAAAAATGTGAAAAAGAAAAAACAGAATAACGTGAATATTAATGTTAGAAAAAAATAAACATCATTAAGCTGTGAAAAAAGTGTGCACAAATCATAATTTAAAAGCGTATTTATGAAAAGTACGCACTTACTCACAAAACCGTATAAAGTTATACTTGCTTCCTCTAGTAAAACGAGAAGAATGTATATCAAGAAATTTATTAAAGAAGTCAAAATGATTGATCATTTAGTAAATGAAGAAAAAATTAAGAAAGAAATAAAGGACCCCAATAAATTAGCATTGGTTCTTGCTCAACAAAAGGCAGAATCAGTAATGCACATGTTTCCTCAAGATATGATAATTGGTTCAGACCAAGTTTTAGTATGTGATCACATGATTATGAGCAAGCCAACGAATCAAAATGATGCCATAAAAAATCTGTTATTTTTAAGAAATAAAAAACACACGTTAATAAGCTCTATATTTGTTTTTAAAAGTTCGAAACTATTTTTTAAACAAGTAAAAAAAGCACAAATTTTTTTCAAAAAAATAAGTAAAGAAGAAATAGAAAATTATGTAAATCAAAATGAAAATACAGTTTTTTCAACAGCAGGATCATATAAAATTGAAGAAAATAATAAACATAAATTTTTAGACATAATAACAGGAGACACTGATGTAATTATTGGTTTTCCCATGAAAGACTTTATAAGGAAGCTTAATGAAGACAGGTAAATATTTTGTAATCGGAAACCCGATAGAGCATTCTAAGTCTCCATTAATTCACAACTATTGGCTCAAAAAATATTCAATTAACGCAACATACGAAAAATTAAAAGTTGAAGAGTCAGAAATAACAAATTTGATACAAAAATTAAGGAGAGGAGAAGTTCATGGATTCAACGTAACAATTCCTTATAAAAAAAAAATGTTAAAGTTCGTTGACGAATTAGATCAATCTGCTCTTAAAAGTAACGCTGTTAATACGGTTTATAAATCAGGGGAAAAAATAGTTGGTTGTAATACAGATGGTGTCGGATTTGTTTCTTCACTTGTAAACGACTTAAATTATCAAATAAAACCAAATATAAATATTTTTATCATAGGGTCTGGTGGGGCGGCTTATGGAATTATTTCAAGTTTAATAGAGCTAAATCCCAAAATGATAGAGATTACTAATCGCACAATATCATCGGTAGAAAAACTTATTTCCCACTTTGAAAGATTTGTTCCTAAAGGCACATTAATTATGAGGGCATGGGGACGCAGCCCAGGAAAAGAAACAAACTTAGTAATAAATTCATCAGCATGTGGAATGAAAAAAGGAGATACCTTTAATCTTAGTCTTCAGTCTTTGTTAGGCGAAGCATTTGTCTGTGACATTATCTATAATCCAAGAAAAACAATTTTGATGAAACAGGCTGAGATTGAAAAAATAAAATCTTCAAATGGCATTTATATGTTGGTTCGGCAAGCTGCAGAATCTTTTAGAAAGTGGTTTAACATTTCTTTAAATAATTCGGATGTCAATGAAGTTATAAAGTTACTTGGAACAAGATTATGATAAAGATTGGGATTACCGGTAATATTGGTTCTGGAAAGTCAACGGTTTCAAATATTATTAAAAATTTAGGTTATAAAGTCTTTGATTCTGATCACGAGGTTTCAAAATTATTAGAAAATCAAGAAATAATAAGATTAATTAAAGAAGAATTTAATTCGCAAATAAAAGGATTAATTAAAAGAAATAAAATAGATAGGTCTAAGCTCGGTGATTTTGTTTTCTCTAATACAAATGGTCTAAAAAAATTAGAGAATATAATTCATCCGAAAGTTTGGAAAGAAAAAGAAAAATTTTTCACAGAAAACATTAAAGAGCAAATAGTTTTTTTAGACATTCCACTTTTGTTTGAAAACAAACTACAACGTAATTTCAATTATATAATTTACACTTTTGTGGCAAAAAGGATCCAAAAAGAAAGGGTACTAAAAAGAAAAAATATGAGTGAAAAAAGATTAAACCAAATAATCTCAAAACAAAACAAGCTATCAGATCATCAAAGGGCTAAAATTTCATTAAGGATTAATACAAATAAAAATATAGTTCAAATTAAAAAAAAAATTGTGGATTTCTTATCAAGCATCTCTTCTTAAAAAACAAAGTAATGTGTATAATAATGAAAAGGGAGAAGACCAAGTTCCATCTATTAGAGACTTTTTGCATTGATATAGTTTTCTTATCATTTGGTTAATTTCATCTAAAGTTAATTCTAGAACCTGTTTTTCAAAAAAAACTACGTCTTTAAAAAAAACTGGAGGCTTTAATTGTTTCAAAGCCTGCTTAATATCGAGCCCATCATTTAATTTATTTTTAATTACAAGCAGTCTAAAAAAATGCTCAAGAAGGTAGCTGACGAGCTTAATATTATCAGAACCAAAATTTGTGAAAGAATTATAGTTTTTTATAAAACCTTTGGTCTGTTTAGATGACAATGAGAAAATAAATTTTGATTGATCACTATAACTTGACTCAGAAATATGAGAGAGAAAAAAATCAAAAGAATGTTGTTTACCAAAGTTCTTGAATAATATAATTATTTTTTCCAATTCGCTTTTGATCTCCAATCTTTCATTTGGCAAACTATTACTTAAAATGTTTAATTCTGAGGTGTTAAACTCGATACCTTCCTTCTTAAGATAATTTTGAATATAAAGTAATTTTTCCTTGCTATTTTCTTCATAACAAGGAACACAAATAGCATTTTCATTTTTTTCAAAGAAGGATCTTATTAAAGATTTGGGAGGCAATTGATCTGACTTTGCAACAACAACAAGATTATCTCCTTCAAGGTCAGACAATAAAGAAACAAACTCTTTTCCAATTTTATCACTATTAATATATATTTTTAATAAAACTTTATTTCCAAAAAGATTCAGTGAACAATTTTCATTAAATACTCTAGACAGTTCACCTTTCTTTAATTCCTCAGAATGTAGATTAACTAACTCTATATTATTCTTTTCCCTTTTAAGGTTGATAATGAAGTTTGTACAATCCTCCACCTTTCCTTGGTTTGACCCGTGAAATAAGAAAAGTACGTTGTCTTTAAAGTAATCTGATTTATGTTCAAAGTTTTCAAATTTAATAATCAAGGGCTTACCTTGCGACTAAATTTTTGACCAACCACCAGATCGGCAAGATCACTTGAAAGAGATTTTACTAATTTTTCTGATGTATCTTCCATTGCCAACATATTGGCGTAATTATTAGTTGTATAATTAAAACTTGCTGTACTTCTTAGCTTTCCAGAGACTAGTTTCCCCCTTTTGTCAGAAAACAAATAATTAACATCTATAATAATCATTCTAGCATCTGAGCTTAAATCTTTATTAATACCCATACCAACAACACTTCTTTTTAAAGAGACAATAAGCCTGAGATTGGATGATTTGGAGTTATTTTTATTTATTCTTTGATTTAGAAGTAATTTCATAAGTGAAGCATTGTTTTCATATCTATCTTTTGATTTTATAACAATCTTTATTTTATGTGGGTGGTATAGATTAGATTTTTTGTAAAGCGGCTTGAAGGCGCACGAGATTAGAAGAAAAAAAACTAAGTTATAAATTATGACTCTTTTTTTCATATTACAAAATTAATTATTTTATTTGGTATGAATATTACTTTTTTAACTTTTGTTTCATCTATATCATAGTCAGACTCTTTACCAAGAATAGTTTTCATCAGGGTTTCTTTCTTTAGGTCTTTCTTAACGTCCACGACGCCTTTTTTCTTTCCATTTATCTGTACCACAATATTTATTTTTTTATTTTCCACATGTGTTTTGTCAGAAACAGGCCAATCTAAATCCTCAACTAATCCCTCGAGGCCAGAATTTGTCGCTAAATCTTGAGCAAAATGAGGTATTATAATATAAATGAGACGAAGAAAAATAGACCAACAGAAATCAAACATATCTTTTTCAATTTTTGTCTTTATGAGAAGGTTAGATAACTCTCTTAATTTTGCTACAGCAGTATTGAAACGATAATTTTTAATATCTTCAGAATATTCTTCGATTACTTTATTAGTGAAAGTATAAACCATCTTGTCTTGTTCAGACAACTTTCTTTTTTCGTAATTAATTGTAAACTCTAAATTATTAGAAAGCAGTGTATAGATTTTATCTAAATATTTCCTTGTTGCTTTTATACCATCTATTGACCACTCAAGGTCTCTTTCTGGTGGAGAGTCCGAAATCATAAAAAGACGCGCTGTGTCAGCACCATATTCAGAAATTATTCTATCTGGATCCACTATATTTTTTTTGGATTTACTCATCTTTTCAGATCTCCCGCGTGTTAATTCTATTTTAGTATCGCCAGATTTTATCCAAAACTGATTGTTTTTAGAGAACACCTTTTCGGGTTCAATCCACTTGTTATCTTTAGTTTTAAATGTTTCATGACAAACCATCCCTTGGGTAATTAATTTAGAAAAGGGTTCTTTAGGTATATCATAGCCGCATAATTTCAGCGCCCTTACAAAGAACCTTGAATAGAGTAAGTGAAGGATCGCATGTTCAACTCCACCTATATAATGATCAACTGGCATCCAATATAAAACCTCCCCTAGGTTAAAAGGTTCATCTGTAAGATTGGGTGAGCAGAACCTTAAGAAATACCAAGATGAGTCAAAGAAAGTATCAAGAGTGTCTGTCTCTCTAATTGCTTTCAAACCAGTTTTAGGGCATTTTGTTCTTTTCCAGCTTTTGTGATTTTCTAATGGATTACCAGGTAGATTAAGATTCGGATCCTTGGGAAGTTTCACAGGTAATTGATTTTCTTCCAAAGCTATAACTTTTCCATCTTCTCTATATATTATTGGTATTGGACAGCCCCAATATCTTTGTCTTGAAACACCCCAATCTTTTAATCTAAATTTTGAACAAGAAACACCAACTTTTTTGTTCATAATTTCTTCTAAAATAATTTTTTGTGCCTCGAAAACCCTTTTTCCATTGAGAAAATTGGAATTTGTTAAAATATCCTCTTCTTTCATATCACAGTAGGGAAGGTCGGACTCTTTTTTTTCGAAAATACAATTTATTTTTAGATTATATTTTTTAGCAAAATCATAATCTCTCTCATCGTGGGCGGGGCAACCGAAAATTGCACCATTTCCATAATTAATTAAAACATAGTTACAAAAGTAAACTGGTAATTTGATATTCATAAGAAAGGGATGTTCTACAAAGAGCCCAGTTTTATAGCCAATTTTTTGTTGACTTGACTCCCTAACTTCCTGCATTTTTAAGCATTGATTTCTGAATTCTATGAATTCTTTATTTTCTTTGAATTTTGATGAAATTGGGTGTTCAACCGATAAGGCCAAGAAGCTTGCTCCAAAAAGGGTTTCAGGTCTTGTGGTAAAAACATTGATTGATTTTTGTGAATTAACTAATTTAAACTTGATTTCAGCTCCATTGGATATTCCTATCCAGTTTTTCTGCATTAATTTAACTTTGTCAGGCCATGACTCTAATAATTCTAGATCACTTAAAAGCTCATTTGAAAACCTCGAGATTCTAAGAAACCATTGAGATAGTTTTTTTTTTTCAACAATTGCCCCCGATCGCCACCCTTTTCCGTCAATAACTTGCTCATTTGCTAGCACAGTTTTGTCAACGGGGTCCCAATTAACAAAGCTATCTTTTTTGTAAACTAAGTCATTTTTAAAGAACTCGAGAAATAATTTTTGTTGATGCTTGTAGTAGTTTTTACTGCACGTTGATATCTCCCTATCCCAGTCAATAGATAATCCAATTTTCATTAGTTGAGATTTCATATTTTTAATATTTTTCTCAGTCCAAGCTTCAGGACTTACATTGTTTTCTATTGCAGCGTTTTCAGCAGGCATCCCAAAACTATCCCATCCCATGGGGTGCATAACATTATAGCCTTTTACTTTGTAAAATCTTGAAGTAACGTCTCCAATTGTATAATTCCTCAGATGTCCCATGTGAATTTGACCTGATGGATATGGAAACATTTCTAGAACATAAAATTTTTTTTTCTCAGTGTTAGTCTCAGGTTTATATGTGTTTTTTTCAATCCAATAGCTTTGCCATCGTTGTTCAATTCTTTTATGATTGTATTTACCCATATTTTTTTTTAAAAAAACTTATAGACCCAAAACCATAAACATATCTGTTAGGAATGGATTTGAAATTTTTATTATTAATTCCACCTAATCCAAAAATTACCTTTTCTTTAAAAAAAAAACAAAGAGAAATAAAAATATAATTTTTTAAGGGCTTCTTTCTAGGGTAAGACGGAGTTTTAAAAATTGGAGATAAAAAAACCATATCTACGCAGTCTTTTGCAATGAAGGCTTCTTTTAAATTATGGACTTTAGAAACAATAAAATATCTTTTATTAGATTTATTCTTAAAGGAAAATGTTTTAAGTTTCTTATCTAATCTCACCATTATACCAAAAGCTTTATATCTGTTTGCCCAGAAAATTGAATTGGGTATAATAAATTTAATTTTGCATCTTTGGCATAATACTACATATGGTTGGATTCCTATACAGAATTCATGAATGTTGAGATTATCGTTGAAAAAAATTACACCGGTTTTTTTTGGAATCTTTTTTACATCAATAAAATTGGGCTCAACTTCAGGGTTAAAAAAAAACCATTCATTGGGAATTGTAGAATTTTTTTTTTTATTTTGGTAAGACATATTAATGAATAAAATATTAACAAATTATAAGGGAATTTTAAAACAAATAGACGTATGTAAAAATAAATATCAGCATGATTACAAACCACCACAGCTAATAGCGGTTTCAAAGAAATTTCCAAAAGAAAAAATACAAACTTTACTGGATGCTGGACATAATGTTTTTGGTGAGAATAAAGTCCAAGAAGCAGAGTCCAAATGGATAAATATTAGAAAAGAGAACCCGAATAAAAGTATAGAGCTTCATTTAATAGGCCCACTTCAATCAAATAAAGTATTTAAGGCTTTGGATGTTTTTGATGTTATCCAGACCTTGGATAGAGAAAAGATAGCAACTAAAATTAAAAAATATTTTGAAGAGAACCCTTTTAAAAAAAATAAAAAATTCTTCGTTCAAGTTAATATTGGAGAAGAATTGCAAAAAAGTGGGATTGAACTCAATTTGGCAAACCAATTTGTTAGGTGGTGCTCATATGACCTACAGTTAAATATAATTGGGTTAATGTGTATACCACCTATAGATAAGCCCCCTGATTCTTTTTTTAAAAAAATCAGATGTTTATGTGATGAGTTGAAGCTTGATCACGCTAGCATGGGGATGACAAGTGATTATATTTCTGCGATTCAGCACGGATCTACCTTTATTAGAGTTGGAACCGGAATATTTGGAGAAAGAGATTAATAAATTATTAGTTTAGACTGAGGTTTTATAACCTTAACTAATTTTACTAAATCCTTTTTTTCAAAAGCTAAACAACCTTCGGTAAACTTCTTTTTGGTTCCACAACAATGGATAAAAATAGCACTTCCTTTAAATTTTTTTGTGGGCCGTACATTATAATTTAGGGTTATTAGAATATCGTAAAGTCCGTCATTTCTATAAAGCTCCTCACATAAAAATTTTTTTTTATTTTGATATCTATTATAAAACTTGCTTTTTGAATCAATGCACCAGAAAGAATTTTTATAAATTTTTTTAGTTGGTATATTAGCTTTTAGTCCTTCTACTTTGTCTGGTCTGTAATAAATTTCTAAAAATCGATAAGTACCCTTTGGTGTGACCATATCGCCTTCACGCATTTTTTTTTTAATGCCATTAGCTCCAACATAGCAACTTAGTTTGTTTTTTCTAAAGATTAATTCTGCTATATTTTTTTTTTTTGTTTTAAAAACTTGAAGATTTGTCACTATTAAAAGAATATGACAAAAAGTCCAGAGATAATAGTTATATTTAAAAACAATTTACTTTTTCTAGAAATTAAAAAATTTCTAGCTAATGGGGGTTACAGAATCTGCAGAGAAAAAGACTTTAACTTTTTTAAAAAAGAAAATTGGAAAGAATCTATTTTAATTATTCAAATTGATAACGAAAGAAATGTTGAGGCAGTTTCTTCATTTTTGGATAAAAAATTCAATAAAGTTTACATAATTTGCATTTTGAAGAGATCTCTTAGAATGCCATTAAATTACAAAAATTTGAAAACTTTAGTTCAACCTTTTACGTTCAATGAACTGCTGAACAATTTATCAATTCTTAAAAAGAATTTGTATAATTATAGGAATTCATTCAAATTAATTGATTTAGAGTATTTCCCAAATCATTCCAAATTTTTAGATAAAAGAAATAATAAAACAATTAAGTTGACTGATCTAGAAAATAAGTTGGTTTTATTTATTCTAAAAAATAACAATGGATGCAGCAAGTCAGAGATACTAAGAAATGTTTGGGAGCATAAAGCAAGACTTGATACCCATACCATGGAATCGTTAATTTATCGTTTGAGAAGAAAGATAGAGAATGATCCCAATAATCCAAAAATTTTAATAAAGATAAAAAATAAATATTTTTTAAAGACTATCTAATTAATTCTAAAAGGTATTTTTCTAGGATCTTCAGATTCAATATCGAATAATTTTGGTGAAAGTTTACGATCTAAAGAAAGACTGTCAAAAAAAACTTCAGTTTTAGTTTTATCAGTTTTAAAAATAGTCCATTTTTTCATTGAAAAAGGGTTGGTTTCAAAAATTATTTTTATAAAACCTTTGTCCTCAAATTTTGAATTTATAACATCAATCGATAAGGTGTTTTCACTTTCAACTAAATTGAAGATCTTGATCTCGTTCATACTAAGTTTTTTAAATAACAGAACATTAACCGGTATTTGATCAAAACTATGAAAGCTGATGCTCTTGAGTTCTTTATTAATTAAAGCCAAACGTTTTGAATCAGACATTAAAATTAAAGGAGTTTGATTGTATTCAATTCTGAATTTTCCAGGGCGAGAGACAAATAATTTGCCAGACAATACATCCCCATTATTATTTATTTGAACAAAGTTTGAGCTTAGAGAAAAGAAGTTTTCAAGATAATCAATAATTCTTTCTCTATTAACATTGCTCATAGCATCATTGTGAATAAAGATATATATTAGAGTAAGAAATAATATTTTTATAAACATGAAAGCATCATATACGAACTTATCAAATCTGTATAATTCCAGATTAATTTTATTTTTGATTTTTTTCCTATTAAGTGGATGCCAATTAAATCAATCAGTAAATCTTATAAAAGAAAAACTTTTTTCCGAAACAGATGAGCTTGCCTCTGAAGAGGTTTCTCAAACAAATGGAGAAGAAGATATTAAAAATGAAATAAAAGATGAAGAAAATGACGAGATCTCAAAAGAGATAAAAGAATCAGAGACAGAAATGTCAGAGGTTAAAACAGAGGACGAATCAAAAGAATCTGATTCCCAGGATATAAAGATTTTAAATAAAATTAATAAAAAATCAGAGAATCAGATTTTAGCTTTTAAAGAAATGGGAAAGGCTAGGGATAATGAAAGCAAGATTATTTCATTTTTTACTAAAATTTTTGATGATGATGAAGATCTAACCTCTGCTGAACCAGAAAAGTCTTTATTAACTAAAGAGAGTGACATTAAAGAAAGCAAAGTTGAGGAAGTTGGAGTTAATGAATCGAAAGAAAAAGCTGAGGTATCTAATGAAACTGTAAAAGAAGAGATCTATGAAGAGAGAATATCCGAAACATCGAGGCAAGATTCAATTGAAGAATCATTTAATCAAACTTCAATGATTGATAAGGATGAAATTGACTTAGAGGAAGATTTGCGACCAGAGGATAGCAATGGGAATCAGGAAAGTTTTGCCTTTTTAAATCTTAAACCTACAGATCGAGACAAAAAAGTCCTAAAAAAATTAGAGGTTCAGGATAATTTGGTCGGTTTACTTCTACCTCTAACTGGACAAAAAAGTTCAGCAGGCAATTTGGTTATTAATTCTCTTAGATACAGTATGCTATTAAAACCCTATCAACTTGATTTCAAAATCTTTGATACGAAAGGTACACCGGAGGGCTCAATATTAGCTGCAAAACAGGGTATAAAAAATAATGTAAAAACTTTTATTGGACCAATCTTTTCTGATGAAACGAGAGAAGTAAGAGATTTTTTTAAGAATAAAAATAACCTAACATTTTTCAGTCTTTCTCCAGATTTGAGCAATGTCTCAGAAAACGTTATTGTTTCTGGACAAAACCCCGATGATCAAATTGCGTGTATTACAAAACATATAGTAGAGAGTAAAAAATCTGGTAAAACATTATTAATCTATCACGAAGATAAATATGGGGAAGTAATTAAAAACAGCTTTACAAAATATATTAATAATTATGGGATTACTCAATTCATGTCTTCAGAATTTTTCGAGATAAATAAGAATATCAATTTAAACGAGGAAATTAGAAAACTTAGTAGATTTGAAGAAAGAAAACTAAGATTAAGCAGTGAAATTAAAAAAATAACAAATGATAATAGCCTAGATAGTGATTATAGAAAAAGACAAATAAAATCTTTAGAAAGAAAACTTACAATTGACTCACCCTTTGATTCAATCATTATTGCATCTGAAGGCGATAAATTACTTGAGATCCTTTCACACCTAGCTTTTTACGATATAAACTCTGAAAACACAAATATATATGGAACTGGATTATGGGAAGACACAGAAAGAAAAGACAACGTTTTTAGAGGTGCTTTTTATGCATCAAGTCTGAAAGAAAAAAAAATTGAATTTATCAAAGACTTTAGGAATGTCTTTTCAAGAGATCCCATGTCCTTCAATTTTCATATGCACGATCTTCTAGAATTAGTACAAAATTACAAAAATATGGATAAAAAAGAAAAAGAAAACAGAGTTTTCCTTGGTGAATTTAGTAACAGCAGGATAAATTCTGGATTGTTACAAAGAGAGATTTTTATAAAGAGAATTAAAAACAGTCTCGATACAACCGAAGTTTTCAATTGCCAGTTAAATGTTCTGTAATTAACTTTTGCAAAGCAACACTTCTGTGATCAATTAAGATTTTTCTACAATGTACCATTTCAGCGAATGTTTTTTGTGAACCATCTGGGACAAAGAATGGGTCGTACCCAAAACCATTATCTCCTTTTGGGGGCCAGACCAAACGACCTTTAACCTCACCTTCATATGAATATATAGATTTATTTTTGAACTTTATCGATAAACTACATAAAAATCTGGCTGAGGAATTGAAAGGTTTTTTTCTTTTAACCTCGTCAAATATTTTTTTCATTGCATTAAACCATCCACCACATTCCTTTTGGAACCTTGAAGAATAAATGCCAGGTCTATCATCTAAATTTGAAACACATAGTCCCGAATCATCAGATATTCCTATAAAATCATCTGGGATACTTTTTACTTTAATTAATGCGTTCTCTTGAAATGTTCTTCCAGATTCTTCAATATCTTCGATTCCTAAATCGCTAGAAGTAATTATTTTTAGTTTATAAGCAGAAAGTAGTGTCTTAAATTCATTTATTTTCCCTTGATTGTGACTTGCAATTACAATGGTATCTCCTTTATGTATTTTTTCTTTATTTAATTGCATTTTTTTGAATATCAAAAATTTGATTTACTATTTTCTTTGTTATATCTACCATCTGAGTAACAGATTGGTAATTGAAAGTACTGTTTTCCCCGGATATTTGTATTTCTGAGAACCCTGATTTTTTCGTCATTATAAAATTTGCATCCACATCGGCCGATGAATCTTCATCATAGTCTAGATCTACTAAAACTTTCCCATTTACTATTCCACATGAGATTGCTGCAACATAGTCTTTGACAGGATTACTTTTTATAAAATCTTTTTTAATAAATTTTTTTAAGGCTAAATTCAATGCTACAAATGATCCAGAAATACTTGCGGTTCTTGTGCCTCCATCAGCTTGAATGACATCGCAATCTAGGATTACCTGAAAACCATTTAGTTTTTCAAGTTCCACTACTGATCTCAAAGACCTTCCTATAAGCCTTTGAATCTCAATTGTTCTTCCTGACTGTTTTCCAACTCTTGATTCTCTTTTATTTCTTGTATTTGTAGAGCCTGGCAGCATACCGTATTCTGCTGTTATCCAGCCTGTCTTCTTTTCTTTTAACCACCTTGGAAGATCGTCATCTACAGTTGCTGTACATATTACCTTTGTCATTCCATAACTTATTAGGCACGATCCATCTGCGCTTTTACAAAAGTTTGGTTCAATTATGACCTTTCTAGATTCATCATTTTTCCTATTGAATTTTCTCACACCAAAATATAACTTAGTTAAGTTATGTATTATTAATTTGTATGGAAAAAAAAAACAATCCTAAAATTGTAAAAGATAATCTAAATGGACCTCAAAAATCTTTTATCCTTGATTTAGATCAAAGATCTAAGCAGATATTCAGATTAATAGTCAACGATTTTCTCAAGGATGGGAAACCCGTGGGATCTAGGAAGTTATCAATAAAAATGGGCCAAAAACTCTCTGCCGCATCTGTTAGAAATGTAATGTTTGATTTGCAAGAGGCAGGGTTATTGAGATCAAACCACACCTCTTCAGGAAGAGTCCCAACCGACCTTGGTCTGAGATTTTTTGTAGATGGCCTTCTGCAAGTCGGAAGAATAACCAATAATCAGTGTTCAGAAATTGAAAAAGTAATTAATGGACAGTCACAGAATGTTGAAGAGATGTTTAGTGAGACTAGTTCAATGTTATCGGGCCTACTTGATTGCGCTGGAATAGTCCTAGCTCCTAAACTAGAAGGATTAATTAAGCATATAGAGTTTGTACCTGTTAGTAATGAAAAGGCTTTAGTAATTCTTGTAACAGATTCTGGAATAATTGAGAATAGAATTATTGAGGTTCCTAAAGGTCTTCCTGCATCTTTACTAGTTGAAACAACTAACTATTTGAATTCAATCATTAAAGGAAGAACACTAAAAGAAAGTAAAAAAATAATAAGTACCCAAATTAAGGATGATAAAAGGAACATCGATAAAGTTACAAAAAATTTAATCGAACAAGGTTTTGCTTGTTGGGATGATGCGAGTAAGAAAAATAAATTAATAGTGACTGGAACATCAAAACTTTTAGATGATGTCAAAGCAATGGAGCAGTTAGAAGATGTAAGGTTGCTGATAGAAAAATTAGAAAATAAAAAAAACTTAGTTGGAGTAATTGATGAAACACTCCAAGCTGAAGGTTTGCAAATTTTTATAGGATCTGAGAATAACCTTTTTGGATTAACAGGTTGTTCTACAATAATAAGCCCATTCAAAAATAAAAAGAAAGAGATAATTGGAGCAATTGGAGTTATCGGACCAATGAGAATAAATTATGCCAAAATTATTCCTGTTATTGACTACACAGCAAAGTTAATAGGCGAAAAGTTTGAAATCAAATAAATTTAGAAAAGGAGAATAAATGAACAAACCTACTGATAAGAGCAAAAATGATTCAAAAGTTCCTAAATCTGAAGTGAAGGGCCAAGCTAAAAAGAACACAAAATTAGAAAAGGAAAATTTAAGCACTTCTGATTTAAAGGATAAAATAATTGGAGATTTAAAAGTTAAATTAAAAGATACGGAAGATAAATTGCTTAGAGAGTTAGCAGAAAACGATAACTTGAGAAAAAGACATGAAAAAGAAGTACAGGATAGTCTTAAATATGCAATTAGAAATTTCTCTTCAGATCTTTTGAGTGTAACTGATAATTTTCAAAGAGCATTGGATTCAATATCAGGTGAAGATTTTGGTCAAAGTCCAAAATTAAAAAATCTAAAAATTGGACTCGAAGCTGTGGAGAAAGAGATTTATGAGATTTTTGAAAAGAATGGAGTAAAGAAGTTTGATTCCTTAGAGAAAAAGTTTGACCCTGAGATTCATCAGGCTGTCTCAAAGATTTCAAGCGATCACCCTGAGGGTGTTATTGTTGAGGAATTTGCAAAAGGTTTTATGATTGGGGAGCGACTTTTAAGGCCAGCGATGGTTGTGGTTTCTTCTGGAAAACAGAAAGAAGACAATAAAGGTTCATAATTCATATTTTCTCAAGGTTATATTTATTCTACAATCATCCGGAAAACAATTATATTTAAGTTTATTAAATATATTTTTATCAGTTTTAATTATTTTGGGTACTCCATGATAGTAGAGTCGTGAGTCTCCTTTTAATATTGCGATTGAACCTGATTTTAGATTTATTTTATTTAACTTATTCTTATTTTTACCAAATTTAAATATACAATCACTTCCTAGGGAAATTGATAATATTGGGTGTTGAAAATTTTTTTCATCCTTATCTTGATGCACTCCTAAACTGGAGTCAGGGTAGTTGTAGAGATTTATAAGGCAAGAATCAGGTAAAGATTTAGAGTCGGTAAATTTTTTCCAAATACTTAGTAAATTATGAGGTATTTTAGCCCAACTCATTTTAGTTACTGGATGTTTTCTTATATATTTGTATCCTGTTACATCAGAAGTCCATCCCCATTTGCCAGCGTTGGTTGTTTTTATTTTAAACGGTTTGTTAAATCTTGGTGTAGTTGGAGAAAAAAATGGATATTCTAAAATTATTACACGAAGACTTTTAATTAATTCTACTTGCTCTGAATAGTTAAGCGTATTTAAAAAAAAAATCATTTTTTTCTTGATTTAAAGTACTTTTTTATAATATAAGAGAGTAGCTTTATAAACAATTGATTAAATGATGCCTATATGGGTCATTTAACAATTCTGTCCATTAATTTTAGGAAGAAAAGGAGCGTAAAATGACAGTAATAGGCATAGACCTCGGTACTACAAATTCATGTGTTGCCATCATGGATGGCAAAGAACCCAAAGTAATAGAAAATGTTGAAGGAGCTAGAACCACTCCATCTATGGTTGCTTTTGCAGAAAACAACGAACAATTAGTTGGCCAGTCTGCCAAGAGGCAGGCAGTCACAAATCCAGAGAAAACTTTATTTGCAATAAAAAGGTTAGTTGGAAGAAGAATGGATGATCCTTCCGTAAAAAAAGATATTGACATTTTGCCCTACAAAATTGTGTCTGGTGACAATGAGGATGCGTGGGTTTTGATTGATGACAAAAAATACTCACCTAGTCAAATCAGTGCAATGATTTTGCAGAAAATGAAAGAGACTGCTGAAAAGTTTCTTGGAAAACCTGTAAAAGAAGCTGTAATAACCGTCCCAGCCTATTTTAATGATGCACAAAGACAAGCAACAAAAGACGCTGGTAAAATTGCAGGGTTAGACGTTAAAAGGATAATTAATGAGCCTACTGCGGCAGCACTTGCTTATGGTTTAGATAAAAAGAAAACTGGGACAGTAGCTGTTTATGATTTAGGTGGAGGAACATTTGATATTTCGATTTTAGAAATAGGTGATGGTGTATTTGAAGTAAAGGCTACCAATGGAGATACTAAACTTGGTGGAGAAGACTTTGATAATGTACTGATTGATTATTTTGCTTCAGAATTTAAGAAGGAACAATCAATTGATCTTAAAAATGACAAATTAGCACTACAAAGACTTAAAGAGGCTGCAGAAAAAGCAAAGATTGAACTTTCAACCACACCACAAACAGAAGTTAATCTTCCATTTATAACTGCTGATGCATCTGGCCCAAAGCATTTAAATATTAAACTTTCGAGATCAAAGTTTGAAACATTGGTTTCAGATTTAATTGATCAGTCAATTGTGCCATGTAAACAAGCACTCAAGGATGCAGGTCTAAGCGCAGGAGAAATTAATGATGTAATTTTAGTTGGTGGTATGACTAGAATGCCTAAAGTTATTGAAGCAGTAAAAAACTTTTTTGGTAAAGAACCTAATAGAAGTGTGAACCCGGATGAAGTTGTTGCGTTAGGAGCGGCCGTTCAAGGAGGGGTGTTATCCGGTGATGTAAAAGATGTGTTGTTATTAGATGTTACCCCTCTATCCTTAGGAATTGAAACACTTGGCGGTGTATTTACAAAACTAATAGACAAAAACACCACCATCCCAACCAATAAAAGCCAAGTTTTTTCAACAGCTGATGATAACCAATCTGCTGTTACGATTAGAGTTTTTCAAGGTGAGAGGCAGATAGCTTCTGACAATAAACTTCTTGGTCAGTTTGATTTAGTTGGCATCCCACCTGCGCCAAAAGGAACACCACAAATTGAAGTTACTTTTGATATCGATGCAAATGGAATTGTAAAAGTTTCTGCCAAGGACAAAGCTACTGGCAAAGAACACCAGATTCAAATAAAAGCTTCTGGTGGTCTGTCAGACGAAGAAATTGAGAAAATGGTAAAGGACGCTGAAGCTAATGCAGATGCTGATAAAAAGAAGATCGAAGCAATTGAAGCTAGAAATAGCGCTGACTCAATAATAAATAGTACCGAAAAGAGTCTCAAAGAGCATGGCTCAAAGATTCCAAAAGAGGACAAGGATAAGATTGAGAAATCTTTAAATAATCTTAAAGAAATATTTAAAGATGAAAAAGCCGATACAAAAATTTTGAAGGAAAAGACAGATACTTTAATTCAAGATTCGATGAAACTAGGTGAAATTATGTACAAAGAGGCTCAGGAGAAAGCTGCTAAAGAAGCTCCGAAGGAAGGCTCGAAAGACTCAGGATCAACCAAAGGAAAAGAGAAAAAGAAGCAAAATAAAAAAGATGCTGAGGTTATGGACGCCGATTTTGAAGATGTAACTGAAAAAAAAGACAAAGATGACAATGATAAGAAAGAGAAATCTGCTTAACTTTAGATTAATATGTCAAAAAGCGATTACTATGACGTTCTAGGGGTTTCTAAAAATTCTGATTCTGGAACCATTAAAAGTTCTTACAGGAAGCTTGCGATGAAATTTCACCCTGATAAAAACCCAGGGGACAAAGAAGCAGAAAAGAAATTTAAAGAGATTTCCGAAGCTTATGAAGTCCTGTCTAACCCTGAAAAAAAAGAAGCGTACGACACATATGGCCATGACGCGTTTTCTCAAAGTGGTGCTGGATTCTCAGAAGGATTTGGAGGAGGTTTTGGAAATTTTTCAGATATATTTGAAGATTTCTTTGGAGATTTTGGGGGCAAATCTTCGAGGAAAAGGGAACAAAGAGGTCAAGATTTAAAATATGAAGTTGAAATAGATTTACGTGAGGCATACACAGGACTCAAAAAAGAAATATCCTTCGACACCTTGATAAGATGTGATGATTGTAATGGCTCCGGTTCAGAAAAAGGTAGCGGACTGCGAGATTGCGACGTCTGTGGTGGCTCTGGACGCACCAGAGCCTCTCAAGGATTCTTCACGGTAGAAAGAACATGTTCTTCTTGTGGAGGAGCAGGTCAAATTATTACAGATCCTTGCACCTCTTGTAATGGTGAGGGTAGAAGAAGAAGAAATAGAAAATTAGAGGTAAATATCCCTGCTGGAGTAGAGGATGGTAGTAGGATAAGACTTTCAGGTGAAGGTGCAGTTGGACAGAACGGTTCAACTCCTGGGGATTTATATTTATTTGTAAATATGCCAGAACACCCTATTTTCGGAAGAAATGGGACAGAGATTTTTTGTAATGTTCCTATATCAATTGTAGACGCTTCATTAGGAGGTTCGGTAGATGTTCCAACTGTGTCTGGTGGTAAAGTGAAGGTTAAAATCCCAGCTGGATCTCAAAATGGGGATCAGTTTCGACTTAATGGTAAAGGCATGCCTACAATAAGATCCACTTCATTTGGGGATATGATAATATCGTTAACAGTTGAAATACCTAAAAACTTGTCAGAGAACCAGAAAAGACTTTTAAAAGAATTTAATGAAGAGCTCACTCAAAATAATAGTCCAGAAAGATCAGGGTTTTTCTCAAAAGTAAAAGACTTTTGGGATGGATTAACCTAAAATTACAATATGAAGAAAATTAATATTGGTATTTTTGGCCCTTTCGGAAGGATGGGAAAAGATTTAATTGAACAAATTGTAAACTTTGATTCACTGAATCTTTCTTTTTTATGTGAAAAAAAAAACCATAGATCTATCGGAAAAAAAATTAGAGATATTTTTGTAAGAGATAGTATAAAAGATCTTATTAACACTAGTGATGTAATTATTGATTTTACAACTCCAAGTGCAACTCTTGAATTATTAAAAATTATGAACAATCAAAAAACGAAAGTTTGCTTAGTGACAGGAACAACAGGGTATAGCAAGGTGGAGGAAAAAAAATTCCATTCCTTGCTTAATGGAAGAACTATTTTACGTTCATTTAATATGAGTATAGGTATTAATTTACTAAAAAATTTATTGAAGATTTCGTCAAAGAATATTGGGAATGAATCAGAGATAGAAATCGTAGAAGTTCATCACAATAAAAAAAGGGATATACCTTCAGGCACAGCACTCTCTCTTGCTCAATCAATTAATGAGGGGACCAATAACTTAAAAAAATTTAAATATAGAGAGGAAAACAAAAACAGAATTAGAGGAAAAAATGAAATTGGTTTTGCCTCAATTCGAGGAGGAGATGTAATAGGTGAACATAGTGTATATTTTTTTTTAGATGGGGAAAGAATTGAACTAAAACATATTGCGTCTAGTAGGAGTATATTTTCTATTGGTGCACTAGAGGCTGCTAAATGGCTTTACAAAAAAAAACCAGGCTTGTATACGACAATGGATATGGTAAAAAATTAATTATGCTAGCTAGAAATTTTATATTATTAATTTCATTTTTTATTATTTCCGTGTCATGTGAGGAGAAAGTCTCTGAGAGTGATCTAAATGATTACAAATCAATAATGGATGTTAGATTAGGCCACCTTGGGAATGCAATTATTTTGCAAGGAAGACTTCTCGATGCTTTCAATTTAAGAAATGATAGGTCAGATGAAGATCACTTCAAAGAAGCAGAAGAATTAGTTCGAGGACATCTTGAATCATTTGGTCGACCTGATGATTTGGAAGATTTAAAAATACCCAATTCAAGAAAAATTCAGGAGATTCATAGGTCACTGATTGAAGCATCAGAACTGATGATATCAGCAACTAATGCACTCGAGGATAATGCTTGGCTTGGTGGATCTGTATCTTTTGCTGAAAGAAACTTAGAGGTAGCAAGATTTAATTTCCAAAATGCTGTTAAACTAGTTTATAAAGTTGAAGATGATAAGGAGGTAAAACCTGTTATGGAATACGAAGAATATGAAGTAGGAGAAACCCCTATTAAATCTGATAAACTTCAATCAGATTGATATAAAATTACTTGTTTATCATTGATCGATTTACCATCCACCCACCTAAAACAATTAAGAGTAAACCATAAAGCATGTTTTGTGACAAACTTTCTCCTAAAAATAAAAAACCCCAAATTGAACCAAAACACGGAATTAGATAGTTGCTTTGACTTGCAAATACAGCTGTTCTTATTTTAATTAAGTTAAAAAAGATCAGGATTGCAAGTCCTGTACAAACAACACCAAGAATACTGGCTGAGAGGAAACTTTCCAAGCTTATATTTTGAAGATGAAAAATTTCAGAATTACCTGAAAAGAACAAATGAGAAACTAAAACTGGAAATGACAATATTGTTGCCAAAACAGTTGAAAAAGTAGCTATCTCAAGGGGTGTATTGTTATTAATTTTTTTAACTAAATTTGCTGATAAGCCATAGCAAAAAGAAGAGAAAATAATTAAACACGAGAAACTTATAGTTGTCGACAAAATTGATAGATTTGAAGGATTAATAAAAACAATCATTCCAAAAAAACCAACCAATAAGCCAAAAACACTAAAGAAGTTTAACTCAGTACCTCTAAATAATATAAAAGAAATCAGCAAGGTAAACAGAGGCATTGTTCCTATAAGAGTGGATGCAACAATACTATCTACATAAATTTCACTTAGACTAATAAGGTTGAATGGCAAAACATTCCCAAAAACAGCTATCCCGATTAATAGACCTGTATTTTTAGAAAACATTTTTTTAAAAGTATTTCTTTGGCAAAAAAACATAAGAAAGAATGATGCAATTAGAAGTCTATAAAAGGTCAAAAGACTTGGAGGGATTGTATCAATACTTAATTTTATAAATAAGAAAGAGCTTCCCCATATGGCTGACAGTGAAATTAATGCTACATAACTTTTGAAGGGGATATTAAGATTTTTCAGATTTTATCCAATACTATTTGAAAGTTTCAGAGCAGATTGAATTTGTGAAAGAAGTTTTTTTTTGTCATTATAATTTAAGAAAGATCCTAAAAGTACAACCTTATCCTTGGACTTAACAATTAAATTATGTTGGTGTCTGGCTGGATTTAAAATTTCCACCTTCGTCCAGTATGAGTCAAGATTCCAAGTTTGCATTTTTCCAGATGGAAAATTTCTAGTAATACAGAGTTTTTGACTGAGCACCTTAACTGTCTCGAAGATTTCGCCTGACTTATAATTAATTTTAAAAGCGTAGTAAAGTAACAAAACATCTAGACCTAAAAATCCGAAGACTGGCCAAGCCCCAATATACCAAAAGAAAACGCCCACAGCAAAAAAAACAAAAGACACAATAAACATCAGGTTTCTAAAGCCTTTTTTGGATAGACTTCTATATGGAAGCACAGTTATATCTAAAAAAGTTTTTTCCATACAACTATATAAAGCTATTTTTTTTATTTTTAAAGTTATATTTATGTGAAATATTTTTGAAATTCTATAATATCAAAATTTATATTATAAAAAGAAAGAATTATATGAATAAAAAAATTTTAGGAATGGGGAATGCAGTTTTGGATATTGTTTCATCCGTTTCAGATGATTTTCTGGCAAGTGCAAATTTAACAAAAGGGGCTATGACATTGGTAGACCAGAATGTATCTGATAAGATTCTAAAAAAAATTAACCCAATAAAAAAAGATTCTGGTGGGTCAGTAGCAAATACAATAGTGGGAATCTCACTTCTAGGATTAAATTCATTTTTCTGTGGAAAAGTCAGAGACGATGAGCTTGGCGACGAATTTATTTCAGATATGGAAAAAACTAAAACTAAATTTCTTTGCAAACAATCCACTCAAGGTTTGCCGACTGCAAGATGTATTGTATTCGTTTCGCCAGACGGTGAACGTTCAATGCAAACTTTCTTAGGAGCGAGCACAACTCTTGGGAAAGAGGATATAAAATCTGACTTTTTTAATGATATAGATTATTTATTAATTGAAGGTTACTTATGGAGTTCAGAAAGCGCAAGAGAGGCAATCTATAAAGCTATCGAAATTGCGAAGATTAAAAAAATTAAAATTGTTTTTTCACTATCTGATCCAAACTTAGTGAAGATGTACAGGGATGACTTTCTTAAACTATTAAAGTCTGAGATAAATATTTTAATAGGTAACGAACATGAATTTAAAGAATTATTAGGTAATAACAATTTATTAAATTTTTTAAAAACACAGACAGTTGAAATGTTACTTAAAACAATGGGTAATAAGGGTGTTGAAGTTGTTGATTCTGAGGGATCTGAAATAATACCTTCATTCCAAGTTGAATCGGTATTAGATACTACAGGAGCTGGAGATATGTTTGCTGCGGGATTCTTATACAAGTTATTAAAAGGCGAGTCGCCAAAAAAATCTGCTTTATTTGGCTGTAAAGTTGCGTCATTGATCATTCAGCAATACGGAGCAAGACTAACAGAAGAGACTTTAAGTAATCTAGCTAACTAGTTAAAAAAAAGTTAATTATTCCAAATGCAAAAATTGGTATTTGAAAACCAAAATTTGTGAGAATCGCTTTATCTCTTAATAGATAGCCACTAACACTCCAGAATATAACACCTGAGCCATGTAAAAAAATATTTAAAGGATAGTAATTAAGGTTTGTCAAAAGTATGCCACTTAAGACAAGGATAGTACCTATCCACTTATTTACTTCTGCAACTTTATTCATGAGCATAACTATTTGCTTTCCTAAATTTTTTGAGATTTTTACTGCTTCTAAAAATCTATAATCGTTTTTAATTTTCTTAGTACCAAGTTAACAGGAATAGCATTAATATTTGTAGATTTAAAGGTCTTTTGAGAAGATATTGAAACATGAAGAGGATTACCAATTGGAGCAAACTTTTCAGCACTAGTTGGTCCAAAAAGCGTTAAGGTTGGAGTCCCAGTTGAGGAAATTAAATGACCACATCCTGTGTCATTACTTATCCCTGCTTTGCAATTTTTTACAATTTTAATTGTTTCCATTGGGTTATTGCTTTTGAAAATTTTTATCTTCCCCCCAAACTCTCTAATTAAATTTCTCTCTAGATCAGTTTCTTTTGGACCTAAAATGAAGACTGGAAGAAGATTCCTTCTAATTAAATGTTCTGCGATATCAATGAAATTTTCAAAGGCCCATCGTTTCCAAATAACCGAAGCACCAGGACAAATAGCAATTTTATTATTATTAACCTTATTGTTAAGATTTGAAAATTTGACTTTTGAGGGACTGAGAACTTCAGACAAATTTACCAAGTGTTGACTAATATTTTTTTCGTCAGGATTTTCTGGAATTAAATCAGAAAACAAGTAATTTGCACATGAAGAAACAAAAATTTTAGTTTTAATTTTTTGTAAGATAAGGGTGGTTAAAAATCTTTTTTGAGTATCTATAACAATATCATAAGTTCCAAATTTATTTTTTTTAAACAAATCAAGAATATTAGAACCAAAATCTTCTTCATAAATATTATCTATGAGGCCTGAAGCAATAGAACTTAGCTCGGTTCTAAAAATTGAATTTCCTTTTCCTGCTAACCACGTTATTTGTGCATTAGGAAATATTTGTCTAAGACATTTAAGAAGAGGTAGTTTTAACAAAGCATCTCCTAGTAGATCTAATCCAACATAAACTAAAATTTTTACTTTCGATTTATCCTTTTTTTGGATTTTTCTTATTTCTTCATTGGAAACCCAAGTTCTGAATACCTGATAACGAACAACTTTAGGATTAATCCTTGGGTTAACTTTGCTGAAACAATATGTGAGAAGAAATTTATTAAAAAGTTTTTCTTTGTTTACTCTTCTTCTCCAAGATAAACACCGTGCAACTATCTTTCTTAGCGCCTTCCTTTTCAATGCTTTATTAACAAATGCTGCTTTTTCTAAAAAATTAAGAGTTGCTATTGAGAGGTCATAAAGGGTTTGAGCATTATTACTCATTATCCTTTCTTTTATGAAAGAAGGTCCAACACATATAATTTTCTCAGTAGAAAAAACATTGAACTTTCTGGAGGTTTTTGAAATATATTGATTCCCAGCCACACGAAGCGGAAGTGAATAATCTTGAACAAAAACAGTTTCGTCGCAGCCCTTTACCTCCAAAATAGTTTCGGTTCTAATCATGAGATTGCTCGACCCACCCCAACCATTTACAAGAAACTTTTCGAATGTATTTTGAATTTCTGAGGATTCAGGCTTATTATTTGTGAAATTATACTTATTAGGATCTGGACTCCAATCCCAATCACCATACAAAAGATCGATATCTTTTTTTTGCATTTGTGATTTCATATATTTCAAACTATCTGGAGCGAGTATATCGTCGCCATCTAAAAGTTTGATATAAGAGTACTTGACAAACTTAAGAGCATTATTTGTTGCGATACTTGGTCCTGAGTTTTTCTGAGTAAAAATTTTATAATCTATTTTGCTAGATTTTAGAAAGTCTTTAGCAATTTTATATGAACGGTCTTTGGAACCGTCATCTACAACGATGACTTGATATTTTTCGGATTCTTCAAATTGATTTGTAGCGGAGTTTAAGGTTTGTAGAATATATTCTTCTTTATTATATAACGTGACAATTATTGATATGCCGTCTTTATATTTTACTCTTTGCACTGAAGATTCCCTTAATCTTTCTTCTCCTCTGTTTTTAATATTAACACAAGTCTAATCTTTATCAATAGAGTAGCCAGAGGACCTGATAGTCCTTATAAAGTTTTTTTTTCCTTCGATATTTAATGATTTTCTAAGCCTCCTTATGTGAGTGTCAACAGTTCTTCGTTCAACATAAATCCCGTGTCCCCAAACAGAATCTAGAAGTTGTTCTCTTGAAAATACTCTGCAAGGGTTTTCCATAAGATGCTTTAAAAGATTATATTCCGTGGGTCCAAGATGAACTCTCGTTTTTCCTCTGAATACTTTATGTTCATTATCCAAAATTTTAATGTCTTCAAACTCTAATATGTTGTTTTGAGTAGAAGTTGATCTTCTAATAAGGGCTTTTATTCTTGCAATAAGTTCTGCAGGGCTAAAAGGTTTTGATATGTAATCATCCGCCCCATATTCCAAACCCCTTATTCTGTCTTCCTCTTCCTCTCTGGCAGTCAACATTATAATCGGTAAATTACTGGTTTCTTGTTTTCTTCGCAGAATTTTACAAAGCTCTAATCCATTTGGTTCAGGAATCATCCAATCAAATATAGCCAATGATGGAATTTCTTCTTTAATCAACAATAGTGCTTCTTCACCGTTAGTGGCTGATTTTACCTGAAATCCGTTTTTTTCAATATTGTAGGTAATCATTGGTAGTAATGATTTATCATCCTCCACCACAAGAATTGTTTTTTTAGTTTCCATTTATTTAAGAGTACCTTGAAGATTATAAATAACTTCTTTTGATATTACTTTTGATAGATCTCCAATTCTTTCTAATTCTTTAGCGATAAATAACATTTGTGTACAAAACCCAATAATATCTCTATCTTCCATCATCAAATGTAAATGCTCTCTAAAACAAGTTTCATACACAGAGTTAATTGTGATATCTTCGGTAGGAACAGATCGTGCAATTTCTTTTGACTCTTGATCATAAGCACTTAGGGCTGTGGAAAAATTTTTTAAAACTAAAAGGCCAAGTTGGTGAATTGAATCAGTGCTATAGCTATCAGGAGATTTTTTTACTGATAATATCCTTCCAGCCACGTTGGATGCATGATCACCGATGCGTTCTAGTATACTTGATATTTTCAGAGAAATAATAATCTGCCTAAGATCATCTGCAAGAGGTTGTCTTTTTGACAACGTAATGGTCGCAAATCCTCTTATTTTTTTTTCTAAAGCATCAATGCCTTTATCATTTTCTATAACTTCATTAGCTTTTGAAATATTGATTATTTTTATCAAGTCAACTGCTTGGAAGATTTGTTTTTCAACATTCAAACCCATTTTTGTTAAGTTGCTTTTTAGAGAATTTAAATCTTCATCATATGTTGTTACAATATGTTCTTTCATTTTTTAACCTATTTTTCCTGTTATATAATCTTGAGTTTTTTTTTGGCTTGGTGTTGAAAAAATTTGATCTGTGCGCCCTACCTCGATTAAATTACCCATATGAAAAAAAGCAGTTTGCTGTGAAACTCTTGCAGCTTGCTGCATAGAGTGAGTAACTATTACAATAGTAAAGTTTTTAACTAACTCATCAATAAGTTCTTCAATTACAGCAGTTGCTATTGGATCTAGTGCTGAGCAAGGTTCATCCATTAGAATGATTTGTGGACTAATTGCAATGGCTCTGGCTATGCATAGTCTTTGTTGTTGTCCCCCCGATAAAGAGGTTCCTGAATCATTTAGCCTATCTTTTACCTCTTCAAACAAACCAGCTTTTTTTAAGCTATATATAACTAGCTCCTCTAATTCATCATCGCTATTAACAATTCCATGAATTTTTGGTCCGTAGGCAACATTATCAAAAATTGACTTAGGGAATGGATTAGGTTTTTGGAACACCATTCCTATCTTTGCCCTAAGTAAAACCGGGTCGACTTCTGTGGAATATATATCTTCTTCATCAACAATAATTTTTCCTTCTATCCTACAAATATCAATCGTATCATTCATACGATTTATACATCTAAGAAAAGTAGATTTTCCACAACCACTTGGACCTATTAAGGCTGTGACCTTATTTGTAGGAATTTCAAGATTGATTTTATCAAGTGCTTTCTTCTGGCCATAGTAAACATTAACATTTTTACTTTTTATTTTAATTTTTTCTGTCATAAAACCTCTCATAATATTTTACCATTTTTTTTCAAACTTTTGTCTAATATATACTGCCAATCCGTTCATCAAAATAAGAAAAGAAAGTAAAACCATTACCCCTGCCGCAGTAAGCTCAACAAAACCTCTAGCAGCAGTACTTTTCCAAAGATAAATTTGAACTGGAAGAACAGTAGAGGAATCTAAAAATGACCCTGGAACATCAACAATAAACGCAACCATTCCTATCATTAATAATGGTGCGGACTCTCCAAGTGCTTGAGACATTCCAATGATGGTTCCTGTCAGAATACCTGGCAAAGAAAGTGGAAGTACATGATGAGTAACTGTCTGAAACTTCGTTGCACCTAAACCAATTGCAGCTTCTCTAATTGACGGTGGTACAGCCTTTAATGAAGCTCTGGTGGCAATAATAATTGTTGGAAGAGTCATAAGAGCTAAAACCATTCCGCCAACGATGGGGGCAGATCTCGGTAAATGCATGACATTGAGAAAAATTGCTAAACCTAATAATCCAAATATTATAGAGGGTACGGCTGCTAAGTTATTAATATTAACCTCAATAAAATCTGTAAATTTATTTTTTGGTGCAAGCTCCTCAAGAAAGACTCCTGCGGCAACGGCAATTGGAAATGATAGAATTAATGTTACAAATAATGTAAAGAATGAGCCTACAAGCGAGCCCCAGATTCCTGCTTGTTCCGGTTCTGTTGAATCTGCCTTTACAAAAAAGTTTTTATTAAAATTACTTTCAATATTATTTGCTGATCTTATTTCATTCAGCCAATTCAATTCGAGGTTAGAAATCAATCTATCTTCTTCTGCTATCAACTCCATGTCTGGATTTTTATTTATAACATCAATTTTTGAGGAGGCTAATAACCATAAGGTGACTTTCTGGCCTATTAGTTGTTTGTTTTCTAGAACAAGTCTCATAAGGTTTTCTTCCTCTGAACTAGAGATAAAGTTACTTAATTTGCGTAATTCGCCCTTGTCAGAAATTTCTGGAAAAAAACTATTTAAAGAGTTTTTGATTATTTTTTGAAAATTTGCGAATTTTATATCTTCTTCTTTTTGGTCATTGTCTGTGTAAATTATATCAGGATCAAAATATACTTCTAATTTTATATAAGTACTTAAAAAAGCTTTTTTCCCCTCCATAAAAATTGAACTAAGAATAATACATAAAAATGTGACTGCAGATGTTATACCTAGCAAACCATAAATCTTGAATCGTGATTCTTGTCTTTTTCTTTTTTTTAGAGAATATTCTATTTTTTTTAGGTTATTCATATCTTTCCCTGTATTTACTTACAATTTTGAGTGCCAATAAATTTAAAAAAAGGGTTGCAACAAAAAGTGTGATTCCTAGGGCAAAAGCAGCAAGTGTTTTTGCACTATCAAACTCTTGGTCGCCAATTAAGAGTGTAACTATTTGTACTGTGACAGTTGTTACAGCTTCAAAAGGATTAGCTGTTAAGTTTGCTGCAATTCCTGCAGCCATAACAACTATCATAGTTTCGCCTATAGCACGAGAAACTGCGAGAAGAATTGCTCCAATTATACCAGGCAAAGCAGCTGGAAGTATTATTTTTTTAACTGTTTCTGATTTTGTTGCTCCCATAGCATAAGATGCATCACGTAAGGACTTTGGCACGGCACTGATAACATCATCTGATAAAGATGAAATAAAAGGAATAATCATTATTCCCATAACACCACCAGCGGCTATTGCACTTTCAGAGGCAATATTAAATCCACTATAGTTTGCTAAATCTTTAAAAAAAGGACCAACTGTAATAGCTGCAAAAAATCCATACACTACAGTAGGTACGCCTGCTAGTATTTCTAAGATTGGTTTAAAGGTTTGTCGAACTTTGGGAGTTGCATATTCTGATAAATATACAGCAGAAAGCAAACCAACTGGAATTGCCACAGACATTGCTATCAGGGTGATCAAAAGTGTTCCTGAAAAAATCGGGATTGCTCCAAAAACACCTTGACTTGCAATTTGTCCTTCTCTAATTGCTGTTTGAGGGCTCCAAGATAGACCAAATAAGAAATCAAAAAAAGGTATTTCATCAAAAAATCTTAAAGCTTCAAAAATCAGAGAAAAAATAATTCCTATAGTTGTAATTATTGCGATTGTCGAAGAGAATATTAATAGATTTATATTTGATTTTTCTACTGCCTGTCTTGCCTTAAATGTGGTTGAAATCTTTTTTAATGAAAAATAGCTAGAGAGAAAAGCAACAATTAAAATAGAAAAATATGCAAAAGAGTTTGAGTAATTATTTAGGTCTTTAAAATATGTCGCGCTTTCCACTATCAAAGGATTTGTTCCTGGGAAAATTCTCTCGAGATCGACTGCTTTTATGCTATCAACTAGCATTGAGGGGGCTCCATCGAAGTTTGCTGATAATTGCTCCGGGATGTTTTGTAATAAAATGTATTCCAGAATAAAGGGCTTACCAACTAACCAGAGCAGAAGCAATGATGATGTTGGGAAAATAATTAATAGGAGTGAATATGTTCCGTAGTAAGATGGCAGAGAGGGAAGTTTTGATCCTTTTTCTAATTTAGCATTAAGTTTTAAGGCTTTGTTGGTTGCATACCAGTGAACTGATAGCCCCAACACTACTAAAATAAAGAAAAAGGACCAAAAACCCATAACGTAACATTAAAGAATTCCTTCTTCTACTTCAAGACCTTAGCATCAAATTTAGCAAGAGTTTTACCATCTTTTTCAAATTGAGCTCTCTCGCTTTCACCAAGTGGAATAAGGCCCTTTGATACTAAATAACCGTCAGAACCAATTGCTTTTGAAGAGGTAAATTCTCTTACATATTCTTTTATTCCTGGAATAACCGATGCATGAGCATTTTTTATGTAGAAAAACAATGATCTTGAGACTGGATATTTACCAGATGAGATAGCCTCAAACTCTGGAAAAACACCATCAACTTTTGCCGCTTTGACCTTATCTCGATTTTGATCAAGAAAAGAATAACCAAAGACTCCCAATGCGCCAGGGTCAGCAACCAACTTTTCGATAATTAAGTTGTCGTTTTCTCCAGCTTCAACATAGGGACCATCTTCTCTGACACTTCGGCATTGACTTTTATAAAGTTTTTTGTCTTTTTTCTTCAGTGCTTTTCTTCCAGGAAATTTTTTGCAACCTCTTTCAATAGCTAATTCATTGAAAGCATCACGTGTCCCAGAAGTCGGAGGTGGCCCAATTACAACAATAGGCGCAGCTGGTAATGCTGGGTTTACTTCGTTCCACATTTTGTAAGGGTTAGGTTTTACAGTATTTCCTTCGGGATCCGCAGGAACGTCTTTAGCCAGAGCAAGATAAATATCCTTTAATGATAATTCCAGCATAGGACCAGATTTAGCGTTAGCCATGGCAATTCCATCAAAGCCGACTTTTATTTCGGTAATATCAGTTACGCCATTTTCTGAGCATTTTTTTACTTCCTTGGATTTTATTCTTCTAGAAGCATTAGTAATGTCTGGATGTTCGGTTCCTAGGCCTTTGCAGAAAAGCTTAAGACCTCCACCTGAACCTGTAGATTCAATTACAGGAGTTTTAAAACCGCTTGTTTTCCCGAATCTTTCTGCCACTACCGTAGCAAAAGGATAAACTGTGGAAGAACCAACAATTTTTATTTGGTCGCGTGCTATTGATTCAGTGCTAAAAGCAAATGCCAAAGCAACAATAGCAAGTGAAGATTTTTTCATATTTCCTCTCTTTATAGTTAAAGGTTAAAAGCAAACAATAAGCAATTAAGTGTATAGAAATATGACATTTATGTTACATTTTTATGACAATGTACTTTTATTACTTTTTACTCATTTAAGGTTCACAAATCTTTAGGTTTTGTATAAAAATTTATTTTTGATACTGATTTATTAATCTCAAACCATTCTTTACACTTGAAGCTTACATTAAAAAAAGCAGAAGTTGTATATTCTTCAATAGCATTTAGATAATATTTATTGTTGCTTCCACTAAAAAAATTCTCAATTGAACTGGAAATTAAGGGTTCATGTGATACTACCAAAACTCTGTTTAGTTTTGCGTGTAACATAACCGTATCAAATATATTTATTCCTGATGAATGATATAAGTCCTCTAAATAATAGATCTTCGGATCATTGGAAACTTTTTCTAATAATAGCTTTAATGTTTCTTTGGTTCTCCTCGATGGAGAACAAAAAATTTCTTTAAACACTATTTTTTTTTCTTTTTTCTCTAAAAATTTTAGTATTTTTTCGGTTTTTTTTTTACCCTTCATCGAAATAGGTCTTGACATATCGTCTCCATCGAAATTACTCCAATCTGACTTAGCATGCCTAATTAACGATAAATTTAGCATAAAGTGTAGATTAACAATTTAGATAAAAATTTAAAAGGTAAATTAAGTCATTCATGATTTATTTTAATTAATAAACATATTTTAAAAAAGTGTGAGAGTGAAATGCGTGAGAGTAAATTGAAACCCTTAATGAAAGTGCCTTTTAATTACTTTTTAATGATTCAAAGGCATCTGAAATATTTTTCATGCCCCTTTCAAACGATTGTCCGAAAAGCAGATAGGTTTTTTTTGCTTTAAAATTAACCTTATTTATGGAATTAATTGTTAATTTACAATGATCCAAATTATTATAGTTAAGTCTGCCTGTGATATGATGCGCCATTCTTAAAAGTTGTCCCAATATTTTAACTTTAATGAGATTTTTTTTTGAAATCTTTTCTGAATAAGACAAAGCAAAATTTTCCTTAAGATTGTTTGAATATCTAAAGTAAAGAATTAAAGCAAGCATAATTCTATTTTGCCTATCTAGGTGAAAAAATTGATGGTATAAGATTTTTTCAAGAGCAAAAATTCTTCTATGCTCTGGATGCAAAGCCGACGCTATGTTTGTAAGCCAGCATGCTGAAAGTAAAAGATTTTGATCCATTTTCAAAATATCATTAAACGGTAAAATCCAACTGAATAATTTCTCGGCATTTCTTTTCTTAATTGTTCCGCGAGCTATTTTTCTAATTTGGCTTAAAAACGGATCCACGCCTTTGTCTTTAACTAGATCATATAGAACACCTTCTCTAACTCCAGTGTTAGTAAAAAAGATTTTTTTTATCGACAACTTTTGAACTAACATTTCTAAAACATTAAAGGTGTATGGGATCGATTTTTTTCTTGATTTGAATAACTGGCTTAAAAACTTTTCATCAACTGTATTTTTATTTACAAAAATTCTTGTTCTTAATTCATTCAAAAATTCAGCTGAATCAACTTTATAATCTTGAATTATTTTTAAATCTTCACTTTTTATATGCATATGCAATTTTGCTAATGCTCTAAAGGACCCTCCAACTGCATAAAAATTTGAGTATTTATTTAATTTTACTTTTTGTATGGAATCTTTAATATATTTAAATACCTTTTTGTCATCAAAATTGCCAATTTTTTTAAGGACTACATGTCCTATAATTAAAGATTCAATAAATTTTATTTGTTTCGAAGTATTAACTTCAGTTAATTCAAGACTACCGCCGCCAAAATCGCCAACAATTCCATCGACTTCGTGGTGTGAAAAAAAAACACCTTTTGCTGATAACTCTCCCTCTTCTTCTTCCGTTAAAACTCTTATATCATGGTCGAACTCAGATCTTAGTTTTTTTACAATAAGATTTTGATTTTCTGCAAGTCGCAAAGCAGCTGATCCAAAAATATGAAGATTTTTTTTTTTAACATTTTTACATAAATAAAAAAATCTTTTTAATACCTTCATTAAATTTTGGAGTTCTGATTCATCTATTCTTTTCATGAATATTCCTTTTCCCAAATTTAAAGTAACTTTTTCATTAAAGATGACACTAGCTGAAAACTTTTGCTCATCAAAAATGACAAGCCTAACTGAAGATGAGCCAATATCAATTATGGCAATTGGATTATTTTTATTACTCATTTTTTTTTAAATTTTGATCCTCTGCCAGATAAAGATGGATTGTCTATAAAATACTTATGTGCAGAAAAACCAACTGATTTTGAAGCAATGCGTTCGTAAGACCCGTTAGATTTTAATTTCCAACTATTTTTTTTATCTTTTAAGTATGCAACCATTATTTGATTCAGAATTTGTTTTTGAACAGTTTCGTTGGCTATGGGAATAAAAGCTTCTACCCTTCTATCAAGATTTCTTGTCATAAGGTCAGCTGAAGAAATAAAAACGAAATTTTTTTCATTTGGCATTTTATTCCCGTTGGCAAAACAAAAAATTCTGCTGTGCTCCAAAAACCTTCCTATAATACTTTTTACCTCAATATTCTCAGAAAAACCAGGAATTCCTGGCCTTAGTCCGCATATACCTCTTACTATTAGTTTTATTTTAACTCCATTCTGTGAAGCAAAATATAATTGATCAATGATATTACTATCAATTAATGAATTAACTTTGATCCATATTTGAGCAGGTAGATTCTTTTTTTTATTTGTAATTTCATTGTTGATAAGAGAGGTCAATTTTTCCCTTAGAAATTTTGGTGAATATGTCAACACATTCATTTTTTCTGGCTTTGTATAACCAGTTATAAAATTAAAAACTTTTAAAGCGTCATTTGCCAAATCTTTATTACATGAAAAAAAAGATAAATCAGTATAAGTTTTTGCAGTTATAGGGTGATAATTTCCAGTTCCAAAATGAACATACGACACAAGCTCATCACTTTCCTTTCTTGTTACAACAGAAATCTTAGCGTGAGTTTTGAGATTTACAAATCCATATACGATGTGCACACCAGCTTTTTCTAAATCACGCGCCCATTTGATATTTTTCTCTTCATCAAAACGAGCTTTCAATTCCACTATTGCTGTTACTGACTTGCCATTATTAGAAGCATCAATTAAAGCTTTAATTATTGGCGAGTTTTTGCTCGTTCTATAAAGTGTTTGTTTAATCGATACAACAAAATCATCTATTGCTGCTTGTTCCAAAAAGTTTACAACAACATCAAAACTCTCAAAGGGATGGTGAACGATAATATCCTTTTTCTTAATTGCTGAAAAACAACTCCCATTATAATCTATGATTCTTTGCGGAAATCTTGGCTTTATTTTTTTAAATTTAAGATCTTGATCGGCGTGCTCGACAATCTCATTTAGTGAATTAATATCCAAAAGTGAATTTACTCGAAAAATTCTTTCCTCACTAACTTTGAGCGATTTTTTAATAAAAGAAAGTAATTTTTTTTCTACTCTTCCTTGAATATATAAACCAATAACTGTTCCTCTCCTTCTTTTTTTTAGAGCAGTTTCGAATGAGAGAATTAAATCCTCAGCCTCTTCTTCAAATTCAATATCACTGTCTCTGATAACTCTAATTAATGAAAAACTTTTTAGCTTAAAATCTGGAAAGATAATTTTGATGTTATTTTTTATAATATCCTCGGATTTAGCAAAATTATTGGGATTTGAAACTTTGAAAAATCTTTGGAGTTTTGGTGGAAAAATAACTAGAGAATAGGATAGCTTCCCTTTTTTATTTATTAAAGCACACACCATTGTAATGCTTTGATTTGGAAGAAATGGAAATGGATGGGCACCATCAATTGCTAATGGTGTTAAAGAGGGCAGAATTGATTTTTTGAATACTTCAACTGTTTTTTTTTCTTCTTTTTTGAAATCTTTTGGTATTTCCAAAACTTTTATTTTTTTTTTACTTAATTCTTTTTTAAGGCTATTCCAAATATTTTGTTGTTTTTTTAAAAGTGACCTCAAAGATTTTGTAACGTCATTAAACTGTTGCCTAGTTGTTCTTCCGTCATCAGTTCTCATGGAAACTTTCTGTTTCATCAGTCGGTAAAGTCCTGCAACTCTTACCATATGAAATTCATCTAAATTATTTCCTGAAATTGATAGAAATCTTAGTCTCTCTATTAACAGATTCCGAAGGTTTTCTGATTCGCTCAAAACTCTATCATTGAAACTCAACCAAGATAACTCTCTATTGATGAAACGCATCGGAGAATTTTGAATGTTTTTATTAAATTTTTTGTTCATTATAACTTTCCTGGAGGAAGGATGTTAAATACAAACAAAAAGCAATCATGATTGTTGATAATGCTAAGCTTAAAGTTAGCCCGCCAAATTGATAAGATAATCCAGATAAAAGGGTTCCGAAAAACCTTCCAGTAGCATTAGCCATATAGTAAAAGCCAACATCAAGAGAAACTCTGTTCATTTTTGAGAAATGCAAAATCAAATAAGAATGAATAGACGAATTTACAGCAAATATTCCACAAAAAATAAAAAGACCAGAAAATAAAAAAATTGTTGTCAGAAAAATTTCACTGAAAAAAAATAGTAAAAAAGTTAATAAGATTAGATTAATTAGGAGGTAGAGAACCCAATTTTTTGAGATATCTACCAAGTTAATTTTTCTGTTGTCCTTCTTTAAGAATAATTTTGGTGAGTAAGCTTGAATTATTCCGTAGAGAATTATCCATGCGGCCATAAAGCTCCCAATTATAAAGAAGGCTTTTTTATTCCCATCTACCGAACCATCCGAAAAAATACTGTAAAAAAAAATTGGCAATCCAACCACAAACCAAACATCACGTGCTCCAAATAAAAAAATTCTTGCTGCAGATAGAAAGTTAATGTTTTTAGATTTTGAAAATACATCGAATATTTTTGCTTTATTATTTTTATTTATAAGATCATCCTTTAAGAAAATAAAACTACATACCAAAATAAAGGTAACAATAACAACCATTGAAATTAATGAATTATAAAAACCTATCGTTGCTAATAATGTACAGCCCAGCAAAAATCCGAAACCTTTTACAGCATTTTTCGAACCTGTTAAGATTGCCACCCACTTAAAGAGGCTCGATTGATTATCTGGTGCTAAAAGTTTAACTGCTGATTTAGAGGACATCTTTGTTAAATCTTTTGCAATACCGCTTAATCCTTGGACGATTAAAACATAAAAAATCGAAAAGTTTTGACTCCAATTTTCATCCAATTGTGATAGAGAGTAAAGAGAAATTATTTGAACAGTCAAACCTGCATATAAAGTAAGCTTAAGACCGTATCGAGCGGCTAACCATCCAGCTGAAGGATTTGTAAAAATCCCAGCCAGTTCATAAAATAGAAATAAATATGCGAGTTGTAGTGGTGAAAAACCATTTTGATGAAAATGAAGTAAAACTAACATTCTCAGTGCCCCATCACTAAGCATAAATACCCAATAAGCAAAGGTAACTATCAAATAAGAGAATTGTTCTTTAGACAATAAAATCATAGAGATTCACTTACAAATTCGCAAATATCAACCATTCTTTTTGCATAAGCGATTTCGTTGTCATACCATGCATAAACTTTCAGTTGCCTCTTGTTTATAACCATAGTAGAACACGCATCAATAATTGCTGACCTGGTATCATTTACATAATCTGCTGATACAAGCTGAGCTTCCTCATAGCCTAAAATCCCTTTCAAATCATTCTCAGAGGCATCTTTAAAAAAGTTATTTACTTCTTCTTCAGAAGTATCTCGTTTTAATTCAAAAACACAATCCGTTAATGATGAATTTAAAAGTGGGACTCTGACAGCATGACCATTAAGTTTTCCTTCTAATTGAGGATAAATAAGAGATATTGCTTTCGCACTTCCTGTTGTTGTGGGAATCAAAGAATTTAAAGAGGACCTAGATCGTCTGATATCTTTTCCAGGTTTGTCGACAATTGTCTGTGTGTTAGTTACGTTATGTATTGTTGTAATTGACCCATGTACTATGCCAATATTTTCGTGGAGTACTTTTACAACAGGTGCTAAACAGTTTGTTGTACAACTAGCAGCTGTAATTATTTTATGAGTATCGGGAATATATGTTTTATGGTTTATTCCAAATACTATATTTGCAACATTTTTTTCATTAATTGGTGCAGAGACAATTACTTTCTTAACACCATTATCAAAATAAGGGGCTAATTTTTTTTCTGATTTGAAGACTCCCGTGCAATCTAAAACAATATCTACACCTTCTAGTTTTAAATTTTCAATTTTATTGTGATTATTAAAAATTAGTCTTCGATCATCAATTGAAATTATATTCTGGTCGGTAGAAAATTTGGCATTCCACCGACCATGAACAGTGTCAAACTCCAACAAATGGCAATGTGTGTTTATAGTTCCAACTGCATCATTAATCCAAGCTAAATCTAAATTTTTTTCTAGAAGAAATTTGAGTACATATTTACCAATCCTTCCTATTCCATTAATTGCATACGTTGTCATGATGAACGAGTACTTTGGTAGTGTTACAGTTTTATGACAAAAGCTCCTAAATAGCCAAAAATACACATGTCATCTTACGTAAAAGTGTTACGTAAGGTGACATATTATATTTTATTTATTTTGTTGTCTCAGGTTTTTCTTCTGATGAAGGAGAGGTGATATCCGTTTTTATGTTTATATTTTGAGTAGAAACTTTATCTAAGCTCCCATTTGATTTTGTTAAATCAATTTTTTTTGTTTTTGACTTATTTTTGACAGTGGACTGAGAAGTTTTTGTAGTTTTTTTATCACTTTTTTTAAGTCGAGCTTTTAACTTTTTATTGTTACTTTTTAATTTTTTAATAACTTTTTTAGGTTTATTAAGTTTAGATTCTAATTTCTTATTATCCTTTTTTAATTTACTAACGTTTTTATTAGGTTTCTTAAGTTTGGATTCTAACTTTTTATTAACCCTTTTTAATTTACTAACCTTTTTTTTAGGTTTTTTGAATTTAATTATTTTAGCTTTTAAATTTTTATTTTTCTTTTTTAAAACCTGAATTTCTTTTTTTTGATCAGATTTTTTTTTCGCACCTTCAATTGCTAAACACCCTAATTTTACAATTTTTGGTAGCTTTTTAGATTTACTCATTTTTTTAAGACTTAAACCTGTTAAGCGAGAAAATTTCTTATTAGAAATCTTATTTTTTTTCCCCCATCTTTTAAGCTGAGTTGGTTTTTTAAGTGGTTGCATTTTAATTCCTCCTTTTAACTTTACATTTATGCATTGCAATTCCTGGGAACAGCATATACAAATATACGCAATTATTGCATGTTGTCAATTATTTAAAGCTTTTGTTGTTTGTTGTATTTTCTGTTAATTTTTGTTTAAGGGACTCTAAATCCTGATCTAACTTATAGTGTGACCAATCACTAAAAGACAAACAAACGGAATATTTCTTTTTTAAAATATTGTTATTTTCTTTTATGTTTGAAGCGCTTTTAAGTTGGCCGTTAATTATCTCAGACATAAACCTACAAGAATTCTGAGTATTATATGTTTCTGTGGTAGTTTTACTTACGTCTGTTACAAAGCCGTCAGAATCATAAAGAGGGCCAAAAAACGTTACAAAAACAATAACCCAAGTCATTTTCTTTTCGTTTGGTTGTCTAAGCTTCTTTTTTTAAAAACAAAGTCCCAATATAGCAAATGTCCATACATATATAATCTCCTAAGCAGTTATCCACACGCAACTATTGCGCGTTTATTATAAATATACGCACTGATTGCGCATATGTCAATATTATTTTGTAATAATTTTTTTTTTTTGGTATTAATACTTACTTTCTTAAAGTCTATGGAAAAAGAACAGTTCAAAAAATGGAGAAAAAAGAATGGTTTTTCTCAAGCAGAGGCTGCTAATGTACTTGGCCTAAAAAGGAGAATGATCCAGTATTATGAGAAGGGTAAAAAAGGAGAAAAAGATATAAAAATACCCAAATATATAAAATTAGCATGTGAAGCGATAGAACTTAAGAAAAAGTTAAAGAAACTGGTTTAATTTTAAAAGGAGTAAACTTATGAGCGATAATTTTGACATCAAAGTTGGTGAGTCACTAATTGCTGGAGGACCACCAGGAACAGCAGCTGAGCCGGAAGTAGTTATCGGAAAATTTAACGGCCCATTTGGAACAGCTTTCGCCACCTTACTAGGCAATCAAGTTAAAGGACATACAAAAGTTCTTGCGATAATGAACACAGACGTAATGGTTAGGCCAGCAACATTAATGGTGAGCAAGGTCACTGTCAAAGACGACAGATATACCAATATTTTAATGGGAACAGTTCAAGGAGCTATTGCTAATGGTGTGTTAGATTCCGTTAGAGAGGGTTATATTCCAAAGAAAATAGTTAATGATGTAGGCATTATTGTATCAGTTTGGTTGAATCCAAGTGTAGCTGAAGACAAAAATTTAGATCACAAAATACTTTTTGATATTCATCGTAAGGCGACCACGAGTGCAATAAAGAAAGCAATGAAGGACGAGCCATCGATAGATTGGCTTTTAGAAAACCAAGATAAAATTGTTCATAAATACTTTGAAAAAGCATTAGATTCCAAGTAACAGTGTATATGCACATAAGATAGATTTCTAATGGATTTTAGGCGTTCTTTTAAATTAACCTGCAATTTCACATAAATAGTGCATATACACTAAAAAAATCTCTTCAATATGGATACATAAGTAACAAACACAAAAACAAGTGAGCAAAGAACAGCTGCACTGCCTAAATCTTTGGCTCTTTTTGAAAGGTCGTGATGTGAAAAAGAAATTCTGTCAATGGTGGCTTCAATGCTTGAATTAAGTAATTCAATTATGAGTAAAAGCATAATACTTCCAATCATGAGAAGTTTTTCTGTAGTCTCGGTTGGAAATATAAAAGCAAGAGGGATTAATATCAAAGTGAGAAGTAGTTCTTGTCTGAAAGCACTCTCCTCCTTAAAAGCAAATATAAATCCTGAGAGACTATTTATTAAAGCAAAATATAATCTCCTCAACCCAGTATTCTTTTTATGTGGATTCTCTTTAAAGACATATGTTTTTGGATCCCTTTTTTTTGAATTTTGTAGATTAGATTCAAAGATATTGACAACATTCTCCCAGGTGAATTTTTTTACATAATGTAAAGGTTTGTTGGCCGGTATTTTTAATGCATTTAAACACGCTATTTTAAGATTTTTATTTAGAACCCCTGCTCCACTTTTTCCAATAACATTGATTGGGCCTGCAACTGGAAATGCGGCTACTGGTAATCCGCATGCCATAGCTTCTAGTAATACTAGCCCGAAAGTATCGGTTTTGCTTGGAAAAACGAATAAATCTGCTTTTCCATAGTATTCATGTAATTCATGTTGTTTTTTTTCACCAAAAAATTTGACATTTGGATATTTTTTTTCGAGTTTGCGTCTATCAGGACCATCACCTACAATCCATTTTTCACAGTCGAGATCTAATTTTAAAAACGCTTCTAAGTTTTTTTCAATAGCAACTCTTCCTATGTTTATCAAAATAGGTTTGCCATTTTTCTTTTTTTGCAAAGGGGGTTTGAAAAGCTTAAAATCAACACCTCGTGGCCATATTGTAGTATTATGTATATTCCACTTTTTTAAATCTTCTATTACTGATTTTGTAGGAACAAGTATTTTATGTGCTTTACTATGAAACCATTTTAGATAACCATAACCTATAAAAAGAGGAACTTTAGTTCTCTTATATATATATTCCGCAAATTTTGTATGAAATGAAGTTGTATAAACAAGTCCATTTTTTACCACATAATTTCTTCCTGCTAAACCTAGTGGACCCTCAGTTGCAATATGAATCGCATCTGGATTGAATTCTTTAATTAACTTTTTAACTTTGTTCCCTGGAAAAAAAGATAACCGGATTTCAGGGTAAGTAGGACAAGGAAATGTTTTAAACAGATCAGGTGTTATCATTAAAACATTATGACCTTTTTTTTCTAAAAGTTCTTTTGTTTTAGATAACGTATGGACCACTCCATTAACTTGAGGGTGCCAGGCATCTGAGATAATTACTATTTTCATAACTAGGAAATTAAGTTTTTTGTGGGAGCTGAAAGTGACTTGAATGCTCTTGAGAAATTCTAGATGACCAGTCAACAATCTCTAGATTACCATCGATATGTTCTACAATTGCGGTCATAGACTCTACCCAATCACCGCTATTACAATATATTATATCATGAATTGATTTGAATTCTGCTTTGTGTATATGCCCACAAACAACACCATCAAACCCTCTTCTTTTTGCCTCCTTAGTCATTACTAATTCATAGGCAGTAATAAATGAAACAGCTTTTTTTACCTTTTGTTTAATAAACTTTGATAATGACCAGTAAGGTAGCTTTAAAAATTGTCTAATATTATTAAATAGATTGTTTAAGCGGATTAACATAGCATAACACTTGTCACCAACATATGCGAGCCAACGAGCATGTCTAATAACGCTATCAAATTGATCTCCATGAATGATCCATAATTTCTTACCCTTGAGAGTGGTATGGTGAGCTTCCTTTTCAATTATTATATCTCCGAAATTCACACCAATATATTTACGCGCAGCTTCATCATGGTTACCTGGTATAAATACAACTTTTACTCCTTTCCTAGCTTTTCTTAGTAATTTTTGGATAACATCATTGTGAGCTTGTGGCCAATACCATTTTTTCTTCAATCGCCATCCATCGATAATGTCTCCTACAAGAAAAATTTTTTCGGACTTTGAAACTTTAAGAAACTCTAAAAGAAGTTCTGCTTTGCAACCGCTTGTACCTAGATGAACATCTGAAATCCATATTGTTCTGTAACGATTATGTTTAAAGGATACGCCATCCATTCATATTATTTATCAAATAAATGTGTCAAAATTATTACAACACCACATATAGTGTTACTAATATGATATGACACAAAAAAAAAGAGGCTTATAAAGCCTCTTTTTAATTTTTGAAATTACTAAGGAAGGAAAACTTAGTATTTTAGATGTAGTCGAGCTTGAATTGACGAAATTTCAGAGTCTCTCATTCCATTTGAGTTATCTGAACCATAATCACCGTAAGTGTATTCAGCCATCAGTCTAACGTTTGAGTTAAAGTAGTGATTGAAACCGAAAGTATGAGCTTCGCCAGAACCACCATTTCTATCTCCAGTACCGGTTACATTTGTATCATGATCTGTTTGATCTATCCATTCGTATTGATACTTTGGCATAAAACAATGTCTTTTACATTTTAGTCCACCTAATGCACCTTTTTTTCCGCTATGTTTAAATTTGCCAGAAAATGCGTACGCTACACTTATCGACCCACCATGATAATTGAAATCTTCTTCAGCAATAGTAGTACTATTTGGAGCTGAATATTCATATTTACCTACTTGGTATTCAGCCTGCGAAAATAGCTGTCCGTAAATCAGACTATATTGAGGACCAAAAAAGTGATGATATTTAAGATTGGTTTCATCACCTAAATCTATTGGTTTGTCAACTAAGGTATGAAGTCCGTTTGCTCTAGCACTATTTGTGTCATAACGACCAGTGGCATTACGATCACCACCTGTATCAGTATCTGTATTACTAAGGTCTAATGCACCAAAATGAGCACCTATAAGAAGAGAAGTACCTTCTCCAAAATAGTTAGGAGCCTTACTTTTAATAACTTGGTATTGTGTTGCAACACTACCTCCAAACGATTCGTTATTTTTCTCAGTACCTACTACATTTTCTGACCCATCAGAAATATTTTGTTCGATAGCACTTTCCATACCGTGGAAAAGAGTCGCCTTTAAGTGAAACCTGCTACCAAATGCTCCAGCTGTATCATAACCAATACCGGTTCTGTGACCAAAATTCATAGTTTCATTATGCATTGGTCTTTCCATAAATATCAAATTGTTAGAACTTGTATTTTCATACAATCCTGCTGCTGCTTTTTGGTTACCAAATGTAAGCTTACCAAATCCTTTAATGCTTTTTGAAATAAGAGCATCTTTAAATATAACAGTTCTGTCTGCAAGGTCATCCCCTCCATCAGCAAAGTCAGGTTGGAAAGCAAAACCCCATCCATTTCCAATATCACCTTTTAATGTGAATCTTAGTCTTCTGAATTCTGATCCTAAACCGGCTTCAGTGATTTTTCCTGTTGTTCCATCTGCAAGAGTCCCGTCATAATCAAGAAGGCCTCCGACATCGTACATAATTCTGCCTTTAATCTGAAACTTATATTTTCCGTCAGTGCTTTTGATACGCAAACCCTTGCCTTTTTCAAAGTAAGCCTTACCTTTATCACCTTTGGACATCTGTTCTTTCATTTTTAGTATTTCGTTTTGCAGTGCGTCGATCTGTGCACCAACGTCTTGTGCTTTGGCGTTTGTAATCAGACCGCTCATTGCCATGATTGCAATACCTGAGTATAATTTTTTCATAATATTCCCTCGTAAAGTTAAAAATGTAAGCTAGTAATTTTTTGTTACAACTTTATGACAAACAAGCTTTTAACAAAATTTAAACAAGTTTGTTGCAAAAAAACAACAACAACAATTTATATCAACAAAATAACACTAAATTAAAAGACAATTTTCTAAGAAGATTTGTATTTTTCAAACGTTATAGAAAATGATGACCCTTTGTTAACTTCGGATTGAATATTTAATTGTGCATTATGTCTGTTTAAAATATGTTTGACAATTGAGAGACCAAGGCCGGTGTGACCAGTATCTCTTGGTCTTGAGGTATCAATTCTATAGAACCTTTTGGTCAGCATTGGAATATTTTGATTTGAAATTCCAATGCCAAAATCTTGCACAAGAAACACTACGGTATTTAGTTTTGTCATTAATTTTATTTGTACAGGTTTCTTGGACTGACTGTGGGTTAAAGCATTTTCTATGATATTAAAAAAAACTTGCTCTAATTCTGATTCATCACCAATAATCTCAGTTTTTCTTCTAGGAATTGAAAACTGATATTTTGTTTTGCTCAAAAACTTTCTTTCTTTACATGTTTTTCGAATATTTTCCAAAATTTCGTTAAGATTAACCTTGCCTTCAGGGGGGATATATTCAATCCTTTCAATTCGTGTAAGAGAAAGCAGATCTTTAACTAACGATGACATTCGGCTAGCTTCATTGAACATAGTTTTAAGGAATTCTTCCTTTTTTGAATTTTTTTTGGGAGACTCATTTATTAAAGTCTCACAGTATCCAATAATTGATGCAATTGGAGTTTTTAATTCATGACTAGCATTTGCTATAAAATCTCTCTGAATATTCTGAATATTGTGTTGAGATGTCGTATCAAATAGTCTGATGAAATTTAATTTATTTTTCCCCAAATCTCTTCTGCCAGAAACCCAAATATTAAAGATTTTTTCCTTTGGATAAATTAAATTCAACTCTCTCTCAACAGGTTTCTTTTGCTTAACAGATTCGTCAATAAGCAAACTTAGTTCTGGAATTCTAAGCGTTGAATAAATATTTTTTTGTTTTGAATCTTCTCCAAAAAATTCAATAGCTTGTTCATTCATTTCAATAATAATATTATTCTGGTCAATAATAAGAAGTGGATCTGGGAAAAACTGAAAAAAATAGTCATAAAAAAAAATTCTCAAGCGGGCGGATTTAGAATTTTCGTTTAGACTTTTGATAATTAGATTTGTATTAAAAATAATTGGTTGAAATAAATTAAAAAAGAAAACTTTGTCTGAGCGAATACCCTTCCCTTTGAAGCTTTGAAGGGATTTACTAATAATCTTCAAATCTTTTATGAAAATTACCAATAAAACTAATAGGATTAAAAACATAAAAAGAAATACGATAATTATGTCTTTATGAATAAACATGAAAATGATTTAATAGATTGTATACTAATTTAAATTAATATGAAATTAAAACAACCTGATATAAAAGGTTTCACCTCTGATAAAAAAAAAATAGAGTCCTCAAAACCAACCCCAATGATGCAACAATACCTTGAGGTAAAAGATAGGCATCAAGATTATTTACTTTTTTATAGGATGGGCGATTTTTATGAGCTTTTTTTTGAAGATGCTGTTTTAGCTTCGTCAGTATTAGGTATTGCCCTTACTAAGCGAGGTAAATTAAATGATAAAGATATTCCAATGTGCGGAGTTCCAGCACATGCATCTCAAACATATTTATCTAGATTAATTGACCAAGGTCACAAAGTAGCAGTTGCAGAACAGTTGGAGGATAAAGATTCTTCACCAAAAAATAAGAAAATCTTCACAAGAGATGTTGTAAAAATAATTACACCTGGAACAATTCTGGATGATTCATTATTAGATTCCAAGTTTAATAATCATCTTGCAAGTATTTCATTTGTAAAAGGTGAAATTTCAATTTCATGGACTGATATGTCTACAGGATCAATAAAGCTTCAGACAATAACAGGGAGTAATTCAATAAACGATGTATATGAATTAATAAATAAAATTGAACCCGAAGAAATAATATTATCTGACCAAATTAATAAAATAAAGTTACTCGATTCAAGATTTAATTTATTTGAAAAAATAATTTCAAAGGTTCCCAATGAATTTTTTGATCCTCAAAATAATAAATTAAAAATACAAGATTTTTTTCAAAACACTGCTATTGAATCTTTTGGTGACCTAAGAGAATCAGATTTTAGTGCTCTTGGGGCATTGATAAATTATGTAGAACTTACACAAAAACAAAATATTCCACTGATCAATGACTTCCAAATCGTTAATAAATTAAACTTTATGCAAATAGACAACTTTTCTATGAGAAGCTTAGAAATATTTGAAAAAAATGATGGGCAAAAAACCGGATGTCTTTTGGAAGTAATCGATAAAACCAAGACTGCAGCAGGTGGAAGACTATTAAAAGATTATTTAAAATATCCTTTAATAGAAAATAAAGAAATAAAAAAAAGACATCAGTTTGTTGAAACTTTTATAAAAAACTCCCTAACCATGACAAGAATAATTAACTTATTATCATCTCAATCTGATGTCGAACGAGCTTTGTCGAGAGTTAGTGCAAAAATTAATAATCCGAGAGACTTATTACTACTAAAGAATTTCATAGAAAATTCTGAAAAAATTTTTCTGGAAGTCAAAGAAATCAAGAAAAAAGAGCTAGAGCATTTGTATCCAAGTAAGCAATCTATGGAAAACGCATCTAGAATAAAAGATCTTATTTCAAAAAATATAATTGAAGCCCCACCAATAAACCTAAATGAAGGAGGTGTTTTTAGGCAATATGTATCAAAGGATCTCGATTCGTTAAGAAATATAAAAAATGAGAAACAAAAAGAAATTTTGGCTATGCAAGAAAAATATTGTCGAATTACTAACATATCAAACTTAAAAATAAAGTTTAATAACATTCATGGATATTTTATTGAAGTGACAAATAAGAATGCAGAAAAAATTTCATATTCAAATGAATTTAAATTTACATTGATTCAAAATACAGTAAACAATTCCAGATTTCAAACAGACGAACTCTTAAAGGCTTCAATTGAAATACAAAACGCTCAAGAAGATGCAATTTTACTTGAGAAGAAACTATATTCACAAATCTGCAATGACATTAATAAATCAAGTCAAGACGTTTATGTAATTTCAAAGAAAATTGCATTTATTGATGTCATTACGAATTTTGCTAACCTGGCAATAATAAAGAATTTCGTAAAACCTAATCTAATTGAGGAAACATCTTTAGATATTGTCGGAGGACGACATCCAGTAGTAGAGGAGAGTTTGCTGGAGAAATCCCAAGAATTCACTCCAAATGACTGTAAAATGAATAGGGAAAACTTTGCATGGTTAATGACAGGGCCAAATATGGCGGGAAAAAGTACTTTTTTAAGACAAGTTGCAATAATTATTATTATGAATCAGATAGGGTCTTTTGTACCAGCTGATTCTGCAAATATTGGAGTATTCGATAAAATTTTTACAAGGATTGGAGCTTCGGATAATTTGTCCAAAGGCATGTCAACATTTATGACAGAGATGGTTGAAACATCAAGAATCTTGAACGAAGCTACCAAAAACTCTTTAGTAATATTAGATGAGCTAGGAAGAGGTACATCTACAGAAGATGGGTTGGCTATTGCACAAGCAGTATTAGAATATATTTTGATGAAAGTAAATTGTTTGACGTTATTTGCAACACATTTTAAGCAATTGTGTTTTTTAGCAGATCATTACAGTTCACTTAACTTAAAAACACTAAAAATAAAAAAATGGAATGATGAAATAGTTTTTCTTTACAAATTAATCGATGGAATATCCGAGGGATCTTTTGGTATTCATGTAGCAAGTATGGCTGGAATTAAAAAACCAATTTTAGAAAGATCCAAAAAAATTCTTCAGAAGATTAATCCAGGCCAAAATGTAAACAAAGAATTAATTGATAAAGATGGTTTCAATAAAAAAACAGAAGAGGATAGAAAAAAAATTAATGATCTTATCAATATGCTTAATAGATTAAATTTAGATGAAGTTAGTCCAAAAGATGCTCTAGATATTCTTTATGCTATGAAAAAAAACTTCTAGAAAACAAAACTAAATGGAGAAAATAATACTTCAAAAAATTAATCCAATTAAAAAATTTTTTTTAGTTGAAAGAGATAAAAACAAGAAAAAATTTTTGTTAGAAAATAAGGCACTAGGATACTGCAAACGAAACTCCAAATTAATTGACAGCCTGATCAATCAAATTTTTATTAATCTGAATGATTTAAAAATAAAATTAAATATTAACTTTTGTATTTGTGCGGTCGGTGGTTATGGAAGGGAGACAGTTGCACCATATTCTGATTTGGACCTTCTATTTTTATTTAATGATCAAACTGATAACACTAATATGCAAAAGATTGTTGAATTTATCCTTTTCCCTTTGTGGGATTTAGGCTTTAGCATTGGATATGCTGTGAGGAATATTGAAGAATCTATTTCTCTTTCGAGTAAGGACCACGTTATTCAAACATCAATGTTAGACGCCAGATTTATTTGTGGGTCGCAAAAATTATATAACGATTTAATGAAAAGATTTAAAAATCAAATTGAAAAAAGTGGACTCAAACTTCTTAAGAGTAAAATTATTGAGAGAAAAAAAAGATTAAATCAGATTAATTTTGATTACTTCAAAAATGAACCAAATTTAAAAGAAAGCGAGGGTTCATTGAGAGATATAAATCTTGTATTCTGGGGGCTAAACATTCTAAAGCTAACAAATAAACCCGAATTAAATAATTTTTCAAATTTTTTAACTATAAAAGAAAGAAGATTGCTTTTATCATCATACGAATTTCTATTACTTCTGAGATGTCATCTTCATCTTCAAAGTCAAAGATCCAACGACAAATTATCTTTTGATTATCAAAAAGCTATTTCAAAGAAAATTTATCAATCATCAATAATACAGGAAAAGGATAGCCCTAATATTTTTGCTGAAAAAATGATTAAAGATTATTTTAAACATAGTAAAAATACTAAAAATTTGGCAGAAATTTTTTCCAACATAATTGAAAATATTTTAAATAAAGAAATTAAAAAATATCTTTTTTCAATGCCTGAAAAAAAACCTGTATCAATTCTTCAAAATTTTTTGACTAAACTTTCTAAGGGACGAGATAATGCCAAGGATAAGAGAATTATTCTAGAATATTTAAATAAATTAGATAAGTCTGAGATTTTAAATTCAAAAAATCTTAAACTCTTTAAAGAAATTTTCTTTTCAACTGAAAAGGAGAAGTTTATTACACTTTTTGATTTAGGTATCATTTCAAAAATGATTCCCGAGTTTTCCAAAATCTATTATTTACCTCAATTTGATAGATATCATTCCTTATCTGTCGGGCAACACACATTAAAAGCTCTGAGTATCCTAAAAGACCTTGAGCAGAAGAAAATCAGAAAAAGTAAATATAATTTTTTCTATGAAGAAATAAAAAAAAAATTTAATAAGAAGGCACTCTATTATGCAACATTACTTCATGACATAGGTAAAGGAAAAGGTGGTGCTCATAATGAAAAGGGAGCTAAAATTGCTAGAAAAGTTGTTTTAAGATTTGGAGAAAGTTTCAAAACAGCAGACGATACTTTTTGGTTGGTTTATAATCATTCAATATTAAGTGATGTTGCATTTAAAAAAGACTTAGAAGATCACTCAGTCATTAGAAATATTGCAAAAAAAATTAAAAATTTACAAAGGTTGAGAGCTTTATTTCTTCTTACAATTACAGATATTTCTGCAGTAGAGCAAGGGATATGGAATAATTGGAAAGCGACCTTACTAGGTAATCTATATTTAAAGCTTGAAAGACAAATTAAAAGCCCTGATAGAATTGTTGGTTTGAATGAAAAAATAGAGAAAATCAAAGATAATATTTTGAGACATTCAAAAAAAATAACAATATCAAAATTGGATGAAATAGCAAAAATAACTTATCCAAATTATTGGCTTCTCCAATCCGAGAAAATGATAATTTTTCAAATAGAGCATTTTAATTTAACTAAAGATAAATATTTTAATTTTATAATTAAAAAATCCGAAGATCAGTTTTTTGATTTGATACTAGTCACACAAGACAGACCCAGGCTTTTCTTAAACTTAATATCGATTTTTGTTTCTGAGAATATTTCAGTTTATGAGGCAAGAATTTTTACATTAGATAATGGGACAGTAATTGATACATTTAAATTTTCCCTTAACGATGAGAATAATTTTAATAAAACGGATTCGAAAAGAATATTAAACTCAATTAAAAAAAAAATTACAAATCTAGGTGAAGGTAAAGAAATGCAAATCGGCAAAAATTTAGAATCTAAGATTAAAATTTTAAAAAGAAAAGTTGATGTAAATTTTGATAATGAATCTTCATCGACTTACAGTATTTTAATTGTAAAAACAAATAATCGACCAAAGCTTCTTTATGATATCTCAAAGATCTTGATCAAAAATAATCTTATTATTTCAATGGCGAAGATTTCAACTAATGGAGATTTTGTTGAAGATAGCTTTCATTTGAGAAGCGAGTATGGTTTGAAGATTGAAAATAAAGATTCAATTAAAAATTTAGTGAATGAAATCATTGATAAACTTAATCATAATCTAAACGATGTTATTTAAAATAATTTCTATTGTAGGTTCTTTAACCTTTGTTAGCAGAATACTTGGTTATATGAGAGATTTACTTATTGCGAGAGTAATTGGTGCAGGTATGGTCTCTGATTGTTTTTTTGTAGCATTTAAGTTACCCAACTTATTTAGAAGAATTTTTGGAGAAGGAGCTATGAATGCAGCCTTTATTCCGGTTGTTTCTGGAGTCAAAACTAATTCTGGTAAAAAGGAATCAGATTATTTCTTTTCAAATATTTTTTCAATTTTATTAGTTTTTCTTTTTATTTTTATAATTTTAGTAGAAATTTTCATGCCATTATTCATTAGACTTATAGCTCCAGGCTTTTACTCAAATTCTGATAAATTTATGCTTTCAATTGATTTGTCAAGGTTATCATTTCCATTTGTACTGTTTATTTGCTTAACATCATTAATGGGCGCATATTTAAACACACTAGGAAAATTTGCCTCTATGGCTGTAACACCTATTATTTTAAATATTACATTGATATTTGTTTTACTCATTTTTTTTAAAAATGAAGATAAAGTTTTAATCTCAAATTCATTGAGTTTGTCTCTATCAATTGCAGGAATCATTCAAGCAATCTGGATGTATTACAATTTAAGGAAAAATAACTCAGGCTTATATTTAAATTTTTCTTTTAATAAGCTATTTAAGAAAAACAGAGAAAATCAAAAGTTTTTCAAATTACTATTTCCGGCAATTTTGGGAAATGGTGCATATCAACTAAACTTACTTATCGATATGATTTTAGCATCAACATTACCAGACGGTTCTATATCTTATCTATATTATGCAGACAGAGTTAATCAACTACCACTCGGAGTATTAGGTATTGCAATAAGTACAGCATTATTGCCTCTATTATCATCCCAGATAAAAAAAAACCAATTACAAGAAGCAAATGAGAGTATTTCTAAAGCAGTAAAATTTGGAATATTATTTTCTATTCCTGCATTTTTTGGAATTTTAATTTTTTCAAATGAAATAATTTCCTTTTTGTTCTTCAGGGGGGCGTTTGAATATACAGATGTGGGACTAACCGCAACAGCATTAGTTGCTTTAAGTTTTGGTTTACCAGCTTTTATTATGATAAAAATTTTAGTTGTTCCATTCTTTGCAAATGAAGATACAAAAACTCCAATAAAGATATCTTTAGCATGTATGTTAATTAATTTAATTTTAAACTTAATTTTAATCAGAGACTTTTATCATGTTGGATTAGCGATTTCGACATCAGCATCAGCCTGGATAAATACTTTTTTACTTTTTTATATATTAAAAAAAAGAAATAATTTTTCCTTTGACAAATCTATTATAAAAGTTTGTTTAAAAGTATTTACGTCCTCAATTACAATGTCAATTCTAACCATTCAAATTCATAAAATGTTTTTAATAAATTTGTCGGAGTATTCTTTTTTTAATACCAATTTTGCTCTTGTTGTGTGTATAATTTTTGGAATAATTATTTATATTGCTACATTATATATTTTGGGCATAAAAGAATTTGAAATTGACAAATGGAAAAATCAGAAGAAGAAGCTAAACTAATATTTTCTGGAGTTCAACCTACAGGAAATCTTCATCTAGGTAATTATCTTGGAGCTATAAAAAATTGGGTTGAATTACAAAAAAAAACAAAATGTATCTTTTGTATCGTTGACCTTCATGCAATCACAACTCAAGATAATCAAAATCGAATTCTTAAAAATACGCGAGAGGTTGCTGCTGCATATATAGCATCAGGAATAGATCCAAAAAAAAATATTATTTTTGTTCAATCAAATGTAACAGGTCACAGTGAGCTTTCATGGATTTTAAGTTGTCACACTCCAATAGGTTGGTTGAACCGTATGACACAATTTAAAGACAAGGCTGGAAAAAATAAAGAAAGAGCTGCTCTAGGTTTGTATTCATATCCTGTCTTAATGGCTGCCGATATTTTACTATACAAATCCACACATGTTCCTGTTGGAGAAGATCAAAAACAACACCTTGAATTAAGTAGAGATATAGCCCAAGCTTTTAACAGATATTATGATGTAAATTTCTTTCCAGTTCCAGAACCAATTATAACTGGAAACGCAACTAGGGTTATGAGCTTAAAAGATGGTTCAAAAAAAATGAGCAAATCAGACCCTTCAGATCAATCTAGAGTAAATCTTTCAGATGATTCCGAAGAAATAAAAAAGAAAATACAAAAAGCTAAAACTGATTCTGAGCCATTTCCATCAAGTTTAGAAAATTTAGATGATCGTCCTGAAATTAAAAATTTAATAAATATTTTTTCTTCTCTCAAAAATAATTCACCAGAAGAAACTATTGCTCAATATTTATCAAAGGATTTTAAATATTTTAAAGAAGAACTAAGTAACTTGATCATAGAGAGAGTTTCAAAGATTTCATCTGAAATGCAAAAGCTTCTTAGAGATTATACTTATCTTGATTCAATATTAATTCAAGGGAGTGAAAGAGCTAACGAGATTGCTGAAACAAACATTAAAGAGCTTAAAAAAATTATTGGATTTTTTGGATCATGAGTTTCTACCTTCCAATTGCAGATATCCAAATAAATTTATTATTGATTTTATTTTTTGGTTTTTTAGTTGGTTTCATGTCTGGATTATTTGGCGTAGGAGGTGGTTTTTTAATGACACCTTTATTGATATTTATGGGGATACCACCTGCTACAGCTGTGGGAACGGAGTCAGTTCAGATTCTTGGTTCTTCAGTCTCTGGAGCAATGGCACATGGACTTAAGAAAAATATAGATTATGAGATAGGAATCTTCCTTTTGATAGGAGGGATATTTGGTTCAACCATTGGTGTAATCTTATTTAACTTTTTAAAAGAATCAGGGAATATTGATCTTATTATAAAATTCTTGTACATACTTTTTTTGGCGATTATCGGAACATTAATGTTTATTGAAAGTACAATATCACTTTTAAGGGACAATAAAGTTGAAATTTCTTCAAGAAAAAGAAAAAGAAGTTTTTTAGATTATTTACCTTTGAAACTCAAATTTAGACAATCTAAAATTTTTATTTCAATATTATTACCAATCTTTGTGGGAATTTTTGTTGGATTTTTGTCTTCCTTTATGGGTGTCGGTGGAGGTTTTGTAATGGTTCCCGCAATGATTTATATCTTTGGAATGGGTACAGTGGTAGCAATTGGAACTTCGCTTTTCCAGATTGTTTTTGTAACTTTAAATGTTACAATCCTTCATGCTACTTTCAATTATTCTGTAGACCTAATATTGGCAATTTTTCTATTAGTTGGCGGTGTTATTGGAGCACAATATGGGTCAAAATTTACCTCAAGATTTAAAGGAGAGCAGATCAGAATTCTTTTAGCACTTATTGTTTTAATGGTTTGTATTAAGATGGGTATTGAATTAGTAAGTGAACCAAATGCAAACTCAAGGATAATTCTTCAAAATGTTTAGAAATAAGAGATACATTGTTATGTTATTACTTTTTTCATTTTTTCTCGTAAAAAATGGTGAATCAGAAACTCTCATTTTTGATTTATCTGAGCGTTTTATTGAGGTTTCAGGTAACAAAAATAATCCAGACTTCACAATTTTCGGTTTCACTGATTCAAAAAGTTCTTTAGTTTTAAAAATAAAAGGTCCAGATCAAAAGGTAATTCTACAAAACAAGAAAAAAGTTTTAGGAATGTGGTCTTGGAATAAAACAGGAGAATTTATTTATCCAGGTCTTTTTCACTATTATACTAATAAAAATGATGATGAAATTGATTTTGAAGTTAAAAAAGATCTTTTTGATAATGTTAAGTTAATAGGTAAAGATAATGATAATTTAAAAAAAGATCTAATAAAAAAAAAAATGTCACTTGGTTTGTTCTTAATCAAAAACAATTCTTTTGAAACAATTAACAAGAAGTTGCCAAGTTTTTTCAAGATACCAATAAAATTACCTAAGAATTCTCCAGAAGGCACATACACAGTAAGTTTAAATATAATCGATAGTATTAACAATTTTGAAAGTAAGAAAGTAAAAATTAAGATCTATAAACCAGGATTAAGTTCATTTATTTTTAAATTTGCCCATAAATTCTCATTTATATATGGACTTTTTTCTGCTATAATTGCGATAGGTCTAGGTTTATCAGCTGGTTTGATTTTTAGAAGATTTTTATGACAGAAAAAGAACTTATATTCCTTGTTGTTCTTGATGATTCAAAGGAAATTTTTAATGCACTAAGGTATGCGGCAAGAAGAACAGCAAGAACTAATGGAAGGGTTGCGTTGCTTTATACTTTTGAGACACTTGAGTTTAGCCACTGGAAGGCAGTAGAGGATATTGCTGAGATTGAGTTAAGGGAGGAGGCCGAGTCGAAAATCAAAGAGTATGAAAATTATGTTCTAACTTTTTCTAATAAGAAACCTAAAAAATTTATAATGAAGGGTGACAGATTGGAATGTATTATTAAATTTTTAGATGCAAATAAGTTTATTTCAAATTTTGTATTAGCCTCTTCACTTAATAAATCTGGAGGTGGCCCTCTAATTAATGCTTTTACAATGAAGCATAATGATAAGATCAAAGTTCCAATAACCATAATTCCTCCACTTTTAACAGAAGAAGAAATTGACAATTTGTCCTGATTTAATTATTTTATAAATATGTTTATACAAACAGAACAGACACCTAATCCCTCCACCCTTAAATTTTTACCAGGTATGGTACTTTTAAAGTCAGGAACATTGGAATTTAAAACTAAAGAAGAAGCTACAAAAAATTCATTGGCGAAGATTTTATTTTCTTTAAATAATGTAATGGGAGTTTTTATCGGTAAAGATTTTCTCACAATTACTAAATCTGATGAAGTTGAGTGGGAAATGCTAAAACCAACAATTCTATCGGCTATACTCGACTTTTTTTCATCTGGTGGATTAATCGAAACAGACGTTTCGCAAAAGACAGATTCAAAAGCTAAACTTCATAAGTACTCAAAAAAAGATCAAGAAATGGTGAATAAGATCAATGAACTTTTAGAAGAGAGAATTAAACCAGCTGTAGCTCAAGATGGTGGAGATATAAGTTTTGTTAAATTAAAAAATGGTGTCGTTTTTTTAGAACTTAGAGGAGCATGTTCTGGATGTCCTAGCTCAACAATTACTCTTAAATCAGGGATTGAAAATATGTTGAAGTATTATATTCCAGAAATTAAATCTGTTGAAGCTGTCAACCAGTAATGGAAAAAAGCCAGGCAGTCTATAGAAATTTAGTTGTATTAATTGTTTCACTTGTTTTTATTAACCTAGCAATAGGATTCTATAAAAGCTTTTCTAAAATTAAAAATGTCGGAACTTCATCAATTAGTTTTAGAATTCAAGATAAAACTGCTCTAAATTATTTTACAAATAGATCTACAGTAGATTTTATAAGTCAAGCAGAGGAAATGATCGATATTTTTGAAAAATATGATTTTTCAGTCGATAATTTTATGAATGATCAATCCTCAAATTTAATTATTTTTTCAAGCTGGCCAAATGATTTCCTTGACATTAAATCAATTAACAAAAGAAAAAAACTTTTTATTAATACTTTGCTACCAATAATTTTTCTAGAAAATAGAAAAATTTTAGAGGACAGAAAAAAGATTCTCGATTGGTGGAATCAATCAGATGGAGAGAGTTTTTCTAGAGAATTTTGGCCGAACTGGTTGTTTGAATTAAGTGAAAAATATAATTATACAGAATCGAGTTTGGGTAATCTATTAATAAGAGTAGATATAGTTCCATTATCATTAGCACTATCTCAAGCTGCTATAGAAAGTGGTTGGGGAACATCAAGATATATGAATGAAGGCAATGCTATTTTTGGACAATATACCTATGATAGTAAGGCGGGCATAAAACCAAAACAAAGATCAGAAAAAGAAAGGTTTTTTGTCAAGAAATTTTCAAGTTTATCTGATTCTGTGAAGTCCTATCTTAAAAATATAAATACTCACAATGCGTATGAAGATTTTAGACAGGAGAGAAGGAAATTAAGAATGAACGGTGAGGATTTATTAGGCAATGTTTTAGCTAATTATCTAACAAATTACTCGGAGAGAAATAAAGAATACGTTAAGGACCTTAAACTCTTAATAGAAACCAATAATTTTATGAAGTTTGACAAAGCAGCAGGTCTTTTGAATTAAAGTAGTCGTTTAATCATTTTCCCAAACCAAAAAACGTCTCCTTTTTGATCTATCAATGTGCAATTTATTCTATATCTAGTTCCAATCCTTAGGTTTTCTATGTATAATTGAACTTCATTCAAAAAGTTTTTTTTCCGTAACTTTGCATAATTATTTATAAAACAATTAATCATTTCTGAAGGGAAGTTTGATTTGAAATTTAATCTAAAACTACTTGAATTTACAACTGTGTCTTTAAATGAAATATCATAAGCATTTAATGGTTTAGATTTAACAATTGTTTTAAACCTTTTCAAACTTCCAAATTCGTTATTAAGAGAAAAACGTGGAAGCCGAAATTTATTATCATTTTTTTGGATTGGAGCTGAAAATTGAGAGAAAGCAAATTCATAATTTAACATTTTTATTAAACCTTCTATATCGGAATTACTTTCTCCAAAAGGATATGAAAATATTTTTGGCTGAACACCTAACCTCTTTTCAATTATTTCCTGATTTTCTATGACTTCCTTTATCAAGTCACTTCGGTTTATTTCAAGAAAACTCATGTGGCTTTTAGAGTGATTAAGAACTAGTCCATTATTTTCCGAAATTTCTTTAAGCATGGACCAACTCATAGAATCTGAATTAGATTCACTGGATACAAAATCAGAAGAAACGAATATACTAAAGGGTAATTTATGTTTTTTTAAAATCGGAAAACCATGGTGGTAAAAAGACTTGAAAGCATCGTCGATCGTTATAAAAACAGATCTTTCTGGTAATTTTTTTTTCATTTTGAAATAATTAATTAAATCAGATAAGGGAAGAATTTTAATGTTTTCTTCAATTAAAAAATTAATGTGTTCTTCAAAAAGAACTTTGGAAATACTAGTGCTTGGATACTTATTTTCATTAAATCTGTGGTACATCAAAACTACAATATTGGAATCGTCAGATTTAGTATCTTTTGGAAATAAAAAACATAGAATTAGAAAAATTAATTTGATGGTAAAATTAGATATCATTTATAATTGGAAATTTTTTCGAATTAAAAAGTTGATAGTGCCACCACTCATTTCTAAAGAAATCCCATCCCGCATCTGTCATAATCCCTAAGAGTATTAATCTATTCTTGTAAGACTCCTTTGAAATGTCATGACAACCATGATAAGAAAGTCTAGAAAATTCATCAAATCCAGTTCCCATATCTAGTTCACTTCCTTGTAAGTCGGTTAAAGTCAGATCAATTGCAACGCCCCTTGAATGAGGAGAACCTTTATCCGGAGGTGCTATAAAGCTTGGGTCTGGTAAGCATTCCCAAAGTTTTTTTTGTACATAGACAGGTCTATAAGCGTCAAATATTTTTATAAGAAGATTTTGTTTTTTTGCGATTTTGACTGCCAGATCAAGATGTTCATATGCGATCTTGTGAATAAAACATTCATTAGATTTGTATACTTTTTCATTAGTAAAGTTATTTGATGTTGAATATCTAAGGTCAATCAGTACTTCTATTTTTTTTTTGTTTACTTTAACTAAATTTTGATTCATTTTGGGAATTAAGTCATGTTATCATTATCAATTTTTAGTTCAAGTCAAAGAATTTCTGTCGCGCTTTATAATGAGAACAATTTAAAGAGATCATACGAACAAAAACTAAATCAAAAAAAAATTGAAGCAATTTTTTTATTTTTGAGGAAAATTTTGATAAATAATAAAAAGAAAATTAATAGAATTTTTTTTTCTGTGGGCCCAGGTAGTTACACTGCATTACGATCTATTAAAGCTATTTCTCAGGGAATCGCACTCTTTTACGATTCCAAAATTGTAAACGTCACTGATTTTGAAATATACCTTGCAGAAATTAAAAATAACAAAAATGATGCCCTTATTTTTTTTGAAACTTTTAACGGAAAGTTTTTTTACCAGTTATTTAAACCCTATAAGAATATTTATAAACCAAACTCAAATTGTTTGAATGGAGATTTAAAAAATTTAAATAAATTTATTATAGATGAAATGAAGAAAAATAAAAAACTCAATTTGATTTCTGATAATAGAAAAAATTTTTCATCTCTAAAATTAAAAGATGTCAAAAAGAAAGTTATTGTAATACCTTGCGCAAAAAAAATGGCAAATGCAGTTTTTTCTGGTTATGGGTCTGAAAGCCAGGAAATAATATATCCCCATACATATTATGAATGATTATTTATTTAAAAGATTAGATGAAATTCATTCCAAGGAGATTTTTATTCTTCAGAATAAAAATATTAAAGATTTTGGACAAAACATCTGGAAAACTAGGGAATTGCAAAAATCAATTAAACAAAAAATTTTCGAAGGGAATGTTTTTGTATACAATAGTAAAATAAATGGTTTTTGTTTTTTTAGAAAGATAGATGATTATATAGAGATTTATTCTCTCTTTGTAACACCTTTATTTAGACAAAAAGGTATAGCAAAAATATTTTTAGAACGCTGCAAAGAATACTGTGAGCAAAACAATCTAAGAAAAATTATATTAGATGTAAACGAGACAAATCATAGAGCTATTAAATTTTACAAAAAAAACAACTTCCTTTTTTGTGGCAAAAGAAAAAATTACTATAGAAATAGTACCAGTTTTAATGACTCTTTTACAATGTATAAGTTATTGTAAGACTAACTCAGTTCAATTTCAAATATATCACTTTTTTTTTGTGTAACTTTTATTTCAAAATTTTTTTTTAGACTATTAGATAACAGGTTATATTCTTTTTTCCCTTTTAAGATAATTACTTTTTTTTGATTAAAGTTTTCTTTAATGAATTCTTTTGTTTTAAGAAAACTCATTGGGCATTTCAAGTCTGTTATATCTAAAACTTTTTTTGTCATTTTTTTACTTCTTGTGTTATAATTCTCTTAATGGAGAATAAAACTCATTAGACCTTATTATAACGCAATAAAAGTTTAATAAAACTTAAATAAAAGGTTAACTAAATGAATGAACTATTAGAAAAAATTAATAATTTAGGTCTAAAGATGACCGAGCAAAGGAAAATAATTGTTAAAGTTCTTTCAGATTCAAAAGATCATCCTGATGTTGAATCTGTCCACAAAAGGGCTTCTAAAATAGATAAAAAAATTGGAATTGCTACTGTTTACAGAACTATTAAGCTATTTGAGGATAATAATCTTTTGGAAAAACATGAATTTAGAGGCTATAGCTCAAGATATGAAACAGTAAGAGAGAACCATCATCACTTGATAGATATAAGAAGTGGGAAGGTTAAGGAATTTAGAAACACTTTGGTAGATGCGATGCAAAAGCAGATTGCAAAAGAAATGGGTTATAACTTAGTAGATTATAGACTGGAAATATATGCCGTTCCAATTAAAAATAAAACAACAAAAAAATAAAGAAAATTCTCAGAGTTTTTCTAAAATTGAAAAATTCAAATCTATATTAGATAAGGTGAAGTTTGCAGCAAGAAATGTCATTTACGTAAAAAATTGGTCAGACTCTCTGCAAAGATCACTCGATAAAAAAATATATTTATCCAAACATGTTTTGAATCCTAGGGACTTAAATATTAATTTAAGTTGTTTCTCGATTAAAATTGTTAATGATACTCATCCTTTGATTCATAAAGTTAAGGAGTTGAGACAAAAAAGTTTTTTTAAAAATTCAGGAGAAAAAGAATCTGATTCCGATGAATTTGATAAGTTTTGTGATCATTTAGTTGTTATTGATAAATCAATATCAAAAGACTTTGTAGTAGGAACATATAGATTACTTCTAAAACCAAAGTTTTTAAAAAGTCAAAAATTTTACAGTCAATCAGAATTTAATATTAAAAATTTATTAAATAGTAAAAATTTAACATTACTTGAAGCAGGAAGATCCTGTGTTCATGAGAATTATAGAGATGGTAGGATAATTAAATTATTATGGAGGGGGCTAGCAACATATATTTCAAATAATCATGTTGATTTGATTTTTGGTTGTGCAAGTTTTCCTTCAAGTAATTATAAATTATTTATTAAACAGCTTTCTTATTTGTATCACTATCACAGAACACCTGATTACTTATGTACTGAACCCGTTGAAAAACTTAAAGCAAATTTTGATGTTCTAAAAAAAAACTCCCTTGATGTAAATGAAAGTTTTAGACAACTTCCACCACTTATAAAAGCATATATAAGAGTTGGTGCATGGATCGGACCAGGAGCAATTGTTGATAAAAAATTTGATACTACCGATGTTTTAATTGTTTTAAATTCAAAAAAAATTTTAAAGAAATATTCTCAACTTTCCTTTCAAAAATTTTCCTGATGCTTTATTCTCCAATATTATCTTTTTTTAGATTCTTGGCACTTGTCCCCTGGATATTAATTACGGTGGGTTTTCATACTATAAGTATGATAATCTCACAAAAATTTTTCTTTATATTTTACAAATTTTTATTCTTTGGCTTAACTAAAATTTTTGGAATTAAAATTAATTCTTTTGGAAATAAAAAAAATAAAAAAGTTTTATTTATTTCAAATCATATCTCATATTTGGATATAATAATATTAGGTTCAACTATTGATGCAATCTTCGTAGCAAAATCTGAAATTAAGAATTGGCCAATTATTAATAAATTATGTTTTTTAGGTAAAACAATTTTTGTTGAGAGAGAAAATCTAAGGTCAATAAAAATGCAAGCGGAAAATATTAAAACAAATTTGAGAAATGGTTTTAATGTAATTTTATTTCCTGAAGGAACATCAAGTGACGGATCAAGGGTGCTTAATTTTAAGAGTTCCCTTTTTCAGGTAATAAATCACAATGAATTGAAAAACTACTCTATTCAACCAATTTCCATTTCTTATAATAAGTTAGATGGGTTGCCTCTGGACAAAACCTACAGACCATTTTTAGCATGGTTTGGAGCAATGGATCTTGTATCACATGCTTGGAAGTTCCTAGGACTTGGTGTTAGTGAGGTGAGCGTTCATTTTCATGAGTCCAAAAAATTTTCTTCTTTCGCAAATAGAAAACATGCATGTAGTTTTTGTCATGAAAAAATATCTCAACAAGTAATTAATGATTTTCGTTCGTTAGAGATTGATGATAAAATTAAACTAAATGAATTTAAATTCTTGTAATACAAAAAAAATCATTTAATTATTTATAGACATGAATCAGTCTTTTTTTATTAAAACATATGGTTGTCAGATGAATGAATACGACTCAGAAAAGCTAAACGAGTTGTTAAAATTTAATGGCTATAAGGCGTCAAAAAATTTTGAAGAATCAGATATTGCAATACTTAATACATGTCATATAAGAGAAAAGGCATCAGAGAAATTATATTCGGATTTAGGCAGGCTTTCAAAGTTTAAAGAAAACAAAGCAAAAGTAGGAAAAAAAATGCACATCATTGTTACTGGTTGTGTTGCCCAAGCTGAAGGGGATGAAATTTTGAAAAGAAATAAAAGTGTTGATTATATTTTTGGCCCTCAGAACTTTCACAAACTTCCAAAAGTTCTTAACGATTCAAAAAGTGAAAAAGTTTTTAATGACTTTTTGTGTGAAGATAAATTTTCATCTTTGTTACCTTCAACCGGAAAAGAAGTCAGCAAACTAGTAACAATTCAAGAAGGATGTGACAAATTCTGTTCTTTTTGTGTTGTGCCGTATACAAGAGGTGCGGAATTTTCTAGGCCATTAGAAGATATATATGCAGAAGTCAGCTCTTTAGTAAAAAAAGGAGCTAGAGAAATAACATTATTAGGACAGAATGTAAGTGCTTATAAGTCAGAAATTTTAAAAGATGGCAAAAAAGTAAAAGTTAAGCTTAGTTATTTATGCGAAGTTTTATCAAAAATTATTGGCCTAGAAAGAATAAGATACCTAACTTCACATCCGATTGATATTGATGAATTGCTTATAGATCAACATAAAATTAATTCTAAACTAATGCCATTTCTTCATTTACCAATTCAATCTGGATCAGATAGAGTTTTAAAAAAAATGAATAGAAAACATGACAAAAAATTTTATTTAGATTTAATAAAGAAAATAAGAAGAAAAAATAATAGTATGGCTTTCTCTTCAGATTTCATCGTTGGTTATCCAGGTGAGACTGACCATGATTTTGAAGAAACTCTAGATGTAATTGAAAGGGTTAAATTTGCAAGTTCATATTCATTTAAATATTCTTCTAGACCGGGAACACCCGCTTCAATTGATAATAATTATGTGAACGAGAAAAAAGCTGACGTAAGGCTAAAAAAAATACAAGAGGTTTTAAATAATCAGCAAAAAGAATTTAACAAATCATTTCTTGGGAAATCAAGCAATGTTCTGTTTACGGGAAAAGGAAAAAAAATAAATCAATTTGTTGGGAGAACTCCTCATCTTCAACCAGTTCATGTTTTCTCAAATGATGATCTAACAGGACAACTCTTAAAAGTGGAGCTCTCTCAACTGACATCCTTTTCTTTTCATGGAAAACTATCTAACTAGAGAAAAAATTGAAAAAAAATTTTAATAAGGATACAAATACACATTCAAAAACAATGTCATTTGGTGACAACTCCTTACTACCTATAGTTTATGGAGATCATGATAGATTTTTAAAGATTATAGAAAAGAAGATGAATGTTTCAATAATTACCAGAGGAAATTTTCTTAAAATTAGTGGTGCAGAGAGTATGGTAAAAATTACTGGAGAACTATTGGAGACTTTATTTAAAAATGTACAAAAGAATAATTTTCTAGATGAAGGCGAAGTTCATGGTATGATAAATTTATATAGAGAATCTAGGAATGGCGCATCGAAAAAGATAGAAAATATTGATTCATTAAGTTTTACTGCAGGTAAAAAATTAATAAAGCCCAGGTCAAAAAAACAAGTTGATTATTTTAACTTAGTTAAAAAAAAGAATTTAGTTTTCTGTTGTGGTCCAGCGGGTACTGGAAAAACATATTTGGCTGTTGCTTTGGCCGTCTCTATGCTCAAAACAGGACAAATTGAGAAGATTATTCTTTCAAGACCAGCAGTAGAAGCTGGTGAGAGACTTGGATTTCTTCCTGGAGATTTAAAAGAAAAAATAGATCCATATTTAAGACCACTTTATGACGCCCTAAATGATATGCTATCTTTTTCTGAAGTTTTAAAAAAAATTGAAAATGGAATGATAGAAATTGCACCTCTTGCTTTTATGAGAGGAAGAACATTATCTAACGCTTTTATAATTCTAGATGAATCACAAAATACTACCTCAATACAAATGAAAATGTTTCTAACAAGATTAGGTGAGAATTCAAGAATGATAGTTAACGGAGATTTATCTCAGGTGGACCTTCCATCTGGAACAAAATCTGGATTAAGAGAGTCAATGAATATCCTTAAGGATATAGAGGATATAGGGTTTATTGAATTTGAAGAAAAGGATGTTGTAAGAAATCCTTTGGTTTCAAAGATAGTTGGTAAATATGAAGAATTTGAAAGAATCCAAGGTGTGGGTGACAAATATAAAAAAAAATAATTTTAATATGATTGATGTTAAATTTGAATGTGAGGGTAATTTTAAGGAAAAAGACATAAGAAATTTTGTAGAAGAATCTGTTAATCAAACTATAGAAATACTTAAAAATAGTGATTTAAAAACCTATATTTCTGTATTTTTGACAAACAACAAAGAGATCAGAAAAATTAACTTTAAGTTTCGGAATATCGATAAAGAAACTAACGTTTTATCTTTCCCTCAAAATGAGGAAAGAGTGATGATAGATTTAGAAAATTATTTAATATTAGGAGATATTGTAATTTCTCTTGAAAAAATTTTAGCCGAATCCAAGGAGCGAGAAAAAAGTTTCTACAAACATCTACTTCATATGATTGTTCACAGTACATTACATTTATATGGATATGATCATACAAATAAAAAAGAAGCTGATATTATGGAAGAGAAAGAAAAAGATGTACTCAATGAGTTATTCAAAAGGAAAAATTTTAAATTATGATAAAAAAATTTTTTACTAGAATTGCCTCCATATTTCGTTCAAACGAAAAAGAAGAATTAAAAAATGTTATTGAGGATTTAATTGATGAAAATAAAAATGGCACTGAAAAAATTGATGACGGAACCAAGAATATATTTAAAAATGTCATTAACCTAAGTGATAAATGCATTGAAGATATTATGATCCCAAGAGCAGACATAGATGCAGTTTCTTCAGATATAAAAATTAATAATCTTGTTAGTTTCATAAATAAAAATAAGCATTCAAGAATACCTGTATTTCAAGATAACTTGGACAGAATTATTGGGATGATTCACATACGAGACTTGTTCGAGAAAGTAAATAATAAAGTTAGAAACAATAGAAACTTAAAGCTTTCAAAAACAATAATAAGAAAGATTCTTTTCTCATCTCCCTCAATGAAAATTCTTGATCTTTTATTAAAAATGAGATCAGAGCAGATTCACATGTCAATTGTAGTAGATGAATTTGGAGGAACAAACGGTTTGGTGACTATTGAAGATCTTGTGGAGGAAATTGTTGGGGAGATTAAAGATGAGCACGATCTTGAAGAAATTGAAGAGATAAAAAAAATATCTAAGAAAACTTATGATGTTTCTGCGAGGCTACCAGTTGAAGAATTAGAAAAAAAGATAGGTGGATATTTTACTGAAGAAGAAAAAGAAGATATAGATACAGTTGGTGGTTTGGTTTTCAACTTATTGGGAAAAATTCCGAGTAGAGGAGAAGTTATAAATCATAAAAGTGGCTTGGAATTTACAATTAGAGATGCAGATACGAGGAAAATTAAAAGAATTCTAGTTAATGTCAAATAAAGTTTACCAATGTATAGCTTTTTTTACTTCAGGACTCATTAGTGGAATTTCAATTTCCGCCGACTATTTAATTCCTTTATTTCTGATTGGTCATTACTTTTTTATTAAATTTCTCCTAAAAAGAAGTGTTTTGTTTTTAAACTTTATTCCAGGATGGTTGTTTGGTTTTGGTTTTTTTTTTTCATCTATGCATTGGATTATAAATCCTTTTCTTATTTATGAGGAACATAAGAGTTTAGCTCCTTTTGTAATATTAATTTTTCCTTTATTAATGGGTCTGTTTTTTGCTCTACCAAGTTTTTTGATAACACGGTTTAAAATGTTAATAAATATAAATAAGCATCTTTTTACATTTGGCTTTTTTATTACCTTTATTTTATTTAGTTCTGAATTTCTAAGATCAAAAATATTCGGTGGCTTACCTTTTAACTTATACGCTCATATTTGGGTTTTTAATGAAAGGTTTTTTAAAATAGTTGCATTGGTTGGCGTTTATGGACTTTCGTTCTTTACTATATTTTGGATGGTTATTTCAATCTTATTATTTATAAAAAAAAAGATTTCTTTTTTAATACCCTTAACAAGTTTTCCTGTAATTTTAATTATTAGTTCGTTTCTTTATGAGAAGGAAAATTTAGAAAAAAACAATACTCTTGATGTAAGAGTCGTACAACCAAATATTTTGCAAAAAGAAAAATGGGATAAAAGTTTATTTCAACAGCACGTCGACAAGCTTCTCAGACTTTCCAAAAGAGCGAAAAAAGATACACAATTAATAGTTGTTTGGCCAGAAGCAGCTATGACTGTTTATTTAAATGAAAATAAGGATTTATTAAATTATATCAGGCGTAATATTGATGATTCTACTACTATAATCACAGGAGGACTTAGAAGGGACTTTGTAAATAATAGTTTCAAAATTTATAATTCTTTATTTGTAATTGAAAAGAATGGTTTTACTTTTTATGACAAAAAGCATTTAGTACCTTTCGGAGAGTTTATTCCTTTAAGATCCATTCTAAATTTTTGGAAGATAACTCCTGGTAAAACTGACTTTAGTAGTGGCAAAAAAGAGAATTTACTTACATTAGTGAGTGATAATAAAGAAATATTATTTGAACCGTCAATTTGTTATGAAGCAATTTTTCAGACTTTTAATTATAAAAAAATAGAACTGCTAATTAATATAACAAACGATGCTTGGTTTGGAAAAACAACTGGCCCAAAGCAACATTTAACTGCTGCAATTTTTAGATCAGTTGAAAAAGGCGTCCCGCTCTTAAGGTCAGCAAACTCTGGTATCTCTATAATATCAGATAGTAACGGAAAAATTTTAAAAAAAATAGAACTAGGAAAAGAGGGCTTCATTGAAAAAAAAATCATTCTTGGTGAAAACTCAACCTTTTTTATGATGTATGGAAATAGAGTTGTTCTGATATTAATTTTTATTTTTTTCTTTATAAATTTTTCAATTGATTTTGTAATAAAAAAAAGAAAAAGTTTGAAAAGTTATTAATTATGAACTACTAGTTTATTTCTATGTTAAAAGATTCTTCAAGTTACATTTTCACAAGTGAGTCAGTTTCAGAGGGTCATCCAGATAAAATATGCGATCAAATTTCAGATCTAATTGTCGACATCTACATGAAAGCTGACAAAAACTCAAGAGTAGCATGCGAGACTTTAGCTACAACTAACCGTGTTATCTTGTCTGGAGAAGTGAAAATAAATCAAAACCATGATCAAGTGAAAGAGGGAATAATAGAGGAAAAAATTAGAGAAAAAATTAAAGAAATAGGTTATGAGCAGAAGGGCTTCCATTGGAAAAATTTGAAAATAGAAAATTACTTGCATCAACAATCTCAAGATATTTCTCAAGGAGTAGATTCATCAAGTTTTACAGGTGCAGGAGATCAAGGAATAATGTTTGGTTATGCTTGTTCTGAAACTGACTCATTGATTCCTGCACCGTTATATTATTCGCATATGATCTTGAGGGAACTATCACATTTTAGAAGAAATAATGATTCTTTCTTTGGACCAGATTCTAAAAGTCAAGTGTCAATGAATTATGAAGGAAACCAACCAAAAAATATTGACTCAATAGTAGTTTCCACTCAACATTTAGAAAGTATCGGAAACCACCAAATTAGAAAGAAAGTTTTGGAAATTATTGAAAATTCTATCCCCAACTCTTTGTTACCCAAATCAGAAAAGATTCTTATAAATCCAACAGGAAGGTTTGTTATTGGTGGTCCTGATGGTGATACAGGGTTGACAGGAAGAAAGATTATTGTAGATACTTATGGCGGTGCTGCACCTCACGGAGGGGGGGCGTTTTCAGGAAAAGATTATACAAAGGTTGATAGATCTGCTGCATATATCGCTAGGTATATTTCAAAAAATATTGTTGCAAGTAAATTAGCTAGAAAGTGCCTAATTCAGCTGTCTTATGCTATTGGGGTAGCAGATCCAATTTCTATTTATTTAAAAGCAGATAAAGAGTCGAATCTAAATACTGAGAATATTATTCAAATTATAAAAAAATATGTTGATTTATCCCCGAACGGTATTAAAAACCATCTTAAGTTAGATAGACCTATCTATGAACCAACTTCTAGTTATGGTCATTTTGGAAGAGAATTTATTCCAGAAACAGGAAGTTTTTCTTGGGAAAAGTTAGATTTGGCAGAAAAAATATTAAATGAATATTAAAGATGTTGCCATTCTATGGAAGAAAGTTATCAAGAAAAAATAAAAATTTTTGTCCACGGACACTTAAAGCGAATGAATTTTTCTTTGATGAATCAAGCTCCAATTTATCAAAAGAAATTACTAATTCTAAATCTATTTTCAATTTAGAAATTGGTTTTGGAAAAGGTGAGAACCTCATATATCAATCTCAAATAAAAAAGGATGAATTATTTTTCGCAATTGATCCATATTTATCTGGAGGATTGAGTCTTCTAAAAGGAATAGAATTTAATAAAATTTCTAATATTTTTTTTTCTGATCTACCTTTTGCAAAATTTCTAAATTTGGCTAAAAACTTTTCTTTTAAAAGAGTTTATATTTTATTTCCAGACCCTTGGCCTAAGAAAAAGCATAAAAAAAGAAGACTAATAAATGAGAAATTTGTTGAAAATTTAAATAAAATTACGACCAGTAAATCAGAAATCATAATAGCAACTGACGATGCAGACTACTCAAATCAAATTTCAAAAACTTTTTCAAATATAAAAACCTTTGAATTATTTTCAAAAAGAAATGATTACTTGAGCTTTCAGGATAATGATATCTACCCAACAAAGTATTATACAAAAGCAAGAAATCAAAATAGGAAAATAAACTTTTTTATTTTTACAAAATTATAATCCTAAAAAAAAAATATTAAATTATTTATGTTTAGCCAAAGTCTTGGTATGAATATCTTAAACTTTTCAAATTACTGTACAGGGATATAATTTGAAATAAATAATTTATAGGGTATTAAAATTGGAAAAAAATGAAATCAGAGACATTCAAACGTTTGATATTATTGATGTAGCGAAGAATATCGCGAAAGAAAAGGGAATCGACGAGCTTGAAGTTATTGATGCAATGGAAATGGCTATCGCAAAAGCAGGTAGGACAAAATACGGATTTGAGTTGGACATAAGAGCACATGTTGATAAAAAAACAGGAAAAATTGGTCTTTTTAGGTATCAAGAGGTTGTGGAAGATATGGACTCCTTTCCATCTGAAGAGCGAGTTAACAAAGTAAATATTTCAAATCTAAAAAAAGATAATAAATCACTTAAGGTTGGAGAATTTGTTAAGGAAGAACTTCCTCCTTTAGATTTTGGAAGAATAGCAGTTCAGACAGCTAAACAAGTTATATTTCAAAAAGTAAAAGAAGCTGAGAAAATTATGCAGTTCAACGAATTCAAAGATAAAGCTGGTGAAATTGTAAATGGGGTTGTCAAAAGAGTCGAATATGGGAATTTAATTATTGATCTAGGAAAAGGTGAAGCAATTTTGAGAAGAGAAGAACTTTTGAATAGGGAGGTTTTTAGAAGATCTGATAGAATACGGGCTTACATTAATGAAGTTAAACATGATTTAAAAGGTCCACAAATATTTTTATCCCGGGCTCATAATAATTTTTTAGTTAAACTTTTTTTTCAAGAGGTTCCTGAAATTTATGATGGAATAATCGAAGTCAAGTCTGTTGCCAGAGATCCTGGAAGTAGGGCGAAAATTGCAGTTTATACAAAAGAAAAAAGCATAGATCCTGTAGGAGCGTGTGTGGGGATGAGAGGAAGTAGGGTTCAGGCTGTTGTTAATGAACTTCAAGGGGAAAAAATTGATATTGTGCTTTGGTCTGAGGATATTGCAACATTCGTGGTTAATGCTTTGGGGCCTGCAGAAGTAGATAAGGTAATAATTGAAGAAGACCTAAAAAAGATAGACGTTATTGTCCCAGATGAACAATTGAGTCTCGCAATTGGAAGAAAAGGACAAAATGTCAGACTGGCAAGCGCCTTAACAGGATGGAGTATTGATATATTAACAACATCTCAAGAATCAGACAGAAGAAACGAAGAATTTAAAAACTTATCGCAAAAATTTATTGAATTTCTTGATGTTGACGAAGTGATCGCCCATTTACTAGTTACAGAAGGTTTTACCACTATAGATGAAGTTGCAATGGTCTCTCTTGAGGAGTTAACTTCCATAGAGGGTTTTGATGAAAATTTATCAAAAGAGTTAATCCAAAGAGCTAAAACTTGTGTAGAGAAAATTAGAGAAGAAAACCTACAGAAATTGAGAGAATCAGGTTTTGATGATTATTTGCTTAATACAAAACTTTTTAATACCGAACAATTATTAAAATTGAATGAAAATAATATTAAAACCAGAGACCAACTTGCTGACCTATCAAATGTTGAGCTAATTGAAATATTTAGAGAAATGGATAAAGATAAAGCTGACGAAATAATAATGGATTCAAGACAACACTGGTATAAAAACTAAATTTAAATGGTAGACAATAACGACAATAAGAATAACCTATCTGGAAAATTACAGCTAAAAAAAACAATAAATGCTGGTCAAATAAAACAAAGCTTTTCCCACGGTCGAAGCAGATCTGTTTCAGTAGAAGTTAAAAAGAAAAGATCATTAACTGGTTTCTCGAAAGATCAAAAAATTGAGCAACCTAAGTCTCTAGATACAAATTTGTCCCAGACAGATCATTCCGAGAGAAAAGCTTCGTCAAAAACAACTGAAAAAAAAATAGAAACTGAAGTTCAAAACGAGAAAATAGAAAAAAAATCTACAAAAAAAAATATAACAAAAAATTTTAATGAGGCAAAAATAAATAATGAAACAAACAATGAAACAGTTGAGAAACCAAAACAACCAAAGTTTGTCAAATCTCCTAAGAGTTTTGAAAATAGAAGGCAAGGAAAACTTACTATTTCACAAGCATTAGATGATGATAATGAAAAAGTAAGATCTCTTGCTGCCATAAAAAGAGCTAGAGAAAAAGCTAAGCTAAGAAATGTAATTAAATCAGAAAATAAAGAAAATCTTGAATCTAAGGAAAAGAAAAAAAAAGAAATTATTATTCCTGATGTAATAACCGTTAACGAGCTTGCATCAAGATTAGCAGAGAAGTCATCCAACCTGATCAAATCTTTAATGAAACTCGGAGTGATGGCTACAATAAACCAGACTATTGATAGTGATACTGCTGAATTGTTAGTAATGGAGTTTGGTCATATACCAAAAAGAGTCAGTGAATCTGATGTTGAGGTTGGTTTGAGTGGACCTACTGATAATGAAGTAGACCTTAAAATAAGACCCCCAGTAGTTACAGTGATGGGTCATGTTGATCATGGAAAAACCTCACTTCTTGACGTTATTAGAGAAAAAAAAGTTGCTGCCACAGAGGCAGGGGGTATAACACAACACATTGGATCTTACATAGTTGAGGCAAAAAAAAATCAAATGATAACTTTCATTGATACACCTGGTCATGCCGCTTTTAGTCAAATGAGAGCCAGAGGATCAAATATAACAGATGTTATTGTATTAGTTGTTGCTGCTGATGATAGCGTAAATGAGCAGACTATTGAAGCAATAAGCCATGCAAAGGCATCCGGATGCCCAATTATTGTAGCGGTTAATAAGATAGATCTTCCCACAGCCAACCCCCAAAAAGTCGAGTCCGATCTAATGAAACATGAAATCATTAGCGAAAAGATGGGGGGACAGAATGTTTTTGTTAATGTGTCTGCTAAAACCAAGGTCGGGATAGATGAATTATTAGACTCGATATTACTTCAGTCTGAAATTCTTGAATTAAAGGCCAACCCAAATAGGAGCGCAGAGGGAACCGTTATTGAATCCAAGATTGAGAAAGGTAAGGGTACAGTAGTTTCTGTTTTAATACAAAACGGCTCTCTGAAGGTTGGAGATGTTGCTGTAATTGGAAAAGAATGGGGAAAAGTAAGGGCAATGTATAACGATTCTGCTGAAAAAATTAATGTTGCTTTACCAAGTTTTCCAGTGGAACTTCAAGGCCTTTCTGGCACACCAGATTCCGGTGATAAATTAGTGGTTGTTGAAAATGAATCAAGAGCAAGAGAGGTCACTCAATATAGATCAAGGATGAAAAGAATTGAGGAAAACTCTTCGATTAAAAGAGTCTCTATAGACCAAATGATTGAAAGCGCGTCTCAGGATGAAAAAAGAATAATCTCAATTATTATAAAAGCTGATGTTCATGGATCGAAAGAAGCAATTGAGCAGAGTTTAAATAAAATGAATTCAGATAAGGTTACAATGAAAATAATTCATACAGCTGTTGGTGAGATTAACGAATCAGATGTAACCCTTGCAATTGCATCAAAAGCAAGAATATTTGGTTTTAATGTCAAAGCCAATTCACAAGCAAAAACATTATCAAAAAGAGAAGGAATTAGAATCAGTTATTTCTCAATAATTTATGAAGTACTTGATGAAGCTCAAAAAATAGTTGAGGGTTTAGATAAAGATGTAGAAGTTGAGACTCAAATTGGTAAAGCAATGATAAAACAAGTTTTTGAACTTTCCGATTCAAACAAAGTTGCAGGATGTGTAATTGAAGAAGGCAAAGTTACTTCAAGGTCATTCGTTAAAATTATAAGAGATGAGAAGTTAATTCATGAATGTGAAATTTCAAGCCTAAGAAGAGAAAAGAATCAAGTTAAAGAAGTCTCTAGTGGCCTAGAATGTGGTATTGTTCTTTCAAAGTTCAATGAGGTTGTAGAAAACGACAGGCTTGAATTTTATGTGAGAGAGAAAGATGAAAAAAAATCTTAGTTTAGAAAAAATTAAAGAAGAAAGAAAAAAATCTAGAGTCGATAAAATTTCATCACTAATAAAGAAAACAATTGCAGAAATTTTGATTCAAATTGACTTTAGCGATTCTCAAGGAAATAATATTTTAATTTTTGTTTCTAATGTAATACTTTCATCCGATGGTAAAAGCGCGACGGTTTTTTTAGAAACGATTAATTATACAGAGGGTAAAGATAAAGATATTGTAGAAACTATTAACGAAAAAACGTCTAAGATTAAAAAAGAATTTTCCAACAGAATAGATCTTAGATACACACCAAGGTTAAAGTTTAAAGTAAATGTACCCATAACCAAATAGAAATAAATGAAAAAGAATCAATATAACGGATGGATCTATCTAGATAAACCTCTTGGAATAACATCAAATTTTGCCTTAAATAAAATAAAGAAAATTTTTAAAAACTCTAAAGCAGGTTTTGTTGGAACTCTTGATCCAATGGCTTCAGGTTTTCTCCCAATCGCTCTAGGCTCAGCTACTAAAGTTATTCCTTATATTGAAAAGGCAAACAAAGAATATTTGTTTACAATAAAATGGGGTGTGCAAAGTGAAACTGGAGACACCGAAGGTAAAATAATTAAGAGGAAGAAAAAATATCCTTCTGTTAATTCTATAAAAATGGTTTTAAGAAATTTTGTTGGAAGTTTAAAGCAAAGTCCACATAGATATTCTTCAGTAAAAATAAATGGTTTAAGAGCATATCAGCTTGCTAGGAAAAATATACCATTCGATACTAAGAAAAAGGACATTTATATTCATGATATAAAGCTATTGAATAGTATTTCCGACGATTGTGCATGTTTTTACATTAAGTGTAGTGCGGGAACTTATATAAGAAGTTTATGCGAAAGTTTGGCCTACTCGCTTGATACTTTTGGTTTGGTTACTGAACTGAGAAGAATCGGTTTTGGGGATTTTAATAAAAAACTAATTTCACTGGATTATTTATTAAGTTTGGTGCATAGTGATCAGCTTAATAAGCTTGTATATCCAATTGATGACGTTTTCAATAAAACTAACAAAATTTATTTGGATAGTAAGCAGGTTAAAAAAGTTTTAACCGGCAGTTTTATAGAGATGAATGACAATCACGTTGAAACAGTAAAAGATAAAATGGTTTTTGCGAAACATGAAAATGATATTGTTGCCTTAGGCTTGATAAAAGAGAGTAATTTTCACCCAAAAAAGTTGTTAATTACATGAATCCAATCATATGTTATAACTTGTATATAGATACTAGAATCTAGGAAATTTAGAATGGATAAAACTTTAAAAAATAAAAATGAAAATAAAAAAGAAAATGTTGGAAGTAGCGAAAGTCAAATTTCAATATTTTCAGAAAGAATTAAGAATTTAACTGAACATTTAAAATCTAACAAAAAAGATCATAACACTAGAAGAGGTTTGATGAAGCTTGTAGGAAAGAGAAAAAAACTTTTGAGCTATGTAAAAAGCAAAAGCAATGAAAGATACGAGTCAATTATAAAGTCTCTAGGTCTAAGACGTTAGGCAAATTAAGGAGATAAATAATGTTTAATATTTCATCCGTTGAGCTGGACTGGAAAGGCTTAACTTTAAAATTAGAAACAGGTATGATTGCTCGTCAAGCTGATGGCGCAGTGAAATGCAGTATAGGGGGGACTGTAGTACTATGTACAGTTTCAGCCTCTCGTGAATCGGATAATTCAAACGATTTTTTCCCTCTATCAGTTCACTACATTGAAAAGTCATATTCGGCAGGTAAAATTCCTGGGGGGTTTTTTAAAAGAGAAGGGAGGCCATCTGAAAATGAAATACTTACCTCGAGACTTATAGATCGGCCAATTCGACCCTTATTTCACGACGATTTTAAAAATGAAACTCAAGTTATTTGTACTGTAATAAATTATGATGGTGAGAATGATCCGTCCGTATGTGCAATGATTGGTGCGTCTGCTGCGATTACAATTTCAGGTTTACCTTTTCTTGGGCCTTTGGCATGTGCCAGGGTTGGTTTTATGGATGGTGACTACATTCTTAATCCGACAAAAGACGAATTGAGAGATAGTGAGTTAGACTTAGTAGTTGCTGGTACAAGAGATGGTGTATTAATGGTAGAATCCGAAGCTAATGAACTTGATGAAAAAATCATGTTGGGCGCAGTCCAATTTGGATTCAAAGAGTCTCAGGCAGTAATTGATGCAATCATTGAATTAGCAGAGAAATCTGCTAAAGAATCTTGGCCAATAGAAGAGAAACAAAAACTTAAGTTTATTGATGAATTAAGGAATTTGACTCAAAAAGAACTTAACCCTATTTATAAGATCAAAGAGAAAAAGAAAAGAAATGAATCTTTAAATGAGGCACGAAAAAAGATCGTAGAAAAGTTTAATGATAGCATTGAAGATGAAATAATACTTAAGGACGAGATTAAGAAGATTGAGAAAGAATTAGTGAGATCTTCTATAGTTAGTTCACATAAGAGAATAGATGGTAGAGGGCTCGACGATGTAAGGGATATAGATTGTAGAGTTGACTTGCTTGAAAACGTTCATGGGAGTGCACTTTTTACAAGAGGAGAAACTCAAGCGTTAGTAACTACAACTCTAGGAACAACTTCAGATGAACAAATGCTTGACGGATTAGATGGAGACTCCAGAGAAAAATTTATGTTGCATTACAACTTTCCCCCTTTTTCAGTCAATGAGGTTGGAAGAATTGGATCGACTGGGAGAAGAGAGGTTGGGCATGGAAAACTTGCATGGAGGGCTATTAACCCAATATTAAGAAGGTCTAAGGATTTTCCATATACAGTAAGAGTGGTCTCAGAGATAACTGAATCTAATGGTTCATCATCAATGGCGACAGTTTGCGGGTCATCATTGGCTTTAATGGACGCGGGTGTTCCACTTGAAAAGCCAATTGCAGGTATAGCAATGGGATTAATTAAAGAAGAAAATAAGTTTGTTGTTCTAACTGATATACTTGGAGATGAAGATCATTTAGGAGACATGGACTTTAAGGTCGCTGGAACCGAAAAGGGAATTACTTCCTTGCAAATGGATATCAAAGTCGACGGTATTACAGAGAATATTATGAAAGATTCACTATCTAAGGCTCACTCTGCAAGACTACATATTTTGAAAGAAATGAATAAGGCACTAGATAAGTCTCGAACTGGAACCAAATCAAATGCACCACAGATTGAGAAGATAAAGATTGATAAATCAAAAATAAGAGAAGTTATAGGATCTGGGGGGAAGGTTATTAAGGATATTTGTGAGAAGTCTGGAGCTAAGGTAGAAATAGACGATGATGGTTTAATTACAATCTTTGCATCAAAGTCTAGCGAAGGTAAAATTGCAGCTAGTATGATAAACGATATTGTAGCTGAACCGGAGGTTGGAAAGATATATGAAGGTAAGGTTGTAAAAACTACTGACTTTGGAGCTTTTGTAAATTTCATGGGAAGTAGAGACGGCTTGGTTCATATAAGTCAATTAAAAGATGAGAGGGTTGAAAAAACAACTGATGTAGTTAAAGAGGGTGATCAAGTAAAAGTGAAAGTTATTGGAGTTGATGACCGAGGAAAGGTAAAGTTAAGCATTAAAGACGTTTAATCATGAAAAATATTGATTCAATGATACTATCTGGAAAAGAGTCACTTCCACTTATAGAGGGTGGTAAAGGGATTGCTGTTTCAAGTGGTGAAAGCTCTGGTGCATGGGCAAAAGCTGGAGGTGTTGGAACTTTTTCTGGGGTGAATGCTGATTCGTATGATGAACAGGGTAATTTGATACCACAGATATATAAAGAAAAAACTAGATCAGGAAGACACAAAGAATTAATTAACTTTTCAGTTTCAGGAGCAGTTGAACAAGCAAAAATTGCCAGAGATATTGCTGGTGAAAAGGCACCGATTCATATAAATATTTTGTGGGAAATGGCAGCCGCTGAAGAAATATTGACTAGAACTTTAGAACAAGCAAGTAACATAATTGATGGTGTTACCTGTGGTGCTGGAATGCCTTATAAATTATCAGAAATTGCAGCAAGATTTGGGATCTATTATTATCCAATCGTTTCTTCCGCAAGGGCCTTTAATGCTCTTTGGAAGAGGTCCTATAGAAAAACGTCAGATTTTCTTGGTGGTGTTGTATATGAAGATCCATGGCTTGCTGGAGGACATAATGGTTTATCTAATAGTGAGAACCCTTTAAAGCCACAACCCCCATACCCTAGAGTTAGAGAGCTTAGAAAGCTAATGAATCAATTCGATCTTCAAGATACTCCAATTATAATGGCGGGCGGAGTGTGGAATCTTTCTGAGTGGGAAGATTGGATAGACAACCCGGAGATTGGTAAGATAGCATTTCAATTTGGAACTAGACCTTTATTAACCCAAGAGAGTCCAATTCCAGATACTTGGAAAAAAAGGCTTCTTTCTATAAAAAAAGGGGAAGTCAGTCTTCATAGGTTTAGCCCAACAGGTTTTTATTCTTCAGCAGTTAAGAACAATTTTCTAATTGAACTTGAAGAGAGATCAAGGAGACAAACGCCATTCCTCAAAGAACAGACAATTGAGTTTAATGAAAAAATTGAGATTGGGCCAAGAAAAAGAACTTTTTATGTAAAACATTCTGATAAATCTAAAATAATGGAGTGGATTAAAAAAGGTTTTTCAAAACCAATGACAACTCCAAATGACACTTTGATCTGGGTTACTATTAAAAAAGCAAGTCAAATTGTGAAAGATCAAATTGATTGTATGGGCTGTCTCTCTCAATGTCTTTTTAGTAATTGGTCTCAAGGTGATAAAGGGACTACTGGTAAAAAAGCTGATCCAAGATCTTTTTGTATTCAAAAAACTCTTCAAAAAATAAGTCATGGAATTTCAAACCTTGAAAATGAGCTTATGTTTGCAGGTCACTCAGTTTATAGGTTTGCGCTTGATCCTTTTTACAAAGGGGGGTTCATTCCTAGAGTAAATCAATTAGTTGACAGAATCATGAAGGGATTATAGTTTGAAATGGGATATTAAATGGTTAAAAATCACTATATAGAAAATGCTTTAGAGATGTTAAAAGAATCACCTTTGAAGCTAACGGAACAAAGAGTGTGTATGATAAACATTCTTTTTAAAAATGGTGCATCCCATTTTACCGCTGAAGAAATCTATAATGAGGCAAATAAAAAAAGATTGAAAATATCATTGGCTACTATTTACAATTGCTTAAATCAATTTAAAGAAAATGGCATAATTAAGGCAGTAAAAGTTTCAAGTGATAAAATTTACTTTGATACAAATTTAAAAGAGCATCATCATTTTTTCTGTCAAGAATCTGAAAAATTAACAGATATTAAGACTGACCACGTAAAGATTTCAAAGCTCCCAAAACTTCCCAAAGGAAAAAGGCTTAAATCAATAGAAGTTATAATAAATATAACAAAGTAGTTTACAACTTTTAAACGTAGAACTATTTTCCCCAAAGATGTTTTTTTAGAATCCAGCCTTCAATTTCTCCTTTCTTTATAAAACACCAATCATTGACGCATCTATCATTTTCTAGAATCAAGTTTTTTTTAACCTTAGCTATTTTTTTAGATTTAGCATTTGGAAATTTATAAATAAATTCTTCTAAGGCAACAACAATTACAAAATCTTTTTCAGACAATTGTGAATTGGAGATCCAACCATTAATTCCGCTAATATCGGTTATTTTTTTCCAATTACCAAATTCTTCTAAAATCTTCAATGGGTAACCTTTTATTAATATTTTGTAAATTATCAGATGATTCAAGCCAGGACCATTTCTGACATTCACTTCACTATATTTAGTTGTTAAAATATTTTTTTTTGTTTCAGTCGAAGCAAGTTTTGGTGATATATTTATTGTGAATAGTGTATAGAAAATTAAAAAAATTGGGAATATGGTTCGAAAAAACATTGTTATTCTGATTACTAGAAAATTACCAGAAAAGATAGAAAAAAAATTAAAAGAAGATTTTAATGTTTTAAGTAACAAAACTGATAGAAAACTATCTTACAACGAATTAAAGAAGAAGATTGCCGACGTTGATATTTTGATACCCTGTGTGAGTGATACAATAGATGCATCAATAATTAAATCTGGGAAAAAGTTAAGATTAATTGCAAATTTTGGAAATGGTGTAGATAATTTGGATCTTGTTACAGCAAAAGAAGAAAATGTTTTGGTAACAAATACTCCAGATGTACTGACAGAGGACACTGCAGATTTGGTTCTAACAATGATTCTTATGATTAGCAGAAAGGTCATTGAGGCGCAAAAAAAATTAATAGGTGGTAAATGGTCTGGGTGGGGGCCAAGTGAGACGTTGGGTCAAAGAATAAAAGGGAAGAATGTTGGAATAATCGGAATGGGAAGAATTGGAAGAGCTGTTGCTAATAGGCTAAATATTCTTGGTGTAAACATTTTGTACCATAATAGAAAACGTCTGAGTAAAACTCTTGAAAGGGTTCATAAAGCAAAATATTTTGACAATTTAGATTTGATGATTTCAAAATCTGATATTATTAGTATTCATTGTCCATATACCCCTGAGACATTTCATTTAATGTCAAAAAAAAGACTAAATTTACTAAAAAAGAATTGTATTATAATTAATACTTCAAGAGGAGAAATAATTGATGAACAGGCCCTTGCAAACCTGCTTTTTCAAAAAAAAATAGGTGGTGCTGGTCTTGATGTATTTGAGCATGAACCTGAAATAACTCAGAAGCTCTTTGAATCCAATAATGTTATCTTATTACCTCATATAAGTTCAGCGACTTTTGAAAGTAGGATCGCAATGGGAGACAGAGTGGTAAAAAATGTTAAATCATTTGTAAATGGAAAGGTTCCTCCAGATTTAGTTGATAAGCAATATGACGAATAGTCTATTTTAGTCGCATTCAGAGCATTTTTTATTTTTTGTAATTTTTATTTTTTTTAAATCTAAGTTTAAACAGTCAAATAAGATTAGTTCTTTAAAGTTACCTTTTAGCTTTAATATAAAGTTAATAGCGAGATTGGCCTGGATTAGCCCTCCAAGTCCAGCAACAGGTGCAATAATACCCATTTCGTCGCAGCTCATAGCAGTATCTTTTTTTAGTTCTGGAAAGATACATTTATAACACGGGTTATCCTGTTTGCTCCATGAAGATGTCATAAAGGCTTGTAATTCAAAATTCTGAAGAGCGGCAGAAATTAATATTTTTTTCTCAAGATGGCAAAATCTATTTATAACTAGTCTTGACTCATAATTATCAGTACAATCCAATACAATTTTATCTTTGCCAACAAATCTTTTTATATTTTTAGAAGTAACCTTTTTTTTAAAATAAACAATTTTAATAGAATTATTTATAGATTTAATTTTTTCGGAGAGAACTACGCTTTTACTTTTTCCTATGTCTTTTTCAGTGAATAATGTTTGACGATTGAGATTACTCAAAGATACTTTATCATCATCAATTAAGGTAAGACTTCCTACCCCACTCATCGATAAATATTGAGCTGCAGAGGTTCCAAGACCTCCACAACCAATTACCGAGACTGATGAATTAAAAATTTTTTTTTGTCCTGAAATTCCTATTTGTTCCATCATAATTTGTCTTGAATATTTTTCCATCAGGTATTGTTCTCTTTTATTCATTTGAGAACTCTGAGAATAAGGCTGTAGATAAATATCTTTCTGCGAAAGATGGAAGAATTATGACTGTATTTTTATTTTTCATTGAAATTTCTTCATTAATTTCGACTGCTGCCGAGAGAACTGCACCTGATGATATTCCACCGGCTATTCCCTCAATCTTAGCTAACATTCTTGCGAAATAAAACGATGAATTGTTACTGATTGATAAAACTTTATCAATTATCTTTAAATCAAGATTTTTAGGAAGAAAACCTGCACCTATTCCCTGAATTAGGTGTTGCCCAGGTGTTGATCCACTTATGACTGCTGAATCCTCTGGCTCAACTGCTACAATTTTTATTTTTTTATTTTTTTCCTTAAGATACCTGCCTACTCCCGTGATTGTACCTCCAGTTCCAACACCTGAAACAAAATAATCGAGTTTGCCATCACAACTTGTCCAAATTTCTTCACCAGTTGTATGATAATGTACTTCAGGGTTAGCAGTATTTTCGAATTGATTTAAAATTAAACTATTTGGTGTATTTTTTTTTATTTCAAGAGCTTTATTCATCGCCCCCTTCATTCCTAATTTTTTAGGGGTAAGAAAGAGTTTTGCACCAAAGAATTGTAACATTTTTTTTCTCTCTATTGACATACTATCTGGCATAGTAAGTATTAATTTATAGCCTCTTGATGCACATATAAAAGCTAGTGCTATACCCGTGTTGCCCGAAGTTGGTTCAATTATTGTTGTAGAAGAATTAATAAGTTTTTTTTTCTCGGCAGATTTAATCATTGCTAAACCAATTCTATCCTTAACTGATCCAAGTGGATTGAAAGACTCAAGTTTAGCAATGATGTTTCCATGAAATTTAAGGTGATCTTTTAGTCTTTTTAATTGAACCATTGGAGTTTTACCAATTGTTTCATCAATTGAATTAAAAATTTGAGAGGATTTTTTAAATGACAAAATCGACTTTCTTTGAAATATTCTTCTGAATATTCTTACTCTTTGCAATTCTGCAAACATCTTCAATTGATATATTATTAAATGTTTGCATACATTTTATTGAAATATCATTAAGAAGAGGTATTACAATTTTTCTAGAAAGGCTAGAGTTAAAATTATTCACAACTTTGTCATCCTTTGATACGCAATTTATAACATCTGATATCCTTATCTTTCTTCTTTCTTTTGCCAAACTATATCCTCCTTTTGGTCCTCTTGACCCAATAAGGATTTTATTTTTTACAAGAATTTGCAGAGTTTTCTCTAGATATCTTTTTGGTATACCTTGTCGATTAGCAATAGCTTCATTTTGAACTGGAGCAGGACCGGCATTTAGAGCTATATCTATTACAGCCTCGATAGCATAAATTATTTTTTTTTGTACTTTAAACAAATTAACTTTCCTATTTAACTCCTGTGGAGCCGAACCCTCCTGTGCCTCTTTTTGTACCACTCAACTTATCGCTTGCAGTTAACTCTATATCTGGTAATTGCATGAATACTAATTGAGCTATTCGCATACCACGTTGTACGTTAAAAATTTTCTTTCCATGATTTATTAATATAACCGCAATCTCTCCTCTGTAATCAGCATCAATTGTTCCAGGAGAATTAAGAACTGTTACACAGTTTTTTAGTGCTATTCCTGAGCGAGGTCTTACTTGTGCTTCCACTCCATTAGGCATTTGCAATGAAAAGCCGCATGGAATTAAAACTGATTCCTGGGGATTAATATTTATTTCATTGTCCAATGCAGCTAGCAAGTCAAAACCAGCACTGCCATCTGTTGCTTTTTTTATTTGATAGAGATTTTTACCGTTTTGTAGTTGTTTAAATAATATTTTCTTCATTATATTAATTTATTTTTTTTAAAAAATTTAACAATTTTTTTTGTAATTTTTTTTGCGACTTGTGACTTTTTCATCTCAGGCCAGTTTTCAATTTTATTTTTTGTAATTAAAGAAACTTTATTTTTTGATGATCCAAAAACATTACTCAGTTTTACATTATTAGCAATTATCCAGTCACAATTCTTTTTAAGTAATTTTTTTTTGGAATTAGTGATTAATTTTGAGGTTTCGGCTGAAAAACCGATTACTAATCTTGGTCTTTTTTTATGTTTTGATATTTTTTCAAGAATATCTATGTTTTGTTTAAAAGTTATAGAAATTTCCTTTCCCATTTTTTTTATCTTCTCTGTAATTTTTTTTTTTGGTTTCCAATCCGAAATTGCAGCAGCTGAGATAAACACATCACATGGGAGGTTAGAAACAGTTTTGTTATAAAAATCATCTGCATTGCTGGCACTTATTACTTTTATATTTTTTGGCTTTTCTAGATTTGTTTTACCAGTGATTAATATTACTTTAGCTCCTAAACATTGGATCGATTTCGCAATTTCATAACCCTGAATTCCTGATGAGTAGTTACTTAAAAATCTCACTGGATCAATTCTTTCTTGAGATGCACCAGCACTAACTATAATTTTTAATCCAGATAATTCTTTGGGACTAAAGATATCATTTAAATTCTCAATAATGTCATTGACCTCCATAAGTTTTCCTGAACCAACACTTCCACAAGCCATACGACCTTTTTTTGGTGAGAAGATCTTTACATTTATTTTAGATAAAAATTTTAGGTTTGTTTTTACCGCCGTGTTGTTCCACATGTTTGAATTCATTGCTGGTGCAATAATTTTAATTTTATTTGACGCTAACAAAATATTAGATGAAAGATCATCAGCAATTCCGTTTGCCATTTTTGCAATAAAATTTGCCGTACAAGGAATTACTAATATTGCATCCACTGTGTTAGCTAGTCTTATATGATTCATTTCCTTTTCCTCTGAAAGTGAGAAAAGGTTTGAATGAACTTTTTTCCCTAACAAACTCTCAAAAGTAATTAGATTTATAAACTTTTTGGCATTTTCAGTTAAGATGCATTCGATAGTTACATTATTCTCTTGGAGTCTCCGAATCAGATCTAAAGCTTTATAACTCGCTATCCCACCTGTAATAATTAACAAAATTTTTTTATATTTAAGAAAACTCATCATAATTCACAAATGTGTATTGAAGCCACACCATCTAAAATATCAATCACTTCGATATTTTTAAAGCCAACCTTAAGTAATTTTTTAGTAAGGAGCATTTGATTTGGAAATTCTTTTATGCTTTGAATCAAGTAAGAATATGCTTCTTTATTGTTGAGAAATATTTTTCCATAAAAAGGTATAATTTTGCTATATAAATTAAATAAAGTTCTTAAACTTCTGTTATTGATTTCACTAAACTCAAGACAATAAAATTTTCCACCTTTTTTAATTATTCGTTTGATTTCTTTCAGTGATTGGTCAATGTCAGAAAAGTTTCTCAAACCAAAACTTACAGTTACTAAATCAAATTTATTTCTCTTAAAAGGCATTAGCTCAGCTCTCCCATTAATGTAGAAAACATTATTTTTTTTTAATTTTTTTTTGGCCTGTTTTATCATCTCGATATTAGAATCGTAACCGATGCACATGCAATCACACTTTTTTTTAATCAACTCCAAAAGATCTCCAGAACCTGTTGCTAGATCTAAAAGGTAATATTCTTTTTCTAATTCAATCATATTAATAAACTCTTCTTTCCAAATTCTATGCAGACCGAGGCTCATTATATCATTCATCAAATCGTAACCTTTGGATACTTTGGAAAATATTTTATCAACTTTTAGTTGTTTGAGTTCTTTATTTGACGAGTTGGATTTTTTTTGTAATTCTTGCTTCATGCCAGAACTTCCTGAAGTTGAGACTGTTAGGCTTTTTCTGAAAAAAAACATAATTCAAGAGAAAACCTTGTCGATAAAAATAGAAAACCCTAAGCTAAGATTCCCAATTGTCAAAGAGATCTCTTATAAATTATGTAATGCAATAGTAACAAAAATTTTGAGAAGAGGTAAGTATTTATTATTTTTATATTCAAATGATTATGCTGTTCTATTTCACCTCGGTATGACTGGTTTTTTTCGTTTAAATGAATTATACAAATTTAGGAAACATGACCACATTATTTTTAATTTTTTAAATAAAAAACTTATTTTCAATGATGTTAGAAAATTTGGATTTATCAAACTCTACAAAAAAAAGGAAATTTTTCAGTGTTCTCACATAAAAAATTTAGGGCCCGAACCGTTGGGTTGTGAATTTTCAATTAGCTATTTCCAAAATTATCTAAGTAGTAAAACAACTATCAAGAACTTGTTAATGAATCAAAATTTTGTAGCAGGTTTAGGAAATATTTATTGTTCTGAAATTTTATTTCGGTCAAGAATACTCCCCACTAGATTAGTTACAACAATAAAAGAAGAAGAAATAATAAAAATTATTAAAGCAGTAAAAAAGATTTTATCTAATGCAATTAAACTTGGTGGAACAACTATAAAAAACTTTGTTGTTTCAGATCAAGAAGTTGGGTATTTTAAAAATAAGCTAATGGTATATGGAAGAGAGGGTCTGCCATGTTTAAGGTGCAAAAATAAAAATGTTATAAAAAAACTAATTCAATCTGGCAGATCCACTTTTTTTTGTTCTAAATGTCAAATATGAAATATACAATATTAATATCATTCATCTTAATGATTTTTTATAAACCATCATTAGGGTTGAAATTTATAAATGGACTTGAAGATATACCATTATTTAAAAATATGGAGTATGTAGAGGACTCTCTTGTTTTATTTGACAAAGTGGATGGAAGATACGTATCAACAGAAATTAGTGGTAATTATAATTATGAGGAAGTCGTAAGTTTTTATAAAAAAATTTTACCCAATCTTGGATGGAAGGAGACTAAGCCTTTAACTTTTGAAAGGGCTGAAGAAATTCTTGAACTTAAAACAACAATAAATAAGAATGAAATATCAATTATTTTTAGTGTTTATCCTTTAAAATAAAACAATAACTGCTTGACCTAAAATGATTAGGAAAGTATAAAATGCTCTGTATGGCTAATATAAAATCTGCAAAAAAAAGGATTGTTCAGAACATTAAGCGGTCCGAAATCAATAAATTCAGAAAATCAAGGATTAAAAGTTCTATAAAGCGACTTCATTCTTCATCAAAAAATGGAAGTAAAGACGATCTTAGTAGGAATTTTCTTAAAATAGAATCTGAACTAGCAAAAGCCGTTGGGAAAGGAGTTTTTAAAAAAAACACCGCAGCCAGGCTTGTTTCAAGGCTATCAAAGAAAATAAAATCCACGAGTTGATTTTTTTTTTTTACATTGTTGATTCAGTATTTTTTATTAGTTAATCTCATAGTTTGTGTATTATGAATAATTTGGATTATGCGGGGGATGTTAACCCGGAAAAAGCTTGGGATCTTCTGAAAAGTGATGATGCCTATCTCATTGACTGTAGAACTTCCGCAGAATGGAATTTTGTTGGAGTTCCAGATCTTAGCTCATTAAATAAAGATGTCTTTTTTATAGAATGGCAAACATACCCACTAATGGAGAAAAATAATAGTTTCTTGAAGGAAGTAGTAAGCTTAAATGTTTCTAAAGACTCAAAACTGATATTTTTATGCAGGTCTGGAGCTAGATCAAGGTCAGCAGCAGAGTTTTTAACCAACCACGGCTACAAATCATGCTACAATTTAATTGAAGGGTTTGAGGGCCCTCATGATTCAGAGGGACAAAGAGGTAAAGTGAGTGGTTGGAAACATTCAAAACTTCCATGGAAACAAGGTTGAAATAGTGATTGAAGATAACTCAAAGGATTTTGTTGAAATCCAAGCGCAATGGGCAACTGTTAGAGGACGTATAAGGCAGAAAATTGGTGATGCTCAGTTTAAAAGTTGGATTAAAGTTATCTCATTAAAGGATTGTGTAGATAGAAAAGTTATATTAAGTGTTCCCAGTGCCTTTGTAAGAACAAGAATTATTGAACAATATCTTGATATTATAAAAAGTTATTGGCTAGTTCAGAATCTTAAAATTAATGACATAGAAATAGTTGTAGCTCAAGATAACAAAAAAAGTTTGAAAAAAAATCAATCATATCATGAAACTCTAGATTCAAAAAATAAAGAACGCAAACAAGACGATATTTTCAGTTCTATAAGTTCTGATTTAGACACAAGATTTACTTTTTCAAATTTCATAGTTGGGAAACCAAATGAACTAGCTTTCGCTGCTGCCCGGAGAGTCTCAGAGTCAGATGATGTTCCTTTCAACCCATTGTTTCTTTATGGTGGGGTTGGACTTGGTAAAACTCACTTGATGCATGCAATTGCACATGAGATAAAAAATAGAAATCCTCTTCGAAGAGTTATATATATGTCTGCTGAAAAGTTTATGTATTATTTCATTAAGGCATTGAGATTTAAGAATACCGTTGCATTTAAAGAACAGTTTAGAAATGTTGATGTTTTGATGATAGATGATGTCCAATTTATTTCAGGAAAAGATTCAACCCAAGAGGAATTCTTTCATACTTTTAATGCTTTAATAGATCAAAATAAGCAATTAATAATTTCTGCTGATAAATCACCACAAGATCTGGAAGGAATTGAAGAGAGAATGAGGTCAAGGCTTGGTTGGGGTTTGGTTGCAGATATACATCCATTAACATATGAATTAAGGTTAGGAATACTTCAAGCCAAAGAGGAAAAACTTTCAGCTAGGATATCTCCAAATATTTTAGAGTTTTTAGCTCATAAGATAACTTCTAATGTCAGGGAGTTGGAAGGAGCTTTAAACAGGTTAGCAGCTTTCTCATCTTTAGTCGGAAGAGAAATAAACTTGGACATGGTTCAAGATCTATTGAAGGATTTATTAAAATCATCGCAGAGAAAAGTAAATATAGAAGAAATACAAAAAAAAGTCTCACAGCACTTTAATGTAAAAATGTCAGATATGAGTTCATCAAGGAGATCAAGAACAATAGCAAGACCGAGACAAATTGCTATGTATTTATCCAAAAATTTAACCTCAAGATCTTTACCGGAAATAGGAAGAAGATTTGGTAATAGAGATCATACGACAGTAATTCATGCAGTAAAGAAAGTTGAAGAATTGAGAAACAAAGATAATAGCTTTGACGAGGATGTCCAACTTTTAATAAGAATGCTAGAGTCATAAAATGGAATTTTCTATTCCAAAAAAGAATATTTTAGACTGTCTTAATCATTTTCAGAGTGTTGTTGAGAAAAGAAATACAATCCCAATTCTCTCAAATATTAGAATAATGTGTAGTGAAGGTAAAGAACTTGAAATTACTGCTACCGACTTAGCATTAGAACTTAGTGAGTCTCTAGAAGCTAGTGCAAATGTATCTGGAGGCATTACAGTTCCTTCTCAGTTATTTTACGACATAATTAGAAAAGCACCTGATAGTTCTAATATAACAATTCGTAAAGATGAAAAAGTAGATCTTGTATACGTTTCTTATGACGAATCAAAATTTTCTATTCCATCACTTCCTATTGACGATTTTCCTGTTATGGACGTTAATGAACTAGAGACTACTATTGAACTAGAATCAATTTTCTTAAAAGATTTAATAGACAACTGTAAATTTTGTATGGGTTTGGATGAGTCAAGACAGTATCTTAATGGAATTTATTTGCATCTTAGTAAAAACTTGATTTCAACTGTTGCAACAGATGGTCATAGATTGTCAAAAAGCTCTTTAACTAAAGATTTTTCTAGTGATTTTGAAGGTATAATTATTCCAAAAAAAACGGTTTTTGAACTATCAAAAATTCTTGAAGAATTTGAGGGTAAAGTTATTTTAAATTTTTCAAAAACAAGATTAAAAATTCTTTTGGGGAACGTTAAAATAATTACTAAACTGATTAACTCATCTTTTCCAGATTATGAGAGTGTAATTCCAAAGGCTAATGACCAAATTATGGTCGTAGATTGTAAAAGTTTTAGTCAAAGTATTGATAGAGTATCGACAATATCAAATGAGAAATTTAGAACTGTGAAATTTGATGTCTCTAATAATGTATGCGTAGTTAGTTCTTTTGGAACAGAGAAATCTCTTGGCACAGAAAATGTCAAAGTTGAATATAGTGGACCAGCATTTTCAATAAACTTCAATTCTAGGTATGTACTCGATGTTTTAAATATTATAAAAGAAGGAAAGGTAAAGTTTTATTTTTCCAAGAATACAGCTCCCACAATCTTAGAGAGCAGTTCAATTAAAAACACTATTTTTTTAATTATGCAGATGAGAGCTTAAAATTCTTATATGAATAATAACTTTAGGATTACTCAATTAAAACTAAGTAATTACAGAAATCATAACTTTTTACAGATCAATCCAGATAAAAATATAGTCTTAATTTCTGGAAAAAATGGTTCCGGAAAAACAAATATCTTAGAATCTATTTCACTTCTAAATTCCAACTCTGGGTTCAGAAACGCAAGTTTATCTGAATTAATAAGAACAAAATTAGTAGGACCTACAGAGTTATTTGGAGTTAATTTCAAACTCTTTAATGGCAGCGAGTTGGTTGATATAGGCATTGGAATTAAGGAAAAGATGAATGTATTTTCAAAAGTAACATCATTAAATAAAAAAAAGAAAAATAATAACTCAAAAAACAATTTTAATACCTTCTGGGTGTTACCGCAAATGTCACATCTCCTTCAAGGAACTCCTGAGGACAGAAGAAGTTTTTTGAATTTGATGATATCCACGATAGATGATTCTTATAAGAGAAGATTGTCTGAGTATACGAAATTAAAGAATGAAAGACTAAGAATTCTAAAAACTATGCAAATTGATAACAATATTAATTGGCTTGATATTATAGAAAAAAAAATGTCTGAAGTAGGTGTTGTGTTATGTGACTGTAGAAGGGTTTTTTTAAAGTCACTAAATAAATATTTTTATAAAATTGATGATCAGATCCCTTTACTAACTTTAAAATTGAATGGGTTGGCGGATGAAACTCTTAAGATCAAACCAGCACTTTATGTTGAGGAACTAATTCGTGAAAATCTCAAAAAAAATAGAATCAAAGATTCAATCTCAGGGAGAACTAATTTTAGTATTGACAAGACAGATCTATTAGTCTTTGAAAAAGAATCACTTAAAGAAGGAAAAAACTTTTCTACCGGTGAGCAGAAAATAATTATCATTTCAATAATATTCTCATTTTTAAATATTTTAGAGAATCTAAAAATTTCTAAAGTACTCTTTTTGCTTGATGACATCTTTTCTTACTTAGATTACAGGTTTATAAAGAGTATTGTTAACAGATTAAATGAATTAAAACTTCAGACATGGATGACTGATGTAAGAGCTAATTCTTTTGAAAAATCAGATAAATTTGAGTCAATAATTCACAACATAAATATTGATGATTATAGGTTTAAAGTTATTAATAATTAGTTATAATAAAAGGATTAATTACAGGTTTAAATTTTGGAAGCAGAAGATAATCAAATTAACGAACAAGCTTATGATGCGGAATCAATAAAGGTTCTGAAGGGCCTTGATGCTGTTCGAAAAAGACCAGGGATGTATATTGGTGATACAGATGATGGTTCTGGTTTACATCACATGGTTTATGAAGTTGTTGATAACTCTATAGATGAGGCTCTTGCTGGTCATTGTAGCTCTATATCTGTTAGTCTAAACCCTGATAATTCTGTTTCAATAATAGATAATGGTAGGGGCATCCCTACCAATATTCACAAAGAAGAAGGTATTTCTGCTGCTGAAGTAATAATGACACAACTTCATGCTGGAGGAAAATTTGACCAAAACTCTTATAAAGTTTCAGGCGGGCTCCATGGGGTTGGAATTTCAGTTGTTAATGCTCTTTCTGAATGGCTTGAGTTGACAATAAGGAGAGACAAAAGTGAATACTTTATAAAATTTAAAGATGGTATAGCTGATGCACCTTTGAAAAAAATTGGAAATTCTGATTTAAGTGGAACTATGATAACTTTTATGCCGTCAAAAAAAACTTTTTCCAAAACAGATTTTGATTTTCCCAAGTTAGAATCAAGATTAAGAGAATTAGCTTATCTTAATTCTGGGGTAAATATCGTTCTTATTGACAAAAGAAAAAGTGAGGTTTTTGAATCTCAATTGTCATCAAGAGGTGGATTAAAAGGGTATGTAAAATACCTAGATAAATCTAAAGAATCGATTATAAGTGAAATCATTTCAATCAAAGGCGATTCAAGTGATATTCATGTTGAGATGGCATTACAGTGGAACAAGAGTTATCATGAAAACTGCCTAGTGTTTACAAACAACATCCCTCAAAGAGATGGTGGAACACATTTAGCTGGTTTTAGATCTGCATTAACAAGAACTATTAACACTGCATCTAATAATTTAGGATTGCAAAAGAAAGATAAGATTAATTTAACCGGAGATGATGCAAGAGAAGGTCTAACATGTATTTTATCTGTGAAAGTTCCTGATCCTAAATTCTCTTCTCAGACTAAAGATAAATTAGTTTCTTCAGAGGTTAGACCTATTGTTGAGTCAATTGTTTCTGATAGATTGTCAAGTTGGTTTGAAGAAAATCCAAAAGATTCCAAATTGGTTATTACAAAAATTTTTGAAGCAGCAGCAGCAAGAGAGGCAGCTAGAAAAGCAAGAGATGTATTGAGAAAGAATTCAGCTTTAGAAATCTCATCACTCCCGGGAAAGTTAGCAGACTGTCAGGATAAATCACCAGAAAATAGTGAGTTATTTATAGTGGAGGGTGACTCTGCAGGCGGGTCAGCAAAGCAGGCAAGGGATAGGAAAAATCAAGCCGTATTGCCATTGAAAGGGAAAATACTAAATACAGAAAAATCTAGGAAAGATAAAATTCTTAACTCTTCTGAGATAGCCACTTTAGTTCAAGCACTTGGAGCCGGTTATCATGATACATTTAATTTGGAGGAATTACGTTACCATAAAATTATAATTATGACAGATGCGGATGTTGACGGCTCTCACATCAGGACGCTGTTATTAACATTCTTCTATAGACATATGAGTGAATTGATAAAAGGAGGATTTGTATATATTGCGCAACCACCACTATTTAGAATAAAAAAAAATAAATCTGAGCTATATCTTAAAGATGAAAAAGAATTGGATAACTATTTTATTCAAGAGATTGTCGAAAATAGTTTCTTAAAACTTCAGAATGGAGATATTTTAAAAGGAGAGCATTTATACAATTTATTTAAGAGTTTAAATAAATTTATAAACACCTTGGAGCAAATGAGTAAGAAGGATGATAATTATCTTTTTTTATTGGAACAGGCAACTATTAGCAATTTTTTCAATAAGTCAAATTTTCAATCCACAAAAAAGACCTCAGAGACAATTGAATATATTCTAAAGAGGTTAAATCATATTGATGGAAATTGGTCCTCAGAGATTCTTAATGGGAATGAATTTGTTTTCAACAGAGAAGAAAATAAAGTAAGGGAAAGTTTTAATATCAAAAAAGAAGAAATTGATGTAGGTTTATTCGAACGGTTAGATGAGTTTAGTAAAATAATTCAAGAGTTTTTTCTTAGTCCTTCAAAACTTTCTTTCAAAGACGAAGAATTCAAAATCACAACTCCTAGAGATTTAATTCATTTTAGCGTTGAGTTGTCAAAAAAGGGTATAACCGTTCAGAGATATAAGGGGTTAGGTGAAATGAACCCAGATCAGTTGTGGGATACTACTTTAGACCCTGCATACAGATCAATTCTCAAAGTTAAAGTTGATGATGCACAAAGAGCAGATGAAATTTTTTCAGAGTTGATGGGTGAAGACGTTGATAAGAGAAAGACATTTATTCAATCAAATGCTAACAAAGTTTCTAATTTAGACGTTTAGTAGTAATTAATAATTTAATTTTGGATTAAAAATTTGAAGGCTTTACGTTGGTTGCTAGTTATTTTTATTTGGCTTGTACTTATTTCAAGCATGGCAGTTACTTGGTCGCTTCTTAACTTACCTGAAACAGAATCTATTCAAATTTCAAGACAACCTAGCATTACATTTCTAGATAAAGATGGAAGAATCATCGCCTCTTACGGAGATATTTATGGAAAATCAATAAAATATAACAAATTACCTGAAAACTTAATTAATGCAGTAATAGTTACAGAAGACAAAAGATTTTTCAACCATTATGGAGTTGATTTTAAAGGGGTTCTTAGAGCAATCTATGTTAATCTAAAAGAAGGTAGAATAGTTCAAGGTGGAAGCACGATAACACAGCAATTAGCAAAGAATTTATTTTTAACTCCTGAAAGGTCATTTACAAGAAAACTACATGAATTAATTTTAAGTTTGTGGCTTGAATTAAGATTTACAAAAAAACAGATTTTGAGTATTTATTTAAATAGAGTGTACTTGGGCTCCGGAACTTATGGTGTTCAGGCTGCCTCAGAAAAATATTTTAATAAAAAAGTAGAAGACCTTAATCTTTATGAATGCGCTGTAATAGCGAGTCTTCTAAAAGCACCTTCAAGATATAATCCAATAGCTAATAAAAATTTATCTAAAGAAAGAGCGTCTTTAGTCCTAGAAAATATGGCTAAAAATAAGATGATAAGTAAAAAGAATGTTAAATTAGCTAAATCTAATAATCAGAAATATTCAAAATTTACTACACCTCCAAAAAGCACTCGTTACTTCATTGATTGGTTACTTCCTAGAGTAAAGTCATATGTAGGAGAAATAAACGAGGATCTAATAGTCAGAACAACTCTTGATGTGAAACTTCAAAAACTTGCTGAAGATTCTTTAAATAGAATTACGATGAAGTATCCATCTGCAGACCAATCAGCTCTGGTTGGACTTAATTTGGACGGTGGAGTGATTTCAATGATTGGCGGACGTGATTATGGTGATTCTCAGTTTAATAGAGTTACACAGGCAAAAAGACAACCTGGATCAGCATTCAAATTGTTTGTATATCTCGCAGGACTAGAGAATGGATTAGATCCGCAGGATCTAATTTTAGACTCAAAAATAAACATAAATGGGTGGTCTCCAAAGAACTACAAAGATAAATACCTTGGTGAAGTAAGTGTTAAAGATGCTTTTTCAAAATCAATTAATACAGTAGCTGTTAAAATATCAGAAGAAATTGGAAGAGAGAAAGTAATAAAAATGGCAAAACTTATGGGTATCACAAGTCCAATACTTAATTCACCATCATTGGCATTGGGAACTTCAGAAGTAAATCTTCTAGAACTAACTGCAGCTTATGATGTACTCGCAAATAATGGAAATGGTGTATTTGTTCATGGCATTAGATCTATAGAAAATACTGAGGGAAAAAACTTATTTACCAGAAAAATTCAAGGCCCAGGAAGGATTTTAAACTCTAATGTAGTTAGAACTATGACAGAGATGATGGAAGAAACTATTATAAGTGGTACAGGCAAGCAAGCGAAAATAAATAGACCAGCAGCAGGAAAAACTGGCACAAGTCAATCGCTTCGAGATGCATGGTTTGTTGGATTTACGTCAAATATTGTTGTTGGTGTGTGGTTTGGAAATGATGATGATTCACCAATGAAAGAGATCACTGGTGGAACAGCTCCAGCTGTGTTGTGGGGAGAATTTATGAAAAGAGCACATAAAAATATTCAACCTCAAGCATTAAATTATGGTATAGAAAACTCAGACTCTTTAATTGAAACACGAAATAAGATAAAAAAAATAATTGAAAAATCTAAGTCCAAAACAAAGAAAAATGTTTTTGAGACAATATTAGAAAATTTTTTTTAATATTGTAGATTTTATGTTTGAATTAAAATCATCAGGACGAAAGTGAGAAATATATTTGTCGTTCTTATCAACTAAAAAAAATAAAGAACTGTGATCAACTAAATAATTTTGATCATCTTTAGAACTTTTATTTTTCTTTACATATATTCTGTATTTTCTAACCACACTCTCTATTTCTTTATTCGTTCCAGTTAAACCAATTATTGAGGGATTGAAGTTTTCGAGAAAGCTTCGAATTTGATCTGGCTGATCCCTTTCAGGATCAACCGTTATAAAAATAAATTTTAAGTTTTGAAGTATTTCGGGGTTTTCGTCTATGAAGTGTGATAGTTTTAATATATCGAAGGGACAAACATCGGGGCAATAAGTATATCCAAAATAAATAAGTTTATTTTTATCTATTGATTGAGAATTAAATCTGGCGTTATTTTGATCAGTAAGTAAGAAACCTCCACCTATGTTGGTACTAATCTTGTTAGCCCTATTTTGAATTTTTTCAATTGCTATTATTCCGATACTTATAACTATTACTAGAACAAGCATAAGAGAAAGATTTTTTTTAAATATCGGTTTATAGTTTTTCATCATTTTCAATAACTATATATGCAGGCATGTTATAATTAGCAATTGTTTTAGTGTATGACTTTACACTTCTCTTCATCTTGCCATCTGAAAACAAACTAAGTTTTAATTTTATTCCAAAAGGTAGATCTTTTAAAAAAAGAAGTATCTTTTTAAGGTCATTCTTATTCTCTACAAAAATAACCAGTTTCTCAAAATATAGATTATTTATAATTTCAAGAACTTTTACTTTATTAAATTTTTTAAGAAAAGATGATGAGAAATTTTTCTCTCTATTTGTTAATAAATTAGAATTAATATTCATATAGTTTACCACTTTTATAACACCAGATATTATTCTACATTCTATATTATTTTTTTTAAAAAATTCTTGTTGTTCTGGACCTCTACAATCAATATCAGGGTCTCCATCAAATAAATGTGTGATTGTATCATGTGAATTAAATATTTTTAAAATTTTAAACCATAAATTTTTATCATTTTTTTTTGCAAGATCTTCTTGGAAATAAATATTTTTATTATTAATTACCTTCAGATATTTTTTATTAAATTCTTTTGAAATTATTATGGAATCAGAATTTTGAATTGTTTCAATAGCATGGATTGTACAATCTAGAATATCCGAAGGGTTTGTGCCTACTAAAAAGATTTTTTTTTTGCATTGCAAGATCATATAATGATATGAATAAGTAAAATGTTAATAAAAAACCATATTTTTTTTTTTTTTTTGATTTTTTTATGTATAACAACAAATAAATTCGTATTCTCTGTTGATGACAGCGATATTCTAATCGACAGAGTCTTTATGACAGCCGTAAAAAAATCAAACTATCAAAAAGTTGAGGAAATGCTGGATAAAGATGCAGCAATAAATCATAAAGATTCTGATAAATTAGTTGCTTTGGCTTATGCATTAGAAAATGACGACAGAAAGATGTTTAGACTATTAGTTTCAAACGGAGCTAATCCAAAAGCTAGAATTCTTAATAAGAGTTCTCTTTTGATATATTACGTTACAATGAATAAATATTCTCTTATTCAAGATTTACTTAAATCTGGAGTTGATCCAAACTTTCAAGATAGACTTGGAATGACAGCATTAATGCATAGTATTGAAAAAGCAAACGTAAATGCTGTTAATATTCTTATTAAGCAAGAAATTAACGAAGATATAACTGATTTTTCTGGAAAAACAATCTATGACTATTCAAAAGTATCACGAAATTTACTAATAAAAAAGCTAATTGAGACTTCAAATTTTAATAATTAACTTTTGAAAGATAGACTCAATGATTTCATCATAATGTGCAAGAGGTTTGAGATTTTCTGTTGTGGTAATTTTTGAGAAAGTTTCGATATTCTTCTTATATAAATAACCGTTAAAAAAAAAGACAGGGTGCAAAAGAACTTTAGCAGAATGATTTTCAAGGTGATTAATCTCTTTAAAGACATTCTTTTCGTCTCCCACAAAATGGAAAATTTTTTTTGGAATTTTCAGGCTAGAAGATAGTTTATTTGTATAGATTTCTAATTCTTTTTTTACTTTTCTATTTTTACTAAAAGAGCAAGAAGTAATAAGTATATCAAATTTTTCAGAATATTTATTTTTTATAATTTTTAGTATGTTTGGAAAAATATCATTAATTAAAGATAATTTATTAATTAAAACAAATTCCTTGTTTGTGTTTTGGAGTAAACTTAAAATCTTTTCATTAACATCTTCTAACATATGCCTTCCCTCAAACAGAAGAAGTGGAAAAATTAAAACTTTTTTATATATTCCCTTAACTCTATCTACACATTCTTCGATTGAAGGTTTATTTATTTCAATAAAACATTCATAAATATTGAGCCGCAATTTTTTTGACAATACTTCTTTAAGCTTAACCACCTCTGAGAGGTAATTTAAATTCCTGGATCCATGTCCGCATAAAACAATGGCTAACTCGTTATCTGACTCTTTCGTAATCATCAATTCTATTCAAGATTTTAGAAAGGCTAGATATTCCTTTAGAGATTGATTTATTTTCTAAAATTTCTTTAGAAGAAAACTCTTTTCCATGAATGACATTATTTAAATCATTTCTAGGTTGAAGATACGTCCCCTCTAAAGATCCTCCAACAAATAAACCTGCATTATCAGAAAAAGAATAAATATCAGCTAGTCTAATTGTACTTTCAGCTGAATAACCGACCCCCGAATTTATCATTGCCGTATCAACATCAACTCCTAATTTAACTCTTTCTTTTAAAATTGAATTCAAGCCTCTGTTTGTCATTATAGTCATTGCAACTTGGGCAGATTTGATTCCAATTTGTAGACCAAAACTAAGACCTCCAATAGAATAAAAGAAGGGACCTGAGAAGTCGCTTTCCGATCTCCTAATTAATAAAACACCATTTCCACCTTTGGCTCCGAAAATCAATCCTCCCTCATATAATTCTGGAAAAATTAAAATAGCTCTAGAATTTTTTAAATAGTCTTTTAGATTTGTTAATTCATCATTGGAGATTAAATTTTTTAGGCTTTTTTCCGAAGAATGAATTAATTTCATCGCTGTTACTTTTTCATCATTATCTGAAAATGATAAATTTGGGTAGGAAAAAGTACAAATAAGAAATAATATAAATTTTAAAATGGAATATCTCATTTTAGATGATATTAATCATACTAATTTTGTTATTATTAATATATAAAAAAATTGAAAATAATGAAAATATATACATCAATCATAATCTTAATTACAATTTTAATTGATTTTAAAGTCGATGCTGGTCAGATTAAAATCACGGTTTCTAACATTGAAGAGGAAAAAGGAGCAATTCATTACGGAATATATAATGATTCCAATCTATTTCCTGAAGAAGAAGGAAAAATACTTGGAGGTTTTAAGGAAGTTTCAGAAGTAGTTAAAGATGGTTTTATAATTAATAATCTTCAGGAGTCCAATTATGCAATCGCAATTTATCATGATAAAAATTCTAATAGTAAGTTTGATACTTTTCTTGCAATCCCAAAGGAAAAATATGGATTCAGTAATAATGCTAAAGTATTCTTTGGTCCGCCAAAATTTGAAGATGCATCTTTTTTTGTTGGGAGGGATTCAATTATTGAGATTAGCATTGAATTAAGATGAAAAAAAGAATTTTAGTAACGGGAGGAGCAGGTTTTATTGGCTCTTTTCTATGTGAAAGTTTGATAAATGACGGTCATTACGTGATTTGTTGCGATAATTTCTACACAGGAAGTGAAGAAAATCTAAAGAATATATACAATCATAAGAACTTTGAGTTACTCAGACATGACATAACTTTCCCACTTTACGTTGAAGTCGACCAGATATATAATTTTGCCTGCCCTGCATCACCTATTCATTATCAAAACGACCCTGTACAAACTATTAAAACATGTGTTCATGGTGCAATTAATATGTTGGGACTGGCTAAGAGAACTAAAGCCAGAATTATGCAAGCTTCAACATCAGAAATTTATGGTGATCCAGAAATACACCCGCAAAATGAATCCTACAAGGGAGCTGTTAGTATAGAGGGTCCTAGAGCATGCTACGATGAAGGAAAAAGATGTGCTGAGACAATTTTTTGGGATTACCGTAGACAGCATAAACTAGATATCAGAGTAATTAGAATTTTTAATACTTTTGGTCCAAGAATGCAGCCTAATGACGGCAGAGTTGTATCAAATTTTATTTTGCAAGCTCTTACAAATGAAAATATTACAGTGTATGGAAAAGGACAACAAACAAGATCATTTTGCTACATTGATGACTTAGTCTCGGGGATATTAAAAATGATGAAAAAAGAAGAATTTTCTGGTCCCATAAATCTTGGAAATCCAAGTGAAATTTCCATTTTAGATTTAGCAAACGAAATAATAAATTTGACCGGAAGTAAATCAAAAATAATTTATAATGATTTACCAATTGACGATCCTCAAATGAGGTGTCCTGATATTTCCTTGGCTAATAAGGTATTAGGTTGGTCCCCAAGATTTGACAGAAAAGGTGGACTTAAAAAAACAATTAAGTATTTTGATTCTCTGTTGAAGAAGGGGTTGATTTCTTAGTATGGTTGGAAAAGTTTTGTGTATAGGAGATATTATTCTTGATTCATATTGTCATGGTGAAGTTAGAAGAATTTCTCCAGAGGCGCCAATACCTGTTCTTAAAATCAACAACAATAAGTATGAAGTTTTAGGTGGATGTGGAAATGTTGCTAGAAATATCTGCGCATCTGGGAGTAAATGTCATGTGATAACAGTATCTGGAGATGACGAGGAAGCTTTGGTTCTTAGGAGATTATTAAATCAATCAAAGAAACTTTCTTATGATCTAATTATTGATAAAGATCGTTGTACAACCAAAAAAACAAGGTTTGTTTCAGAAAACCAACAAATTCTTAGAGTTGATAGAGAGAATAACAACCCTATCAATTATAAATTGGAGTCAAAAATTCTAAAAATATTTAAAAAAAAGATTAACAATTTTGATGTTGTTGTAATTTCAGATTACAGCAAAGGGATTCTGACGGACAACCTTTTGAAAGTGGTTATAGATATTTCAAATAAAAAGAAAAAAAAAATAATTGTTGATCCAAAGAAATTTAGTTTTTTACCATATAAAGGTGCAACAATAATAACTCCAAATTATAATGAACTTCTTCAAGCATCTAATTTTAATAAAGATAAAAATAAAGACGAGGAATCCAAAATAGTTATTAGGTTATCTAGAAAATTAATAAAGGAATTGAATTTTGATGCAGTTATTACAACAAGGAGTTCTGATGGCATTTCTATAGTAGATAAGAAAAATAGAAACCTTCACTTACCCTCAAAAGCTAAGGAGGTGTATGATGTTTCCGGAGCAGGAGACACTGTAATTGCATACATTGCCTCTGGTCTTGCAAACGGGAGACCTTTATTTAATGCAACTGAGATAGCAAACGATGCAGCAGGAATTGCCGTTGCAAAGTTTGGCACAACTGTTGTAAACGAAAATGACCTATTAAATAAAGATGAAAATGATAAAATATGTAATATGGAACAAATTACCTTAGAATTAAAAAGGAATTCTTTTAAAAAAATTGGATTTACAAATGGATGTTTTGATTTAATTCATCAAGGTCATGTTTCCTATTTAAAAGAAGCAAGAAAGAGGTGTGATCTTTTAATTCTTGGACTTAATAGTGACACATCAATTAGAAAAATTAAAGGTAAAGAAAGGCCAATTTTAAAGCAATCTGAGAGGCTAACGATTCTAAAAAACTTCAACTTTATTGACCGTATTATAGTTTTTAATGAAGAAACTCCCATAAAAATAATAAAGAAAATAAAACCAAATGTAATTTTCAAAGGAGATGACTATACTTTAAAAGATGTAATTGGCTATAAGGAAATTAGAAAATGGGGAGGGGAGGTTGAGTTGATTAAATGTGTTAAAGGTAAATCAACTTCAAATATTATTAGGAAAATTAAGAATGCAACTTAGCGCGGTTTTGTTTGACGTAGATGGTACAATTGCGGAAACTGAGGATCTTCATCGAAGATCCTTTAATGAATCTTTCAAAGAATTTAACTTGGATTGGTTTTGGGATGAGGCAATTTATAGAGAACTAATTAATATCGGCGATGGAAAAGATAGAATTGAACATTACATTAAACGTGCCTGGCCAGAAATGCAGGAATATAAAAATCTAAATAAATATATTGGTTCAATTCATAAAGTAAAAAATGAAATTTTCAAAGATCTGATATTAGAATGTGATGTCAGAACAAGACCTGGAGTTATAAGACTAATAGAAGATTTGAAGAAACATAATGTCAGAATTGCAATAGTTTCATCAACGACTCAAGAGGACCTTATGACTCTTTTCAAGAAAGGATTAAAATTAGATCCTAATTCAATGTTTGATCTTGTAGCTCATGGAGATTGTACAAAAAAAAAAAGACCGTCTCCTGAAATTTATGAATGGATACTTGAAAAATTACGATTGCCTCCACAATTGTGTGTTGCAATAGAAGATTCACTTAGAGGTGCTAAATCCGCTATGAATGCCGATATAAATGTTCTTGTAACTCCTTCTTTTTATACCAAAGATGAGGATTTTGATGAAGCAAAAGTTGTTGTTTCAAGTTTAGGTGAATCCCATCAACCTTTTGAAATAGTAAAAGGTAATGTATTTGGGAATAAAATGGTTAACTATAATCTTCTTAATGAATTAATTAATAATTAGACATAAAAGTAGATTACTGAAAGACATATAATTTGTGAAATAAAAATCAGAACGCTGAATGTATGTAAAAATTCAAATTTCTTTTTTTGTTTTTTATTTTTCACTTTGATATCACTTACAGCGTTAATCCATTTCACAAGATATTGTCTTGAAAATAAAAACCCTGAAGAAACCAGTAAAACTATTAAACCAAGTATGAGTTCGTAGAAAATAATTAGTAGACCGACAATTAGACTTAAAATATGAGCCCATAAATAGATTTTAGGGAAAATATTTCGTATAAAAATTCTTGCATTTTTCTGATCTAAATTTACGAAGGTAGTGGGAGCTACTATTATTGAGAAGAAAATTAAGCTTCCTACAAGAAATGGAATTAAAAATTTAACAATTATAAATACTAAGTTTTGTAGATCTGGCATATTAAAATCAGTTTCAAAATTTTTAGATAAATGTTAATAAATGGTTTATGAGTGTTAAGTTTATCTTTTTGTTACCTATATTTGAAGTAGTTTTGTTTATATTATTTGGAGATTTTTTTGGTTTTTTTCCAGTAATTTTTTCAATAATAGCCACCGGGTTAATTGGATTCTTTCTTCTAAAGTCTGGGTTTAATCCTCGGAATATTGCTTCAAACCCAAAAGATTGGATATATAAGAAAATTGCTGGAATACTTTTACTAATTCCTGGTTTTATTACCGATACGTTCGGTGTTCTTCTTTTAGTTCGATCACTTAGATTTATAGTTTGGGACTTTATACCAGAAAGAACAAAGAAGCATTTCTATCATGATATAAATTCGTCTGATAAAGAGGAAATTATTGAGGCAGATTATAAGGATTTAGATGACAAATAATTTATTGAACGTTTTTTGTAGAATTTCTGGAAGAGTTCAGGGGGTTGGATTTAGAGTCTGGATTAAAAATAAAGCAGAAGAGTATGCTTTAACAGGCTGGACAAAAAACTGTGAAGACGGAACTGTTGAATGTGAATTTAGTGGAGAAAAAGAAGTTATTTATTCTTTTTTAGAGGAATGTAAAAAAGGTCCAATCTTATCTTCAGTAAAAAATATTCACAAAGAAGAAAGACCCTTTAATAAAATTAATAATTTTAGTATTTATTATTAATGAAACTTTTTTTTTTACGACATACTTCTTTAAATGTAGAAGCAGATGTATTTTATGGTCAGACTGATTTAGATGTTTCGAGATCATTTGGAAAAGAAGTAAGTAAAATAATTAAGAAATTAATTGACTTTAATATTGATATTAAGCGCATAAAAACTTTCACCAGCCCCTTAGTAAGATGTATAAAGTTAACAAAAGAACTTAAACAAGATTATGAAATAGACGAGAGAATAAAGGAAATGAATTTAGGAGACTGGGAAATGAAAAAAATGAGTTCAATTCCAATTAAAAAAAAACTTGAATGGGAAAACAACCTTTTGACTTTTAAAATCCCGAATGGTGAGAGTAATGAAGAGTTCCTCGACAGATTAAGAAACTTTCTAAATGATATTTTAAAACATGATGAAGATATCTTGATAGTATGTCATGCAGGCTCGATTAATGGCATGATTTCAATTTTAACTAATGAACCATTTGACAAAATGGTGAAAAATTATTGGGAGAAAATAAAATATGGTTCCCTATCCATTATAGAGTTAAAAAACGAAGTTGTAATAAGCAAAAAAATAGGTATTTAATAAAATCAAATGTTCAATTTTGGGATTCTAAAGAAGAAAATAGAAATCATAGATGATGTGAGGATTATTAGAACGTCCAACCGTAAAAAAACACTAATGTTAAGAATAAAAAATAGGCAGGCAGAGATTCTATGTCCATACTATACATCTACCTGCTACCTAAGAAACTTGATTCAAAAAAAGAAGAATTGGATAACAAGAAATATAGAGAATAATTCAAGGAATTTATCTGAAATTGATCAAATTTCAAAAGGTTATATAAGATATAAAGGACTGAAATTAAGTTTAATTTATGAAAAAGCTAAAGAAGAACACGTTTTATTGGAAAATAATATTCTTAGGGTATTTCATTTAGAGGAGTCGTACGAAAAAAAAAGGAAAATAATTATTCTTTGGCTTAAATGTGAATCTCGTAAATTCTTATGCGATAGACTCCTTTTTTTATCAAAACAAATTAATATAGATTACAATTCATTGAAAATTAGATCATATCGAGCAAGATGGGGAAGTTGTAATCTAAAAGGTGATATTTCATTGAATTGGAAATTAATCATGTTACCTGAAAGTGTAATAGATTATGTATTAATCCATGAGTTGGTTCATGTGTTAAGACATGATCATTCAAAGTTTTTTTGGAAGTTGGTGGAAAAGAAATGTCCTAACTATAAAGAAAAAAAAAAATGGCTAAAAGAGAATGGTGGATCTTTAATTGCCTTTGGTTAGATTAATTCTTTACTTTCATTTTCAATAATTTGTTTTGCTTTAAATATTTGAGATTCTTCAACCAATATTCTTATTGGAATTGCAGTAATATTACCTTCCATTACTGACATTTCCTCATCCATAGTATAAAAGTTTATGCCATGCGAAGTTAAAATATTTTTAATCCAGCTTATGTAGACATGATCATTACTTTTAAGAAGAATTTCCATTATTTATTTTTATAGTGATTTTATAATCAACACAATATATTTTGGTGCGCCCGAAAGGATTCGAACCCTTAACCTTTTGAGCCGAAATCAAATGCTCTATCCAGTTGAGCTACGGGCGCGTTGTTTTAATCAACTCCGTGTGATAATTTGGAAAGTCTTCTGTTGAATAAAATCACAATCAAACCAACAAAAGCACACACAATAGTTATACCCAAGAAAATAAATTTTTCACCCAATCTTTCCGAATATTGTCCTATAACACCTGCTAACTTATTTCCTATTCCTATGGCAGCAAAATAAATACCCATAATTGAAGAAACAAGTCTTTCGGGAGATAATTTTGTTATATATGACAGTATTACAGGAGAGGCACAGAGTTCTCCAATAGTATGAAATAGATAGGCCAAAATAAGCCAATACATAGAAGATTTTCCGAATATCTCAAATTCAATAGATGCAAAGAACATGAAAATAAATCCTAATCCCATTATTATTATTCCAACAGCTATTTTAAAAATTGAGGAACTCAATTTTTTTTTTTTTTCGATTAAGTACCAAAATAAAGAAACATAAAACCCTAAAAAAATTATCAATAATGGATTTATGGATTGAAACCAACTGGCTGGGACTAGGAAATCAAAAATACCCAGATATCTGTCCGTCTTTTGGTAAGCAAAAATATTCATCAATCCTCCAGCCTGTTCAAATGAAGCCCAAAATATTATTAGAATTAGGCTAGCAAGGACTATCAGTTTAATTCTATCAAACTCTAATTTATTTATTTTCCTATGTTTGATAGTTTTTTTTTTTAAATTAAGATTCTTAAATTTTTTTCTACCTGAGAAAAAAAAGATTTGGCCAATTACCATGCCTATCCCAGCTAAGGAAAATCCATAGTGCCAACCATATCTTTCTCCAACAAAACCTACAGTAAGGCTAGCTAAAAATGCTCCAATATTTATTCCTATATAAAAAATAGTAAATCCTTGATCTCTTCTTAAGTCATTTTTTTTGTATAAAGATCCTACAAGAGAAGAGATACTAGGCTTTAAAAGACCAACTCCTAAAATAATAAACAATAAGCCCGAATAAAAAAAATTAATGTTTTCAATAGCTAAGGATAAATGTCCTATACATAAAAACCCCCCTCCCCATAAAACTGCTTTTTGACTAGAGACAAATTTGTCAGCGATTATTCCTCCAGGAATGCAGGCTAAATAGACTAATGCTGTATACCAGCCATAAAGCTTTATAGCCTCAGAATTTGACCAACCTAACCCTGGATTTGAGGAACTAGTTTCAGAAACTAAGTATAATACTAGTATAGCTCGCATACCATAATAACTAAATCTTTCCCACAATTCTGTAAAAAATAGAGTTACTAGACCTTCTGGGTGCTTAGATATTATTGAATTATTAAAGAAAGGTATTTTTGGCATAAAGTTTGCTTTTAAATTATTATATCTGACATGTGTCAGAAAATTGAATTGTGGGAAGATCTAAAATATGATATTTCCTCCCTTAAAGTAAAGTGATCTTCCCAATTCAACCTTATTCGTTAATCCCTAGAATAAATCTTTTCAACTCCTCGACATTGTCATCAGACAAATCTTTATATGAACAGCTATACTTCTCATTAATTAAGCTACATATATGTGCATAAGGATTTCTCCCATCAGGATGATTAGGGTGGGGTTCTAATTTATTTTTCAAATTTTCTCCATGACTTTGAATTAATTTCCAAATTAATTTTTTATTTGTATTGTTCATTATTTAAAACCCTGATTAGTTCTGATTCTAGATTTTTTAGTGGGTCGTTGAAAAATATTTTTTTTAATACCATTTTTTTTAATTATTTTTTTTTTGATTACGTATTTATTCCCTGGTTTAGGGGGTGGAAGTTTTTGATATGTTCCATCTTTTTTAATGAGGAAAAAGTTGCCTGCATTATCTTTGATTATTTCATCTGAAAAGACCGAAGAACTGAGGAAAATTAGTGTTCCAAAGATAATTGTTTTCTTCATTTATAAAAAAAATATCTTTTATACTGTTTAGTATCAATCATTTCATCTTCTGCAATTAAAACTTCTTTTCTTAAATATTTCCAATCTTTTTTAAGAACTCTTAATTTTTGAGCTGATTCTTTTCTAAGCTTCTTACTTTTCCACCATGAACTTGAACCAACTGCTAAAATAACATCTTTAATCATTAGTCAAGTCTATGATAAAATTTAGTATTTTCAAATATTTTTAAAACATCTTTAAAGTTTTCGTTCTCCTCAATATTTTTTCGTTCTAATATCCAATCCTTTATATCTTTTGTTATATTATCTCCTTCCAAATCTCTTAAAATCATATGGTAACTTTCTTTATATGCCCCAACACTTATTAAATTAGATACATTAATTTTTATCTCATCATTTTGTAAAATTTTTATAAAAGGCTTTCTTGGAACTATTTCATCTTTAAGTGGGATAAGAATAAGAGTTTTGTATATTGGATTCTTAAAATACTTTTTGGCATCCTCATAAGATTCATCCATTAGATCAATTACTCCTTGAAGGCTCTCAAGAGTTGGTTTGTGAATAAAAAAATTGTCTTTTGAGAGTTCTTTTAACATCTTTTGGTTGTTACTAGCTTTAACTTTTATTATTCCTTTGCCACTAACCTTCAAATTTGGAAAAATTTTAGAAAAAATTCTTAATGGAATACTCTTTAAAAAATTAGTTTCGGTGAAATTCCAGATTGCAGGTGCAATCAATATTACGCCATCAATTGGAAGATCTTTGTATCGATTTATAAGGCTAATTGTAATAGCTCCACCCATACTTTCCCCTAAAATAAAGATTTTTTTTTGAGGATTATTTTTTTTTATTTTTTTTATATTAAAAATAATATCTTTATGATGTACTTTTAAATCGTACCAATTCCCCTTATTATTATTTCTACCGAACCCTCTTAAATCATATGAGATAAGTTGAACTTTATTGTTAGATAAATACTTGCCAGGGATTTTGAATGCATTTGAATAATCATTATAACCATGTACAGCTAGTATAATGTTAGAGTAATTAACCTCTGGTCTCCAATCCATATAAATAAAAGAATTTTTTTTTGGTTCTAAGTTTTTTTCAATTTTACTAATACATGAAGTTATAGGAAATAAGGAAAAGATTAAGATTAATTTTTTAATAATTTTATAAATATATCCTCTAAATCTGAATCTTTGGTTGTTATATCTTTTAATTCTAGCTTATTATTAACGAAATGCTTAATCAATTCAGCAGTATTAATCTTACTCTTGTTGAATTTTAAAGTTATTTCGTAACTACTTTTATTAATAATATATGGTTTTATCTTATTAGGAATCTTATTAATTTTTTTTGTAAATTCAATTTTAATTTCTTTCTCATCAAGTATTTTTAATAAATTACTTTTTGAATCATTGGCTATAACTTTCCCCCTATTTATTACCGCAATATCATCGCAAAGTAATTCTGCTTCTTTCAAGTAATGTGTAGTTAAAATAATTGTAGTACCATTCTTGTTAAGATTTTTAATAGATTCCCATAGTTTTGTTCTTAACTCTACATCAACCCCTGCTGTTGGCTCATCAAGAATAAGAATAGGTGGATTATGCACCATAGCTTTTGCAACCATTAATCTTCTTTTCATACCTCCAGACAAACTTCTAGCATATGCATTAGCTTTGTCCCCTAGGCCAAGGAGATTTAAAATTTCATTATTTTTAATATTAACTTTTTCAACAGCATACATACCTGCCTGAATGTTCATTATTTCCATAGGAGTAAAAAATGGATCAATAATAATTTCTTGAGGCACTATACCTAAATTTCCTCTAATTGTCTTTGGATCACTGTCCAAATCAAATCCACAAACATTGACTTTACCGGAACTTTTATTTACAAGACCGGCTAAAATATTTATGAATGTACTTTTCCCGGCACCATTTGGCCCTAAAAGTCCAAAAATAGACCCTTGATTAATTGACAAATCAATGTGATCTAAAGCATAATTTTCAGATTCTCTATATATCTTCGCTAATTTTTTTACTCTGATTATTTTTTTTTTCATCAATACATATATAGTAAGTTAGTGGTAAAAGATTATGATATTTATTGAACTTTAATAGTATGAAATCAAATTTTCAAACAGATTTAAAATATGTAGATAGCGATTCAATAAGCTGTAGCGGAGATGGTTTGAAAGAATCACATCCATTGATATATCTTGACCTATCATCTGGTGGGATTGCTATATGTCCATATTGTAGTGCTAAATTTAAAAAAAAAGTATGAAGTTAAATGGTAATGAGTTGGTCCTAGTTGACGGATCTGGTTATATATTTAGAGCTTATTATGCTTTACCACCTATGTTCAGATCAGATGGAACTCCTGTAAATGCAGTTTTTGGTTTTACAAATATGCTTCTTAAATTAATTGAAGATATACAAAATGAAAAAGGTGGAAATGTTGCGATAGCTGTTATTTTTGATGCCGCACGAGAAACATTTAGGAATAAGATATATTCACAATATAAAGCTAATCGCTCTGAGCCACCAGAAGATTTAAAACCCCAATTTAATATTATTAAAAAAGTTCCAAATGCCTTCAATCTGGAATCAATAGAATCAAAAGGATTTGAGGCTGATGATTTAATTGCTTCTTATACAAAGAAAGCAAAAGCAGAAGGAAAAAAAATAACAATAATTTCCTCTGATAAGGACTTAATGCAACTTTTAGGTGAAGATGTAACAATGATTGATCCATTAAAAAAAAAAGAAATTACAGAGGATAGTGTTGTTGAAAAATTTGGAGTGGGTCCAGAAAAAGTAATAGAAGTACAGGCGTTATCTGGAGATACTTCTGATAATATTCCTGGTGTACCTGGAATTGGACCAAAGACGGCTGCTCAGTTAATAAAAGAATTTGGTGATATAGAGGAATTAATAGAAAATGCTAACACAATTAAACAAGATAAGAGAAGAGAATCGATACTTTCAAATAAGGAGCTACTTATAATTTCAAAAAAGCTGGTGACATTGAAAGATGATGTAGAACTTCCTGTTTCTATTAAAGATTTAAAATTCAAACCCTTGAGGGTAGAAAAATTAATGGCATTTCTAGATGAAATGGAATTTAAAAGAATTAAATCACTGATTTTGAGTAAATTCGGTTCACAAGATGCTGTAGATAACGAAAGTAATAAAAAATTAAAAAATGAAAATAAAAATTTTGAATTTTATATTCCCCAAAGAAATCAAGTGAATAGGAAAACTTATGATCTAATTTTAAAGAAAACTAATTTTGAGAGTTGGATAAAAAAAATATTAAGATTTGGTGTTGTCTCAATTGATTGTGAAACAACTTCTTTAAATGCGGTTGAAGCAAGAATTTTAGGTTTTTCAATGTCTTTAGAGAACAGTCAAGCTTGTTATGTACCTCTTGAACATACGAATTTAAATTCAGAGATTGATTTAGAGTATTTTATAAATCACATTAAAATTATTCTAGAGGATAGTTCAATTTTAAAAATAGGTCAGAATATAAAGTACGACCTAATAATTTTAAAAAAACTAGGAATTAAGATGAAGAATTTAGATGATACTATGCTTATGTCATACGTATTAAGAACAGGTCAAAGGGGGCATGGGCTTGATGAACTTTCATTAGATTATTTATCTCATAATACAATTAAATATTCGGATGTAACTACTATTGACAAAAAGAAAGTTTTATTTTCAGAGATTCCTATTGAAGATGCAAAAGATTATGCTGCCGAAGATGCTGATATTACTTTTAGACTGTGGGAAATTCTCAAGATATTACTAATAAAAGATGATCTCTATGATTTTTATTATTATATTGAAAAACCCTTGATTGAAGTAATATCTGAAATGGAAATATCGGGTTGTAAAATTGATAATGTTAAATTAAATGATTTATCGAGGGAATTTTCTGAAAAATTATTAAATATCGAAAAACAGATTTTCAAAAACTGTGGGACTAAATTTAATATTGGATCACCAAAACAACTAGGTGAAATTTTATTTGACAAACTTAACCTACCATTTGGAAAAAAAGGAAAAAGTGGTAATTACCAAACTGATGTGAAGGTTCTTGAAAAATTAAAATCTGAAAATTTTAATATTGCATCTTTAGTTTTGGAATGGAGACAATTTTCAAAATTAATAAGTACTTATTGTCAAGGTCTTTTGTCCAGAGAAAACAAAAAAACAAAAAGAATTCACACTTCATTTGGAATGGCAAGTACTTTAACAGGAAGATTATCCTCAAATGATCCAAATTTACAAAACATTCCAATTAAGACTAATGAGGGAAGAGAAATAAGGAAGGTATTTATAAGTGAGTCTAATAATAAAATTATATCCATTGATTATTCTCAAATAGAATTAAGAATTTTGGCTCACGTAGCAAATATTAAAAACTTGATAAAGGCATTTAAAGAAGATAGTGACATCCATACTGTAACTGCAATGGAAGTTTTTCAGATATCACAAGAGGAAGTAAATCAAGAACTAAGAAGAAAAGCAAAAATAATTAATTTTGGTATTATTTACGGAATATCTGCTTACGGTTTAGCTTCTCAACTAGAGATACCCAACAATGAGGCAAAAATATATATGGATAAATATTTTTCCAAATATCCAGGTATAAGGGACTACATGAATGATACCGTACTAAACTGTAGATCTAAGGGTTTTGTTAAAACACCATTTGGAAGACGAATATTCATCCCATTTATAAATGATAAGATTGTAACAAGAAGAAATTTTGCAGAACGTTCTGCTATCAATGCTCCTATTCAGGGCGGAGCAGCAGATATGATCAAACTAGCTATGCCAAGGGTACAAAAGTTTTTGTCAGATGAAGGACTTAAAACTAAAATACTTTTACAAGTTCATGATGAATTACTTTTTGAATCTCCCGAAAATGAAGTTGAGATAATTAAAGATAAGATTTCAGAACTAATGATTCATTCTCATGAGCAGTACCTGTCTTTAAGTGTTCCTATTAAAGTAGACATAGGTGTAGGAGAAAGTTGGGGTGACGCACACTAAAAACCTGATGCGGTTTTGTGAAGTTTAATAAAAACTCCTCTTAATTTTTTGGCATCTTTTATTGATCTGTCAAAACAATATCTAAGAGTTCTTTCTTTTCTTCTTAGATCAAATCCATCGGGATCAATTCCAATAATCTTCCATTTTTCCTTAACATTAGAAGTTTTTACTTTCAATAGTTTAGATACATACAAATCTATTGATTCCTGATGACAATCATTCATATGAGAGATTATATCAGTTTCAAACTTTTCAAAATTTGAATATTCATTACAAATTAAGTCATTTCTAGTGAACCACTTTACGCTTGCAAAACCTCCAACTAAATGTGCTCCAACAATATCTAATTTGTAAAAGTTCATATCTGAAAAACCTGAATATAATTTTGAAGTAGGATGCCTCAGAAGAAATCTATCTTTTACATTTAATTTTTTTGTCATTCGAAGTTTCCCTATTAAAGTCACTCTTGGTCTTGACATTGGGTCTTCATAATTAAATGGATTATTTTTGAATTTAGGAAAATGTTGATACAATTTTTGTTCTTCACAAAGCATAAGAGAAACTAGATTATTGTTCAATACATTTGTAGTGTGTTCTGAAAGTTTAGATAATAAGACTAAAGGACTAATGTTGTAGTCAAATGCAGTAAGAGTGAAGGTAGAGTAAGGAAAATTATCTTTAAGGTTAATTTTTTTATTTTTAAATTTTTTGGGATCAAAATTTGTCGACATGTATCCTCTTGTCGAGGATCTGATCAATTGTCTTGTAGCATAATTAATATTCATTATATTTCTCTTTTAATATATAATGTATAATGATTAGAGGGTTTAATTTAAATGACAAATTACAAATATATATTCTTTTCATTGATCTTATTTTTTTGTAGTCCGTTAAAGTCCGGAGAAGAATCCTTAACTTTTCATGGAGCTTATACTTTTGAAACTTTTCCCAAGCAAAAAGCATGCGCAGTATACGTTTCTATCTTTAATAACACAGATAAAGACTTTATTATTAGTTCAGCTTCTAGTGATATATCTGAAAAAGCAGAGATTCATGGGATTGTTATAGAAAAGGAAATTACAAAAATGAAAAAAATGGAAAATTTATTAATACAATCCAAGCAACAGGTTTTTTTACAACCAGGAGGAATTCATTTAATGTTGATGGGTTTAAAACATCAATTAAAAGATGGTTCATCTTTCGATGTAAGATTTATTTTGGACGACGGGAGTTTTAATGAAATTAAGGTAATGGTTTTGAATAAAAAAATGCGAGAAAATTTTATCGAATAATATGGAATTTAAGAGGGTCCATAGTTCCGCCGTTGTTCTAGATGACAATGGAGTTTTAATTATGGGAGATTCTGGTTCTGGAAAATCAGATTTAGCATTGAGGTTGATTGATAACGGAGCCACATTAATTTCTGATGATGTTTGTATTTGTAAGAAAAAGTTCAATGATATTTATCTTTTTTGTCCACCTGAAACAAAGGGTTTATTAGAGGTAAGAGATATAGGGGTTGTTACTGTTCCATTTGTGGAACAAATTAAATTAAGATTGGTCGTTAAATTAACTGTTTCTAGGACAAACAGGTTGCCAGATAAAGATAACTACTTCAAAATTTTAGGAATCAAATATCCGTTATTAAAAATAGATGGTAGAAATTCTTCATCTGTCATTAAAATAAAAGTTAAATTGAATGAAATCAGAGAAGAAATATAAAATTTTTATAGTGACTGGTTTATCTGGGGCAGGAAGAACATCTGCACTTAAGATTTTTGAAGATATGGGATTTGAAGCAATAGACAACTTGCCAACATATCTTCTTAGTAAAGTTATTAATTCAAAAGTAAAGAGAAACCTTGCTGTGGGCATTGATGTCAGAACAAGAGACTTTGATCCTAAAAAGATTGCAAGAGAAATTTCAATGAAAAAAAAAAAATTAAATATATCTGTAATCTTTTTTGACTGTGATAATTCAAATCTTTTAAATAGGTTTAAAGAAAGTAGAAGACTTCATCCTTTAAAACTTGATTTGCCAATTGAAGAAATAATTGAAGCAGAGAGAGTGTGGCTAGGACCTTTACTAAGTATTAATGATTATTACATTGATACTTCAAGGCTTAATTTAAATTTACTAAAGAACCAAATGCAGATCTTGTTCAAAACATTATCTGATCTAAGAACAACTGTGAGAATTATTTCTTTTGGATATAAATATGGGCTACCAAGAGAAGCAGACTTGGTTTTTGATATGAGATTTTTAACTAATCCATTTTACCAAGACAAGTTAAAGCATTTCGATGGCAAAAATACAAAGGTGATTAATTTTGTTAAAAAACAAGAGTATTTTTATTTTTTTTTTGATAGGCTTTTCATATTGTTTAAAAAGATTTTAGAGGGATATAAAAGAGAAGGAAAAGGACATATAACAATTGCGTTTGGATGTACCGGAGGAGTTCATAGATCAGTGGTATCAAGTGAATATTTTCATTCATTAATAATAAAAAATAAAAAACTGGAAATATTTTTGGAGCATAGGGATATAAAAAAATGATTGGTCTAGTGTTAGTGAGTCATGCAAATATTGCAAAAGAGATGGTGAATGTAATACAACATATTGTTGGTCCACAAGAGAATATAATCGCAATTTCAATTTTTCCTGAGGATAATATGGAAAAAAAGAGAATAGAAATTCTTGAATCAGTTAAAATAGTAGATAAAGGAAAAGGAGTGGTTGTACTCACAGACATGTTCGGTGGGACTCCGTCAAATTTAGCTATCTCAGTTATGGAAAATGAAAAAATTGAAGTAGTTGCTGGAGTAAATTTACCTATGTTAATTAAAATGATGTCACTTAGAGATAAAAAATCAATAAAAGACTTGATCAAAGTTTCACAAGAATCAGGAAGAAAATATATAAACGTAGCGTCGGCTTTTTTTGAGGAAAATAAAGATTGGAAGAAAAAAAAGTAGAGAGGAAGATATTAATTACCAATAAGCTTGGCATTCATGCACGTGCTGCAGCAAAGTTTGTAGAATTAACATCAAGGTGTAAATCAAAATTTACTGTTAGAAAAGGCTCAAAAGTAGTTAATGGTTCTTCCCTTTTGGGTTTGATGACTCTAGCTGCAACTAAGGGAACTGAAATTAAGGTTCAATGTGTTGGGAAATTTTCTGAGCAAGATCTAAATAAACTAATTGGTTTAATAAAAAATAACTTTGGAGAAGAAAAGCCTCTTTCGGAAAATATTAATAAAGAATTAATTTTTAAAGGCATCGGTGTTTCCGGTGGATACGCAATTGGAAGTTGTCTTATAAAACAAAAATCTAACCTATCTCACTCTAAGTATAATATCTCTATCTCTTCAATTGATAAAGAAATAATGAGATTAGAAAAAGCGGTAAAGTCTTCAATTTTAGACATCAAGAAAATCATTAAAAAAATCACTTCTCAAAAGAATGATATCTATAAGGAAATGAAATTTATGCTTGAGGCTAATATTTCAATTATAAGATCTTCTTCACTTATTAAGGATGCTAAAAAAAGGATTAGAGAAGATTTGATAAATGCTGAATATGCAATAAATGAAGTTTTAAATAAACATTCAAAGATATTTAAAAGAATTAAAGATGATTATTTGAAAGATAGATTTGATGATGTCCGTGACGTTTGTAGTAGAATTATTGAGAACCTTCAAAAAAAAAAAAAATTACAGAATAATATTAAAGATAACCAGATTCTAATTTCGTCTGAGTTAAGTCCAGCAGATTTACTTGACAATTCAAAAATAAAATTTTTGGGTTTAGCGAGCGTATTTGGAGGTCCGGAGGGTCACTTTGCAATAGTAGCTAGATCATTATCTATTCCAACAGTTGTAGGTATCAAAAACGCTTTAAAAAATTTAAAAAACGATGAAAAAATAATAATTGACGGTGACAAAGGATTATTAATTAAAAATCCAACTCAAACAACTATTTTAAATTATAGGAAAAAAATAGAGGAAAAGAAAAATGAAGATAAAAAACTCAACTCATTTGTAAATACTGTTCCAATGACAATCGATCTACAAAGAGTAAAAATAGAGGCAAATGTTGATGATTCAGATGAGGTTAAATTATCGATGAAAAAGGGGATTGATGGTATTGGATTATATAGGACAGAGTATCTTTTTATGAATAAAAAAACAATGCCATCAGAGGAAGAACAATATAATTCTATAAGAAAAACGCTGAAGCATTTGAAAGGAAAGCCCCTAACTATAAGAACTTTAGATGTTGGAAATGATAAACAAGTTCCTTCAATCGAAAAATATTTAACAAAATCTCCAAATCCAGCACTGGGATTAAGAGCAATAAGATTAACATTAGCATATCCAAAGATTTTCAAAAGACAAATAACAGCTATTCTAAGGGCAAGTTCTTTTGGAAATATAAAAATAATGCTTCCAATGGTTTCAAACGTATCTGAGTTAATAGAAACAAAGAAAATTATTAACGAAGTTAAGAACGAAATTTTAAAGAAAAAAAAAAATTTCGAGTTAAAGATTCCGAAAATCGGAGTATTAATTGAAACGCCAGCCGCAGCATTAATATCCGAGACACTAGCAAAGAATTGTGATTTCTTTGCTATTGGTACAAATGATCTTACAATGTATACCCTAGCAATTGATAGAGGTGACGAAGAGGTGGCGAAAATATACGATCCTGGACATCTTTCGGTTCTGAAATTAATTTATATGACAGCAAGATCAGCAGAAAAAAATAATATCCCAGTTAGTGTTTGCGGTGAGATGGCAGGTGACACATTTTTTACTTCTATTTTAATTGGAATTGGTATAAGAACTTTATCTATGAGTACTTCAAGAATATTAAAAGTTAAACAATATTTAAGTAAAATAGATTCAAATGAAGTTAAAAAAATTTCAGATAAAATTTTCAAAGAAGGTGATAATGTGCTAATAAAAAATCTGTTAGATAACTACAATAAAGAAATAAATAAAAGGATTGGAAATAAAAGAAATGGATGATTTTAAAGTTAAAGATCTCAGCCTTGCTGAATGGGGAAGAAAAGAAATAAAAATTGCAGAAACAGAAATGCCTGGTTTGATGCAATTACGAGCAGAATACAAAGATGAAAAACCCCTTTCTGGAGCTAGGATTGCAGGATGTTTGCATATGACAATACAAACTGCAGTATTAATTGAAACACTTATTGATCTCGGAGCCACAATAAGGTGGAGCTCATGCAATATTTACTCAACACAAGACCAAGCAGCAGCAGCTATTGCTCACAAAAAAATTCCTGTATTTGCCTGGAAAGGTGAGTCAGAGGAAGAATTTTGGTGGTGTATAGAAAAAACAATTTCTGGACCTGGTGATTGGAAGCCCAATTTGATTCTAGACGATGGTGGTGATCTAACTAAATTAATGCATGAAAAATATCCGGAGCTTCTGAAAGAGGTTAAAGGGTTATCAGAAGAAACAACAACAGGAGTTTTGAGATTAATCGAAATGGAAAAAAACAATGAACTTTTAGTTCCTGCTATTAATGTAAACGATTCAGTCACTAAATCAAAATTTGATAATAAGTATGGTTGTAGAGAAAGTCTAGTTGATGGAATTAGAAGGGCAACTGACGTTATGATGGCTGGGAAAGTTGCATTAGTTGCTGGATACGGTGACGTTGGAAAAGGTTCCGCAGAAAGTTTGAGAAATGCAGGCTGTCGTGTTGTTGTGACTGAAATAGATCCAATTTGTGCATTACAAGCAGCAATGGACGGCTTTGAGGTAAATACAATGGAAAACGTTGCGGATAAGGTTGATATTTTTGTTACAGCAACTGGAAATGTTGATGTAATAACAATCGACCATATGAGGAAAATGAAAGATCGGTCTATTGTTTGTAATATTGGGCATTTTGATTCAGAAATTCAAATTGAGTCTTTAAGAAATTATAAATGGGATAATATTAAACCACAAGTAGACGAGATTGAGTTTCCTGATGGGAAAAAAATAATTGTTTTAGCAGAAGGACGGCTTGTTAATTTAGGTTGCGCTACCGGCCATCCTAGCTTTGTGATGTCAGCTTCTTTTTCAAATCAAGTATTGGCACAAATTGAATTATGGAAGAATTATAGTAAATATAAGAATAAAGTTTATGTACTTCCAAAGAATTTAGATGAAAAAGTTGCAAAAATCCATTTAGACAAAATTGGCGCTAAATTGACTAAATTGTCAAAAGAACAAGGTGAATATATAAATGTTCCCGTGGAAGGACCATATAAAAGTGAAGAGTATAGGTATTAAATAAGATTTATAAACCTTTAACGCCCGAGGTTGTGGAATACTCAAAATGGAGCACTTTGTCTGGAAAAATTCTTTTAAAACAACTTTGAGCGGCAATCGCTGCCTCTGAAAATCCTGTCAGAATAAGCTTTAATTTACCTGGATAACTGCAAACATCACCGATAGCAAATATTCCCTCTATTGATGTCTGTGAAGTTGACTGGTCAACAAGAAGGAGGTTTTTCTCAATTTCTAATTCCCAGTCCTTTATAGGACCTAAGTCAGATGATAATCCAAAAAACGGTAAGAAAAAGTCAACGCTTAGACTCTTCTTTTCACCATTTAAATTCTTTACATTTAGTGAATTAATTTCTCCATTCGATCCTTCAATTGAATCAATTTGATAGGGTATAATCATCTCGATTTTATTTTTTTTTTCAAGAGAATAAAGCTTTTCAACATTATTAGGTGCGGCTCTTAACTTGTCTCTTCTGTGAATGAAAAAAATTTTCTCGGTTATAGATGCTAACTCAATTGCCCAGTCTACAGCCGAATCTCCCCCACCTGCAATTGCTACTCTCTTTTGTTTAAACATTAACTTATCTGTAATGTGATAGAAGATAGATTTATTTTCATACTCTTCAATATTAATTATTGGGGGCTTATTTGGTCCAAATGCCCCATTACCTGCCGCTATAAATAAACATTTACAATTTATTAATTGATTATTAGATGTTGAAACCAAAAACCCTTCTCTATTTTCTTTAATCTTTTCAACTCTCTCTCCTAAAATAAATTTTGGGTTAAATGGTTTTATTTGTTGGCTAAGGTTATCAATTAACTCTTGTCCAGAAATTTTTGGGTATGCAGGAATATCATAAATAGGTTTCTCTGGATATAAAGATGAACATTGTCCACCAATCATATTAAGAGAATCAATTACACACGACTTAATTCCAAGCTGTCCGAGTTCAAAAACCGAAAACAGACCAACTGGTCCTGCACCGATAATCAATACATCTGTATATGTCTTATTCATAATAATCTTTTTTTATTTTAAAAATATTTATTACTTATTTATATTAGAATAATAAAAAAAAATGAAAGATGTATTTAAATTTAATTTGTTATGTTTAAGAGATTCCGAGAAATTAGCAAAAAAAATTTCAAATCATGTTAGATCCAAAACTTTCATCTCTCTTCGGGGTAAATTGGGAGTAGGAAAAACTACTTTGGTAAAATATATTATAAATTCAATATCCCCAAAAAAAATAAGAGTTTTAAGTCCGACTTTTTCACTAGTACATATTTATGACTTAAAGAGGGTCAAAATTTGGCATTTTGATCTTTACAGATTAAAAAATAAAAGCGAATTATTTGACTTGGATTTTGATTTGGCGCTTTTAGATTGTGTTATTGTTGAATGGCCTGAGATTATAAAAGATTATTTACCAGCCAAGAGAGTTGATATACATCTTAATGAGGATGAAAAATTCCTGCGTACTGCTACTGTAAGGATTCTTAATGAAAATTAAAGATAAAATAAAATCAAATGGTCTTAAATGATAAAAGAACTGATAAAAAAGCTTAACAGAGAGAATATAGAATTTGAAAATGTGAATTTTTTAGCTGGAGATGCATCAGAAAGAAAATATTTTCTGATTCAACAAGGCAAACAAACTAATGTTCTTATGTTGGATGTTGACAAAGAGAACTTAGCAAAATTTCTTAAAATTTCGAAGTTTTTAAAAAATTATGTATGTATACCCTCAATAATAGGAAATTTTAAGAATTCTGGAATTTTAATTCTAGAAAATTTTAATGGAAATAAATACAGTGAAATTTTATCTAAATCAAATCAAATGAAGTTATATAAAATTGCAGTAGATGCACTTGTAAATGTTCATAAAAAAATCGTTCATAAAAATATACCCAGGTATACAACTAAAAAATTTTTTGAAGAGTCTGATTTATATTTTGAATGGTATTTAAAAATACCAAAACGAGAATCTAACGAAATTAAAGTTCAATTTAACTCAGTTTTTAAAGAATATTTGAAAAAAGCTTTTTTAGTTCCAAATGTATTTATTCATAGAGATTATCACGTTGATAATTTGTTTTATCTTAAAAATAAAACTAAACACTACAGATGTGGTTGGATAGATTATCAAGATGCATTAATTGGCCCCTGCACTTATGATTTGATGTCTCTTACTCAAGATGCAAGAGTTGATGTAGATAGCAGATTGGAGAATTTTATTATTAATTATTATTTGAAGAAGTTTGAGAATATAAATAAAGAAGACTTTATTTTTTCATACTCTGTTTTGGCTATACAAAGACATCTTAAAGTTCTAGGTATTTTCTCAAGGCTTTCAGTGAGAGATAAAAAAAAAAAATATCTAGATCACATGCCAAGAGTTTTAAAGATGCTTGAATCAAATTTAAAGATAAAGGAATTTTTACCTTTATACAAAATTTTAAAATATTCAATGGATCTAAAATGATAAATGAGGCTATGATTTTTGCAGCTGGATTGGGGAAAAGGATGTATCCTTTAACAAAAGATAAACCAAAACCCCTTGTCAAAATTAAAAACAAAAGTATTCTTAAAAAAAATATTGAAAAGTTAATAGAAAATAATTTTAAGAATATTATTGTTAATGCATTTCATTACCCTGAGCAAATAAAGGACGAGATAAAAAAATATTCTTCTGTAAAAATTATTATAGAAAAAGACAGACTTGAAACAGGAGGTGGCCTAGTTAACGCCATAAATGAAAATTATTTTGAGGAAGACTCGCCTATTATTCTTCTAAATAGCGATATTTTTTGGGAAAATAAAAGTTATAATTCACTGGAGAAAATAAAAAAGTTATGGAATCCAAATGAAATGGATATGCTTTTATGTCTTAAAGAAAAAGAAGATTTTTTTGGTTATGATGGTCATGGTGATTTTGGTTTGATAAATCCTGATAAATGTCCTTCACAACTTAGAAAAGCAAAAATCAATCCTTATGCTTACACTGGTCTTCAAGTAACAAAACAAGAAGTTTTTAAAAATATAAAAAAAAAATATTTTTCTATAAAAGATAAAATATTTGAGTCTTTAGAAAAACAAAAACTATTTGGATATATCGATCAAAATCCCTGGTTTCATATTGGAACTATAAATGCGCTTGAAGATTTTAGGAAAAATTATAATGAATAATTTTATAGTATATGATTTTGAAACGTCCGGAAGAAACTCTAGATTTGATCAAATTCTCCAAGCAGGGATCATTATTTATGATAGAAACTTTTTGGCTTTGGAAAAAATGAATCTAAGGTCAAGGATCAATCCTGATATTGTACCCTCAATAAATGCACTTAGAGTTAATAAACTTAAGATATCAGATATTTTATCAGAGGAAAAAAGTTATTATGAAATGACAATCCAAATGTATAATTCTCTTTCCAAGTATAATAATTCTTTTTTTGTAGGTTTTAATTCAATAAACTTTGATGAAGAATTCTTTAGACAAGTATTATGGGAACATTTTATTTTTCCTTACTTAACAAATACAAATGGAAACTCCAGACTAGATGTTCTAAATTTTGCAACATTAGTTCATGCATTCAGGAAAGAATCTTTAAATGTAGAAAGAAATAATGAAGGAAAAATTACTTTCAAACTCGAAAGCCTAGCTAAAGCAAACTCTTTTGAATCAAAGAACGCTCATGAAGCAATAGCAGATGTAGAAACAACAATGAAACTATTGGAAATTTTAGTAGATAAAAACAATGATCTTTTTAACGTTTTTATTAGCAATTCGTACCCACAAAAATTAGAAAATAAAATTTTTGAACAAGATATCTTTACTTTACATAATTATCTTTTTAACAAACATAGAGTATATCTTGTAAAAAATCTCATTAAACATCCAGTCTATAAAAATCAAATGATTGGTTTTGATTTAAAGTACGATACGTCTGAAATAATTGATTATAATATTGATCAGCTGAGAGATATTTATAAATCAAAATCATTTTTCAGAAAGATCAAACTTAATAAACAACCATCTATCCTTGATAAATCATTTGCGCGAAATTACAGCCCTTATAGTGAGCTCACAGATGAAGAAATACATTTAAAATGCAAACAGTTGAAAAAAAACGAATTCCTTGAAAATCTTAACAAAATTCTGGAAAAAGAATCTTTTGATTATAATGAAAATAAAAGTCAGGAAATTTTATTTGAGGAAGAAACTATTTATTCTCAGAAGGTTAATTATAGTGATTCACAAATTATGAATAGATTTCATGATGAAAAATGGGACCAAAAGTGGTTTTTTGCAGAAAAGTTCAAAGATCAAAGGTTAAGATTTTTTGCTGCAAGACATATCTTTAGAAATCATCCAGAGGAATTACCAAAAAAAATTTTTGGGTTCCTTCATCAAAAAGTTTCAGAACGTCTTTGCTCTCTGAACAAGGTTGAATTTATTACAATACCAGCAGCAATGGAAGAGGCTGATTCCTTATCTCTAGAGATGGAAGAAAATGATTTGGGAGATGATTTAAAGGAACAGATTAATCAGTATAATGAATATATAAATTTCTTAAATGATTACTATAGAAATCCTAACCCAAACCCTATAAAATTTGATAAAGTTTTATCAAAAAAACTTTTTGGAAAATAATGGAGTAAAAAATGACAGCTATTAAAAACTGTAACGAGAATGAATTTGAAAATCAGGTTCTAAAATCAACACTTCCTGTTATTGTTGATTTTTGGGCCGAATGGTGTGGACCTTGTAAAATGTTAACACCAATCTTAGAAGAACTTTCAGATGAACTAAAAGATGAAATTAATATTATAAAAGTAAATTTAGATGAAAATCAAGAACTAGCCATGAAATATTCAATCAGAAGCATACCAACGCTTTTATTATTTAAAGAGGGAGATTTGTTAGATACAAAGATAGGATTATTGCCAAAAAAAGATATAATAGAATGGATTAGATCAAAAATTTAATCAATTTTATAACCGTCTACTTTTAGAACCTCACCTGCTAAATATAGCGATCCACATATTATCATTTTACCTGATGAATATTTATTTTTGATATTATTTAATGCTTCTATTATATTTAGAGAGCAATTAATACCAATATTTGTATTTAGATTATTTTTTAAATCGTTTTTAATTTCGTAGGGTTGAATATATTGGTGTTCAGAGATAGGAAGTAAATAAATTTCTGAAATTCTCTTAATTAGTTGTTTTATAAATCCAGTCGGATCTTTGCCCATCATCATACCAATTATTAAAAATATATTGTCTTTTTTCCATTTTTGAATTATTTTGCTTAGTATATTTGATGCGTCTATATTGTGCCCACCATCCAACCAGATTTCAAATTTATCACCAACTAATTTTGAAAGTCTTCCGCTTTGAAGTTTCTGCATTCTTGCTGGCCAGGTTGCTTTGAGTATACCATTTTCAATATTCTTTTTTGATATATTGTTTTTGTTAAGTGATAAAATAGCTGCAGCTGCAGTTGATGCATTATCAATCTGATGCTCGCCTTCAAGATTAGGAAATTTGAATTGATACTTTGATTCTGCAAAACGCATATAAAATATTTTTCTCTTAAAATCCTTTTCTATTATTTTCCAATCAACTCCTTCCTCAAATAGTTTTATATTTCTTTTTTTTGCTTCATTTCTAGCTAACTTTTTTACCTCAACTTCTTGTTTTGAGATGACTGTTTTATTTGAATTTTTAAGTATTCCAAGCTTTTCCTTTGTTATTTTTTTTATAGTTGATCCTAAAAAATTCATATGATCAAGAGAAATTGGAGTGATAACACTACAAATTTTATTATGTATCACGTTGGTAGCATCGAATCTTCCCCCAAGCCCTGTTTCCAAAAGTAAAATATCAGCTTTAATTCTACTGAAAGCTAGGAATGCTGCAGCAGTTGTTATTTCAAAAAAGGTTATATTTTCTCCATTGTTGTAATACTCACATTCCTCTAATAGGGAATTCAAGTAATTATTACTTATAAGTTTCGAGTTAATTCTAATTCTTTCATTAAATTTAATAAGATGAGGGGAAGTATATGTATGAACTTTATATTTTGAATCTTCAAATATAGATCTTAAAAAAGAGGTAACAGACCCTTTTCCATTTGTTCCTGCTATGTGAATCGTTTGAGGAATTTTAAGATGTGGTTTTTCTAATTTATTTAGAAGTTTGTTTAAACGTGCGAGAGATAAATCAATTTTTTTTGGATGAAGTAATTCAAGCCTTTTTAAAATTTTTGTTGATTTATCCACAATTTATTTAAATTACTAAGAAATCTAATAAATCTTCAATTTTCTTATTTAGGTCTTTTCTATGGACAACTAAATCAATCATACCTTTTTCCATAAGATATTCAGATTTTTGAAAGTTTTGAGGTAGTTTTTCTTTTATTGTGTCTTCGATTACTCTGCTGCCTGCGAAACCAATTGTGGCATTTTTCTCAGCAATAATTATGTCACCAAGCATTGCAAAAGAAGCTGAAACACCTCCAGTAGTTGGATCGGTAAGTACAGAAATAAAAGGTAAATTTGATTTACCGAAGGAATTTATTGCAATAACGGTTCTAGGCATCTGCATTAAAGATAAAATTCCCTCCTGCATTCTTGCACCACCCGAAGAGCTAAAAATAATTAAAGGAAGGAGATTCTTTTTTGCAAATTCACATGCAGTGATAACTGCCTCGCCTGCGGCCATACCCATAGAACCACCCATAAAGTTAAAATCAAAAATTGCCGTAACAACTTTTTTTGCATTCATTGTTCCAGAGGCAACAATGACAGAATCATTAGTTTGATTTTTTTTTTGTGCTGTCTTCAATCTATCAACATATTTTTTACTATCTTTAAAATTTAGCGGATCAGGTTTAATTTTTGGAGTATCGATGATCATATAGTTTTTTCCTAAAAAAAGTTCCAGTCTTTCTTTTGATGAGACTCTAAAGTGATGATCACAATGCTTACAAACAAATTGATTGGTTATTAATTCTTTCTTAAGTAACATTTGTGAACACTTTGGACATGTTTCCCAAAGATTATCAGGCACTTCTTTTTTACCAACAAAAGCTTGGAGCTTAGGCTTTACATAATTCGTTATCCAATTCATATTTAGTAATTTACCATTAATTTTTTAAATTTGTTAAGAAATTGGATATGTTCTTCAACATTGTATTTTCATTAACTTTACCATTATCGAAATCCTCGATGAGGCTAACTAATGCTGATCCAACAACACATCCATCTGAAAATTTATTAAGCTGCTTAATTTGATTTTTAGATTTAATTCCAAACCCTACGCATATAGGTAGTTTTGACATTTTTCTAATTTTTTTTACAGATTTTTCTACTTCAATTATCGAAGGCCTTTTGGTTCCCGTTATACCCATTACGGAAACATAATATAAGAAACCATCAGTGTGTTTTAAAATATGTTGTAATCGTTTTGTATGGGTTGTAGGGGTTAATAATCTAATATTGTGCACATTATATTTATTTGTATATTTGTAAATATAATGATTTTCTTCAGGTGGTAAATCTACGATTATTAGACCGTCGACACCAACTGAATAACAACTTTTAAAAAACCTTTCAAGACCAAATTGAAAGATTGGATTAAAATATCCCATAAGAATAATAGGTGTGGTTTTTTCTTTTATTCTAAAATCATTTACTAACTTAAAGGTACTTTTCAAATCAGTTCCAGCTTTTATAGCTCTTTGGCTGGATTTCTGGATTGTTGGTCCATCAGCCATTGGATCGGAAAAAGGGAAGCCAATTTCTATTAAGTCAACTTTTTTTTCATTAAGTATGTTAAGAATCTTTTTGGAAATATTTTGATTAGGATCACCAGCAGTTACAAATGCAACCAAGGCCTTTTGATTTTTTTTCCTAAGCTCTAAAAATTTACTTTCTATTCTATTTTTCATTGTTTTATCTAAAGTTTAACTCCAAGATATTCAGAAATTGAAAAAATATCTTTATCTCCCCTTCCACACATATTCATTATTATGATCTCATTATTTTTAAATTTTTTTGCATTCTTCATCAAAAATGCAAGAGCATGTGAGGGTTCGAGAGCGGGAATAATTCCTTCCAATTTAGAACATATTTTAAATGCTTCTAAAGCTTCTTTGTCTGTAGCACTAAAATATTTCACTCTCCCAGTTTCTTTTAACCAAGAATGTTCTGGACCAATACCTGGATAATCTAGTCCTGCGGAAATTGAATGTGCATCATTAATTTGTCCCTGATTATTTTGTAATAGGTAAGTATAATTACCGTGTAAAAAACCTGGCTTTCCTTTGATCAATGATGCAGCATGTTTTTTTGTATTTACACCTTCGCCCCCAGCTTCTATTCCAATAATTTTTACATTCTTATTATTAAGAAATGGATAAAAAAGTCCAAGAGCATTTGATCCCCCTCCAATACAAGCCAACAGGTAATCCGGTAGTCTTTTTTCTAATTTTAATATTTGTTTTTTTGCTTCGATTCCAATTATCGACTGGAAGTCTCTTACCATCATTGGATATGGATGAGGTCCAGCTACAGTACCTATAACGTAAAAAGTATCATTAACATTTGAAACCCAATCTCTTAATGCTTCGTTCATTGCATCCTTTAATGTTGATGTTCCTGATGTGACTGGTATTATTTCTGCTCCTAATAACTTCATTTTAAAAACATTTGGAGCTTGTCTTTTTATATCTAAAGCTCCCATATAAACAACACATTTAAGATTAAAAAGAGCACAAACAGTTGCTGTGGCTAGTCCGTGTTGACCTGCTCCTGTTTCAGCAACAATTCTTTTTTTCCCCATTTCTTTGGCTAAAAGAATTTGGCCTACGCAATTATTTATTTTGTGTGCTCCTGTATGATTTAACTCATCTCTTTTGAAATAAACTTTTGCGTTACCGATTTCATTAGATATTCTTTCAGCAAGATAAAGAGGACTTGGTCTTCCTATATAGTTGGTAAAATAATAGTTAAGATTTTGTTTGAACTTTTTAGATTTTTTTGCCTTTTTATATTGCTCCTCAACATCAATCAGTAATGGCATTAAAGTTTCTGCAACAAATCTTCCTCCAAATTTTCCAAATCTTCCGTGTTTATCTGGAAATCTATAATAATTTACTTTCTTTTTTACATTCATACCTTCTCACAAGTTTAATAAATTTTTCTATCTTTTTCTTACATTTTGTTCCTTTAGATTTTTCCACACCTGAAGAAACATCAATAAAATTAGCATTTGTAGTTTTTATTGCACTAGTAACATTCTTTATATTTAAACCACCAGCCAGAATCCACTCTACCGAGGAATCATATCCTTTTAAAAGGCTCCAATCAAATGATATTCCGGACCCACCTCTAACACCAGAATTGGATTTTGTATCAAATAATATCATGTCACATAATTTTTCATATTTTTTAGCATCTTTTATATCCGAATAGTTTTTCACTGGAACTGATTTAATAATTGGTTTATTCAATTTTTTTACTTTTTTAATATAATCTAGATCTTCATCACCATGAAGTTGTATTACATCAAGTTCTAATAATTCTGTTATATGACTAATTACGTTAAGATCAGCATTAACAAATAATCCAACAAGTTTTTGTTTTTCGTTCATATATTTTCTTAATTCTTTTGCTTTTAGTGCGTTAATAAATCTTGGAGATTTTTGATAAAAAACGAATCCTATATAATTAGCATCCGCAGCCGCTATTATAGATTCTTTATCTTTAAGTCCGCACAACTTGATTTTTAGATTCAAAATTCACCTCTATTTCTTTTATTATTTTATTGATTGAATCAATTGGATCATTTGATTGTGTTATTGATCTACCAATTATTAGAATTGACGAACCCGATTTTATTGCGTCACTAGGAGACACAACTCTTTTTTGATCATTCAAGCTATTTTGAGGAAGTCTAATTCCTGGAGTAATATATAATAATTTTTTATTGTTTAACCTCTCTTTTAAATATGCAACTTCATGTGCTGAAGACACCAAACCGTCTACTCCTGCTTTTTCTCCTATTTTTGCCAAGTTTTCAACGTATTTTAAGCTGCTAAGATTATAACCAAAACTTTTTAAATCTTTATTATCAAGGCTGGTGAGCATTGAAACACCCAAAATCTTGGTAGTTTCTTTTATAGAAATTATTTCTTTTAACATTGAATATCCTCCGGATAGGTGTACGGAGAGATAATCTGGTTTTAATTTGATTAAGTTTTTTGCAGATTTTTTTGCAGTATTTGGGATGTCTTTCAGTTTCATGTCTAGGAAAATTGGTAACCCCATTTTTTTTATTTCTATAACACCCTGAGGACCATTTTCTGAGAAAAATTCAAGACCAATTTTTATACCTCCAACATGATCAGAAATCTTTGAGATGAACTTTTTAGATTCTTCTATTTTGGTAAAGTCAATTGCGCAAAATATATTGTCTTTATAATTCATTTTATTAACTTAAAACTTTTTTAAGATATGAAAAGATGAATCCTAACAAAATTCCTATAAACAATAGAACAAATACGAGGATATAAAGAGGTAATTCTACAAAATAGGGAAAAGGAAAAAAATTAATTTTAACTAGAAATTTATTTCCAAGTGCGAAAAGGGAAAAAAAAGTTAAAAAAAAAAAAAAAGGATTAGTCCTAATAATTTTTTAATCTTTCCTGTCATTGAGTTCCTTTCTTAACCTTTTTCCAGGAATAAAATGGACAAAATATTTATCTTTAATTTCAATTTTTTCTCCAGAGGATGGGTTTCGTCCAGTTCTTGCTTTTCTCATTCTAGTTGAAAAAGTTCCGAAATCTCTGATTTCAATTCTGGCCCCTTTGGCAAGATTAGATGAAAAAAATTGTAGAATTTTTTCTAATGTTCTCTCTACCTCTCTTCTTGGAAGATAGTCAAACTTGCTTTCAAGGTCTCTTAAAATATCCGATTTTTTCATATTCCAGGTGTCCAAATTGCGAAAAAACCATTATAAAAGTTTTGGTTTAAATAATTAATCTTTTTTTTTAAAAAACTTAAATTAAATATTCTGCTAATATCATTTTCTAATGATAGATCTTTAATTCTTATATTATCTTCGACACCTGCCTCTTCTTTTAACCAATTTAATGCATCATTTTCATTTCCCACTTCGTCTATGAGACTTAAATTCTTGGCCTGCTTGCCAGTAAATATTCTCCCATCTGAAACCAATTCTAATGTGTTGTCTGAAATATTTCTTTTTACTCTTACTATTTGTAAAAATTCTTTTTGCATTGTTTTAATTATCTCCTCTAGGTATTTTTTTTTTTGATCATCTATTTTTTCAACTGGGTTAGGAACTGCTTTTAATTCTCCACTTTTAATTATTATTGGGCTGATTCCTAACTTTCCGAGAAGTTCACTTATATCTGCTGTCTGAAGTATCACCCCAACTGAACCTGTAATTGTACCTTCATTTCCAAAAATTTTGTCAGAGCCTAGGGATGCAAGATACCCTCCTGAAGTAGCCATTTCTCTCATATACGCTACAGTGGGAATTTTATTGCTAATATTTTTTATTGAGTCATGAACCTCCTTACTTGCAACATAAGTTCCACCTGGACTATTAATTATTGTTAAAAGTCCTTTAACATTTTCATTCTGACTCAGTCCTTCTAACTGATCCAATAAATCTTTTCTATCTTGAATGATTCCTTGAATAGAAATTCTGGCAATAAAGCTTTCTTTTTCATGAAACTGGAATGAAACTGAGATTAGGATGAGTAAAATTATTGTCGCAATTAATACTCGGTTAATAAAAGACTTTCTTTTTTTATAAAATTGGTCTAGAAGTTCATTTTTTTTCATCTTTGGATTTTGTAGTTTTCTTTTTTCCCTCTTCAAGTGCAGCACCAATAATGTCTCCTATACTAGCACCTGATGATGATGAACCATATTCTTTAAGAGCATCTTTCTCTTCTTGAATTTCTAAATCTTTTATAGATAACTCATAATTGTTGTCTTTGACAACTTTTTTAAGAACTTTGGCATCAATTTTTTCTCCCACTGCAAATCTAGAAGTATTTTGCTCAGTTTTAAGTTTGGCTAAATTAGACTTTTTAACAAAACCCTGTTGATTATCTTCTAGTGTAACTAGTATTTTATCCTCATCAATTTTTTGAATAACACAGGTTACTGTTTTATTAATAAATTTATCTGATTTAACCTTCTCTTTTGTAAGTTGCTTGATACCCAATGAAACTCTCTCTTTTTCAACATCTATATCAAGAATTTTACACTTCAGATCTTGATCAATTTTATAATTTTTAATTGAATCTGTTCCATTATCATCCCAGGATATATCTGAGGCATGAATTAATCCGTCCAATTCAGATGTCAAACCGATAAAAATACCGAAATCAGTAATATTTTTTACTTTACCCTCGATTATATCACCATTTTTATTGTTTGAAGCAAAAATCTTCCATGGGTTTTCGGTGCATTGTTTGAGACCTAAACTAATTCTTCTTTTTGTATTATCAATCTCTAGAATAACAACTTCAACTTCTTCCTCAACTTTTAAAATAGAGCTTGGGTTTACATTTTTGTTAACCCAACTCATTTCTGATGTATGAATTAAGCCCTCTACACCTTTCTCAAGTTCTATGAAAGCGCCATAGTCAGCAATGCTTGAAATTTTTGATTTTATTTTTGAACCAACTTTATAAAGTTTTTCAACATTTTTCCAAGGATCATCTGTTAACTGTTTTAACCCCAGGCTTATTCTATTATTTTCCTTATCATATTTAATTACAATTACTTCAATGTCTTGGCCAATATTGAACATTTCAGATGGGTGGTTAACTCTCTCCCACGATAAATCCGTAACATGGATTAAGCCGTCCATTCCACCAAGATCTACAAAAACTCCATAATCTGTTATATTTTTAACAGTACCTTTAAGTTTATCACCTTCATTTATGTCTGATAAAAGCTTGCTTCTGTCAGCTTTTCTTGATTCTTCTAAAAGAACTCTTCTTGATACAACAATATTTCCTCTAAGCTTATCCATTTTCAGAATGATCATTGGTTGAGGTTTATTAAGCAGAGGAGAAATATCCTTTATTGGTTTTAGATCAACTTGACTTCCAGGAAGAAATGCGACTGCTCCATTAATATCAACAGCAAAGCCACCTTTAACCCTCCCTGTGATAATGCCAGTAATTTGTTCTTTTTGATTTTGTTGTTTCTCAAGATTTGACCATGACTCTTCTTTTCTTGCTCTTTCTCTGCTCAGAAGTGCTTCACCTTCTTTATTTTCGAGCTTTTCAAGATATACATCGTATTTGTCTCCCACCTTAACGCTATGTTCCTCACCTGGTGAGTGAAACTCTTTGATTGGAATTCTACCCTCTGCTTTTAGGCCAACGTCAACAACAACAGTGTCATTAACAATTGATAGCACCGTCCCCTTTATAATTTGTCCCTCTTTGTATTTGAAGTCTGTAAGACTTTTTTCTAATAATTCACTAAAATTTTCTACCAATTAATTTCCTCTATAAATTTAAGCATTACAATTACAAAATTTTAAGGTGATATGCAATTACTAATTGAAATCTGTTTTTTTTTAATGAAATCTAGAGCTATCTTTAAAACTTCATTCTCTTGTAAACGGGATGTATCTATATTATAACTGTCTTCCGCTCTCACAAGAGGTGAAATCTTGCGAGTAGAATCACTGACATCCCTTCTTTTCATATTCTCAAGAGTAATTTCGTATTCAGAATCATCAAGATTAAGTTGACTAATTCTCCTAGATGCTCTTATTTCAACCTTAGCATCAATAAAAAATTTTACTTCTGCATTGGGAATTATTACAGTTCCAATATCTCTCCCATCAATTACTGAACCATTTCCTCTTGGAGGGTTGTTAGCAAAGTTTCTTTGAAATTCTACTAGAGATTTTCGAACTTCTCTTCTTTTTGAGATTTGTGATGCAATTTTAGATATTTCTTCAGATCTAAGTTTATTTAATTTAGTTTTATCATTTAAAAAATTATATATATCAATATCAAAGACTTTTTTAACTATTTTACTTTGGTTGCTTTCATACGCATAAATTCTATATAAAAGACCAGTATCTAAATGATCAAAATTAAGTTTTTTTGATAAATTTTTAGCCAATGTACCTTTTCCTGACCCAGCGGTTCCGTCAATAGCAATCACTGGCTTAGAATTTTTGAACGTACTCAATTTTTGCTCCCAAGTTAACAAATAATTCTTTGAATCCTGGAAATGAAGTTTTTATCATTTTCATGTCATCAATAACAATTGGTCTTTTTGAAAAAAGACCAAAAACTAGCATCGACATAGCAACTCTATGATCACTTTCTGTATTTACAAGATTACCACCTTGTTGTGAATGTTTTCCGCAAATTTCAATAAAGTCATCACCTAATTGAAGTTTAACGCCTCCTTCAGAAAGAGCTTTTGCCATTGATTTAAGTCTATTACTCTCCTTTATTTTTAATTCTTTTAGACCATAAAACTTGGAAGTTCCGGATGCAAATGATGCTGCAACAAACAGAATGGGATATTCATCTATAAGCCTGGGAACAATATTTTTCTTAACAATTGTTGAGTTTAGATTTGAGCTTTCAATTTCAATGTCACCAACAGATTCACCATTAAATTTTCGTTTGTTTTTAATTGCAATCTTGGCATTCATTTTTTTTAAGACATCTAAAAGACCAGTTCTAAAAAAATTTAGTCCAACATCCTTTATTTTTACTTTACTTTTTTTAGAAAGAAGAACAGCAATTATAATAAATGCAGCTGAACTAAAATCACCAGGTATTACGAGATCTTTCGGTTTTAAAAAGTTTGGAGATGTTAAACTTATAATATTTTTTTGTTTTTTAATTTGTGCTCCAAGATACTCAAGCATTATCTCCGTATGATCTCGTGAGGGAATTTTTTCGATAATTTTGGAGGTTCCTTTAACGTTTAGGGCTGCTAGCAAAATAGAACTTTTAACCTGCGCAGAACCAATATTTAAAGTATATTTTATTGGTATATGTTTCTTATTATCATGTGAAATTCTTATTGGTAAAAGTCCATCATGATCAGATATTGATATATTCATTTTACTCAGAGGGTCAATTATTCTTTTCATTGGTCTAGACGACAAAGATTTATCACCTGTTAAAGTTGCATTTACTTCACTTGTACTAAGCAGTCCGGTCATCAATCTTACTGAAGTTCCTGAATTACCAAAATTTAAAGAATTTTTTGGATCTGAAAAGAAACCACCTTGTCCAGAGACTTCGTAGTAACTATTTTTTTTTTTAATTTTGATGTTTAGTCCTCTCAAAACTTTAAGTGTATTAATTACATCATCTGATTCTAAAAGATTGAAGATTTTTGTATTTCCTATGCATACTGATGATATAATAAGGGATCGAATTGAAATTGATTTATCAGAGGGAACATTTATCAAGCCATTTAGTGGTTTACTTTTAAAGGATTTAAGGGTAAAAGTTTTCTTCATTCTTAAATATGATATATAATTTATTTATTATACTAATGAAAGTTGATTATGGAAAAAATTGATAAAGGCGCTAAAAGGAAATGTACTAAATGCAACACACTTTTCTTTGACTTTGGAAAATACCCAATCGTTTGCCCAAACTGTGGAGCCGATGTAAATTCTTTGCTTACTAATGTTTCAAGAAGAGGGAGGCCTCCCAAAAACCCACAACCCCAAACAGCAATTGATTCAAAAAAAATAGAGATTGAAGAGATTGAAGTTGAACAAATAGCAGATGATGTTGAGACCGAAGATTCTAATAGTGAAGATAATGTAGAAGATATTGTTGAAATTGAAAGAGAGACTGACTCATAAGTTTCAGTTAGAAAAAATTAAATGCTAGCTAAATTTAGATATTTCCAATCCATACTAATTTTTTTTAGGGGCTGTAGCTCAGTTGGGAGAGCGTCTGGATGGCATTCAGAAGGTCGTCGGTTCGATCCCGTCCAGCTCCACCAAAAATAAAAGGTAGGAAGTTAATTTTTAGTGTTGTATTATTAAATTGATTTACAAATTAATATATTGTATTTTGATAATGAATGCTTAAAAAGGTTCAGCATTAATTGCTCTAGTTGAGAATTTATGAATAGAATGTCAGTATTTAACAGCCCTTTTCTCTTAGGTTTCGATCAATTTGAGAGAACCATAGACAGAATCTCTAAACTTTCTAGTGATTCATATCCGCCTTATAATATAGAGCAAATTTCGCCTAACAGTATTAGAATAACAATTGCCGTTGCAGGATTTAATAAATCAGATCTAGATGTAAGTTTAGAGGGAAACCAGCTTCAGATTCGTGGAAGCAGAGATGAAAATGAATCCGAAAAAATTTTCATTCATCGTGGAATTGCTACGAGACAGTTTCAAAGAAACTTCATTTTAGCCGAAGGTATAGAGGTTGAGGAGGCTTCAATGGATAATGGACTTTTATTTATTGATTTATCTCAACCGATTAGTAATGATGAGTCAAAAAAGATTGAAATTAAAGATAAAAATAATAAAATTAAAGATAGACTTATTAGTGTTGGAAATGACAAATAAATATGGGCAAAGCAAATCATACAAACAATAGAGATTTTTTAGAATATGGTAACGCATCTCTTGCTTTCGTAAAGAAAGAAATCCACAGAGAAGAAAATTTCAGCACTGATGTTTTCTCAGTTTACTGCGCAGACGGAACATTGCTTGCAGCTTTTGACAGCAGGGAGTCAGCTATAGCAGCTATTTTGCAATCAGGACTTCAACATATAAATTTACATTAAACATCTGCTAGTAAATTATAAATTTGACTTGGTTTTTTTAAACTTCTTAATTTATTTAAAGATGACTTTTTCTTCAAAAAACTTGATATAGAGGATAGAACTAATAAATGCTCGGATTGACAATTTTTAGGAGCTAAAATTACGAATACAAGATCAACATTCTTGTTGTCAGATGATGAAAAATCAATTGCTGATTTGAGCTTCAAAAACATCACTTTTGTTTGATCAAATAGACTAATTTTTGAATGAGGAATCGCTACTCCATTTCCAATTCCAGTTGAACCTAATCTTTCTCTCTCATTCAATTTTTCAATGATTTTAGTACTTTCCTCGAGGTTGTTGTTCGAGAACTTGTTTGATACTAGTTTAAAAAGATTCTTTTTACTATCGACATCAACGTCAACAAGAATTGAATCAATATCAATAAATTCAACTAATTTCATTTTTTTGGATCCACCCAACCAATATTTCCATCAGAACGTCGAAATAAAATATTTAATCTTTTTGATTGAATGTTTTTAAAGAATATTGCATTTTGATCTTTCAAATTCATCAACATAATTGCTTCACTTACGGATACTGTTTTTATAATATCCTCAGATTCGGCAATGATAACTGGGTCAGATGTATTATCTTTATTTTTTTTTAATTCTGGATCTTCAATAATATATTGGTTGGCTTGAAGGTATTTTAGTGACTGCTTGTTTTTTATTCGATGATCAGTAAGTTTTCTGTGATACCTTCTTAATCTTTTTTTAATTTTTTCATTAGCAACATTAAATGCACCATAAGCATCATTGCTTAATGCATTCCCTTGTATAAAGATTGAACTATCAATATGAAGATTTATTTCACATCTAAAATTAAAGGTATCTTTTGAAAAAAGAATGCTACTACTTATAAAATTCTCAAAATATTTATTTAAGGTTTGAGTGATGGAAGATTGAACATATTTAGTTAGTGATTTTCCGACTTTGGTTTGTTTTCCTGAAACAGATATGTTATTAAATTCTGTCAAAAATCATTACCTAAATAAAATGTTCTTACATTTTTATTTTTTATAATTTCGTCTGGTTTTCCTTTGAAAAGTACTTTTCCTTCAAAAATAATATATGCTCTGTCAACAATTTCTAGAGTACTTTTTACATTATGATCTGTCATTAAAACACCAATGTTCTTTTTTTTTAAATTTTGAATAAGGTTCTTTACATCTTGTATTGCTATAGGATCAATTCCTGCCAGTGGTTCGTCAAGTAGAATGAAATTGGGGTTAGAAGCTAGACATCTAGCTATTTCTAGTCTTCTTCTTTCTCCTCCAGACAAAGAAAGTGATGATGCATATCTAATATGCTCTATTCCGAATTCAGCCAATAAATCTTCAAGCTTCTTTTTTTTACTTTCATTAGATTTTTCAGTTTTTTCAAGGATTGAGAGAATGTTTTCTTCAACATTCATTCCTCTGAAAATTGAGGATTCTTGAGGTAAATAACCAAGACCTAGTTTGGCACGTCTATACATTGGGAATTCTGAGATTTCATTTTTATCTAAGTTTATGGAACCGCTTTCGGGTTTTATAAGACCCATGATTATGTAAAACAAAGAAGTTTTCCCAGCACCATTGGGACCCAGTAATGCAACTGACTCACCTCTATTTAAATCCAATGAAACATTATCTAATATTCTCTTGTTATCATAAGATTTTGTTATATTTTGAACTCGTAATCCCTGATTATTTATCGCTATAAATGGAATATCAATTTGATTCATCTTGGTCAATACCTCCCTTATCAATTAGTGCTCTTACTTTATTTTCGTTCATTTTATTTCCTGGGGCAGGTAATAATTTGCTAATCCCTCTTTTAAGATCTACTTCAGCGTATTCTCCAAGCAAGAAACTTTCTCCTCTTTGAAGTTTAACATTACCAAACAATTTACAGATTTCAGTATCATTATTATAGATAGCTTTATCACTAAATGCTACCTCATTATTTGTTTTAATTGAAACATTATTAAATCCTAATAATTTTTTTACTTCAGTTTTTTTCTTCGACTCTTGAAGGTACCAGACAAGTTTATCAGCAAGAACTATAAACTCTTGGTCTTTTTTTGCCTCTGCTTTTCCAGTTGCAATTGCAATGTTTTTAGATCTCCAATATTCTAATTTCTCATTTGATTTAAGAGTATTTGATTCAGAGGTAAGTGTTATTTTTTTACCTTTGATTAAAAAATAATCTTTAAAAATTTTATATTCAGCATATGTACCTCCAACAATTTTCATTTTATTATCTTCAATTATTACATTTTTTTTTGCTCTAACTTCCGTAATATTCATATCAGAAGAATTTTTTTCTTCGTAAAATGCCTCGATAACATCAGACTTAAGGGTCATTGACCCGCTTGTTGCTTTTGCATTTCCAACAGCTACATACTTATTTTTATTTTTATGCCACTCAATTCCTTGATCCGCAAATATTTCAATTGGTTTATCATTATTATTAAGGTTTGATAGTTGTTGTGATTGGATGAGTCTTGAACAAACACAAATTACAACAAAAAGTATTAAAGTGATTTTTTTATTTATTCTCATTTGCCAACTTCAATTTTGTTTTTCCAGTGAAGAAGATTTTATCACCATTATTTGTTACTTTAAAACCTTCTGAGATAATGATCGAATTATTTTTTTCCCCTCTTACTTTTCGATCTCCAATTAAAACTTCTTTTTTAAAATCAAAATACATTTCTGAGGTATTGAAAATCATATTCTGTTCATTATTAAATTGAACATTTCCTTTAATTTTTAATTGCTGGATATCTTTATAAAATATACCTTTATCACCTTTTACAAAGAATTTTTCTGTTCCAGACTTTAACTCTCCAGTCGGTTTTTCTAAATCAAATACGTCTGGTGATTCCTTTAATCTTGTTGCTTTTTTAGCCATAACTTTAAAGGGTTGTTTCTTTTTATTTATACCCATGAAAACAGGCTTATGTAATACTTGTTTAACAGATTGAAAGTCATCTTGTTTAAAAGAGTGCTCGTTATAAATTTTATTATTCTTGAAGGAGTCGTTATTATAAATTACCAGAGCCAAAATTATAATTGAGATTATAATTAGTATATATTTCAGGGATTTTATGAATATTGAATAGCTCATTAACTTACCCATTTTTTAAAATGTCATGCATGTGTATTATTCCAAGAGGTTTTTTTTTTTCAGTTATAAAAATGTTGGTTATTGACTTTTCGTTCATTGCTTTCAGAGCTTGTGAAACAAGAGTGCTAGGGGATAGAGTTTTCGGTTGTTTTGTCATAATTTCAGTGACTTTCTTATCTAGCAATTTAGGATTCATATGTCTTCGAATATCCCCGTCTGTTATTATCCCAATTAACTCTTTATGCTTAGAAATTACTCCAACACATCCCTCTCCTTTAGAAGTCATTTCTAAAATAGCGTGACTCATTTTTTTTGTTTCAACAATTAATGGTAATGCCTCAGATGTTTTCATAACATGTCTAACCTCTAACAACATTTGTCCTAACTTACCTCCAGGGTGAAGTTGATGAAAATCATTTTCTGTGAATCCCTTTTTTTTTAATAGCGTCACGGCTAAGGCATCACCCAAGGCAAGAGTGCAGGTGGTTGAACTTGTAGGAGCAAGTTCAAGTGGGCATGCTTCAATATTTTTTGGAATTAGAAGATTAAATGAAGCTTTTGTTGCAAGTGTACTATTCAATTCACTTGTAATAGAGATGATTGGGATCTTTAATTTTTTGCAATGCAAAATTAAATTTAACAATTCAGATGTTTCGCCTGAATTAGAAATTAGAATAATCACATCTTTTTTCTCTAACATACCCATGTCACCGTGATTAGCTTCAGATGGGTGAACGTAAAACGAAGGTGATCCTATTGATGAGAGAGTTGAGGCAATCTTTGAGGCAATATGTCCGCTTTTACCAATACCTGAAACAATTATTTTGCCTTTATTTTTAAATAATAAATTTACAACCTCTGCAAAATCCGAAGATATATTTTCTTTCAATAATGAAAGAGCTTTAATTTCAATATCAATTACTTTTTTTCCTGTCTTAATTTCCATATAATCTCAATTAATGTGAAAAAATATCAGAGTCTAGATAATCTAAAAAATCTAGTTGTATTCTAACAGGAAGAAATGAAAATAAAGATTTTGCAAGCTTCATTCTTTCCTCTCTTTCAAGCATATGTTCTAAAATTATCTTCAATTCGAATAAATATATTACATCAAATGATGCATACCTTAACTGATTAACTGACAGAGTGTCGGAAGACCAATCTGACGATTGTTGAGATTTATTTAAATCAACTCCCAAAAGTTCTTTGCATAATTCTTTTAATCCATGCTTATCGGTATATGTCCGAACTAGTTTAGAACTTATTTTTGTACAAAAAATATTTTCAAGATCAACTTTAAAGAATTTTTTAATCATTGCTAAATCAAATCTTGCATAATGAAATATTTTCTGAATTTTCCTGTTACTTAGCATTTTAAGTATTTCTGGATGTTTTTTTTGATCATATAATTCATCTTTGCTAAATTTAACTATATGACATTCTTGTTTAGAAAAGGCAAATTGAATTAGACACAATCTATCCCTTATTAAACTCAAACCAGTTGTTTCAGTATCTATTGCAATAATTTCAGGAGGTTTAATGTTTTCTGGTAGATCATTGTTGTGTAAATATATTTTTGATTCGCCAAATTTAAAAGTTTTCATATTTGATAATTTTTAATTATGATATTAATACCAAAGTTATAAGATAAATAGTAAAAAAATAAATGAATAGAAAAATTAGTGGAAAAAAAGTTATAGTTTTTGGTGGCACAGGGTTTATTGGGTCTCACTTGATTAATCATTTGTGTCGAAATTCGTGTCAAGTTGATATAGTTACAAGAAGCAATATTAGAAAGCCTCAATATTTTTTAGGAAATGAACCCGGGCAAGTGAAAGTATTAAAGATTGATGAGTTTAACGATAAAAATCTAAATAAGATACTCCAAAAGGCAGATATGGTTTTTAATTTAATTGGAATACTTTTTGAAGCAAAAAAAAATTCATTTAATAAAATTCATGTTGAAATTCCAAAAAAAATAGCAGAATCAGCCAAAAAAAATGATGTAAGAAATTTTATCCACTTGTCAGCTTTAAATGTTGATAAAACAACTAGCTCATTTTACTCAATGTCTAAGTTAAATGGAGAAGAAGAGGTGAAAGAGAATTTCCCAAATTGTGTTATTGTAAGGCCTAGTGTAGTATTTGGGAAAAGAGATGGATTTACAAACCTTTTCTCGGATATGTCTAAGTTTAGTCCATTTCTTCCTTTGATTGGGACACCTGAGATTAAAAAAAAAGGATTTTTTCCAACTATAAATTTTAAAAAAAAAGTTCGTTTTCAACCTATTTATGTCGGAGATCTAGTAACATTTTTGTTAAAAACGTGTTTATTAAAAAAAAAAACCTTTGACCTCGCTGGTCCAACAATCCAATCTTTTTCTGAAATTTTTGACATCATTCTTAAAGTAAAGAAAAGAAAAAGAATTTATATTCCAATTCCTTTTTTTGCTGCAAGAACGTTGGCTTTTTTCATGGAATTTCTTCCCTACCCTCCTTTAACTAGGGATCAAGTTCGTTTGCTTAGGTTCGATAATATTTCAGCAAAGGGCTATTCTAATTTAAGAGAATTTGTTGATAACCCCTCTTCATTAGAAACAATAGCAGAGACTTATCTTTAGATTTAAATTAAATATAGTAAAATCCAACTTCCAAATATAAGTCGATAAACTACGAAAATTGAAAGTGAAAATTTTCTAACCCAAGAAACAAAAACAAAAATAAAAAAAATTGAGAAAATAAAGCTAAGAAAAAAAATTACAAAGCTTGGAAAACTAATTATTAAATCTAAAGAGCTTTCTGCAACTGCTTTTGTAAATAAATAGCCAGTAGCTCCTATAATAACTGGAATACTTAGAAGGTTTGAATATTTAACTGAAAATTTCCTCTGAAATCCAAAAAAGCGCATGGCTGTAATAACGGAGCCTGATCTACTAACACCAGGAACTAAAGCAAAACATTGAAAAAAACCTATTAAAAAAGACGTAAAATAGGTAAGAGAATTTAAATTTTTAATTCTCAAACAAAATTTATCAACTATAAATAGAATTATTCCAAATAATATGCTTGTTACTCCTATAATAACTATAATTTTTTCTTCATTATAATTTATTAATTTTGCTACAACGTATCCAATAAAAAAAATTGGAACTGAAGAGATAATTAAGTTAACCATCAAAAAAGAATTTCTATCAATATCAGGTCTATCAATAAGCTTAATTGAAAAAAGAAAACCTTTGAGAGTTTTATAATAATAAATTATTACCGCAAAGAGAGAGCCAAAATGAGCTAAAATTGTTGCCTGATCGATCGAAATTTCAGCAGAATTAATAGAATAATAATTATTAAATAAAATGAGATGACCTTGCGAACTTATAGGAAGGAACTCTGTAAATCCTTGAATAAAACAAAAAAAGAATATAGCTAGCAAAACGACCCAATAAAATTTGATTTTAATATAAAAGTAGTATATTAAGTGATTTATTATAAAAATAAAGCTTTAAACTTAAAATTCACAATATGAATATAAAAAATTTTGATCTTAACCTTCTTGTAGTTTTTAAAACTTTATTCGAAGAAAAAAACGTTACGAGGGCAAGCAAGAAAATGGGTATAACTCAGCCGGCCATGAGTAATGCCTTAAACAGGCTTAGATATTTGGTAAAGGATGAGTTATTTATTAGAGGTCCAAGAGGTATGAGGCCAACACCTAGGGCTAACGACTTATCACTTCCTATCCAAAGTGCACTTAATAATTTAGAGTCATCTTTATCATCAATAGATTTTAATCCAAAAACAACAAAAAAGTTGTATAGAATATCCATGTCTGATGATGTTGCTCCAATTATTCTACCTAATTTGGTAAACTTTATAGAGAAAAATTCACCAGAATCTTCACTATGTATTAGATCTGAACAAGGTAATGAGGCACTCAAATTATTGGATAATAATGAAATTGATTTTGCAGTAGGTCGTTTTGAATCAGTAGGGAGTAGATTCGGGTATTCCGATCTTTTTACGGAAAAATATGTATGTATATTAAAAAAAAATCACCCATTTAAAGAGGAAACAAAATTATCAATTGATCAATATTTAGAAGCTAAACATCTTAGAGTAGCACCTATGGATGCACCTACGCATCCTATAGATAGGGCATTAAGCCAACTTAATCTTGAAAGAGAAATTTCAGTTAGAATAGATTTAATTACACTTGCACCGGTGATAATTAGGAACTCAGATTTAATTTTAACACTACCATCAAAAACTGCCCAAAGAATGGCTAAAAACTATGACTTCAAGATAATTGAACTTCCATTGGATTTAGAAAGAAGAAAGACAAAAATGGTTTGGCATAAAGAGCTTACGAATCACCCAACTTTCGATTGGGTCAAAAACCAAATTTTAACTTTATAGAATGAAATTAATCTTTTTTGGAGCAGGATATTCATCGAATTACATTTTACCGAGGTTGGATTGTAGCTTTGAGATTATCTGTACTCATAATACTGAAATTAAAGAAGAGCGATTTGATAAAAATTTAAAAATAAATAGAGTTACATTTTCAGATTTTTTAAAAAAAAAAAATGATTATTTAATGAATACTACTCACATTCTTAATTCCATTCCTCCGATTAAACAAGAGGACTTAGTTTACAATTTATTAAAAGATGCGAAACAATCTTCAATACAAAATTTAAAGTGGTTTGGTTATTTATCATCAACTAGTGTATATGGAAATCATTTTGGCAAGTGGGTTGACGAAAAAACAAACACTAAACCAACAACAAAAAGAGGTAAAGTCAGGAAAAAAATAGAAGATTTTTTTTTAAAACTTCACAAAAAATATAATTTTCCAGTTCATATTTTTAGACTTCCAGGGATTTATGGTCCAGGTAGGTCAGCCCTTGACAAATTATATAATGGAAACAAAAATGTTATTATCAAACCAAAGCAGTTTTTCTCAAGAATTTTCGTTGAAGATATCGCCTCAGCAGTAATACTAAGTATGAATAATCCTACTCCAGGTGAAATATTCAATATAACAGATAATCTTCCCTGCTCCTCACAATTAGTGACTGAATTTGCAGCTAATTTGTTGGAAGTAGGTGATCTTAAATATATAAATCTCAATTCTACAGAAATTAATGATATGACTAAGGATTTTTATAAAGACAATAAAAGGGTTTCAAATAAGAAAATAAAAAAAATATTAGGTTGGACACCTAAATTTGAAAACTATAAATTAGGTCTGGAAGAAATATTTAAAAAAGTTAATGGCAAAAATACTTCAAATAATACCATCTCTTAATCAAATAAACGGAGGAGTTGAGCGGGGCACACTTGATGTTGCGAAAGAATTAATTAATGTTGGATTTGAGTCATGCATACTTTCGTCTGGCGGCGAAATGGCCGAAAAATATAAGTATAGAGGTGTCGAACATTATGAATTAAATATGAAAAAAAAGGGGTTAATGAAGTACTTCTTTTTGAAAAAAAAATTTAAAGATATTTTAACCTACATTAAGCCAGATATTATTCACATTAGAAGTAGATGGCCAGCTTTTTGTTTTAACAAAATTGTTAAACACCTAAGAATACCACTTGTAACAACTTACCATGGAACGTACTCTGGAAGTAATTTTTTTTTAAAAAGAAAATACAATAGTTTTATGACGCAAGGAGACAAGGTAATAACAATATCTAAGTTTATTAATGATCACGTTAGACATTACTATCCTTTAGTTAAGTCAAATTTAATACAGATTGATAGAGGTATTGATACGAATTATTTTGATTTAAATTCTATAGCTGAAAAAAGAAAAGAAAATATTTTATCAAAGTTAAAGCTTTCCGAGAATTCTCATGTTTTATTACTCCCTGCAAGAATAACTTCATGGAAAGGACATTTGATTGCTCTAGAAGCAGCAAACCTAATAGTCCAAAGGTCCCCCAATCTAAATTTTATAATTTTATTTGTAGGTAGTGAGGATGGAAAAATAAAATTTTCGAAAATCTTAAAAAAAAGAATCAAAAAACTCAAACTTGAGAATAGAGTAATTTTTTGCGGTAATTTAAATGATATGCCTGCAGTTTATTCTATTGCAGATATTGTTCTTTCTACTTCTATAGAACCCGAGGCGTTTGGAAGGGTTAGCGCAGAAGCATCCTCAATGACAAAGCCAATTATTTCATCTAATCATGGAGGATCAAGAGAGATTATTGAAAATGAAATTACTGGTTGGTTGGTTGAACCATCAAATCCAGAGATACTTGCTACAAAAATTATAGAGGTTCTTAAACTTTCACAAGAAAAAAAGGATTTGATAGGCTTAAATGCTAGAAGAAGGGTCGAGGAAAAATTTAGTTTAAAAGAAATGTTAAAAAAAACTTTGAAAGTTTATGAAGACTTACTTTCCACAAAAAAAGATTTTAATCATTAAGTTTGGCGGCTTAGGCGACATGATTCTATCTCTTGGAGCTATTTCTTCTATATATAATCATCACAAATGTAGAATGGTTCTGTTAACAGAAGAACCATTCGACAAGTTCCTGAATAAATCTAATTGGTTTTCCGAGATTGTAACTATAAAGAGGAACATTTTCTATTTTCTTGATATTCGTCAGATAAGAGAAAAGATAAACTGTTCGGATTTTGACTTTGTTTATGATTTACAGACATCTAATAGAACTGCCAACTATCTAAAACTCTTTTTAAATACTAAAGCAATAACAAATGGTATAGGGAAGTTTGCTAAAATTATTCATATCCATAAAAATAGAAATCTTATGCATACTTTGGATAGACAAAAAGATCAAATCAAACTAAGTCAAATAAAGTACAAATTTAAAAATTTCAAATGGTTGTTTGAATCTAAATTTAAAATACCAAAAAAAAAGTATGTAATGATTGTACCTGGAGGTTCAAGGAAACGAAAAAATAAGAGAATACCTCAAGAAATTTATCTCAAGGTTATAAACCTTTTAATTAAATCCGGATTTGAAGTTTTGATTATAGGATCTAAGGATGATATGAAAATATGTAAAGATATTGAAATAAATTTTCCTAGCGTGAAAAACTTGTGTGATAAAACTGACCTTTTTGATTTAGGAAAATTGAGTAAGAATTCATTTTTATCAATTGGAAATGATACAGGCCCTATGCATTTAATTGCAAAAGGAGGAAATGATGTATTAGTTTTGTTTACCAAATTTTCTAACCCAGACCTTTGCAAACCAATTGGAAAAAATGTTTCAATCCTGATATATAAAAATGATAAAGCAAAATTACTAAACGAAATATTTTTGAAATTAAAAACAAAATTAGGTTTCTAATGAAGATTGACATAAAACATCATTTGATTTAATTAGAATAATGCCCAAGATATTATTTCCAGATGGAAAAACAAAAAAATTTGATAAAGGTGTAAACGGATTCATAGTTGCTGAAAGTATTTCAAAGTCATTACTTAAAAAAGCAGTGGCAATGCAGATAAACGGTGTTCAGAGAGACCTTAGTGATTCAATAAATGAAGATTCAGAGATTAAAATCATAACTAAAGATTCTAGTGAGGGTCTTGAAATTATGAGACATACCTTGACAGCTCAAGTTTTAGCTAATGCCATAAAAAATTTATATCCAGGAGCTAAGTTAGCCATTGGACCTACAATAAAGGATGGATTTTATTATGATATTTTATTCGAAAAACCGATATCAACTGACGACTTTCCGAAAATTGAAAGTGAAATGGTTAAAATAATTCAAAGAGGAAGTAAAATTGAAAAGACTCTTAAAAGCAAAGATGATGCTAAGAGACTTTTCAGTTTAAAGGATGAAATCTACAAAGTTAAAATAATTGAGGAATCTGAACAATCAAAAGATTTTCAAATATATAAACAAACTGAATCAAATTTTTTTGATCTTTGCAGAGGCCCTCATCTTCCAAATTTAAATATGATTGGTCCTTTTAAATTAACCAAACTCTCGGGTGCTTACTGGAAAGGTGATTCAAAAAATGAAATGCTACAACGAATTTATGGAACTGCCTGGACAAATGATAAGGATTTAAAAAAATATCTTACCCAGCTAGAAGAGGCCGAAAAAAGAGATCATAGAAAACTTGGTAAAGAGTTAGATTTATTTCATCTACAAGAACAAGCGGCTGGATCAGTTTTTTGGCATCAAAAAGGTTGGACTATATACAAAAAAATAATGGAATACATTAGAAAAAAATTAGATAAAGCTGGGTATGAAGAAGTGAATACACCTCAGCTAGTTGATAGCTCATTATGGAAAGATTCAGGTCATTGGGATAAGTTTAGAGATCAAATGTTTATTTCTGAGTCAGAGCAGAAAATTCTTGCAATCAAACCTATGAATTGCCCTTGCCACGTTCAAATTTTTAGACAAGGAATTAAAAGTTATAAACAACTACCAATTCGCATGGCTGAATTTGGTTGTTGTCACAGGAATGAGCCCTCTGGAGCACTGCATGGCCTAATGAGGTTAAGATCTTTTATACAAGATGATGCTCACATTTTTTGTACTAAAGAGCAAATAATTTCAGAAACATTGAATTTCTGTAAATTATTAATGGAAGTTTACTCCGACTTTGGATTTGAGGAAATTACTATTAAGTTTTCTGATAGACCAAAAAATAGAGCAGGTAGTGATGAAGTTTGGGATCAGGCTGAAAAATCTTTAATAGAAGCTGTTGAAAAAGCTGGTTATAGCTATGAGCTCAATCCAGGAGAGGGAGCATTTTACGGTCCAAAACTGGAGTTTGTGCTAAGAGACGCAATTGGAAGAGATTGGCAGTGTGGCACATTTCAAGTAGATTTTGTTTTACCTGAAAGATTGGATGCTTCTTACATTGGAGAGGATGGAATGAAATACAGACCTGTTATGCTTCATAGAGCCATTCTTGGGTCTTTTGAGAGATTTATTGGAATATTAATTGAACACTACTCAGGAAGGTTTCCTCCATGGTTAAGTCCTATTCAAGTTGCTTTGGCAACTATTAATTCGAGCTGTAATAGTTATGCCAATGAGCTTGCTAAAGAACTTGAGAATAATGGTATAAGACTTACTAAAGATCTAAGGAACGAGAAATTAAATTATAAAATAAGAGAGCTATCAAACCAAAAAATCAACTTTATTGCTGTAATAGGAGAAAGAGAAGTTTCCAATAAAAAAGTTGTTCTAAGAACACTAGGTAGCACAAATCAGGAGATACTAGGATTTGAGGAGTTTATAAAAAAAATAAAAATTTCTTGCAGAATTTCTTAAATTATGAATATTTTTAGTAAAGATAAAGAAATTTAACAAGTTGAAAGGTATTTTTTTTTAATATGCAACCAGTTCAGTATGAATAAAGGTAGAATTCATTCGCCTAAACGGCAGGGCCCTGTTGTTAATGAAAGAATTAAAGCTAGATCTGTAAGGGTAATTTCAGAAAAAGGAGATATGTTAGGTGTATACAACACCGAAGATGCGGTTAAACTAGCATTTGATCAAGGGTTAGATTTAGTCGAGGTATCTCCAAATGCCTCACCACCAGTTTGTAAAATTATTGATTATGGTAAATATAAATACCAAATTCAAAAAAAACAGGCTGAAGCAAAAAAAAAGCAAAAGACCTTTGAAGTTAAAGAGGTTAAACTTAGACCAGGAATTGAAGATCATGATTATGACGTTAAGCTAAAGTCTATTCAACGTTTCTTGAATGGAGGAGATAAAGTAAAAATAACACTCAGGTTTAAGGGAAGGGAAATGGCTTATCACCAAAGAGGCATGGATGTATTGAAAAAGCTAGAAAGTCAAATAGAACCTTTGGCTAAAATTGAACAAGTCCCAACACTAGAAGGCAAGCATATGATAATGGTGGTTGCCCCCAGATAGCTTAATTTAAAACTGCCTTGCTTTGAAAAAAAAAAAGGATATAAATGAGTTTATTATGCCAAAGATTAAAACAAAGAGTGGTACAAAAAAAAGATTTAAAGTTACTGCAACAGGAAAGGTTTTAATGTTTGCCAGTGGAAAGAGACATAATCTTTCCAAAAGAACGAAGACTATGAAGAGATCCTCAAGAGGCCCAACAGTAATGTCAAAACAAGATTCAAGGATTGTAAAAAAGTATATTAACGCTAAATTAAGGTAATTTAAAGATGTCAAGGGTTAAAGCCGGAAGTATAACAAGGTCAAGGCACAAAAAAATTTTAAAAAGAGCCAAAGGTTATTTTGGTAGAAGAAAAAATACATTTAAAGTTGCAAACCAAGCTGTAGAAAAGGCTGGTCAGTATGCCTATCGTGATAGAAAGGTTAAAAAAAGAGAGTTTAGAAGACTCTGGATTCAAAGAATCAATGCTGGATGCAGACTTCACGGAATAAAATATTCTACGTTTATGAATGGTTTAAAGAAAGTTAACTTGAATTTTAATAGAAAAGTTTTGGCAGATCTTGCTGCACTTGAGCCAGAATCTTTTAAAGAGATAGTAGCAAAAGTAAAAGCTGCGTAAAAAACTACAGTAATATGGATTATGATAAACTTATTCAATCAGCTTTGAATGAAGTTCAGGCATCTAGTTCAAGCGAAAATTTAGAAAAAGTAAGAGTAAAATATTTTGGTAAAAACGGTTTGTTTACTAAAGAATTGAAGTCTTTATCTACTCTTTCAACCGAACAGAAAAAAGTTGTTGGAGTTAAATTAAATGATTTTAAAAATGATTTTTTTTCTAAACTATCGATCAAGAAGGATGAAATAGAAAATTATGAGATAAATAAAAAGTTAGAAGAAGATTTTGTAGATCCTTCTCTACCAGCACGAGAAAAAAACTTTATAAATTCCAAGATTCATCCAATAAGTCATACGATGAATGAAATCACTTCAATACTTGGGAATATGGGTTTGGTCTATGAAGAAGGTCCAGATATTGAAGACGACTTCCATAATTTTACAGCACTGAATATTCCAAAGGATCATCCAGCTAGACAGATGCATGATACATTTTATTTAGACAGTATTGAAGATAAGTACGTACTAAGAACTCACACATCTCCGGTTCAAATTCGCTCTTTAAAAAAAAAAAAACTTCCATTAAGGATTTTTGCACCAGGAAGAACATATAGGTGTGATTCCGATATTACACATACCCCGATGTTTCATCAGGTAGAGGGATTAGTTGTTGATGAAGGAATTACTTTTTCAAATTTAAAATGGTTTTTAGAATCTTTTTGTAAAATTTTTTTTAAAAAGGATAATTTGAAGTTAAGGTTTAGACCTTCATATTTTCCATTTACTGAACCTTCTGCCGAAGTAGATATCAATTATAAAAAAGTGTCAGGAAAAATAACTTTTGGCGAGGGAAACCAGTGGATGGAGATATTAGGATGTGGAATGGTTCATCCAGAGGTTTTTAAAATGTCTAATATAAAAACAAATGCTACTGGCTTTGCTTTTGGTATGGGAATAGAGCGACTTGCAATGCTTAAATACGGTATGCCAGATCTTAGAGATTTTTTTGATAATGATTTGAAATGGCTTGAACATTATGGATTTAGTTTCTTTGAAAAGTCGGATTTGAGTTGGCGATAAAATGAGGTTTACATTAGCTTGGTTAAAAGAGTATTTAGAATTTGAGTCTACAGTTGAAGATTTATGTGAAAAATTAACAAGTATTGGACTTGAAGTAGAAGAATTGAAAAATCCAAAAAAAAACTTGGATGGATTTACAGTTTCTGAAATTGTCGAGATAAATCCTCACCCCAATGCAAGTAAATTAAATATTTGTGATGTAGATAATGGTAAAGAAATTATAAAAATCGTCTGTGGTGCCTTAAATGTGAAAAAAAATATGAAGACAGTTCTTGCAAATATAGGTTGCATTATTAAACCAGAATGTAAGGAAGAGTTTGTAATTAGTAAAAGTACAATTAGAGGAGTGGAATCTAACGGAATGCTTTGCTCAAAAGAAGAGCTTGGTTTATCAGATGAATCAGATGGGATAATTGAATTGGATGATACTTCAATCGTTGGTGATAGTTTTTCAAATTATATAGATGATGAGATGATTGAAATTGAAATTGCAATAACTCCAAATCGCGTTGATTGTGCAGGAGTTTATGGAATTGCAAGGGATTTGAATGCTTCTGGTTTTGGAACTCTAAAAACAAAAAAAATAAAAACTTTTCCTGAAAAATTTGAAAGTAAAATTAGAGTTTATAATAAACTTAAAAATGATTCATGCCCACAAATATCCTTTAGACAAATCAATAATGTAAGAAATGTCAAATCACCCAAGGAGATTGTAAAAAGATTTAACGGATCCAAATTAAAGGTTATCTCATCATTAGTTGATGTTACTAATTATCTAACAGTTGACTTTTGTAGACCTCTTCATGTCTTTGATTTAGATAAAATTGAGGGTGATATAAGTATTAGATATTCAAAGAAAGGTGAAAGTTTTTTTGGTCTAGATGAGAAAAGTTATAGTTTAGAAGAAAACATGATAGTGATTTGCGATGAAAAAAAAATTATTAGTTTAGCTGGTGTGATGGGAGGTAAAAATTCTGGATGTGATGAGAATACAAAAAATATTTTAATTGAATCCGCTTATTTTCTTCCAGAGAAAATTGCCTCTACAGGAAGGAAGTTAAATATTATTAGTGATGCAAGATATAGATTTGAAAGAGGTATTGATCCTAACTCAATAGCTGACGGAATTGGAATGGCTACAGAAATGATTATTGGCATATGTGGAGGAGAAGTAGGTTCAATAGTTAGTGACTCGAGTCCTCTTAAGTCAACTATTGAAATAAATATAGAAAAATCTTTTTTTAACAAAATTCTTGGACATTCGATTAGTGAAAATTTTATTGAAGAAAAATTAAAAAGAATAGGTTGTGAAATAAAGAGTTTAAAAGAAAACTTTATTGTAAAACCACCTACATGGAGACCAGATATCAGAATTAAAGAAGATTTAGTTGAGGAGGTGGGCCGACTTGTGGGTTATGAAAAAATTCCAAATAAAGAATTTAAATTTAATATTACGCCAGAGACTGAAATCACCTCACCGTCTCAAAAATTAAAAAGAAATATCAAAGAGTTATTGGTAAGTAGGAATATTATGGAGATTATTTCTTGGTCATTTTCAAATAAAAGGTGGGAAGAACGTTTAAATTCAAATAACAATATTTTTGAAATTGAAAATCCAATAAGTTCAGAATTATCTTGTTTAAGGACAAATTTGGTTGGGGGGTTGTTGAATATAATAAGCAAAAATAATAAAAAGAATATTCAAAATATTTCTATATTTGAAATGGGTCCAATTTTTACTGGTTTAAAACCAGGCAATCAGACTGAACATTTAACTGTAATTAGATCTGGCAAGGCAGAGGAAAAAAATTGGACCTCTGAGAATAGAGACTTTGATATTTTTGATATTAAATCTGATTTAATCAGTATACTTAAGTTATTAGAAATTCCATTAAACAAAATTAGAATTGAATCTGATAAAAAACAATATTATCACCCTGGGAAGAATGGATCTGTCATTTTTGATGGTGTAAAAATAGCAAATTTTGGGGAAATCCATCCGAGTATTTCAAAGAGTTTTAAAATTAAAAATACTTCAATTTTACTTGAGTTTTACATTCAAGAAATTTTTCAATTCTTGAATAATAGTTGGCTCACAAAAGAAAAACTTTCCAAGTCTATTTTTCAATCTTCAATCAGAGACTTCTCTTTCGAAGTGGATAAAAAGTTAAATTCTATAGATCTTGTCAATCATATTAGGAATATTGATAAAGAAATTATATCAGAAGTAAGGATTTTTGATAATTATGAGAATAAAGATTTTAGAGCTTTAGCATTGGAAGTCGTGATTCAATCTGATAAAAAAACTCTAACTGAGGAAGAAATTAATAGGTTGTCAGTAGAGATTGTAAATGAGGCAAAATCTAAATTTAAAGCAAAACTAAGATAATGTTAATAGATAGGATTAGAAATTTTTCTATTATTGCACATATAGATCATGGTAAATCAACACTTGCAGACAGGATAATACAAAAATGTGGAGGTTTGTCTGAAAGAGAAATGAAAGATCAGGTTCTTGACTCTATGGATATTGAAAGAGAGAGAGGAATTACAATAAAAGCACAGACAGTTTATTTGGAATATGAATCTAAGAATAAACAAAAGTATAATTTTAATTTAATGGATACCCCTGGTCATGTTGACTTTTCCTACGAAGTGAGTAGATCGCTCGCTTCTTGTGAAGGTTCTCTTCTTGTTGTTGACTCATCTCAAGGAGTTGAAGCTCAAACACTAGCAAATGTATATCAAGCCATTGAACATAATCATGAGATAATTCCAGTACTTAATAAAACAGATCTTTCTTCTTCTGAGCCTGAAAGAATAAAAAAACAAATAGAAGAAGTTATTGGAATTGATGCATCAAGGGCAGTACTTGTTTCTGCAAAAAATGGAGATGGAGTAGACGATCTTTTAGAAGCTATAGTTGAAAGGCTTCCATGCCCAAACGTTCAAAGAGACTCAAATTTGGTCGCTATGTTAATTGATAGTTGGTATGACCCTTATTTAGGAGTAATAATTTTGGTTAGAATCCAGTCGGGCAAGCTTGAAAAAGGTATGAAGTTAAAGATGTTAGGAACGAATGCATCATATGTGGTTGAGAGATGTGGATTTTTTACACCAAAAATAAAGTATACAAATATTTTGCAAAGAGGTGAAATTGGATTCATTACTGCAGGAATAAAACATGTAAGTGACTGCAAAGTAGGAGATACAATTACAGATGCACTTAAACCAACAGCTAAACCCTTAGCTGGTTTTAAACCAAGTAGACCAGTTGTATTTTGTGGATTATATCCTGTTGATGCTGATGATTATGATTTATTGAGAGACAGTCTCTTAAAGTTGGGATTAAATGATGCAAGCTTTTCGTCAGAGCCAGAAACTTCTGCCGCACTTGGACTAGGTTTTAGATGTGGTTTTTTAGGATTATTACATTTGGAAATAATTCAGGAGAGACTTAGTAGAGAGTTTGACTTAAATCTTATTACCACATCACCTTCAGTTGTATATAAAATTGAATTAACTGATGGACAAATTTTAGATATACACAATCCATCAGAACTGCCAGATATAATGAAAATTAAGAAGATCTCAGAACCTGTAATTAAATCTACCATAATGCTACCAGACGAGTATCTGGGTTCTGTTATTCAACTATGTACAGAAAGAAGAGGAATACAGAAAAATCTGAGTTATGTTGGAAAAAGGGCAATGATAGAATATTACCTTCCACTAGCTGAGGTTGTATTTGATTTTTATGATAGACTTAAATCAGTAACGAGTGGATACGCAAGTTTTGATTATGAATTTAAAGAATATAGTGAAAGTGATCTTGTTAGAGTTCAGATTCTTGTTAATTCAGAACCAGTTGATGCTCTTTCCTTTATTTGTCATAGATCTAAGTCAGTATCAAGAGGCAAGGTATATTGTGAAAAATTAAGTAAATTGATCCCGAGGCAACAATTTAAAATACCATTACAAGCGGCAATTGGAGGAAAAATTATAGCCAGAGAAACAATTAACAGTTATAGAAAAGATGTTACAGCAAAATTATACGGTGGAGATGTAACACGAAAAAACAAACTTTTGGATAAGCAAAAAAAAGGAAAAAAAAGAATGAGACAGTTTGGAAAAGTTGAGATTCCTCAATCGGCATTCATAAATGTTTTGAAAACCACAAGCGATTAAATGGAGAGGTGGCCGAGTGGCTGAAGGCGCACGCTTGGAAAGCGTGTAAACAGGAAACTGTTTCGAGGGTTCGAATCCCTCTCTCTCCGCCACTATCTGAAAGCCACGGATTCCCTAATCCTTAGAGCCTTAATTTTGTAATTTTACCCCTAACTTTTACCCCTAAAAAGATGACATAAATAGATCCTAAAAATCTTTAACGACTTCTTTATTTAAAGCTATCAAGCGAAATCTACCACCTTTGTATTTATTATCTTCATTAGTAATCATCTCTAAAATATTGAGGCTTTGATGAAGTATCTCTATTCCAACTGCATAATCATGCTTGATTTTTAAAGCATGTAATAATATTGACCTTATAGTACCTGCGTGTGAAATAATCACTATACTTTTACCTTCCAGTAAATTTAAATTTTTTAGCCAAATTCCAACTCTCTTGGATTGCTCTTTAAAGCTTTCTCCATTAGGAGGAGAAACATCAGGTGAGATAAATGAAAAATTGTGTTTTGTTTTACTTTTTTTTAAAACTTTCCAAACCTCAGAAATTTTTTTTCCTGACCAATCACCAAAATTTTGTTCAATTAATTTATTTTCGCATACCATTTTAGAGTAATTAACATACTTTGATAAAGCTTCTGCAGTCTGAATTGCTCTTTTTAAAGGACTAACATACCATTCGCAATTATTTGGAATTAAAGTCGCTAACATTTTAAGTTGGTTGTTTTTTATAATTGCATCAGGGTTATGCTTGGGAAAAAAACCCTTAATCTGTTTTACAGGCGCATGTCGAATTAAATATAATTTTGTTGACTTAATCAATTTACAGTAACCTTGACAATTACAATTCCAAATAAAAATACTAACTCAGTTAAAAATGCAATTGCTCCTAAGATATCCCCAGTTATTCCTCCTAGTGCCTTTTTAGACTTTAATCCTATTATAGAAACTATAAATGCCATTAGTATCCCACCAAGGAATATTCCATAAAAAGGGAAAATAACTGATGTGGGGAAAGCCCAAATCATAGTAGCTAAAAATAAATTTTTATGTGAAATTATTCCAACAATACTTCCCATTTTAGCAAATCTGGAATTATTAAAAAAATTTCTCGAAAAAATGATTGCTAATTTACCAGAAGCAAATCCAACTGATAGTATAGATACTAACGAGTATCCGTATTCAACCAGACTTAATAACAGTCCAAGTCTAGTTAGTAATCCTAAAATTAATGCAACGACTCCATATGTTCCTAGACGACTATCATGAATAATTTTATTAATTCTTCCGGGAGATCCTCCTGCCCCTAAACCATCTGCAGTGTCAGCTAATCCATCTTCATGAAATGCACCAGATAAAATAATACTCAAGGTAATTGCAATTATACAAGATAAAAAAATTGACAACCCCAAGAAAATTAATAGATCACCAAGTAATCCTGAAAGTCCCCCTATTAGAAATCCTACAAGAGGAAAAGCCCAAGCAGCCTTTGTTAAGTCTGGTGCTTTATCTGAAAAAAAAGACCATTTAATTGGTATTCGTGTAAAAAACATCACTGCTGCAAAAAAATCTCTCACATATTTATTTTTAATAAGCACTCGCATAATTAAATTTTTTTGCTAACAGCAGCTTCAGTAAATGTTGCCATTTTATTATGTGTTACTAGAGCAGCTCTAATTATTAAAGCAGCAACAGCACCACCACTTGCTTCTCCAAGTTTCATGTTCAAATCTAGTATAGGTTCTTTTTTTAACTTTAAAATAATACCTTTATGACCTGGTTCTGATGATAAATGAGAAATTAGACAATGTTCTAAAAAGTTCTTGTCAAAAATAGTTAGAGTAGCTGCAGAAGCAGTTGATACAAAACCATCTAATAATATTGGTATTCCTCTTACCCTTGCAGCAATTACTGATCCTGCAATTGCGGCCATCTCTCTTCCACCATAACAGGACAAAATTTCAATTACACTATCAAATTTTTTTCCGTGTAATTTTAATCCTTTTTTAATAATAGAAATTTTATTTTTAAGAGTTTTTGCTGATATACCAGTTCCTAACCCTGTCCATTTTTTCACAGGAGTGTTAAAAAGAGCACAAGAAATAGCTGTTGCTGATGTGGTATTTGATATTCCCATTTCCCCGAGTATTAATAAGTCACATTTTTTTGGAACTGAATTATATCCTAATTGCATTGCAGATAATGTTTCACTGAGTTTCATTGCTCTTTCCTCTGAAAAATCTTTTGTAGGTTTATCAAGGTTTATTGGAATAACTGATAGTGCAATATTTGATAAATCACATAATTGATTTACTGCAGCTCCACCATTCTTAAAATTTTTTACCATTTGTTCTGTTACTTCAGATGGATAAGCTGATACATTTCTTTTTGCTATTCCATGGTTTCCAACAAAAACAAGACACTGAAAATTATTCATTGTTGGCCTTTCTTTTTTTTGCCAGCCTGCCATCCATATTGCATATTTTTCCAATTTACCCAAACTCCCTTTGGGTTTTGTTAAGCTATTTTGACGGTTTTTAGCTAAATTAGCATAATTCTTATCAAATTGGTTGAATTGAACCTGACCATTAAGAATTTTTCCAATGATATTTTTATCAATCATATTGAGAGTGTATTGATTATAATTCGTTTTTCAATTTATAAGCTTTCAAAAATTTAAATAAATACAAATAATAATTTACTCAATAAATTTATTATTAAAATTCTCTGGGATCTGATTTATTGCTCTTAAAAAATTATATTTAAAAGAGTTTTTTATTTTTTGATAATGTACAAGTTCCTGTTCTATAAATAGTTTCTACACTCGTCCTAAATTCATGTTTAACAAAACCGGTGTATCGATTTAGTTCAATTATATTTTTTCTGATCAAAGTACCGTTATTTTCTAAATAGGACATTGAAAAAATAGTTGAGTCTGTTTTTAGAAAATTCGATTTACTATTTTTACCTCCTCCTTCAATAAAATCCGCTTGACTTTCAACAGAAAGCCATTGGTTTTTAATATCTAAATAAAAAACCTGGTGTTGATCAATGATGCTTAAGTTTCTGAACTCAATATCGGTTTCGTCGTTTTCACCAGAAATTCCATAATTTAATTTACATACCAAAATTTTTTCGTTGGCGAGAGCAGTCAGAGGTAAAATAAAAAGTAAAGCAACGGAAAAAATGAAGTTCATTAGAAAATTAAAATGTATTTTTTAAAAGGAGTCAATTTTAATTTTTGTGAAATAATTATTCATGATCATAAGTCTCTCATTTTATTATCATTGAGGTAATAAAAAAATGTTTTTTTGTAATATTTGTGTAAACTAAGAGGGTAATGGAGCATTTATTGGAGGATTTATTTAGAGAGACAAACGGAAATTTAAGAGGATTTATTTTTGGATTTGTTCATGTAAGCATAATGTTGTTAGGATACTACACTGGTTTTAGTATTAATAGGTTTCTCAAGTTAGTATCTAACGGATATATAGCGGGTATCTTTGGTGCTGCTTTATCGCACATTATTGCAGATTTAATAGCGAGTTACATTGATCCACATATCAGAAGTATGATTTTAGGAATAGTAGTTGGTGGAATAATACCTCTTATTTTTATCCCATTTCTTGAGAAATATATTATAAAAAGTAAGCATCATATCGTTACAGGAGATCATGAAGATGTCAGAAAAGATTTGGATTCCCATTAATAAAAAGAAAGTGAACATTTTGGCTAATAAATATTAATTTTATAATTTTCAATGGAAGAAACAAGATCATTTAGATATAGACAACTTTTAAGTTGTAAGTGTTTCAAGATGCGAAAAGCATCAAGAGTAGTAACTCAGTTTTATGATAAAAAATTAAAACCTTCGGGAATAAGAATCACACAATTTACAATTTTAACACTCATAGCAACTAGTGAAAATAGAACTCTAATTTCTTTAGCTAATGAGTTATTAATGGATAGAACTACTCTTACAAGAGGCCTTAATATACTTCTTAAAGAGGAATTAATAGAGCAAATCAAATCAGAGGATTCCAGAAAAAAAATTATGAGATTGACCAAAAAAGGTCATATTGTATTAGACAAAGCAATTCCTCTGTGGCTTGAAGCTGAACATCAGATTCTAGATGAAAGTAAAAAATTAGGTTTTTCAGTTATTTAAGTTCCACAGAATGTATTTGAAACAACTTCGTTTGGTTTTGGTGGTATAGAAAATTTTTTATTTTTTGTTTTCTCTGTAAAAGGATTTTTAATGAGTTTTAACAGTTCTCTCATTTCTGAGAAATCATTATCTAGCGCGGATTTAATTGAAGATTCAATAATGTGATTTCTAGGGATATAAATTGGATTTATTTTCATCATTTTTTTTGCAATATCAGATTTTTGATTATTTTCTTTTTGTAATCTTTTATTCCAACGAGTGAACCAATTATTAATTTCTTTTACATTGTTAATATTTTTCTCGAAAAAAGTAGACTTTTCTTCTAGTAAAATCTTTGAGAGGTTTCTAAAAGTTAATGTAAAATCAAAATTTTCGTTTTTCATTATTTTAAAAAGATCGTTAATTAAGTTAAAATCTTCTTTAAATTTTTTTTCTAATCCAATTTTTTTTCTCATTTCATCTAACCAGTTTTCTTCAAAATATCTTGGAAATTTTTTCAAACAATTTATCGCCTTACTTTTAGAGGTTTCAAAGTTTTCTCCAAGTAATGGAATAATACATTCAGCAAACTTAGATAAATTCCAAAGAATTATTTTACCCTGATTTACATAAGAATATCTTCCTGCATAATCAATATAGCTAAATACCTTATTGGGATCGTATTGATCCATAAAGGCACACGGACCGTAATCTATGGTTTCTCCACAAATTGATGTATTATCTGTATTCATGACACCATGAATAAAACCAATACTCATCCACTTAGCTACCAAGGAGGCTTGTAATTTTATAACTTTTTCTAGAAGAAACTCATATGGATTATTTTTCTTAAACTCTGGAAAATGTCGATTGATTGTATAATCTGCAAGTTTTTTTAGTGACTTAAAATCTTTTTGGAAAAAGAAAAACTCAAATGTTCCAATTCGTATGTGACTAGAAGCAACTCGGGTTAAAATTCCTCCTTTTGTTGGTGTTTCTCTAAGAACAGTCTCTCCAGTACTTACAATAGCTAAAGAACGAGTACTTCTTAAACCTAGATAATGCAGTGCCTCACTAACTATATATTCCCTAATTACAGGACCAAGCGGCGATCTACCATCTCCTTGTCTTGAAAAAGCTGTTTTACCTGATCCTTTTAATTGAATATCAAATCTTTTACCATTGCTAGCAATTAGTTCACCAATTAAAATTGCTCTTCCATCTCCTAGTTGAGGAACAAAATTCCCAAATTGATGCCCTGCATAAGCCATTGCTATTGGTTGCGCACCATCAGGTAAATGATTACCCGAAAAAATTAGTCCTCCAACTTTTTTGTCGATATCATTAGAATTGATGTTTAGAAACTTTGATAATTCTAAATTAAATTCAATTAATTTTGGGTTTTTGACAGGTTGAGGTTTAATTTTTTGATAAAAGAATGGTGGCAATTTAGAATAAGTGTGTGAAAAGTTAAAAATTTTTTTCAACCTACACCCCCAAGAAAACCTAATATAAGCCCTATCAAAAAACCAAAGATTCCCCCCCATACAACTAACCAACCAAGATGTTTATGAATTATATCTTTAATAATTGTCTTAACTTGTTCTGGGCTTAGTTCATTTAATCTAGAGTCAATTAATAATTCAATATTATCTTTAAAACTCTCGGACAAGTTTTCGTTATCTTTAAATGTTTGGTCAATTAGATCATCAATTGTTTCTTTTATTTTTTTTTTAAAAGGTTCTTTAAGCGGTTCTAGAGCTTTTTCACCTCCTATCATCTCAAGCATTGAGCCTAAGGGGGATTCTTTTATCGCTTCTACAATTTTAATGTAAATCTCATCGTAGTTAATTTTTTCTAAAATATCGTTGGTAGAGATATTTTTTTCACTAGAGAATTTCTCTAAAGATTTTGATGAAAAAAATTCATGCATAATTAAATTTTTAATACCTTCTTTTAATTCTTTAAATCTTAATTGAATTACTCCAGAACCAAAAAGAAACGGAACTTTTTCAAAAAGCATATGTATCGCGAGCCAATTGGTCAAACCACCTGATAAACCAAAAAGTCCAGCCATAAAGATCTCTGCCGTGTATACTGGAGATACAGTCCCATAAATTGTAATTAGAAGTGTGCTTAGATTTGTTAAAAGGCTTTTATTCATATTTTAACCATCATAAGGCAATGAAGAGTGATGCAAATTAATTCTTAACTCGTTATTCTTAATTTTAATAAAACCAAATGTATATTCAACTTTAAGAGATTTATTTTTATCATCTATAAAATGATAATTTCCCATTGAGATTAGATAATTGTTAAATTCAATAATTTTATAATTTTCAAAATTTATTGATTTCCAATTTTTTATTGCAAAACCTTTATCTTCCTTACATACTTTATTTTGGCCAAGAAAATATGATATGAATTCCTCTTTTGTTGATCTAAATTGATCATATTTGGCCAGCGTTGGTTTAAATAAAACTTTGCAGTGATCAAATGCATAGATATTGTGTAAAAGATCAAAAACTAAATTATCTAAATTTACTCCTTTTTTAAATTCTTTTCCTATTTCAAGAATTTTATTAGCCCATTTTTTCTGAGTAGTATTTACTAAATTCTCTATTTCTTTACTTATCATTAATCCTCTCAAATTTAATTATTAGCTATAAATTTTTTTTTAAAAAGTTTAAAACCATAAATTAGATTTTCATTTAAACTCATGATATTATTAAATCATGAGTTTTCGTTTAGTAATTATAATTATTTTTATATTTGTTAATAAAATAAATGCAATGGACATACTGCAGAAAAATAATTTAGAAAATTTTTCACAAAAATGGGATTTTATTTCAGACGAGGTTATGGGTGGTTTATCTACAGGAAAATTTGAGTTAATTAAAGATGCTGAAAAAGATTTCATAAGATTAACTGGAGTTGTAAGTACAAAAAATAACGGAGGATTTATTCAATTTCGCTCAGACTTTGATTTTACAAATCAAAGTTTCAGAGGGATTAGAGTTAAAGCCAGAGGATACCCGAGTGAATATTACATTCATATTAGGACAACATTTCTTTTAATGCCATGGCAATATTATTCAGGAGAATTTAGTGTTTCAGAGGATTGGCAGGTATTTGAGATTTTATTCGATGACTTTAAAAAATCAAATTTTTATCAACCTTCAAAGTTTGGTTCTTCTGAGATAAAAAGTATAGGCTTTGTTGCATTTGGAAAAGATTTTGAACCAAAATTAGACATAATTGAAGCGGAGTTATTCTAGGATAGTGAAAAAGTCTAATAGACCAGAAACACGTGTAAAAAATAAAGAGCCAGAAATCTCAGATCCAGATTGGATAATTTGGGCGGCTTGGGCAGATAGGATAACCTTTGAGGAGATTTATGAAAAAACAGGTCAAAAGGAAGCCGATGTAATCAAATTAATGAGAGGAACATTAAAGGCCAGAAGTTTTAAGATTTGGAGAGAAAGAGTGAATAAGAAGTCCATTAAAAATAGAAAAAAATTTGAAGCTAAAAGAAAGGAACTAAAAGTTAAGCAATCAGATATTTTTTAAGTAAGATATAGCATTTCTTTTTGCTTCTGCTTTTTCTTTTCCAGTAAGATGGAATAGTCCCGTTAACTTTGACATGATGGAATCTTCAAAATCATCAATCTTATTATCTACTAATATTATTTGCCACAAGTATTCGAAGATTATAAGGATTTCGTTTTTTGAAAAGTTTTCCCTGATATCTTTTGTTAATGAATATAATTCGACACTCTCTGAAGAAGATTTTAAGGATTCATTGAAACAGCTTTCCGCTTCTTGGCTGGTTAAATGAAGTTTTTGAACTAATATATTTTTTATTAGATTGAGCTCTTTCTGGTCGAATGAATCATCACTATTAGCGCATTCGATCATGAGTGATGAAACTAATCCAGCTTTATCTAAATTTGATAACTCATCAAATGAAGGTTTTTCATCTTTTAACTTTTTAAAAATTGAAATCATATTAAATAAATTATTATGCAGGGATTAATTGACAAGGTTTTTTTACAAAATAATATATAACTTCAGATTTTTAATTTATAAGATCCAAATGAAAAAAACATTTTTTATTTCTTTTTTTTTGATTCCAGTGTTAGCGTTTTCACAAGACAATGTTTATGTAGCACCTGATGTTAATATTATATCCGTAACCCCAGTTCAGGGTTCAGGTTTAAGTATTGATAGAGTTCCAGGAAAAATTCAAACTCTTAGTAGAGACAAAATAGATAAAAAGAAAAACTTTTCTATAACAGAGACTTTAAATAGAGAAACTACAGGTATATCTCTCTTCAATTTAAATAGTTCTCCAATGCAAAACGATATTAATTTTAGAGGGTATGTAGGGGGGCCACTTTTAGGTACAGCCCAGTCTATTGCAGTTTATCAAAATGGTATGAGGATCAATGAATCATTTGGTGAGGTAGTTCAATGGGATTTAGTTCCAGATTTTGCAACTCATAGCATGCAGATTTTTACTGGCGGTGACCCTATTTTTGGACAAAATGCTTTAGGTGGGGCCATTACAATGGAAATGAAAAATGGTTTTAATTTCCAAGGGGCAAGTGCTACTGCATCCGCCGGAACCTATGGAAGAAATAATGAAATTCTTGAATACGGAAAACAATTTGATAATGTTGGAATATATTTTGGCGCAAATTTCAATTATGATGAGGGCTGGAGGGATGAATCTAAATCTTATTTAAATACAGTTTTTGGTGATGTCAGATATAGGCCAAATGATGATACAGAACTCTTTATGAATTTTGGTCAAGCTTACACAGATTTGAGAGGTAATGGCGCTGTTCCTCTAACCCTAATGGATATGGAAGGTAGAGATGCAGTTTATACATATCCTGATGCTACTCATAATAAAAATTACTATGCAAATTTTGGCGGCAATCATTTCGTTAATAATAAATTATCTCTTCAAGGTAATATATATTATCGTCATATGGAAAGAAGAAATTATAACGGTGACGAGTTTGAGGCAGGTGATTGTGGTTTAGGATACAACACAGATAGGGGTACAGCAGATAATACTTTATGCTCTGAATTAGAGGTCACAGGCGGTTCTGATGAACAATATTTAGATTTGGCGGGTAACGCTATTGATTACGCATCATTGGGTTTAGAACGTGATGATGATGAAAATGAGATTGAAGACATTGGAGCTATTAATAGATCCAATACAAAACAAAATCAGATGGGTTTAAATTTTCAATCGACTGCTGATCTGGACCTATTTAATAAAAAAAACACACTTATTACAGGTCTTTCTTATGAATTTTCACACAATAGTTTTGCATCATCAACAGAACTTGGGATAATTCAAAATGATAGAGGAGTTCAAGGTACAGGTGTTCTTCTAAGTCAAGATTCAGAGGGCGAAAACATTTTTATAACTAATCTTGAGGCCACAACTCACAATGTAGCTTTATATGGTAGTAACACAATTGATTTAGATGATATTACTTCATTAAATTTTTCTGGCAGATGGAACTGGGCATCATTAAAAATGGAAGATCAATATGGTACTGCATTAGAGGGGCATCATTTTTTTAATGAATTTAATCCTGGGATTGGAATTACAAGAAATGTTGGAGACACTCCAGTGTTCGGAAACACCTCGATATACGCGACTTATAAAGAATCTAGTCGTACGCCTTCAGTTGCCGAGCTAGGTTGTGCTGACCCAGATTCACCATGTAGATTACCTAATTCATTCCAAGCTGATCCTCCGTTGGATCAAGTTAAGAACAGAAGTATTGAGATGGGTGCAAGAGGGGTAAATGGTGATTATAATCTGTTTGGTATGAACCACACTATCAACTGGAACGCTACTGCATTTGCTGGAAGAAATTTTAATGATATAATATTTATTGGAGGTAACAGAGTAGGAACGGGTTATTTCAGAAATGTAGGTAATACCCAAAGAATGGGAACTGAACTTGCTGTTAATGGACAATTAGGTGATAAATGGTCGTGGTATGGAAACTACTCTTATGTAAGAGCTTCGTTTGAAACCCACCAAAAAATAGCAAGTGCAGGGCACTCTGAAAATCCTCATGCCTGCTCAGGTTCTGGAGAGTATGGTGCAACAGGGGCTGGTGACACTAATGCTGAAAATGACCAAGAGTCTTGTGAGGCAAGAGAAGCTTACCAAATACAAGTAGGTCCCGGTGATACAATCCCTGGTGTTTCTCCTCATATTGGTAGAATAGGAGTTGGATACTCTTTTAACAATGGCTTAAGCTTTTTCATTGATGGAGAGTACAATTCTCGTCAATTTTATAGAGGTGATGAGAATAATGCTGAGGGTAAGGAAGTTCCTGGATATTTTTTACTCAATGTGTCTGCTGAATATTCCGTTCCATATAAAAATGCTCCTGAAGGATTTGGTACTGTTTTCTTTCTTGAAAGCAGAAACCTATTTGATGAAAACTACGAAACTGGAGGTATTTTAGCTGAAAACGAAGTTGAGGGAACCGGGGGAAGTGGAACATTTGTAACACCTGGTCAACCATTTACTATATTCGGCGGTATGAGAATGGTTTGGTGATTATAAACCTCTTAATATTAACTAGTAAATAATCATATAAAATGAGTAATAAATTTAAATTATTATGTGTCATTGGATTGTTTGTTTATTTTTCTTTCCCAAGTAATGTTAAGCCAAACGATGAACACGATCTAGATGACATCAAACTTTACGACATTGTTAGAGTAGAGCAATGTCTAGACCAAGCTTATGACACAGTGCCAGGTCACGCAAGAAAACTTGAATTTAAAATCGAAGGTCATGACCCAGTATATGAATTTGATATTGAATCCTCAAAAGATGGTTTCACTTAAAACGTTGAGTGTAATGCAGAAGAAGGCTATATTATTGAAATTGAAAAAGAGGTTAACGAGAATGATCCACTTTTCAATGCTAATGCAAAGATTTCAATTGATCAAGCAAGAGTAACCCAGACTTTTAATTTAGTTTACGATTAATTAATACCTATAAACTAGCAGTGAATCTCTCTATTTTACAAAGCGTTTTAATTAAATAACAAGATCGATCATCTTTCCAGCGGGACTAAATCAAACAGATGTTGGTTCATCCAAAGATGAACAACAACACAAGCTGCATATCCTAGTAAAATAGCCCAAGCCCATTTTAAATGTGCAAAGAAGGTATAAACTCCTCTTGCTTGGCCCATTAAAGCAACTCCTGCTGCAGAACCTATAGATAATAAAGATCCACCAGTACCTGCAGTTAAAGTAATTAGCAACCATTGTCCCATATCCATTGAAGGATGGGCGGTTAGTACTGCATATACAATTGGAATATTATCAATTATAGCTGAAAGGATACCAACCAAAATGTTAGAATTAGTGGGACCAAGTGTTTCATACATTGGACCAGAGATTAGTTGTAAATATCCTAGAGACGCGAGGCCACCAACTGCTACCAATATTCCATAGAAAAACAAAAGAGTGTCCCATTCTGCTCTACCAGTAATTACAAAGATATCAAATTTATTTTTATCAGGATATCTTGTTTTTAGGAAGTAACCATAAGTTCCCAACATACCCAATCCAAACATCATTCCAAGAATTGGGGGCATGTGAAGTACATTGTGACCTGTAACAGTTAAAGTAATAGTTAAAATTCCCAAGAAAGCTATGACTTTACCTCCAGGAAGTATTTGTACTTTTTTTCCGTCACCTTTGGGCACTTCATTAGGAATAGCGAAGTACATAATAGCAGCCGGGACAACATAATTAACAACTGATGGAACAAAAATATTAAAGAAGTCAAAGAATGAAACAAATCCGCGTTGCCATACCATCAAAGTTGTAATATCACCAAATGGGGAGAATGCTCCACCAGCGTTTGCTGCAACAACAATATTTATAAGTCCAGGAACTATAAAAGCTTTATTACCTCTACCAGCAACCATCACAACTGTTCCAAGAATCAAAGCAGTGGTTAGGTTATCGGCGATGGGAGAGAGGAAAAAAGCAATAACACCTGAAATTACAAATATTTTTTTATAACTAAAATTATTGTTAGATAACCATGAACATAATGCATCAAACATTCGTCTCTCAGTAAGAGAATTAACGTATGCCATAGCAACAAATAAGAAGAAAAATAGTTCAGCAAATTCTAAGACAACATGTCTAAACTGGGTTTCAGCCCATTTAGGAGAAATTGAAGGATCTTGTGAGGCAACATAAGCAATTACAACCCAAATAATAGTAGCGGCTAAGATTACAGGTTTAGACTTTCGAAAGTGAGTAAATTCCTCAGCCATTACAAAACCATATGCAATGATAAATATTAATATACAAAAAATACCAACTGGGCTAAAGATCATATTAAGGGAAGTTGGACCTCCAGACTGATCTGCGGCCATAATGAGATCAGGAAAACAAAAAACTGTAGTAAAAGTTAATAATAAAGTGTTGAGTTTAGATAAAAATTTCATGAATCCCCTTTTTTTAATTGCTTTAGAAACACAAATATATAATTCTTAGAAAATAATGACAAGTAAAACAAAACAAATAAAAAAAATTCCCATTTCTGTCTTTTTTAATAAGGACCAAATTCCAAATAAATATAAAACAATAAAGTTTAAAGAATATTCCTCTTATTCTGTCTATAAATCAGATGATAAAGTTCTTGTAAATTTATCAAAAATTTCAAATCTGAATGTTCTTCAAAAAAACTATCAGCTATTGCTTATTGGAATGGCAATAAAAAATTACTGTAAGTCAGGGAATTTTTATGTTGACTATTTTGGTAATACAAAATCTTCTATTAAAAATTTTCTTTTAGGTTGGTCTCTTTCTAATTATACATTTGATAAATTTAAGTCAAAAAAGAAAGATAAAAATAATGCAAAAATTTTCCATGAATTTGGAGAAGAAATAAAATCAGTAAGTGAATCATATTTCTTTACAAGGGACTTAATTAATACACCAGCTAATATTTTAGGGCCAGTGGAAATTTTTCAGTCTGCGAGTAAGTTCTTAAAAAAATTTTCTGTTGTGCATTGTATCTCAGGTAAAAAATTAGAAAAAAACTTTCCTCTTATCTCTGCGGTTGGTCAGGCAGCAGATGATTCCAAGCAACCAATTTTTTGTGAATTCAAATTGAAGAAGAAAACATCCAAAAAAAAAGTTTTCCTAATTGGAAAAGGGGTATCTTTCGATACCGGTGGGTTAAATATAAAAACTGGAACCGGAATGTCATTGATGAAAAAGGATATGGGAGGAGCCGCGAATTGTATTGGTCTTGCCAAATTGGTCAGTGATTTTGACTTAGATGTAGACTTACGACTAGTATTATGTCTTGTCGAGAACTCAATATCAAAAAGATCGATAAGACCTTCTGATATAATTAAAAGTAGACAGGGAAGTTATGTAGAAATTGGTGATACTGATGCTGAAGGTAGATTAATACTTGCTGATGCAATAAGTTATGCATGCGAAAACAAACCCGATTTAATTATTGATATGGCAACACTTACAGGTGCCTCAAGGGTTGCAATGGGAATAGAGATTCCAAGTTTTTTTTGTAATAACGATGATCTATCTATGAAGTTAATAGATTTATCTCAAAAAATTGGTGATCCACTTTGGCAACTTCCCTTATGGGAGAATTATTCAGACCAGCTTAACTCATCACATGCAGATTTCAAAAATATAGGAAACAGCATGTTTGGTGGAGCAATTACCGCGGCTTTATTTTTACAAAAATTTGTTAAAAATATTCCATGGATACATGTTGACCTTATGGCTTGGGCTAGAGCTAACAAATTTAGTTCATATGAAGGAGGAGAGGCAATGGGGATTAGAGCGCTTTTAGAACTTATAAAAAAACTTTAGAAAAATGCTGAACTGAGCAAACGTTTTGTATATTCGTTTTTAGGTTTAGAGAAAACCTTATTTTTTTCATCAAATTCAATTATCTTCCCTGCTTTCATAACCATAATTTTATCAGATAAAGCTTTAACTATTTTTAAATCATGACTGATAAATATATAGGTTAATTTATTTTTTTCCTGAAGATCTAAAAGTAAGTCAACTATCTGAGATTGAACAGTCATATCAAGTGCACTTGTGGGCTCGTCAAGAATTATTAATTCGGGATTTAAAATAAGAGCACGAGCAATTGCAATTCTTTGACGTTGCCCTCCTGAAAATTCATGTGGATACCTTGAGAGCATGGAGAAATCAAGACCTACGTCATTAATAATTTTTTTAGTTAAATCTATCATCTCTTTTTTTGTTCTTTTTTTAAAGTGTACCTGAAGACCTTCACTCACAATATCTTCAATAGTAAGCCTAGGGCTTAATGAGGCAAATGGATCCTGAAATATTATCTGAATATTTTTTCTGTAAGACCTAAAGTTTTTTTCACTTAAATTTGAGATATTTTTATTCTTAAAAAAAACACTCCCATCAGAAGAAATAAGTTTTATCAATGCCTGGGCAAGAGAACTCTTCCCCGATCCACTCTCACCAACAATGCCTAAGGTCTCTCCTTTGAAAATATCAAATTTAAGATTTTTCACAGCTTGAAAATCATCGTCCTTATTTCTAAAGAAAACTTTGCTAGAATTTTTATAAAAAACGCTGAGATTTTTGACAGATAAAATAATTTCATTTTTGTAATTTTTTATTTTTTTCTCTCTAGGCTTAGAATTAATAAGTTTTTTTGTGTAAATATGTTGAGGTTTATTAAAAACCTCTAACGTTTTATTCTGTTCAACAATTTTTCCTTTTTCCATAACACAAACTCTATCAGCAATCTGTCTTACTATCCCCAGGTCATGAGTTATAAGTAAAAGAGACATCTGATATTTTTTTCTTAGGCTATCTAAAAGATCTAAAATTTGTTTTTGAATAGTAACATCAAGGGCAGTTGTCGGTTCATCTGCAATTAACAAGTCAGGATTATTGGCTATTGCCATAGCAATCATTACCCTTTGTCTTTGCCCTCCTGATAATTGATGTGGATAATGGTATAATCTTTTCTCTGGATCCTCGATTCCAACTTCTTTTAGAAGATTTATACATTTAGATTTTTTTGATTTAAGGCTTATTTCAAAACACTCAGATATCTGTTTTTCAATTGTATGGAGAGGATTAAGAGAGGTCATAGGTTCCTGAAAAATCATTGAAATCTTTTTCCCTCTTATATTTTGTAAACTTGATTCGTCTAAATTTAAAAGATTTTGTTTTTCATATATTGCACTTCCAGAAATTTTCAGGTTTGAATTTGACCTTATTAATCTCATAATAGTTAAAGCAGTTACTGATTTTCCGGACCCGCTTTCACCAACAATTGCAAGACATTCTCCTCTAATAATTCTAAAGTTACTTTGTTTGACAGCATTAACTGTTTGATTATTAAATTCAAAAGTAATATTTAAATCTTTAACTTCTAAAAGAGTTTGCATTATTAAATCACCTTTCTTGGATCAAATGCATCTCTCACAGCTTCACCAATAAATACTAGCAAACTCAATTGAAGAGAAAGCGTTACAAACGCAGAAAGTCCTAACCATGGGGCTTGTAAATTGGCTTTACCTTGAGCGACCATTTCACCTAGTGAAGGAGATCCAGGAGGCAATCCGAACCCTAAAAAATCTAGAGAAGTAAGAGTGGCTATTGAACCTGACAATATAAATGGCATCAATGTTAATGTTGCTACCATTGCATTTGGGAGAACATGTTTAAACATAAGCTTAACGTTATTAACTCCTAGCGCCTTAGCTGCTTTAACATATTCAAAGTTTCTAGCTCGAAGAAATTCAGCTCTGACAACACCTTCTAGAGACATCCAACTGAATAAAAGCATTATAGATAAAAGAATCCAAAAACTTGGTTCAACAAAACTGGAAATAATAATTAGTAGATATAGAACTGGTAAACCCGACCATATTTCAATAAATCTTTGGCCAAATAAATCAATTTTTCCTCCATAAAAACCCTGAATACCTCCGGCGAATATCCCAATCAAACTAGATAAAGCTGTTAAGGTTAATCCAAAAAAAACAGAAATTCTGAACCCATAAATTAATCGTGCTAATACATCTCTACCTTGATCATCTGTTCCTAATAAATTTTCAAAAGTAGGAGGAGATGGAGATGGAACTCTTAAGTCATAATTTATTGTGTCAAATGAATATTCAATAAGTGGCATAATAAAAAACCCCCGCTCATTTATTAATGTTTTAACAAAAGGGTCCTTATAATCAGCTTCTGTTTCAAATTCACCACCAAAATACGTTTCTGGAATTTTTTCAAAAACCGGGAAATGTATTGTTTTATCAAAAAAAATAAAAATGGGTTTATCATTGGCGATGAATTCAGCAAAAATAGATATAAAAAACAGGAAGCTAAATATTAAGGCAGAATAGTAGCCTCTTTTATTAGCTCTAAAATTATTTAATCTTCTCAATGTCAATGGAGACAGCTTCATTAATTTCTCCTACTTTCAAAGTCAATTCTAGGATCAATTAAAACGTATGTTAGATCGCTAACAAGTCTTAAAAGCAACCCTATTAAAGTAAAAATGTACAAACTTCCAAAAACTACAGGGTAGTCCCTACCAAGTGCAGCTTCAAAACCAAGAAGCCCGAGTCCATCTAAAGAAAAAATAACTTCTATGAGTAAGGAAGATGTGAAGAGAATATTTATAAATGCAGCTGGGAAACCTGAAATAACAATTAGCATTGCATTTCTAAATACGTGGCCGTATAGAACTTTCTGCTCACTTACTCCTTTCGCTCGTGCTGTTAAAACATATTGTTTATTTATTTCATCAAGAAAAGAGTTTTTAGTTAACATGGTAAGGCTTGCAAATCCTCCAATTACCATTGCCAGAACTGGTAATGCAAGATGCCAAAAATAATCAATAATTTTTTCTAAAAAGGAAAGTTTCTCCCAATTATCAGAAACTAACCCTCGTAGTGGAAAAATATCTAAGTAACTTCCTCCTGCAAAAATTACTATAAGAAAGATAGCGAACAAGAAACCTGGAATTGCATAACCTATAATAATCAAAGATGAAGAGTAAATATCAAATTTTGATCCATCTCTTACAGCTTTTTTTATCCCCAAAGGAATGGAAATTAAATATACAAAAAGAGTTGTCCATAAACCGAGAGAAATTGAGACAGGTAACTTTTCTAAAATTAATGATATAACAGTTTTATCTTTATAAAAACTCTCGCCAAAATCAAAAACAAGATAATTCTTAAGCATCTCGAAAAATCTCTGGACAGGAGGCTTATCAAAGCCGTATTGTTTTTCTAATTCTTTGATTAAATCTGGATCTATTCCTTGGGAACCTCTGTATTTACTCTCTGAAGAGCTAAAATTTTTTTGGGACTGATTGCTCGATAATTGTTCTCCGCCAGAAGTGGTAAATCTCTCTGTTACAGACATATCGGTTCCCTTAATTTGAGCAATAGCTTTTTCAACAGGTCCACCGGGGGCAGCCTGAATGATAATAAAATTTACCGTCAATATGCCTAAGAGAGTTGGTATAATAAGCAAAAGTCTTTTAATAATATAATTTAACATTAGCTACTTTTTCTTCTAATCTTCCACAATATAAATAATAAGAAAATTAATAGCAGATAATAAATTGTATTGTTCTTTTTATTTATTTTATTGTCTGTGGGAGACAAGGCGCCGCGCAAATTTTCTGCTTTCTTAGGATCAAACCACCAAAAATCAAAACCTAAATCGTATTTTGGCGAAACCTTAGGTCTGGAAATTTTATTCCAATAGGCTACTCTATAATGTCCTATATGAAACTGAGGAATTAAATAATAATTGAATAATAATATTCTATCTAAAACTCTAGTGTATGTTACGAGCTCTTCTCTGGATTTTGAACTAATAAGTTTATCAATTATTTCATCTAGTGCTGGATTCTTTACACCCATATAATTAGGGCTAGCTTTTTGATCTGCTGCAGCTGATCCCCAGTAATTTTTTTGTTCATTACCAGGAGAAATTATTGAACCATAATTTACAACAATCATGTCATAATCAAAATCTTCAAGTCTCCTTATGTATTGGGAATCATCTTGAACTGTTCTTATAGAGACATTTATACCTAATTTTTTAAGATTTCTTTTCATTGGTAAAACAATTCTTTCAAATAGTGGTGATCTAAGTAAAATTTCAAATTCAAAAACTTCACCTGTTTTTTGATTTGTTAATACATCATTTTTAATTATCCAACCTTCTTTTTTTAAGATTCTTCTAGCAGATCTAAGGTTTTTTCTTAAACCATTTTCTTCATCTGTATTAGGTGGGGTAAAAACAGTTGTAAAAACTTCGTCAGGAATTCTGCCTCTGTAATTCTCAAGAATATTTAATTCTTCCTCACTCGGCAAGCTATGAGATGCCAGCTCAGAGTTATCAAAAAAGCTTTTTGTCCTTGTATATGCATTATAGAATAAGTTTCTATTAGACCATTCAAAATCAAAAGCATAAGTTAAAGCTTTCCTTACATTTCTATTTTTAAAAATTGATTTTCTTGTGTTAAAAGCAAATCCTTGCATACCACTGGGTCTGTAATATTTAATTTCTTCAACTTTTACTTTCCCATCTTTAACTGCTCCAAATTGATATGCCGTTGCCCAGTTTTTTGAAGAATTTTCTTGTTTAAAATCATAAGCCCCGGATTTAAATGCTTCTAATGCAACAGTTTCATCTCTGTAGTAATCATAATGAATAGTATCGAAATTATATCTCCCAATGTTTACATTTAAATCTTTTCCCCAATAATTCTTATTTTTCTTTAAAGTAAGACTTCTTCCTGCTTTAACATCTGTAATTAAATATGGTCCACTACCCAATGGAGGCGTAAGGGTTGTTTTACTGAAGTCTTTGCCTTTCCAGTCGTTTTTTGAAAAAATTGGTAGTTGATATCCAATTATTAATGGGAGTTCAGGGTTGGGTTCTCCTTTAAAATAAAATTTTACCTCATTTTCATTAATTCTTTCCACTTTTTCAACTTGCCCCCAATAAGTTTTATAAGTTGGATGCCCTTTAGATATTATTGTTTCAAAAGAAAATTTAACATCATCAGCTGTAATTTTACTACCATCAGAAAATCTTGCATTCTTTCTTATTTTAAATGCTACCCAAGATCTATCAGGCGGGACTTTTACTCCTTCAGCAATTAAACCATACTGACTAAACGGCTCATCGAATGAGGATTTCATTAGAGTTTCAAAAAGGTATCCTGCTTGGTAAGCAGGGACCCCCTTCAAAATATAAGGATTTAAGTTATCGAATGTTCCAATAGAGAATCGATTAATTCTTCCGCCTTTAAAGGCGTTTTCGTTAGCATAATCAAATTTTTTAAAATTTTTGGTATATTTTAAATCTCCATGCATTGCGATTCCATGACTATACTCAATACAATGCAAATTATTAAAGAGGAGCAAAAGTAAAACAAAAACAAAACTTCTTATATATTTCAAATGTAACCTTTTATTGATTAAGATATCTTAGAGTTCTTTTATGGTGATTTTTTTCTATAGATGCAATAACTTTTCCCTCAGACTCTATACCTAATTGATTTCCATTCCAATCTGTAATAAAGCCTCCTTGTTCATTTATTAATGCAACTTGAGCCATATAATCCCAAGGTTTCATTTTTGCTTCTATTATCTGATCAACTTTTCCAGAGAGTAATAGGCCGTATGAATAACAATCACTTCCAAAAATTGGAAATCCAATTTCTTTATAGATTTGTCTGATTACTTCTTCATCTTTATTTTCAAACATTAGAATTGATGTCGAAGAGACTATTAACTCTTCATATTTTTTTTTGGGAACAATTAAAGAACATTTTTTTCCATTCAATTTCACACCTTCTTTATATCCTCCATACCATCTTTGTTTCAATATAGGTATATCTATTACCCCTAAAACTGTTCGGTTATTTTCTATACAACTTATCAATGTTCCAAAAATAGGTTTTCCTGCAATAAAATTATGAGTTCCATCTAATGGATCTATCACCCACATAAAATTATCTTCTTTAACTTCTAAACCAAATTCTTCTCCTAAAACACTATGAGAGGGAAAAGTTTTTTTTAATTCTTCTCTAAATCTTAATTCAATTTCTTTGTCAATACTTGTAACAAAGGAACCATCTTTCTTTTCTTGAATTTTGAAGTGTTTAAAAAATTTTTTTTTTAATATATCTCCACTTAAATCTGCAAATGAATTTGCAAATTTAAGCAAATCTTGAACTGTAGTATTCATTTATTTTAATGACTCAAGGTAAGATATTAAGTTTACTCGATCGTTTATTTTGTTTAATCCCTTGTAAATCATCTTTGTACCATCAATATAATTTTTTGGATTTTCAAGAAAACCGTTAAGCTCTTGTCTTGTCCAATTCTTATTATAGTTTTTTAAAGCTTCAGAGTATTTAAAATCTGAAATAACTCCAACTTTTCTCCCTACTAAACCCCAAAGTGGAGGTCCAACTTTAATTTTTAAGTTAGGACTGAAATCATGACAAGCAGAACACTGTCTTGCTATTTTTGTACCTTTTTCAATACTTGCATTATTAAATAGTTCATTTATATCAATTTCCTCATTCTCTGATGTTTTTTCAGTTGTTTCAATTTCTTTTTCCTCCACTTTTTCCTCTAAAACAACATATCCTTTTTGGATATTGTTAGCTTCATGATAGAATATTTCATCAAGTACCTTGAAAGATTGAAACAAAATCAAGATTGACATCAAAGATAAAAAATATTTATTCATTTTTAATTAACCAAACAGAAACATTATATATAAATAATTAGATATTGTGATCAATAAAAATAAAAAAAAGAGAATCGTTATTATCATTCCCGCACGACTAAAATCAATTAGGTTAGAAAAAAAACTTTTGAGAGATGTTAATGGTTTACCAATGATAGTTAGAGTTGCTCAAAGCGCAAAAGAATTGAAACTGGGAAGAGTAATTGTTGGAACAGATAGTTCGGAAATTTTTAATATTTGTGAAAAAAATAATATTGAATCGATGATGACTAAATCAGAACATAACAGTGGAACTGATAGAATTAATGAAGTTTATAGTAATATTGAAGAAGACTTTGATTTAATAGTAAATTTACAAGGAGATTTACCTGTCTTTAGAAAGGAGTTATTTGAAAAAACAATAAAACTCTTTTTAGATGACTCTGTTGATATAGGTTCAGCAGTTTGTGATCTAAAAGATGAAGAAATATTAGATAGAAATATAGTAAAAGCTGAGGTGCTCCTTGATAAAAGCAATTCAGGATTTGCGATAGACTTCGTAAGAAGTCCCCCTCAACAAAGTAATAATCTATATCATCATATTGGAATATACATATACAGACCCAAAATTCTAAAAAAGTTTATAAAACTACCTCAATCAATCAATGAGAAAGAGAGAAGTTTAGAACAGATGAGAGCAATGGATAATAATTTAAAAATAAAACTTGTTAAAGTGTCTCATAATCCTCCTAGCGTTGACACCATTGAAGATTTGACAAAAATAAGATTGCATTTTAAGAAAAATGATTTTTAATCACCCTAAGAATGCAAAAAAAAAAAGTATCATTTCAGGGTCTTGAAGGAGCCTATTCAGATTTAGTCTGTAGAGAGTTTTATAAGGACTTTGATACAATGCCTTGTGAAAGTTTCCAGAAAACATTAGATGCCGTTACTTCAGGCAGTGCGGATTTGGCATTAATACCTGTTGAGAATAATATTGCAGGCAGGGTTGCAGATATGCATTTTCTTTTAGAAAATATTAAGTTAAAGATTGTTGCGGAACATTATAAGAAAATAGAACACCACTTGATGTCAAAAAAAGGAGGAACTATTAAAAAAATGTCAAAAGTCTACAGCCACGTTCACGCACTTTCACAATGTAAAAAAAATATAAAAAAACACGGATTTGAACCTGTAAATTTTATTGATACTGCGGGTGCTGCAAAGTTTGTTAGAGACTCTAATAAAGAGGATATTTCTGCTATTGCTTCAAAACTTGCTTCTGAGATTTATGGCTTGAAAATACTCAAAAAGAATTTTGAAGATAAAAAAGAAAATATTACTAGGTTTTTAGTTTTTTCCAAAAATAGTTTTAAAATTGATATTAAAAAAAAGGTAATTACGTCAATAGTTTTTAATACTAAAAATGCTCCAGCTTCTTTGTATAGGGCTCTAGGAGGATTTGCAATAAATAGTATTAATTTGACAAGATTGGAAAGTTTTTTTGTTAATAAAGATTTTAAGCAATTTTCTTTTATTATTGACGTTGAGTCACATCCAGAAAAGAAGAATTTCATTAGCGCATTAAAAGTACTTAAGAGCTTCTCAACAAAAGTAAGAGTACTGGGATTTTATGTGGCATCTCCATTTAGAAAATAATATTATATTTAAAATTAAATTTTAAAATGTTAAGCTTAATAGGGAGTTGAATTTAGGCAATAGGTTCGCCAATCCGGTCAGGACTGAAAAGAAGCAGCCGTAACGTTTTCTATTGGGTTAAATTTCAGCTCCTGCTAATCTTCATGACTGAAACTAATAATTACATAGTATTAGCTAGAAAATACAGACCAAAAAAACTGTCACAAATAATTGGTCAGGAAGAAATATGTAAAGTTATTGAGGGTTCAGTAAAGCTAGACAGAATCGCACATGCTTATCTATTTTCGGGAACAAGAGGAGTAGGCAAAACGACGTTGGCCAGAATTTTAGCCAAAATAGTGAATTGCATAAATTTAAAAACAGAAACTGTCGAGCCATGTGAAAGCTGTAAAAACTGCCACTCTATTGATTCTGGAAATAATATAGATGTTGTAGAAATTGATGCTGCAAGTAAAACTGGTGTTTCTGATGTCAGAGAAATTATTGACAATGTTAACTACAAACCAATTTCAGCAAAAAAAAAAATTTTTATTATCGACGAAGTTCATATGTTATCGAAAGCAGCATTTAATGCTCTTCTAAAAACATTGGAGGAACCACCTAATGATGTAATTTTTATTTTCGCTACCACAGAAACGGATAAAATTCCTCTAACTATTTTGTCTAGGTGTCAACAGTTTCAGCTAAAAAGAGTCGATTTAGATGAAATTACTAAATTTTTGAAGAAAATTTCTCTAAAAGAAGGTTTTGAAATTGGAGATGAGGGATGTAGTTTAATATCACAATCATCGGAGGGTTCTGTTAGAGATGCATTATCTATCCTTGATAATGTTCTGACTAGAGGAAACCCTATAGATTCGAAAAAAATTAGAGCTGTTTTAGGATTATCAGATAACAATCTTTCAATAAATTTATTTAGATCACTATTAATGGGAGATGTTAAACTTTCATTCGAGACATTTGAAAATTTATACAATAAAGGAGTCTCAATAAAAATACTTAGTCAAACATTAATGGGTTTTACTTACCACTCTATGAGAATAAAAAGCGGAATTGACGATAAAAGCTCTATATTGGATTCCAAAAGTTTTGAAATTATCAAGTCAATTTCCAATGAGTATGAGATGGATTTCTTAGTCAGATTTTGGGAGTTAATTCAGAAGTATATTAATGAAATTAATAGATGCTTTGATGAAAAGCAGTGCTTTGAAATGATTATAATGCGTCTATGCTATGTTTCACTTATACCAACTCCATTTGAGTTATTAAGAGATAAGGAATTAGTAAATAAAATAGGAGTAAGAAAAGACATCAAATTCCCTTCAAATGTACCAAATGAATATGAAAAAAAAAATTTTGAAATAGCGGACTCACAAGTTCAAACTGTAAATAATTTAGCAATTGATAAAAAGCCAAAAACAGTTACTGAAAATGACAATCAAAAAAGCGAAAAAAAAAGTAATTTATCAAAATTTAAGTCTATTGTGGATAAAATTGAAATGAATTCTGAGATGCAGATAGCCTATCACCTAAAAAATTCATTTAGGTTAGTTAGTTTAACATATAATAAAAATGTAAAAGAAATAGAATTAGAATGCATATCTAACAACAAAGGTTCAAGAAAAATTCTATGGCAAGCATCTAAACATATCAACGAAATTACAAATGAAAGGTGGATTATCAGTTTATCCACAAAAAAAGGTATAATGTCTTTGAAGGAGTACCAAGAGGAGTTGAAGAGAGAAAAAATAAATGAGATAAAAAAAGATAGTTTTGTAAAAAAAATTCTTGAAATCATCCCCTCTTCTGAAATAGTCTCAATTAAAGAAATAGAAAATCATATGAAAGAAAAGGAATCCAATGAATAATATGTCGCAAATTATGAAACAGGCCAAGGTTATGCAAGAAAAAATGGCCGAGATGCAAAAAAAAATTGAGCAAACAGAAGTTGAAGGTGCTTCTGGAGGTGGAGCTGTGAAAGTTTTAATTAATGGCAAACATGAGGTCAAGAAAATTAATATAGATAAATCACTAATTGATCCAAACGAATGTGAGGTATTAGAAGACTTGATTATTGCAGCTCTAAATGACGCAAATAAGAAGATTGCAGAAAATACCAACAACCAGTTAGGCTCTATCTCAGGTGGAATGGGTTTGCCACCTGGTATGAAACTGCCTTTCTAATTAATTAATGTCGTCCCTTGGAGAACTAATAAACCTATTTTCTAAATTTCCTAGTTTAGGTCCAAGGTCAGCTAGAAGGATTGTGCTTTATTTGTTAAAAAATAAGGATAAAATTATCCCTTCTCTAATTACTTCCATGGAGCAGCTAAGAACTGAGCTTTCTTTTTGTGAAAAATGTGGAAATGTTGATATAGTTAATCCGTGTAGTATATGTATGGATGAAAAAAGGAATAATGGTAAGATTTGTGTTGTTGAGGATATAGGTGATTTGTGGGCAATTGAAAAAAGCAAGGCCTTTGATGGTACTTACCATGTTTTAGGTGGAGTTTTGTCTGCAATGGATGGCGTTGGGCCAGAACAATTAAATTTATCATCTTTATTAAGGAAATTGAAATTTGGAGATGTTCAAGAGGTAATTATTGCAACAAATGCGACAACAGAAGGACAAATTACAGGTCAATACATAGTAGACAATTGCTCAAAATTTAAGGTATTAATTACAAAATTGGCTCAGGGCATTCCTATTGGAGGTGAACTCGATCTTTTGGATTACAATACTATGTCAGCAGCATTTACATCTAGAGCCCAGATAAAGAATTCTATTTAATCTATGTATTGTCAAGCTTAAGTAGCTTATCTTTTTTATTTGAGATCTTTTTTGTAGTAATTAAAATGTCATTTAGATCAATTTGTGCATTTGAGAAATGACTATCCATCTTTTTCACTCTATTCTCTAACCTTGACAACTCTGTATTTAGATCCTTTAGTTGTTGAAAAATAAGATTAGAGTTGTTCTTTATTTTTTTATCTCTAATTAAACTCTCTATTGAATTAAGTATTATCCATAGTGTAGTTGGTGAAATTAAAAAAATTTTGCTCTCATAAAAAGTTTCACTTAACTCTGGAAATAATTTAAAAACTTCAAGGTAGATCTGTTCGCTTGGTATAAAGATTAGAGCTATCTCAGCTGTTTCACCGGGAATGATATATTTTTCTCTAACACTAGCAATATGATTGTTAATATCAGACTTAAATATTTTTAAAAACTTATTTTTTTCATCTTTTGATGTTGTTTTCTGAATCTTATCATAACTTTCTTTGGGGAACTTAGAGTCAATACATATTTTGTTTAACGAACCCGAAGACAATATCATGCAATCAACTCTAGAATTATTAGATAAGGTTTTTTGGAATTCATAATTATCTTTTGGAAGATAATCTTTAATTAGATTTTCAAGTAGAATCTCTCCAAATCTGCCCCTTTGGGTAGTATTAGATAGAAAGTTTTTTAAATCTACAACATTCTCCGTGAGACTGGATATATTTTGCTGTGCCCTGTCTATCAATGACATTTTTTCTCTGATTTGACTTAAATTATTTAAATTTTCTGAAGAAGATCTATCAAATTTATTGTCAATTTTATCAAAATTCCTGATTATTAAATCTGATATAGATTTTTCTAGGATTGATTGTTTTTCTAGTAGAATCTTTATTCTCTCTTTTGTATTGTTGTTTGATATAAAAAATTGTAAAAATATAAGAAAAAGAGAGAATAAAATAATTAAATATAAAATGTTATTTTCAAAATTCATAATAATATATGAGTGTTTTAGATATACTAACAATACCTGATAAAAGATTGAAGCACAAATCATCTGATGTGCGAGACTTTGATGAAAAATTAGAAAAGATTGTAGCAGATATGTTTGACACTCTTTATGCTTCTGGAAACGGTATTGGTCTAGCTGCCCCTCAGATTGGAATCAGCAAAAGAATCGTAGTAATTGATTTAAAAGAAGAAGGAAAACAAAATCAAATTGTCTTAATTAATCCTAAAATTATAAGTACGTCAGATGAAAATTCTATTAATCAAGAGGGTTGTTTGTCCATTCCAGGTTATTATGCTGATGTTGAGAGGTCAAATGAAGTAAGAGTTGAATGGAGTGACGTAAATGGAAAAAAAATTAAAAAAAAATGTTCCGGATTACTCTCTATATGTATTCAACATGAAATTGATCATCTAGATGGAATACTTTTTATAGATTATTTGTCGAATTTAAAGAGAAAAAGAGCTTTTGAAAAAGTAAAGAAATATCAAAAAATACAAAATGAAAAAATTGAATGATATTTGTGTAGGTTTCTATGGAACACCTGAGTTTTCATTAAATTTTCTAAAAGATTTATTTTTAAACAACATAAAAATTTCTTATATTGTTACGCAACCTCCAAAAAACTCTGGTAGAGGAAAAAAAATTAGGCTATCTCCCGTACATGAATGGGGGGAAAAAAAACAAATTAAAATCTACACACCATCGAATACCACAGAAAAAAACTTTGTTAATAATATTGTGCGAGAAAAAGTTGATCTGAACATCGTAGTTGCATATGGCAACCTATTGACTAAAAAAATTATTGATCTTCCAAATTATATAAGTTTGAATGTTCACGCCTCTTTACTTCCAAGATGGAGAGGAGCTGCACCGATCCAAAGGTCGATATTGTCGAATGATAAGGAAACCGGGGTTTGTATAATGAGAGTAGATGAGAAACTAGATTCAGGACCAATTATAAATTCTGAGAAGTTTGAAATAAAAGATGATGATAACTATGATGCGATTTATAATCGAACTATCGATGTGGGAAAAAGATTACTTAAAAAAGCAATTATTACAATTATTAATAATCAAACCAATTATGAATTTCAAGATGAGTCTTTAGTTACTTACGCTAAAAAAATTTCAAAGTCTGAATCAAAAATATTTTGGAATAAGAGTGCACATGAAATTAATCTTAAAATCAGAGCTTTTAGTGAAACACCAGGTGCATGGACTATTTTAAAAGACTCTAATACAAGAATAAAGATTCTTAAAGCACATATTATTAAGGAAGAGCAAATTGAATCAAACTCCTCATATAATGTTGGAGATATAACTGAAAGATTTGAGGTAAAATGTAGTAAGGATTTTTTGAAAGTAGAAGTTTTACAAAAGGAGGGTAGAAATCCCATATCAGCTAGCGATTTTTTAAATGGCAATAACATAAAGGACTTGAAATTTAATTAATGAAAAGAGTCAAATTAACAATAGAGTACGATGGAAGTAATTACGTTGGTTGGCAAAAGCAAAAAGATGGTAAGTCTATTCAACAAGAGATAGAAAGCTGCTTAGAGAAATTATTTAAACAAAAGATAGAAACATTTGCGTCTGGAAGAACTGATGCAGGTGTACATGCATTTGGTCAAGTAGCTCACTTTGATATTTATAAACCTAAAATAGAAATAAATAAAATTTATTTAGCATTAAATTATTTATTAAAAAATTCAGAGAATCAGATAATAATTCTCAAGTCAGAGAAAATTTCTAGTTTATTTAATTCAAGGTTTTCTGTAAGAAAAAAAATCTACTTATATAAAATTTTAAATAGAACAACACCTTCATCCATATTTAAAAATAAAGTCTGGTTTATTCCTCAGAAGCTAAATATAGAAAAAATGAAACAATCATCGAAAATATTAATTGGTAATTTTGATTTTAGCGCATTTAGATCTATTAATTGTCAGGCTGAAAATCCTAAGAGATCAATTAAAGACATAAAAATCCTGAAGAAGAATAATCTGATTGAGATAAGAGTAATAGGAAAATCTTTTTTGCATAATCAAGTTAGAATAATTGTTGGAACATTAGTAAATTCTGGTTTAGAGAAATGGGATGAAAAAGAGGTTAAAAAAATCCTACATTCAAGAGATAGAAGAAATGCTGGTCCAACGGCTCCAGCACATGGGCTATATTTAGAGAAAATTATGTATTAAACTTTTTGCTAAAAATATCATTTAATAATTCAAAGTAAATCTCAGTTAATTTATTTATATTTTTAATTTCAACCATTTCGTTAGTTTTATGCATTGTTTTGCCAACCAAACCGAATTCTAGAACTGGGCAGATTTGTGATATAAATCTGGCATCTGAAGTGCCTCCTGAAGTGCTCAATACGGGCTGAATTTTTGTAATTTTTTTTATTGATTTCATAAGAGAGTCAGTAAAAATCTTTGAATTATTTATAAAAGATTCACCAGAAACTTTTGAAATAAGCTTATAATTTGCGGTTATATTTTTAATTCTTTTATTTACTATTTTTATTATTTCTGAAGACTTAAAATTATCGTTAAATCTTACATTAAATTTAATACAAACCTTACCGGGTATTAAATTTGATACTTCATTGCAAGTATCAACTGATGTAAAGACCAATTTAGTCGGCTGAAAGTTTTTAGATCCTTCATCGAAAGGTTTACTTAATTCTTTGCAAACTTGAATAGAATGGTTTATTGGATTATCAGCCTTTTCAGGATAAGCAACGTGACCTTGTTCTCCATTAATTTCAAGTGAAAAATTTACACTTCCTCTTCTACCAATTTTAATCATCTCACCAAGTTTATTTGGATTTGTAGGTTCTCCAACAAGACAGAAATCAACTGTTTGTTTTTCTTTTTTTAACCATTTAATGACGCTTTTTGTTCCATGCTCGGCTTCTCCCTCCTCATCAGAAGTCAGAAGAAGAGAAATTGTGCCATTAAAGTTAAAATTTTCTTTTTCAATAAAATTGATAGCAGCAATTATAAATGACGCAATTGCAGTTTTCATGTCACTTGCACCCCTGCCATATAATTTACCATTTTCTATTTTTGGTTTAAATGGATCCGAGTCCCATTTGTTAAGATCTCCAGGAGGAACAACATCAGTATGTCCTGCAAAACAAAATGTAGGTCCTTTTCCTCCCTTGAGAAGAGCATATAGATTTTTGATTTTATATTTACCAAATTCTAGAAAGTGACATTCAAATTTATTTTTTTTTAAAATTTTCTGAATATATTCTAGAGAACCCGAACTCTTAGGAGTAACACTTTTAAATTCTATAAGTTTCGATGATAATTCAACGGGATCCATTATGACCTAAGTAGATCGTTAATTGAAGTTTTTGATCTTGTTTTTTCATCAACTTTTTTTACAATCACAGCGCAATAAAGATTTGGTCCATTCTCTTTGCTTTTCAATTTTTTCCCAGGCAAAGATCCTGGAACAACAACAGAGTATGGAGGTATTTCACCAAAAAAAATCTCACCGGTATCTCTGTCTACAATCTTTGTAGATGCACCGATATAAACTCCCATTGAAATAACACTTCCTTCTTTAACTATAACTCCTTCGGCTATTTCAGACCTTGCTCCAATAAAACAATTATCCTCAATTATCACTGGGTTTGCTTGAAGAGGTTCTAAAACGCCTCCTATGCCGGCACCACCTGATATATGTACATTTTTTCCAATTTGAGCACAAGAACCAACTGTTGCCCATGTATCTATCATTGTTCCGCTATCCACAAAAGCACCCAGATTTATAAAGGAGGGCATTAATACAACATTCTCCGCAACAAAAGCTGAATATCTTACAATTGCTCCAGGTACAGACCTAAAGTTTCTCTTTGTCCATTCGTCTTCAACCCAGCCAGAGGTTTTTAGGAATGCTTTATCGAACCAACTATATTGTCCTCTTCTTGCATTAGAAATCCCGCTGGAGAACATTACATTATCCTGTGTTTTAAAAGAAAGAAGTATTGCTTTCTTAATCCATTCATTGGTTTGCCACTCTTTATTAATTTTTTCACAAACTCTAATTTCACCAGAATCAAGAAGTTCTAGCACGCTAAAGATCTTTTCTTTAATAGTTTGATCAGAAAAGTTTATGTTTTTTTTTTCTAGCCAAAATTGATCAATTTCATCTTTTATTTTAGTGTTCATTTTTTTCTTCGATTTTTAAGACTTTTATTATCACATCTAGCGCATTTATTATAGTTTTAAATCTAAAATCTATATATGAATCTAGTTCATCAATGGATTCATTAGATATATGTATAGTAGTAAATCCAATTGATGAAGAATATTTCAAATTTTTTTTTAAGTCTTCAAAATAAACTGTTTTCCCGGGATTTAGTTTGTACTTTTTGATGAGTTGGTTAAGAGACTTTTTCATAGGCTTTGGAATGTAACCTGTTTTTTTAATATCAAAAATGTCCAAAAATACTTCTTTAATTCCTAGCTTATTTAAAACTTTTTCTGCATAAGTATAGTTTGCATTAGTATAAATAATTTTTTCTCCAGGAAGAGACCGAAGCCTATCTTTAAGGATTTTGGATTTAGACAATTTATTAAAGTTAACATTATGAACATAATTACAAAATTCGTCTGGATCTATATTATAGTTTCTCATCAGACCATAAAGAGTTGTTCCATATTTCTTATAGTATTTTTTTTGTAATTTAAAGGAATCATCCTCAGAAATTTTAAGCTTGATTGAAATAAATTTTTTCATTTTTAAATCAATCTGATTAAAAATTCCTATTGATGAGGAATAAAGGGTGTTATCTAGATCAAATATCCAAGTTGTTCTGCCCTTTAATTTTGATGACAACATTTAGTTAGTAATTAAGGTGCCAACACCACGTTCGGTAAACATTTCTAAAAGTAAAGCATGAGGTAATTTACCATTTAGTATAACTGCTGCTTTAACTCCATTTTTTACTGCCTCCATGCAGGTTTCTACTTTTGGTATCATTCCACCTGAAATTGTTCCATTTTTGATAAGTTTTTTTGCCTCGTTTAGTGAAATTTCAGTTAATAAATTTCCTTTTTTATCAAGAACTCCATCAACATCTGTTAAAAGGATTAATCTCTCAGAGAGTATAGCAGAAGCTATACTTCCTGACATTGTATCGGCATTAATATTAAAAGTATTAAAATTTCTATCAAATCCGATAGGTGAGATTACAGGAATAAAGTGAGATTCCAGAAACCAATTTAGTACTTCTTTATTCATTTTATCTGGCTTTCCTACAAAACCAATATCAGAGTTTTTTAATGATTTAGTATTTCTGCCCGTAAAAACTATTTTTTTTGTACGAGCTAACAAAGCATCTTTTCCAGATAAACCTATTCCTCGTCCACCTTCTCTATTGATTTCCATAACTATTTCTTTATTTATGGATCCAGATAGAACCATCTCTACAATATCCATAGTTTGTTTATCAGTAACTCTCAATCCTTTAACAAAATTTGTTTTAACACCAAGTTTATCTAACATTTTTTTTATCTTTGGTCCTCCACCATGAACAACGACTGGATTAATTCCAACCTGTTTCAGAAGAACTATGTCTTTTGCAAAACTACTACTAAGATTTTTCTCTCCTATCACTGCACCGCCAAATTTTATGGTTATATTCTTTCCTGAATACCTTTGCATAAAAGGTAATGCTTGAGAAAGTATTGAAGCTTGATTAATTAAGTCTTTGGTGTTTGCTTTTGAAATAATCATTTTATAAAGAATGCATTAAGAACTTCTTCAGTAAAATTATAGTATTAGCCTCCTTAATACTAGTGTTAAAGAACTTTTTATTCAATTTTTTATCTGCAACTTCGTTATATTTTTTTAAAAGTTCTTTTTGAGCATTATTTTTTAGTCTGTCTTTTTTTGTAAAAATAAGTAATATTTTATTCTCAAGATATAAATTTAATCTATTTAATATTAAATTATCAATATCTTTTATACCATGAAGCGAATCAATTAATAAAAGAAGCATAATTATGTTTTTTCTTTTTCTTACATATTGATCAATTAGATTATCAAGCTTGGATTCATTTTTTTTTGGAATAAAAGAAAAACCATAGCCTGGAAAGTCAACAAATCTCATTTTTTTTTTAATTTCAAAAAAAATTAAAGATCTTGTTCTTCCTGGAGTTTTTGATGTTCGTGCTAGCTTTGATTTTGTTATAGAATTTATTAAAGATGACTTTCCTACATTAGAACGTCCCCAAAAAACAATTTCAGGTATGCCATCTTTTGGTAAATCTCTAAAATCATGTATTTCAGTTAAAAATTTCCAAGATTCATTCATTAAATTTTTTATGCTGATATTTCATTTTTTTTCTGTTTCTTTAATAGAACATATTGTTGCGCAATGGAAAGAATATTATTTATTGTCCAATAAACCACCATGCCAGATGGAAAAGTTGCTAATAAAAAAGTAAAAATAAATGGTAGCATCATAAAAATTTTTGCTTGAATTGGATCTGGAGGTGGAGGATTAATTTTTTGTTGTAAATACATTGTTAATCCCATTAATAATGGCCATATGCCGATCGTCAAAAATAATGGAGGATCCCAGGGAATTAAACCAAAAAGATTAAACATGCTTGTAGGGTCAGGTGCAGATAAATCTTTGATCCACCCAAAGAATGGAGCATGTCTCATTTCTATGGATACAAATAAAACTTTATATAAGGCAAAAAAGATTGGGATTTGAATTAATATAGGTAAACAACCTGATGCGGGGTTAATTTTTTTTTCTTTATACATTGCAAACATTTCTTGATTCATTTTAGCTTTGTCATCCTTATATCTCTCTCTTAACCTTTGTATTTCGGGTGTCAGAATTCTCATGGCATTCATTGATTTAAATGACTTGTTTGCAAGAGGGAAGAGAACTATTCGTATACAAATTGTAAGAATGATAATTCCAATCCCAAAGTTACCTGCTAGCCCAGAAAGAAAATGTAAGGCATAAAAAAGTGGTTTGGTAAGAAAATAAAACCAACCAAAATCTACAGACAAATCTAGTTTGTTTATCTTAAGAGTGTCAATATATTCATCTATCAATGGTACCTCTTTAGCACCAGCGAATATATAGGACTTTATTTTTAAACTTTCATTATTAGGAAGTGATTTAATTGAGTCATTTATAAAATCTATTTGGATAGAATTACGATCTTTTTTGAGATTTTTAAACCTTGCCTTGAATGGTTGGTCATTTTCTGGAAAAATTGCCACCTGCCAGTAATGATCTGTATATCCTATCCAACCATTCTTAGTTATTTCTACAATTTCATTTTCCTCCTCTATTTCGTCGTATGAAACTTCTTTCAATGTATCATTGAATACTCCAAGAGGACCTTCGTGAAGAATAAAAAATTTATTTTGCGGTCTATAGTTTTTTCTCCTTAAATAAGAAAAATTAGTAAGTTCGATAGTTTTTCCAGATTTATTTATAACCTCATCTTCAACTGAAATCATGAAGTTGTCATCAATATTAATGTTTCTTTTAAACTCAAGGCCAGATTCATTTCTCCAAGTTAGATTAATTTCTTCATCTGAATTAAAACTTTTTTTTGGTGCACGCCACAAAGAGTCTTTCCCAGGCATTGATATTGATCTATCAGTGGAAGCCCAACCAAGTCTGAGAAAGTAGGGTTTTTCAGATTTAACACTGGAAAGGATCTGAATGTTTTCTTTTTTTTCTATTGTTTTAAAGTAATCTTTCAAAAATAGATCATCAAAAGTAGCTCCGTATAAATTAATTGAGCCTTGCAGCCGTTTAGAATCAAATTTTATTCTTTTTTCTTTAAACTCAGATTTAACTTCAGTTTTTTTAGTATTTAATATTGGAAGATCTTTATCTAATTTCTGAAACTCGACATCATTGTTTTGTAATTCGATTTGCTGTTGATTTTGGACCTGGGTTTTTGGGTTGAAGAAGGCGTCATATCCAATTAAGACGACTAAAGAAAATACAACAGCTAACAATAAGTTTTTTTGATTATCCATGAGCAAAAATAATATTAATATATGATAGTAGTTTATATTTCAATATATTAAATTACTAAATCTTTAAGAATATTAACTAAATCATGCTCTAAGATTTGAAATTTTTTTTTTTCAATGCCTTTTTTTGGTATGATTTCGATATTCAGGTTATTTGGTATTATTTGTAAGTTTTTTCTTACTATTTCTCTTAGAATTCTCTTTAAATAGTTTCTAACTACTGAACCGCCAATCTTTTTTGAAACAGTAAGTCCGAAACTAGAATAATCATTTTTAGAAATATTATAGTTTACTATAAAATATTTTCCGTAGATTGTTTTACCAACCTTTCTAACATCCAAAAATTGTGATCTTTTTTTTAAGCTAGAGAATTTATTAAGCAGAGAGTTTTTTTCTGCCTTTTTGTCTTCTTCTTGTAAGCACTTTTTTCCCACCGGGGGAAGACATTCTTGATCTAAAGCCATGTCTGTTTTTCCTGACTCTATTACTTGGTTGAAATGTTCTTTTCATAATTTAACTCTACAATACTTAATATAGTACAAAATTGTTTTTGTAAATTTATTTATTAATTTCCTCTAACAGTTCCATCTCTTCTTGAGTCCGCTGCTGCTATATATCCATCATCACTTTTTATGATTATTACAATACCACTCGTCAAATTTCTTTTTAAACCTTTGGTGCTTATTTCATTATTTAATAAATCATCTTCAACAAATATATTTCCTTTGATTTTTATATAATTTGGCTTCTCAATTGCTTTTTCAATACTTTCATTCATATAAAGAACAGCTATTAAACATTTAAAAACATAAGAAATTATGGCTTTTCCTCCGGGTGAACCCAACGTTAAAAAAAAATCATCATTTTTGTCAAACACAATAATTGGTGACATTGAGCTTAATGGTCTTTTTCCCGGTTGTGGACGATTTTTTATTTTATTTCCAAATTTATCAATATTATTAAATGAAAAATCAGTTAATTGATTATTTAAGAAAAACCCGTTTGTAAAAAGTCTTGAACCAAATGAACTTTCAATACTTGAGGTTAAAGATAAAACATTATTATATTTGTCAATCAAACTGAAATGCGATGTAGAACTCGTTATTTCTGAAAAATTATTGATGAAACTTCTATTTTTAGAATTTTTAGATTGTTCGAAATTTTTCACAAGGTAATCTTTATTTAGAAGTTTAGTAATATCAATTTTTACAAATTTTGGGTCCGCTAATTCAATGTCTCTTAAGGAGTATACGAAATTTAAAATTTCTAACGTATCTTCTAAATCAGGAATTTCTTTCTTTTCTTTTAAGTATTCAAATAATATAAGTGCCTGAACAATACTTATAGTTCCAGATGTTGGTAAATTAGGTCCGCAAACTTTAAACTTAATTTTTAGTTCATAACATAATGCAGGGTTTTTTTCAGGCTTATAGCTAATCAAGTCTTCAAGCTCTAGTTTCCCAGGATTTTTAGATTTTTGTACCACCGAAACAATATCACTTGCTATTCTTTTCCTATAAAAAATTGAAACATCTTTGGAAATATCATTTAGAGTCCGAGTATAGTCCTTGTTAATAAATTTTTTTTCAGGATTTTTCTTTACTCTTGCGAATATTGAATCAGGGTAAATTGAAAATAAAAAACGCTCCTTTTTTAATGCATTTAAAAGTCTTTTTGGTGGAATAAATCCATCCATAGATAGTTCTAATACAGGTTTAATAACTTCATCCCATTCGAGTATCCCATAAAGTTTATGAAATAAGTAAAGGGTTTTTAAAGTAGACGGAACACCAACTGATGATCCACCGACGACTGCATCAAAAAATTTTTTGGGTTTGCCGTTTTTCAAAAAAACATTTTCTCTTAAGCCATTCGGCGCTTTTTCTCTTCCCTCTATACTAATTATTTCATTGGTTTTTTTATCGTAGTAGGTTAGGAATAGCCCTCCTCCTAAACCTGATGATTGCGGTTCTACTAAACCTAATGTCAGTTGGATTGCGACAGCTGCATCAGCAACTGAGCCACCTTTACTAAGTATGTCATAACCGACTTTTGTAGAATAATCATTGGCAGTTGCAACAGTAAAGTTTTTAAAAAAACCCAATTTTAACTTTTTACCTAAATCCTTTCCCGAGGATTTTTCTGGTTGGATAGATTGATAAATATCATTACAATATAGATTACTAGGTATATTTAAAATAAAAAAAATAAGGAAAAAAAATATTTTTTTTTTCATAAATCAAAGTATAAATTATTTTTACTTTCATTAAACATAATTATTAGTAGGTGTGTTTTGAAGATTTTAAAAAGAAGAAACTCTATTAAGAATATCTTTTCTAAATCAAAAATAGTTTGTTTAACAGCTTATACTGCTCCAATTGCAAAAGTTGCCGATGAATATGCAGATATCATCCTTGTTGGAGATTCTGTAGGCCCTGTTTTATATGGATATAAAACAACTAGAGATGTTGATCTAGATACTATGATTAGGCATGCAAAATCAGTAGTTAAAAACACAAAAACTGCACTTATTGTCGTCGATATGCCATTTGGTACATACGAAAAATCAAAATTTGATGCATTAAAGAATGCAAAAAAGATTATTTCTTCAAGCGGGGCTATGGCAGTTAAATTAGAAGGTGGAGAGAAAATTTTCGAGACAATTAAATTTTTAACAAAAAATAAAATTAAAGTTATGGGGCATTTAGGGATGCTTCCTCAATCGATGAGGGGTAAACCAAGGGTTTATGGAAGAAATTTAAAAGAAAAAGAACAATTGTTTAAAGACTTATCATTATTGAAGAAAGCTGGCGTTTTCTCGGTTGTCATTGAATGTACTCTGAAAAAACTCGTTGATGATTTAATTGAAAAAACTGATTTACCATTGATAGGTATTGGTGCGTCTTCTAAATGCGTGGGTCAAATACTTGTTACTGAAGATATTCTTGGTATGACTGAATTTAATTCAAAATTTTCTAAACAATATTTTAAATTTTATAAGAGTGCAAAAATAGCTATAAAGAAATTTGCAGAGGATGTAAGAAGTAAAAAATATCCAAAGAAAAATCAATGTTACTAATACGTAAGTCAGAAAAGTTATCTGCAGAAATTAACTTTTTAAAGCAACAAGACAAAAAGATTATTTTCGTTCCAACCATGGGAAATTTACACGCTGGTCATAAAAGTTTATTCAAGAAACATAAAGAGCATATATATCTGGCCAGTATTTTTGTAAATCCACTGCAATTTAATGATATAGATGATTTTAAAAACTATCCAAGAACCATTCAAAAAGATATTGAAATTTTAGATAAGCAAAATGTCGATATTTTATATATGCCATACAAAAATTTTTTAAATCAGAAGCCTCATTATAATATAGGCAAAATTTCAAGAAAATTATGTGGTAAGGATAGAAAAGGTCATTTTGAGGGCGTTGCTGTTGTTATTATTAAATTTTTAAGATTAATTAATCCTGATTATATTTTACTAGGTGAAAAAGATTATCAGCAAGCGTTAATAATTAAAAAAATTATTAAAGATTTTAACTTTAAAACTAAGGCTAAAATATTTCCTACTGTTAGAGATAAAAATGATGTTGCTCTTTCCTCGAGAAATCAGTTGCTTAAAAAAAACTTTTTTTTAGCTAAACATCTTCCCAAAGTCTTAAAGCAAATTATGAGAGAAATAAAAAAAGGTGAATTTAATTTAATCAGAATTGATCATTTCAAGAAACTTTTAAAGAGTAAGGGTATTGAAAAAGTCTTTTATTTAAAAATTTTGAAAGAAATTAGTTTGGATGAACTTGACGAAAAGCCAGCACTATGCAGAGTTTTTATATCAGCATCTATTAATGGAATAAGACTGATTGACAACATGCCAATCGATAGAAGGATAAAGCTTGTTGACGGAAATATAATTTGTAAGTGATTTAATTTTTTAGATAAATGTGAACTTCTTCTGCCTGTGCGGATGAACTTGTTGATGAAGCTATTGAGAGTCTCTCTGTGGGAACTCCCATTTCTACTATTTTTGAAAAAACTTCTGAGGCACGATCCCTTGCTTGATCTGCATAGCTTGAACCGCCGGCTGGACTAACTGCAACAACTTCAAACCCCGCCGAAGGCATTTGTTCTAATGCACCTGATATCGATTCAAACAATGCAGTTGAATAATCAAAATTTGAATCATCAAATTTAATTACTAGGATTGCATTGTCATAATTGATAGGAGCAACTTTAACTTGCTTGGGAGTTGATGGGGACTCGGATTGTTGAGCATTTGTGGTGCTCGTTTTTGTTGGGGGAGTGCTAACAGTTCCTCCAAACTTACCAACTTCAACATCTTCGGCTAATTGCTTCATATACTGTCTTTCGTCATTGAGAATTTTAATTTCCCTAGTAATTTTTTCCTCTAATTCAGTCATCAATCTGTCATAAAGAACTGAGGTTCTTTGAACGTCATCTTTTAAAACCTTTAGTTGATTGTGGTCCTCATCGATCGCACCTGAAATAAAGAAGCTTGAGTCAATTGCATTTTTCAAATGACCAATAAGAGCAGCATCTGCAGTTACTCTGTTGTTAACAATTTGTAAATTATTAACATTATTTTGAATATCCTCTAGAGCTCTTTGCGCATCATTCCATTGTCCAACTAATATTGGATTACCTGGGGTTGTGCCGATTTGAAGTCTAGATCTAATCGCACTTGACAAACCTTGATAAACTGAAGTCTGTTCATCGACTAAATCTTTAAATCTTAAAAAGTCATTGTTATGAGACGAAATAGCATTCTGTATGCTAGTAAGATCGGCTCTGAATTGATTTATTTTTCCGCCTACAAAAGTTCCAGTTGGCCCTGTATCGTTTACTACTTGGGCTTGAGCCATGGCAGGTGGAGGTGCATATTGAGAAGGAGGTATTTCTTGAGCATTAGTTTGCTGACTAAATTCGTCAACCGCTGCGGGAACTTCTTCTAGTGCAGGTGGTGCTGCAACTTCCTCATCAGATAATGACGGAAAAACGTATTCTTGGACACCAGTGCAAGAATAGGATGTGAAGATAAAAGCAAATGCAAGAAAGTTAAAATATTTTTTTATCATTTTATATATACGCGTAATTAATAGTTGTTAACATTAGTTCGATTTATAATTTATAGCCTATAAATTTTTATAAATAAACAAAAAAAAATTTTATTAAATTATATTTTAAAAGAATTAAAAGTTATAAGTTAATTTAATTTTGTATAGAATTAAAAACTTTGTGCCCGTAGCTTAACTGGATAGAGCATCTGACTACGAATCAGAAGGTTGGGAGTTCGACTCTCTCCGGGCACGCCAAAAAAAAAAAAAGAAACATTAACTACTATAGGTTGACATTTTTTTAACATTAATTACTATATGTTGTATTCGTAAATCTTTAGGGTAGGAAATTTTTGATGAAACAAACAAATGTGAATGTACTTAATCTAGAGGAAGAAAAACTAGATGAGAAAAAAATAAAGCATAACCCCAAGAGGGTTTCAACAGATGATACAAGAAACAGATTCTTAACTGATTTTGGAAAAGCTACACTTGAGGATAGATATCTGCTTCCTGGTGAAAAATTCCAAGAAATGTTTATGAGAGTTGCTCAGTCGTACAGTGACGATGAAGCTCATGCTCAAAGAATATATAATTATATTTCAAAATTATGGTTTATGCCCGCCACACCAATATTATCAAATGGCGGGGCGAAAAGAGGACTTCCAATCTCGTGTTTTTTAAATACAGTGCACGATAGTCTCGATGGTATTCTGTCAACGTGGGGAGAAAACGTTTGGCTTGCTTCTAATGGTGGTGGAATAGGAACATATTGGGGAGAAGTGAGGTCAATTGGTGAAACAGTTAAAAAATCCGGACAAACATCAGGAATTATCCCATTTGTAAGAGTCATGGACTCGCTTACTTTAGCAATTTCTCAAGGTTCTTTGAGAAGGGGCTCTGCGGCGTGTTACCTTGATATTCATCATCCAGAAATAGAAGAATTTCTAGAGATAAGAAAACCATCAGGAGATTTTAATAGAAAGAGTTTAAATCTTCACCACGGTATAAATATTACTGATGAATTTATGGAATGTGTTAAGCATAACAAAGAATTTTGTTTAAAAAGTCCCAAAACCAAAGAAACTCTTAGAAAAGTTAATGCAAGAGAATTATGGCAAAAAATTTTGGAGACAAGAATGCAAACAGGTGAACCATATTTGGTTTTCATGGATACCGTCAATAAAAATATGGCAAATCATCAAAGAAAATTAGGTATGAAAGTAAGAACGTCTAATCTATGCAGTGAAATAATGTTACATACTGGTCTAGATCATCATGGTAAAGACAGAACTGCAGTATGTTGTTTGTCATCAGTAAATCTTGAAAAATGGGATGAGTGGTCTGAAGAGACACAGTTTATTGAAGATATTATGAGATTTTTAGACAATGTACTTGAAGATTTCATTACAAATGCACCTGAGTCAATGAAAAATGCTGTATACTCTGCTAAAATGGAGAGATCCGTTGGTTTGGGAGCAATGGGCTTTCACAGTTTCCTCCAAAAAAAAGGGATTCCATTCGAGAGTGCTCTTGCAAAAAGTTGGAATGCAAAATTTTTCAAACATTTGAAGAAAGAGGCAGATAAAGCATCATTAATTTTAGCCATGGAAAAAGGCCCATGTCCGGACGCGGCTGAAAACGGTGTAAAAGCAAGGTTTAGTCATAAGTTAGCTATAGCTCCTACTGCTTCAATAAGCATAATTTGTGGTGGAACAAGTGCATGCGTAGAGCCTATCCCTGCAAATATATACACACACAAAACATTATCTGGATCTTTTACAGTTAAAAATAAATATCTTGAAAACTTACTCGAGTCAAAAGGTCTCAATAACGATAAAACTTGGCAGAGTATATTGGAGAATGATGGCTCAATAACTCATTTAGAGGAACTAAGCGAAAACGAAAAATCTGTATTTAAGACGGCATTCGAAATTGATCAAAGGTGGATAGTTGAGATGGCAGCTGATAGAACTCCTTATATTTGTCAAAGTCAGTCAATTAATCTTTATTTATCAGCAGACATTGATAAATGGGATCTTATGATGTTACACTGGAAAGCATGGGAATTAGGTGTTAAGAGTTTATATTATTGTAGATCAAAGTCTATTCAAAGAGCAAGTTATGCTGGAGTTGAGGCAGATAATACCAAGCAATGGCCTTCAAAAAAAATAGTTGAAGAAAAAACTGACTATGAAGAATGTTTATCATGTCAATAAATTTAAATAAAATATAAAGGAGAAAAAAAATGGATGGAATAGAAGATAAAATTGTAGCGAAGAAACAACCAGGTTTATTAACCTCCTCACACTCTTATAAACCATTTAGATATCCATGGGCTTATGATTTTTGGAAAAGACAACAGCAGGTTCATTGGATGCCAGAGGAGGTTCCATTAGGAGAAGATTGTAAAGATTGGGTTACTAAATTGAATGATAATGAAAGAAACCTTTTAACACAAATTTTCAGATTTTTTACACAGTCAGATGTTGAGGTAAATGACAATTATATGGAAAGATATTCTCAAGTTTTTAAACCTACAGAGGTTAAAATGATGATGTCTGCTTTTTCTAATATAGAAACAGTCCACATAGCTGCATATGCTCTTCTATTAGAAACAATTGGAATGCCTGATACAGAATTTTCCGCTTTTCTTAAATACAAAGAGATGGCAGATAAACATGACTACATGCAACAATTTACTGTTGACTCAAACCACGAAATTGCAAAGACTGTTGCAATGTTTGGAGGTTTCACAGAAGGCTTACAACTTTTTGCAAGTTTCGCAATGTTACTGAATTTTCCAAGACATAATAAAATGAGAGGTATGGGTCAAATTGTTACATGGTCCGTGAGAGACGAATCACTTCATTGTGAAGGAATGGTTAAACTTTTTCATGAATTTGTCAGGGAAACTAAGTGTATGACAAAAAAACTTAGAACTGAGATAATCGAATGTTGCGAGAAAGTAGTTGAATTAGAAGACAATTTCATTGATCTTGCATTTGAAATGGGTCCTGTTGAAGGTATGGAACCTAAAGATATAAAAAATTATATAAGGTATATAGCAGACTGGAGATTAAAACAATTAAGCTTGGACCCTATGTTTGGAATCAAGGAGCATCCACTTCCTTGGTTGACAGAAATATTAAATGGAGTCGAACATGCAAACTTCTTCGAAGCAAGAGCAACCGAATACTCTAAGGTAGCTACCTCTGGAAACTGGGACGGTAAAGAGGGAGTTTGGTCTACGTTTGACAATAAGTTGAAAAGTTTTGGCTCTTAGCTTACTTTCTATTTTTCTATATAAAGTGACTGAGAGGGGAAAGCAAAAGAACATTTTCTCTTCTCGACTATTTTTTTGATCTCAACCGCAAGCCAATCTTTGGATTCAATAAACCTTTTATAATCGTTAGTTTTTGTAAAACATCGAACCAATATATCAATAGAACTAGGAGCAAATTCGTTAATCTTAACAATAACAGGGGTGGATTCTGATACAATAAAATCATTATTGTTTAAACGTATTGAATTCTCAATATCAGAACAAATATTTCTCAACTGATTTATTGTTGTTTTATATTCCACCCCAATGATCCAATTAATTCGTCTATTTGATATTTCGGTGATGTTTATTACTGCATTTTCCGCAAATTGGTAGTTGGGAATGAAGCATAGAGATTTATCAAACTTCCTTATGGCTGTCGACCTGAACCCAATTTTTTCAACGCTACCTTCAATAATATTTTCAATGATGACAACATCTCCTTTTTTAAATCTTTTTTCAACTAAAACTAAAACGCCAGAAATTAAATTTTTAAATAAATCTTGTGCACCAAGTGCAACAGCTACTCCAAACAAACCCAATCCAGCAATAATTGGACCTACTTTTACCCCCCATAATTCAAGAACGGCTGAAAGACCTACAATAAAAACTACTATTTTTATTGAACTAATTAACCAGTCTAACAAATCATTTGTTAAAATTGATTTAAGATTTTTAATTTTATGACTCAGTGGTTCGACAGTTTTGCTAATGATCCAAAAAATTATTATCGTAAAAAGAGATTGATTTAGGTTGTTAAAAAAGATGTTGATCTTTTGAGGTGCATTTATAATGTTGGTTGCAATAAAAATACCAGCAGATATCACAGAAAATTCAATTAGACTATCAAGTGACTTTAAAAAAGAATCTTTACTTTTTTTGTCTAAAAACTTAACGATGATTGATGTTTTTTTAACAATTATTTTTTTAATCAACTTTCTTGAAAAGATGAAAATTATTAAAACCAAAAGTGATAAGATAAAATTTAAAAGTGTAATATCTAGAAAAATAATTTTATTTCCAAGAACAATTTGCTCGTATATTTTATTAAATGTTTCCATGTGAAATTATTTTCTTAAGTATTTTTGTTGAGTCTTCATAATCAAAACCTTGTTGAATAAGTTTACTTAATACTTTATCAAAAAGCTGTGTTTCTGTAAGACTTAATTTTTTTTGCTTTTCTATGATTTTTGATTTATTTAAATAGTTTCTTAGGAGTAATTCATTAAGATTTTCTTCATTAAATTTATTTGTAAGAAACGTCGAAGCAGTCTCATTATCAAATTGTGCTAAAAATATCTTGTATCTAATTTTTTTTTTGGAAAAACCTTTTTCTACACAACTTTGAAATAGATTTTCTAACATATTTTTTTCATTAAAGAATCCGATTTTTTCGAAGTGTTTAATAACCTCAATCATCTCAGATTTAGATTTTTCGTATTCAATTTTACTTATTTTTTTTTCGAAAAAATCCTTGGTGATTTTTTTTTTTAATATATCCTCAAATTTTTTTTTGGTAACAGTATATCTAGAAAGATAATAATTTGAATATTTTTTAAAATAGTCAGATATCATATTTACGAAACAAGTTTAGTATAGGATAAAAGCATTTATAATTATGTATAATATAAAAAGTTTTAAAGGTTTCAATTGGATTGGGTTTTTTACTCTTTACAAGAAGGAAGTAAAAAGATTTTTTAATGTTTTTGCTCAAACTATTTTAGCCCCAGCTGTAACCACAATTTTATTCTATTTAATTTTTACATTATCAATCGATAGGAATTTTTTAATGTCTGGTGACCTTGTGTATTCGGAGTTTTTAGCACCTGGTTTGATTTGTATGTCCATAATGCAAAATGCTTTTGCAAATACATCATCTTCAATTTTGATTTCCAAGGTTCAGGGTAATATTGTTGATGTCCTTATGCCACCAATGTCAGAGTTAGAACTTACTTTTTCTTATTCTCTTGGCGGTATAACTAGAGGTATACTTGTTGGTATGTCAGTGGGTTTGTTAATTTATAATTTTGTGCCTTTGAAAATTTTTAATCTATCAATTATCATTTTTTTTGGAATTTTTTCTTCTTTATTTTTATCATTATTAGGAATTTTGTGCGGTGTATGGGCAAAAAAGTTCGATCATATGGCATCCATTACCAATTTTATTATCTTGCCACTTACATTTCTTTCAGGTACTTTTTACACGGTTGATAGATTACCAGAATTTTGGAGCTTTCTAGCAAGTTGGAATCCCTTTTTTTATATGATAGATGGTTTTAGATATGGATTTTTAGGTCAAGGAGACAGTAACATTTTTGTAGGATGTATAGTGTTAGTGAGTTTAAATCTAGTTTTATTATTTTTAACAATATATATTTTTAGAAAAGGTTATGGTTTAAGGTCATAAATGAGTATTTTAAATGTTTATAACCCTTTAAGTATTGAAGTTGACCATGGTGATGGTGTATATTTATATTCAAAAGAGGGTACAAGATACCTTGATTTTACCAGTGGAATTGGTGTAACCAGTTTAGGACATAGCCATCCTTCATTAATATCAGCTCTCAAAGACCAAGCTGAAAAGATATGGCACTGCTCGAATCTCTTTAAAATCGAAAATCAGCAAATTGTTGCAGATAAAATTACAAAAAATTCATTTGCTGATTCTGTTTTTTTTTGCAACTCTGGAACTGAGGCAGTTGAGGCTGGAGTTAAAGCAATAAGAAAGTACTATAACTACAAAAAAGAAAAAAAATTTAAAATAATATGTGCAAGAAACTCTTTTCATGGAAGAACTTATGCCGCAATATCTGCAAGTGGGAAATCTAAACTCACTGACGGATTTGAACCAATATTAAATGGATTTAAACAGGTTGATTTTAACAACAGTAAAGAATTATTAAAAAAAATTGATAAAGAAACCGCTGGGATAATGATTGAAACAGTTCAAGGTGAGGGAGGAATTACTCCGGCAAAAAAACAATATTTAAGAGATGTTCAGAAAATTGCTGATGATAATGATATTTTATTGTTCTTTGATGAAGTTCAATGTGGAATAGGTAGAACTGGAAAATTTTTAGCCACAGAATGGGTGAAGGAGTTGAAGCCTAATTTAGTAGCGGTAGCCAAAGGAATTGGGGGTGGCTTTCCAATTGGTGCACTTTTGTTAGATAAAAAAACTTCTAAGTCTATGAATCCAGGATCGCATGGCTCAACTTTTGGAGGGAATCCGCTTGGAATGGCTGTTGCTAATGAAGTTCTGAACTTTATTTTAAATGAAGAATTCTTAGATCATGTAAGAGAGATTGGGTATAACTTAAGAAAACTTTTAAAAGAAGAAATTGTTCCAAAGTTTCCTAAATTAGTTTCAGAAGTTAGAGGAATAGGTCTTATGATAGGATTGGTGGCTTTAGAAAAAAATGAAATTCTAATAAAAGCATTGATTAAAGAAAAATTACTTACTGTAAAAGCAGGACAAAATGTTATTAGAATGTTACCTCCATTAATTTTGGAAATGAAACATGTCGATGAAGCTATAGCCAAAATTGATAAAGCTTTTTCCAATATATGAAGAATAAAATGAAGAACCCTTTTAGACATTTTTTAAATTTAGATGAGATTGATACCAAAGAAATAAATCTTATTTTAAAAGAGAGTCATAAAGTAAAAAAAAATTACAAAAAAAAACAATTTACTGAAAAGAAAATTTTAGCAATGATTTTTGAGAAACCATCAACCAGAACCAGAGTTTCTTTTGAGGTCGGAATGAAATTGCTTAATGGGGATGTTGTTATTTTGGATCATGCAGATTCACAACTTGGAAGAGGAGAATCACTTGAAGATACTATGAAGGTTTTATCTAAGTATACAGATATAGTTGTGTATAGAGGTTCAAATGAAGAAAGACTTTATAAACTTTCAAAAGTATCAACAGTTCCAATAATAAATGGGCTAACAGATGCTAGTCATCCTTGTCAAATAATAGCAGATATAATGACACTACAAGAAAAATTTGAATCATTAAACGATTTAAACATCAGCTGGATCGGAGATGGAAACAATGTTTGTAATTCATGGATCCATGCAAGTATCCATTTTGATTTTAATTTTAAAATTTCCTGTCCGCCGGGTAATTTTCCTCAAAAAAAACTCTTAAAAAAATTTAAAAAAGGCAATATACAACTTTATAATGATCCTTATGAAGCTGTAATAGATTCTGATGTGATTATCACAGATACATGGGTATCAATGGGTATGAAAAATAATCCCGAAAGATTAAAGAAATTTAAAAAGTTTCAAATAAATGAAAAGTTATTAAAAAAGACAAATAAACAAACTTATTTTTTGCATTGCCTACCTGCACACAGGGGTTGTGAGGTTACCGACGGCGTAATTGACGGAAAAAAATCATTAGTTTGGGTTGAAGCAGAAAATAGATTGTATGCTCATCAAGCTATATTGCTCTGGTGTTTAAAAAAAATATAGTAATTATCTTTTCCATAATTGAGGGGAGAGCAGTATTAAGATAGGGAAAAGCTCGAGTCTACCAACAAGCATTCCCAGACACAAAAAAAGTTTAGTAAAATCAGAAATTGAAGAATAATTTCCACTAGGTCCAATAATTTCATTCAATCCAGGACCGACATTTGCTAATGTAGCTGCTGCTCCAGACAAAGACGTCAGAATTTGTTGACCATCATAAGCTAGGACCAGGCTAAGAGCTGCAAAAATAAATATATATAAGAAAAAGTAACTGGTAACAGAATTTAATATATCTTCACTAATTTCTCTTGAATTGTATGTTGGTAGAAAAACACCTCTTGGTTGAATTATTTTTTTTATTAGATTAAGAGATGACTTTATCAGTATTTGAACTCTAAAAATCTTTAAACCACAACTAGAAGAACCTGAACACCCACCTATTAACATCAGGAATAAAAATAACAAGGTTGTGAATGATCCCCAAACGCTAAAATCATAGGTGCTAAAACCACTTCCTGTTGAGATGGATACTACAGCAAAAGCAGAGATCCTTAGCGACTGAAAGAAATCAACCTCATAATATCTCTTAAGCCAAAAGGAAACAATAACAGTGACTATTAATATTAAAACCAAAAAAAATTGTACTTGTGAGCTTTTTATTAAGTCAGTTACTTTTCCTCTTAGTGATTGAAATAATAAAATAAAAGGTAACGAAGAAAGAATCATGAAGAAAATAGTAACTATTTCCGTTGATATGGAATCAAAAAACCCAATGGACATATCCTTTGTAGAAAATCCACCGGTTGCAATTATTGTCATTCCATGGGCAATGCTATCAAATAATGACATGCCTGAAATAAATAAAGCTATGCAACAAATAACTGAGAGAAAAATATATACAAATCCAATCCCAGTAGCGATTTTAGTTGTTCTTGGAAGTACTTTTTCCTCCTTAGAGCTAAATTCACTTTGGAATAACTGCATACCTCCAATTTTTAAGATTGGGAAAATGGCAATAGCAATTACGATAATTCCTATACCACCAAGCCATTGAAGCATTGCGCGCCAAATTAAAATAGATTTTGAAGTGTTGTCTAGATTCTGAATTACGGTAGCTCCAGTGGTTGTTAATCCAGACATTGATTCAAAAAAAGAATCTGAAAGAGATAAGCTAGTTGTACCCAAAAAGAAAGGTAATGCTCCGATAGATGCTAAAATTATCCATGAAATAAGTGTTAATAAAAAAGCAGATAAAACTTCTACATCTTTATCTTTTCTTTTGAAAATAAAAGAAACATTTAAGCCAGTAAAGAGACAAACAATTGATATAACAAAAAAAACTACCCAATCAGTTCCACCATGATAATAATCAATTAACCCGGGAATAAACGAATAGATTGAAAAAAAAACTAGTAAGTTTCCAATTATAAAGAGAGAAGACTTTAGGTTTTCCATAATTTAATTAAGATTATTTTCTTTGTTTGGAATATCCAAAGAAAATGCTGGTATATCCACCTGAAATTCTTGACCATCCCAACTTTCCATTTTGTAACTTCCATGCATAAGCCCCGAGCTTGTTTTAAGTGGCGTTCCACTTGTATATTCAAATTCATCTCCTGGTTCAATTGTGGGTTGTTCACCAACAACACCTTTTCCCTTAACTTCCCTTAAATTTCCATTTGAATCAAAAATTTTCCAATGCCTGCTGATCAATTTAATTCTCTCATTTCCGTTATTTTTAATCCTTACTTTATATGCCCATAGATAAGAATCTTCAAACGGATCTGAGTGATCCTCAAGATAAGTAGGTTCAACTAAAACTGTAACTTTATATTTTTGCATAATAATTTCTCATTTGTTTATTTTTTTTAAAGCATTATCGATATCATCTATCAGGTCTTCAGGGTCTTCTAAACCTACAGAGAGTCTGATTAAATTTTTTGTAATTCCTAATTCTTTCTTTTCTCTATTGTTCAGCCTATGGTGAGTTGTAGTTTCTGGGTGAGTGATTAATGATTTATTGTCTCCTAGATTATTGGAAATATTTATTAATGACAAATTATTTAAAAATGAAAATGATTCTTCTTTACTTTCAATATTCTTTGAAACAATTTCAAATGAAATAATATTTCCTCCACTTTTCATTTGTTTTTTTGCCACATGTAGCTGTGGCGAACTTTCAAGATAAGGATAGTAAATTTTTTTAATTAAATTAGATTGCTTTAGATAATCAATAATCAAATTTGCGCTATTTACCTGTTTTTGTATTCTTAGCTCCAGTGTCTCAAGACCTTTAATTAAAACCCATGCATTAAAGGGGCTGATTGATGGCCCGGTATTCCTAATAAAAGGTTTTACAAATTTATCACAATATTTTTTCCTTCCCAGAATGGCACCACCCAAAACTCTTCCATGTCCATCAATATGTTTAGTTGCAGAGTACATCACTAAGTCTGCTCCTAGGTCAATTGGCTTTTGTAGTAATGGTGTAGCAAAAACATTGTCAACAACAACTAATACTTGTTTTTTTTTGGCTATTTTTGTTACTTCTTTGATGTCAATTATTTCCAAACAAGGGTTGGAAGGAGTTTCAAAGAAAATCATTGAGGTTTTTTTTTTAAGTGCTTTTTCCCACGAATTCAAATCTTTGCCATCAATTAGCTCAACTTCAATTCCAAATTTTGGAAGAATTACAGTTAAAATATGATGACAACTTCCAAAAAGGGCTCTGCCGGCAACGACTCTGTCACCTTTTTTAAGATACGACATGAAAATAGTAAAAACCGCCGACATTCCTGTCGAGGTGGCCCAACAAACCTCTGCACCCTCAATATCAGCTAATTTTTTCTGAAGTATTTCAACTGTTGGATTACCAAACCTTGAATACATGAACCTTTTTTTTTCTTCTTTGAAAGCTTCTTCTGCTTCTTCAGCAGTTTTGTATGTAAAGCCTGAAGTTAAAAATAATGGTTCACTTGTTTCCATGAATTCGGTTCTAAGTAATCCAGATCTTATTAATTTTGTTGAAATTTTTTTTCTCATATAAATTTTAGATTAACATTTTCTAAAATTTATTTATAGTAGTGAAAGTTATGAGAGCAAAGTTTTTTTTAATTATATCTTTTTGTATAATTTTTTCTATTTCTTCTATTGTTGAAACTAGGGAGTTGTCAATTCAACAACTTGAAGAGAGAAAAAAAGCTGATCTTGAAAGAAAAAAAGCAAGAGAGAAACGTGGAAAGAAAAATTTTCAAAAAAAAATTTCAATTACAACGGATGTAGTATTTATATCCAAAGAGAGAGAGGTTCCACCTGTACTCTCAAACCTTGACCCTATTCTTGAAGACGAGGGTTTTTATGGTGTAAAATTAGCAATCGAAGATAATCTCACAACTGGTAGATTTCTTGGCCACGATTACAAAGCAGAATTCCACAGAGTATTGTTGGATGAAGACATAGGAATTGAATTTAAAAAGCTTATGAAAAAAGGAAAAAAGTTTTTTGTAGTAGATTTTAATCATAACGAACTTCTCTCATTAATGAAAATCCCTGGAATTGAAGAAGTTTTAATTTTTAATACTAGAGCAAAAAGCGATTCTTTGAGGAATGAAGAGTGCAGAAAAAATTTTTTTCATATTGCACCTAGTTATTCTATTTTATCTGATGCATTAACACAGTATTTAGTAAAAAAAAAATGGAAAAAATGGTTTTTGGTTACTGGACCTAAAAAAAACGATCGACTTTATGCTGATGCATTGAAAAAATCTGCAAAAAAATTTAATATAAAAATTAAAGATCAGAAAACTTGGGACTTTACGTCTGACTTGAGAAGAACAGCAGGAAAAGAAGTTCCAATTTTTACGAAAACTTCAAACTATGATGTTCTTGTTGTTGCCGATGAGGCAGGAGAATTTGGAGAATATCTAGCTTACAGAACATGGGACCCAAGACCGGTTGTTGGAACGCAAGGTCTTAAACCAAACTCTTGGCATCGTACACATGAGCAGTGGGGGGCAACACAAATGCAAAATAGGTTTAGAAGAGAAAGTGGTAGATGGATGACAGAAGTTGACTATCATTCGTGGACAGCTGTAAGAGCTATTGGAGAAAGTATTACTAGAACGAATAGTAATAATGTAAGAGATGTTCAAGAATATATGCTAGGTGATAAATTTGGTTTAGGTGCCTATAAAGGTGTGAAAGTTTCTTTTAGATCTTGGAATGGCCAATTAAGGCAGCCTGTTCTATTAGCTGCGCCAAGGTCTATGGTATCAGTTTCACCTCAAGATGGATATATTCATCCTGTTAGTGAACTAGATACCTTAGGGAAAGATAGGCCCGAATCTTCTTGTAAATTCTAAAATTTTTAATACATTATATTTTATGAAAATTATTTTTATCTTATTATTTTATTCATTTTTTAATTTTAATTTCGTCAAAGCTAATTTGGCCTATATTACTAACGAAAAAGACAATACAGTAAGCGTAATTGATATAAAAAAGAAAAAAGTTATTAAAACAGTTAAAGTTGGACAAAGACCCAGAGGGATTATAATGTCCAATGATGGCAAACTAGTTCTCATTTGTGCTTCTGACGATGACAGAGTTGAAGTAAGAGATGCAGAAACATTAAAACTAAAGTATCATTTACCTTCAGGACCTGATCCAGAACTTTTTATTTTATCACCTGAAAATGATATTCTTTACATTGCCAATGAAGACGACGCAATGGTAACTGTGGTAGATATGAATGATAAAATGATTATTGATGATATACCTGTTGGTGTTGAGCCAGAAGGTATGGGGCTTACAAACAATGGTAAGGTTTTAGTTAACACTTCTGAAACCACAAATATGGCACACTTTATAAATACTGATACCCTTGAAATCACAGAAAACGTATTAGTAGATGCAAGACCAAGGGTAGCTATGTTTACCCCAGACAACAAAGAGGTTTGGGTTTCTGCTGAGATTGGAGGGACAGTCAAAGTAATTAGCCCGAGTAATCATGAGGTTACTCATACAATAGGGTTCGAAATACCCGGAGTAAATGAGGAAAGTATTCAACCCGTTGGTGTTAGACATACTGATGATGGAAAATATACATTTGTAGCTTTAGGTCCTGCAAATAGAATCGCGGTTATTGATCAAAAAACTAAAAAAGTTATCAAATATTTGCTAGTTGGTCAGAGAGTGTGGCAACTTGCATTTACTCCTGATCAGAAAACACTACTGAGTACAAACGGAGTTAGTAATGATGTTTCTATTATTAATGTAGATAAACTTAAAGTTGAAAAGTCAGTCAAAGTTGGAAGATTTCCTTGGGGAGTTGTTATAAGTCCTAACTAGAAAGGCACTATTAACTAACATGCACAATGACCGTTGCGCTAGAAATTAAAAATGTTTCTCATAATTTTGGAAAATTCACTGCTCTTGATGATGTAAGTCTAAATATAAATTCTGGTGATTTCACAGTTTTGTTAGGGTTGAACGGTGCTGGAAAAACAACCCTTTACTCGTTAATCACAAGACTTTACAATAACAATTCCGGAACGATTAAAATATATGGATTCGATGTCAGAGAGAATCCTGTTAATGCACTTAAAAATATCGGAGTTGTTTTTCAGCAACCTACCTTGGATCTTGATCTGAGCGTTAAAGAAAACCTTCAGTACCACTCTTCACTTCATGGTATAAGTTCTGAAGAGGCAAACAAAAGAATTGACAACGAAATAGGTAGAATAAAATTAGATGAGAAGATTAAAAGTAAAGTAAGGTCATTATCAGGCGGTCAGAGACGAAGAGTTGAAATTGCAAGATCACTCCTTCACAAACCCAAGCTATTACTTCTGGATGAACCAACTGTTGGTCTAGACATAGGCTCAAGGCAAATGATCTTAGATCACGTAAAAAGTTTATGTAAAAAAAATAATTTAGCAGTTCTATGGGCTACACATTTAATTGATGAGATTGACAAGGGTGAAAAGGTGATAGTTATCCATAAAGGAAGTGTTATTGAATCTGGGGATGTTTCAAAAATAGTTAAAAAAACAAAAACTAAGAATATCAGAGATGCATTTAATAAATTAGTGGGAATTTAAAAAATATGGAACTTATAATATTTGCAAGATGTTTTAAGGGCATCGTTTTAAGAGAAGCTTTAAGATTTATTCATCAGAAAGAACGCTTTTTTTCTGCTTTAGTTAGACCATTAGTTTGGTTAGGAATTTTTGCTGCTGGATTTAGATCCGTTCTAGGTGTTGCGATTATTCCTCCTTATGAAACTTATATTCCTTACGAGGTCTACATTGCTCCAGGGTTAATAGCTATGATTCAATTGTTTAATGGAATGCAAAGTTCTCTTTCCATGGTTTATGACAGAGAAATGGGTAGTATGAAAACCATGCTGGTTAGTCCTATTCCTAGATGGTTCTTATTGATTTCAAAATTACTTGCTGGAGTTTTTGTTTCCATACTTCAAGTTTATGCCTTTTTATTAATAGCATCTATTTGGGATATCATCCCACCAATTTCTGGATACTTTACAATTCTTCCTGCTCTTATAGTGTCAGGTTTAATGCTTGGTTCTTTAGGGATGTTTCTATCTTCAGCAATAAAACAATTAGAAAATTTTGCTGGTGTTATGAATTTTGTTATTTTTCCAATGTTCTTTGCCTCATCTGCTTTATACCCATTATGGAAGATTGAAGAAACTAGCGAATGGTTGTATTATGTTTGTTTTTATAACCCATTTACTTACGCAGTTGAATCAATCAGATTTTCTCTTTATTCTCAGGTTAATATAGAGTATACAATTGGTATTTTAGTTTTTACGTTAATATTTTTATTTTTATCAATTCTAGGATATGATCCTGCAAGGGGAAATTTACAGAAAAAGGGAGGAAAATAATTATGAAAAATTTTTTAGTTTCTTTATTTACAATTCTCTTAATAAGTCCTTTTGTTTATTCTAAGGGTGATCTTTCAATAAGATCAAAGAAACTTGAATTAAAACTCGGTTCTGACAAAAGTGATTACGATATGTCCCAAAAAATTTTTAAAATGGAAACCGGAAAAGCATACAGACTAGAGATATCAAGTATGGGTTTTAAAGAGTATGAATTGGAAGCAGAAGAGTTCTTCCGAAATATTTGGATACGTTCGATTGAGATTGAAGGTGTTGAATTAGATGCTCCAATTATCAACGAAATCGAATTTGAGAGGGAAGGTGAAATAGAAATAAAGTTTGTACCGATAAGACCTGGAGAATATGATTTTGAAATTGAAAGATTACAAAACAAAGGGATGGTAGGAAAGTTTATAGTTGAATGATTTATTAACCTAGGAGGAAAAATGAAAGTCTCAAATTATTTCAAAATTTTTTTATGCCTTATGATAGTTACTGTCATAAACTTTACAACAAGCGCTTTTTCACAGGAAAAGTCTCCAAAAAAGTGGCCATGTGACCAAGTTTATAATCCAAAATTAAACTTAAGCGCGATTTGGCAGGGTCCGTCAATTGAAGATTCTCTTAAAGATTGGTGGAAACATGATGATGTAATTGAATATGTAAATCTTCTTGCTGAACCAACTCTTAACGAGAAAGAAGGTACAGCAATTATAGAGGATTTTGCAAAAAAATATACATACTTGGGAGTTATTAAAAAAGCTGAACAAAAAGATAAACTGGTTTTTCTATTTGCAGGTTTATATCAAAAGGCCAAGGAAAGAAGAGCAAGACAGTATAGAGGGATAGTAAAATTTGTTGATCGTCAAGAAAGTCTAAGAAAAGCAATTGGGGAATCATCTAAATTAATAAGAAAATATAGAAAAGAAAAGGTAGATATTAAAAGTCCAAAATTTATGGCTGCTAATTCTCAACTAGAGTGGAATACTAGAGTTTTTGACCAAAGAACACGCTTGACCGAGTATGTATGCGAAGAACCAGTTTTTAATACTCAAAGATTAGGGTATCAGGCTAGAAAAATACTAACTTATCTAAAGTAAACTTTATATTTCTTTAAGATTTTAATGAATTTTAAATGAATAATAAAATCATTTTATTTTAATAAAATTACAGTATATATATGATAGCCCACGGTGGGCTAATTAATCTAAACCATAAAAAGGAGTAAATTATGGCTTGGACAAAACCAATGATTTCTGAGATCTCTGTAGGTCTAGAAATCAATTCATACGCTTGCGCTGAGAAGTAATCTTAGCAATAGCAATTGCCCCCTTAAGTCTAATTAGATTTAAGGGGAGCATTTGGTGTATATATATGTTAAAAGTTTTGATTTTAGGTTCAGCAGCTGGTGGAGGTTCTCCTCAGTGGAACTGTAATAGTTCTGTAAGCAGAGCGGTTAGAGAAGGCAAATCGGGAACATCTCCAAGAACACAATCATCTATTGCTGTTACTTCAAATGATGAAGAATGGATTTTATTTAATGCATCACCTGATCTTGGTTCACAAATTCTCAAAAATCACCAAATGCACCCAAAAAAAGATTTAAGACATAGTCCAATTAGCGGAGTGGTTTTGACCAATGGTGATGTTGACCACGTAGCAGGACTTCTTACTTTAAGGGAAAGACAGAATTTATCTGTGTATGCTCACAATAGAGTTCATTCTGTTTTAAAGGATAATTCTATATTTAATGTTTTAAACCCTGATTATGTTGAAAGAAGAGAGTTGCGAATGAATGAGAAATTTGAATTAAAAGATAAAGAGGGTAAGGGGTTAGGTTTAGAGATTGAAGCATTCGAAGTTCCTGGAAAAATTGCTTTGTGGTTAGAAGATGAATCTAAAGGAGATGACTTTGGCTCTGAGGATGGTGATACCATTGGTTTGAAAATTTGTTCTAAAAATGATAATGAATTTTTCTATTATATTCCAGCCTGTGCCAAGATGACAAAGAAATTAGCTGATAAAATAAGGGATTCAGAGGTTGTATTATTTGATGGAACATTATGGCAAAATGACGAGATGGCTTCTAGTAAAGTTGGAGAAAAAACAGGACAAAGAATGGGACATATGAACAACTCTGGAGATGATGGATCTATTGAAGCATTTAAAAAATTAAATGTAAAAAGGAAAATTTTTATACATATTAATACTACCAACCCAATTCTTCTTGAAGATTCGAGAGAGAGAAAAATTGTTGAACAGAATGGTTGGGAGGTTAGTTACGATGGAATGGAGATAAAAATATGAATAACATTGCTCGAAAAGAATTAGATAATGATATGTTGATGACGAAAAACGAGTTTGAACACAGGTTAAGAGAAATTGGAAACGAGAGATATCATGATAATTGTAGATTTCATCATCTCCTACATAGCGGTAAGCTTAACAGAGGACAGGTACAGGCTTGGGCAATTAACAGATATTATTATCAAATAAACATATCAATTAAAGATTCGGCTCTTATGTCTAGAATTAAAGATCCTTCACTACGAAGAGTTTGGATAAAAAGAATTTTGGATCATGACGGAAGAAAAGGAGACGAGGGAGGTATTGAACGTTGGTATAAACTAACGGACGGGTTGGATTTAGATAGAAATTATGTGAAGTCAACAGATGGAGTCTTACCTGCAACTAAATTTGCTGTAGATGCGTATGTCACATTTGTCAGAGAAAAATCGCTTTTAGAAGGAGTTACCTCCTCTCTCACAGAACTCTTTGCACCAAAAATCCATAAAGAGAGAATAGTAGGTATGCTTGAAAACTATGACTTTATAAATGATATAACAATGGCTTATTTCAAAAAAAGAGTTGATCAGGCTACTGACGACGCCGATTTTGTGTTAGACTATGCAATCAAGAATGCAAAAACAAGAGAGGAACAAAATTCTGTGTGTGATGCATTGAAATTTAAAACGGATGTTTTGTGGGTAATGCAAGACGCATTATATCACTCGTACGTAAATGGTCATGTTCCTCCAGGGGCATTCTTGCCAGAGGATTTTGATGACAGATATACTGAAGATAAATGAAAATGTTAAACCTAAATTTCCAAAACACGTTAAATTTAGGCATAACAAAGCCAGAGATGAATGGGTTATTCTTGCACCTGAGAGACTTGTTAAACTGGATGATATTGCAGTTGAAATCCTCAAGTTGGTTGATGGGAAAGTCTCAGTCGAAGATATTTCCATTGAATTATCCAAAAAATTTAATGCTCCAAAAGAGGTTATAATGAGTGATGTTATAAATATGTTACAAGAGCTATCAGATAAAGGATTTATTGAAGAATGAAGAGCGATAATATAACTTCCAAGGGAGGCAATTTGAAAACAGCTTCACAGCATGGTATTCAAGCACCTCTTGCTCTTTTAGCAGAGTTATCTCACAGATGTCCACTTCAATGTCCGTATTGCTCAAATCCAGTGCAATTAGAAAAAAAAACAGGAGAGTTAACAACAGATGAATGGAGGTCAGTGATTGATCAAGCTGTAGAGATGGGCATGCATCAAATCCATCTATCTGGAGGAGAGCCAACCGTTAGACACGATTTAGAGGAGATTGTTGAGCATTGTACAAAAAAAGGTCTCTATACAAATTTAATTACATCTGGAGTTTTGTTAAATCCAGACAGACTGAAGAAATTAGAAAAACTAGGTTTAGAGCATGTTCAACTTTCATTTCAAGACACCGAAAAAGAAAATGCAGATAGGATTGGTGGATATAAGGGGGGGCATGAGAAGAAATTAGAAGTAGCTAAATGGGTTAGAGATGTTGAATTGCCACTTACCTGCAATTGTGTGGTTCATAGGCAAAATATTGACAACCTTGAAAATTTTATTCAAATGGCACTTGACCTTGATGCAGAAAGGGTCGAGATAGCACAAGTTCAATATTACGGATGGGCTTTAAAGAATAGAGCAGCATTCATTCCAACACCAGAACAACTTGATCATGCAACAGAGATTGTAGAAAAGGCAAGAGTCGATTTAAAGGGTAAGCTTGTTATTGACTATGTTATTCCTGATTACTACGCCAAGCATCCTAAAAATTGTATGGGCGGTTGGGGCAGAAGATTTTTGAATATGAATCCAAAGGGAGATGTGTTACCTTGTCATGCTGCAGAAACAATACCACATCTTAAATTTGATAATGTAAGGGAACGAAGCTTAAAATGGATTTGGGAAAACTCTGAAGCATTTAATTTATACAGAGGAACCGATTGGATGCCTGATCCATGTAAATCCTGTGATAGAAAAGAAATAGATTGGGGAGGTTGTAGATGTCAGGCAATGGCATTAACTGGTGATGCTAAAAACACAGATCCAGCATGTTCAATATCTCCACTTCACAGTGAAATTTTTTCAATGGCTGCAGATGAGGCAAGAAGGGCTCCTCCAGAGTTTATTTACAGAAGATATGGTGTTAGATTTAATTCACCTGTTTGAAGAATATATAGATTAAATTTGATTGATAGGCATTATCAATTGTGATTGACAAATCATTATTTAATAACTAAGTATAATAAATTAAATTTAATAAAAGGACATAAAATGAAAAAAATTTTTTTAACTCTGTTATTTGTATTATTTTCAGGAAGCGCATTTTCAGCTGATGTTACAATAAAAATGCTTAATAAAAACAAAGAGACAAAAAAAAGAATGGTTTATAGCCAAGAACTAGTTAAAATTGATGCTGGAAAGTCCATTGAATGGGTTGCAACAGATAAAGGACATAACGTTGAAATGCTTGCTGGTCCAGATGGATATGAACTTCCAAAGAAGACTAAACTCGGTGATAACGTTACTATTAAATTTTCAGTTCCTGGAATTTATCTTTATCAATGTTCTCCTCATGCTGCTATGGGTATGATAGGTTTGGTTGTAGTAGGGGGTGATACTTCTAACATGGAAGTAATAAAAAAGAAAAAACTGACAGGTAGTAAATCAAAAAAGAAAAGAGATAAATTACTTAGTGAAATTTAATTTTAATTTATTAAAAATATTTTAAAGCTCAATTAATTTTTAATTGGGCTTTTTTTTTAAATTTATTTAACTGGAGCTCGACCTTTTATTAGAGCGTCGGTGGTACTATCGATTTTTTTTCGCTTCCCAGGTCGGAGTGTTAATGTTGGAATACTGTGCTTGACTAATATTTTATCAATTTCTTTTTGATTTTCTTTAATAAATTTATTAAGTTTTTTTTTCCAATCAGTTTCACCGTCTCTTACTCCCATTGTTGTGTAATAGTCCATCCTTCCCCAACCTTGATCTGTTGTTTCTAGTGGGATAAATGTATAATTACTTTCATCAAGCCCTTTTTTTTTAAGGTAATAGACTGCTATTGGACCTGACATGAAAACGATATCTACCAAACCATCCATTAAGTCCTCTATCATTGATTCACCTATTACAGCTTTCCTAGGGTCAAAAGTAAGGTTGTAAGGCCTAACTCTACTCATAAGATTATAGCGTTGAAGAACAAAAGTTGGAGGTGTTCCGGCTTGCACGCCAATACTTAGGTTTGCGAGCTGAGGATGATCTGGTCTATCAACGTCTATACCATTATCTTTTAAAAATATCATTCCATATGACCACCTCATGTATGGAACGGTATTTAAAACTAATTCATTGCCAGCGGTAATACCAATAATGATGTCGCACTTTTTCTTATTGAGGGTATTTCTGACATAACCTATGACTTGAGGAAAAAATTCATATACAACAGGTATATTAAGCTTTTTACCCAAAAGTTCAGCTATATCATTCTCGAAACCTTCACCATCTTCGTTTGAGAAAGGTAGGTTTGAGGGATCTGCGCAGACGCGTAAATTTTTGGTGTCAACAGCTTCAATAGCAGATTCTCTTGCATTGGCTTCTATATTTAAAACCAAAGCAAGGGTTATAACAAATTTAAAGAGCATTATAATTTAAATATTATTATTATTCTGCTTCTTTAAATTTTGGAAGTTTTGGGAGTCTTACTCCTCTTCTGATTTTACCTTCAGCCCTCGCCTTAACATATCGATACATGTCTTCAACGTGAGGAGCAACGTTTGTATTAGCTCCAAAGGCTGGCATAACATTACCTTTTTGAGCACCTTCTGCTTCACCTCTTCCATTCATTATTACATTGAAAAAATCATCATAAGATAAACCTTCTTGAAGAGATACCATTAGTGATGGGGCGTATGTACTCCCCATTGCATCTGGTCCGTGACAAACATGACATTCCGCATGATAGGCTCTCCACCCTTTGTAGGTAGCGAAATCCATCCAACCATATTGCATTTCTACTAGGCTGTCATCACCTCTACATTCTTCAAGATCTTCTTCGGATACCATGTCAACAGCTTTTCCCTTGCAATTGATTTGGATAAGGTTTAGGGGTGTACCATCTTCTTTCAAACGATCACCTTTACCATATTTTATAACATATGTTGGGTTATCATCTTTGTCGAAAGCAGGTTCAACTGCTTCTGGAGTAGGAATAGCTTTTGCACTAAATCCGACTACAAGAGAAGCTATTAGAGCATATTTGTTAAGTTTAAAGTTCATGTTTCAAAATCCTAATTAATCATTAAAAAAATATCTATTATTTATATTGTAAATTATACCAAAATCTCAAGAAATTTAAAAAATTTTTTTCAAAAAAAAAGCCCGACAAAAAAGCCGGGCTTCTTTTAAATACTGTTTACGCTACTACGGTAAAGCGAAGACAGTTAATACGCCACCTAATGCAGTGTGGTTACTTAGTGCAGAGTATGCACCAACAGCACCTAAACCTGCAGTTGGATCAGTAAGACCAGCAGCTAGACCAATTCCAGCCCATCCACCAACACCTGATAGGATACCAACATATTGCTTACCTTTGTGTTTGTAAGACATGAAGTTACCAATAATACCAGAAGGTGTTTTGAACGAGAATAGTTCTTTACCAGTTTTACTTTCAACAGCTTTAGCGTATCCTTCTAGCGTACCGTAGAAAGTAATTCCACCAGCTGTAGCCATAGCACCACTCCATACAGAGAAAGGCTCAGGGTTAGACCATACGATCTTACCTTTGTCAGCATCCCATGCAATGAAGTTACCTAGGTGAGTTCCGCCTGGAGCTGGGTACATTGATAATGTAGCACCAACATAAGCGTTACCAGCTACGTAGTCAACCTTGAATGGTTCATAATCCATACAAACGTGGTTTGTTGGAACCATGAACAATCCAGACATTCTATCGTAAGCAGCAGGCTGCTGGTCTTTAGAACCTAGAGCCGCTGGGCAGATGTTAGTAGTGTTAACATCTTCACCTTGGTGTGCAGTTGAATATCTGTCAACAACTTGTGGACGACCTGTTTTCATATCAACGTGAGTTGCCCAGTTCACAGCTGGATCGTACTTCTCTGCTACTAATAGCTCACCAGAAGCTCTATCCATTGTGTAAGCAAAACCGTTTCTGTCAAAGTGTACAAGTGTTTGACGGTTTTTACCTTTTACTTTCATGTCAACAAGAATCATCTCGTTAACACCGTCGTAATCCCACTCATCGTAAGGAGTCATTTGATATAACCATTTAGCCATACCATTGTCTGGGTTACGAGCGTTAATAGTCATAGACCATTTGTTGTCACCAGGACGAACAACTGGATTCCATGTTGATGGGTTACCTGTACCGTAGTACAAAGTGTTTAATTTAGAGTCATATCCGTAGAAACCCCAAATTGAACCACCACCAATTTTCCATGCGTCACCAGGCCAAGTTTTCAATGAAGAATCTTTACCAATTGGTTTTAACATAGAAGTAGTTTTGTTTGGATCAACTAGCATGTCCTTATCTGGACCCATGCTGTAAGCTCTCCAAAGTCTCTTACCACTGTTGATATCGTACTGTGTCCAGTTACATCTCACACCGAATTCAGCACCAGAACAACCAACACCTACCATGTCTTTGATAATGAATGGTTGACCTGAACCAGTAGAAGCAGAGACACCATATTTACCAGTACCAGCGTGTAGATTAGTTGTAATCCACTTCTCTTTACCAGTTTTAGCGTCTAACGCAATTACTGAAGTATCAGCAGCATGTAGAACGATAGTACCATTTGGGTGATAGTTAACACCACGGTTCACGTTATCACAGCACATAACTGAGATAACTCTGTCCATAGTTTCACCACCTGGATACTTACCACCTTTTACAGGGTTGTATTTCCACATGATTCTTTGGTTATCATTAAGATCTAAAGCGTACACAATGTTTGGAATTGCAGTGTGAACATACATTACATCTCCAATTACTAGTGGACCACCTTCGTGACCTCTAAGTACACCAGTAGAGAAAGTCCAAGCGACTTTCAAGCTACCTACGTTACTTTTATTGATTTGATCAAGTGTAGAGTAACGATGTCCAGCGTAATCACCAGACTGTTGTACCCACTGACTTGGATCTTTCATCATTTTTTCTAGCTTAGAGTTAGCACTTACAGCGAATGGAAGAGCTAAAGCAGCAGAAGCAATGATGCTTTTTTTCAAAATACTCATAAAGTATTTCTCCTTTATTACGATTAATATTTGGGCGAAAGCCCGGTTATTGATTGGAACCAAAACCATAACAAAAATCGTTAGGTTATTTGATTTCCTCCCATGGTTATATTATGTCTGAATACCATAAATTCAAGGTAAAAATATGAATACAACATGAACATATATTCATTCTTAGGCATATTTTATACTTTTTATCAATAAAAACAGATACTTAAAATGAGATTTAGGCAATAAAAAAGTTGTGGATAACTAGTAAAAAATTTTTACGATATGAACATCAGATGAATATAGATATCAAGTTTTGTTCAGAAAATTAAAAAAATCAATAATTACAATTACTTACAAGGCATAAAAAAATTGTATTTTCACCGATTTTTCAATCATAATTAATTTTTTTTTTTGTTAAAATTTGTAACATTAATGTATATATTTATCTTTATGAAAAAATCTTTGATTATAAAGGTATTCTATCTGTTTTTGGCATTTAACTATTCATTGATTAATGCAAAAGATTCCAGCCCACCCCCTGTCACATGGGAAAAAAATGTAAAACAGCTTTTGTATGATGATGACGTTATAATTAGAGATGGTTCTGGTCTCATGGAGCTTGTAACACCCTACAGAGCTTTAGATGCAGCAATAGTTCCCGTAACTGTAAATTTTACAGAAAATCAAACAGATAAAGACTTTGTTAAATATTTAACACTAGTAGTTGACGAAAATCCCTCTCCAATAGTAGGAAAATTTAAGTTCTCTCCTAAAATTGGAAATGCGAGTTTTACCACAAGAATCCGCATTGATAAATACACATACGTAAGAGCGATTGCTGAAAAAAATAATGGTGAAAAATTTATGATATCAAACTTTGTGAAAGCAGCAGGTGGTTGCTCAGCACCCAGTCTCGCTGATATGGATTCTGTCATGGCCAGATTAGGAAAAATGAAAATGAAGTTTATTGAAACCAGTAAATCCTCTAATTCATTAAATAAAGCTAAATTTTTGATTAGCCATCCTAATTTTTCTGGTTTGCAATTTAATCAGTTAACTAGATCTGAGATTCCTGCTCACTTTATTAATTACATCAAGATTGAGCAAGATGGTAAATTGATTTTTGAAGCTACGCCAGACATCTCACTATCTGAAGATCCTTCATTTACATTTAATTATATCAACAGTGGTGGACCTCTTATTGTGAGTGTTAAGGATAGTGATGGCCAAACTTTTTCAGATTCATTCTCATACTCGCGAATTACCGCTAGTAAAGACTAAAAGCATTCCAACTCAGAAGCAGCCTGTGCTCTGAATAATTTCATCATTCTTTCTTTTGATAAGCCTACACTTTTAAATGCTTCTTCTCTTGGACTCGCACCTTCCCAGAGACGAGCGATAGCCTCGGCCTGAGCATATTCTTCATAACTAATTCTCTTTGCGATTTCATCAATAGCACAGGAGCATTTAGCCATGAAATCTCTATTAGTAGCATTTGAGCTCATGCACGCAAAAACAAATTCTGATCTTGCAAGTGTTGGAAAATCATTTGATTTGGAGGTGTTTGCAAAAAAACTTGTAGTAAAGATTACCGCACATATAAGTATTGAAGTAAATTTAATTTTAATCATGATTTATTTTGTTCCTTTCTACTTTTATATTCTTCTCTTAATTCTTTATTTGTCCTAATTCCTTGAAATTGTAGGGTTTCTTTAACCATATCATCCGGATCTTCTAAATCCTTTATAAAAGTTTGAATCTTATAAATGTATCCAGGAATCTCGTCTGACATTATAATAACAAATTTCTTAGTTTTATATCTAGAGACTCTGTTTTTTAGTTCAGTTTTTGTGAAAGGCTGAAAGGATATTTTTTTAGCTAAAATATTTTTATTATTATATTCAATGTTTATGTCCTCTATTTCAGTTGCTGCAATAGTATGCCTGATTCTACTCCTAAAAAATAAAGCGTTACCACCTGTCAATCTTTGCATATCTCTAGAATCTCTCTCAAAAAACAACATAAAAACAGGATTGCCTTTTGCTCCAATTTGAGGAGGAAATCTTACTTTATTTCTACCCTTAAGGTATCTAAAGGTTATATGCTTGGTATTATCCTTTTCGACCTTTACTATATTAAGAACTACATTTCCTATAAAATTATCTTCACGTGTGGATTCTTTTTGAAATTTGTAAAATATTCTAGAAGGCTCGTTGATTGATTTTAAATGTTCATCAATAAATAAAGCAATATTGGCGCTTGACATTTCTTTTATTAATTCAAGTTTGAATTCTTCCGTACCCCACTTTATTCTTTTCTCTTCGGCATCTTCGGCCTTAGAAAAATCTTCTGAATTTTCAATATGATCGTTTGAAAAAGAAAAAGAAAATATAAGACTTACTAGAAAAAAAAGAAAGCAAGAGATATGAAATAAAGAATTTGATTTGTTATTAAATTTCATTGCGCTATATTTATGGTCTATATTTATATAATTTTCAACCAAGATTTTGTTTATGTCAAATAAATACAAAAATATTTCAGTAATTTCAACTGGTTCATGGGTTCCCTCAAACCTTAGTTATCCAAAAAATTCAAAGGGAACTTACGAGGTGCAAATTAAAGAATTAACATTAATGGCCTCAATCGGTATTCATGAACATGAAAAAATAAAAAAACAAAGAGTAAGTATATCACTGTCAATTAAAGTTAATGATAATATTGGCAGTGTTAATGAAGATATAGATAATTTTGTTTCATATGAAAAAGTTATAAAAAGTTTAAAGAAAATTATTTCTAAAGGTCATATAGAATTATTAGAAACTCTTGGTGAAAAAATATCCAAAATGTGTTTTGAAGATGAACGAATTTTGTCGATTTGGATGAAATTAGAAAAACTAGATGTTTTTCCTGACACAAAAAGTGTTGGAATTGAGATTGTTAGGGATAAATTAGATTATACTAGAAAAAAGGCAAATAAAAGCAACATTGAAAAGATAAAGAAAAAATAATTCCATAAATATTTGTATTATGTGGATTATAAAGATAGGTGGAAGTTGGATAGATAAAGTTGAGTTAAACGAACTTGTAACACATCTTAGTAAACACAGTAAATTTGAAAACATTATAATAGTAGTTGGTGGAGGATGTTTTGCAGATGCAGTAAGACGAGTCTATACAAGTAATCAAATGTCTGAAAAAACCGGTCATTTTTTAGCCCTGAAAGGTACCGAAATGTTTGCACACATTATAAAAGAAATTAATAAAAATATCTCATTAATAAATAATATTGAATCACTAAAAGTTTTAGATCGAAAATTAAAAGTTTGGATGCCGTCTAGAGTTCTAAAGGATGAACCCTCATTTATAAATTCATGGGAATCAACTTCAGACTCTGTTGCTGCTTGGCTTCACACAAAAGTAAAATCAAAGGGACTTGTTTTCGTAAAATCTTTAATTTTAAAAAAAAAAAAATATCAATTAAAGAACTTACAAGACACAAATGTTCTCGATAAAAATGTAGATAAATATCTTTATAAACAAAAAAATATCAAGATTGTTGGACCAGAGATTATTGATTTATTTAGGAATGCTAAAGATTGGAAGAAATTTTATTATGATCTTAATGAGGTTAAACTTTGACCAGTGAAAAATTAAAAAAAAGATGGGCTTGGGTTTTAACTGGATCTGGTCATTTTTTTAATGAAACAATAGAACTAATTAATATGCTAAAAGAGGTGGATCTTTTTGTTTCAAAGGCTGCGGAAGAAGTTTTAGTTATGTATAAAAAGAAAGGTAAGATTTCAAATTTTGTTAAAATTTATCAAGACAATTCTGCAAGTTCGGCTTCTGTGGGTAAATTCTATAAAGGGACCTACCACACGTTAGTCATGGCTCCAACATCTAGTAATACTGTAGCAAAATGTGTTTATGGTATTTCTGATAGTCTTGCAACAAATATATTTGCTCAATCGGGAAAATGTAAAGTTGAATGTATTTTTTTTCCTTGTGATACTGCACCAGAACTACAAACAATGGCACCAAGTGGAGTTGTAGATGTATTTCCAAGAGATATTGATTTACAGAATGTAAAGAAACTTAAAAAATTTTCTATGACTAATGTTGTAATGAGTTTTCAGGAATTGAAAAAAGAAATATTTGAAAGAAAAAAATGTCTGAAAAAATTTTATTCTTAACTGGAAAGTTAGCAGAGCGTCAATTAAGAAGAATCTTGACATCAATGAAGCCTGAATTTAGTTATAAAATAAATCAGATCGGTGTGAATGTAGCAGCCTTGATGTCAGAAAACATTATCATGAGACGATTAGATAAAGAACAAAAAGCAGACAGAATTATAGTTCCAGGAAAATTTAGGGGTGATTTGAAAAAATTAACGAGATATTTTAATATCCCAGTAGAACGAGGACCAGACGACATTAGTCATTTACCGGATTATTTTGGAATAAAAAAACCAGATGAGGATTTGTTAGAATATGAATGCGAAATATTTGCAGAAATAGTGGATGCAGCCGACATTAGTGTTAGAAAAATTCTTAAAATTGCTAAAGACTACATTAATCAAGGTGCAAATGTTATTGATTTGGGTTGTATGCCGGATACAAAGTTTGATCACCTTGAAGAGACTGTCAAAGCATTAAAATCTAAAGGATACAAAGTTTCAGTTGATTCTGCAAATTCTGAAGAATTAATTCGTGGATCTAATTCTGGTGCAGATTACATCTTAAGTTTAAATGAAAGAAATTTAAATATTCTTGATAAACTGAAAAATAGTATTCCAATAATAATCCCTTCATCTCCAGGAGATTTCAAGTCCCTTGAACGAGTTATAAAAAAACTTAAACACCAAAGAATAGAATTTTTTGCTGACCCTATTTTGGATCCTATTCATTATGGATTTGCTGATTCAATAATGAGATATATCCAATTGAGAAAAAATTATCCTGACATAAAGATTTTCATGGGCACAGGTAATTTAACTGAACTTACGGATAGTGATTCAGCTGGAGTAAACGCAACACTGATGGGCTTAGTTTCTGAGTTATCTATCAATGCAGTTTTGGTAGTTCAGGTAAGTGGTCATTGTAAAAATTCTATAAAGGAAACCGATGTAGCAAGAAAAATTATGTACTTTTCCAAAGAAAACAAGAGATTACCATTTAGAATCGATAATAGTTTGATGGGAATGTCAGAGAGAAAACCAACAAGAAAAACAAAAAAAGAAATCAAAGAAATCAAAGATTTCATCAGAGATAAAAATTTTAGAATTTATCTTGGAGAAAATGGGATAAATATTTTTAACTCTTCTCTACATTTAATAAATACAGACCCATTTGAATTTTATGAAAAATTAGAAATAAGTGAGGATGCTAGTCATGCATTTTATTTAGGGGTTGAATTGGCAAGAGCTCAAATTGCTTGGCAACTTGGAAAGAACTATGATCAAGATAATGAATTAAACTGGGGAGTGGCATCAGTAAAAGAAAAAAAAAATTTAAAAAAACGCCCTCTGTTAAAATCAACGCAAAAAAAATGATTTTTGAAACTATAATTTCGACCGTAAATTCAGAGGGGATTGTTAATTTTGCTCCATTTGGAATCAAAAAAGTTAAAAATTTTGTATATATTTCTCCTTATGTTCCTTCAACTACACTAATGAATTTGGAGCACACAAGATGTGCTTCGATTAATTACATTGATGACGCATCATTTTTTATAAATTGTATTATTGGAAAAAAAAATTTTAAAAAAGAAAAATGTTTTAAAATTAAAGGATACTTCCTAAAAGATGCTTTGGCTCATGACGAAGTTGTTGTTCAATCAATAAAGGAGAACAGGATAAGGCCAAAATTTAAATGTAAAATTGTAAATAAATTGGAACATAAGCGTTTTGAAGGTTTTAATAGGGCACGTGGATCATTAATTGAAGCTTGTATCTTAGCTTCAAGAGTAAAAATTCTAAAAAAAGAGTATATTTTAAAAGAATTAAATAATCTAACTAACCCTATAGAAAAGACAGCTGGAATAAAAGAAAAGAAGAGTTGGTTAATAATTAAGAGTTTTATATTAAATGCTATCAAATAGAAATAATAATATTTCAAGAAAAACTAAATTTCTAATCAGTTTGAAAAAAATTGAGGAAATTTCAAATGAAGTAATAGAAGAGGTCGATATTTTAGATCTAAAAAATCCTCTTAAAGGAGCGATTGGTGCTTGGGAGTTGAATAATATCAAAAGGGTAATTTCAATTCATAAAAATAACATAGCAATTTCTGCAACGCTAGGAGACGTTTTTGGAGATAAAGAATTTTTAATAAAATTAAAGAAATTTGATTGTCTTGGGTTAGATTTTATAAAATTTGGTTTGTTATCAATAGATCAAACAAATCTATTTGAAAAATTAACAATGATTGAATCTAAAGTTTTTAAAACGAATTTGGTTTGCGTGGTATTTGTTGACATAAAAAATAATCTAAACTTAGTAAATAATAACTTAGATTATTTTTTCAGATGTGGAGTAAAAAATATTCTTCTTGATACTTTCTGTAAAAAAAACGGAGACTTATTAAATTTTTGTAAAAAAGATTATCTAAGAAAATTTATATCCAAATGTAAAAAAAATAATATTCAAATTGGTTTGGCTGGCGGGTTGACAGAAATACAGGTTCCTTTAATCTTAAAACTAAATCCGGATATAGTAGGGTTTAGGTCTGCGATATGTAAGTCGAACAAAAGAACTTCCTCGATTGATATCAATAAAATAAAGAAATTATCAGGTTATTTTAACTCTTGAAGTAATAAAGCTATTGATAATGCTGGAGCGTGGAAGGTTGCCTCTTTTCTTAATTGTGTTTTTTTGAAGAATTTTTGAAAATATACTACCTTAATTTTTTTTTTCTTAAAATATTCAAATAAAATATCCTGACCAATTCCTGAAACTATTATTGGAGCGTTAGTTAAATTATGTTTATTTTTAAGTTTTTTAGTTGTACTAAATATTTTGTCAAGTTGAATTAAAGAAAGCTTTTTTGAGATAAGTTCTAATTTTCCTTTATTTTTTATTTCGTAATCAAACCCAAAACTTCTTGAAACTCTAAGCAGGCTTTCCTTCAATGTCTTTTGAGTATTGTTAGCAGTGTCATCTAAGTCTACATTTTTATTTAATTTTTTTAGAATCCTATAAATGTCAGAGGTTGTGGAAAAAAACTCTGGAATAATATTTAGCAAATTATTTTTTAAGAGAAGTTGATTTGTTAAACCAAAGATGGGTGTACGAGTGTAACCAGTATATAGAAGTTCGTAATTATTTAATCTTGAAAAATCATCTGTATGCTCATTAATCAATTTATAATTTTTTATGCAAACGAAATCTGTTGTTGTTGAACCAAAATCAATTAAAATTGCATTTTTTATTTTGGTTTCTATAAACTTACCGATTCCATGCCAATTCATTGATATGAGCTCTTTATATTTAGGGTTTTTTGAAAAGAGTTTTTTAGAGCTTATGTAAAAATACTTGTCAAATTCTAAATATTTACACTCACTAATAATTTGATTAGCACCATGTTTTCTGCTTTTAAAATTATCACATAGCTCTGCAGACATAGTGATTGCACATTTAGCTGATTTGTTATTTATAGTTTTATTGATTTTTTGAAAGGCTATTTTGAGCTTTTCGATTCCTTCCCAAATTTTACATTTCGTGTATTTTACAAAAATAATTTCTTTATGAGAATTTAATCCAATTACTTTTAAATGGGCACCTCCAATATCGATTCCTAAATACTTAATTTCATGCATCAAAAGTAATATTTATATTTTTTAATAAACTTTGGAACAGATTTTTTTAATTTTTTAGTGATATAGAACTCAGTAATTTCTTTTAAAATTTTCGAGTCATAGGATTTATCTAGTCCACAATACGAACTTGTAAATCTGGAATTAATTTCTAGTATCAACCATTCACCTCCTTCTCTAACTATATCCACACCAATAAGACCAAAAAGACCTTTGAAGTTTTTACAAAGTTTATTTGCAAGTGTTTCAATCTCATCGCGATGATCTTCTAACCCTCCCATTATACAACCTATCTGTTTTACTTTATTTGAGGTGTGCTCCAAAATTTGTTCATTACAGCAGACAACTTTAGATTTGCCACTTTTACACAACATTAAAAAGCTTCCTTTTGTACCTTTGTAAAATCTTTGAACAATATAATTTTTATCCATTTTTAATAAGTTATTTTTTCTTATGAAAATTTTATCAGAACCAGCTCCATAGTTCGGTTTTATAATTACTTCTTCTTCATTGTGGGTTTTTGATTTATAAAAATTTACTGTGGGTATATTTAGTTGCTTTAAGATATTTATAGTTTCCGTTTTTGAAGCGAACGTTTTTAAAATTGTTTTTTTAGAACTCATTACATCAAATGCTTTAGGTATGCTTGAATGAAGCTTGATGGATAGCTTTTTAGTTTCTGGAGCTATAATTAATAATTTATTATCAGTGTTTAGTTTTTTTAAAATATCAATGTATTCTGTTTTAGGGTTGGTATATAAAATTTTAATTTTTTTAGAATTTCCAACTTTGAATTTTTCGTTTCTTATGACAAAGATTTTTTTAACTTGGTGATTGTTAATAAAGTTTTTAATAATTGAATTTGAAATATTTAAAGCTTCTTTTAGTATTTCTCTGTCTTTATATAAATTAATATAAGACTGAGATGTAAAATGCTCTAAAAGGATAATATTTGACATTAGAAAAAGTGATTATGCAGATTATATTAGCAGTTGATATTGTAGAAGGTAAAGTGGTAAAAGCATTTGCAGGTATTCGGTCCAACTATAAACCACTGTTTTTAAATCATAAAGATTATTCCAATCCTTTAGTCCTAATAAAAGAAATAGTTAAAAGAACAAATTTAAAAAAAATTTATATAGCTGATATTGATGCAATCAGTAAGACTGGAGATAATAGTATTTTAATAGATAAAATTCTAAATAATTTCCCAAATTTAACTTTTCTAATTGATGCTGGTTTTCAGTATCCTGTAAGTGTTTATAATTATCACAAGAGAAAATTTTTGAAAAAAATTGAGAACTATAAAGTTGTTTTAGGAACTGAAACAATTAAAAATTATAATTTAAAATCTTATAAATTTTCAAAAAAATTTGAACTTTCAATCGATTTTAATGGAAAAGAATCTGAATGGTTAAAGAGAATCAGAAAAGAAAAATATCCCATGGATATAATTTTAATGTTTTTAGATAAAGTTGGTGGAAGAGGACTCAATTTTAAGTTTATTAAGAAACTATATCGTAAACTCTCCAATCATAATTTATCTATCGCTGGTGGTATAAAAACTGAGCAAGAAATAAAACAGTTATCGAGAATGGGGTTTGTAGGTGTTCTATCCGCAACCATGATTCATAAAAAATTATCTAGGGACAGTATATTGAGTCCCTAGAATTTATTTGCTTTTAAAAAATGAGAACAACCTTGAAAGCCATCCGCCATCATTAGCTTTATTTGATGGCTTCATGTCGGATGTATTTCATTTTGCTGCAAAAGGGTGTTCTGCAGAATCTTTCTCAGAAACAACATCTTTTGCTTTTGGTTCGCCTGCCACTGCTCTTTCTATTGATTCTTTAGTGGCTTTATAATTGTACTCTTGAATTTTTTTATCATCTTCCGCAAGCCAATGTATAAAAACACCAACAGATATAAATAAATCGTCAGCTTCATCTGCAGGAATTGTCCCCTCAGCAACACAATCCATAACAGCTTTTGCAACACCGTGTTGTGCAGGACCAAACATTTGGACAGCTTGTTTTGCTCCTTTGATAGTTACTTTATTAAACATACATGTAGCGGGCTTAGTCATTAAGTTGGGTGCAACCACAGCTAAGAGAGCTGTAAATCCATCTTTGTTGTTAGTTAAGCTATTTGCAAATGCAGTTTCAGCTGGAGTACCCCTTGGTCCTATGATTAGGTCGATGTGTGCGACTTCATTACCATCACCAACTAGAGATTCTCCAACAAGCATTTTTGTGATTTTTGCCATATTTCCTCCTTATAAGGTTACTATAGTGTCCTTTACAAACTTTTATAAAGGATGTTTGAATATATCTTTAATTTTGTATATTAGCAAGGTTGTTACAGTTAAATCAGCACAAGTACCTGGATTAGAGTGAAATTTTTTCAGATAATGATCAAATTCTTTTATTAAATTTTCATTATTTTTAAAGGTTTTAAATTTTTTTTTAAACTGCAATCCCATTTTCATAACAATGTCAGCTCTTTTTTGACCAATTTTTCTTTGAATATGACTATCCGTGGAATTTCCTAAAAAATTTAAATATAATATTTGAATAGCTTTATTAATTGCAATTTTGTTTTTAAGTAGTTTAAGAATTGGTAATCCAAAATCAAAGATTTCTTTGTAATTTTCAATATAGCATCTTGAAACCCTATCCCATTTTGATCCAACACTCATGATTTCATAAAAACTCAGGTTATTAGATGTAAAAATATTTCCAATCCCTTCATACTTATTAATGCCAGCAGGTTTAACAAATTCTATTGCTCTAAGAATTAGTTTGCCATCTTTTTTTGAAATTGAGGATAGTAAATTTTTCAACTCAAGTTTAAAGTTATTAACTTTATCTTTCAAACAAACTCTTAGAATAGGTGCACATAGCATTATAATTCCAAGGTTGTAGTTTGAGTTAAGTTGTGTTTTGCAACTTTTTGCAGAATAAAAAATTGCCTCTCCAAGTGAAAGTTTTTTATTAGTTAAATATTCCGATGAAATTTTAGCTGCATATTTAAATTTTATTTCCGACATACCTGGTATTGAAGAAAATAAGCTATGATTTCCTGGTTTAAAAACTTTTAATTCATCACAACAAGTTTGGAAGTAAATATTTTTTAAGATTTTGGAGTTCATTTAATTTTTTTTAGAAAATCATTCACTAAAATTTGTGAGATATTTTTATTTTCTACTCCTTGAATAGCCTTCCAAGAGGGAATACTGTTAACCTCTAAAACGTAATACTTTTTTCTAAAATATTTTATATCAATTCCTCCGTAACCCAGTTTAAAGATTTTAGATACCTTTATGCTAATTTTTTCCAATTCTTCTGTTATTGGTAGCTTGCTAACTGATGCTCCTTGAAAGGCATTTGTGAACATTATTTTGGAAGTTCTTTTCATAACTGAGACTGGCTTATGATTACTGATTAAAACTCTTATGTCAGAATAATTATTTTGATTAGGATTACCAATAAATGTCTGAAGATATGATACATTCCCAATAACATTTGTCTTATTTAATTTTGACTTAGAGTTTATAAATGAAATATCCTTACCTTGAGATCCAAAAATTGGTTTTAATAAATAGTTTCTTTTCTTAAATCTGGTAATTTTTCCAATCTCAACAATTGTTTGAGGCGAGTTAATTTCATTTATTTTTAACAATCCTGTGGTTCTGACCTTATCGACAGTAGTCTCTATAACTTTTGGTGAATTATGAATGTATATGCCTGTTTCTTCTAAGAGGTGCAAAAAAGTTAGTTTTGTTGTAATTTCCTCTAAAGGGCCATTATTAATAAATCTTAACCATATTCCTCTAATTTTTTTGAACTCTGGGTTTAGAAAATTTTTTGCTCTGTTATTGAAGTCGGCTCGCAGTTGATTAAATTTAATTTTAAGAACTGCATATCCTTTTTTTTTAAATGAAGTCTCTAATTGTTCACTATGCCAATCATGTATATCACCAATTATTGCTATAGTTGGCATTTTAGGATGTAAAAGACTTTTCTAATAAATCAGGTTTAACTTCGCCTGATAAATAAGATTTTCCAGATTTTTTAGAATTAATTAAAACACTTGCAGGACTAAATAAAGAGCCGTCTATTTTATAAAAATCTTTTTTATAGTCTAAAAAGATTTGCTTGAAGGGCTTCCCATAATCTTGAGAATTATAACTAGGAAGTTCATTAGAAAGTTTTATTATTTCATCCTCATCCGCATCTACACAAAGACTAACTTTACCTCCATAAATTATTGCATCATTTGTTCTACCCATACCTGAAATAAAATCTTTTGCAACTGGAGGGATTGGGGCTGTAGCAAATCCATAAAGAACTTTCTCCAGAGGAAACTTCAGTTCATGGATTTTATGGATTGCAACCTCTAACACTCTTGCCACTACTTGAATTGTTCCACAGATTGAGGTTGTAGGAGTGAGAATGAAAGTTATATCTTGAGTTTCAATTTTACAATCAGAGGAAATTTTTTTGACAATTTCCTTAGGGGGTGGCTTATCAACCTCTAATATTATACAAGTTGATGAACTTTTATCTTTATATTTTAGTTCAGAAAAGATCTCTTCCTTTTGCGCTAATGATCTAGCAGGCCCAGAGCCTAATGAGAAAAAATCCTCATGACTTAAACTCCATCCAGCATACTGAGAGCCTAAACAAGCAAGCACAGGATTGGAAGCATGAACTGAAATGTTACTAAATGAAGACTTTAGACCAAAAGATGGAGAAATGTTTACACTTCCTAATCCACCCAAACAGATCTCAGAAATTTTTATTCCCGCCTCTATGCTACCTGAAGTATTTATTCCAGCATCTAAGATATTAGAATTTAATGGTCCTTTACATTTTATCAGTCCAAGGATTTCTGATTTATATATTAGATTATCAAGCAAAATATTTGTTTGTTTGTTAATGCTATATTCCATTGTCAATTTAATTGAGATTTTTAATGATTTTATACGACATTTTTTCTAATTTTTCTCTTAGAATTTCAACTTTTTTTGACTTTTTGTGAATTAAGCAGATAGGCTCATTAATTTTTATTATTTGATTATTTACAGGTAATTCAGAATAAGAGTTATTATTTCCTAGACTTTCAATAAATTCAAAGTTTTTTTTTTCTATAATAATTCTTTTGTTACTGTAAACAATTTTAGTTCCAAAAGAGAATTTTGAGTTTAAACTTTTTTTAGAGAATGTATTTTTATATATATTATTGTAGATTTTATAGATCATATTTGTACTCAATCCCGGTCTAGCGTTTAATTCAATTACAAAAATTTTTTTTGTCTTTTTCTGTAAAACTAAATCCAAATTATTTATCCCATTTAGTTCAAATAAACTTCCTATTAAATTACATATTTTTTTTATTCGTTCAAAAATTTTTAAATCTACCTTTTTAGACACAATAGTTTCAATAATAAAAGGATTGAGATTATCTTCTTTGAAATATTGATTGCAGATCGAAAGTACTTTTATTCTTAGTTTATCACAAAAAAATTGGACTGATATGTGCTCTCCAATTATTTCTTCTTGGTAATATTCTGACTCTTTCAAATTTTTTCCTGAAAAATGATTAAAAACCATATACCCGCCATAAGATTGGAAGTCTTTAACCAAACATTTTTTTGAGAAAGGTTTGGTTAAAGACCATCTAGGAATATTGATATTATATTTTTTTAGTTCTTGAAAAAATTTCTGGGATCTTATTAGCTTATGTTTTTTGATTGTATTGCCTCTATCAAATTTATTTATCGAAATTGATTGCAGAGAAAGGTGTTCAGAAAAGCCTGACCCTATCAGAATTTCAAGATTTTCTTTATTTTTAATTTTTTCAATAAAATTTTTTATTTTTAAATCTTCACCAAAGTTTAAACATATAATTTTGTCGCAATATTTTTTTAGATTGAGACTAATATATTTGCAAACCACAAACACTTTATAGTTTAATTTGAAAAAAATTTTTGCCAAATCTTCACAAGATGAGGCAATTATCAAAATTTTTTTTTTAATGGCTTAATACTTCTCTTGCTGTTATCAGTGCTTCATCAAAATTTAGATAAAGTGGTTTGTCTGTAGAACACATTTTTTCAAACATTCTGTATTGAGTTTTAACTTTTATGTCACCTGATGTAAGTGGTCCAATTGATAACGCGCCTGAGTAATGTTGTGTGTCATCATCTTTAAGTTCCACACCTGCAAGGCCTGCTGGAGGTACAGCATTAACATCCGCCAAAACTTTTGCTTTTGTAGCGAGCTTCATTTGATCTTTATTTAATACTTCAGTACCTGCTCTCGCTGCACAGAAGATAATGTCCGCATCATTTAAATAAGAGGAATTGAGATCATCTGTTGATCCATCACCTGGAATAATATCTACGTTAAAACGTGACTTGTATTCTTCTGCTTTTTTAGCAACATTAGAAATGCCGTCATATCCAACAATTGTACATTTCGAACCTTGCTGAGCACACATAATGGCCGATATTCCGCCAACAATTCCCTTGCCTCCATAAATTATTATATTTTTGTTGTTAAGGTCTGTGTTAAACTTATTTTTAAGAGTTTTTTCAGTACAAGCAACCATTGCAGCTGCAGTGGTAAAGGATCCGGCTGGGTCTGGGAAGACTGATATCTCAAAAGGGGGAACCATTGATTTTTTTGCCATATCCATCATATCAAGAGCTAAGGACGCATCTTTACCGCAGATAAAAATTCCAGTTTTTTTTGCATTGTTAACTGATCTAGAAAAAATTGCATCTTGCACTAATGCTTTTATATCTGTTAGATTTACGTTTGTGTATGGAAAAACTAAATCATACCCAGCGTCGCAAGCCATATTTACGTCAAATGGGCTTACATTTCCCTGCGGACTAATCATGTGAAGAATATTCTTTTTTGTCATAACATTTCCTTTGTAAATATTTTTTTACCAAAATTCCTTCCACCCACTTTTAATAGTTGAATACCAAAAATATTCTTTAAATTAATATAATTTTCTATGTGCTTTAACAACTGATTTCTTTTTTTTGAATTTTCAAAAAAAAGGAAACCGGTTGGTCCCCACGATGACTGACCAAAACCTTTTATTCTGTATTTCTTTAAATTTAAGAAAATCTTTTCAACATTTTTGCTTGCAAATTTATTTATTCCTCCATGAAAAGTTCTTGACATATTTTCTTGAATTATCCTTACACCTTTAGCAAATTCATTGAAATTTTGCTCAATTAAACCAGGTATAATATTCATAACAAGAGCTTTGTATGTTAGATTGGATTGATCTAAACTAATTTCTTCTAATTCTTTAAATTCTTCGATTTCCTTTTTTCCATGAACCCCAATAAGATTTTTATCAAGAATTAGAAGTATCTTCCATTCTCTTGGCCATTTTAAATTGAGTATGTTTAATGGTGGATTAGGAGATCCAACTAATTTTCCAACATCAATATTAAACCCACCCTTTTTGAAAGACTGGATTCCAACACCTGAACGTAATCCACGATTAAGAAAATTAGAAATTTGATCAATACTAATGTCAAGATTATTGAATTTACTTATTAAATATCCAAGTGATAGAGCCAGTTGAGTACCTGAACCAAGACCATTATGAATTGGAATTTCATTTAGAACAGTTATTTTAAATTGCGAAATGGAGTATTTTAATTGAAACTTTTTGATTATATTTATAATTTTATCCTTTAACAATTTGTTCTCACAAATAACACGTATTTTACTAAATTTTTCTATTTTAATTTTGTAATAAAAGTCAGAAATAGTGAGACCAATACTTCCAAACTTTCTCATGCTTTTTTTTTCTAAATCAAGAAAACCGATATGGATTCTTGCTGGAGCAGTGATTGTTAAACTTTTGTTCATTAATTTATTTTTTTTATTTTGATTTAAAATATACTATTATAATTTTTTCAGTTTATATTATTTAAAATGTCAGGGGAAATCTTGTGAATAAAAAAATCAAAGTTTTTAATGAATCAGAAATTAATAAAAAATTAAATAAAGAGTTCGATGGTTGGGAATATGATGGAAAATGGATTAGAAAAACTTTCAAAACTTATAGCTGGAAGTCAACCTTAATGGTAGTTAATTCAATCGGTCATTTAGCCGAATCAGCATGGCACCATCCAGATCTTCAAGTATCATATGCTTTTGTAGAAGTTAAATTAATGAACCATTCCATGAAAGGAATTACGGAATTGGACTTTGATTTAGCAAAAAAAATTGATGAGTTTATACTTTGGAATCCAAGAGATGAAGACTCATCTTTAGAAGGGACTCCATCGGATCCAAGGTTCGCATATATAAAATATAAAAAATAATGCAGATAAGCTTAAATGACTTTCATTGGTTTGGTTTTACTAACCAAAGAGCAGACTTAACTAAAGAAATTGAGTGTTACAATTTAAATCAGTGTCCATTAATAAACGGAAAGCAAACTTCATTAGAAATAGCTATTAAAGAACTAAAATTAATTTTAAGAGATTTCAGTGTCCATTTTGATGGACTTTGTTGTGACCACCAATCTCAGAGTTCACTTATTGACTTAGCCGAAAAATCTAGATCATCAATTAATCATTGCGAACATGAAGAAATTAATAGTTTTTATTCAGCATACCAAAGATATGGAGGTTCAATAGTTTCATTTAATGAAATAAAAAAAAGATCTGATTTAATAATTTTTGTAGGAAAATTTGATGAATATTTTTTAGAGAGGTTTATCGAAAAAATTAATTGGAAAAACACAAAAAAAAAGGAAGCTATGTACAATTTAGGAAATTCAAACCCATCTGTAATTGAAACAAATATAAAAATAAAGGACATAGATTTTACTTTAAACCTTCTTCTGGATCTTTTTAGGGATAAATCAACTAGTAAAAAACTTAGATCTCTAAAAGAAAAAATAATTTATTCTAAATATCCAGTAATTGTAATTAACCCAAATAATGGATTTATTATTACTCAGAAAATTTTCAGAATAGTAGATCATATAAATAAAAAATTTAAAAAAATTAGAATGTTTAGAGTTTCAGGATCAAATAACTCTTCAGGCTTTGTCAATAATTGTGTAATCAAAACTGGTTTTCCTGGTTCAGTAAGTTTTAACGATTGGGGTGTCTCATACAACCCTTTACAGTATAATGCAGAAAATTTAAAAAATTTAAAAAATACTCAAATCTACGTCTCAAATTTAAATTCAGAACCAAGAATAGTAAAATTTAAACAAAATATTTTTGTTGGTCACCCAAATATAAAAAAAAAAAAAGATTTCAGAATATTTATTCCTGTAAAAACTCCTGGTATTGATTCTAGTGGACTAATCCTGAGATCAGATGGAGTTGGTTTATTTAAACTAGAAAAAAAAATAGATTCTGATTACATTGAATTAAATCAGCTTATACAGAAACTTAGAAATTATGATTAAGATAGAAAATACTTTTGCTGAAGCTTTTCCGATGAAGTGTAGCAGATTAATAGTTACTGCACATAATAAAAACTGGGTTAAGAATGCTGCAGAGTCATTTTGTGGTTTCGCAACATCTGTGATCGCATGTGGATGTGAAGCTGGTGTTGAGGCATATTTATCTCCTAAAGAAACTCCTGATGGAAGACCAGGCGTCTCAATCCTTATTTTCTCAATGTCATCAAAAGAATTGTCTAAGCAAATATTAAATAGGACAGGACAATGTATTATGACAAGTCCTACATCAGCAGTCTTTTCAGGTAACACTGGAAAAGAAAAGATTCCACTTGGTAATGCTCTTAGATACTTTGGTGACGGATATCAGATAGCTAAAGTTATTGACGACAAAAGATATTGGCGAATTCCGGTTATGGATGGGGAATTTCTCTGTGAAGACTATGCCTACCAAATTATGGGTATTGGAGGCGGCAATTTTCTTATTCTAGGTGATACTGTTGAAAATGTTCTTTTTGCTGCTGAAAGTGCTGTAAAAAAAATGAAAAAAGTAAAAAACATTATCTTACCTTTTCCTGGTGGAGTTGTAAGGTCTGGCTCGAAGGTTGGTTCAAAATATAAAAATCTTATTGCATCTACAAATTTTGATTATTGTCCTACTTTGAAAGGAGTAACAAAATCAAAGTTAGATAAAGAAACTGGTTGTGTTTTAGAAATAGTAATTGACGGAATTAATAAAAAGGATATTGAGATTGCGATGAGAGTCGGAATTCTAGAGGTTAAAACCCTCAGTCCACATTGTGGTATAAGATGTATTTCTGCTGGAAATTATGGGGGCAAACTAGGTCCATATATATTTAAATTGAGAGATATTGTATGATTAAAATTACTCTAAAACCCAAATTCAAAATTAAGTCAGAGATGAATTTAAAAAACTTGAGTAACCATAAGTTTAATAGAAAATTAATTTATAAAACAAAGATATTATATGACAATCAGGAGATCGCATTAGACAAAATCTTTGAAATAAAAATTGATAAAAATGAAGAAATACAAAATGAACTTGTAATATTTGATTTAAATAAAAACTGCGATTATTTAGGTTGGAAATGGAGAGATGGAATTTTAAGAGTTAAATCTAATGTTGGATCATTCCTCGGATCAAAAATGATAGCCGGACAAATTTTTGTTGATGGATCTGCAGAACATTTCGTTGGATCGCAAATGTGTGGTGGAAAAATAATCATCAAATCAAATGTTCTTGACTTTGCTGGTTCATCTTTACCTGGATATAAAAAAGGTATGAGTGGTGGATTAATTATAATCAATGGAAATGCCAGAGATTATTTGGGCTTCAACATTAGAAGAGGAATATTATTTGTAAAAGGAAATGTTGGGAACTATTCTTGTAATAGTATGATTGCCGGAACTGTTATCTTAAAAAAAAAAGTTGGAAAAAATCTAGGATTTGGGATGAAAAGAGGAACAATCTTTATAAGTAAAAAGATATCGAGTCTAAAAAACTTTACTAGAATAGGAGAGATAAAAAATTCTTTTTTTAATTTATTAAATGTTTATTTTATTAGAAGCTTTGGTTTAAAGATTTTTCAAAAGGGTGAACCATTGATCAAGTATTATGGTGATAAAAGTTTAGATGGAACGGGTGAAATAATAGTTAAGAAATAGTTAAATCTTATTTTTTAATTTAAGATCAGAGATTAGCCCATCAAACCCTTTTTCTTCTATAATTTTTTTGAAGTCTGACTTTTTTGTTGCTATCTCACTTATGGAGCCATCTAACAGTATATCAAATATCCTCCATCTCTTTCCGTTTTTGTACATTAGATAGTCCAAGGAGATAAGTTCCTCATCTGCTTTTAGATCAAATTTAACCAATATAAAATTATTTCCAATAACTTTTGTTTCTTTATGAATAAAATTTAATTTTTGTATTTTACTAAATCTTCTAATGTAATTTACTGTTATAAACTCACCAAAAACATTAATAAATTTATCTTTATCTTCTGGTGTTATCTTTGCCCACTTACTGCCGATTATCATTCTTCCCATCTTCTCAATATCGTAAATTTCTCTTGTAACATTTAAAAATTCATTAAATGAATAATCATTAAGGTTGTTTTGGGTTATTTTTTCTAAACTGAAATGTAATTTATTTAAAATGTCGAGGGGCTTTACTTCTGCAGAGATTGCTGAAGAAAAATAAAAAAAAATAGATATTTTTAGAATATTAAAAAAAAAATTACAAAAACTATTGGATAAAAATCTCATCATTGATTATGTTTTATATCATAAAAAATTCCTTAAAAAAAAATGAATAAAAAAATCCTTATCACCGGAGCTAATGGGTTCCTTGGTTCTGCAATAACAAAAATAGCATTAAAAAAAAAATTTATAGTTAATGTACTTATTAGGAAAAATACAAACATCCAAAATCTTGATAAAATAAAATCCAAGATTAATTTTTTCTATGGTGATTTGAGGCAAATCAATAGTTTAGATTCAGCAATTTCTCAATCAGACGTGATATTTCACGTAGCAGCAAACTACAGACTATGGTCAAGATATCCTAAAGAAATTTATGATTCAAATGTAAGAGGTACAGAAAACATTTGTATCAAAACAACACAGTTTAAAAAAAAACTAATTTATACCTCCAGTGTTGCAACACTTGGAATAAAACCAAATAAACAGTCAGATGAGGATACACCTGTAAACTTTTCTGATATGGTTGGAGATTATAAAAAATCAAAATATTTAGCCGAAAAGATTGTAGACAAGTTTATCAAAAACAAAAAAATGCAAGGTATCATTGTTAACCCTTCAACTCCAATAGGACCCGGAGATATAAAACCAACTCCAACAGGAAAAGTTATTTACGATTTACTGAATGGAAAAATGCCAGCTTACGTTGATACAGGTTTAAATATTGTTCATGTGGATGATGTTGCCGAAGGACATTTTCTTGCATTAAGGTATGGAAGAGTTGGAGAGAGATACATTTTAGGAGGTGAAAATTTAGAATTCAAAGAATTCCTTGACCTTATTTCAGAGTTTGGGAACAGACCAAAGGTATCTATAAGGCTGAATCCAAGGCATTTAATCCCCTTTGCTTATCTAAACGAAATTATAAGTAAATATTTTATTAATAAAGACCCAACATTAACGATCGCAGGTTTAAAAATGTCTACTAAAAAAATGTTTTTTTCATCAGAAAAAGCAAAAAAGAAACTTCGTTATAGACCAAGAACATCTAAAAGTGCTATAAAGGATTCAGTTAAATGGTTTGAAAACATTGAGTAGAGAAAATATATGGACGATATAAAGCATGATCTTAAACCACTAAAAGTGTTCCTTGCCCAACCACGAGGATTCTGTGCAGGAGTAGAAAGAGCAATTGAAATTGTTGAACGGGCATTAAAAATATATGGTCCACCAGTTTATGTTAGACATGAAATAGTTCATAACAAAAGGGTAGTAAATAATTTAAGTTCAAAAGGTGCGATTTTCGTCCAAGAGCTTGATCAAATTCCTGCTGGTGCAGTTACAATTTTCAGTGCACATGGAGTTGCACAAAAAATTGAAGATACTGCAAAGGATAGAAGATTACCAATTTTAGACGCCACATGTCCATTGGTTGCTAAAGTTCATAAAGAAGGACAGAGATATTCATCCAAGGGTTATGAGGTTATTCTCATAGGGCATGAAGGTCACCCTGAAGTTGAAGGTACCATGGGTAGAATTTCTGGAGATGTATATCTTGTTTCCAATACGGAAGATGTCTTCAAATTAAAAGTTAAAAACCCGAAAAAACTATCTTACATAAGTCAAACAACTCTTTCAGTAGATGATACGAAGGTAGTTATAGAGGCATTAAAAAAAAGGTTCCCCCTAATTGAGGGGCCTGATGTAAAAGATATTTGTTATGCTACTCAAAATAGACAATCTGCTGTAAGAGATTTAGTTGATCATGTTAATTTAATTCTCGTTGTTGGAGCAAAAAATAGTTCTAATTCAAATAGACTTAGAGATTTAGGTGAAGAATCTGGAGTTGATACTTATTTGATTGAGACAGCAGATGATCTAGACAGTAAGTGGTTTGACAATGTTGAATCAATCGGAATATCTTCTGGTGCATCAACACCTGATGAGTTGGTTAAAGAGGTCATCAATAGAATTTCATCTTTTAGAGAAATTAAAATTGAAAAAAGACCAGGCATCGAAGAAAATATTGTTTTTAAATTACCAAAAGAGCTTACCGATATTAAGGTTCTAAATTAATCTTTACTTTTAAATAACAATTAATTAGATTTATATTCATGGGAATACCATTAATACAACAAATAAGAGTAGGTTCATACATACTAAAACAAAAAATTCTTGGAAGATCAAGATATCCACTAGTTTTGATGTTAGAACCTCTTTTTAGATGCAACCTTGCATGCGCAGGATGTGGTAAAATTGATTACCCTAAAGAAATTTTAAATCAAAGGCTTTCTACTCAGGAATGCATTGACTCTGTTGAGGAATGTGGAGCACCTATAGTTTCTATTCCAGGAGGGGAACCTTTAATTCATAAAGAGATGCCAGAAATTGTTAGAGAACTAGTTAAAAGAAAGAAGTTTGTATATCTTTGCACAAACGCAGTTTTGATGGAAAAGAAACTATCTGAATATAAGCCCAGCCCTTACTTTACATGGTCAGTACATTTAGATGGAATGAAAGAAGAACATGATAAAGCAGTTTGTCAAGAAGGAGTTTTTGATAGATGTGTTTCTGCAATAAAAAAAGCAAAATCATTGGGGTTTAGATGCAATGTGAACTGTACCATTTTTGACAATGCGCATGAGGAGGGTTTGAAAAATTTCTTAAATTATGTAACTGATGAGCTAAATGTCGACGGTATAACCATTTCACCAGGCTTCGCTTATGAAAGAGCCCCTGATCAAGAACATTTTATAAAAAGATCTAATACTAAAAACTTTTTTAGAAATGTTTTTAAATCAGATGACTTTAAAAAATGGGATTTTAGTCACTCTGGTCTTTATTTAGATTTTCTTGCCGGTAATCAGTCATACAAATGCACGCCATGGGGAAATCCAACAAGAAATATTTTTGGTTGGCAAAAACCTTGTTACCTTCTTGGAGAAGGGTATGTGAAATCATTCAAAGAACTTATGAACGACACTGAGTGGGACAAATATGGGACAGGTAATTATGATAAGTGCTCGGATTGTATGGCACACTGCGGTTATGAGGCATCGGCAGTTACAGACGTTTTTAAGAATCCTTTTAAGGCTGCAACAATAGCCATCAAAGGCCCTAGGACTGAGGGAGCAATGGCTAAAGAAATAGATATTAGCAATTCAAGAGACCCAGACTTTTTTCATGACACTCATGTAAGTGAGATGATGAAAAAACTTCATGCACAAAAACAAAGCGAATCTAATGAATCTCCCATTCCTTCAGCTGGCGCAGCAATTAACCCAAAAAGTGATTTAGCAAAAAAAACAAGATAGTGGTCTGTCTTAAAAGTTATTGATTATATCTCCAAGAACCTTTTTGCTTTTTATAAATTTGATATTTAACTTTAAAAGGTCAAATATAATTGATGGACTAAGGGTCAACTTTCTCAAAAAAGTTAATGTTCTTAGTTCACCGTTATCATCAATACAATCTTGAATAAAATGGGGTAGATCAAAAGACAAATCATCAAATATTACCTTTATAGATAACATAGGTATATTAGCTTTAAAAAGTTCTTTTTTAATATGAAAAGCCTCCATATCAATTACTGAAATTGATTTGAATTTTTTTACAAGATTCAATTTCTCTTTTTTGTCAACTGCAATTTTATTAACAGTGAGTAAATTACATTTAAAAAACTTAAAATTATTTTCTAAATCTCTAAGTAAATTGATATCAGATTTATAAGTTGAAAGTTTTTCTTTTTCTTCATTAAAGATTTTTTCTATAAAGACAATATCACCATTTCTTAAATTTTTGGAGATAGAACCAGCAAATCCAAAATTAATTACAATGTCTACACCTAATTTTATAAGTTCTTTTGCTGCATTCTTTGATGCTTTTCCATACCCATAAACACAAAATATATTATTATTTTTGTCAGAAATTAGTTCCATTTCTCTCTTCAGTCCGAAAATAAAACCAATCTTTTTAAATTTTTTTTTATGCTCCATAATTCGGGAAAATCGAATTTTTTTTTAACTGATTTTTTATTTTTGAGATTACAAGGAGAGGAAAATATTCGGCATAACCATGATATTTTAAATAAAAAACTTTTGGAAAACCAACTGCGGTGAAGTAATCTTCTTTAAATTTAATTTTACTATTAGTTAAAAATTTTAATCCTTTTTCCATCTCATTGCTATGGATTTGACCTCCTGCCAGAAGTCCCATCAAAGCCCATGAGGTTTGTGAGGGTGTACTTTCTTTAGATAGATTTTCAAAATTTTTATAATATGATTTACCATCTTCTCCCCACCCACCGTCTTTTCTTTGCATTTTTTTTAAGTAATTTACACCGTTACTAATAACTTTTTCTTTATTTTTGAACTCAACTAAATTGAGAGCTGAGAGAACAGACCATGTTCCATAAATATAATTTGTTCCCCATCTACCATACCAACTACCATCCTCTTCTTGTTCCGATAAGAGATACTTGACTGCCATATTAATACAATCTTTATTTCTAGGATTATTTAACTGTGCTAAAAAACTTAGGCATCTAGCAGAGACGTCGGCAGTAGGCGGGTCAAGCAATGCTCCATGGTCGGCGAAAGGAATAGAGTTTAAACTATAGTGTGTGTTATTAATATCGAACGCTCCCCACCCTCCATTATCTGATTGTATTGAAACAATCCATTCTCTTGTTCTTTCAATTGCAAGTTTAATAGATTTTTTTTTTTTTTTTTGGTTATATCTATCCAAAAACATACCCACAAGTGCGGTATCATCAACATCCGGATAAAAATCGTTGTTAAATTGAAAAGCCCATCCTCCTGGATTAATATTACTTTTTTCTTTAGACCAATCTCCCTTAATTTTAATCTCTTTTTTTAAAAACCAATCTACTAGTTTTTTTTCTTCAATTCCATTTTCAAGATTCACTAGGCCCATCCAACCTGAATCCCATACTGGTGAAAAACAGGGTTGACAATATGCATAATTTTTCTTTTCTACGATTAATCTATTAATTGCATTTTGAACCGTTTTAATTTCCTTTACATATTTGTCCTCGTTAACTATTTTTAGGGCTATTAGAGAATTTACCATCGCTGGAAAAATTCCTCCCAAACCGTCTAACCCATTTAGTCTTTTTATAATCCATTTTAAAGCAATATCTTCACAATGATTTTTATATTTTTTAGAATGGAGGGAAAAAAATATTCTAGCTACTTTATCAATATATATAAAAATCTTTGAAAGAATATCGTTTTTGGAAATGAGTTTAATTTTTTGAGAATGATTTTTTTTATCTAAGAACAATTCTGTTATTGAAATTTTATTTGGATTGGATGCAATGGGTTTTCTTCTCATTATGATCAGAAGTGGTACAAGAACAGTTCTAGACCAATAAGAAATTTTATAAATATTAAAGGGAAACCATTTGGGGAATTTCATTATTTCGATTGGCATATAAGGTATTGAACTCCAGGTAATTTGACCAAAGATTGCAAGAGAAATTCTTGTAAAAACATTTACCTTTTCTATGCCCCCCATTTTAACAATACAGTTTTTTGCTTTAGTCATATTACTTGACTTTTCGTTTAAACCAGAGAGCTTTAAGGCATAGTAAGCCTTAACAGAGGCGCTTAGGTCAGTATCTCCTTTAAAAAAAAGTGGCCAACCACCCTCATTATTTTGTTTGCTTAAAATATAATTTACAATTTTATTTTGAAGTTTAATATCAATTTCACCAGTATAATGCATGAGCATTATATATTCTGAAGGAATTGTTGTATCTGCTTCAAGCTCGTATACATAACAACCTTCTTTAAGTTTCTTTGTTTGTTGTTTAACTAAAAGATCCTCAAATTTTTTTTCAAAATTTTCAATTATTTTTTTTAAGTTCTTCATAAAGTTTTTATTAATTATATTACTGCTTTTTTTCCTGACAAAATTGAACCCTCTATTGTACAAGGAAGAGAGGTTTGTGTCCAATCACCACAAATACTTAAATTTTTAGGCAATCCATTTAAATTTTTAACAAGTTCAAAGTTTGATGGTGATTGCTCAACTGTTGCCTTTTTTTCTTTTACAACCTGAAAATCTGGAATTTGGTGATTGGTATTCATAAAACTGCAAATCTCACTCCATATAATATTTGCAATTTTATTTGAATCAAGATTATTTAAATGATTTGCATTACTGATGGTTACCGATAGATAATCATCCTTGACAAATAACCAGTGCGCATTTGAATTAACAAAGCCAATTATTTGATGAGATATTTTTTCTTTTAATTTTTTTGGAAGATTATAATGAATATTTACAATTGAATTGTAATTACTAGGCAGAGTAGAGTAGGGGAAAAATTTAGAGAGATTTGTGGGAGGTATGGCGAAGATAACACTATCTTGTTCATCAATTTCAATTGTATTTTCACTAAAACAAAGTTTAGAAATATGATTATATTCAATTTCTATACTTTTGAGACTTTTTCTTAATTCTATTTCACAGCCATTATTTTTTAAAAACTTTATACAAGGATCAATAATTGAATTGTTCCAACTAACTTTGGGTTGATAGATCCTACAATATTTTTCACCCTTAAGAAGGGTTTTTTTGATAACATTGGACAGGATTTTTGCAGATGCTTTTTGACTAGAGGTATTCATAACTCCTAGAGTCAGTGGATCCCAAAATGCCTCAAAAATTTTGGATTTTCCAACAATTTCATGTACTGTTTGTTTTTTTCTAACATAAAGAAACTTTAGAATTGAAAAATAATCAAAAAGTTTTGAATCAGGTATTAAATTAAGATTATTTGATAATAATCTTTTCATATTTAGATTTTTTAAATCCAGATTCCATCTAAGGTCTCTTTTTAAATCGTAAAAATATAGATTGGGAGATAGTATTTTTAATTTATTTTCTGAACCAACAATTTTACAAAGTTCATAAAAATTTATGTTTGCTGAAAAAACAAGATGATTTCCATTATCTATTTCTTTTCCTAACCTTTTTTCAAAAAAGGATCTACATCTTCCACCAATTAAATTAGATGACTCGAAAATTTTTACTTTTTTGTTATTTCTTATTGCATGGATCGATGCTGATAAACCAGATAGGCCTGCGCCAATTATGTAGATATTCCTAGAAATTTTAATACCTTATTAAAAACTTAAATAAAATGAATATTTTTTCGATTGAATTGAGTCTGATTTTTTGTTTGAAGTTTATATTTTTATTAAACATTTTTTTATGTATCGCTTCATAAAACTCTTTCATTATTTCGGATGCTATTATATCTTTTTTGGATATACTCTTAGATTCTAGCATGGATTTTTGAAAATAATTTCTTGCTTCTCTCAGAATATCTTGAAATATATTTTGAAGTTTTGGTTCATTTACAATAGTTTTAATATCTTTATCTACTCCATACTTTGAGAGATACTCTGATGCAATGTAGCAGCGGTCTCTCCTTAGATCCTCATAAAAATCTCTAACAATATTAGTAAGTTGAAATGCTCTCCCTAAGTAAAATGCATATTTCTTATCTTTTTCAGACAGACCAAAGATTTTTATAGATAAATATCCTACTGCTACTGCGACTCTATCACAATAAAGATCAAGATTTTTTTTTGTTGGGAATTGTATATCATTTAAAGCATCCATCATCATTCCTTCTATAATTGAGTCAAAGTCATATTTTTCTAAATTAAACATTTCGATAGATAACTTTAGTTCTTTTTCTAAACTTGTTTTAGGAACCTTTTGCTCAAATATATTTTGAATTTTTTGCTTCCAATCTTTAAGTTTTTTTTGTTTTAATTTTTTATTATTTATTTCATCTGCTATATCATCTACAATTCTACAAAAAGCATAAATAGAAAACATAGCTCTTTTTTTTTTGGATTCTAGGATCTTCATCCCCCAAAAAAAGGAAGAGCCAGAACTTTTTACGATTTTTTCTACAGCGATTTGGTCATCGGCTTGCATTTTTAAAATTTTTGGTGTCTAAGCTCTTTCGAGCGAGATTTTTCTAGGATAAGCAATTCCTAATGCCCCAAGAGCTGTCTTTATGATGCTGTCAGTGTCAATACCACATTCAATATTTTGTTGATCAGGTTTACCATGGTTTATAAATTTGTCAGGAAAAAATATTGGCCTGAATTTTAATCCTTTATCTAAAGCCCCGGATTTAGTCAAAAAAGACATAACTTGAGCTGAAAACCCTCCAATTGATCCTTCTTCAACAGTTAGAAATACCTCGTGATCTCGAGCAAGTTGAGTAATTAAAAGTTGGTCAATTGGTTTCGCAAATCTAGCATCTGCAACTGTTGTGGGCAATCCGTAAGAGGCCAAAATTTCCGATGCTTTAATAGAATCTTTCAGTCTAGTCCCCAAGGATAATATACAGATTTTGTTACCTTCAGTAATTATTTTTCCTTTTCCTATTTTCCATATTTCTGGATTATCATTGATTTTTACACCAACTCCCTCCCCTCTAGGATATCTAAAAGCAGAAGGTCTATCATTAATCATTGTTGAAGTTGCTATACTATTTGATAGTTCATTTTCATCACTTGGCGCCATCACTATGAAATTCGGAAGTGTACATAAATAAGCTAAATCAAATGACCCAGCGTGTGTTGCACCGTCTGCTCCAACTTGTCCAGCTCTATCAATTGCAAATCTTACAGGTAAAGATTGTATTGCAACATCATGAACAACTTGGTCATATGCTCTTTGAAGGAATGTTGAATAAATTGCTGCATATGGTTTCATTCCTCGAGAGGCCAAACCAGCTGCAAATGTAACCGCATGTTGTTCAGCAATTCCAACGTCAAATGTTCTAGAAGGATATGCCTTTTGAAAGTGATCTAATCCAGTCCCTGATGGCATTGCTGCTGTAATAGCTACAATTGTTTTATCCTTTTTAGCTTGTTTAATGAGGGAATCTGCAAAAACTTTTGTGTAACTGGGAACTTTCGAAGATGACTTTACTTGTTCCCCGGTTACGACATTGAATTTACTTACACCGTGATATTTGTCTTCAGACTTTTCCGCTGGTTCATATCCATAACCCTTTTTTGTAACAACATGAAGGAAAACTGGTCCGTCCCACTTGGATTTTTCTAGGTTTCTTAAAACTGGTAATAAATGATCTAAATTATGTCCGTCGATAGGTCCTAAATAAAAGAACCCTAACTCCTCAAAAAGTGTACCTCCAGTTACCATACCTCTTACGTATTCGTCTGCTTTGGCTGCCATGTTTTGAAAACTCTTTGGGAATTTTTTTGCCATGTGTTTTGCTAACGTCCTCGCTGATTGGAATGTTTTTGTTGATAATAATCTTGAAAGATAGGCACTCATAGCTCCTACAGGAGGTGCAATTGACATATCGTTATCATTTAAAATTACAATTAATCTAGCATTCATTGAACCAGCGTTGTTCATGGCTTCGTAAGCCATTCCTGCACTTATTGCACCGTCACCAATAACACAAACTACATTGTGATTTTCTTTTTTTAAATCTCTGGCCACTGCCATTCCAAGTCCTGCAGATATTGAGGTAGAAGAATGGGCTGCACCAAAAGGATCATAATCACTTTCAGTCCTTTTTGTAAAACCATACAATCCACCTGGTTGTCTTATTGTTCTGATTTTATTTCGTCTTCCCGTTATAACTTTGTGTGGGTAACATTGATGCCCAACATCCCATATTAATTTATCTTTTGGTGTGTTGAAGACGCTATGAATTGCAACTGTTAATTCAACAACTCCGAGACCAGCACCAAGATGACCTCCTGTTACTGAAACAGCGTCTACTACCTCGTCTCTCAATTCTTTGCATAAATCCTTAAGTTGATTGTCAGAAAAGCTTTTTAAGTCTTTAGGATACTTAACTTTATCAAGAAGGTTTTTTGGGTTTTTCATATTTAATTCTTTCCTTTATAAATGGAAAATAAATCCTAATCTATTATTATTCCTTTTATAAAACAAAAAATCAAATCAATACGTGATAATTTTATTTTTTTTTCTAAAGGATCATTACTTTTTAACAGAAAACACAATCTTTTTGCAATATTTAAAATAATAAGTGTTTCTTTTCTTAATCCCCAAACTTCAATTTTTTTTAAATTTTCTTTTAAATTTTCCAGTAATTTCTCAACATTAGATACGATGTCCTTTTTCAATTCGTCAAATTTTTCTGAGGATTTTTTTTTTTTTAAAATATTAACTTTTATCGCATACTTTTTAAAGTATGAAATTGGTAAGTAGACTCTATTAAGTTTTGTGTAATCTTCTTGGCAGTCTTGCAGATGATTTATGATCTGAAGTGCAGTACAAAGATTGTCGGATGAGGAGAAAATTTCATATTTATTTTTTAACTCTTTATTTTTTTCCGAATAAGTTAAATCTATGAAGAATCTTCCAACTGGATTTGCTGAATACTTACAATAGTTTTCTAGTTCACCCCAGTTCTTATATCTTTTTTTAGTTGCATCAAGTTTGAATGCAGTCAATAAATTTCTTGAGTATTTTTTTGAAAATTTTTTTTCCTTAGATTGATTTATTAAACTGTTCAAAATGCTGATATCTGAACTTCTTCCATTTTTGATGGAATCGTCAAAAAAATTTAATATATCTAGTTTATTTTTACTGCTAATTTTACTATTGTCGGCAATATCATCAGCCATTCTTGCAAAAGAATAAAATAATCTAATAGTTTGTTTAATTTTTTTTTTAATAATAAAAGATGCAACTGGAAAGTTTTCATCTTGAAAGTTTTTTCCTGATAATAGATCTGATATATATTTTTGGTTAACTTTAATAACTTCTCCCTTTCCATCTATTGCCACTAAAAAAGAAATGATTTGAAGCCGAAGCAATTGTCATTAAACCATAAAGAGATGCAGATAATGGCAATGTTAGAGTATATTTTATATTTAATTTATAAAATCTTATTGTAGGTGAAAATATAATTACCATAATTAGAAAAGAAAGAATATTTGCGATTAAAGATGGTATAAAAATTTGACCTGAGTTAATCGTAAAAATAGAGTAAAAAAAAGAAATTAATGGGAATATATAAGTTATTACCAAACTTATTATTGAAATGATTAGAAGAAATATTGAGTGTTTAAGTTGTTCGAACGCTGTCCTAGAGACCATTCGCCATATCTCGTTAAAACAAAAATACTTCCGATGACTTACAACCTGATTTGTTAAGCCAAGCCAAATATTCCCTTTTTTCTTAAATAAATTTGCAATATTACAATCATCAATAACTTTATCTTTGATTTTATTATAAAAATTTTCATTCCTGAGTATCTCTGCTTTACAAAAGATGAAACCTCCCGCAGCAGCAGAAATCTTTGATTTACTGCTAATTACTAAATTAAATGGATAAAGTTTTTGAAAAAAGAAGATGAAAGGTGGGATAAGAAGTTTTTCCCAATTAGATTGGCAATTTAATTTAGCCATTAAAGAAATCATTAAGTATTCACCTCTGTTCATAAATAAAGAAACTTTTTTAAGTAAGTTTCTTTTTATTACTATGTCCGAATCTACAAAAGTATAAAAATCGTAAATTTTTTCATTGGCAAAATCAACACCTTGTTTCATAGCCCAAGCTTTTCCTACCCATCCTGGAGGGAGTTTTTTCCCGGATATTAGGTATGTTTTTTTAAATCTTTTTTTAAATAAGTTTACAACATTTGAAGTTTTATCAGAACTATTATCGTCTACGACCACAATATCTAGATTTTTTATTTTCTGTTCTTTTAAACTATTAAGAGTTTTTAGAATTGTTTTTTCTTCATTTCTAGCTGGGATAATGGCACAAATTTTTGGATTATTTCTAATTTGTTTAGGAAGTTCCTGTTTTTCAAAAATAATTTTATTTGACCAAAAAAAGTAATCTCTTGATAGATTTTTTCTACCATGAAAGAAAGCTAAATAAATCCATATTAATAAGGATAAGTGAGAAATAAAAATCAAGTAGTTCATCATAGCTAACCTATTGGATAATAATATTTAAAATAAAAAAAAACATCTAAAATGAACCAAGTTGTAAAAAAACAACAAATTAAACCCCTAAACTTAAAGTTTTTTTAAAAATGATTGATTTGGCTACTTTATTGTATTAAATTAATATCAATGATTAATTTTTAAACAAAAAATATATATGCCTAATTATTATGCATTTAAACACTTAGGTGTTTAGAGGAAAGGATTAAAATGATAAAAAAAACAATTATTGCTGGAGCGTTAGCCCTACCATTTTTGCTTACGAACCCAGCTAAATCTTTTGAATTTCCAGAAGAAATTCCTTATGGATCAATATCTGCAAACGTTGGTTTCTACTCTCAATATGTGTGGAGAGGTGAACAACAAAATGCAGGACAATCTGCTGTTCAGGGTGGATTAGACTATGGTGTTACACTTCTTGACACCTATATAGATGCTTATGTTGGATTCTGGGGTTCAAACGTTTCTGGCGGGACAAACTCTCTTTCAGGTAATGAGCTTGACTATTATGGTGGTTTTACAGGTGCTGTTCCTCTACTTGAAGATTACTTTTCATGGGATGCCGGTTTCTTATATTACGATTATCCAGGAATGACAGACCAAAACACTCTTGATGGTGCTAGGAATGTAGATTTTTTTGAATATTATGGTTCACTTAGTTTAGCTGTTCCTAACCCACTTACGGATATTGGTATTTCCTACTACTACGGTTATTCTCCGAATGGTTTCCAGCAAGGTGAGTACGATTATCAAAACGTTAGTGTAGAAATTGCTGTTCCCAACACTCCATTTACAATTGCCGGTGGAGCAGGCTTTACAGGAGCAGACGATGAAGGTATGAATCAATATACAGATTATATAGCTTCTATCTCAACAAGTATTTTTGGTTTAGATCTTGGAGTAAATTACACAACTGTAGATGGTTACACTACAGATACTGATATGGATCAAGTGACGTTTTCTATAGTCAAAAACTTTTAATTAGTTTAATCCTTAAATGTTGGGGCAAATCTTTGTCCCAACATACTTCTAACCTCGCAAAGAGAAATTATTATTAAGGACAAAACAATCAGAGATCCCAACTGATGCATTAGACCAAGAAACATGGGAACATATAGCTTCAAAATAATAATACCCAACGCATATTGAAAAATAATGGTAAAAATCAACAAGTAAAATATATTTATAAAACTAGCAAATATGTTATCTTTTTTTGCCATTACTATTGTGTATAAAACGTATAACAAAGTTGTTGTTGCCAGAATACGATGAAGAAATTGAAGAAATCCTTGATCATTTAATAACATTTCAAGATCAAATGAATATTCAGAAGTTAGAACAGGTGGTAAAAAACCATTACCCATAAGTGGAAAGTTATTATATGACAGTCCAGCATCAGTTCCAGATACAAGTGCGCCAGCAGAGATGGTAGTGAAAAGTAAAAATAAAGATAAGATAAAGTTATTTTGGTGTGTTTTCAGATTTACCACATTAACAATTTTTTCTTGAGTCTTTTTCTTATATAAGAGATTCCAAAAGTAATATAATAAGACGGAATATATAAAAAATGCAGTAAGAAGATGGGCTGATAATCTAAAATGACTAACATCAGGTTTGTCAATTAACCCGCTTTTAACCATATACCACCCCATGAATGCTTGAAAGAAACCGAGTGAAGAAAGCAGAGTTAATAACTTAATTTCATTTTTATCAAACCAACCTTTGATCCAAAAAACTACAAACGGTAAAAAAAATACCAAACCAATAAGTCTTCCCCAAATTCTATGAAGATACTCCCAAAAAAAGATCTTTTTAAATTCCATAATTGTCATTGTACTGTTCTTTAGATTATATTCAGGGTATTGTTTGTAGAGGTCAAATAAATTTATCCAGTCTTGATCATTAAGCGGCGGAATTACCCCTTTTAACAAATTCCAACTAATCATTGACAATCCAGAGTCTGTTAGCCTTGTTATTCCTCCAATAATTACCATTGCAATGACCATAAAAAGATTTACAGCTATCCATAGGATCTTAGTATTATTTACATTTTCAGACATACAATATTAATAATTAGAAAATAATAAATTAAAATACATTATTTTTGTGTGGTATTAAATATTTTACATATCTTGTTGACAAATACTTAATATTATCATTTATAAATATTATGATAAAAAGCCTGGATTTGTTGAACAAACTAAATAAAAATTATAAGAATTTTTCACCTCAAATAATTTTAGAGGAATCCATAAAAAAAACTTTTAACAAGAAAATTGTTTACATCTGTTCATTTGGTACTGAATCAGCAATAATTCTTCATATGATATCAAAAATTGATAAAGAATTCCCAGTAATTTTACTTAATACAGAATTTCTGTTTAAGGAAACTATAAATTATAAAAATTATTTACTGAAAAAATTTAATTTAAGTAATTTTAGAGAATTCTTTCCGAATAAAAATGATTTGGAAGTTAATGATGACAAAGGAGAATTATGGAAAGAGAATCCTGACCTGTGCTGTAATATAAGAAAAGTTTTACCATTACAAAAAATACTTGAAAATTATGATGCTTGGATTTCCGGAAGAAAATCATATCAAGTAGGGGAAAGAAAGAATTTAGATTTTTTTGAAAGACTAAATGGAAAAGTTGTAGTCAACCCTTTAGCAAATGTAGATCAAAATTTTGTAAATAACTACTTTGAGGAAAATGAAATTAAAAGACATCCACTTTTTCAAAAAGGATATTTATCAATAGGTTGTACTCACTGCACCGTAAAAGCCATTTCAAGCCAAAACCCAAGATCAGGTAGATGGTATAATAAAATCAAAACCGAATGTGGTATACATTACAATTTGAAGAAGTAGGATGCATAAAAATCTCAAAAAGTTAGAAAATGAAAGTATCTATATTTTTAGACAAGCTTACAGATCAATTCCTAATATTGCTCTGTTGTGGTCTTTAGGTAAAGATTCTAATGTGATGTTATGGCTTGCATTTAAAGCTTTTCTAGGAAAAATACCTTTCCCACTTGTACATGTTGACACAGGAAAAAAATTCAAGGAGATGTATGCTTTTAGAGATAAATATGAGAAAGAATGGAAATTAAATCTTATAAGAGGAAGCTGTCCACCCTTAGAGAAAATCGACCCATCTTTGCCTCCTGCTGCAAGATCTGCAGCTAGAAAGACAGAGGGTTTAAGAGATATAATAAAGAATAAAAAATTTAAAGGTATTATTGCAGGTATTAGAAGAGACGAGCAAGGTACTAGAGCCAAAGAGAGGATCTTTAGTCCTAGAGATGTAACAGGTAATTGGAATATTAAAAACCAGCCTCCAGAATTCTGGGATCAATCAAATTTTAATTATCCTGATTCAGTTCACATTCGAATTCATCCATTGTTAGGATGGACAGAGTTGGATATTTGGCAATACATAAAGAATGAAAATATTCCTGTTGTAGATCTATATTTCTCCAAGAAGGGAAAAAGGTTTAGGTCCCTAGGAGACAACGATATCACCTTCCCAGTTAAAAGTTCGGCTAAATCAATTGACGAAATAATTGAAGAGCTTAAGGTCAGTAAAACATCAGAAAGATCAGGTAGAGCTATGGATCATGAAGAGGAAAATGTTTTTGAAAGACTTAGGTCAAAAGGTTATATGTAAAATGAAAAAAAATCTAGAAAACACTGAAGTCCCAAAAGTAGTTGTTGTTGGACATGTAGATCACGGAAAATCTTCATTTATAGGCAGATTTTTATTTGACGTGGGAGAGGTTCAAAAAGAAAAATTCGACGAACTTAAGAAAGCCAGTGAAAGAAGAGGTGTCGAGTTTGAATTTGCCTTTCTACTCGATGCTCTTCAAGATGAAAGAGACCAGGGAATAACAATTGATACTACCCGCATTTTTTTTAAAACAAAGTTAAGAAAGTATGTGTTTATTGATGCACCAGGACATAAAGAATTTATTAGAAATATGATCACAGGTGCTTCGTCTGCCGACATAGCAATCTTGATTGTTGACGTAGATGAGGGAATTAAGCAACAAACAAAAAAGCATGCTTATTTACTTAAATTGTTGGGTATAGAACAAATCATTACACTTTTTAACAAAATGGATAAAGTAAATTATAGTGAGGAAAAATATACACAAACCAAATTTGATTTAAACAAATATCTTGCTGAAATAGGAATTAAATGTCATTCATCAATCCCAATCTCATCAAAATTAGGCGATAATATAGTATCTTTAAGCAAAAATATGAAGTGGTACTCTGGCCCATTATTTGTAAATGTTTTAGATAATTTTAAAGTATCTGAAACTAAAATTTCAGAAGTTATAAGATTTCCAGTTCAAGATATCTATAAAATAGGTGAAAAAAGAGTTGTTGTCGGAAGAATAGAATCAGGAAGGATCTCTAAAGGGACAAAACTTATTTTTCTTCCTTCCAATGAAAGAGTAGATGTAAAAACTATAGAGGTGTGGCCTAAAGCTAAAAAAGAATACGTAATTGGAGACTGTATTGGTATTACTCTAAGTGAACAAATTTTTGTAGACAAAGGAAATATGGCTTCGGATACAATTTTTCCTCCTAAATTAACAAATCGTTTTGAATCGATTGTTTTTTGGTTAAGTGAAAAAAAAATTTCTTCAAAAAAAAAATATTTTATGAAGATTAATACCGGTGAATATGAGGTTTCTGTAAATAGAATAAAAAGAGTAATAGACACTGAAAATCTTAATATTAAAAAAAATAATACGGTTTATAAAAATGACGTTTGTGAACTTGTTATTCATTCATCACAATTAATTCCAATGGATGATTATTCTTTCAATAAATCTACAGCAAGATTTTGTCTACTCGACAATGAAGAAATAGTTGCCGGAGGGATAATTGATTTAAAGAACTATCCTGATCAGAGAGAAGTAAAAGAATTGCCTAAGCGTAACATAACGCCGGAAAACTATTCAGTCTCTGAAATTGATAGATCAATGAAATTTAATCATAGACCTGGTATAATTTGGCTTACGGGTTTGTCTGGTTCTGGTAAAAGTACAATAGCAAAGAATGTTGAAAAAAAACTGTTTAAACGAAATCTTAACGTATTTTCATTAGATGGAGATAATTTGAGAATTGGTTTAAACAAAAATTTAGCTTTTTCACCAGAAGACAGAACTGAAAATATTCGAAGAACTGCTGAGGTTGCAAAACTATTCACTCAAGCAGGTTTTATTGTTTTAGTATCACTTATTTCTCCCTACAGGAGTGAGAGGAAGAAAGCTAGAGATATTCGTTCGGAATTATTTCGTGAAATTTATATAAAAGCTTCTGTTGAAGTTTGTTCTAAAAGAGATGTTAAAGGTTTATATGCAAAAGCAGTCAGTGGAGAGATTAAAAATTTTACAGGAATTTCATCTCCTTACGAAGAGCCAGAAAAGCCGGATTTGGTTATAAATACTTCAATAGAAGACGTGGACGAAAGCGTAAATAAACTTGAAGAATATATTTTGAATGAATTTAGTTTTTAGAAAAAACTTGACAACAAAAAATTAATAATTAACTTAGCACTCATGAGTGAGGAGTGCTAATAAGACTTATCACTTGAATTGTCTAACAAAGGAGATTCTTTATGAAATTTAAACCATTACACGATAGAGTTGTTGTAAAACGAATTGATACAGATGAAAAATCTGCAGGCGGAATTATTATTCCAGATACAGCGAAAGAAAAGCCAAGCGAGGGTGAAGTTCTTGCTGTTGGTCCTGGCGAAATTACAGAAGATGGTAAGTCCAAACCTATGAATGTTAAAGCAGGAGATAAAATTCTGTTTGGCAAGTGGTCAGGAACAGAAGTTAAACTTGACGGTCATGACCTTCTCATCATGAAAGAGTCAGATATTATGGGAATTTTAGAATAATTTTATTAAATTAAGGAGTAAAAATATGTCAGCAAAAAAAATATCATATGGTTCAGACGCGCGTGATTTAATGATATCAGGCGTTGATGCATTAGCCAATGCAGTTAAAGTCACCTTAGGTCCTAAAGGAAGAAACGTAATTCTTGATAAATCTTTTGGTGCTCCCAGAGTGACTAAAGATGGAGTTTCTGTTGCCAAAGAGATTGAATTAAGAGACAAGTTTGAGAATATGGGTGCTCAAATGGTTAAGGAGGTAGCCAATAAGAGCTCAGATTCAGCAGGGGATGGAACCACAACTGCTACAGTTCTTGCACAAGCAATTGTAAAACAAGGTGCAAAAGCAGTAACATCTGGAATGAACCCAATGGATTTAAAAAGGGGCATTGACTTAGCAGTTGATAAAGTATTAAACGATTTGAAATCAAAAGCAAAGAAGCTTGGTTCGTCGTCAGAGATTGCTCAAGTTGGAACTATTTCAGCTAATGGTGAAGAAGAAATTGGTATGAAAATATCCGAAGCAATGGATAAAGTTGGTCGTGATGGTGTTATAACCGTAGAAGAATCAAAGACAAGAGATACAACTCTTGAAACAACAGAAGGAATGCAATTTGATAGAGGATATTTGTCCCCGTACTTTATAACAGATGCTGAAAAAATGATTTGTGAATTTGAAGACCCTTATATTCTTTTGAATGAAGGTAAACTTTCTAATCTTCAGGATTTATTACCTCTGTTGGAAGCTGTTGTTAAATCAGGAAAACCATTACTAATAATAGCTGAGGATGTTGAAGGAGAAGCCTTAGCTACACTTGTTGTTAATAAATTAAGAGGTGGTTTAAAGGTTGCAGCTGTTAAAGCACCTGGTTTTGGTGACAGAAGAAAATCTATGCTTGAAGATCTTGCAATACTTACGGGAGGACAAGTTATTAGCGAAGAGTTAGGAATTAAGCTTGAAAATGTAGGTATTCAAGATCTTGGCTCTTGTAAAAAAGTTAGAATAGACAAGGAAGACACTACTGTGGTAAGTGGTAGTGGAAGTTCTTCAGATGTTAAAGCTAGATGTGAACAAATTAAAACTCAGATAGAGTCCACTACATCTGATTATGATAAAGAAAAACTTCAAGAACGACTGGCTAAACTTTCAGGTGGAGTTGCAGTAATAAATGTCGGCGGTTCAACTGAAGTTGAGGTCAAAGAGCGAAAAGATAGAGTTGATGATGCACTCAACGCTACACGTGCAGCAGTTGAAGAAGGCATTGTTCCAGGTGGTGGTACCGCATTGTTATATTCCATTAAATCCTTGGATGGTTTGAAGGGAAGCAACCCTGATCAAGACGCTGGTATTGATATCATAAGAAAAGCACTTGAGTCTCCAGCCAGACAAATAGCTGAAAATGCTGGAGTTGAAGGTTCAATTGTAATTGGTAAACTTCTTGAGCAAAAAGACAATAACCATGGGTTTGATGCCCAAACAGAAACTTATACTGATTTAGTTAAATCAGGTATAATTGATCCTGTAAAAGTCGTAAGAACTGCATTAGAAAATGCATCATCTATAGCTGGATTACTTCTTACAACTGAGGCTATGGTTGCTGAGATGCCCGAGCCAAAAGAACCAATGCCTCCAATGCCAGGTGCTGGCGGCATGGGCGGCATGGGCGGCATGGGCGGCATGGGTGGAGATATGGGTTTTTAATACCATCTCAATCCATTAGTTATTTGAGTATAAAAGCTCGGTGTTATGAGACTGAGCTTTTATGGTTGATAATAAAGACCATTATCCATATTTAAAAATTCAATCCAGATATCCTTATCGCTCTCAGCAATTTCCACAGAGTCAAACCCACACCTAATTAAAAAAATATATTGATCAGGTAAAATATGTCCGGTTGCTCTAATTTCTCCCTTATAACCATATTTTTTCCTAAGATTTCTTGCAAATGTAAAAGGTCTTCCATCTTTAAATGTTTCAAATTTAATCTGGATTAAAGAGATCTCTGACATGCTGCTTTCGTTAGACGATGAACATTCATTTGAACTAAATTCAATGCCAATTTTGACTTTTTTATTTTTAAATTCTTTTTTAATTTCAACCCATTGTGCAAGATTAAGTATTGCTCCATCAAAAAATTTTCTATCTAGAAAATCACGGTCGTTAATTTTTTTATATTCATTCTCCTTTTCATGTCTCTTGTTAAGTATTATCATATAAATCTTTTTTAAATTCTTTTATACCAACTCTCCTAAAAACAGAGAGAAAATCTTCAGTCTTTTTTTTTTTATTTTTTTTATAGGTGTTTAGAATTGTATTAATGGCATCTATTAACTTACTTTCAGGAAAAGATGGGCCAACTATCTCTCCTATAGACGCATCCTCTTTGGCAGACCCACCTAAGGTAATTTGGTAAAATTCTTGTCCATTTCTATCTAAGCCTAGGATACCAATATTTCCTACGTGATGATGCCCGCAGGCATTTATACAACCTGAGATCTTAATTTTTAGATCACCTAATATTTTCTGATCTGAAAAGCTTTTAAAATGATTGCTAATTTTTTGTGATATTGGAATTGATCGTGCTGTTGCTAAGGCACAATAATCCATTCCTGGACAACATATGGTATCAGAAATTAAACCTATATTAGGTGTTGCTAACGATAATTTTTTCAGTTCAATCCATAGTTTGTAAATATTTTTATTTTCGACATGCGGGAGAATAAGGTTTTGTTCGTGTGTTACTCTAATCTCTGAAAATGAGAAATCTTCAGAGATTTTTGATAGAGCCATCATTTGTTGACTTGATATATCACCGGGCGGATGGTTGGCAGATTTAAGTGAGATATGTACAATTGAATATCCAGAAACTTTATGACTAAGTGTATTTTGCGTTACCCATTCATTATATTCCTTATTTTTATGAATCTGAACTTTATGGGAATTAGGTTTAAGTTCAGGTAAAGTAAAAAAACTAAAAATTTTATCTATTGAAACTTTATCGATTTCTAAATTCTTATCAGATAATTTTTTAAAGTTTTCATCTACTAATAATTTGAATTTTTCTATGCCTAATTCTTTTACTAAAATTTTAATCCTTGCTTTGTAAATATTATCTCTTCTACCCTCTTGGTTATATGTATTTAAAATCGCTTCTAAATAATTAAGTAAGTCTTTTTTTTGTAAAAAGTTTTTAATTTTCTTCGCTATAATTGGTGTCCTTCCTTGCCCACCACCAACAAAGACTTCAAATCCTATTTCCTTGTCTTTTTTTATAAGTCTCAAGCCAATATCATGAACCAGCATGGCTGCTCTATCTTTTTTTGAACCTATGACTGCAATCTTAAATTTTCTTGGTAAAAAAGAAAACTCAGGATGAAAAGTTGACCATTGTCTAATGATTTCACACCATGGTCTGGGATCCTCAATTTCATCAATTGTTATTCCAGCTAAATGATCAGATGATATGTTTCTTATGCAATTTCCAGATGTTTGAATTGCATGCATTTCGACTTTTGAGAGTTCATGTAAAATATCTGGTACATCTGGAAGTTTTGGCCAATTAAATTGAATGTTTTGTCTAGTAGTAAAATGACCATAACCTCTATCAAATTTTTCAGCTATGAAAGCAAGTTTCCTTAATTGTGAAGAAGAAAGTTCACCATAAGGAATTGCCACTCTTAGCATGTACGCGTGTAGTTGAAGATACAAGCCATTCATTAGTCTTAGTGGTTTAAACTCTTCCTCAGAAAGTTGTCCATTAAGTCTTCGCTGGACTTGATTTTTGAATTGCTTTGTTCTGCTTTCAATTATACTTTTATCTTTTTCTGAGTACTTATACATTGTGTTTTAAATTTTGAATGTTAATCCTGAGTTTCTTATTTTATCTCTCAATGATTTAATTTTTCTATTTTCATCGAGCTCAACAAATTTTGAGGATACTATTATACATTTTTTTTCATCTCTATCAGATATTGCTTGAAATTTATCAACTTGATCAATCTTTATTATAGTTGCTTCACTGGAATTGACTGACCATCCTTTTTCTGTAAGAAAAACAACCTCTCCAGTTCGCAAATCATTAGCTGACAAAATAAAAAATTCTCCTCGAAGTTTTTTAGCCATTTTTAAATATAATCATAACCTAATAGTAAAAATAAAGGGGAAAAAAAATATTACAAGTAAAAATTGTTTAATTTTTTTTTATACATAATTATAATGTACAATAGTTTTTTTTAGTGCTTGATAATAGTTTTAAAGTGAATAGTTTATAATTGGTTATGGAAGAAATAAATTATAAATTATGGCCATTTATTGAAGCTAAAAAACTTCTTAAAAGAGTCAGTGAAAGAAAAAAAAAAGAATGTATATTCCAAACTGGCTATGGACCTTCTGGTTTACCTCACATTGGAACTTTTGGAGAAGTGCTAAGAACATCAATGGTTATTAAAGCTTTTAAGAGTATTTCAGAAATACCCGTTAAACTATTTGTGTTTTCAGATGATATGGATGGTCTAAGAAAAGTTCCTCTCAATATACCCAACAAAGAAATTATTAGTAAACACTTAGAAAAACCTTTATCTTCAATACCAGACCCTTTCGAAAAATTTGAAAGTTTCTCAAAGCATAATAATAATAAATTAGTGGAATTTCTAGAAAGATTTAATTTTGATTTTGAATTCAAGTCTGCAACAGAAAATTACAAAAGTGGAAAATTTAATGAGGGTTTAGTTTCAATTTTTGATAATTATGATAAAATTTTAAATATCATTTTACCTACACTTGGTAAAGAAAGACGAAAAACTTACTCACCTTTTCTTCCGATTTGTAAATCTAGCGGTAAGGTTCTTCAGGTCAAAGTAGATAATTTGGATAAAAAAAATAAAAAAATAGAATATTTTAATCCTATTACTAGGAGTAAAGAATCCTCATCAATTTTTGATGGTAATTGTAAACTGCAATGGAAAGTAGATTGGGCGATGCGTTGGTTAGTTTTAGATGTTGATTACGAAATGAATGGAAAGGACTTAATAGAGTCTTTTGTACTTTCGAGTAAAATTAATAGAGTTATTGGAGGAAGACCACCCAATAATTTTACCTATGAATTATTTCTTGATGAAAATGGAGAGAAGATCTCCAAATCAATAGGTAATGGTATATCAGTTGAGAATTGGTTAGAATTTTCCCCACGGGAGAGTCTAGAATTATTTATGTTTCAGAACCCAACAAGAGCAAAACGACTTTATTTTGATGTTATTCCAAAGATGACAGATGATTATTTGAAGTTGAGAAAGGATTACGAAAACTTGGCAGATAAAGAAAAACCTAATAGCCCAATTTGGTTTCTGAACAATGAAAAGGCATATCAAACACTTGAAAACTTTTCATTCAACATGATTCTGAATCTTGCTAATGTTTGTAATGCTGATAGAGCTGATATTCTGTGGGGTTTCTTAGAAAATTATTACAAAGATTTAGATAGAAAAAGCTTTCCATATGTACAGAAATTACTTGAGTATGGTGTTGAATACTATAAGAAATTTGTCTTACCAAAAAAAAACTACAGATCACCAAATCAACTTGAAAGATCTGGTTTATTAAAAATGATTGAAATGCTCGAATCTTTAGATGAAAAATGTGAAGCTGAGGAAATTCAAACTAAAATATATGAAATTGGAATGAACCTTAAGTTTGATAATCTTAGAGATTGGTTTTCTGCCTTCTATCAGGTGGTTTTAGGACAAGAACAAGGACCAAGGCTTGGTTCATTTATAAAACTTTACGGAATAAAAAAAACGATTACCTTATTAAATCAGAAAATAAAATGAATACTAACACTAGTTTTATTTACAGAATATTCAAGGAAAAGGAATTTATGAATTTCAAAAAAAACAAGAAATTTGTGGGTAATAAGCTAGATATTGATTCAGGCTTTATCCATTTATCAACTTATGAACAAATTGAGGGAACGTTAACAAAATATTTTGAAGAAAATAATAATATTTTCATTTCTAAATTTAAAGTCTCAGACCTTCAAGATTCTTTAAAATGGGAAAAGAGTAGCGATTCAGAAATCTTTCCACATTTCTACGGAATTTTAAAATTTAAATTTATTGTAAAAACTGTCAAAAGAGAAAATATTCATGAATTTTAGAGCATATTCAAGAATTCTCGACCTACTTCCACCTGAATTTCTACACCAATTATTTATAAAGCTTTTACAAACTAAAATATTAAAGAAAAAAGTAATTTTTGATAACCTGAAAATAAATATCTTCGGTAAAGATTTTGTAAATCCAATTGGATTAGCTGCAGGTTTTGATAAGAATGCTGAAGTTATTGATGGAGCATTGAACTTAGGATTTGGATTTTTAGAATTGGGTACAGTAACTCCAATGCCACAAATTGGAAATAAAAAACCAAGAGTTTTTAAAATACCTGAATTATCTGCAGTAATTCAAAGGTTAGGTTTTAATAATAAAGGGGTGGAAGAGTTTTTGAACAATTTAAAAAAGGTAAAACGAGTAAATAATATTTTAGGCGTAAATATTGGCAAAAATAAAAACTCTAAAGATTTTATATCAGACTACAAATTCCTATATGAAAAACTTCTCCCTTTTTCAGATTATATTACAATAAATATATCTTCACCTAATACACCTGGTTTGAGAGATATTCAGAAAAAAGGAAATATTGAGAAATTAATAAAAAATCTATCAGCAATTAAAAAAAGGAAACCTACATTTTTAAAATTATCACCTGATTTATCTGAAGAAAATTTTAGTAATATATGTGATTTAGTTATTAAGGATGATTTTATTAGTGGATTAATACTAACTAATACTACTATTTCCAGAGATAGTCTTTATAAAAAGCCGGTTAAAAATTCGTGGAAACTTCATGAACAAGGGGGTCTTTCAGGAAAACCCTTGAAGGATAAAACAAATATGCTAATAAAGAAAGCATTCAGCTTAACTAAAGGAAAAATAATAATTATTGGTGTGGGTGGTGTATCAAGTGGAAAAGATGCTTTTGAAAAAATTTCCTTGGGTGCCAGTTTGGTGCAACTTTATACATCGTTGATTTATGAAGGTCCAAATGTGGTTGTCAAAATTTTAAGTGAGTTAAGTGTCTGTCTAAAAAAAAAGGGAATCAATAATGTTAGTGACTTAGTCGGAAAAAATATTAGTTATGATTGAGGTTAATCAAATCAAAAAATTATCAGAAATCTATGAGAACTATGACTGCTTTTTTGTAGATCTATGGGGGGTGATTCATAACGGTGTGCATTTATTTGAAAATGTAGTTGATACTTTGACTTCCCTAAAAAAGAAAGAAAAGAAGATTTTTTTTTTAACCAATGCTCCCAGAAGATCCCAAGTTATAAAGCATCAATTATCAGAATTTGGTTTAAGTGAACATTTATATGAAGAAGTTATTTCTTCAGGCGAAATAACATGGCAAAAAATGAAAGAGAAAAGTGATTTAAATTGTTTTTTAATTGGTCCGCCTCGTGATTTTCATTTGATAGAAGGCTTAAACTTAAATGTTGTCACAGAAAAAAAAAATGTAGATATAATTATAAATACTGGTCCTTGGGGGGATAATGACAAACTAGATAATTATAAACCGTTATTGAATGAATTAGTTAAGTATAACCCTTTAATGATCTGCTCTAATCCAGATAAAACAGTGGTTAGAGGAGAGAATTTCATGATCTGTGCTGGATTGTTAGCTGAATATTATCAAAAGATTGGTGGTAAAGTTGAATATTATGGTAAACCATTTGACGAAATTTATGACTTTACTTTTTCAAAAATAAAAAATAAGGATTCTAAAGTTTTAGTGGTAGGTGATTCATTGGATAATGACATAAAAGGGGCTAATCTCCAAAACTTGGATTCCGTATTAATTACTTCAGGAATTCATAGGAAAGTAAATAATGATAACAATGTTGATAAAGAAGAATTAAATGATTTAATAAAAAAAAAAAAAATATACCCAAATTATTTTATGAGGTATTTTACTTTTTGAGAGATAAAACTTGAACAAAATTAAAGGATATAATAACTGGAAAGAACTTGCATCTAAGGAACTTAAAGATAAAAGTTTGAACGACCACTATTGGGAAACACCTGAAGGTATAAAAGTTAAACCTCTTTACACCGAGGAAGATCTCAAAAATCTCAATCACCAAATTGGTCTGCCAGGCCTTCCTCCATTCACGCGAGGACCAAGAGCCACAATGTATACAAATAGACCGTGGACAATTAGACAATATGCTGGATTCTCTACTGCAGAGGAGTCAAATAGATTTTACAAAGAGGGACTTAAAAATGGAGTAATGGGCTTGTCTGTTGCTTTTGATTTGGCCACTCATAGAGGTTATGATTCAGATCATCCAAGAGTTGTTGCTGATGTAGGAAATGCAGGAGTTGCTATTGATTCTATTGAGGACATGAACTTATTATTTGATGGTATACCCCTTGATCAAATGAGTGTTTCAATGACTATGAATGGAGCTGTAATACCTGTATTAGCCAGTTTTATTGCTTCAGGAGAGGAGCAGGGGTGTCCTAGAGAAAAACTAACCGGTACAATCCAGAATGACATTTTAAAAGAATTTATGGTAAGAAATACTTTTATCTTCCCTCCCAAACCAAGTATGAGGATTGTTGCTGATATAATAGAATATACATCTAAGCACATGCCAAGATTCAATTCTATTTCTATAAGTGGATACCACATGCAAGAGGCAGGTGCTAATCAAGTTCAAGAACTAGCTTACACACTCGCGGATGGTAAAGAGTACATAAAATCAGCTTTAGAAAGAGGGCTTAATATAGACGAATTTGCACCTAGGCTCTCATTCTTCTGGTCAATAGGCATGAACTTCTTTATGGAAATTGCAAAAATGAGGGCGTCACGATATATGTGGGCAGAGATTGTCAAAGAATTTAAACCAAAAAATAACAAAAGTTTAGCTTTGAGAACACACTGCCAGACCTCTGGAGTTTCATTAATGGAACAGGATGCATACAATAATATTGTAAGAACAACAATAGAAGCTATGGCTGCAATTATGGGTGGAACTCAATCTCTTCATACAAATAGTTTTGATGAAGCACTTGCATTACCCACAAATTTTTCAGCAAGAATAGCAAGGAATACACAATTAATTCTTTCTGAAGAAACTGGAATTTGTAATGTAATAGATCCTTTAGCGGGTTCATATTATGTTGAGAGCCTCACATCAAGTATTGTTCAGGAATCAAAAAAATTAATTCAAGAAATAGATGAAGTTGGAGGAATGGTTAAAGCTATTGAAATGGGTATTCCTAAAATGAGAATCGAGGAAAGTTCAGCAAAAAGACAAGCGAGAATTGATTCTAATGAGGAAACAATTGTGGGAGTAAATAAATACAAACCAACTGAAAAACAAGAAATTAATATTCTTTCCATTGATAACGAGGAGGTAAGAGAGAGACAAGTTTCAAGATTACAAAAGCTCAAAAAATCTCGTGATAACAAAAATGTTGAAAACTTTATTGAAAAAATTAAGAACGTTGCGGGTCAAAAAGGTAATCTATTAGAAGTTTGTATAGAAGCGTCTAAAAACAGATGTACAGTAGGAGAAATGACTTCAGCTATGGAGAGTGTTTTTGGAAGGCATAATTTATCTACAAAAACAATTTCAGGAGTTTATAAAAATTCTGTAAAAAATGACGGAAAGATAGATGTTATTGATAGAGAACTAGATAAGTTCATCAAAAATAAGGGTAGGAGACCAAGAATGCTGGTAGTAAAAATGGGGCAAGATGGACATGACAGGGGAGCAAAATTAATAGCTACAGCATTTTCAGATTTAGGGTTCGATGTTGATATTGGACCACTCTTTCAAACTCCTGAAGAAGCAGCTAAACAAGCAGTTGAGAACGATGCTCATGTAATTGGTGTTTCAACACTTGCTGCCGGTCACAAGACTTTAGTTCCACTATTAATGGAATCACTAAAGAATAATGAAGCAAATGAGATTAAGGTGATTTGTGGTGGAGTAATCCCTCCTGATGATTATCCCTTTTTGTATAAACTTGGCGTTGCCAAAGTCTTTGGTCCAGGAACTAATATTCAAGAAGCAGCAATTGAAATTATAAATTTATTGTGATATTTTAACCATCATGGTTAAAAATGAAACTTAAGCATTATTTAAAACTTTTTAACATTTCCAAGATTGATTTTTCAAAAAAGATTGGGGTATCTAATGTTTCACTTTCTAGATATATAAGTGGAGAAAGGTTTCCTGAAAGAAAGGTTTTGAGTAAAATTTATCAAAGTACTAATGGTTTGGTTGATGCAAACGATTTTTATCTTGAAGGAATCCCTAATTATGAATTGAATGATCAACAAAAAGCAGAGTTAAACAACATGATAAATAGTTTAAGAAAAGGAAAACTTAAATTTATTGCCAAAGCAATCACATTAATTGAATCTTCTTTAAAATTACATAAGCTTCAGGCTAGTTTTTTGTTATCAAAGTTAAAAGATAAAAATGATTCACTAAGAATTGGTATAACTGGCGTACCTGGAGTTGGGAAATCAACCTTTATAGAAACTTTCGGTATGACCTTAATTGATTTAGGTTACAAGGTTGCTGTTCTTGCTATTGATCCTTCATCGAAACGATCAGGTGGTTCAATATTAGGCGACAAAACTAGAATGATGAGATTATCTGTCAACAAGAATGCATATATTCGTCCTTCGCCAAGTCAGGGACATCTTGGAGGTGTAGCAAAAAAAACTCGAGATTCAATAAGGTGCTTAGAGGAAGCTGGTTACAATATTATATTTATAGAAACAATGGGAGTTGGTCAAGCAGAGACAACTGTGTATGATATGGTTGATATTTTTTTAGTTCTTCTTTTACCTTCCGGAGGAGATGAATTACAAGGTATTAAAAAAGGAATAATAGAAATAGCTGACCTAATAATAATAAATAAAGCTGATGGGAGTCTAAAAAGTACAGCTGAAATTACCATGTCGGAATATAAGAATGCTCAAACAATGATTTCAAAAAGTAGAAAAGATATACTACCCCAGGTTTTTCAATGCTCTTCAACTGAAAATACAGGCATAAATAAAATTTTAAGCTTTGTAAAAAAATTTGAAGAGACTAGAAAAAAAAGTGGATCATTCTATCAAACAAGGAGTGAGCAACAAATAAAAGCTCTTTGGAGTGACATAACTTTGGAAACTCAGGAATTTATAGAAAATGATCTTAGATCAAAAGAATTTGTAAAAAAAATTATTAAAGATGTAGAAAAAAATAAATTTGATGTTAATAATGCTTCAAAGATAATCTTAGATTATATTGTAAAAAAGTAGTTTGAATCAATATAGTATAAAGAATTGAGGTTAAAAATGGTTAACAAGTGCAGTATAACAAAAAAAAAGCCTTTAACTGGAAATAACGTTAGTCATGCTGTAAATAAGACAAAAAGAAGATTTTATCCAAATCTTCATAATGTTTCTTTTTTCTCAGAGATTTTAGGTAAAAACGTTAGACTTAAAGTTTCGTCTAGAGGAATAAAAACTGTCGAGAAAAATGGAGGAATTGATAGCTACATTATTAACTCGAAAAATATAAACCTTACTTCTGAAACTATAAAAATAAAAAAACTTATGTTATCCAAATCCTCTAAGAAATAATTATCTTTTATCCTTTATTATTTCAGTTAAGTTATCAATTATAATCTCACCTAACTTTTCAACATCGTCTATTGTAAATGCATTATTATAGTATTTTGACACATCATGTCCGATTCCAATAGCTATAAGATCAATTTTCTTTTTTTTTTCAATATCAGCAACAGTTTCTTTAAGATGATTATCCAAAATGTTAGAGTTATTGCAAGAAAGCGTGGCATCATCTACAGGGGCACCATCAGATATAACAATTAAGATCTTCTTTTTTTCAGTTCTTTTTCCTAATCTATTACTTGCCCAAATCAAAGCTTCGCCATCAATATTTTCTTTTAGAATTCCATCTTTGAGAACCAGACCTAAATTAAGTTTTGTTTGATTCCAAGGGGTATCTGCGTCCTTGTAGACTATGTGTAAAAGATCATTAAGCCTCCCAGGGTTAACAACTCTATTATTATCCCAAAGTTTTTTTGATTTGCCACCTTTCCATTCTTTGGTGGTAAAGCCAAGTATTTCAACATTAACTCGACATTTTTCAAGAGTTTTAGTAATTATCTCTGCTGTCATCGCTGAGGTTACAATTGGCTTTCCTCGCATTGAACCAGAGTTATCTAATAGAAGTGAAACTACTGTATTTTTTTCAGTATTTTCGTTTTTTAACTTAAATATATTATAGGTTTTTGGATTTGCTATAAACTGAGAAAATCTTGAACTATCAAAAAATCCTTCGTCTTGATCAAATTTCCAAGTACTGTAATCAAGTGAGTAAAGAAGCTTTTCAAGTTTTTTAGCTAAACTATTTACGAGTTTTGTATTGTCTTTACATTCTTCATCAAATTTTTGTCTTAATTTTTTTAACTCAGCATGACTAATTAATCTTTCTGCTTTTGTAAAGATGTCGAATTTTTTTGTATAAACTTTATACTCTATATTATTTTGAGTTTTAGGCTCAGCGTTACAATTTGCTTTGCCATTATCTGGTTTAAATTTTTCTTTTTTTTCATCTATTTGTTTAAAACTTATTTTCTTATTTTCTTCACTTTTTTTATTTTGTGGAGCTAGATTACTTTGCTCTTCTTTATCTTCATGTTCATTATCAAAAGATTTTTTACTTTCTGAATAAATGGAGGAAATTATTTTATTTGTATATATGTAAAACGCTTCCTCTTGATTAATTTTTTTAATGAGAGAATTTAGATGCTTCGTCTGTATTTTTGGAAAGATCTTCGAAATTTTTTTTATTTTAACAACTTTTGTTTGAAAAATATTTAGAAAAAAATCAAACAAAATATGCAATCTTTTATCATCATCATTAAAAAAACTTTGTTTAAAATCTGATAAGATTAAATTTATATTTTTTTTACAACCTTCAAAATGAGTAAAACCAAATGACAAGCATCTTGTGGCTGTAATGACTTTAAATATTTTTTTTTTCTCTTCTAATGATGGGCAATGTCGGTCATAAATACTGATATCTATATACCTTAGGTTAAGAGAAGCAATATCATACCACCCTCTACCTAAAAACTTTTCTGAAATTTCAAAACCATCAAAAAAGTTTGCCTTGCTAGATCTATTTGAAACAATAAGTTTTCTATCAGAAATTTTTTTTATTCTATTTCTTGATAATGTTTTAGCAGTCGTTTCATCTAAATTTTCCATTGTTATTCATGTCTTGAAATTAACTCTCGCCCAAAGCATCTTTGGTAGAACTCGTTAATAATATTTTTATCATTTAAATCACATTTATTAAAAAAAGAAAGTTTGAATGCCTGGTCTATATCTCCAAATATTTCAAAATTTTCTGCCCAAATAATACAGGTTCTAGGTGACATAATAACTGAAATTTCTGAAGCTTTAAATGCATCTCTCACTAAATTTGCAAGTCTAACCATTTTAGAGATTGAGGAATGAACTTTTTTACTACTTTTCTTTAACTTATTTTTAATAATTTTTTCCTCAATCTCAGGTTTTAAGAAATTTAAGGAACAAAAAATATTCCATCTATCGAGTTGACCTTGATTCAAATTTTGCGTGCCGTAGTAAAGACCTGAGGTATCTCCTAACCCAAGTGTATTACATGTCCCAAATATTCTGAAATATGGGTTTGGTGTAATAATCGTATTCTGATCTAAAAGAGTAAGTTTTCCGTCTGCTTCTAAAACTCTTTGAATTACAAACATTACATCTGGGCGCCCTGCATCATATTCATCAAATACCAATGCAACAGGGTTTTTAATTGCCCATGGGAGTAGCCCTTCTTTAAAGGTCGTTACTTGTTTATCATTTTTTAAAATAATTCCATCTTTACCAAGCAAGTCAAATCTACTAATGTGTCCGTCTAAATTTATACGAAGGCATGGCCAATGTAATCTTGCAGCAATTTGTTCTATATGTGACGACTTCCCTGTTCCATGAAGTCCTTGAATCAGAACTTTTTTATTATATTTAAATCCCATCAATATAGATGTGGTAGTTGCGTCATCAAAAATATATCCATTATCAATTTCTGGAACCAAGTTAGTTTTTTCTGAAAAAGATGGAACCATAATCTTTTTTGATGTACCAAAAACTTTTGATGAATCAACAAGTTTAGGTGTATCCAATGTTAAATTGTTATTTTCTAAAAGCATTTAACTAATTAAAAAATTTTGAAGAATTTTGTAAGCTTTGTTTATCTCTTTCATTTTCATCTCTTTATTACTTATATTATTATTTACATCTGGGTGATATTTCTTAACCAACGCTTTGTATTTTTTTTTTAATTGTTCCTCATTAACATCAGGTTTTAAATTCAAAGTGATTAATGAATGCTCAACTTGTTCATTTAAACTATAATTTTGTTTATTTTCAAATCTTTTTCTTTTTTTTCTAAATTTAATTTTTTGTGTATCAAAGAAAAAGCGGAATTGAAACTTGATTTTTGATGCAGACCCATTGGAAAAAGGTTTGGTAGGTTTGCCTTCAAATAGGTGATTCTTCTGATATTCATAAATCTCTTCTTGAGATTTACCCGCGAAGAAATTCCATCTTTTATTATATGATTTGATATGTTCAAGACAAAATATGTATCTTTCAGAGCTATTCGGTGATTTAGGAGCATAGAATTCTCCAGGTTTGTTGCAATCAATCTCATCACATTGTTTTTCAATTTTTTTTGAGAAGATATCAAAACTCTTTATTGCTTTTTTTTTCATAATCATTTTATTATTAAATATATGGATGAATCAACAATTTACAAAAAACTATTTATTAATTTTAAACCTTCATTTTTAAAAGTGGAAAATGAGTCCCATCTACACAGCAACCATGCTCAAAGCCCAAAAAGCGGGAACTCTCATTTTTCCATCACAATTAAATCAGAAGCTCTAAATAAATTAAATAGAGTCGAGGGACAAAGAAAAGTCTATAATGTATTGAGAGAAGAGATGAAAAATCATATTCACGCATTGAAAATTAAAATATTGATCTAGCTTCCGTATCCAGTTCCAAACATGAACTCTTGATGTTTTTTTAAAGAATCTTGAAGTTCATTATTAGCATAATCATAAAGATCTCTCATCGATAAAATACCTATAATTTTTTTTTTTTCAATTACAGGAAGATGTCTAAAGCCCCTTGACCTCATAACATGAATAGCATCTATTGGTGTTTTTTTTGGTGAAATTGTTTCAACATTTTTAGTCATTATTTTTGATATTTCTGTTGTTTTAGGGTTTAGATTTTTAGGTATAACTTTGAACGTTATATCTCTTTCAGTAATGATACCAACTAGGTCATTATTATTATTAGAATCACAAACTAAAAGAGCTCCACATTTATTTTTGAACATTGATACTGCCGCATCAAAAGCCGATGATCGATGGCCAATAATAACTAATCTTTGATTAATTAAAACCTTTTCAAGTACATCTTGAATAATCAATTTACTCTCCCCAATACTATTATAGTACTAAATTAAATAAATTTTAATTGTTTTTTGAAATTTTTAGTAAAATTATTTGATTATTTTTTTTTGCTAAAATTTTAAATTTTAAACCAAAGAAAGAAAACATTTGATTTTTTTTGGGTATAATTCTGCTTTCATATAATATCAAGCCAGCAACTGTAGATGCATTATTTACAGGAAGGTTTGTTCCAATTTGTTTGTTAAGGTCTCTAATGTTCACAGTTCCATTAACTAAAAAGTTATTTTTTGATGTTTCTTTTATCCCATTTTCATTTTTTGAAAGCTTCAAATCGTCAAGTTCGTCGTCTATATCCCCCACTATTTCTTCAATTATATCCTCTAAGGTTATAATACCTAAAAATTCTCCATACTCGTCTACTACTATTGAAAAGTGCTCCTTTCTTTTTTTGAAAGCCATTAATTGATTATCTAACTTGGTTGATTCTGGGATAAACCAAGGTTTTTGACAATAACTAAGTATATTGAATTTTTTTTGATCTAAAGCATTTTCTCCAATTAATTTTCTTACATATAACACACCAACAATATTTTCTGGGTGTTTATCCCAAACAGGAATTCTGGAATGGGGAGAATTTTTTAGCTTTAATATCAAATCAGTGTAGTTAATATTTGATGGTAAACTAAATATATCATTTCTTGAAACCATTATGGAACCAACTGTTATCTCATCAAGGTCTAAGATAGATTTTAGCATTTGTGTTTCATCTTTTCCTGTAGAATCTTTTCCATGTAAATCAATTGCACCTCTAAGTTCCTCTTCACTTTTTTCTAAGATCTCTTCTTTTGTCGAATCTTTATAATCAATTCCAAGCATCTTTAAAATAAAACCTACAACGAAATTTAAAATTTTAGTTAAAGGATATAACAAAATTATTATTATCCTAAATACTGGAGCAATTTTAAGTGCATACTTATCAGCATTCGACAATGCTATTGTTTTAGGTATCAACTCACCAAAAATTAAAATCATTAGTGTCATTATTACTGTTGCGTAAAAAATACCCTCGGTAGCTGTTATTTCTATTAATATTTTGGTTGCCAATGCTGAGGCTAAAACATTGACCAGATTGTTAGCAAACAAAATTGTACATATCAGCTGTTCTTTGTCTTTAAATATTTTTTCAAAGATCCCAGCATTTTTTTTTCCTGACCTAGCTAAGTTGTGCATTCTTGGTTTTGATGCTGAAGTTAATGAGGTCTCGGATCCAGAAAAGAAAGCTGATAAAAATACAAGCCCAATTATTGAACCAATCAGAACTGATAAAGGAAATTCCATAATTTATCTTAGTTCATCTTTCAAAAAATTTGACAATTTTTTTTCTTCCTCCAAGAAAATTCTTACAGGCAATCCTATATCTTTTATTAGGATAAGTTTAATTTTATTTTTTTTTACTTTTTTATCAAATCTCATATGTTTCAGGAATTCTTCTGGTGAAATTTTTATGTTATAGTGTTCAAGATTAAATGGGATTCCCAAATTTTCAAGATGAGAAGAATAATGGAATAAAATATCTTTACTACAAAGTTTTAAGAAAATAGAAAATTTTATTGCTAAGTACATACCTATAAATATTGCTTCTCCATGTTTAATTTTATGCTTATAACCAGTTATTGACTCAATTGCATGTCCAAAAGTATGACCAAAGTTTAATATCTCTCTAATACCTTTCTCCTTTTCGTCTATTGCAACAATTTTCGATTTAATTATACAGCTTTTCTCGATTGCATAAATACAACTGTCTGAATCAAGAGAAATAACTTTTTTACCGTTTTTTACTAACCACCTAAAAAATAGCTTATCTTTAATAAATGAATACTTTAAAATTTCTGCGTAACCTGATACTAACTCTCTTTTTCCAAGTGAAGTGAGTATGTCAGTGGAAATAATTACTGATTTTGGTTGTTTGAAAGATCCTATTAGATTCTTACCATATTTTGAGTTAATTCCAGTTTTCCCTCCAACGGAACTATCAACTTGAGATAGAAGAGTAGTAGGAACTTGAACTAGATCTATACCTCTTAAAATAAGAGAGGATGATAGTGCTGATAAATCACCAAGAACTCCGCCACCAACACAAATAAGAAGACAATCTCGATCAACCTCAAGTTTTAAAATCTTATCAATTAAAAGCTCAAGATACTTGAAGCTTTTTGTTTTTTCACCGTGAGGAAGAATAATTTGATTAAACTTTATTTCCTTTTTAAATACATAACTAAAAAGCCTTTGGTTTTTTTTGTAAACATTTTCATCTGTTATTATAATTATTTTTGAATATTTTTGATAGTTGGGAATAAAGCTTGGGATTGAACCTAAAATATCTTTTCCAATAAAAATGGTATACGACTTTTTTCCTAGAGAAACTTTATGATTTATTAAATTTTTCATTTTTTAAAGAAATTTTTATTTTTCTTACTACTTCTGTTATTGAGGTAACATCAACATTCACGGTTATGTGACATTTTCGGTAATCATTGATTCTTTCTATATACATTTGTTTTAAATTATCTTCAAGTTTTCCTTCTCTTAATTTTGGTCTATTTGATAAATTTTTTTTCAATCTAGCTACAAGAGTACTAATACTTGCATTTAGGAAGATACAAATACATTTGTTTAATAGAGAACTCTTAACTTCTTTATCAGAGAAAATTCCAGCACCTGGAGATATTACAAATTTGTTTTTTTTATCTAAAAACTTTATGATTATTTTTTTTTCTAGTCTTCGAAACTCTTTTTCACCATAAATTTGAAAAAAATCTTTGATCTTTAGATTTGTGATTTTCTCAATTTCATGATCTACGTCATGAAAATCTCTTTTAATTTCCTTTGCGAGAATTTTACCAATTGAAGTTTTTCCAACACCTGTCATACCTATAAGGATGATATTTTTATTTTTAAATGTCATTAATTTATTTTAATGTAAATAATTGATTGTTTTGAAAAATTTTTATTAATATTATAATAATTCATTAGAAACAAATATATTGAGTATGGACAAGTTAATAATAAAGATTTTAATTTCACTAACGATCGTGCTTTTTTTATTCATAATATATTTGGGAACATCAGATTTTGTGGTTAACCCAAGGCTTGTTGAGAGTGAGTTTTCTATTGAAAAATAATATAGTCAAATTTCTTTTTTTGATTTTAATATTTCCAGTTAAAGTTGTGCTTTCTAATCAGCTAATCTTTGATGATTATGATAATTCTAGAAGTTCAAAAGTTGAATATTTGTCAGAGTTTTTGATTTCTGATAAAACGGATTATGAATGGAAAAATGTTTTTTTAGATAAATCATTTAATCAAATAAATTCTTTTTTGAACAATTTACCAGTAAAAAATACAGATGAGGTAATTCAGAAAATTATTTTTGAAATTCTAACTTCAAAAAAATCTTTTGATAAAAATCTTGTTAAGTCTGATGAAGATAAAGTTCTTTTTGAGACTATAATAAATAAACTTTTCGAGACCGGAAGGCTTAGTGAAATTGAATTAATTTATTCTCAAACAAATGAGTTGGAAAGTAATAGCTTTATTTTAAAGAAAATGATTGAAGGCAATCTTCTGAGAAACAGGCACTCTGAAGCATGTAAGATTTTAAATAAAGTAAATCAAGATCCTGTTTTTTTTGGTAAAATCATGATCATTTGTAATATAATAAATAATAAATTTGATGAGGCCAAGCTTGGTCTCCAATTGTTAAAAGAACAGAATCAACCAGGTGATATTTTTTTTATCGATTTAGCTTATTCACTAATGAGTGAAAACGATATAACTCAATCCAAAGAATTAAAGAAGAATTTAGATAAAGTAAAAGATTTAAATCCAATAATAATGTCTTCACTGCAATTTGCAGACATATCTCCAAATTTTTCTCAAATTGAGAAACTCTCTACAAGTGGACTTTTATTCATTTTATCAAATCCATCTGTAGATACTGATCTTAAGATTCTTTGTTCTGAAATTCTTGTTAAACAAGGTAGAATAAATGTTGAAATGCTCTCTGAGGCATATCAACTATCAAGATTTGAAGAAAAAGAAATCCAGAATGCAGAAAAATTGTATAAATCTTTATCACCCATTAGGGCGCGTCCTTTACTATATCAGTCAATTATTAGAGATAATAAACCAGAGTCAAAATTTAGAAAGATTATAGCACTGTTAAAAATTTCTATGAATGATAATCTTTTACCGAAAATTTCTTATTTAGTAGGTGATCTATTGGATTTTGAGAAATATGTGAGAAATCATGAGGATACAATTTTAATTTCAAAAATCTTTCAATCAAAAAAACAATATATTCAAGCTAGGAATATTCTTAACAAGTTCTATAAGAGCCCTGAAAGTGATTATAGAAATTTAGCTATAGATATTTCTGAGTTCATAAACACAAACATAATTGATTTATATTCATTTGAGAAACTTTTGGAAAAAATCGAAGATTTAAAGATTGTTGAGCCCTCATTTATAAAAAAAGTTTTAATGGTTTTAATAAGTAATGTTGATCTAAATCAAAATTTATTGGATAAGTTATTTAAGATTACAATTGACGCAAGCATAAAATCAACCGACGCAACAGATTTTTTTCTGGCAACAAAACTTTCTTCTGAAAAAGACTATTTCAATTCGTTTTCTTTATTATTTAAAATTGTAGGAGATAGAAATCTTATGCAGCTGAACTTAGTTCAAAGTTACTCAGTTCTAACAATACTCAAAAATTTGGGTTTTGAAAGTCAATTCAAACAATTATCTGATAATATGCTTATATGAAATGACCCCTTTTTATTTAATCGAAAAATATTTGGAAAATATCCTAGCAAAAAAAAATTTATCAAATAGTACTTTTTTATCATACAAAAATGACATTTTTCAGTTTGTAAAATACATAGATATTAAAGATTTTGAAGATCTTGATGAACAAAAAATTAATAGTTTCATAAATTTTTTAGCTAAAAATTACTCTATTACTTCACACTGCAGAAAACTCTCTTCTGTAAAAAACTTTTTTAATTATTTATATGAAAAGCAACTAATTTCTAAAAATTTTTTAGATACTGTTCAATTTCCAAAGTTTAAAAGATCTATACCAAAAATTTTATCCGAAGATCAAATATTAAAAATGATAAACCTTTCTTACGAAGATGATTCTTTAAAAGGTATGAGACTAAGTTTGATGCTTGAAATTTTATATGCGACAGGTATAAGGGTAAGTGAGTTAGTAAGTTTGAAAATTGGAAATCTTGCTGACGATTATTCTTCTATAATTATTTTAAATAAAGGAAGTAAAGAGAGAGTTGTTCCACTTATTGTTAAAGTTCAACATATATTAAAAAGATACCTTAAAGAATTAGTTTTAAATACCGAAGCTCGGAATAATTATTTATTTCCATCTAATTCTAATTTAGGACATTTGACTAGGATAAGATTTTTCCAAATTTTGAAAAATATTGGAACCAAAGCATCAATTGATACAAATTATTTGTCTCCTCACAAAATTAGACATTCATTTGCAACACACTTATTAAACAGAGGAGTTGATTTAAGAATTATTCAAGAATCTTTGGGTCATAAAGATATTTCTACAACGCAAATTTATACTCACGTAAAAACAAAAAAATTAAGAAAAATTCTTAGAGAAAAACACAGTTTACAAAAAAATATGGAAAAATTAATTAAAATTTAAGTTGTGTTTACTGATTAATTTAGATAATAAATTTACAATGTAATATTTAAAAATTGAGGAAATTATGAGTTTTAAAATTGTTGATCAAGCCCCGCCTAGGCTTAATAGAAGTGAGTTGGCTGTGCCAGGAAGTAACCCAGCACTTTTTGAAAAGGCTGCTAATAGTAAAGTTGATGTTATATTTTTGGATTTAGAGGATGCTGTTGCTCCAGACGAAAAAGAGCAGGCAAGAAAAAATATTATTGAAGCTCTTAATGACCTCGACTGGAAGGGTAAGACTTTATCAGTAAGAATAAATGGTCTTGACACACACTTCATGTACAGAGATGTAGTGGATTTAATTGAAAAGGCACCAGGTAAGTTGGATTTAATAATGATTCCAAAAGTTGGAACAATTTCAGATGTTTATGCAGTTGACATGTTATGTACTCAAGTCGAGGATTCTATGGGTTTAGAAAAGAGAATTGGTTTTGAGTTGATAATTGAAACGGCGCTTGGCATGCAAAATGTCAACGAAATTGCTTCTTATAATAGAAGATTGGAATCTCTTCACTTTGGCGTTGCAGATTATGCTGCTTCTACTAAAGCTAAAACAACAGTCATAGGGGGGCCCAATCCAAATTATCACGTTCTTACTGATATTGATGGAGATAAGCCTAGAGAAAAACATTGGGGTGATATGTGGCATCATGCTGTCTCAAAAATGGTCATTGCAGCAAGAGCTAATGGTCTTAGACCTATTGACGGGCCTTTTGGAGATTTCAACGATCCAGATGGTTATATAGCTCAGGCAAACAGATCAGCCACATTAGGTTGTGAAGGTAAATGGGCAATTCATCCTAGTCAAATTGATCTGGCAAATCAAGTTATGAGTCCATCCGAAAAAGAGGTAAATCAAGCGAAAAGAATTTTAGAGGCAATGGAAACAGCTAAAAAGGAGGGTAAAGGTGCTGTGTCTTTAGATGGAAGACTAATCGATATAGCCTCAATTCGTCAAGCAGAAGTTCTGGTTCAAAAAGCTAAGCTTATTGAGGGAAACTGAAACCAGACCAATGCAAAATTTTCTAGATTTTGAAAAACCTTTGCTTGAGATTAGATCAAAGATTGAAGAGCTAAGGCATCTAAAAGATACTAGTGAAAATATTGCAAACGAACTTACTGTTCTACAGGAAAAGTTTGATAAAACTTTGGATGAAATCTATGGTAATCTTACTCCAATACAAAAAGTTAAAGTTTGTAGACATCAAGATAGACCAAAGTTTGATGAAATTGTTAATAGAATTTTTGATAAATTTGAAGTTATATCTGGTGACAGATTATATTCAGACGATACATCTATCAAAGGTGGATTGGCAAAAATAGATAATCAGAAATTTTTAGTAGTTGGGAACGATAAAGGAATAGATATAGACAGTAGGGTTAAAAATAACTTTGGTATGGCAAAACCTGAGGGATATAGAAAAGCGCAGAGACTCTTCAATCTTGCAAATAAGTTTAAGCTTCCTATTGTAACATTCATTGACACTCCTGGTGCTTTCCCAGGCGTTGAAGCTGAGGATCGTGGACAATCAGAGGCAATTGCGAGTTCAATAAAGTGTTCTATCAATATAGAAACGCCCATTTTTTCATTTATTATTGGTGAAGGAGGATCTGGTGGGGCTGTTGCACTTGCTACTGGGAATAGAGTGGTGATGCTTGAACATGCTGTCTATTCCGTAATATCCCCTGAAGGCTGTGCATCAATACTATGGAGATCAGCTAATGAATCAGAGAAGGCAGCTCAATCACTTAAACTGACTGCACAAGATCTTTTTGATTTAGAAGTTATTGATGAAATAATTAAGGAGCCACGTGGAGGAGCGCATAGAGATGTGGCAGGTATATGTGCTCAAATCAAAGATTGTCTTTTAAGAGTAAGTAGAGAATTCATAGGAATATCTCCAGATAAAATAATTAGCCAAAGAGAAGAAAAATATTTAGGTATTGGGAAAAAGTTTTTGATAAATTAGAAAAACTAAAGTTTACCACAGCAACGTTTATATTTTTTTCCTGAGTTGCAAAGAGGACATATTGCATTTCTTGATATTTTTTTGTTTCCAGAATCTTGGAGATATTCTTTTTCATTTTTTTGTGTAACCTTTAAATCGGATGTCTCTGGTATAGGAGCCTCAGTTTTAATTTCAACAAAACTTATTATTTTTGTTATATTAAATCTTATTTGTTCCATCATTTCCTCAAACATAATAAAGGCTTCTTGTTTATATTCATTAAGAGGATCTTTTTGTCCGTATGCTCTTAAAGATATTCCTTGACGAAGATGATCTAATGAAAGAAGGTGCTCTTTCCAACATTTATCAATCATCTGTAGTAAAATTGATTTTTGAGCATACGCAAAAAGCTCATTTGAGTACTTTGTTTTTTTAAGATTTATATTTTTGTCAGAAAGTTTTATGATTTCATCTTTTATATCTTGTATTTGTGGAGATCCAGACAAAAGTTTGTCAAAGTTAATTGAAATATTGAGGTTTTGTTTACAAGAATCAATAATTTTGCTTTTTTTCTCTGAAGTTAATTCGTTTAAATCTGTTATTTCTTTATCAATTAAATCGTCTACGTATGAATCTCTCATATCAAATACAAGATTATCAATGTCTGTATCATTTATTATTTCTCTTCTTTGCTCATAAATTATCTTTCTTTGTTCATTCATAACATCGTCAAACCTAAGAAGACTCTTTCTGATTTCAAAGTTTCTTGCTTCAACCTTTTTTTGAGCTCTTTCCAAGGCCTTAGTAATCCATGGGTGTTGAATACTTTCACCATCTGATAGTCCAAGTGTTTTTAAAACTGAATCTAACTTTTCAGAACCAAAAATTCTCATAAGATCGTCTTCTAGAGATAGAAAAAATTTAGAGGAGCCTGGATCACCTTGCCTTCCAGATCTTCCTCTTAATTGATTATCAATTCTTCTTGACTCATGTCTTTCTGTTCCAATTATGTATAACCCGCCTGCTTTTTTTGATATTGTCATATCTTTATCAAGTTCAACAGATTCTTCAGCGCCGCCTAATTTAATATCAGTACCTCTTCCTGCCATATTAGTAGCAATTGTAACTGTTCCAGGCTTGCCAGCAGAGGCTATTATCTCGGCCTCTTTTAGGTGATTTTTTGCATTAAGAACTTGATGCTTGATCCCTTTTTTTTTTAATATACTGGATAATGCTTCCGATTTTTCAATAGAAACTGTACCAACTAAGCAGGGTTGATTGTTTTGGATACATTGTTGAATTAAATTTACAATGGCTTGGTATTTTTCCGTTAAGGTTCTATAGATTTCATCCTCATGGTCGATACGAATCATATTTTTATTGGTTGGGACCTCAACAACTTCTAGTTTATATATGTCAAAAAATTCATCAGCCTCTGTTTTTGCGGTTCCTGTCATACCTGATAACTTTTCATATAATCTGAAATAATTTTGATAAGTTATTGCAGCTAGTGTTTGATTTTCAACTTGAACTTCAAGATCTTCCTTTGCTTCAATTGCTTGATGCAAACCTTCTGAAAACCTTCTTCCCTCCATAGCTCTTCCTGTAAACTCATCTACAATTAATACTTTTTTATCTTGTACTAAATAATCCTTGTCTTTTTCGAATATATACCTTGCTTTTAATGATTGATTTGTGTGATGAAGAAGAGTTACATTATTGATGTCATATAAACTACCCTCAGTTAATAATTTTTGCTGTCTGAATAAATCCTCTAACTTTTCAACTGAATTGTCATTGAGAACAACACTTTTTGATTTTTCATCTTTTTCGTAATCTTTAGAATCAAGTTTAGCGATTATTTTATCTACTATCTTATACAAAACTGACGATTCCTCAGCTGATCCAGAGATAATCAATGGTGTTCTAGCTTCATCAATTAATATTGAATCAACTTCATCAATAATAGCATAATTAAATCCGCTCTGTACAATATGATCTTTTGAAAACTTCATATTATCCCTTAAATAATCGAAACCAAATTCGTTATTTGTTCCGTAGGTAATATCTGATGAATATGCATCTTTTCTGGCACCGTCGTCCATTCCATTTAAAATATATCCAGTTTTTAAGCCTAGTTTTTCATAAACGACCCCCATCCATTCACTATCTCTTTTTGCCAGGTAATCATTGACAGTAATGACGTGAACAGATTGATCTTTCAAGGAATTCAAGTATGCCGCTAGTGTAGAAACTAGTGTTTTTCCTTCACCTGTTTTCATTTCAGCAATCATTCCTCGATGTAAAACAAGGCCTCCGATTATTTGAACATCATAGTGTCTTTGACCGAGCGATCTTTTGGCTGCCTCTCTTACATTTGCAAAGGCATCTGGTAGGATTTCTTCTAAACTTCTTCCCTTCTTAACATTCTCTTTTAGTTCAAGTGTTTTTTTTACTATTTCTTCATCAGATAGCTTTTCGAAAGCTTTTTCCAGCTTATTAACTTCATCAACTATTGGAAGAATCTTTTTTATTATTCTATCATTAGAAGATCCAAATATTTTTTTTGACAAATAATTTAACATGTTATTATTTATAATTATTTTAGATATAAAGATATATCAATTGTTTTTTGTAATATTATGTTCAATAATTTATCTCCTTTAGCTCCTAAATCATTAAAAAACATAAAAATCATTGATGGAATTAGCGTTTCTGCAACAAATTGTGGTTTGAAAAAAAACAATAAAGACGATTTAGTTTTAATAAAGTTAGATTCACCAGGAGATATGATTGGGTTTTTAACAAAATCAAAAACTCCAGGAGAACCTGTTATTTGGAATAAATCAATTTTACCTTTTGGGAAAGTGTCAGTAATTTTGATCAACTCTGGAAATGCTAATGTATTTAACGGAAAATCTGGCAGGTCATCATTATTGAAAATTGTCAAAGCACTTTCAGAGAAGTTGAATGTTCCAAAAAACCAAATATATATAGCTTCTACTGGAGTAATTGGAGAGCAACTAGATGAAAAAAAAATAATAAAAAAAATACCATTTCTAATTTCTAATCTTGAAAATAATCCTGATTCATGGCTTAAAGCCGCAAGTGCAATAATGACTACAGATACTTATCCAAAAACTCATTCAGAAAAGCTTTCTGGAAGTAAAAATCTGATAATTAATGGTATAGCTAAAGGTTCAGGGATGATTGCTCCAAATATGGCAACGATGCTGGCCTTCATTTTTACAAATGTAGATTTCAATAAAAGAACATTTAAACCAACTTTCTTTGAAATTGTAAAGAAAACATTCAATTCTATTACTGTTGATGGGGATACATCAACAAGTGATATGGTGCTTTTCTTTTCAGTAAAGGCAAAGCAAAATAAAAGACAAGAAATAAAAAATATGAAAAAAATTTTTTTTTCTCATCTTGAAACTCTATCAAGTAAATTAGCTGAGTACATAGTAAAGGATGGAGAAGGAGCTTCAAAATTTATAAAGATCAGAGTAATTGGAGCAAAAAAAGAAATGGATGCAAAAAAAATCAGTAAATCTATTGCTAATTCACCACTTTTTAAAACTGCTATGCATGGATCTGATTCTAACTGGGGTAGAATTGTAATGGCAGTTGGTAAATCTGATGCCATTATTGATCCTGAAAAATTATCTTTAAAGTTTGGAAAATTTACTATTTTAAAAAAAGGAAAAAGATTAGAATCAAAAAATATTTTATTAATTGATAAATACTTAAGAAATAGTGAGTTAGAAATAACTATTGATTTAGGTCTTGGAAATAGCGAATGGACTACATGGACCTGCGATTATTCAAAGGAGTACATTTCAATAAATGCAGATTATCGAAGTTGATGAATATACAAATGTTGTTGCATCTGTTTTAAAAAAGAAAAAGAAAATTTTAATCTCATCTAGACCTAGTAGTAAAAAATTTTCTGGCTTTTATGAATTTCCAGGAGGAAAACTTAATACGGGAGAATATTTAATTGAGGGACTTTCAAGGGAAATAGATGAAGAGTTGGGTGTAAAAATCAATTTAAATAAGACTTATTTTCTAAAATCTTATAAGATTATACAAAAAAGAAAAAAATTAAATCTTCATTTTTTTTTATGTTTAAAATGGTCCGGAGATCCTGTTGGAATGGAGGAACAAACTTTGAAGTGGATAGTCCCTCAGGAATTAAAAAAATACAATCTTCTTAAATCTAACCGAAAGTTTACAAACTATTTATTGAGAAACATTTTTCCAACAACTAATTGAAACAATGTCGCAGGTGAGTTTGAGACCATTTTTGTCACTAAATTTTCTCTTATATTCCTGATTAAGAATATTTAGAAAGTTTTTTGTCATTAAACTTTTTTTTCTTGATATTAAAGTATTATTTTCTCCAATACCTTTAATATCCTTTAAAATTTGCAAAACGCTATTATAATAAACTTTAAAATTTATGTTTTCCGAAACTAACTCTTTAAATCCCGACGAACTAAGTTGATCTGAAATATTTACCATCGTAGGGTTTGGTACAATTCTTAAAAATGCTCCACCATATAATTTCTCATCTGCAGAAAAAAGTGAGTTTGTTAATTCGTACATTGTTTTTTCACCGTAAAAATTACAAATCAAAAGTCCACTTTTATTTAATAGTTCAAATAATTTTTTAAAATGTAATTCTTTATTTATAACGTTATGAAGATATAAATTGCTAATAATCAAATCAAATTTTTCACTTTTAAATGGAAGATCTTCAAAAGAACCCTCTATTTTATTAATTTTTTTTGATTGATATTTGACCATTTTAAGAAGACTTCTGAATGGAGAGAAAAAAATTAAATTTCTCGAACTTACCTGAATTAATTCTTCTGAACATTCTCCTGCATCAGATGAGAGAATGAGTATATTTTCGAAATGTTCGCCAAGTTCAGATAACTTATCAAATAATATTCCAGAAACTTTTTTAAATAAAAAATTATGATTAATCCAATTTTTGCTTGATTTGTTTTTTGAATGAATTAAAGAGTTTATATCTATTAAACTTTTATTTGACATCTTTGAGTTACCATGAAAAAAATTATAATATATTCATCAACTATTTGTCCTTATTGTATATCTGCTAAAAAGCTACTTGGAAACCTTAGATTGAAATTTCAAGAGAAAATTATTGATAATAACCCTCTATTAAGAGAAGAAATGGTTTCAAAGTCAGATGGTAAAAAAACTGTTCCTCAGATCTTTATTGGTGAGAAACATGTTGGAGGTTATGATGATTTAGAACTCCTATTAGAAAATGATAAACTAATGAGCTTAGTTAATGAAAAATAAATTTAAAGTAGCCTGCTTCCAAACAAATAGTAGTGATATACCTGAAGAAAATATTTTCATGTTAGAAAAAATCTTTTCCTCTTTTAAAGAAAAATCAGTTGATCTTATATGTCTTCCAGAATGTGTATCAATTTTTACAGATTCTAAAAAATTAATGGATGATTATATAAACAACTGGCATTGTATTTTTCTTGAATTTATAAAAAAAAAATCAAAAGAGTTTAAATCTTATATATTGATTGGCTCATATCCTTATAAAAAAAATAATAAGAAATTTTTGAATAGATCTATTCTTATTAATAAAAATGGGGAAATTGTTAGTCATTACGATAAAATAAATCTCTTTGATGTAATTTTGAATAAAAGCGAGAATTATTTGGAGTCAAAGAATTTTGACTCTGGAAAAAAACTGGAATTAATAAAGTTGCCTTGGGGTAATCTTGGAATGAGTATTTGTTATGATATAAGGTTTCCAAATCTATATAGAAAATTGGCAAAAAAAGGGGCAGATTTTTTTTCAATTCCAGCTGCTTTTACTTTCACTACTGGTGTTAGTCACTGGCATACCTTGATCAGGGCAAGGGCAATTGAAAATGGGTGTTATGTTTTTGCTCCGGCACAATGCGGAACTCATAAAAATGGGAGAAAAACATTCGGTCACTCTTTAATAGTAGATCCTTGGGGGAAAATTTTGGCGGAAGCTAATAATAATAAAGAAGGTGTAATTCATGCTGTTGTTGATAAAGAATTAGTTATTGAAACTAGAAAAAGGATACCGTCAATGACGTCTTTTGAATAATTGATTTTGAGCCTATTTTTATGAGTTTGAAACTGAGAAAATATAATTTATTTTAGTATTATTTGAATATCTCCATTTATTTTTAAAAGGGTTATATAGAACTCCTTTTATTTGAAAATCATGAAAATTATTTTGTAAAAATAATTTTTTAAGATGGTTTGGTCGTAAAAGTTTTCTCCATTCATGGGTCCCCTTAGGAACAAGTTTTAAGATATTTTCAGCAACAAGAAGAGCAAGAAAGTATGAACTTAAAGATTTATTTATAGTCGACCCAAAAAAGTATCCATTTTTTGTAAGGAGTTTTTGAGATAAAGAAATTACATTTGCAACATCATCAACGTGTTCTAGAACTTCCATACAAGTAATAATATCAAATTTTTCATTTTTAATTTGTTCCAACTCTAAATTTTTATAAGTTATTTTTAAGTTTTTTTCATTTGCATGATTTTTTGCAACTCTTATTGCCTTCTCATTTGTATCAATTCCAGTAACAATTGCACCCAACCTTGTCAGAGGTTCACATAATATTCCTCCACCACAACCAATGTCTAAAATTCTTAAATTTTTTAATGAACTTTTGGCTATTTTATTTTTAATAAAATTTAGGCGAATTAAGTTGTAAGAGTGAAGAGCTCTAAAGCTTCCTTCTTCGTCCCACCACTCATTTGATAATTTATCAAAAAAACTTAATGTTTTAGCATCAGTACTTTTAAAATTTTTACTTTTCATTTTATATTAATTACATATGGTAGTATTTAAATTTTTTATTACAAAATAATTTTATATGTCAATACATGTAATGAAATTCGGTGGTACTTCAGTTGCTAATTTATCAAGGATAAAAAATGTTGTTCAAATAGTAGAAAATAAAATTTATAGACATTCGGAGAGGATAATATTAGTTGTATCGGCTATGAGCGGTGTAACGAATAAACTTGTTGAAGAATATAAAAGAATTAATAAAGATATTTCTACTCCTGAATACGATGCGATTGTATCCACTGGAGAACAATGTTCTTCAGCATTGATAAGTTCGATGTTAAATGAAAAAAAAATTAGTTCTAGATCAATTCTGGGTTGGCAATTACCTATTCTAACTGATAGTAATCATAGTAAAGCTAGGATTTTACAAATAGATACAAGATCATTCAAAAAATATTTAGAGGATTATAAAGTTTTAGTTGTAGCTGGTTTTCAGGGGGTTTCAAAACAAAACAGAATAACAACTCTTGGAAGAGGTGGTTCCGACACGAGTGCGGTAGCAATTGCATGTTCCATGGGCCTTGACAGTTGTGAAATTTACACAGATGTAGAAGGAATTTTTACATCTGATCCAAGAGTAGTAAAAGATGCAAATAAAATAAATTCGATTACATATGAAGAAATTTTAGAATTAGCATCTTTGGGTTCAAAAGTTTTACATCCAAGATCAGTTGAATTAGCCATGAAATATGGTATTAGAATTCATGTTAGAAGTTCTTTTGAGAAAAAAATTGGTACAATGGTTATAAAAGAAGAAAGTAAAATTGAGAGAGAAATAGTAACTGGTATCACTTCCTCAGAAAAAGATGCAAAGATTACATTAAAAGGAATCCCAGATAAACCTGGAATTGCTGCCAAAATTTTTAGTATCTTAGCTCGAAATAATATTAATGTAGACATGATTGTGCAAAACATAACTGATGATGGCAAATTTGCTAGTTTAACTTTTACTGTTCCTGAGGATGACGAGAAAAAAGCTGTAAAGGAGATAAAAAACTCTAATATAAAATTTAAAAATATTCACTCAAATAGCTCTATTTGTAAAATATCAATTGTTGGTGTAGGGATGCGAAGCAATGTGGGCGTTGCTCAAAAGATGTTTGAAACACTTGCGGATATGAACATAAATATTCAAGTTATCTCAACTTCGGAAATTAAAATTAGCGTTTTAATTGATCTTCCTAATAAGAAAAAAGCTCTTAATGCACTTCATGACGCTTATAAGCTTAGCAAGTAAAAATTATGAATAAAAAACTAAAAAAATTATTTACCAAAGGATCAGAGTTTTTAGGTGTGAAATACCCTATAATGGGTGGTGCAATGACTTGGATATCTGAGAGTAATCTTGTTTCTGCAACGAGTAATGCGGGGGGGTTCGGTGTCATAGCAGCTGGCTCAATGAACAAAAAAAAGCTTGAGCAAGAAATAATTAAAACAAGGTCAAAAACCTCAAAACCTTTTGGAGTAAATTTAATTTTATTACATCCTGAAATAGAAGATTTAATTGATGTTTGTTTAGAACTAGAGGTTCAACTTGTTGTTTTTGCTGGAGGCTTTCCAAAAAAGAGACATGTTGAGAAATTTAAATATAAAAATATTAAAACAATGTGTTTTGCTACAACATCTTCAATTGCACAAAAAATGTTAGATTATGGAGTTGATGGTCTTATACTTGAGGGCAATGAGGCAGGAGGTCATATTGGTCCAGTTTCAATAAATGTGTTAGTACAAGAAATTCTTCCAAAATTTCTTGATATACCAATTTTTGTAGCTGGTGGAATTGGAAGAGGAGAAATATTTCTAAAGTATCTTGAGTTAGGTGCCGCCGGATGCCAGATTGGAACAAAACTTGTTTGTAGTAATGAATCTATAGCGCATAAGAATTTTAAAGAAATATTTATAAAATCTGAAGCAAGGAATTGTCAAATATCTGTTAGATTAGACAAAAGATTTCCAGTAATTCCAGTCAGAGCAATTGAAAATAAGGCATCAAAAGAATTTATTGAAGAACAAAAAAAAGTTATAAAATTACTTGATAAAAATGGAATATCATTGAAAGATGCTCAATTAAAAATAGAGCATTTTTGGGCAGGGTCTTTGAGAAAAGCCGTAATTGATGGTGATATTGAGAATGGTTCACTTATGGCAGGCCAGAGTGTAAGTTTAGTAAAAAATATGCAATCAGTAGAAAATATACTTAGAGAATTAGTCTTACAAGCTGACAAACAAATACAAAACGAAGAAAAGGTTTTATAGATGAATAATTCTGAAGAGCTTACTTTAAGTGAGCAGAAAACTAAAAACACGATATATAAAATAATTGGGAGAAAAATATCTGAATCTAGGAAAAGCTCAAGAAGGAAATTTGAGGGAATCTCAAAGAAACTTAACATCAGTGTTGATATATTAAAAAATATTGAATCAGGAGAAATTGAAAATATCGAAAAACAGATTCCAGTTACCGGTTTTATAAGAGCTTATGCGAAGATTACGAATACTGATATCTCTGAAGAATTAGATAAGCTTCAGTCTAATTATATTGTAAGCGAAAAACCAAAAAGAATTTATTCACAAGTTCCATCAATAAAAGCAAGTAAAATATTCGTAGTCTTTTTGCTTTCCTTCAGTTTTTTGTTACTGGTGATTTATTTTTTAAACTCTAACAAGCAGAATAATTCAGAAATTAAACTAGAAGATAATACTTTTTCAGAAGAAGATTTTTTTAATGAGGATAATTACTCAGTAGATAAGTCAAAATTATCATCTGAATTAAAACTTGAAACAAATAATTATTCAAAACAAGTTGAAGAGGGTAAGAATTTCTTTGAAATTATTTTTTTAGAAGAAACATGGATTGAGATATATAAAAACGATAAAACTCCTATTAAATCAGGATTATTTAACATTGGTGATAGACTGGATTTTCAATTTGAAACAGTTGAAAGTGATTTTTTTATAAAGTCAGGAAATTTAGGTGGTTTCCAAATTTTTTTTAAAGATGAATTTTTTGCTCCATTCGGCTATTCTGGAGAAGTTAATAAAGGATTTTACCTTAAAGAAAAAATAAAAAAGATTAAAAGTATGAGGTTATGAAATATGAGCGTTAGGCCCTGGAGGGATATTCAGAGGAAGAAAACAAGAAAAATTAAGGTTGGTAATGTTGAAGTTGGAGGTGATTCACCTATATCGGTTCAATCCATGACTAATACGCTTACGACTGATATTAAAGCTACAGTTAACCAAATAAAATCACTAGAGAATGTTGGAGCAGATCTAGTAAGAGTTTCATGTCCTGACGAAGAATCTAGTCTGTCCCTAAAAAAAATTGTCAAAGATGTTAATATTCCAATCGTCGCTGACATTCATTTTCATTACAAAAGAGCAATTGAAGCAGCTGAATCTGGAGCATCTTGTCTGAGAATCAATCCAGGAAATATAGGTAATTCTGAACGAGTTAGGGAAGTTATTAAAGCAGCAAAAGACTACGGTTGCTCGATTAGAATAGGAGTTAACGCCGGAAGTCTAGAAAAAGAACTTCTTGAAAAGTACGGAGAACCTTGTCCAGAAGCAATGGTTGAGTCAGCTTTGAATCATGTGAAGATTCTTGAGGATAATGATTTTTTTGAATTTAAAATAAGTTGTAAGGCATCTGATGTATTTCTAGCTGTTGCTGCATACTATGGAATATCAGATGCTTGTGATTATCCAATTCATCTTGGTATTACGGAAGCAGGTGGCATGATACCTGGAACAATAAAGTCATCAATTGGAATGGGATCTTTACTATGGGCAGGTATTGGAGATACCATTAGAGTTTCTTTATCTGCTGATCCTGTAGAGGAAATTAAGGTCGGTTTTAATATGCTGAAATCTTTAAATCTAAGACACAGGGGTGTAAATATAATCTCTTGCCCCTCATGCGCCAGACAAAATTTTAATGTAATTGGTACAGTAGGAGAATTGGAAAAAAGATTAGAACACATAACTACACCTATGACGCTCTCGGTAATTGGATGTGTGGTGAATGGTCCAGGCGAAGCGAAGGAAACTGATATTGGATTAACTGGAGGTAAGAATCATCAAATATATCTTGACGGGGAGAAACATCATATACTCAGAGAAGGTAATATGATAGATCATTTGGTCGAATTATGTGAAAAAAAGCAAAAAGAGTTGCTTCAAAAAAAAGTTTAGAAAATTGCAAAAGGTAAGAACAGTAAAAGGAACTAAAGATCTTTTAGGGAAAGAAATCCTAATTCATAACTTTATAACTTCAAAATTCGAAAGATTATGTAAAGGTATGAATTTTCAACAAATTACCACGCCTATACTCGAGAATTCCGAAATTTTTACCCGATCACTAGGTCTTAGCTCCGATATTGTTTCAAAAGAAATGTACAATTTTATTGACCAAGGAAATGATAATTTAGTTCTTAGACCAGAAGGGACAGCAGCAATTGCAAGAGCAATCATAACCAATTCACTAGAACAAGATTTAAATAAATTCTTTTATTTTGGTCCAATGTTCAGAAGAGAGAGACCTCAGTCTGGAAGATCAAGACAATTTCACCAAGTCGGTGTAGAATATATTGGTTCAAAAAATCATTTAAGTGATGTTGAAGTTATTTTACTTGCCGAACAATTTTTAAAAGATTTAAAGATTAGAAAGAAACTAATTTTAGAGATAAATTCACTGGGAAACGAACAGAGTCGCCATAATTATAATCTTAATTTAAAAAAATTTTTTGAAAAAAATTTATCCAAACTATCAGACATTAGCAAAAAGAGATTAAATAAAAACCCTTTGAGAATTTTAGATTCTAAAGAAAAGAAGGACCAAGATATTGTTCAAAGTGCACCTAACATCATCGATTATTTGGACGAAGAATCCAAACTTTTTTTTGAAGAACTTCTAAAATCTTTAGATAAACTAAAGATTGATTATAAAATAAATAGGTTCTTGGTGAGAGGATTAGACTATTATAATCATACTGCATTTGAATATATTACTAACGATAAAAAGAGTCAAAATACAGTTCTAGCTGGAGGGCGATATAATGGACTAATCAAAAATTTGGGGGGAAAGGACTTATCTGGTGTTGGATGGGCGGCAGGAATAGAAAGAATTCAAATTCAACTGGAAAAATTTGAAGAAACCAAGTTTAAAAAAGTCTGTATATTTTCTACTAATAGGAAATTAGATGTAGAAGTTTTAAAAATGATAAGTAATCTTAAACTCAATGATACAATCCAGTTAAACTTTGTAAATGACGGTTCGCTAAAGAAAAAATTTGCTAAAGCAAATAAAATAGGTGCGTATGGCTGCCTAATTTTTGGAGAAGATGAGTGGAAATCAAAACAAGTGATTTGGAAAGATTTTAATTCAGGTAATCAAAAACTAATTAACCTTCAAAAGGTAAATGAATTTTTAAATAAAGACATTTAAAAAATATAAAGTGAACGTTAAAAATAATAATTTTTCTTCTAAGCCCAAACAAATCTCTCAGGCTACACTTCAGATTTTATTAAAAGTCTTTGGAGAACTAAATAAAGTAAATTTAATTGTGGCTAGTGATATGGAGCTACCAATCAATATTGCAAAAAACTTTGAAACTAGTGGGTTGAAACATTACGAAGTTTTTTTCAAACCAATAGACAAACTTTTTCCAGATACAAATAAGGATACATGCATAAAAAACAACCTAATATGCTTGCTGAAAGACTATGACATGATAATGATAGGTTATAAGAATCAGTTAAAATTAATTGATAAGGACCTGGTAAAAAAAATTTTATATCAGCGGAAGCAAAAACCTTTATTTTTTGTAGACTGTGGTATACCTGGAAACATAAATATTAATGTTGGAAAAATTCCTAATTGTTTTTTATTTGACCTAAATGATTTGGAACAATTATATTCGTCATGGATTCAAAATAACTCGATTCATGAGGATGCAAATAGAGAACTATATGATATCGAACTTAAAAGTTTAATTGACTCTTTTTTTGATAAATTAAATTTAAATCTTGAACAAAAATTAATTTTTGAAAAAAGAATTAATTCTTTGATTCAGAAAAATAATAATGAAATAAAATATAGCTTAATAAAGTTTTTGAAGAACTTTTAGATAATGGATAAAAAAAAAATAGAAAATATTTTAGAGACATTCAAAGATCTTGAGAAGAAACTCAACAATATGAATAGTCAGGACTTTAATGAATACGCTAAATTATCAAAGGAGTATTCTGATATGAAACCTTTAGTAGAAAAATCCAGTGAATTTATTAAGCTTCAAAATGAATTAGAAGATACGGAGGAGTTGGTCTCTGGTGATGACTTGGAAATTAGAAAAGAGGCTGAGGAAGAAAAAGAGAGGCTTAAGAAAAAAATTTTCAAACTAGAGGATGAATTAAAAATAATGCTGATTCCAAAGGATGAATCAGATGAAAGAAATGCTATAGTAGAAATTCGTGCTGGAACGGGGGGGGAAGAGGCAGCTCTTTTTGCGTCAGATTTGTTAAGGATGTATTCAAAATTTTCTGAATTAAAAGGCTGGAAAATTGAGATTATGGATATTAGTCAGACTGATCATGATGGAGTTAAAGAGGTTATCTTAAATATTTCAGGAAAGGATGTTTTCGGAAATTTGAAATTTGAGTCAGGTACACATAGAGTTCAAAGAGTCCCCCAAACAGAATCAGGAGGCAGAGTGCATACTTCTGCTGCTACAGTTGCAGTTCTACCTGAAGCAAATGATGTTGATGTTGAGGTGCAAGACAAGGATTTGCGGATTGATATATATAGATCTAGTGGTCCTGGAGGGCAATCTGTTAATACAACTGATAGTGCTGTGAGAATTACCCATATACCCACAGGAATTGTTGCACAATGCCAAGATGAAAAGTCACAGCATAAAAACAAAGCTAAAGCTCTAAAAGTTTTAAGGTCACGTATTTTTGAGGTTGAAACAAAAAAAAAAGAGGATGAGAGAGCACTTGATCGAAAAACTCAGGTAGGAAGTGGGGACAGATCTGAAAGGATAAGAACTTATAATTTTCCTCAAGGAAGAGTTACTGATCACAGAATTTCTTTGACATTGTACAAATTAGACCAAATTCTTAATGGCGAGTATTTAGATGATGTAATTTCAGGACTTATAACTGATTCAAACATGAAGAAACTTGCAGAGTAAATTTATGTATCAAACCCTGCAAAACTTAATTAAAGATTCACAGGAAATTCTTTCTAATTCTGGAATAAAAAACTCAAGATATGAAACATTTCTAATTACACATAAGTCTTTAAAAAAATCATATTTAGATATCTTAACAAATCCAGAAATAATTATTTCCAATAATCAAAGAGATTGTGTCATGAGAAATATTAAAAATAGATCTAAGGGAAAACCAATTTCTAAAATATTTGGAATAAAGGAATTTTTTTCAAATGAATTTATTGTTAATGATAATGTTTTAGACCCCCGACCTGAGACCGAGTTATTGGTTGAAGTGGCAATAAATCAATGTTTAAATATGAACAAACCTTCAATTTCAATTCTTGATTTGGGTGTGGGAAGTGGTTGTATAATTATTTCTATTCTAAGAGAATTGCCGAATATAAAATTTAGGGCTTTGGGGGTTGATGATAGTCATGCAGCACTTGAGGTTGCAAAAAAAAATGTTAAGAAGTTTAATTTTGAAAGATATTTAAAGATAAAAAAAAGCAATTGGTTTTCTTCGGTAAAAAGTAAATTTGATTTAATTGTTTTAAACCCTCCCTACATTAAAACTTCTGAAATTTATAATTTAGAAAAAGATGTACGTATTTATGATCCACATTTAGCTTTAGATGGAGGTTCAAATGGTTTAAAAGCGTATGAAATAATTTCAAATAAAGCTAAATTTTTTTTAAATGATCGAGGAGTAATTATAATGGAAATCGGCTTTGGTCAATTAAATTCAGTAAAAAGAATTTTTAGAACGAAAGGGTTCACAACTATTTTAGAAGAAAAAGATTTACAAGGTATAAATAGAGTTGTAGGATTTAAGTTTAAAAAATAATTTGAAAGTATATAGTTAAAGTGCTAACTTTCATTTCATCAAAAATATTAACAATCCAATTAACTTGAAAATTGATAGAAAAAAAAAGACCTCGAAGAAGAAAACCGAGATTAAGCAAAAATAGACCATCCAATCAAATAAGAAATTTTGACTCGAGATTACCCAATATTCCTAGGTCAAGAGGTGCTTTGGCTAAAGCATTAGAAAAGTATACAAGTTTGGCTCAAGATGCTTTTTCCAATGGAGATAGGATTGTTGCTGAAAGTTATTATCAGTATGCGGAGCATTATCAAAGAGTTTTAAATGAAACTGTTGATGAAAGTAAGTTGGAAAGATCAGATAATATAAAATCTCAAAATGGCGTTGAAGTTAAACCAAGTAGAACACAAAGGGCTATGGAGGCTCAAAATCAACGAAATGGGAAAAATGGTGGCCAACAAACTTCGCAAAATGAAAACCAAAATATCAAAAAAGAGAACGAAACCATAAAGGAACAGCAAGGCGATAAAAAATTTACCAGTGATGGACTAGAAGCCTTAAAGCCATTCGAGGTCTAATTATCACTAAAAGCAGTTTCTGATTCCTGAAGCTTGGTAGCAAGGAACCTTTCCCTAGTAAGAGAGACATTGGCGTAGAAATTAGGCATATCTTCTTCTTCAACGTTTAGTGTAGATTCAGACTTTAGCTTCATGGGGTTTACTGTTCTATTTTTGTGCTTAACTTCATAATGTAAATGAGGGCCAGTACTTCTTCCAGAAGTACCAACATATCCAATTATTTCCCCTTGTTTTACTAATCTTCCTTTTTTAATTCCTTTTGCATATTTATAGAGATGAGCATATCTTGTTTTAAAATTATTGAGATGTTTAATCTCAACAAATCTTCCAAATGAACCATTTCGTCCAGCATAAGTTATTCTTCCATCACCAGCCGCCATTATTGGGGTTCCTCTTTTAGCTGCAAAGTCAACACCTCTGTGCATTTTATTAAAGCCTAGTATAGGGTGTTTTCTAACACCAAATTTTGATGATAATCGTGCACCTTTCACAGGAGTTCGCATTAAATATTTCCTAATACTTTTTCCGCTTGCATCAAAGAAATCAATTTTTCCATTTTCAAGTCTGTATCTAAACAATTCAATTTTATGATAATTAAGATGCACAAGACCATATAAAAGCAATGGTTTTCCAACAATAGCATCATTTTTTGTAAAATTTGCTTCATACAATAATTCAATAGTATCACCGTTCTTGACATCTCTTTGAAAGTCAATTGTGTAACTTAGTTGATGAAGGTACTCATTTACAATTGACACAGGTATTCCAGCAGATTTAAGTGTTTTACTTAAACTATTTTTTACTTTTAATCTCTTCCTTACAACTTTTGTATCAGTTGGCGCTTTGACAAAATAGAATACAAAATCATCATTAAAGTTTCTTCTTAAATTTAATTGCTCAAGATCTTTAGCAAAAGTATTAATTTCTAAAATTTTATCTTCATCATCTGACAAAAATTTAATATTTTCCTCGATTTTATAGTCGACATAATCTTTTACTCTTTCAAAAACTATTCCAGCATCCTCTTTATTCAAAAACTTTGATAAGTTTTGCCTTAGTATTTTTTTATTCTTTACTGTTATTGTTGTTGTTTTGTAATGAATTGGTTTTTCAGGGATTGGCCGTGCTACAGGATCTGGAATTCCTGAGAAAAGCATAGTTTCCGATACCGGAACTAAATTTAAATCAATATTTTTTTCATCTACAAAGAAGTCAGTAGTCTTTTGTACATCAAGATAATTTGCAACATCCAGACTTTTTTCAACTTCTTGATAAGGGGTATTTTGACTTTCTTTTTTTGTAAGCTCGTACCTTTGGATATTTCCAGATTTTCCAGTAAAAAACTGATCTTCTTCTGAAAGTATTAAATTTTCTGAATTATCAGAAATATTGAGCGCTTCGAGGCTTTCATCATTGTCAAGTAATCCGAAATCATTAAATTCAGATAGGTTTTGTATAGAAAAAAAAATAAAAATACAAACCAATATAAGATTTATTTTTTTTTTTAAAAAGATAATCATTTATAATACTTCAGATTAATTAGAATTTTACAAAAAAAAGATTGACCATTTAAAGTATTAGGAATATAACAATTTTCACTGATTATCAATTATTATTTGATAATTTTGGCTGTTTGAAAATTGAATATAAAGGAATGTGTAGGTGGTGATAATCACCATCACATTCAGTAATTAATGTTACATGTTTGTGTTAGGTTCAAAAATCAGATTTATCTGATTTCTCAAACTTGAGAGTTTGATCCTGGCTCAGAACGAACGCTGGCGGCATGCTTAACACATGCAAGTCGAACGGAGGCCCGGAGCTTGCTCCGGATACCTTAGTGGCGAACGGGTGAGTAACGCGTGGGAATCTACCTAAAAATGGGGAATAACTATTGGAAACGATAGCTAATACCGCATAATCCCTCAGGGGCAAAGACTTCGGTCGTTTTTAGATGAGCCCGCGTTAGATTAGGCTGTTGGTGAGGTAATGGCTCACCAAACCTGCAATCTATAGCTGGTCTGAGAGGATGATCAGCCACACTGGGACTGAGACACGGCCCAGACTCCTACGGGAGGCAGCAGTGGGGAATATTGGACAATGGGGGAAACCCTGATCCAGCAATGCCGCGTGAGTGACGAAGGCCTTAGGGTTGTAAAACTCTTTCAGAAGTGAAGATGATGACGGTAACTTCAGAAGAAGCTCCGGCTAACTCCGTGCCAGCAGCCGCGGTAATACGGAGGGAGCTAGCGTTGTTCGGAATTACTGGGCGTAAAGAGCGTGTAGGCTGTTAGGTAAGTCAGAGGTGAAATCCCTAAGCTCAACTTAGGAACTGCCTTTGATACTATCTTACTAGAGATCGAGAGAAGTTGGCGGAATTCCAAGTGTAGAGGTGAAATTCGTAGATATTTGGAAGAACACCAGTGGCGAAAGCGGCCAACTGGCTCGTTTCTGACGCTGAGACGCGAAAGCGTGGGTAGCAAACAGGATTAGATACCCTGGTAGTCCACGCCGTAAACGATGAGTGCTAGCCGTTTGTGATTTATCACAAGTGGTGCAGCTAACGCGTTAAGCACTCCGCCTGGGGAGTACGATCGCAAGATTAAAACTCAAAGGAATTGACGGGGGCCCGCACAAGCGGTGGAGCATGTGGTTTAATTCGACGCAACGCGAAGAACCTTACCAGGTCTTGACATCCTGATTTTGGTTGTTAGAAATAACTTCCTTCAGTTCGGCTGGATCAGTGACAGGTGCTGCATGGCTGTCGTCAGCTCGTGTCGTGAGATGTTGGGTTAAGTCCCGCAACGAGCGCAACCCTTATCTTTAGTTGCCATCAGATTATGCTGGGCACTCTAAAGAAACTGCCGGTGATAAGCCGGAGGAAGGCGGGGATGACGTCAAGTCCTCATGGCCCTTATGACCTGGGCTACACACGTGCTACAATGGCAGTGACAATGAGCAGCGATAGCGCGAGCTTCAGCTAACCTCAAAAATCTGTCTCAGTTCGGATTGAACTCTGCAACTCGAGTTCATGAAGTTGGAATCGCTAGTAATCGTAGATCAGCATGCTACGGTGAATACGTTCCCGGGCCTTGTACACACCGCCCGTCACACCATGGAAGTTGGTTTTACCCAAAGACGACGCGCTAACCGCAAGGAGGCAGTCGGCCACGGTAAGGTCAGCGACTGGGGTGAAGTCGTAACAAGGTAGCCGTACCGGAAGGTGTGGCTGGATCACCTCCTTTCTAAGAGAATTTTAGAATTTACTTCTAAAATTAATCCAAATCACCACCTTCACATTCCTTTATTTAAAGTTT
>CACEWP010000002.1 GCA_902563305.1 uncultured Alphaproteobacteria bacterium
TATTTTTTTTGTTTTCAGTTGGTGGTGAAAGTAGCCGACCTGAATCAGTATTATCATCAATTATTATTTTCTTAATGACTTGAGAATCTTGAGAGTATGAACTTTTATTCAAAAAAAGAGCTAAGAACAGTACAATAATATACATTTTTGATTTATTTTTAGTGATTTTCATATTTATTTTCTATCATCTCTTTAATTATCTTTCCAATATATTTGTTGCTTGCTACATAAATTTTTTTTTCATTGATCTCTAATTCAAGAAAAACTCCACCTGTCTCTGATATTATAAAAGAAATTTGTTCATTAATTCTTAGACTTGAGTCTGAGAATAATAAGCAATCAATCTTACCACTACTTAAAAGTGATATATCATGAAGAATTGAACCACTCTCTCTTATTTCAATGTTATTATCATTTTGCATAATTTGTCTTATATTCCCCAATATTTTCCTATTTTCTATTTTTAAATTCTTAAAGAAAAATGATGATATTGAATCTTTTAATTTTTTTTTTTCTGATACTCTTATGCGATAATCATTTTTAAAACCACCAAATCCAATTTGAAAATAAAAGTTTTCATCTCTTATTGGATTATAAAGTACACATGCATTAATTTTGTTATCTTCTTTCAATGAAATGCTGATTACAAAATTATCAATACCTCTAGAGAAATTTGTAGTACTATCAATTGGATCGATTATCCAACAGTCTTCTAATTCATTATTTATTGATTTGATTTTTAAGTTTGGTCTGATTTTTATCAGAACTTCCTTAAGATCATTTAGAATATTTAATTTTGTAATTTCTATAAATTTTTCAGTATTTTTTACTGAACTCTGTAATTTCTCAATCTCAGTAAAATCTCTTATCATTTTTTTTCCAGAAATTCTTATAGTTTTATTTAAAACATTTAATATAGGACTTTGGATGCTCATACTTAGTCTTTGGCTTTTTCTACATAATTCAAAGTTTCAGAGCTAATAAGAACTTTGTCTCCTTCTTTTATGTGAGGGGGTACTAGTATTTTTAGATTATTATTTGTTACTGCATTTTTAAAAGATGATGATGCTGTTTGTCCTTTAACAACCGCATCGGAGCTTTTGATTTCTACCTTAATGTTTTTTGGAAACTTAACTTTTGCTACTTTTTCATCAACTAACTCTAAAATTATTTGCATACCATCTTCAAGTAGTCTTTCTTTACCTTTTATTAATTCTGCTGAATATGTCATTTGTTCAAAGTTTTGATTGTTCATAACTGTAAAAGTTTCACTTTCAATAAAAAGAAAAGTAACTTCAACTTCGTTTACAGAAATTTTCTCTACATTTTCAGAGGTTCTCCATCTTTCATTGTATTTGACACCACTTTTAATATCTTTCATTTCAACTTGCACAAATGCTCCGCCTTTACCTGGTTTTATAATATTAGTACTAAGAACCTCCATCATTTTGTCTTTGTGTTTTAAAACGTTCCCAACTCTGATTAGATTAGCGTTAATTTTCATCATTTTTGTTTTCTTTTAAAATTTTGTTAAAAAGTAATGCCGATTCAATTGGCCCTTTTTCATAGTTCCAAAAACTATTGATCATTGCTATGTTAAGGGGTTTGTATTTAAGTAATTGCATAAAGTTACTATGGTTTATCCCACCAATTAAGGTAAAAGGCAATCTTAATTTTTTTAATGAAACAAATAAGCTTTCTATGTTGATAGTTCTTTTTTTTATCTTTGAAAATGTTTTAAATAATGGTCCAAACGCCACATAATCAGCTTTTTGATTTTTTGCTTTATCGTAAAGTATTAGTGAATCCGAACAACTAACTCCAACGATAAAATTTTCGCCAAATTTCATCTTTGCATCTTGACAATTTTTATCACCCTGTCCTAGGTGAATTCCATCGAATTTGAATCTTTCTGCTATCTCAAAATCATCATTGATTATCATTTTAATTTTCTTTCTTTTACATATTTCACGAATTTTATTGTAGTGCCTTTCCACAAATTTCAATTTGTTCAACATTGAAGAATATTTAGGGCGAAATTGGAAAAAATTTACTTTTATAATATCTGTAATTCTATCAAAGTTTTGATGATTGAAATTTTTATTTATTTTTGGTGGGGAGATAATGTAAAATTTCATTTTAAAAAACTCTAAAATTAGATTTCTTTAATTCTTAATTTTTTGATTAAAAGAATTTTAACTTTTTCGTTTTTTGCAATTGATAGAATCTTATTAAAGTTACTGCTCATATTTGTTTCATCCATTGCAAATATTTTAATTTTTAGTCCTATCAATGCAAGTGATAATCCTACGTTATTCCCAAGCTCAACAATATAATTAAGATTTCTTTTTTGTAGTTTCTCATTCATTATCTTTACATAAAGAGGTCCTTGCCAAACTATAGAACTATATCTGTGCAAAAGATTTACCTTCTTTAGTGGATATTTTTTTTTAATAAGTTGTAGATCTTTTAGATTTTTAATTTCGAACGTTTCATTGTCATAAATTCCCATTAAATAATTTTTTTAATTACATCAATAAGTCTATTAGAAAATCCCCATTCATTGTCATACCATGATAAGACTCTACAAAATTTATCATTAATTACAGTTATTTCCGACAAATCAATAACAGAACTATGGGGGTTATGATTAAAATCTCCTGAAACCATTGGATCTGAAACGGTTTGAATTATAGATTTGAATTCTTTTTTTTCAGAGTTTAAAAAGATTTCTTTAAGTTCACTAGACGATGTAGGACGTTTTGAGTAAAACTTAAAGTCTACTAAAGAAACATTAGGAGTCGGAACTCGTATTGCACTTCCATCGATTTTACCCTTTAAATTCGGTAGTACTTCTCCAACTGCTCTAGCTGCTCCAGTTGAGGTTGGAATTATTGAAATGAGAGAATTTCTAGCTCTTCTTAAATCTTTATGCAGAGTGTCAATCGTATTTTGATCCCCAGTTACTGAATGAACAGTTGTCATATAACCAGAATCAATTCCAATAATTTTATCTACAAGGTAAGCAATAGGAGCTAGACAATTTGTTGTGCATGAGCCATTTGAGATTATTACATGCTCTTTTTTGATATCTTTTTCGTTAATTCCATAGACTACGGTTATGTCTGGATCTTTTGATGGTGCAGAAATTAAAACTTTTTTTGCACCTGCATTTATATGAAGATAAGCTTTATCTCTATCTGTAAAAATACCTGTAGATTCAATTACTAAATCGACTCCTAGTTTGTTCCAAGAAAGTTTTATAGGATTTGATTCTTTTAAAAACTTTATTTGATGATTATTAATAGTGACAGAATCATTAACTTTATTAAATTTATATGGTAAAGTTCCATGTACAGTGTCATATTTTAATAAGTGAAGATTGCTATCAATATTTCCTAAATCATTAATTGCCACGATGTTAAATTCTTTAACATTCCTTTCCAGGAATGCTCGAAGGGTTAGTCTTCCAATCCTTCCAAAACCATTGATTGCTACTTTAATTTTCATGACAGATAATAATTATAATTATTGATTAATGAAAATTTATTGTATTGTAAAGGACTAGAAAAAATAAAGTTTATAAAACGTAATGGAAAAAAATATAAAAGAGATCTTAAATAGAATAAGGAAGATTAATAAGAAAATAAATAAATCCAATTTTTCAAGAAAAAAAGAGGGAGATAAAAAGCTTCTAAAAAAAACTATTATTATGTTAGAGAAAATTTTAAATTATATCGAAAAAAAAGATGCCGATATTAAAAATAAAAATCAATAATAAAAACATTGAATTAGAATGTGGTGAAGGGGAAGAAGAATTACTTCGTGAAGCTGAGCAAGAAATTAATTTAAAATTAAAAAAACATAAAGAGTTACAATCTTTATCAGAATCAAAAAAATATCTTATGATTGCATTGATAGTAATTAGTGAAAAAATTGTTGAAGAAAAAAAAAAATCAGACAATGAAGTGTATTATAAAGAAATCATTAAAGAGTTAGAAAAACTTGAGCAAATTTTAAAATAAATACAAAATGGTTGAAATTCAAAAAACTAAAATTAGAAAAAATATTATTAAATCAAGACAGTTGATTAAAAATAGAAATTTAAAAGAAAACAAAATAAAGGAAAAATTAGTCCAACTTATAAACACCAATAATATCATTGTATCTACTTATTTTTCTATTAATCATGAAGTAAATATTAATAATTTTACAAAGTATTTACTTGGAAAAAACCAAAGAATAGTTTTACCGTTTATAGATAAATCAAATTCACATTTACTTTTTAAAGAGTGGAAAATAAAAGAAAACCTTTTTCCAGGCAAATATGGAATAATGACACCAGCAAATAATAGTTTTTTAAGCCCAAAAATATTACTTATACCAATGGTTGCTTTCGATGTTAAAAAAAATCGTCTTGGATATGGGGGTGGATATTATGATAGAACTATTTCATACTTAGAGAAAAAAAGTAAAATTCTGAAATTTGGAATTGCATTTGATGAGCAGGAGATTAAAAAAGTCCCTACATTAAATTTTGATAAAAAAATGGACTTAATTGTTACTCAATCAAGAATAATTATTTAATATGTGTAAACAATGAATATACTTATTTGTGGTGATATCGTTGGTAGGTCGGGAAGGGAGGTTATCGAGAGATTTATTCCTGATCTCATATCAGAATATAATTTAGGTTTTGTAATAGTTAATGCTGAAAATTCAGCTAGTGGATTTGGAATTACTAAAAAAATTTGTGATCAACTTTATAAACTAGGTGTTGACGTAATTACTTCTGGAAATCATATATGGGACCAAAAAGAAATTATAAACTATATTGATAATGATAAGAGGTTAATTCGTCCGTGTAATTATCCTTCAGAAACCCCTGGAAGGGGATACGGTGTATTTAAACTGAGCAATGGAAATCTAATTTCAATTATAAATGTTATGTGTAGACTTTTTATGGATAGCATTGGGGATCCTTTTAGATCATTAGATGAAATTATAGAACAAATTAAGATAAAGCATGGAACTCATACAATAGTCGTAGACATTCATGGAGAGTCTACATCAGAAAAGATGGCATTAGGACACTATTTGGACGGCCGAGTTACAGCTGTTTTAGGAACTCATACTCATATACCGACTTCAGATCTTCAAATATTAGAGAAAGGTACTTTCTATCAGACTGACCTAGGAATGTGTGGAGATTATGATTCAGTCATAGGTATGAAAAAAGAAGCTTGTATACAAAGATTTACAAAAAGTTTTCTTAAGACAAGACTTGAACCGGCTAGTGGTGAGGGTACATTATGTGGTACAATAATAAAAATTGATAAAGAAAGCAAAGTTTCTGAGTTTCAGCAAATTTTAAAAGGTGGGAGACTAAATAAATAATGGCAGGTCATTCGAAATTTAAAAATATCATGCACAGAAAAGGCGCTCAGGATAAAAAGAGAGCAAAACTTTTTTCACGTCTCATTAGAGAAATTTCAGTTGCATCTAAAATCGGAGGAGTGGATCCAGATGCGAATCCAAGACTAAGAGCTGCTGTTAACAATGCTTTGTCATCTAATATGTCAAAAGACAGTATTCAAAAGGCAATTAATAAAAACCAAGCTAACTCTGAGAATGAACAATTTTTGGAAATTACATACGAAGGCTTTGGACCTTCTGGTGTTGCAATTATTATTGAATCTCTGACAGATAATAAAAATAGAAGTGCCTCGGAGATCAGGTCTACTTTTTCAAAATATGATGGAAATCTGGGAATAAGTGGTTCAGTAAAACATAATTTTAATAAAACAGGAAGAATCACATATCCTAGTGATTCAGATGATTTCGACAATTTTTTTGAATTTTGTGTATCTTTAAACGTTGAGGACATCATAGAGAATGAAACTACTTTTGATATTATAACTTCTTTGGAATCATTTCATGATGTAATGATAAGTTTAGAAAAAAAATATTCTTTACCAACATTCTCATCAATAGAATGGAGACCTGTAAACATTGTTGATGTCAAAAATGAAGATCATGCAAAAAAACTTTTAACTTTATTAAACAAATTAGAAGATCTAGATGATGTCCAAACTGTTGTCTCAAACTTTAATATAGATGAAGAAATTTTGAATAGTATTATTTAATGGATGAGCAACTTATAATGGGAATTGATCCGGGTTTAAATTCAACTGGATGGGGTATGATTAAAAGTTATAAAAATAAAGAAATTTACTTGTCTCACGGAGTTATAAAAACTAATAATAAAGTAAAATTAGGAGAAAGGCTGAATATAATTCATAAAGATTTAATAAATTTAATAATTAAATTTAAACCAGATTTTATTTCAGTTGAAAAGATTTTCTCAAATGTAAACGCAGATTCAACTTTAAAATTAGGCAAAGCAAGAGGTATTGTTTTCTTAGCTGCTGCGCAAAAACAAATTAATATAAGTGAGTATTCTCCAAATACTGTCAAAAAAAATTTAGTTGGTTATGGTCATGCCAACAAACTTCAAATTATTGAAATGATAAAAAGAATTTATCCAAACATAAATACTATTGATGACAATGCTGCTGACGCCTTAGCAGTGGCTACTTGTCATGCAATGCAAAATCAATCAAAAATACCACAGATGTCAAACCAGAAATGATTGTAAAACTCAAAGGAAATATTGAACAATTTGATCAAAATTTTCTTGACCTTGATGTGAATGGTACTGTTTACAGAATTCTAATGTCAAATAGAAATATAGAGAGACTTGGTCCAATAGGATCGCAAATAATAATCTTTATTTATGAAATTATTAAAGAGGATTCTCGAATATTTGCAGGCTTTTTAAATAACGAAGAACGTGAGACCTTTGGAGAACTTTTAACAGTTCAGGGCGTTGGGAGTAAAATGGCTTTAAATATTATGTCAAATCTTGAAAATGAAATTATTATTAATTCAATTTTAAATGAAGATGCTAAAATATTCAATAGTATAAGTGGTGTTGGAAGTAAATTAGCTTTAAGAATAATTAATGAATTAAAAGAAAAATTTAAAAAAAAACTATTAAAAAAAGAAATTACTATTTCAAAAGACAACAACTCTACTTTTAAGGATCTTGTTTCATGTCTAGTCAATTTAGGTTTTAGTCAAAAAATATGTGAAACTACTGCGAGTTATGTTATAAGTGAAAATCAAGAAAAAAAACTCGAAGAATTGATTCCTATAGCAATAAAAAGTTTATCAAATCCTAGTTCATAAGGTTAAAGTGGAAAAAGAAGATATTACCTTAACTCCCAAAGAGATAAAAGAAGATAAAAAAATCAATCTTCGACCTAAGGCTATTACAGATTTTATAGGTCAAGAAAATTTAAAATTAAATTTGGATACCTTTATAAAGTCATCTGTTAAAACTAAAAATAATTTAGATCACATAATTTTGTACGGCCCTCCAGGACTTGGGAAAACAACCCTAGCAAACATTATTGCACATGAAAAAAACGTAAATATTCACTCTACATCTGGTCCTGCATTTTCAAAGAAAGGTGACTTAGTTACTCTACTTAGTAATCTGGCAGATGGTGATATATTATTTATTGATGAGATCCATAGACTGTCGCCAATAATTGAAGAGTCACTATATCCAGCTATGGAAGATTTTAAATGTGATTATATCATTGGAGCAGGTCCCTCTGCCCGTGTTATGCAGATTTCAATTGAAAAATTTACACTCATTGGCGCTACAACCAGACTCGGTTTATTAAGCCGACCCCTGAGAGACAGATTTGGGATTCCACTCCAGTTAGAATTTTATAACCCAGAGAGTTTGAAAGAAATTTTAATTCTGAATGCAAAGAAATTGAATGTCGATATTGAACAAATGGCAGCCTTCGAAATAGCAAAAAGATCAAGAGGAACACCTCGGATAGCTATAAGACTTCTAAAAAGAATTCTAGACTTTTCAATTGTTCAGAATTCTCAAGGTATTAATATGGACATTGTTTTAAATTCTTTAAAACAAATGAGAATTGATTCTGAAGGCCTGGATGAAATGGATAGAAAATATCTCAAGTGTATTTCTAATGATTATAATGGTGGACCAGTTGGAGTTGAAACTTTAAGTGCAGCACTTTTAGAACAAAGGGATATTATTGAAGATGTAATAGAACCCTACTTAATGCAAAAAGGACTTGTTCAAAGAACGTCAAGAGGAAGAATAGTCTCAAGAAAAGGGATGAATCACATAAAATCGAATTAAAAAGATGAAAAAATTACACGAAGATTTCTTTACTGTTTATTATGAAAACACTGATTCTTCAGGCTTTGTATATCACACTTGTTATTTAAACTTTTGTGAAAGAGCAAGAAGCAACATGATTAATCAAGATTTTCCAAATTTAGCTCAAATGCTTCTTAATAATTCAAGATTTTTTGTTGTAAAAAAAATTAATGCAAATTTTTTTAAACCATCTTTTTTATTTGATAAGTTAAAAGTTGTAACATTTTTCAATGGAAATTCTTATACCTCAATAAATCTTATTCAGAAAATAATAAAAGAAAAAATTGATATATTTGAATTGTCAGTTCAATTAGTGTGGATAAATGGAAAGGAAAAAAAACCAATAAAAATTCCAATTGATATAATTTCTAGATTTCAATCGATGGAAGTAGTATAACTTTGTTATGGACGAAACTATTGAAAAGAAAATAATAGAAGAATCTTCTGATTTTTCAATCTTTTCCTTATTTTTACAAGCAGACGTAGTCGTAAAAATTGTAATAATTTTGCTCTTAATTTCATCAATTTGGTCATGGACTATTATTTTTTCAAAATATTCCAACCTTAAAGGTATTTTGATGGAAACAGAAGATTTTGAGGAAAAGTTTTATTCAAGCGAAACCTTAAGTAAATTGTCAAAAAGAATTGGTGGTCAACCTACACATCCAATGGAAGCTGTTTTTTTTGCTGCAATGGTTTATTTTGATAGAATTAAAACAGGTTTTTCTAATAAAAACTTTGATTTTAAAAAAAGTTTTTGTGAAAACGTTAAAAAAGAGATGGAAATTGTTATAAATAAAGAGCTGACTGGATTAGAGAAGGGATTAAATTTTCTGGCATCAGTAGGTTCCACAGCTCCATTTATTGGACTTTTTGGAACAGTCTGGGGGATTATGAATAGTTTTACCGCAATTGGTATTTCACAAAACACAAGTTTAGCTGTTGTTGCACCTGGAATTGCTGAAGCCTTATTTGCAACTGCACTTGGACTTGTGGCAGCCATTCCAGCTGTATTGTTTTTTAATAAATTTAATAATATGCTAGAAAGTATTAATAATAAATTAGAGGTTTTTTCAGATGAAATACTGGTAATAATTTCAAAAGAAATTTTTAGGTAAATTTGATTTGAAAAAAAAATATCGTAATAAAAAAGCTATTTCTGAGATAAATGTTACACCATTTGTGGACGTAATGCTTGTTTTGTTAATTATTTTTATGGTAACAGCCCCATTGTTGACATCTGGTATAAAAATAAATTTACCTGAAAGTTCATCGATTCTTAAAAACGAAAAGAAAGACCCTGTCACTGTTTCATTAAATTCAAATGGTGAAATTTTTATTCAAAAGAAAAAATTTTCAAAAGAACAACTTATAATTAAACTTACATTATTAAAAGAGAACAATAAAAATCTAAAAATATATATAAAAGGTGATAAAAAATTAAATTATGGAAAAGTAATGGAATTAATGAACTTGATAAATAAATCTGGCTTCAAAAAAGTAGCACTTGTGACTAAACTAAAATAGATTTGATATGGTTTCAGGCCTCTTTAAGTCTTTTTTTCTCCATTTTCTTATTATAGGGCTGTTCATGTATGGAGCAGAGCTATTTAAACAAAACAAAAGATTTGAAATAAATGAGATTCCACTTGATATAGTAGACATTTCCGAACAAACCGTAAATAAGATAGAAAATAAAACAAAAAAACAATTACAAAAAAAAGTAAATAAAAAAAATCAGAGTGGTTTTCAACCTCCAAAAGTTAAATCAAAACCTAAACCTCCAGAATTTAAGATTAAAGAAAAAAAGGTAGAAAGAAAAAAAGAAGAAAAACTTGAAGATAAAAAAAAAGAAGAAAAACAAAAGAAAAGAGTTGATAATATTTTAAAGTCAATCGAAAAAATTAAATCTGAGAAGAATAATAAAAAAAATGAGAAAAAAAAGGATATAGAAAAAGTTGATGATACAAAAGTTGAGGACGACGTTAAAGTTGCTAAACTTGGAGAAAAGTTGACAATTTCAGAAAAAGATGCGATCAGGCGACAATTTTATAGATGTTGGATTGTTCCTGCAGGAGCTAAGAATATTCAGGATTACAAGGTCTCAATTAAATTGACATTAAATAAAGACGGTGAAGTTATAAATTCAAAAATTTTAAATAAAGTTAAGATGAACAATTCATTCTTCAGAACCCTTGCAGAAAGTGCTGTAAGAGCGGTAAATCATCCAGATTGTAAAAAATTGAAGGTACCAAAAAAAAAATATGAAACTTGGAAGGAAACAATTTTAGATTTTGATCCTTCAGTAATGATTAATTAGACAAATTTGCTTTCTAATAATAAATTCTCTAAGATATTTAAAATGTTATGAAATACTTTTTACTATTCTTAATAATATTTCCTCTCTCAATTCATGCTGAGTTAAGGATTGATATTACCCAAGGTAATATGGATCCAATTCCTGTTGCAATTTTAGAATTTAATTCAAACGATACAGAATCCAAAGAAATCTCTTCTAATATTAATAGTGTAATATCTAATAATCTTCAAAGATCTGGTCTTTTTTCAGTGCTACCCCGAAAACTTTTTTTTAATGTTTCCATTCCGTTTGAAAAGAAACCAACTTTCTCTGACTGGAAAATAACAACAGCTCAGGGTTTGGTACACGGAAAATTAAATTTGAAAAACGAAAAATTAGACATTGAATTTAGGCTTTGGGATATTTTATCACAAAAACAAATGGTAGCTCAGAAATTAACTACGGAAAAAAGCAATTGGAGAAGAATAGCTCACGTTATTTCAGATATAATTTATGAAAGAATTACTGGTGAATCAGGATACTTTGATAGTAGAGTAGTTTATATTTCTGAATCAGGTCCTAAGAGTAATAGAAAAAAAAGATTAGCAATTATAGACCAGGATGGTGCAAACCATAAATTTCTTACTGACGGATCTTATTTGGCTTTGACACCCCGATTTTCTCCGGCTGCGCAAGAGGTCGCTTATCTATCTTATAACAAAAGAATTCCAAGAATTTTTCTTCTTGATTTAAATACAGGTTCACAAAAAGTTCTAGGAGATTTTCCTGGGATGACCTTTAGTCCTCGATATTCTCCTGATGGAAAAAAACTAGTAATGAGTTTAGCTAAAAATGGAAATACAGATATATATGAAATGAATTTAAGTAATTTAAAAATCGAGAGGTTAACTTCTTATGATGGAATAGATACAGCTCCGTCATATTCTCCAGATGGAGATTTTATTACATTTGAATCGGATAGAAGTGGAAGTCAAAAGATTTACATTATGAATTTAAAAACAAAAAAAGTAAAAAGAATAAGTTTTGGTAAAGGTAAATACGCTACTCCAGTTTGGTCTCCAAGAGGAGATCTAATTGCTTTTACTAAACTTCTTAATGGTGAGTTTTATATTGGAGTTATGTATACTGACGGAAAAGGTGAGAGGGTAGTATATAAGTCTTATCTTGTTGAAGGTCCTTCCTGGTCTCCAAACGGCAGAGTTATTTCATTTTATAGTCAAGACAAATTATCAGGTGGAAAAATAACTAATCCAAAAATAAAAATGGTTGATCTTACTGGAATAAATTTAAGAGAGCTTGTTACTCCTTCAGATGCGTCGGATCCTGCATGGTCAGGTTTGTTGCCCTAGGTTTGTAAAAAAAAAAGCTAGTTGTGATTGACTTATGCATTGTCAAAATGTAAAACTGTACTAAGTTTAATTTTAAAGGTACTCAAAATATGAAAATCAAATTCTTCACTCTACTAATACTTGCTCTATTTGTTTCTAGTTGTGCTCAAGATCAATACGTAGGGAGCGATAGCCTTATTATTGATGATTCTTTCCAAGCAATTCCAACGCACGATTCTGTAGACTGCTTTGGCTCATGCACAGTTAAGATCTATAATAGATAAACATACCGATTTCTCGAAAATTGACTTTCTTTATAATATTTCTTAATTGAACCTTAACCGTTGACTTATTATTGCGCAAATTGTAAAACTTAAGGTTATAATACTAAAAATAATAACGTAAGGATTATATAGTTATGAAAAAAAAATACTTGTCTTTATTTTTCGCAGGGATCTTAATGATCTCGGGTTGCGAAACTATAGGTGGTTCTTCCGGAGCAGGAAGCACACCAGGATATGAATACGGTGACTCAAAGCAAGCTAATTTGCAAGCTTATCTTCAAAATGAGATAGGTGATAGAGTTTATTTTGAGACCGACAAACACAATATTTCCTCTGCCTCGGCATATGTTCTTGAGTCTCAGGCTAATTGGCTTAAATCAACTCCAGGTTTTCAATTGTTAATTGAAGGTCACTGCGATGAAAGAGGCACAAGAGAATATAACCTAGCACTTGGTGAAAGAAGAGGAAACTCTGTTAAAGAATTTTTAACCTCTCTTGGTGTTGATGCTGGAAGATTGACTGTGATCAGTTATGGAAAAGAACGCCCTGCTGCAGAAGGCAGCACATCTGAAGCATGGGCTGAAAACAGGAGAGCAGTTCTAGTCGTAAGTGGTAACTAGAAGTAATGAATCCTTACTAATTAAAATTAGGGCTATACTTTTAGCCCTTTTTTTTTATGAATAAATTAAAAATAAAACCTCTTGGCCTTCTCTTAGCTTTTCAACTCATTTTCTCGAATATCTACTCACAAGATTTAGACGTTGACGAACTTTTAGAAAGATTAGATAGAATCGAAAAGAACATATCAGATATTCAAAAAGGGAGGTTTGATGAAGTAGAAAAATCTCTTTCTTCTGGATATATTTCTAGAAATGAATCAAAATTAGGAGATTTTGAAACAAAAATTAGAACTAACTTTGGTTTGGTAGAGGAGTCTAATAATCAAATAAAAAATATTGAAGAAAAATTGAATCTTATTGATAAAGATTTACAATCTCGAATTAAAAAATTAGAAAATGAAATCAAAAAATTAATAAAGTTACAATCGTCGAATAAAGAGTCTACGAAAAAAAAAACATTTCTTGAAAACATTCCTAAGAATGAAAATTTAGCAAACCCAAAGATTAAGATAGGAGAAGATAAGAAGGTTATGTCAGAATTGTCAAAAGGAAAAAACGAATTGAATGAGGATCAAATTAAGAAAAAATATGAAAATGCAATCAAACTTCTTTGGGCTAATAAGTATGAAGAGGCTGAGAAACAGCTAATTCAATTAAAAAGCATTCAACCTGAAGATTTAATGCCAAATATCCAATATTGGTTGGGTGAAGTATATTATGCTAAGAAAAATTTTCAACAAGCTGTTATTGAGTTTGGTGAAGGTTTTCAAAACTATCCAGATTCCATAAAAGGTCCAGATAATCTTCTGAAACTTGGATTGTCCTTTTCAAATCTAAATAAAAAGAATGAAGCTTGTAGTGCGTTTTTTGAACTAGAAGTAAAATACAAAAATTCAGGTAAAAACGTTCTTGAAAGGTCGCAAGAAGAAAGAAAAAAATTAAATTGTCCTAAAGAATAAAGTCTAATAATGAGTCAACCACTTACACACTCTGAATTTTCATCAATAATGTCTAATCATTTTTTTCTTTTAGAAAAAAAACCTCATGTGGCATTGAGCTTTTCTGGAGGCTCAGATAGTTTGGCACTTTTAATTTTATTGAATAGTTGGATTAAAAAAAGAGATGGAATTCTTACTTTAATCCATTTCAACCATAAACTAAGAAAAGAATCGTATCTTGAAGCTGTTTTTACAAAAAAACTTAGTAAAAAGTTTAATCTTAATTTTAAAATCTTGAATTGGGATAATGAAAAACCAAAAAGTGCAATAATGTTCAAAGCCAGACATTTAAGGTATAAAAAAATCATTGATTTTTGCAAGAAAGAAAAAATTATTACTCTTATGACAGCTCACCATCACAACGATTCACTTGAAACTTATTTGATGAGAAAAGAAAGAAAATTTTCAACACTTGGCTTAGCAGGTATTCCAACAAGGAACAATAGGGATAACGTCCAGATTCTTAGACCACTAATAAATATTGGTAAGGAAAGATTAATTAAGACATGCAACAAATATAAATATAAATGGATAGAAGACTCTAGCAACAAAAATCATAGATTTGAAAGAATTAGAATAAGAAATTCAATAACAAATTTTTCCAAAAAGGAAAAATCCAAAATAATCAATGATTTTAATAAATGTAAAAAAGCAAACTACGGCATTGAGAGAAAAATTGGAGAGTTTTTTGTTGATAATCTCAAATTTCAAAATTTTGGAGAATTTCTAGTGGATAAACAGAAGTTTCTAGATGAACCTAAATCTAACCAAATAGAGATTATGAAAAGAATCTTAGTCACATGTTCAGGAGGTGTTTACCCTCCTCGGACTCGGTCAATTACGTTAATGTTAAAGCAAATTGAGAAATTAAAGAGATTGAATTTTACAATTAATTCATGTGTTATAGAATTAAATAAAAAAAGTATACATTTTTTTAGAGAATATCAAAAAATAAAAAGAGAAATCAAAAAAGAAACAATAGTAAGGAAAGGGACTCCACTTCTTTGGGATGATAGATTTGAGATTAAGTCTATGCTGAGTGATTTAAAATGCTTTATTTTTGATGATTCAATCTGGATAAAAATAAAAAAAGATTTTAATTTTATAAGATTAAATAAGAAAATAAATTATAGAATCCTTAAAACGTTGCCCGTTTTACAAATAAAAAGAAAAATAATGATCCCTTTTTTATCAGATGAAAAAGAAATGTTATCAAATGGTGTATCTGTTATATTTAGTCCAAAAATACCATTAACAAAAAAAAATTTTTAAATATTAATTGAGATTAAAATATATATAATTATATCATATTAGATGAATAATAATCTTTTAAAAAATCTAGCTATCTGGTTACTTATTGGGTTTCTGGTCTTCCTCATCATTGATTTTTATAAAGCTAACGATGTTTCTCAAAGAACATCTCCTATTTCCTACTCAAATTTTCTCACAGAAATCAAAAATGGAAATGTTTCCAGGGTTGATATTAGAGGTAATAACATAAAAGGTGAATACACGAATGGTTCATTTTTTTCAACTTATGCACCGAATGACATGAATTTAATCGAAAAGTTAGAAAAAAATAATGTTGAGATAAATGCTTTACCACTAGATAAAGGATCACCTGGTTTAATTGATATCTTAATATCTTGGTTCCCCATGTTGCTTCTGATTGGTGTTTGGATATTCTTTATGAGGCAAATGCAGTCAGGAAGCGGGAGAGCAATGGGTTTTGGTAAATCAAGGGCAAAACTATTAAATGAAAACAAAGATAAAGTTACTTTTACAGATGTGGCTGGTATAGACGAGGCTAAGGCTGAATTAGAAGAAATAGTAGAATTTCTTAAAGATCCAACAAAATTTCAAAGACTTGGAGGAAAAATACCTAAAGGTGCTCTTTTGGTTGGACCGCCTGGAACTGGAAAAACACTTCTAGCAAGAGCAATTGCCGGGGAAGCTAACGTTCCTTTCTTTTCAATTTCGGGATCGGATTTCGTTGAAATGTTTGTTGGTGTTGGTGCAAGTCGAGTCAGAGATATGTTTGAACAAGGTAGGAAAAATGCGCCTTGTATAATTTTTATTGACGAGATAGATGCAGTTGGAAGACATAGAGGTGCCGGATTAGGAGGTGGTAACGATGAAAGAGAACAAACTCTGAACCAACTTTTAGTTGAAATGGATGGATTTGATTCAACCCAGGGAGTAATTTTAATAGCCGCAACAAACCGACCTGATGTTTTAGATCCTGCTCTTCTACGACCTGGAAGATTTGATAGACAAGTTGTTGTTCCTAACCCAGACATTACCGGTAGAACAAAAATTTTAGAGGTACATACAAGAAAATTGGCTTTAGCTCCAGACGTTGATATTAAAGTTATTGCAAGAGGAACACCAGGCTTTTCGGGTGCAGATCTTGCAAATTTATCAAATGAAGCTGCTCTTTTGGCAGCAAGAAGAAATAAAAGGCTAGTTACGATGTTAGATTTTGAAGATGCTAAAGATAAGGTCATGATGGGTGCAGAAAGAAGGTCAATGGTAATGACTATAAAAGAGAAAGAGTTAACAGCCTATCACGAAGCAGGACACGCACTTGTTGGAATATTCACACCTGGAAATGATCCACTACACAAAGTTACGATCATCCCCCGAGGAAGAGCTTTAGGAGTCACGATGAACCTTCCAGAAAGAGATAAATATTCCGAAACTAAGTCTGAAATGAAGGCCAAGCTCGCCATGATATTTGGTGGAAGAGTTGCTGAGGAATTAATCTTTGGTAAGGACCATATAACTTCAGGCGCATCTAATGATATTTTACAAGCTACTCAAAGAGCAAGAGCAATGGTCGTTGAATGGGGTATGAGTGATATTCTTGGTCCTTTAAGATACTCAGAAAATGAAGAAGACGTCTTTCTTGGAAGATCTGTTACACAAAGAAAGAGTATGTCAGATGAGACAGCAAAATTAATCGACCAAGAAATTAGAAAACTTATTGATAACGCTGAATCTCATGCAAGAAAAACCTTAAAGAAAAATATTAAACATCTTCATAACCTTGCAAAAGCATTACTCGAGTATGAAACATTATCAGGTGACGAAGTTAAGGAGTTAATAAGCAAGGGCAAATTTAAAATTAAAAAAGGATCCGATGATACACCTCAGAATAGAAAAACTTCAATACCGTTAGGAGGACGTAAAGAAGTTAAAAAAAGAAGGAATCTAGGTCTCAACCCCAATCCCGCAGCAACTTAATAAATATATAGTTGATCTTTTCAGATATAAAATACAATTTAAGGCCTTTAGGGTCAGTCAATAATGAGGTTGGGAAGAATTTATCCAAAAAAGATCAAGCAATCTTTATCCAAGGAGTTTATTTTTCAAAGATTGAAGTGATTTCTAGGCATAAATTAGTTAAGAAAAGAAAAATATATGGTTTTCCAGATTTTTTTTCCAATTTTAGTCAAAATAAATACGTATGTGAACTTTTCAATAAGTTAAATTATCAAAACAAAAATTTAAATAAAAATTTATTTAAAAAAAAAAAATTTTCATTATTTGGTATTCTAAATATAACTCCTGATAGTTTTTCGGATGGTGGAACAAATTTGAATTTATTAGAAGCAATTAAAAATGCTCACAAAATGGTGAAAAATGGAGCCTCATTTATTGATATTGGAGGAGAATCAACCAGACCTGGCGCAGACACTGTAAGTGCAGAGAAAGAAATATCTAGAGTGATGCCTGTAATACAAAGACTTAACTGTGATAAAATTGATTTGTCCTTAGATACCAGGAACTCTTCCACAATGGAATTTGGTATTATATCCGGTGTAAAAATTATAAATGACGTAAGTGGTCTTATTCATGATAAAAGAAGTATTGATGTGATTAAAAAATATAATGTTCCAATAGTTTTAATGCATATGCCTGGCACACCAAAGACAATGATGAAAAAAAATAAATACTCTGATGTAGTATTAGAAGTATATGATTTTTTAGAAGATAGAATAAATTATATAACTCAGCATGGAATAAACCGTGAAAATATTATTGTTGACCCTGGAATTGGGTTTGGAAAGAATTACGAACAAAATCTAGACTTGATAAAAAACTTATCAATATTCCATTCTTTAGGTGTGCCTCTAATGCTTGGTGTTTCAAGGAAAAGATTTATTCAGTCTATATCTAATGAATCTGATCCACAACAAAGATTAGGAGGAACTATTTCAGCTACTCTATTAGCAATTAAACAAGGTATTAGAATACATAGAGTTCACGACGTAAAGGAAGTAAATCAAGCACTAATGGTTTATGAGAGATTAGTTAATTAATGAAAAAAAAATACTTTGGTACTGATGGAATTAGAGGAACTTTTAATGAATTTCCTATAACATCGTCATTTTTCTTTGATTTGACTCAATCTATAAAAAAAACTTATCAAAATATCGAAAAGGTTCTTATAGGTAAAGATACCAGAGAATCATCTGACTCTATAGAGTCTGATATTGCTCTAGGATTTAAGAATGTTAACGTGAATTGTTTTTCATGTGGAGTTGTTTCTACACCGATGTTATCTTTCAATACTAAAGAATTTAATTATGATTTGGGGATTATGATTTCTGCATCTCATAATCCTTTCAATGACAATGGAGTAAAGATATTTGATAAGAATGGAGAAAAACTTAGTGATAATGACGAATTGAAAATAGAAAAAAATTTAAATTTAACTAATTCTAACCATTCCTTGGAAGATAACTTTAAAACTATTAGGAGTGTGAACTTTTCTAAATACGAAGAAACTTTAGTAAAAAAATTTTCTGAACTAAATAAATTTAATCAAAAAGTTTTTTTAGATTGTGCAAACGGTTCATTAAGTAAAATTGCTCCAAAAATTTTTGAAAGATTGAATTTAAATTTTTTATGTTTGGGAACTACCCCAAACGGAGTTAATATAAATAAAAATTGTGGAGCAACATATCCGCTTGAACTCTCTAAAAACACTAAAAAAAGTAAATCAAATCTTGGTATCTCATTTGATGGAGATGCTGATAGGGTTATTTTTTGTGACGAGTTAGGTCAAATTGTAGACGGAGATTATATTTTGGCAATTCTTGCTTTATTTTTAAAAAATAAAAATCAGTTAAAAAATAGCTTGGTAGTGGGTACAAAAATGTCAAACCTAGGGTTCAGAAATTTTTTGTATAAAAATAATATAAATTGCCTCCTCTCAAACGTAGGGGATAGGTATGTGGTTGAATTGATGAAGAAAAACAACTGCATTTTAGGAGGAGAACAATCAGGACACATAATTTTTTCAGAAAATTCTTTTTGTGGAGATGGAATATATACAGCTCTTATGATTATTCAAATCTTAGAAGAGAACAAATGTAGTCTTTCAAGTCTATGTAAAAAATTATTCGTAAAAGTTCCTCAAAGGTTAGTAAATTTTAAATTAAAAAATAATCCTGAAGAGATTATAAATAATATAAATATAAAAAAAATTTCAGATAAAATTTTAAATTTAAATGATTATGACATTCTTTTAAGAAAGTCTGGTACAGAAAATTTGTTAAGATTAATGGTTCAAGGTACCTCAGAGAAACAAGTAAATGATTTTATTCAAGAATTTGAATATGAAATTAAAGAAATAGATGAAAAAAGATAAAACTATATTAAGAATGCTTTCAATCGCAGGTAGTGACAATACATGTGGTGCTGGTATACAAGCAGATATAAAAACTTGCCATGCTTTAAAAACTTATTGTTTAAGTTGTATTACATCTATTACATCTCAAAATTCTAAAAAATTTTATAAAATTTTTGAGCTTCCCAATAATCTTATTAAATCTCAAATAAAAACTATCGTTGAGGATCATTCAATAGACTGCATCAAAATTGGTTTAATTAAAAGCATAAGCCAAGCTAAGATTATTTGTAAAACTTTAAAAGAACTAAATTATAAAATTCCAATTGTTGTTGATCCAATCTATAAATCATCAACTAATAAAAAATTCAGTGATTTAGATAGCTACATTGAAATTTATAGATTAATTTCTCGGGTTAACCCAGTTTTTACTCCAAACTTAAATGAAGCAAAGTCCCTTTTAAAAATATCTTACAATAAAAAAATCTATATTAATGATTTAGTTAACTTTTTTTTTAAAATTTATAAAACTGGGGTAGTTATTACTGATGCAGGAGAAAATAAGAAATATTGTGAAGACTTTTTCTTAAACGAGAAAAAGGAAGTAAATAAGTTTGTGACTCTGAGAATCAAAACAAGAAATACGCATGGTTCAGGATGCACTTTCTCTTCAGCTTTAGCAATATTTTTGGCAAAGGGTTTCGTAATGGATGATTCAGTAAGACTGGCGAAGAATTTTACAAGAGATTGTATTCTTGGAGCTCCCAATTTTGGCCTAAAATATGGACCGCTTGGATATTGGTTATGAACGATGATAAATATCTCCTCCTAACTCTCTAAACTTTCTAGACATTTCCTTCTTCCCTTTATTACTCTCCTCTTTGATTTCATGCGAAATTTTCATTGAACAAAATTTGGGACCACACATTGAACAAAAATGAGCCAACTTTGCTCCTTCAGAAGGTAATGTTTGATCGTGAAAGTCTTCGGCAGTTTCGGGGTCAAGTGAAAGATTGAATTGGTCACGCCACCTAAATTCAAATCGTGCTTTTGATAATAAATAGTCTCTATAGTAAGCTCCTCTATTTCCTCTTGCCAAATCTGCTGCATGGGCTGCAATTTTATATGTTATTACACCTATTTTTACGTCTTCTTTGTTCGGAAGACCAAGGTGCTCTTTTGGTGTAACGTAGCATAACATTGATGTACCATACCAACCAATCATTGCTGCACCTATTGCGCTTGTAATATGGTCATAACCTGGTGCAATATCTGTTGCAAGAGGTCCTAAAGTGTAAAATGGCGCATTTTTACAATACTTTTTTTGTAAATCAACGTTTTCTTTTATTTTTTGAATTGGAACATGTCCAGGTCCTTCAATCATGACTTGAACGTTTTTTTCCCAAGCAATATCAGTTAGTTCTCCTAATGTTTTCAATTCTGAGAATTGGGATTCATCATTAGCATCATGGATTGAACCTGGTCTTAAACCATCACCTAAAGAAAAAGATACATCATAAGTTTGCATGATTTCACAAATTTCTTCAAAGTTAGTATATAGGAAATTCTCTTTGTGATGTGCTAAACACCATTTAGCAATTATTGACCCACCCCTCGAGACAATACCTGTAAGTCTGTCAACTGTCATTGGAATAAAAGGTAATCTTACTCCAGCGTGAATAGTGAAATAATCTACTCCTTGTTCAGCTTGCTCAATTAATGTTTCCTTAAAAACTTCCCAATTTAAGTCTTCAGCAACACCATTTACTTTTTCTAAAGCTTGATAAATTGGAACAGTTCCAACTGGAACAGGAGAATTCCTAATAATCCATTCTCTTATGTAATGAATATTATCTCCAGTTGATAGATCCATTATAGTATCACTACCCCATCTAATTGACCAAATTAGTTTCTCAACTTCATCATAAACATCTGAAATAACTGCTGAATTACCTATATTCGCATTTATTTTAACTAAAAAATTTTGACCAATTATCATAGGTTCAAGTTCTTGATGATTGATGTTTGAAGGAATAATGGCCCTGCCTGAAGCAATTTCTGCTCTTACGAATTCAGGTGTAATAAGATCTTTTTCATTAATGAAGGTTCCAACTAACTTTTCTCTTCCCTCATTTTCTCTTATTGCACAATATTCCATTTCTTCTGTTATTATATTATTTCGCGCATAATAAAGTTGTGTAATTTCATTATTTACCCTCTTTTTGAAAATCTTTTTCGGTGTTGAGGGAAATGTCCTAACTTTACATTTAGAATGGTCAAGAAATTTAAGCTTTGTTTTAGAAGCTTCACTAAGTCCGTTTCTACTCTTAATCCATTCAGTTCGGATATTTTTTAGACCTTTTTCATAATCGTGTTTATATTCTTTATCTGAATATAACCCAGAGGTATCATAAACAACTAGACTCTCCACTTCTTTATCTTCAAGAGTTATTTCCCTCATGCCGACATTAATATTTTTGAAGTTTTTACCTTGGAAATATACTTTTCTCGACTTTGGAAGGGTTTTAAAGTCCGAGAGGTTTTCTGAAATCTTACCTTTATTTTGATCTTTTTTTATTTTTTTTAACATAATTATCTTAAAAATATTATTTTTAACATTCTTTGATTCTATTATAATGTTATTAAATATAAAATAGACAATTTAAATAATTTCCAAATATTATGTTTTTTCTATCTGATGAAATATTTATTTATTTAAGTCTCATTATGGTTGTAATGAGCATGATTTTTTATGCGCTAGACTATTTATCTATTGTTATAAAATCAATAGTGATTCTTACATTTTTACTTATTTTTTTTTCTTTATTTCCATTTATTGATAATAGTGGACAAAATCTTCTAAATCCTCAGGCCATACTGAGAGGATTTAGTAATACTTCGTTGATTACAGTTTTATGTCTATTGATTCTAGGACAAGGAGTTGTTCAAACAAGAGCATTAGACAACGTTTTATCTAATTTAATGAGGTTTTTTCCTGATAAACCAAACTTAATTATAATCTTATGCCTATTTTTTGTTTTAATTCTGAGTGCATTCATTAACAACACTCCTGTAGTGATTATTTTCATTCCTATTCTGCAGGGTATTATTAAGAATATGAACTCTTCTTTGGGAAGGTTTCTAATGCCACTAAGCTATGTTGCGATTTTAGGAGGAATGACGACTCTTATTGGATCAAGTACAAATTTATTGGTGTCAGATTCTTTAAAAACAATTTCAAATGTTGATTTAGGTTTTTTTGATTTTACTTTAGCAGGGTCTATAATTGCCTTCTCGGGTTTTTTATACGTAATTATTTTTTCTAAGTTTAAGATATTTCTAAAAGATAGGTCACCTACTGCTAATGAATTACTTAATGATAGAGAGAATAATTTTATAACACAGGTAATTATTAATGAAAATTCTGATTTAATTGGAATAAGTACAGTTGAGGGAAAGTTTCCAGGTCTAGAAAAAATAAAAGTATTAATGATTCAGAGGGGGGAACACGCTGAACATGGTCCTTTTGAGGGACTTATCTTAGAGAGAGGGGATATTCTTGTTGTGTCTATAAGTCGTGAACAACTTACAGAAATACTAGCCAAAAATATTGTTTCTTTAGAACATACTCAAAAAGACAATGAATCTTTAGAGGACCAACTTATTACAGAAGCAATGGTAACTCCATCATCTAGCCTAGTAGGAAATACAATTGAAAATGTTAGTTTTAGATATAGATACAATTGTTTAGTAATTGGCTTGCAAAGAAAGTCTAGAATTATAACAAAACAAATGGGAGAGCTACCGTTAGAGCCTGGTGATACTTTATTAATTCAGGGTAATGCTGAGGTGATTAAGAACTTGAGGACACAAAGCGATCTTCTTCCAATGGAATGGGCCACTTCCGAGATACACAATAAAGAAATAGCTAATAAATCATTATTAATTTTTCTTACTGTCGTATCTTTGGGAGCATTTGAAATACTTCCACTTGTTGTTGCTTCTTTATTAGGAGTAGTGTCAATTCTTTTCTTCAAAGTTTTGAATATCAGACAGGTTTTTAGGAGTATTGATAATAATCTTCTACTTTTAATTGTCACATCTTTGGCTCTTGGTCAAGTTATTCAGGTAACAGGAACTGCAAATTTTTTGTCTGAAATACTCTTACAAATTTTAGAAGGGTCATCCCCAATGACAGTTATTTTATGTTTTTATATATTTGTTTCAATTACTACAAACTTTATTTCTAATAATGCATGTGCTGTGTTATTTTCTCCAATAGCTATTGATATAGCTGATAAATTATCTGTTGACCCAAAGACTCTTGCTATTGCTCTGATTTTTGCTGTAAATACTTCTTTTTTAACTCCATTAGCATATCAAACAAATTTATTGGTGATGGGACCAGGTCATTATAAATTTATTGATTACGTAAAATTTGGAATTCCATTAACAGTGTTATGTTGGATTATCTTTTTTATTACATTCCCGATATTTTATAAAATATGAGACTACCTAAAATTAATAAACCTATAAACCCTAGATTTTCATGCGGCCCAACTACAAAGCCGAGTGGTTGGGATTTAAAAAAAATAAACAATAAATATCTTGGTCGATATCATAGAGCAGATGATGTAAAAGAATTCATTCAAAATCAACTCAACAGAATAAGAAAAATCTTAAAAATTCCCAGTAATTTTAAAATCTTTATTTCACCAGGTTCATGTACAGGAGCAATGGAAGCGGTTATATGGAGTTTTTTCGGAAGAAGAGAAATTACTTGCCTGATTTATGATTATTGGGGAATGGAATGGTACAACGATCTCAAAAAATTAAATTTAAAAATTGATGCTAGAATTTCACTTGATGGTTCGATTCCGAGCTTAGATAAAATCCCATTACAAAATGATTTGCTATTTGTATGGACTGGGACAACAATTGGTATTTCATTAAATAATTTAGAATTCTTAAATTCAAAACAAGAAGGATTGATTGTTTGCGATATCAATTCAGCAGCCTTTATTTATGATATTCCTTGGAAAAAAATAGATATTTCAATTTTTTCATGGCAAAAAGCACTAGGTTCAGAGTCTCAGCATGGTATTGTTGTTATGAGTCCGAAGGCAATAGAGAGACTTGAATCCAGACCTATTCCTAAAATTTTTGATTTTACGAAAAATAATTTTTTAATAAACACACCCTCATTATTAACAATCTCAGATCTAGAATTATGTTTAGATTTATATGAAAAAAATGGTGGTTTAATCAGTAGTAATGAAATCTCGATGGAAAATAAAAGAGTTTTTGATAAATGGGAAGAGAATAATAATTTTGTTAAATATTTTGTAAAAGAAAAAAAGTATCAGGCAATAACTCCGGTTTATATGATTTTCAAGCAAAAAATCTCGTATGAAGAAATTTTTAAATTTTTAAGTTTTAACGAAATCGCATTTGATATTAGGAATTATAGAAAGACTATGCCGGGAATCAGAATTTGGACAGGACCTACAATAAAAAAAAATGATTTAATTGCTCTTACAAATTGGCTAGATTGGTGTTTTAATAATTTTGAGTAACAAGTGAAAAGTCAATTATTACCAGAAGGGTTCAGAGATCGGCTACCAGAAATAGCAGAACTAGAAAACCAAATTAATTCATTCTTTTTGGAATTGATGAAGTTCAATGGATTTATGATAGTAAAACCTCCCCTAGTGGAATTTGAAAATTCTCTATTTTTTCTAACTAATGAATCAGATAATATTAACACTTTTAGAGTAATGGATCCGCTGACACAAAAAATTATGGGTATTCGTTCTGATATAACAATGCAAGTTGCAAGAATGGCATGCGGTTCTTTATCAGAAATTAAAAGACCTCTAAGGCTCTGTTATACTGGAGAGGTACTTAAGGTAAAAAATAATAATATCAATTTATCTAGACAGTTTACTCAAATAGGATCAGAAATAATTGGAGTAGAAAAAGATTATTGTTTAGATGAGATAATTAACTTAATTATTGAAATTTTAAACAAACTAAAAATTAAAAAATTTATAATTAATTTTTCTATACCAAATTTAATTAATTTAATTGCTGAAGATTTTAAATTAAATAAATCTGATTATGCAACTTTAGTTAATTCTTTTAAAAACAAGAACATAGAAAAAATTAAAGATATTTCAACAAATCTATTTGAAATGTCAGAATATCTTATGGGTGGCATTGGAAAAATTGAGATGAAGGGTGAATATTTAAAAAAATATAATTTCCAAAAGAATATAAAGAGAGAGATTATAAATTTTGTAGATCAAATTAGAAAAATAAAGAAGCATTTTAATGATTACGAAATATTAATTGATCCTCTTGAAGTTGATGAGTCAAATTATCACGATGGGTTTTGTTTCAAAATTTATTCTGATAATTCAAAAGAGCTTTTTACTGGGGGAGGTTATAAAGTTGGAGATGATTGCTGTGTTGGTTTTTCTGGATTCCTGGAAAATCTAATTTTAGATTCTAAAATAAGAGCAATAAAAAAAAAAAAGATTTTTGTAGAAAATAAATTAGATTTTAAAAAAATTAAATCCTTTCAACAAAAAAATAAAATGATTGTGATAAAAGCTGTAAAGGAATTTAATAAAACAGAGTTAATAAGGGAAGCAAAAACACACAATTGTGATTTTTATTTTTACAAAAATTCAATTTATAAGGTTAAGTAATGTCAAATGTTACAGTTGTAGGTGCTCAATGGGGTGATGAAGGTAAAGGAAAGATAGTTGATTGGCTCTCAAATGAAGCCGATATTGTTGTACGATTTCAAGGAGGAAATAATGCTGGTCACACAATAGTTGTAAAAAAAAAAAAAATAGCTTTAAGTTTAATTCCTTCTGGAATAATTAGAAAAGATAAGGTCTCTATAATAGGTAATGGTGTGGTTGTTAATCCTATTGCACTTCTTGATGAAATAAATAAACTTGCACTTGCGGGGATAAAAATAACTAGAAAAAATTTGAAAATTTCTGAAAATGCCTCAATAATTTTTAGTTTTCACAAACAAATAGATGAAATTCGTGAAAAAAGAAAAGGTCCAAATAAGATTGGTACAACCGGAAGAGGAATAGGTCCTGCTTATGAGGATAGAGTTGGAAGGAGGGCAGTCCGTTTTGCTGATCTAATTAATGACAAAATTCTCAAAGAGAAAATAAAAAATGCATTAGATTATCATAATATTTTATTAGCAGGGTTGAATTCTAAATTATTAAGTGAAAAGAATATTTATGATGAAATAAATTCATATAAAAAAAGAATCCTAAAATTTGTTGATAGGATTTCGCCAATATTGAAACACGCAAAAAATAAAGGAAAAAAAATTCTCTTTGAAGGAGCCCAAGGGATTTTATTAGATGTAGATCATGGTACGTACCCCTTTGTTACGTCCTCAAATACATTACCTAGTGCAGCTTCGACAGGAACTGGAGTTCCGATTAAAGAGCTTGGGTATGTTCTTGGGATTGTTAAAGCATATACAACTAGAGTAGGAAGTGGACCATTTCCTACTGAATTATCAGATTTGATAGGCCAAAGATTAGGTGAGATTGGTAATGAATTTGGAACTGTCACAGGTAGACAAAGAAGATGTGGTTGGTTTGACTCGATAATTACAAGGCACTCAATGGATGTTGCTGGAATTGATGGAATAGCTCTAACAAAATTAGATGTTTTAGATAGTTTCAAAGAAATTAAAATTTGTGTTGGATATAAATTAAATAATAAAAAAATTGACTATTTTCCACTCTCAGAAATAGATCAAAGAAATATAAAACCAATATATGAGACACACGAAGGTTGGCTTCAAACTACTCAAGGAGCTAGAACATGGAGTGATTTACCTGCTTTAGCTATAAAGTATGTTAGAAGAATTGAGGAGCTTTTGGAAACTCAGGTGTCAATTTTGTCAACCAGTCCAAAAAGAGAAGACACTATCCTAGTGAAGAATCCTTTTATTGGTTGAAGTTTTTTGATTTATAGTTGATGTTTTTGACAACTTTGCGTAATTTTTCAAAAGCTCTAACTTCAACTTGACGAACTCTCTCTCTTGAAATACCAAAAGATTTGCTCAATTGATCTAATGTTAGAGGATCATCGACTAACCTTCTTTGCGTTAAAATTCTTCTTTCTCTCTCGTCAAGATTTTTAAGAGCAACCATTAGCATTTCTTTTCTTTTAAATAGTTCATCATTTTGAATAAATTTATTTTCGTGATTATCCCTATCATCTTGAAGTCCATTGATCCACTCATCTTCATTTTCAGAGGAATATGGATTATTCAGTGAATGATCATGACCTGCTAATCTCCTATTCATATCGACAACTTCATTTTCAGCAACATCCAGTCTGTCTGCAATTTCTGTAACAAGTTCTGGAGGTAAATCACCATCATCTAAAGCTTTTAGTTTCCCCTTAAGTGATCTAAGATTAAAAAAAAGTTTTTTTTGAGCCGCAGTGGTTCCAATCTTTACCAGTGACCATGAATGAAGAATGTACTCTTGAATTGAAGCTCTAATCCACCACATGGCATATGTTGACAAGCGAAAGCCTTTTTTGGGATCAAATCTCTCTAGTGATTGGATCAGTCCCAAGTTACCCTCAGATATCAGTTCGCTGAGTTGAAGTCCATAACCTCGGTATTTCATAGCTAACTTAACAACTAATCTAAGATGAGAATTGATTAATTGGTGGGCTGCATCATTAGATCTTTTTTCAACCCATTCTGTAGCTAACTTAATTTCATTTTCATGCGTAAGTATTGGAAATTTTTGAATTTCCCTAAGATATGCTGAAATATCGTTCTGATCGACAGATATATTAAAACTTTTTCTAAAATATGTACTCATAATTACGCTATAATACTTAAAAAAAAACAAATTGCAAGAATAAAATGAATATAAGATGAACAAATTATTATTTTTCGTTCATCTTATGAGAATTTTATTTAATTTTCTGATAAATTTTTTAATAATCTGATGAAATCCCTAGGTAATTTAGAATTGAAAGATAAATATTCATTTTTAATGGGATGATAGAAACCAAGAAAATTAGCGTGTAAAGCATGTCGTTGAGGTTCTATAAAATTTTTTAATAAGAAATTTTTCAAATCATTTGGAAGATTTAGATAGTAATTATTCCTACTATATTTTTTATCTCCGATTATAGGGTTGCCGATGTGGCTCATGTGAACCCTGATCTGATGGGTTCTTCCGGTTAATAGCTTACATTTAACATGACTTATTTTTATTTTCTCATTAATTATAAATGAATTGAGTAATGAAAACTTTGTAATAGCAACTTTACCTGCATCTGATGAAGTAACTGTCATTTTTTTTCTGTTCAATTTTGACCTTGCAATATTTGTTTCTATGACTCCTTTTGGATTAGTTAATTGATTCCATGTCAACAAGTTATATTCCCTATCAATAGATTTATCTTTAAATTGTTTTGATAAACTATTGTGGGTAATGTCATCTTTAGCAAAAACTAATAGTCCACTTGTCATTTTATCAATTCTATGAACTACTCCTGGTCTTAATACACCTCCAATTCCAGAAAGATTTTTACAATGGGATAATAACGCATTTACTAGAGTATTATCCTTATTTCCTGCTCCAGGATGAACAACTGTTCCAGCATTTTTATCTATAACAATTAAATTATTATCCTCATATATAATATTAAGATTCAATTTTTGAGGAAGTAATTCATACTTTTTTGGTTCAGGAATTAATAATGAGAGTTCCCCTGATTCTTTTAATTTAAAAGAGGGTTGGTTTATAACTTTTTCATTAAACTTTAAAAAACCATCTATAATTAACTGCTTAAGGCGATTTCTTGATAAGTATTTAAATTTTTGAGAAATATATACGTCAACTCTTTTATCTAGATCATTGCTAGTTACAAAAATAGATATATAATTTGGCTTCAATGAAAAGATTCCTTAAGTTTATTGTATTTTTTTTTGGATTTTTAATTTGTTTACTTTTACTTATTACAATATTTACTATTTATTATAAATATTTTAAACACAATTCAGAAAATATTAATTTTTTAAGATTAAAACCTCAAATTGAATTATTTTACGATGTAAAAGACTTTCATATAGAGGGTAATAAGTTACATTTACAACTTGAAAATAAAAATGATAGTAGTCAAATTATACGGAGTTATAATATTAAAAAAGGCAATTTATTGTCTGAAGTAGAAATAAAATGATTTCGAAAACTTTATTACTTTTCCTCAGCACTTGGATAATTGAAAATACTGAATTTAAAGAAAAGATTGATAGTCCAAACCTTTTTAAATTATCTCAAAAAGAAATGGCAGATAAGGCATGTTTTTCTTCATATAATTGTAGAGTTAAAGCTTACTATGTAAAAGATAGTGGAATTTTTTACATTGACCAACTCGAGCCTGAAAAGAATGTTTGTGATAAATCAATAATTCTTCACGAACTAATTCATCATTACCAAAAAAACAATGATAGATCATTTGATCTTGATGAAAAAACATTATGGACTCTTCAGGAAAGGCAGGCAATTTATTACCAAAATCTCTTTCTAATTTCTCAAAAGCGTTTGAATAATAATAAAGGTCCAGAAAATGTTTTACAGTGCGAGGGTGGATCTTATTTGGATTTACAATATAAGTACAATGATTCAAAATAATTTTTTATCTTAATATAATAGAAATATGAATCGTGAAGAAATTAACTTGTGAACAGCTATCGGAGAAAGTATTTAAAAAAAAGATTTTTAGAGGTGAAGTTTTTGTAATCAAAAATTCAAAAGAGATTGCTAAAATTACTCAAATCATTCAAATGTATTTCCTTTATATTTTTAATGTAAATATAAAAAATAGTGGAAAAAAGCAATTATTATTAAAAGATCAGAACAACTTGTTTTTTACAATTTTACAGAACAGAGTTAAGAGATGTAAATCGATAAGAAAATACTTTACTAAATTTTTAGAAAATATAGGTTTCAATGTTCAAGAAACTTATATGGATCTCATAACATTAAGATTCAGTCCCAGTAACGGAGAAGATTCTCTTGGTACTTTAAATCCTGTAAAAGCACACAGAGACACTTGGGCCTCAAACTTGTTTCACCAAATAAACTTTTGGTTTCCGATTCATAAAGTTACAGACAAAAACTCTATTTTTCTTATCCCAAAATATTTTAATAAAAAAATAAGTAATAATAGTGGTATTTGGAATTATGCTTTTTATAAGCAAAAAAAAAACTATCCTTCAACTCCAATCACTAACGAAAATTTTTATAAAAACGAAATCCTAAGATTTTCATTAATTAAAGGAGAAGTGTTATGTTTTTCAGGTCATCATTTACATGGAAGTAACTTAGGAAATTGTGAAAGATTTAATCTGGAGACAAGGGTTGTATGTAAAAATGACAATAAAAAATATAAGATTCCTAAGAATTTAGATTCAGAAAATAAAATTGAGAAAAAGAAATGGTTTAAAAATTTAGTTTCTGGAAAAAGTTATACTTAATTATTCTTTGTAAAATTTATTAATACAATGTGTGAAATAGTAAGAGATGATAGTCCAATCACTACATAACTCAATGCTAAAGTATTAACAGAATCATAAAAGAAAAAGAAAATCAAAGTAAAAAATAGCAGAGTCAGTAATGTCATTGGGATAGTTTTTAAAATTAATTTAGATGCTTTTAATTGTAAATTATTTTTTTCTTCAATTAGATGACGGGTAGAATGAAGAAAACAGAAATATATAAAAAAAGAAAATAGTGGTTCAAAAAACCAGAAACAGAAAAATAATAAGAATATTTCTATTGCTAAAATTCTTTGTTCTTGTGATTTAGTAATCGAATTCAGATTTTTTACGAACCACACGATTATAAGCAGGACTACAAGAAAATAAATGTAATTAAAGTAAAGACTAACACTAGATAAAAAATTAGTTTCAACAAAAAAAAATGAAAAAATTTCAATTGATCTTTCTAAATGAAACTTAAAAGGTAGAGTTATAACTATCATTCCTCGTATAAAAATTTCCATTAAATTTTTTTTTGTTATGCTGTCACTAATTCCGAAATGTAAAGCTGACAAAAATAAAAATAATAGAAAAACAAAATTAGGAAAATTTATCCACATAATAAAGAAAATTAATGGAATGGTTATATACGCTATCAAAAAGAATATTGTTTCTAATTTATTTTTTATAATTCTTTTATGTTTAGCGATTGAAATATCCAAACTACCATGGGCTAAACCAGGCCAAAGAAGCGGTAAAGAAAAAAGTAAGATTTGATTTAAATAGTGCCCAGTAAGATCATTTTCGTAAAACTTAATGATTGGAATCATTATAACAATTGTATAAAAAAATAACTTTGTCTCTAGTTGCTTCATTTATTTCTCAAGTACTGCTTTAATAAGTAAAAACTTTGGAAGTGTTATTATAATTCTTAATATCTCAAGAAGATTAGCTGAGTTTGTTAAAAATCGAACTATTGAATACAAATTATTGTACTTGAAAAACTTTTCAAAAAATAATTTTAAACCGCGTGGATTTTTTAAAGCAAATTTACAAAAAGTATTATCTAAAAAATCATAGACCATTCTTTTTTTAATTTGGGGCTTTTTTCCCTCAATTATACAATCAACAAGTTGTCTCGAGAAAGTGAAAGAGTTTTGTAAAGAATAACCTGTAGACTGTTTTACCCAATTACCTGCAGTACCAATTTTAATATAATTATTAGTATTTTCTTCTTGAAACTTAAACATTGGAATAATTCCAGTCTCCAAGTTCATAATTTTATATTTTTTACCAAAGTAGTTCTTTGATATATATTCTTCTAAATCTTTTTTGTAGTCTGGTAATGTTAGCACTTTATCGGAAAAATATGTTGTTTCAATTAAGACTTTTTTCTTACTATAAGGCAGTATATAAATAAAGTTAAAATCTTTCTTGTTATCTTGAAGATCCATAAGTATAACCTCATCTTCATTTATTGCTTCATCCTCAAAAACAATCTCCGCCCCATAGAAATGCTGAATTAGTTTTTTTGATTTATGTATGTCTTTATCTATTCTGCTATCAAATAATAAAGAGGATTTGTATTTTATTTTCTTGGTGCCTACAGTAATTGAATCATTGTCTTTTTTTAAATAATTTATATTTTGACCCATTAATAGTTTAAAATTTTGATGTTTATTTAATCTTTCTAAAAAAAATTTGAATACATCTTGAGACTTTATTCTCATATATTTAATTCTATCAGAGTAGAGTGTGGTTTTTTTTTCATTTATAATCACACAAATTTTTTCCCATTTATTTTCGGCATATTTCGTTAAAATATTTTGGGGTATGTTCCAAAAACATAAATTTTTGTAGAGATTTATTTTTTTTCTTTTTTCTAGTATTAAAACTCTTTTGTTCGTTCTCTCTATTATTTCATAGGCAAGAATAAGGCCAGAAACACCGGCGCCTATTATAATTATATCGAAATTATTTTCAGTCACACTGTTATGAATAAAGATTTTTAAGACTATTATTTAATTTTTTTTCTAAATCATTATTATAATATCTTCTTTTATCAAAGATTAATTTAAAAAAAACTTTAATTGTTTTGATCACTTTTTCTAATTTTGAAAGATAGATTCTTTGGCTCCAGATATTATAGTTATTTTCTCTAATTTTTTTTCCTATAGATTGATATAAATATGAAGCAATTGCAATTGGAATCCTATACCTTACTGGTAATTTCATTACTCCTTCCCATGCCAAACAATAGATCTGATCAGAAATATCTAAAAGTAATTTTAAATCTTTTTTAAATTTAATTTGAAGTTCATTATCATTAAGAAGTTTACTAAAATGACAATTTACGCTATTTCTAATTTCTTCTGGAAAGTAAATTCTTCCACTTTCCAGGTCTTCTTTTATATCTCTAGCTATATTAGTAAGTTGCATAGCTATACCTAAATAAATACCTTTATTTGTTAAAGACTCTTCTTTGACCTCCATAATCTTACACATCATTAACCCCACAGTTCCAGCAACCTTATAACTATAATTAAAAAGTTGATCATAATCTTTAATATTAACTTTATTCAAATCACATAAAACACCATTTATTAAGTCTATTGCTATTAGTGGACTTATATTATATTTAGACATTAATCTAATAAAACTTTTAACTATTTGATCATTTGATTTATTTTTCTTTAATTCTTTTTTAATACCCTCTAATTTAAATTTAGATTTTTTTTTGGTGAAATAATTATTATCTGCTATATCATCTACCAATCTACAAAATAAATATAGTTTTCTTATGTCGACTTGTTTTTCTTTAGAAAAGAATAGAGAAGCAAAATAAAAAGTCTTGGCTCTTTTTTTTAATGATAGATTACTTTGCCTGTCATTCATTCTTGAGAATATTTTCTAATACCTTGGCAGAACTCATAACACCAGGAACTCCGGCACCTGGATGACATCCTGCTCCAACAAAATAAAGATTTTTAAAGTTTTCTGATTTATTGTGGAATCTAAACCAAGCTGACTGTCTGAATATTGGAGAAATTGAAAAACCAGTCCCATACAACGAATTATAATCTTTTTTAAAATCAGATGGTGACATATGAAAACAGGTAATTAAATTCTTACGAAGTTCAGGAAGAATTGATTTTTCAAGAGCAATAAGAATTTTTTCTTGATAAATCTTACCATAATTTTTCCAGTCGATATTATTTTTAAGATTTGGTACAGGTGATAAAACATAAAAACAATCGCAATTCTTTGGGGCCATTGCTTTGTCTGTTGCTGTTGGTCTATGAAGGTATAAACTAAAATCTTCTGCCAGGATTTGTTTATTAAAAATATCTTTTAATAAACCTTCGTATCTCTTTCCCATCCATATGGTATGATGAGCAATTTTTGAATACTTTTTTTTGGTACCAAAGTAGATTACAAATAGTCCCATTGAAAAATCCATCTTTTCAATCTTTTTCTTATTCCATTTCTTGTTTAGCTTAGTATTAATTAAATATTTATATGTAAATGCAGGGTCTGTATTTAAAATAATTTTGTCTGCGGATATTTTTCTTTTTTTAACTTTGATTCCAACTGCTACATTTTTATCAAAAACAATATTTGTTACCTCTGAATTTTTAAATATTTTAATATTCTCTTCTTTCATTAATTTTTCAAACCCTTTAATTATTTTACCTGTTCCACCCATTGCATAATGAACTCCCCATTTTCTTTCCAAAAAGTGAATAAGATTATAAATTGATGTTGTTTCAATAGGGTTTCCTCCGAGAAGTAAAGGTTGAATACTGAAAGCTTGTCTAATTTGTTCATTCTTTATAAATTTTGATACTAGCTGAAAAACGCTTAAATAACTCTTTAATGTTATCAATGTTGGTATCTGCTTAAGCATAAAAAAGAAGTCATGAAATGGAACAAAAGATAGTTTGTTGAAGCCAATATTAAAAATTTTTTCAGAAAAGTTCAAAAGACGTCGATAACCAATAACATCTTTATTGTTAAATTTAGATATTTCTTTTTCTGTTTTTTTTAAACAACTTGAGTAATCAAAAGTTTTTTTGTTAGATGAAAAATAAAATCTGTACCATGGTTCTACTTCAACAAATTTTACATATTTTGATCTATCTTTTCCAAAAAGTTGAAATAGTTCATTAAATAGGAAAGGCGCTGTAATGACTGTTGGTCCAGCATCGAAAGTGAAACCTGACTTTTTAAAAACTCTTGCTCTTCCACCTAGCTGATCAAGTTTCTCATAAATTGAAACTTCGTATCCCATTGCTTTCAATCTTAGTGCAGCTGAAATACCACCAAAACCCGAACCTACAACGACTGCAGTTTTTTTCATCTATATTTTTTTATATTTTTGGTGAGTCTTGTTATTATTGAACTTATTACGAAACTGACTATTTTGGATAATCCTTCATCAGTTTTATTTGAAATATCAATGGCTTTTTGTGACACCTCATTTAAATGGCGAAATGACATATCAAGCGCACCATTTTTTTTAATTTTTTCTAACCAGAAACTGATTTCGTCTTCAGAAATTGAATCATATCTTTTTTTAAGAAACCTTTGCAGGATGAATTTTTCTCCGTTAGTTGCATTTTCTATAAAATGCATTATCAAAATATTCATTTTTCCTTCTTTGAGATCTCTGCCTGGTAAGCCCCTATCTTTTAATCCAAGAAAATCAGATAAATCATCTTGTATCTGATAAGCGATTCCAGTTTCATATAGAGGGGAAAAATAATTATCTTCAAAATTTATTCCTGACAGTATTAGTGCTAATTTAATAGGTAAACATATTAGCCCACCAGTTTTTGCTTTTGATGTAGACTCATAATCGTGCATTTTTAAATTAAAATCTGATCTACTTAATATTTCGACTGATTGTCCTTTAACAGTTTGTTTTATCGTATTACTTAATTCTCTGATTGCTTTGCACTTAAGACTAGAGTCTACGTCAGCATTCGCAAGAATTTCAAATGAAGCGGAAATGAAAAAGTCTCCTAGGTTTATAGCTGTATGGTCTCCAAATCTATTCCATATTGTAGGAAGTCCTCTTCTTAAGATATCTCTGTCTTGGAGGTCATCATGTATTAATGATGCATTATGAATAAATTCACAACACATTGCTATATTAAATGAAACTTTCTTCTCCAATCCAAATAATTTAGAAGATAAAAGAGCAAGGATAGCTCTAAACCTCTTTCCACCTGATTTTAACTGATATTTTGCACAATGCCCCATCCATGTATCATCACACAAAATTTCTGACATATTTTTATCCAACTTTTTTAGATCATTTTTGTAAAACGAGTGATCTAAAAAACTTAAATCTATATTTTTTTGAAAATCATCCAGGCTTAACCAGTTTTTATTACTGTATAAAAACTGCAGATCTTTTTCAATTTTTTGTGTTTGCAATTTTTCCATGATCAAAAAAAAGGGAAACATCAATTTTGATGTTTCCCTTATAAATTAATTACATAATTTTTAGGCTTTTGCAGAATCTGCTTTAGCAGCAGCCCAAATAATTACACCAAACGCAATCTTGTTGATGTAATCAGCGAGGTTATATACCCAGTTAAGTGTTTCAGGATCTGCTCCACCACCTAAGTAACCTAGGAAATATCCAATTGGGTAAATTGACCAACCAATTGACACAATCCATTTTAATGCATTAAAAGCAGATTTCATTCCTTCAGAATTACTTGATGCACTTGCTTGAGCAGCCTCACCAGCAAATACCTCATAAAGAATGTAAATCCACCCGGCCATTCCTACTATGAAACCGACTGTTGCGTTAATGTAGCCAGCCTCTCCCATGAAACCACCGACTAGCATTATGATTGTTCCTATTAATAATCTCCAAAAAATTCCGGCAGTAGCAGCACCCACCGCAGCGAGAATTAGATAGAACTCAATCATTTGAAGAGGAACTGTTAATAACCAATCAATATACCTGTATACTGTTGGAGATTCACCTGTAGAGACCCAAACGTCTCTCATGTAATAGTAATGAACAGCTGCTATAAGAGTTACTAGTCCAGCTACTCTTACTGAAGTTGCCCATTGTTTAGAAACGCTATTGGCTTCAAGGAAGAAGAATGCTGTAGATGCAACCATTGAAACTGAAATTATCCAGAAGGTAACACCAACAAAATCTTCGGGTTTTAGCATATAATCCATAAGATTATCCTTTCGTATTAATTAAATCTTGAGCAACAATGCTCAAAAGTTAAAGTTTGTACAAGCAGATTAGGTGGGCATGATTATGCTATTGCCCAAAAAACCTCCCCATAAAGTTAATACTAGGATGACTAAAAATTTTTTTTATTCAAGAAAAAAAAATAGGATTTTTCATAAATAACTGATTTTATTGATAAAAAATTATAATAAAAGAGAAAGTGATGCTGTAATTGTTGCATTAATTCTTAATTTTTTAAACCATGGCGCTAAACTATTTTTAAGGATTTTAAGATCAATAAATAGGCTTAAAAAAAGAGAGATAAATATAATAAAATAATCATAATATTTAAAATATAAATTATTGTAAGTAAGAACTAACAGTAGCGGAATTAAAGGTATCACAAGCAAATTATTTTTTCTATGAATGATCATTTTCTGCCACTGCATTCCTGAGAGAAACGAGATAATTAATGAGGCATAAGTAAATGAAATTTTTTCAACATTCATAAAATTTGATAAAAAAGGACTGTAATCAAAATATTTTGCTAGTGGTGAAATATAAAATGGAATGATTCCTAAATATGTAATTAGGATTACTTTTTTATTAGAAGAACTCATATTCCCATTAAAAAATTTAATATTTATCTGTCTTGCTTGATCAAATTTAATGTTTATCATATAGATTTTGGAGTTTCTAGCAATGACAGATGATGAATTGATTAGTATCAGAAATTATCTAAACAAAATTTTTAATACCCAAGAGTTTGTTGTAAAGAAAAGAAAATCAATTGACGATTCTTGCGAAGTTTATCTTAATGATGAATTTTTAGGTTTAATATATAAAGAAAGTGAAGATGGAGAAGATGATTATCAATTTCACATGACTATCTTAAAAGAAGATCTTAATCAATAATAAAGTTAGATTTATGGGTATATTAAAGTTATTTTTAATCTTATTGTTAATGAGTTCATATTTAAATGCACATCATAAGATATACAGTCCAAGAGTAGAAGAAGGGAGACAATCTCTGGAATGGAGAGGACATTTCAATCATGATGATAGGGATGAATATAATAAATCTCATCACCATGTTTTTGAAACTGAATATTCTTGGTCAAGCTTTTGGCAATCAGAATTGGAGTTTCATGTATCTGACAATGAGGAAACTCCTCTGGATTGGGAAAAAACTGAATTTCAAAATCAACTTCAAATATTTGATTTTAATAATTTTGCTGGAGCTCTTTATTTTTCATATAATTATGTTACCAAACAGGATGAGGCAGATGAAATTGAATACAAATATTTAAATGAGTTTAATAATGATCATTTTAGTTTAATAACAAATTTTATTTTTGAAAAAGGAGTTGGAAGCAAGGCTTCAGGTTCAACAACTTTTGATCTAAGTAATCAATTAATGCTAAAGAATGTCGTTATTGCTGATGTTGACATAGGAGTTGTTGGATTTAGTACTTTTGGAGAAGTATCAAGTTTTGAGACTTTTGGTTCGCAAAAACATCTATATGGAGTCCAATTTGAGACAGAATTTGAGTTAGATAAATTTGATTATGAGATTTCTTTATCCTACCTTCATGGACTAACTGATGCCTCGACAAATCATATGTTTTTATGGAATATGGAATTAGAGTTTTAAAATTAGAAGCCAAGCTCTTTTAATTTTTTAAGATAATTTTCTTCACTTATGAGACCTCTTTCTCTCATACTCTCCAATGACTTCAATGTAAGCTGATTTTGGCTAGACTGAATGGTATTCATATTAACCGGGTTTTGTTGATAATATCCTCTGTATTGATTTTGATAATTTGGGTAGGGTTGTTGAGAATTCATATCATATGGAGTTTGGCGATAATTTGGTGGGTAGCGATTACCATATCTAGGTTGAGGTTGATAGGGATTTCTAATAGATTTAAGCTCATTTCTAAGACTTTGGACCTCATTTCTCAAGTCTTGAACTCCAATGGTTGATTGAAGCGCTGTTCTTTGTTCTTGACTATTTAAAAAACTTCTAGCTTTAAGTGCTTGATTTGTAAAAACTAACCAATCTTTTCTATTCTTGGCTTTTGTAGGTCTAAAAACTCCAGAATTAGGTAGAGCACTAAGTCTGAACTTATTATTAATTGTTTGAAATCTTGAACCAGGAGCATAAGGGTTTTTCTTTAGATCAGGATTAACACCTGAAGCCAACATTGGATCTGTTTCTGACATATTACCTTTTCTAAGAATTGAGCCAAAAATTAGGTTAAGTCCAGATTTATTATAAAATATTCTACCTGATGTGACTCTATTTGCGGATAGTCCTTTTTGTTTATACCAACCTTCAATTGTGAAAACAACGTCCTCATTGGATTGAGCTTCTAATAGTGCTTCACTAATTGCGATTGCATAATCATCTACCTTATTGTTAGGAAAAAGTTGCTGAGGTTTTGAACCCCAAGTCGTAAGTACAAGTTTTAGTGCTCCCTCAATTCTTTGGGGATCAATCTTTATTGGATGAACATTTTTAATACGTTCATCTTCAACTTCTAATTGAACTCTTTCAAAACCACTTTTATAGAAATACTTATTATCTTCAAAAAAGTCTGAGACTGTGGAACATCCCATTAAAAAAACAGTTATAATTAAAGTTAATAAGAATTTCATAAAAAATATATATTTGAGTTGATTCTATCTTTTTATTTATTTTTTTAAACAAAAAAAAAAGGAGAGCATATACTCTCCTTTTTTATAACTATAATTAGTTAGTTAGATTTCTACCAGAAGAAGAACGCTCCAACTCCACCAAAGGAATCTTCTTGTTCATCGTCTGCGAGGTACCATGATTTTTCAGCATAACCACCTTCAGCTACTAATCTAAAGTTATCAGTAACGTTGTGCCAAATCATACCAGAATGCATGATATTGCCATTAGGTGTACCAGTAGTATTCATATCACTACCGGTTTTCTTCATGAAGTTACCACCGTAAGAATAACCTACTGAAGTACCTTGACCAAAATCAAAAGTACCCTGGATGTATCCACCGTAAGTTTTTCTTTCTTTACCAACATCATCAAGTGCTCCAACAGAAGTTGATGCAGCAGCACCTGTACCGCCAGTAGCGTGTTGACCTCTCATACCCATTGCAGTTCCATAAAAACCTGTAGCAACAAGTGAGAAACCTTCATAAGTAAGTTTTGTACCAAAACCTACACCAGCAGAGTCTACATCAGTGTCATCATCAGTGTCAAATGTTGTTCCACTTGCGGAAGAGCTGTTTTTGAAAGCCTCGCCCTGAGCCGTAGTTCTCTCTGTATTTTGATAAGAACCATCAACCCATAAATTTACGCCCAGACCAGTTTGGAAGAAGTCTCCATTCCAAGTGATTTGCGCTTCAACTCTAGGAGATGACATGTCTGTAGCAGAGAAAGCATCAGTATCTGCACGAATTTCATCTGGATCAAATATAGCAACTTTTGCATTAAATCCAGCACCTAAATCAGGTAAAGTCCATGATACTTGCGGTTTGAAGTCAGTGTAAAGATAACCAACACCAATTCTACCGAGTGTAGTGTTTGAGTTATTAGCTGTTGCAGCCGCACCAACACCAAATAAAAGCATATCATTAAGGATAGCGTTACTTTGGTGAATACCAAGACTACGTCCAACTAAAACAGACCCGAAGAAACCAGCTATTGAACCACTTGTTTCACGAATGTTTATTTGACCGTTCCCTAAAGAGTTTTCGTCACCGTTCATATGAGTGTATAAGCCAAGTCTTGCAGACATGTCTAATCCATTAGCCGTTGGAGCTTTTAAAGTCATACCCCATACGTTTGGTAAAAGACCAGTCACAATACTTACGTCATCATTACCTCCCATAATACCTGCGGTAGTATCGAAAGCAACAGTTGCTCCACCAGAAGTAGTTGGTGCATCTGATACACTGTTTTTCATAACGAATGCGTTAGCCGCGCCGTCAAATGAAACTTCCCAACCTTCTTGACTCATCAACAAAATTTTTGAATCAACTGAAGTGGAAGCTAAAGCCATGACAGCTGGAATAGCAGCTACAGCAATTTTTTTAGAAATTTTCATATATTTCCTTCCTTAGTTTGTTAATATATTCAATTTTAATCATTTCATCTTACATTTTAAATTTTTTTGTAAAACTTATTACTACAATTCACTGCATTTTTATCATAAATTGTTGTTTTTTTACAACAGTTTGCTATTTTAGTATATAATTAACTGGTATTCTTATTTTTAGGTACCCTTTAGAGTTCAATATTTCACTAGGCGGTTTTGGAAAATTGAACTTTTTTAAAATTTTCATTGTTGAATTATAAAGTCGTTTTGGTGCTTTATTTTTAATTTCAATATCTATTAGCCTACCGTCTTTATCAATAATTAAAATCGAAGTAATTGTTCCTTGTTCTCTTCTTTTAATTGATTGAATGGGGTATGACTTTGATGCCATTTTATTAATTTCTAAAGATACAAAACTCAAATATTCACTAAGAATTTTATCAACTTTGACATTAACATTTTTTTTGAGAGACTGATTTGGTATTGAGGGTTTAATTACTTTTGATGGTTTTGGTGCGTTTTTAGATATTTTTTTTTTAACTAAATTATCAGTTTCTTTGATTGGTTGTTTTGGAATAATTTCTTTATTTTTTGGTTTAACTAAATCTTTTTTTTCGATTTTTTTGTTTAAAGATAGAGTATCCTTTTTTTTTAAAATTTTTTTTGGTACTTCTTTTTTTGGTATTTCTTTTTTATGAGATTGTTTGACAGGTTTTGGTTTTGTTACTTCAGGAGATGCGATACTAAAATCCCTAAATTCGCTTAAATTTACAACATAAACTTCACTATCTTTCTTTTCTGTATTTAAGAAATAAATTACAGATAAGTGCATGGTTGCAGAGAAAATAATTGAATAAATTAGAAATCTTATATTAGTCATCTTTTTCAGAAACTTTGATAAATACTTTTTTTATCCCATTTGATTTCATCTCCTGCATCAAATTATTGAATACGTGAATTGAGGCTTTTTTATCAACATCTAGAATATGTTTACTTTCAGTCGATGTTAAAAGTTCTGGTATTTCCTTGAGATCAACTATTTTATTATCATAAAAAATCTGGTTTTTTTCGTTAATTGTAAAAACTAAATCTTCTCTTAAATTTTTTATTTCTGCCCCGTGCTCAGATTCAGGTCTTTCAATATCAATTAAATCTTTTTTACTTACAACTCCAGTCAACAGAAAAAAAATAAGTAATAAAAAGATTAAATTTATCATTGGTATCAAATTTACCATTTCGATTGAATCTTTTTGTTTATGGAATTTTTTTAGGTTCATTTGAAAAATTGACTTCTTTGATTTTATGTATCTTAATTACATCTAAAATTTCTATAAGAGTTTGAAAAGACGTATTCTTGTCATTTAATATTGCAATTTTTTTAAAACCAATGGATTCCCATTTCTTTAAATAATCGTTTTCCAAAGTCTTTAGCTCAATGACTTTTTCATTTAAAAATATTTTTTCATTTCTTAAATATAAAATCATCAATTTATCTTTATTTTGATTGTTTGAAATTTGTTTATTATTATTTACGGAGAAACTTATTTCGTTGTTTTTATTAAAATTTGTTGCAAGCATAAAAAAAACTAACATTAGAAATATAATATCAATTAAAGGTATAATATTAATCTTTTGAATATTCTTTTTTTTTTGAACTTTTAACATTACCTTTTTAATTTAGATAACCTCTGAATAATGATTTCAAAGTTTTCAGATAAAGAACTAACTTTTTTATCAAGAAAATAATGAGAGATTAGGGCAGGTATGGCAACAATCAAACCCATAGCAGTTGTTAGTAAAGCAGTCCATATACCTCCAGCAAGTATGGATGGATCAACTAGACTTCCTCCAAGCTCAAGTTCATTGAAAGAATCAATCATTCCAATTACAGTTCCCAGCAATCCAATAAGTGGGCTGACTTGTGATATTATTTCTAAGGAAGGCAAAAAGGAATTTGCCTTTTTAAATTCTTTGCTAATTAGAATATTAATTTCTTGCTCGATAAGGTTTTCTGTTTGATGAGAATCAATTAGATCAACAATATTTTCTATGAGTAATTTCTTCGAACTACTCATCTTTTTAAGTCCATTTTGTTTGACATCGATTAACTTGTATTGTGTTGTAATAGAATCTAAGAAAGTTGAGAGCCTTGAAAAATCAAATTTTTTTATAATAAATATTTCAAAATATTTTAAAATTACAATTGCTATTGTTATAATTGACAACAAAAATAACAATGTGAATATTATTCCTCCTTTATCCATAAAATTTAAAAAAGTTTCCATAAAATTTCTTAAATTATATTAAACCTTCTAAAAGTGACGGGAACTTTTTTTTGAGATGGGAATATTCATTTTGTATAATTTTATCATCGATACTTAATTTATTTCTCTTTGATTTGACTTTATGATCGTAAACTACTGAAGCGGGTCTTTTTGAAAAGAAAAGAATTCTTTCACCCAATAGTATTGCTTCTTTAAGGTTATGAGTAATAAGTATTATGGTTATGGGGTTTTTTTTCCAATAATTTATAAGTACTGAGTATAAACTTTCTGCGGTAGGTTGATCCAAGGAGACAAAAGGTTCGTCCATTAGTAAAACTTTGGGGTTTCTTACCAATGCCCTTGCAAGTGAAACTTTTCTTCTCATTCCACCTGAGATAGATTTTGGGAAATAATCTTTAAATTCTTGAAGATTAAAATCTGAAAGAAGTTTATTTATTCTCTCTTTTGATTTGACATCTTCATCACAAACTAATTCAATGTTTTCTTCAACTGTAAGCCAAGGTAGAAGCCTTGATGTTTGGAAGACATACCCGAAGTTCTCATTGATCTCTAATTCTTTTTTGTCAAAGGTCAATTTTTGATTTTCTGCTTCAATTAATCCACCAATAATATTCATAAGTGTAGTTTTTCCGCACCCTGAAGGACCTACTATACAAACAAATTCATTAGAATTTATTTTTATATTAATATTTTTAAGAACTTCTACAGTTGAACTATCATGCTTATTAGAGAAAGATTTATTTTTTATATTAATTTCAAAATCCAAAACTTTACCTCCACATTGATATTTTTTTTTCAAAGGGTCTAACTAAAATAAATTCTACAAAAATAATTAGAACAACAAAAACTAAAGTGTATGCTAAAATACCTGAAATATCAAAAAATTGAAAGAATCCAAATAATTTAAACCCTACACCATTACTTCTACCTAGGAGTTCAACTACTAAAACAATTTTCCAGATTAAAGATAATCCTGATCTTGCTGATGACAACAAATATGGAAAAAGTTGCGGAAGTATAACCTTGAAGAAAAATTTATTACCAGAGATTTTGTAGAATTTAGCAACATCAATATAGTCTTTCTCTATTGATCTGGCTCCCTCTCTCATTATAACTGCAACCATAGGTATCTTATTAAGAGATACCGCTAAAATTGCAGCAATTTCATTGAGTCCAAACCACACGTAGCATAAAATTATTATTACCAGTGCTGGAACATTTAATCCTAATATCAACCAATCATCTAAAAAAGTATTTAATTTTTGATTTCTGCCCATGTAAATTCCTACAAACGTTCCGATAAACATTGCGATTAAAAACGATAAAAAAACTCTTTTTAAGGTTACAGCAGTATGATAATAAATTTCGTAATCTTCTGATTCAGAAATAATTTTAGAATAAACCTCTTTAGGTCCAGGTAAAAGATCTATATCTAAGTAAAGGCTTGATAATTGCCAAATTCCAAAAAAAATTATGATCGATGCAACCCTAATAATTGCGTTTGGACTGCTCTTTTCCATTTTTACCTAGTCCAAAAAGTTCCAGGTGAGAGTGATTTAGCCTTACCAACGAGTTCTTTGCCTCCAACATCGGATAAAATTGAATAAAGCTTTTTTGAACCGTTGATTTGTTCAGTTGAAAATTCACCCTCAGGTATTCCTTCTCTATATATATCTCTAAGTTTTAAAAAAAGTTTATCATTTTTGGCATTCATGTGAGGTCTAACTTTTTCCCAGACATCGTCAGAGGTTAACATTAATTTTTTTGCTTGATCAGATGTTGATAAAAAATCATTTAAAAGAGATTTCTGTTTAATTGCCCATTCCTCTTTAAAAACCCAACCTATAACTGGAATACCTGTTGGAAGGTCTAGTTTTTTTAAAATATCAGTAATATTAATTACTTTGGTGAATTTTTTGTTTGTTAGGAGTTTAGCTTGATATGGCCAATATGTTAGGATTGCATCAAAACTGTTTTGTTCAATTTTTTTATTCAGGAGAGGAGGGGCTCCAAAAATCTGTCTGCTCACATCTTTTAATTCTTTACCGTATTCTTTCTTATAATATGCTCTGAATATCAGCCATCCTTTATCAACTTGACCGCCAGCAATACCTATTTTTTTTCCTTCAAGGTCTCCTTCATCTTCTATTTTTGAGTCTATCGATGCTATCAGACCGCCTGCAGACATGGAATGAGGAACAAATGCAAATTCTCTTCCTTCACTTCTTTGTCTAGAAACCCAGAACCAATCTGTTACTATTAAATCAACTGCACCACCTTGCAGAGCAACAGCGGCAGCATTTTTACTTGCAAGTTCCACGATTTCAATATTGAAACCATTTTTTTTATCGAGCTCAAGATCTTTAATTAGTTTAAGTTCCCAGTTAACGCTTCCATATTGAAGTGAACCAATTTTAATATTTTTAGCTTCTAAGAATGAATGGAAAACAAAAAATAAGCTAAAATATAAAAATAAATAAAATTTTTTAATTTTTTTATTAGAGTTATTGCACATAATTTTAATTATCATTCCTTTATTAATTAATATATTGTAATTTCTATACTTAATATCAAACTGCTGTCAATGTTAGTTTTTTTTGATGAATGTAATATGAAAGCTAAAGTATATAATTTAGATCTAAATGGCTATAAATGTCCTATTCCAATTCTAAAGATTTCAAAGAAATTTAAAGAAATCAAAAAAGGTGATATTATTGAAGTTAATACCGATGATCCCAAAGCTGAAAAGGATATAAATGAACTTTGTGAAAATATTAAAATAAAAATCTTAAAAAAAGATTTTATCGGTAGTAAAAAAATGTTTTTTAAACTCCAAAAATATTAATAATTAATTTAAAATGAAAGAAATATTAGACAAAAAAATAGATAATCTCTCCTATGAGCAGGCTTTTGAAAAACTTCAAAAAATTATTCAATTACTTGAGGAGGGAAATGTTTCTCTTGATAACTCAATAAAATATTATGAACAAGGAATTTTACTAAAAGATTATTGTGAGAAAAAATTACAAAATGCGGAAATGAAAATAAGGACTGTCATCAATAAACCTGAAGACAGTAAAAAAGATGAAAGAGATTGAAAGATTCATTCTTCATTTTGCTCATGAATTTGACAAACTTTTAATAAAGCTTTTACCAAAAAATCAATATTCTTCAAAATTGTATAATGCAATGAAATATTCAATTAATGTAGGTGGTAAAAGGTTAAGACCATTATTTTTGATTGAGATAGCAAAAATTTTTAAAGTTAAAAAAAATATGGCATTAAGGGCTGCTGCTGCAATAGAATTAATTCATTGTTACTCATTAGTTCATGATGATCTTCCTGCAATGGATGATGATGATATGAGAAGAGGGCACATGACTTGTCATAAAAAGTTTGATGATGCAACTGCGATATTAGTTGGAGACGCATTTCAATCATTGGCTTTTGAAATTCTATCTGATAAAAGAACCCATCCTAACCCTGAGGTAAGATGTTTATTGATAAATGAACTATCTCAGGCATCTGGTGCACTAGGAATGGTTGGGGGACAAATGCTTGACCTAGTTGCCGAAAAAAAAAAGCTTTCTCTTCAAGAGATTTTAGTTCTTCAAAAACTAAAAACAGGTGAATTGTTTCGGTTTTCCTGTATTGCAGGTCCAATTTTATCTGAAGAGAAAAATTTAAAAAATTTTGACGAATTTGCTCATAATCTTGGTTTGGCATTTCAAATAAAAGACGATCTATTAGATATTGAGGGTGATGAAAAAAAAATGGGTAAAAAACTAAATAAAGATGCTTCAAGAGGAAAGAGTACTCTCATTTCTTTTTTTGGAAAAGAAAACGCTAAAAAAAAATCAAATGATTTAATTAATAATTCCAAAAAAATTTTAAGACCTTATGGGAAACAAGCAAAAAGAATTATAGATTTAACTAACTTTGTTATTACTAGAAATAATTAAATGTTCATTACCAGAATAGTGCCTAAGAGTCTAGATAGACAGAGAATTGATTTTATTCTTAAAGAATTAGATCTGGCTGAATCTAGAAATCAGGCACTAGGATTAATTATCTCAGGCAAGGTATTTGTTGATGAAATTAAAACCATAAAACCAGGAAAAATAATTAAAAGTAATGCAACAATCAAACTTATAAAGAGTGATCATAAATGGGTTTCAAGGGGTGGAATAAAATTAAACCATGCTATTGATAAGTTAGACCTTGAAGTATCTGAAAAGATATCTCTAGATATAGGGTGCTCAACGGGAGGTTTTACTGATGTTCTTCTTCATAGAGGAGTAAAAAAGGTATATGGGATAGATGTTGGTTATGGACAGTTTGACTGGAAACTTAGAAATTCCGATAGAGTTGTTTTATTGGAAAGAACTAATGCTAGAGATATCAATACAAAAAAAGTTCCCGAACTGATAGATTTTGTTGTTTGTGATGTAAGCTTTATATCAATTAGAAAGATTCTTATTCCAGTTAAGAAAGTCCTGAATAAAAAATATGATATAGTTGCATTAATCAAACCTCAATTTGAAGCTTCAAAAAGTCAAATTGGTCGAGGAGGGATTATTAAAGATGTCTTGTTACATAAAAAAATTTGTGAGGATATTCTTAATTGGTCAAAAGAAAATTTCCAAAATCACTCAATTAAGATTATTGATAGCCCTATTTTGGGACAAAAAGGCAATAAAGAATTTTTTATACATATAAAATGTTAGATTTTATTTTTAAGATTTAACAAATATAAGTCAGCGAGAGTTATCGCAACCATTGCCTCTCCAATCGGTACAGCTCTAATTCCTACACATGGATCATGTCGACCTTTTGTGATAATCGATGTATTCTTATAATTTACATCGATAGTTTTTCTTTTAGAGAGAATAGAACTTGTGGGTTTAACTACAAATTTTACAACAATATCTTGACCAGATGATATTCCTCCAAGTGAGCCACCTGAATTATTAGACTTAAAAAAAACCTTTTTATTTTTATATACTATTTCATCTGAATTTTCTTCTCCACGTAATTCTGCACTTTTAAATCCATTTCCCATTTCAAAACCCTTCACTGCTGGTATACTCATTATAGCTTGTGCAAGTAGTGCATCAATTTTAGAAAAAACTGGTTCACCTAGTCCCATTGGAACTCCTGTTGCAGTTATTTGAATTATAGCTCCAACTGAAGACCCTTCTTTTCTAACTTTTAAAAGATATTTTTCCCATGTCTCTAAAACATGTTTATCTGGACAAAAAAAACTGTTGTTATCTACTTCATTCCAGTCCCAATTTTTTGGGTTAATCTTTTTTTCTCCAATTTGAATTAATGCCCCTCTAATTTTAATCTTCGTTCCAAGAATTTTTTGTGCAATGGCCCCTGCAGCAACTCTCATTGCAGTTTCGCGTGCAGATGCTCTTCCACCTCCTCTATAATCTCTAATGCCATATTTAACTTGATATGTATAATCCGCATGGCCTGGTCTAAATTTATTTTTAATATCATCATAATCTTTTGATCTCTGATCAGAGTTGTAAATAATTAAAGAGATTGGAGTGCCAGTTGTTTTTTTATTAAATGTTCCAGATAAAATTTTTACTTTATCTTCCTCTTTTCTTTGAGTTGTAAATTTTGATTGCCCTGGTTTCCTTCTATCTAAAAATTTTTGAATATATTTTTCATCAATTTCTAAGTTTGGAGGAACCCCGTCTATTACACAACCCAAAGCCTCCCCATGACTTTCTCCCCAAGTTGTAACTTTGAAAATTTGTCCTAAGGTGCTTCCTGTCATTATTAACGTTCTACAGTTATATCAGGTGCATCAACAGATTTCATTCCAACAACATGATAACCACAGTCAACATGAATTACTTCACCAGTAACGCCTGATGATAGGTCGGACAATAAATAAATAGAATTTTTCCCAACCTCATCTATTGATGTAACTCTTCCAAGTGGAGAGTTATATTCATTCCACTTTAGTATATATCTAAAATCTGAAATTCCTGACGCAGCTAAAGTTTTTATTGGACCTGCAGATATAGCATTTACTCTTATATTTTTTTTTCCAAGGTCAACTGCTATATATTTAACGCTTGTTTCTAAGGCAGATTTAGCAATCCCCATTACATTGTAATGTGGCATAACTCTTTCAGCACCAAGATACGAAAGAGTTAGAATTTGTCCACCAGATTTCATGTATTTTTGAGCCCGTTGACATAAAGCTGTAAATGAATAACAAGAAACATCCAGAGTATTAATAAAGTTTTCTCTTGAAGTATTAACATACTCGCCCTTCAGTTGGTCTTTATCTGAAAATGCAATGGAGTGAACAAGGAAGTCAAAAGAATCCCATGTTTTTGATAAGGCATTGAAAAAGCTTTCTATGCTTGAATCTGAACTGACATCACATTGTAAAACTAAATTTGAATTACATTGTTGTGCTAGAGGTTCAACTCTTTTTTTGATCGAATCATTAACGTAAGAAAAACCAAGCTCAGCTCCATAATCACTTAAACTTTTAGCTATTCCCCATGCTATTGATTTATCATTCGCTATCCCTAATATTAGTCCTTTTTTGCCTTTTAAATTAATTAATGAATCCATTTTTTCCAACCAAATTTATTGATTAACAATTATCTATTCATATATTATATACTAATAAAAAAGATATAATGAATCCTTTTAAAAAATTTAATTTGTGGTTTAACTTAGCCAAAAAAAATCACCCCTTCGATCACACTGCTTTTGCTTTAGGTACAACCATTAATAAAGAAGTATATGTGAGAATGGTTTTGTTAAAAATAATAATGGAAGATGGTTTTGTTTTTTTTACTAATTTGAAAAGTAAAAAAGGGCAACATTTTAATGCTAATAAGAATTTATCTATGTGCTTTTATTGGGAATCTATTCACAAACAAATAAGAATTGTTGGAAAAGGTTCAATTGTAAGCAAAAAAATATCTGATGATTATTTTAATTCACGGCCTAGAGGAAGCCAAATTGGTGCATGGGTCTCTAAACAATCATCTGAAATACCATCTTTTGATTACCTAAAGAAAAGAGAAATGCATTTTGAAAAAAAATTTAAAGATTACCAGGTACCTAGACCAGACTATTGGGAGGGTATAAAAATTAAACCTAGAGAGTTTGAATTTTGGCAACAAGGAGATTATAGGCTTCACAAAAGAGAAGCTTATTATTTAAAAAACAATAATTGGAAAAGAAAAATACTTTCTCCTTAATCAAGCTGCTTTTTTTATATTTAAATTTTCAAAAACAAAGCACAAAGCTTTTACTAAATTTTTAATCATCCTAGGCGTATGTTGAGGGGAAGCTGTTATTCTTAGTCTTTCTTTACCTTTAGGAACAGTCGGATAGTTTATGGGTTGTACATAAACTTGAAAATTATCAAGAAGGATCTGACTTGCTTTTTTACATAATAATGGATCTCCAATTATTACTGGAATGATATGACTATCATTGTCAATAAATGGAATATTATTTTTTTTAAGAGATTTTTTAAGATCTTTAACAACTTTGAATAGACTTTGTCTTTCACTAGAAGAAAATTTTAAATGTCTTATCGAAGCATACGCTCCAGCAGCTATACATGGGGGAAGCGATGTTGTAAAAATAAAACCTGAAGCGAAGCTTCGGATAAAATCAATTGTATCTTTTTTTCCAGTGATATAACCACCGATTACTCCGAATGCCTTTGCTAATGTGCCTTGAACAATGTCAACCTGATCCATAACTCCATCCCGTTCTGCAACACCTGCACCTCTTTGACCATATATTCCTACAGCATGAACCTCATCTAAAAATGTAATAGCATTATATTTTTTGGCTAGATAACATATCTCTCGGATCGGAGAAAAATCTCCATCCATAGAATATACAGATTCAAAAGCAATAACTTTAGATGAGTGCTCGGAATACTTTTTTAGATTTTTCTCTAAATCATTGAGGTCGTTATGTTTAAAGATTATTTTCTTAGCTCCAGAATTTTTCATACCCTGGATTATTGATGCATGATTTTTTTCATCTGAAAAAAAAATACATTCTGGAAGCTTTTTTCCTAAGGTTGACAGAGTTGCTTGATTTGCCAGGTAACCAGAATTGAATAAAAGTGCTGATTCCTTTTGATGCAAATAACATAATTCTCTTTCTAGTAAAACATGATAATGATTAGTTCCTGAAATATTTCTTGTACCTCCGGAGCCAGCTCCAACCTTATTTAATGCTTGAATCATACTTTCTAAAACAATTTTATTCTGACTCATTCCTAAGTAGTCATTACTGCACCAGACAATCACTTCTGAAACAGAATTTTCTTTATAATTTAAAGCTTTTGGGAAATTTCCAGCTAATTTTTCTAAGTCAGCAAATATCCTGTAGTTACCGTCATCTTTAAGATTTTTTAAATTTTTTTTGAAGTATTCAAGGTAATTTATCATTTTTTTACAAAATTTAGTGCAACAGAATTAATACAATATCTTTTAAATGATGGTTTCGGACCGTCGTCAAAAACATGTCCTAGATGTGCATTACATTTTGAACACACAACTTCAGTTCTTTGCATGCCAAAAGTGTTATCACTTACAGTGTCAATTGCATCTTCATTAATAGAGGAATGAAAACTTGGCCAGCCAGTTGATGAGTTGAATTTGTCATCTGAACAAAATAATTCTGAATCACAACAAATACATTTATAAACCCCGTCTTCGAAGCAGTCATAAAATTCGCCAGAAAAGGGAGGTTCAGTTGCAGAATTCTGTGTGACCTGAAATGCAAGTTCCGACAATTTAAATTTTAAATCTGATTTCCTCATTCTAATTCACATATAATAAAGATATTATAAATTAAAATAAAAATATTTACAGTTTATAGTTTTATATGGTTATTATTTTTGGTGCAGGCATAATTGGGCTCTTTTTGGGACATGAATTGTTAAAAAAAGGGATAAAAGTAAAAATTTTTGATACAAGTGAAATAAAAGGTAAGTCGACTGATGCATCTGTTGGAATGCTAGCACCATTAATTGAGGCAAAACCTCAAGAGAAAAAAATATTTCACCTTATGAATGAATCTAAAATTTTATGGGAAAAACTCCAAAAAAATAAAGAATTTAGCAAAAAAGTTGGATTAAAAAATAATTCATCATTGATGGTTGCGCTGAATAAAGATGATGAAGAGAAACTAAAATTCAAAAAAAAATTTTTTGGAATAATGGGTTTTGAAACCTCTCTTTTAACTCCTAAAGAGACTCTTCATAAGGAACCAAATCTTAACTCCAATGTTACGGCATCTTTGTTTTGTAAAAAACAGGATCAAGTTAACCCTGTAAGTCTAAAAAATTTCTTACATAAAGAAATTTTGAGACTTGGAGGAGAAATAATAATTGGTCGTAAGATAAATAAAATTGAAGTGAAGAAAAATAAAGTTTTTTTTAATAATAAAAGCTTTAATTACAAAAAAATTATAATTTCATGCGGTACATGGAGCAATGAAATAATCTACAACTCTTTTGGAATAAAAGTGCCCATTCGCCCTATTAAAGGTGTATCTCTGATTTTAAAAACATCGTTACAACCATTTCATCATAATCTTTGGTTCAGGAATATTTATATAGCACAACGCGAAAAGGGTATTCTGGCAATAGGAGCAACAGAAGAGGATAAAGGTCTTGAAAGTTCAATTAGAATGGATGAATTATATTACTTAATTAATTCGTTGTGGGAATCTATGCCAAAACTTGAGGAACTTGAATTAAAGGAGATTAAAGTAGGTTTACGTCCAAGTGTTTTTGATGGGAATCCTATAATTGGTCCCTTGGATAAAATTTCTCAAGATATAATTTGTAATTTTGGACATTACAGAAATGGGATATTATTAGCACCAATAAGTTCTAAAATTGTTATTGATTATATTTTAGGAAAAGAAATCAAAAAAGTTCATAAATTTTTTTCTCCTAATAGATTTAAATTATAATTTTTTAGTTTATCATTTGGATAAATGGAAACTTTAAAAAATATCTACATAATCAACGGACAAAATTTTATTTGTAACCTAAAAGAACCTTCTTTGGAGAAATTGATTGAAACGTTTCTTAACAAAACAATAATGTCACAATCTAATATTGCAGTTGCAGTAAATAATAAGGTGGTAGAAAAGAGAAATTGGAAGAAAAAAAAAATATATTTCAAAGATAGAGTTGAGATAGTAGCACCATTCTTTGGAGGTTAAAAATAATGAGTAAAGATGAATTACTTATTGACGGAAAGAAATTTACTTCAAGACTTATTATGGGTACATCACTGTTCCCTAATTTAGAAGTCTTAAATAAATCTCTCCTGTCTTCAGGGACTGAAATAATTACTCTTTCAGTCAGAAGATTAAATTTATCAAATAAAAAGGGTTTTTTGAGCCATATTAAAAAGAAATATACTTTATTACCTAATACTGCCGGATGTTTTACTAAAAAAGAGGCAATAATTACAGCTGAACTGGCAAGAGAAATGCTCACAACAAACTGGATAAAACTAGAGTTAATTAGTGATGAAGAAATGTTATTACCAGATCCAATTGAGTTATACGAAGCCTGTAAATATTTAGTTAAAAATAAATTTAAAATATTTGCTTATTGCTCTGATGACCCAATTCTTTGTAAGAGACTTGAGGATATTGGTTGTGAAATAGTGATGCCACTTATCTCTCCTATTGGTTCAGGTTTGGGAATAAGAAATGAACATAATCTTGAAATCATTAGGAAAATATGTTCTGGAAAAGTTTTTGTAGATGCTGGGATTGGAAAACCTAGTGATGCATCTAAAATTATGGAAATGGGATTTGATGGTGTCTTATTAAATTCATCAGTTGCTAGATCTTTAAATCCCGAAGATATGGCCAATGCAATGCGTTTGGCAGTTATTTCAGGAAGATTGGGTTATAAATCTGGTTTTATAGAAAAAAGTAAATTGGCTCTAAGTAGCACAACATTTAAAGGAAAAATTTCTAATTTTTGATATTTAGCTTAAGTAAAAAGTTCTCAATAATTTTTACCTCTTCAAAATTCAGGATTTTTTTCTTAATTGCAGCATCGATAACATATTTCCAATTTGTTAAAAAAGTGACTTCAATTTTCTTTTTTTTGAAAATGAAGAGTTCATTAACAACCCCATAGTTAAAAATTACTAAAATTCCAAATATATTTGCACCAAATTTATTAATAGCATCAAGAAACCTTAGTTTACTTCCACCGTCCGTCATTAGATCTTCAACAAGAAGAACATTATCTTTTTTACTCATTAACCCTTCGATTTGTGAGTTTTTACCAAATTTTTTTTTTTCTTTCCGAATATAGGTCATTGGTAAGTTCAAATTACTTGCTAAAAAAGAAGCGAATGGAATACCCGCTGATTCTCCACCTGCAATATTTGAAATTTTATTGAATTTTTTTTTTTCTTTTAATTTAGTGATTGCAAGTTGAATTAGTTTCTCTCTTTCTTTTGGAAATGATATGATACGCCTACAATCGCAATAGACAGGACTTTTTTTACCAGATGTTAATTTGAATTGTTTTTTTGGACTAAAATTTATACATTTTAAATCTATAAGAATTTCCGCTGCAATGCTGGATAGTTTACTGTACATACTTTATTTATAATGACTTTAAAAAACTTAGTAAATATTTTATTACATTGGATTTCAATAAACACCAATTACGATACAAATCAATTTAATATTCCAATTAATATAGTTGAGCCAGAAATAATTCAAAAAATGGTGTGCGGAGGAAAATGTCCAGTTGTTGCTTTTTTTTCAGAAAATCAGGGAATTTTTTTATCTACAAAAAATTTTGATGATTTATGCTATCAATCCATACTTCTTCATGAAATGATTCATTATTTTCAGTCTGATTCTATGATGGAGAATGCATTTAAAGAAAAAGAAGCTTATGAACTACAAAATAAATTTTTAGAAGATTTGTCAATAAAAAATGATATGATTAGTGTTCTTAATGTAAAAAGATGCAGATCAAAACAAATAAACTAAATTAGTGGAGTAAAAATGAGTGAATATAAAACAGACTTAGAAATTGCAAGAGAAGCAAATAAACTACCTATTTCAAAAGTTGCATCAGAAAGACTTTCAATTAGTGAAAAAAATCTGATTCCATTTGGGCATTTCAAAGCTAAACTTAGTTCTAGTTATTTAAATGAGCTTGATAAAAAAGATGATGGAAAATTAATCTTAGTTACTGCCATGACACCTACTACAGCAGGTGAGGGGAAAACCACAACATCTGTTGGTTTGACAGATGGATTAAATTTTATCGGGAAAAAAGCAATGGTAGCACTTCGTGAACCAAGTCTCGGTCCTTGTTTTGGAATGAAAGGTGGAGCTGCTGGCGGAGGTTTTGCTCAGGTTGTACCAATGGAAGACATTAACTTACATTTTACTGGTGATTTCCATGCAATAACTTCTGCGCATATGTTACTCTCAGCAATGGTAGATAACCACATTTATTGGAACCTTGAACCAAAGATTGACAGTAGAAGAGTTACATGGAGAAGAGTTGTAGATATGAATGACAGGGCACTAAGGTCAATAACCAATTCTCTAGGGGGAATATCCAATGGATTTTCCAGAGAAGATGGTTTTGATATCACCGTTGCTTCCGAAGTGATGGCAATATTATGTTTAGCAAAGGATTTTGAAGATTTAACTGAAAGGCTAGGAAAAATAATAATTGGTTATACTAGAGATTTAGAGCCAATTTTCTGTAAAGATATCAAAGCTGATGGAGCTATGTCTGTGTTACTTAAAGATGCATTACAACCTAACCTTGTTCAAACCTTAGAAAACAATCCAGCTTTTATTCATGGAGGACCTTTTGCTAATATTGCTCATGGTTGCAATACAGTTATTGCTACCAAAACTGCTTTAAAGCTTACTGACTACGTAGTAACTGAAGCTGGTTTTGGTGCTGATTTAGGAGCAGAAAAATTTTTAAATATTAAATGCAGGAAAACTGGATTAAGACCCTCCTGTGCGGTTGTAGTTGCAACAGTTAGAGCTTTAAAGTTACATGGTAATGCTGATGCAAAAAATCTTGGTGAAGAAAATCTGAAAGCTGTAGAGGAAGGACTACCTAATCTACTTCGACACATAGAAAATTTATCTAAATTTGGTATTCCAACAGTTGTTGCTCTTAATAGGTTTCCAACAGATACAGAAAATGAAATTTCTAGAGTTCAAAAGGTATGTGAAGAAGTTGGAGTTACTGCAATATTAGCCGAGCATTGGAAAGATGGTGGAAAGGGAGCATCAAAACTTGCAGAAACTGTGATAGATACAATTGATAAAAAAGATTCAGATTTAAAGTTTTTATACGAAGATAAAGACAAACCAATTGAAAAAATTAAAAAGATTTCTAAAGAGATTTACAGAGCTAAAGATATAAACTTTTCACCAGTAGCAATAAAAAAATTAGATGAGATCTCTAAATTAGGTTTTGATCATTTCCCAGTCTGTATGGCAAAGACTCAATATAGTTTTAGTACCGATCCAACGAATAAATGTGCACCAACAAATCATGATATTCAAATACGAGAAATTAGACTATCTGCTGGAGCTGAATTTATTGTTGCTATTGCAGGTGATATTATGACAATGCCTGGGCTTCCAAAAAAACCTGCAGCTTATGAGGTTCGAATAGGGTCTGATGGAAATATTCAAGGATTATTCTAAAGATTCATTATAAACCTTAAGAAATTCTTTTTTTATTATTTCTATTGAAAATCTTTTTTGAATTAATTTTCTACCATTGTCTCCATAAAATTTAGCAAGCTTTGGGTTTGTTAGTATTTTTTCTATGGCAATAGATAGAGAAACATGATCTCTTGGTGGAACTAAAATCCCATTAAAATTATCTAAGCATACTTCTTTACAACCCTCTACATTCGAGGTCACTATAGGAAGTCCACAACTAGCCGCTTCAAGAAGAGTTTTTGGCAGGCCTTCTCTGTATGATGGTAAGACAGCAATCTTAGATTTTTGAAGAAAAGGGATAACATTTTTTTCTTTCTGTTTCCAAATTATTAATTTTTCTTTTTCCCATTTTTTAAGTTTCTCAGTTGTTATTGATGCTCTATTACTAGGGTCCGGATTTCCAAGAATTAATACTGATAATTTTCTTTTCTCTTTTAAAATTTTAATAGCATCAATTAATTCCAATATTCCTTTATCATATAATATCCTTGAATGAAAAATTAGATCATAAATTTTTCTTTTTTTTTTAAAGATAAACTTTTTTGTATCCACTCCTGAACCCTCAATTATTGTTGTTTTTGTATGTTTAGTAATATTATATTTTTTTAATGTTTGTTCGTCGTCTTTGTTTTGGAAAATAAATAAAACTTTATTTTTTATTAAGAATAAATTTATTAGCTTAAGGAATATATTTTTTAAAATCTTGGTTTTAAATGTTTTATTAATAAAAAGATAACCAAGTCCAACAACACATAAAATTAACTGAGTTTTTTTTAAAAATAATGAAATTATAGACGTATATAATATTGGTTTAAGCGCAACACTTTGAATAATATCAGGTTTATAATCAAAAGTTATCTTTAAAAGCTTAAACAAACAGAAAATTTCTTTTAACGGGTTTAATGACTTTCTGTCAATATTAATATTTTCGGTTTTAAATCCTTGTGATTTGATAATATTCTCACTTTCTGAAAACTTACATAGAACCAATACTTCATAATTTTTTTTTAGAGCATATTTAGCTTGATCTATTTTGTGTGATAAAAAATATTCATCTTCACTTACGAAATATAAAAGTTTATATTTTCTCATAGTTAGGTAGTTAAATGTTATATTATATTATTTTTGGAGTTATTTTAGCAACAGTTTTACTTGTTTTACTAATTGAATTTATACATGATTCACATGAGAGGTTTAAAAAAAAGTTAAAGTTTTTTGGAGTAATCTTAATTTCATTTTTTGTTCTGATAATTATGTCAAGATTTCCGCAAGCAATTTCAGTTATTCCTGCCGTTTTTTTAATTTTGTTCAGATGGCGTTTTTTGATTAATTTTCTTATACAAACTTTTCTTAGCAATCCAAAAAATACAAAATTTTCAAAAAATATTGATGAGCAAGAAGCTTTCGAAATTTTGGGTTTAAAAAGAGGTGCATCTAGAAAAGAGATTTTAGACAAATATCAAGAGTTAATGAAAAAAAATCATCCAGATAAAGGGGGGTCTGATTGGATAACAAAAAAGTTAAATAAGGCTCGAGATACTCTTTTGGGTTGAGATTTTTTTTTTTTACTTTAACCTTCTTTTTTTATGGTTAATAAAATTAAAAAAGCAATATTTCCAATCGCAGGTTTAGGAACTCGTTTTCTTCCAGCCACCAAAACCTTACCGAAAGAAATGCTTACTGTTCTTGACAGACCTGTATTAGAATGGGCTGTGATTGAAGCTTCAAAATCAGGAATAGAAGAGATGATATTTGTTACATCATCAAAAAAAAATTCAATATTTGAATACTTTGATAGATCTTTGGAATTAGAAAGTATATTAAAGAAAAAAAAAAAAAATAAAGAATTAAAAATCATTCAAAATCAAAATAAATTAGGTAATTTTACATACGTTGTTCAAGATGAACCAAAAGGACTTGGGCACGCAGTTTGGTGTGCGAAGAGGTTTATTAATCAGAATGAAAATTTTGTTGTGATTCTCCCTGATGATATAATTCTATCGAAAGTACCTGTTATTAGTCAAATGATAGAAATTCACAAGAAAACCAATGGTGGTTCCATTTTGGCTTTACAAAGCGTTCCAAAGAAAGAAGTATATAAATATGGCGTAATAGATCCAGAAAAAAAAATAAATGATTTTTACTCTATCAAAAATTTAGTCGAAAAACCAAAACCAACTAAAGCTCCCTCAAATTTGACTGTTGTTGGTAGATATATTCTTAATTATAAAGTTTTTACCCAACTAGAAAAACAAAAAAAAGGGTATGGAAATGAAATTCAATTAACTGATAGTTTAATAAGTTTAACAACTAATCCAGGTTTATTTGGCTATGAATTTAGTGGAGAAAGATTTGATTGTGGTAATAAACTTGGTTTTATTGAAGCAAATGTTAAGTTTGGATTAAATGATAAATCCATAACTGATGATTTAAAAGGTATACTGAGAAATATATGAAAATAACTGTGGTTGGAACCGGTTACGTCGGCTTAGTCTCTGGAACATGTTTTGCTGAATTTGGGGTTAATGTTGTATGCGTTGATAAAGATAGAGAAAAAATAAAGAAATTAAAAAAAGGAATTATCCCAATTTTTGAACCTGGTTTGGAAGAGCTTGTAAAAAAAAATATTAAAGAAAAAAGATTGTTTTTTCAGACAAATTTATCTGAATCTTTAAACGGATCTGAGGCAGTTTTTATTGCAGTGGGAACACCATCAAGGAGAGGAGACGGGCATGCAGATCTAAGTTATGTTTATGCTGCAGCAAAAGAAATAGCTAAAAATTTAAAAAATTATGCAGTAATTGTGAATAAATCTACTGTTCCCATAGGTACTGGCAAAGAGGTACATAAGATTATTGAAGAAATAAACCCTCAACTTGAGTTTGATGTTGCATCAAATCCAGAGTTTTTAAGAGAGGGTTCAGCTATTAACGATTTTATGCGACCTGACAGAGTAGTAATTGGAAGTGAAAATCAAAGAGCTCAGAATATTTTGAAGGAACTCTACAGACCACTATATTTGTTGGAAACTCCAATTTTATTTACCAAAAGAGAGACTGCAGAACTAATAAAATATGCAGCGAATTCATTTCTAGCAACTAAAATTGCTTTTATAAATGAAATATCAGATCTATGTGAAAAAGTTGGAGCCAACGTAAGTGATGTTTCTATTGGTATTGGACTTGATGGGAGAATTGGAAAGAAATTTTTACACCCCGGTCCAGGTTATGGGGGATCATGTTTCCCGAAAGATACACTTGCCTTAGTAAAAACTGCGCAAGACTATAAATCGCCACTAAAATTAATTGAACAAGTAGTAGATAGTAATAAAAAAAGAAAAAGATCTATGTATAGGAGAATTTTGAAAGCTATTCCAAAAGACAATTCAAATAAGATTATATCAATTCTTGGTCTGACTTTTAAACCTAATACTGATGATATGAGAGATAGCCCAAGTCTTGATATAATTCCATCTTTAGTAAAAAGTAATTGTAAACTTAGAGTTTTTGATCCTGAAGGAATGTTAGAGGCTAAGAAAAATTTTCTAAAATACGACTCCAAAATTACTTGGTGTAAAAATGCTTATGAGGCCTCTGAGAACTCAGATGCTTTGGTAATTCTCACAGAATGGAATCAATTTAGGGCTCTCGACCTTAACAAACTAAAGAAATTAATGAAAAGACAAATTATAATTGATTTGAGGAATATATATAATCCAAGAGAAATTAAGGAAAATGGATTTGAATATCATTCGATAGGAAGATCTATTTGATGGTAAATATTTCACACTCATTTGATAGCTCTATTATAAGGTCGTACGATATAAGAGGAGTTTTCAATAAAACCTTATTTGAGAAAGATGCTAGAGTTATTGGACAACTATTTGGTCTCAAAGTTGGGAAAAATAACACAGTAAACATTGGATATGATGGAAGACATTCATCAAAACCTTTAAAAGAATCATTAATAGAAGGTATACTGGAATCTGGTGCTGATGTATGTGAGATTGGACTAGTTCCTACACCATTGTTATATTATTCCTGTATTGCAAATAAATCTGAAGGCGGGATTATGGTTACAGGGTCACATAACCCCAAAGATTATAATGGATTTAAATTTGTTTTGAAAAACCTTCCATTTTATGGATCTGATTTGGAAAAGTTTGCAATAAAAGCAAAAAATTTTTCTCTAAAAGACTCATTGGGAAATCGTTATAAAAAGTGCTTTATCGATAGTTATTTAAATAAAATCTTTACTAATTTTGCACAAAAAAAAAAAATTAATATTGTCTGGGACTCTGGTAATGGTTCGGCAGGTGAGGTTATGGATTTATTATCAAAAAGAATTGATGGTAAACAAAAATTACTTTTTAAAAAAATTGATGGAAACTTTCCTAATCATCATCCAGATCCCTCAGATCCTAAAAACCTTTTATTTTGTAAAGAGGAAATTTTAAAAAGTAATTATGACTTAGGAATAGCATTTGACGGGGACGGAGACAGGATTGGGGTAGTGGATGATAAAGGTAGAGACGTTCCTGGAGATATTTTACTTTTAGTCTTATCAAAAAACGTTTTAAAAAGTAAAAATAAAGCTGTAATTATTGGAGATGTAAAATGCAGTCAGGTCTTGTTTGATGAGATTAACAGACTTGGTGGCAAGTCTATTATATCTCAAACAGGACACAGTCATGTTAAGGTAAATATGAAGAATTATGATGCTGATTTGGCTGGAGAAATGAGTGGACATATTTTCTTCAAGTCAAACTTTGGTTTTGATGATGCTTTATTTGCTAGCTTAGAACTTGTTAAATTTTTGACAAATACTGATAAAAAATTATCAGAAATAATTGATGAAATTCCAAGAGTCTACAACACTCCAGAGATTAGAATAGATTGTGATGACGATAAAAAGTTTTTACTCATTGAAAATGTTACTAAAAGTCAAAGAAAATTAAAAAAAAAAATAGTAGATATTGATGGATTAAGAGTGAAATCAGATGATGGATGGTGGTTGTTAAGAGCATCTAATACACAACCCGGAATCGTTTTACGATGTGAATCAAAAAGTATGGATGGTCTAAAACAACAAATAAAACAAGTAAAGTTAGCTATTAAAGAATTTGATTCAAAAATTGCTAAAAATATTGGTTGAAAATCTAAAGAGACTTTTCTAATTTATTAGTAGGAAGATATAGATGTCAGATGAAAATAAATCGAATTCCACGGGTGTTGTAACTAAAGAAAAAATTGAAGTTAAGAAACCAAAATTATATAAGGTTATTTTATTAAATGACGATTACACTCCTATGGAATATGTGGTAAAATTATTAAGAATAGTTTTTATGAAAAGTGAGAATGAGGCTGTAAATATAATGCTAATGGTTCACAAAAAAGGCTCAGGTATATGTGGGATTTTTACCAAAGAAATTGCTGAAACAAAGGTTGAAACAGTTTTAAGGATGGCTAAAAGCGACCAACATCCTCTAAAATGCATAATGGAGTTAGATTAATGATCTCAGATGAACTAGAAAAAACACTTCAAAGAACTCAAAAATATGCAAAATCACTAAATCATCAATACATGACTTTGGAACATCTTTTGTTATCAATGCTCGAAGATAGTGACGTTCTAAAGGTTTTTGAAGCCTGTTTAATAGATACAAAAAAATTAAAGATAGACTTAGAGGGTTTTATAAAAGATAATTTAAAGGAACTTATAATTGAATCTTCTAGTAAAGAAATTAAACCAACCTTGGGGTTTCAGAGAGTTATTCAAAGAGCAGTTATTCATGTTCAGTCTTCAGGAAAAGAAGAAGCAAATGCCGCCAACGTTTTGGTTGCGATATTTAGCGAAAGGGAATCTCACGCAGTCTATTTCTTACAACAACAAAATCTTAACAGACTTGATGTTGTAAATTATCTTTCACATGGAATTGAACGAGATTCCGAATTAGATGAAATGAACGATTCAGTAAATGATTTTTCAGAAAAAGATCAACCAAAAAAAGCAAATGAAATTATTGAGAAATATTGCGTAAACTTGAACAAAAAAGCTATTGATGGAAAGATAGATCCAATTATAGGAAGAGAAAAAGAGATAAAAAGAACAATTCATGTTCTAGCTAGAAGAAATAAAAATAACCCAATATATGTAGGTGATCCAGGTGTGGGTAAAACTGCATTAGCTGAGGGTATTGCCTTAAAAATTACTAAAAAAGAGGTACCAGAATTACTCTTAGAATCAAAAATTTACTCACTTGACTTGGGTGCCCTATTAGCTGGCACAAAGTTTAGAGGAGATTTCGAAGAACGATTGAAAAAAGTTATCGATTTTTTTCAAAAATTCGAGAATTGCATCTTGTTTATTGATGAGATTCATACACTCATCGGGGCAGGAGGAACAAGCTCGGGGTCTATGGATGCTTCAAATATTCTAAAACCAGCTTTAACTAAAGGAAATTTTAAATGTATAGGTTCTACAACTTACAGTGAATATAGAAATTATTTTGAAAAAGATAGAGCACTATGTAGAAGATTTCAAAAAATTGATGTTGACGAACCGTCAATTGAAGATTCTGTGAAAATTTTGGAAGGTGTTAAAACTTATTATGAAGATTTTCATGGTGTAAAATTTGATGAAGAATGCTCATCGGAAGCGGTCAATTTATCAAAGAAATATCTAATTAATTTAAAACTTCCTGACAATGCATTAGATGTTTTGGATGAAACTGCAGCTGCTGTTAAGATTAATGATCAAAGAAATTCAAAAACTATTGATAAGATTGATATACAGAAAACAATTTCTAAAATTGCCAATATTCCTGAAAATAGTATAAAAACAGATGACAGACAAAGACTAAAAAATCTTGAAAGAGATCTGAAAACATTAATTTTTGGTCAAGATAAAGCAATAAAGGTTATTTCATCCTCAATAAAACTTTCTAAAGTGGGCTTGAGAAATAAAGATAAGCCAATCGGTTCTTTTTTGTTTTCTGGTCCAACAGGTGTAGGAAAAACTGAATTAACAAAACAGTTAGCTAATATTATGAAAATGAATTTTGTTAGATTTGATATGTCTGAATATATGGAAAGGCATAGTGTGTCAAAACTAATAGGTGCACCCCCTGGCTATGTTGGGTTTGATCAAGGGGGTTTATTAACCGACTCTGTAGACAAAAATCCATATTCTGTTGTTCTTTTAGATGAAATAGAAAAAGCTCATCCCGATCTTTTTAACATTCTTCTTCAAGTGATGGATTATGGAAAACTAACCGATCATTTAGGAAAAAAAGTCGATTTTACTAATGTCATACTCATAATGACAAGTAATATAGGAGCAGAAGATTTAGTTAAAGAAAAAGTTGGTTTCTTTGGGGAAAATGTTAAAGAAGACAATCAAAAAGCAATTTCTAAATTTTTTAGTCCCGAGTTTAGAAATAGACTAGATTCAATTGTTAATTTTGAAATGTTGAATAAACAAAATTCAATCAAGGTTGTTGAAAAGTTTTTAATGGAACTAGAATCCGTGCTAATTGATAAAAATATTACACTTAATGTATCTGAGGAAGCAAAATTTAAGATATTAGATCTCGGTTTTGATCACATTAATGGAGCAAGACCAATGGCTAGAGTTATTGAAGAAAATATTAAATTACCAATCGCGGAACTAATGCTCAAAAAAAATTATAAAATAGGAAGTGTGAAAATCGACTATTGTTCAAAAAAATTAAAATTTAAATTTTCTTACACAGATGAAAAAAAAAAATTAACTTCTTTTTTCGCTGAAAGGTGAATATTTCATTAAATATTGGGAAGTATCAATAACTTTCTCATTCTCTTTTATTAAAAAATCTTTTATTGGCTTATTTAAAATTTTACTATTAAACCAATGGTTACTATAAATTAGTCTTGGTATATATCCTCTCGATATTTTATGTTCGCCTTGGGCTCCCGCCTCAATCCTACTTATTTTATTTTTTATAGCATACTCGATTGCTTGGTAATAACACAGCTCAAAATGTAAGTATGGGACTTCTTCAAAACACCCCCAGTATCTTCCAAAAAGGGTATTATTTCCAATAAAATGAACTGAACATCCTAAAACTTTTTTTTGCTTGTAGGCACAAATCAAAATCATTTTATTTGATATTTGTGAATTAATTAGTCCTTGGAAAAATTCAGAATTAAGGTACGGTCGGGACCATTTTTTATCAATTGTATTTACGTAACATTTATATAAAATGTTTAAATCTTCATAAGTGATCATATTCCCTTTTTTAATAGAAAAGGTAATACCTTGTTCTTTCAGAAAAGTTCTTTCTTTTATGATAGCTTTTTTCTTCCTACTTTTCATTGAACTAAGGAAGTCACTAAAATCTGAGTAAGATTTATTAATCCAATGATATTGAATACCTAGTCTTTTAAAAAAATTATGTTTCTCAAGCTTTTGAGAATCTTCAGAATCTATAAAATTAGCATGGAAAGATGAAATATTTTTTTTTTTTAAAAAATCTACCAATAAATTTATCACCTCATCAAAATTTACCAAGTTTTTAGAATAAATAAATTTTAATCTTGTGACTGGCGTAAAGGGTGTGCCAGATAAATATTTAGGAAAATATTCACAGCCTATTTGGTAATAAGCATTTTCAAATACATGATCAAAAATATACTCTCCATAAGAATTTGTTTTTTTAAAATTTGGGATGAAGGCTACAATTGAATTGTTTTTTTTTAATACAATATGTTGAGGTGTCCAACCCGTTGATTTATTTGTACAATTACTTTCTTCTAAAAGTTTAAAAAAGTAATATCTAATAAATGGCGAAGTATCTACAAAGTTTTGAATGCAAAATTCTTCAGCATCCTTTATGGAAGAAATAAGTTCAATATTCATGATGTCTAATTTATAAAATAGAAAAGATACCTTCAATTTCAACTGAAGAATTTTTTGGCAAACTGGAAACTCCTATTGCAACCCTGCTATGTCTTCCCTCATTTCCAAGAATTTCTACAATAAGATTAGATGTAAAATTTAGAAGACCTGAATGTTCTTGAAAATCTTCTTCACAATTAAAATATCCCTTGATATTACAACAATGAAGTTTGAGGATTCTCTTTTTTAATTTTTTTATACAATCATTTAAATTCCATAAAAGATTAGAAGTAGTAATATGCATAATATTTTCATATTCTTCTATATTAATATTTTTTTTAATTTTCCCTGGAGACTCTATACCCTCGTTTGTAATAGGTAATTGACCTGATATAAAAATAAAATTATTACTAAATATATATGGTTGGTAATTAGCTAACGCTGAATTCTCAGGTATGTATCTTTTTATGTTAGAAGCTTTAAGTTTTTTCTCTAAAAAATCATTCATCAATCTCATGATTGCAAGTTAAACATTTAAACTTTTTAGCTTCTTTATACATTGTAAAGTTACCACATTTATCACACGGATTACCTTCAAAAGTATAATGATTTTGAATTTTTTCAGTCTCAGACTTCTCATTTTCATTCGTAATTAGAGTTAGATTGTTGTCAAAAACTTTTTTTCTTATATATCCTTTACTTGTAAATTCTTTGAGAACAATCTCAGCATCCTTTTTTCTACTTTTTATTTTTTCATCTGGAAGAAGTTCAGTAGTTTGACTTTGGTCATGGTTGCTAAAATCCTCTCTTCCAAGATATGATATGGCCAGTTCTTTGAAAATATAGTCTAAAACTGATGTTGAAAATTTTATTTCTGTATTACCATGAACTTGTCCACTTGGTTCAAACCTTGTGAAAGTAAATGCTTCAACAAACTCTTCAAGTGGAACTCCATATTGTAAACCTATAGAAACTGCAATCGCAAAATTATTCATTAAACTCCTAAAAGCCGCACCTTCTTTATGCATATCAATAAAAATTTCACCAATTGACCCATCCATATATTCTCCTGTTCTAAGATAAACTTTATGGTTATTAATTGATGCTTTTTGGGTATATCCTTTTCTTCTATGAGGTAATTTTCTTCTAGTGACATTAATAAATTTGTCAGACTCATCTTCTGTAAAACTTTGAATTTGTCTTAGTAAATCTTTTTTCTCTTTATCGATTTTTTTTAATACGTTTTTACTTATGTTTTCTTCAGAGCAATTTAAATGACTTTGTACTTTCTCAATAAAAGTGTCGATAAAGTTTTTAAAATCGTTATATTTATCCATAGACATATTAATTAGAAATTAATGTTATGAGTTTATCATATAATTCTTGGTTTTTTAAAATATATTGTAATATTTTTGCAAAAAAAATTGGTGAAGATAATTACGGTAATAATTACTTTGAAAAGAAGAGATCCTCAAGAAAAAACAATTTTAGAAAAAGAAGGTTTGTTATTTATAAAGGTAATGTTGAAGCTAGTAAAATACCTCAAGAGTGGAATGCATGGCTTCACCATATGACTAACGATATCCCAAACAATAATGAAGAAAAACCTCTATGGATGAAAGAGCACGTTCCTAATTTAACTGGAACACCATTTGCTTATGAATATAAAGATAAGAAAGATTCAACAAAAATAAAAAACGTATACTCAGTATGGAAACCCAAAAAAAACTAAGACTCAAACAATTTTTTTTTGGAGTAATTACATTTGTAATTTTACTTAACCTAGTTTTTTCAACTAAAAATAAAACTAAAAAAGGTATGAATGACTATGTTGCTACATTCAATAAAATTGACGGAGTAAGTGTGGGAACAAATGTTGAAATCTCTGGGATAAAAGTCGGAGAAGTTGAAAGAGTTTCTATTGTGGAAAACTATCCCCAAATACTTTTTAGTGTTAAAGATGAAATAAAAATATCAGATGACTCTTCAATTTCAATTCAAACCGATGGTTTATTTGGAAAAAAGTTTCTCTTAATAGAAGTTGGGGGAAGCGATAATTACTTAAAAAATGGAGAAAAATTCTCATTTTCTGAAGATTCAATTATAATAGAAGAACTTTTAAGAAAAATTATTAAAATTGGGGAGAAAAATAAAGGATTATGAAACAAAATTATATTGAAACAATTTTAGGAGCTATAACGTTCTTAGTTGCATGTTTATTTCTTATTAAATTTCTAGAAGTAAATACTGAAAACAACTCAACCGATTCGTATATGTTAAAAGCCAAATTTATAAAAGTTGGAGGTGTAATGATTGGTAATGATGTGAAATTGAGTGGGGTAAAAGTTGGAGTTGTAAGTGATGTTAGACTAGACAAAGAATACTTTGCTGAGGTTGAATTTAAAATATATTCTGAAATAAAAATTCCTGAAGAGATAACAATTGAGGTAGCTAATGACGGTATCTTAGGTAATAAATATCTTTCTTTAACTCCTTTGAATAGAGATGCTAAAAATTTTCTTGATGCTAATAGCGAAATTAGAAATGTAAAAGATTTTGAGTCAATAGAGGACCAGGTTAGTAAAATTATATTTTTAGCTACTCAATAATAATGAATAAAGAAGTTAAAAAAGAATTCTTATGGATTGATAAAAATAACAAGGTGATTTCTTGTGAAGAGACAAATAAAGTTCTTAACGAAAACCTTAGTGAGATAATTTCTACACTACAAAACTCATTCGATGATGCAATTTTACTTGGTTGTGATGAAAATGATTTTAAAAAAAAAATAAATAAACTACTAGATGGCTTGGAATTTTCTATTGGAAAAGAATGAGAATATTTATTTTCTTAAACCTTCTTGCATTGATAAATTTAAATGCACTTTCTTCACAAGAGTTAGAGTGTCAAGGTGCTATTCTTAGAATTTTAAATAAAACAACTAATGAAAAGAATTATTTTTCAGTTCCTCTGTCACAAACAATAGAATTAGATAATTCAACTATTGTTGTGCATAGATGTCTTAAGATTGATAAAAAAGATAAAAATGATGAGGTTGCTTTGCTTACTCATAAATTAACAGGTAGCTCAGAGATCGAAAAGGTTTTTTTTGGATGGGTTTTTAAATCAACCCAATATTTAAATTCTCCTAGTAATCCAGTATATGATATAAAACTTGAAGAATGTTTGGTTGAAGATCCAATTTTTCTTAAAAACAATGGGACTATTTAAAATATTCAAGAATATTACCATCTAATTTTTTTGGAAAAACTAGATTTTCCTCAACTTTATTATCCTTTAAGATTTTGTGATATTTTTTCTTTGAAATTTTTTTTGTTCCAAATTGTTTTAGATGTTCGGAATAAAATTGGGTATCAATAAATCTAAATCTTGCTTGTTTAAGTAGTGCCGCTAGATATGTTAATGCAATTTTACTTGCGTTCTTCTCTAAACTAAACATGCTTTCTCCACAAAAAATTTTGCCAATAATTATTCCATATAATCCCCCAACAAGAGAACCGTTATAATAACATTCAATAGATTTTGCAAATCCTAATTCGTGTAGTTTTATATAATTATCAATTATTTGTTTATTAATCCAGGAACTATGTCTATTTTTGTTTTTAGCACAAAGATTTATAACTTTTTCAAAATTCATGTTAATTTCTATTTTATACTTTTCTTTTTTTATAATTTTACCTAAACTTTTTGAGACTTTAAATTCATCTAAATCAATAACACCTCTCTCTTTAGGTTCCACCCAGTATATATATGGATCATAAGTGGAATCTGACATAGGGAATATCCCTTTTTCATATGCTTTTAGAACTAATTTTGTAGATAAAAACATGACTTAGGAATTAATTTTATCGTACCAACTAATATCAAATTTAGCATCTAAAAAGTTTTTATGGTCTAAAATTCTTTTAAGAACTTGAATATTTGTTTCAATACCTTCTATTACATACTCATCTAACGCTCTTTTTAGTCTCATAATACATTCTTCTCTATTTTTTCCCTTTGAAATTATTTTTGAGATTAGTCCATCATAAAAAGATGTTACGCTACACCCAGAATATAAAAGTGAGTCAATTCTTATTCCAGGTCCTCCTGGTGGATGATAAGTCTTGACAAGTCCAGTAGAGGGAAACATTGTAATTGGATTTTCAGCATTTATTCTGCATTCAATTGAATGGCTTGTTTTTTTTATATCGTTTTGTGCAACTGATAGTTTTGCCCCTGATGCAACATTGATTTGCTCTTTAACTATATCAATATTAAAAACCTCTTCAGTTACCGTATGTTCAACTTGGAGTCTTGTATTCATTTCAATAAAATAAAACTTACCACTGCTATACAGATATTCAACAGTTCCCAAATTTTGATAGCCAATATTTTTAAAAGCATTCAAAGTGATTTCACATACTTTTTTTCTATCACAGTCATTAATTCCTGGACTAGGACATTCTTCAATAATTTTTTGATTTCTTCTTTGTATAGAACACTCTCTTTCGCCAACATGAATTAAATTGCCAACATGATCTCCTATAATCTGTACTTCAATATGTCTTGGATTTTCGATAAACTTTTCTATGTAAACACTGTCATTTCCAAAACTTTGAATTGCCTCCTTTTTGGCCATTAAAAAGTTATCCTTGAGATCATCTTCACTGTCAACTTTTTTAATACCTCTTCCACCACCGCCATGGCTGGCTTTAACTAAAACTGGATATCCTATCTCTTTTGAAATAATTTTTGCTTCTGAAAAGGTTTTAATATTTTTTTTACTTCCAGGTATTATTGGAAGACCTAGTTTATGTGCAAAGTTTTTTGCTTTTATTTTATCTGACATTTTGTCTATATGATCGTGTTTAGGACCAATGAATTGGAACCCGTGATCATTGACTATTTTAGCGAAACTAGCATTTTCTGAAAGCATACCAATTCCAGGGTGTATTGCATCAACATTTGCAATAGTTGCAGCTGAAATAATTGAAGGTATATTTAAGTATGAATTTTTTACTTGAGGTGGGCCAATACAAACACTTTCATCTGCTAATCTAACAAACATCTCCTTTTCGTCAGCAGTTGAATGAACAACTACAGTCTTAATATCTAACTCTTTACAAGCTCTTAAAATCCTTAAGGCTATTTCTCCTCGATTTGCAACTAAGATTTTTTTTAGCATCATTCAATTAGAACTAAAGGTTCACCAAATTCTACTGGGGCTTCATTTTTAATATAAATTTTCTTAACAGTACCATTTCTGTCAGCAACAATTTCGTTCATTGTTTTCATTGCTTCAATAATAAGTAAAACCTGACCAATTTTTACATTTTGACCTATTTCTATAAATTGCTTAGATCCAGGTTCTGGACTTAAGTAGGCTGTCCCGACTAAAGGTGATTTAAGAGATGAATCTGGTTTTTTTAAGTCCAAATCTTTACGACTTTTTTCATCTACTTTTTTTACAACAGAAGATTTTTTTGATTCATAGTTTTTTTTTTTTAATTTGTAAGAAAATTTTCCATCAAAAATTTCCAACTCAGATAAATCGTTTTTTTCCATTATCTTGGATAAAAAATCAATGTCTTCAGTTATCTTTTTTTCTATTTTCTTCATGTTAAAGATTTTTTAGGGAATAAATTGCAATTTGATAAACATTGGTTCCGAATCCAGCTATAATACCATCAACTACTGGGCTTATAAATGAGTTTTTTCTAAACTCTTCTCTGTTATATATATTAGAAATATGAACTTCAATTTTAGGTATACTTATTATTTTCAAAGCATCGTGAATTGCTATCGATGTGTGGGTAAATGCACCTGCATTTATTATAAGGCCATCAAACTTTTTGGAGTTGTGGATTTGATCAATAATTTCGGATTCAGAATTACTTTGAAAGAAGACTAATTCAGATGTGTCATTTTTAAAAAATTCAACACAATCTTTTTCAATTTCTAGCAATGTTTTTTTGCCATAAATGTTAGTTTCTCGCTTTCCAAGTTGATCTAAGTTTGGTCCATTAATGATGATAATTTTATTCATTTATTTTTTGTTTTTTTCATTTCATATTCTAAATCAGACAATTTCTTTTTTAATACAGGATCTTTGGTAATTTTTTTTGCTCTATCAAGATGGATTTTTGCATTATCAAACTTTCCACTTAAAATATACTTCTCTGCAAAAGCGTAAGAAGAGTAGTCTAATTTTTTTAACTTGCCATAGTTTAACCCTAAATAATGCCATGCATCAATGGGAAATTCATCTTTTTTTATATATGATAATAAAAGATTAATAGATTCCTTTAAGTTCACCTTAAGACCACTATGGTAAAGGGATTTTGCTAAAAATAGTTTGAAAGCTTTTTCATCAGGAAGAAGAGAAGTGGCAATTATAAAGGAATTTATAGCATTGGTAAAATTTCCATTTTCGAAGAACATTTGACCCTGAAGTTCATGAAAATAGGGATTTTTATTATCTAACTTTATGCAACTATTAATAAAAGTCATTGCATTCTTGAGTTTTCCAACTCTGTAGTTATTAAGAGCATAGGCGTACATGCTTTCTAATGAACTTTTATTGGGATAAATGATTTCAAGCTGATCGTTCTTTAAAAAGAAACCATTTAATTTAGCTTTTGCTAAATTGAACCTATTATTTAAATTTTTGTATTCTTTAATATTTTGATTATCAAAATTGATTTTAATATTTTTTATCCTTTCCGTTGAAAGTGGATGAGTTTGAAAATAAGGATTTATTTTTTTTAATTTTTCATTCCTCTGAATTTCTTTGAATATATTTATGAGTCCTTGAAGAGAAAAACCATTATCTTTAAGAAGTCTTATTGCAGTTTGATCAGCAAGAGATTCTTGTGATCTAGAAAATGCCAAAAGTCTTGCATTACTTAACTGCTGTCCACCCATTAATAATACAGAGCCTGCATTATATGCTCCGCTTGCAATTGCCCCAACAGCAAGAATAGAGGACAAGATATTAATTACTGAATTTTTTTCCATGGCCATTTGTCTTTTTTGAAAGTGACCTCCAATTACATGTCCAATTTCATGTGAAATAACTCCTGCAATATCGTCTACTGTTTTACTTTTTAATAGAAGTTCTGTTGTAAAGAAGAATTTTTTGTCAGGTGTTACTAATGCATTAATAAATTTTTGATTGTCTATATAAAAAGTCAAAACTTCTCTTTCAAGCTCAGTATTTTTTACCAAAATTTTACTTATGTCAGTAAGAAAATTTTCAATTTCCGCGTCTCTTATTACATTTATTGAATTTGCCTTTATTGAAGAAGAAAAAATAATTAATGCAAAAGTTATTAGTATTCTCATGAAAATTAGTTTAATTTATTTTTATATTTTTTCATGATAAATAAAACATATTTTCCAGCTGATAGATCAAACATAGATTCATTTTATGTAATGGATCTACTATACAGTGCTAATAAACTTGAAGCCAATGGAAAGAAAATCTTTCATCTAGAATTAGGTGAACCTCAACCCGCAACACCTCTTAAAGTATTAAGAGAGTCTTCGAGGCTCTCGAACTTAAAATTACCTGGTTATACTCCTTCAAACGGAATTGAGATACTTAGAAAGAAAATAGCAGATTATTATAATTCACGCTATAGTTTAAAAATTAAGGATGACCAAATTTTTGTTACCACTGGATCCTCTGGTGCTTTCTTATTGACTTTTTTGGTGTGTTTTGAACCAGGTTCGAGAGTTGCAATATTTAATCCAGTTTATCCGGCATATAGAAATATTCTTAAATGTCTAAACATTGAAGTTGTGGAGATTTTTCCCAATAAAAAATCAATTGATAAGATTGATCCATATTTAATTTCCAGAGAAAAAGTTGATGGCTTGATAATTTCTAATCCTAATAATCCAAATGGTCAAAAGTATTCAAAAAATGAACTACGTTTCATTTATGAACATTGTAGAAAGAATAATGTAATTTTAATATCTGATGAAATTTATCATGGTATAGAATATGAAAAAAAAACCTATTCAATGCTAAATTTTGGAAAACAGACAATCGTCGTAAATAGTTTTTCAAAATATTTTTGTATGCCAGGTTGGAGATTAGGTTGGGTAATAATCCCAAAACCGCTTAGAGACAATTTTTTAAAACTTTCACAAAATCTCTTTATTTCTTCAGGGAATATAGCACAATATTCAGCTCTAAAAGTATTTGAATGTTTGAAAGAATTAAATGACTTAGTTAAAATATACCAATCTACTAGAAATCAGGTTGATCAAATATTGAATAAAATACCGGTTATAGATTTTAACAAACCTGAGGGATCATTTTATTTTTATATAGATATTAAGAAAACTAATTTAGATTCTTTTGAGTTTGTCAATAAATTAATGCATGAGACAGGAGTAGTTCTTACTCCAGGCATAGATTTTGACAAAAAAAATGGGAAAAGTACTGTCAGATTATCTTTTTCATCAAAACAAGATATAGTTTTAGAAGCAACTGAAATACTTTATGATTGGTTTAAAAAAAATTATTGATTCCACCAACCCTGCCTCTTTTCAATTTTACTATTGTCCTCTGGTAAAACCTTAACAGGCTTCATTTTGTTTTTTTGGGCTGTATCTGATTTGGTTTCCCTTTTTCCCTCATTATCATTATTTTCTAAATCATTTGCTTTTGCTCTATAACTCACTCTTTTTTTCTGTAAATCATTATTAGGTTCTACGTTAGGTGTTTCTTTTTGTGCTAAATTCTCTTTAGGAATTTTTAAATAATCAGTAAAATTATCTATTTTGCTTTTTTCATGACAACTCTTGTATAAAATTTCTGTTGCTGAACATATTAAAAATTCATTTTCACTTAAATTCGGGAAATGAGTAATTGAAACTTTCTTTGAAAGAATTGGCTTTTTTATTTTTTTAATATTTTCTAACATCACTTTTGATAATTTTGAGCCAGCTAGCAGGAAGATATTTTTATAGATAGCGTTTAATGAAAATTCATTGCAAACTTTAATTAATTGTTCATATAAAAAATCATTCGAAGTAATACTACCATACCCGTTACATGTGTGACATCTTGAGGACATTACTGTATCAGTTGTTACTTTAAGCCTTTGTCTAGAAAGCTCCATTAATCCAAAATTACTTATTCTCCCAACTTGTATCCTAGCTCTATCATCTCTTATGCATTCTTTAAGTTTTTTTTCTACTTTTATGTTATGTCCTCTGTCAAGCATATCAATAAAATCAATAACAATTAAACCTGCTAAGTCCCTAATTTTAAGTTGTTTACTTATTTCCTCTGCAGCCTCCATATTTGTCTTAAATGCTGTATCCTCAATATTTCTTTGTTTGGTAAATTTTCCAGAGTTAATATCTATCGCAACAAGGGCCTCTGTTTGATTTATAACAAGATACCCTCCGGATTTTAAATTAACTGTAGGATTATTTATTCCAATAATTTTCTTTTCAAGTCCAAATCGAGAAAATAATGGTTTTTTATCATTATATAAGTTTATGTTTTTTAAAGAACTTGGCATGAATTGTTTTATAATTTCTTTAGATCTTTTTAATGTATTTTTTTCATTAACAATTATTTCATCATACGTAGAGTCAAAATAATCTCTCAGACACCTCTTGATAATATTGTCTTCTTCATGAATTAGGCATGGTGCGTTAGATTTTATTGTTTTTGAAGTAATTTCTGACCATAGTTTAATTAAGGAATTATAATCTCTTTTAATTTCTTTTATTCCCATTATTTGACCTGCGGTTCTTATAATTACACCCATACCTTTTTTGATATTAAGCTTATTAAGAGTATCTTTCAGTTTTTTCCTCAGTTTTATATCTTCAATTTTTCTTGAAATACCTCCACCTTTATTAGTATTAGGCATTAATACACAATACTTACCAGCTAAGGATAATCTAGTTGTAACTGCTGCACCTTTATTACCTCTTTCTTCTTTTACTACCTGAATTAAAATGACTTGATTACTCTTTATAACTTCTTGGATACTATATTTCCTATGAAAAATAACTTGGGCTTGTTTTTGCGGTTGTTTAAATCTCTTCTTCCTCCTGATTCTTTGATTTGGAAGTTCGTCAATTGGTTTATAATTAAAAAAATCATAAACCTTGGACAAAAAGCCTTTTTGCTCAGTTAATTCATTTTGTTTATTTTTATTAGTTAATTCTTTATCAATGAGATTGGTTTCTGAAAACCCTTCATCCTCCTCATCTATTGAAATTGTTTTTGATGCTTCCAACTCTTGCTGAAGAAGCTTTTTTTTATCGGCAGTTGGAATCTTGAAGTAATCTGGATGGATTTCGTTATATGCAAGAAATCCATGCTTATTTCCTCCGTAATCAACGAAAGCGGCTTGAAGAGATGGCTCAACCCTTACAATTTTCGCTAAATAAATATTTCCTTTGATTCTCTCATTTTTTATTTTTTCTGACTCATAATCTATCAAATTATTATTTTCAATCATTGCCACTCTTAGAATATTTTTCTGAGTTGCATCAATTAACATTTTCTTCTTCATTTTCATTTTCCTTATAATTCTTTTTTAACTTGTATTATAATATACAATAAAAAGAAAAAAATCATCGAACATATTGATTTTTTTCAAAAAAAAAACACTATATCTAGTATAACTAATTATTTTTTAAATTGATTTATTCTCTTAAACTCATATTTCTTTTAATTATATATTTCAATCAAGCATATTCTAACGAATTAGTAAATTTAAGATTCGGTTCTAACGGTGAAAAAAATAGAATTGTCCTTGATTTAATAGAAGATGCTTCATTTGATCATAAAGTCTATAGTAAAAAAATTGATATAATTTTTAAAAAACCAATTAAGATTTCTAAAAATTTTAAAACTTTAAATAATTTGCAATCAATAACTTATGATAAAAAATCCAATAATTTACAACTAAACTTTAATAAGACTATTTTTTCAACTAATATTTATCTCTTAAAAAAAAAAAAGAATGTTCATTCTAGAATTGTAATTGACTATAGTTTAAAAAAGAAAAAGAGAAAAACTGTAATAATTGATCCTGGTCATGGAGGAAAAGATTCTGGGGCAGTTGGTATTTTCAAAAATTTAGAAAAGAATATTACACTTAAAGTAGGTATCCTTCTAAAGGAAAGATTTGAGAAAAATACCAATTACAGAGTAGTTTTAACCAGAAAAAAAGATATTTTTTTAAAATTACGCAGTAGAACAAAAATTGCTAAAGAAAACAATGCTGATATATTTATATCCTTACACGCAGATTATAATAGAAATAGAAGAGCTAGAGGAATATCTCTTTACACCCTCTCTGAAAGGGCATCAGATAAGGAAGCAGCTGCTTTGGCCAGAAGAGAAAATAGGTCAGATCTTATTGATGGTATTGATTTATCTGATGAGACTTCTGAAGTGACCTCAATCTTGTTGGATTTAACAAAAAGGGATACTTTAAACCAATCCAGTTTATTAGTTAAATTTTTGATAAATTCGTTTAAAAATGATTTGAATCTTTTACAAAGAACTCATCGCTCAGCCGGCTTTGCTGTGTTAAAATCGTTGAATATTCCCTCTGTCTTACTAGAAATGGGATATCTTTCAAATAAAAAAGATTCAAGATTATTGATAACAGAGAAATATCAAAGAAAATTAGCTGACAAAATTGTAAGTGCTGTTATAAACTATTTTGATTGGCAAGATAAAAATAATGAGTAAAATTTTAATATGATCAGATATTTAAGAAACGTCTTTATGTTATTTTTAATTGGAATTATTTCATTTTTTCTAATTATGATTTTTATAGTCTATATGTTTGGAAAGGATCTTCCTAATTTTGATAAACTATCATACTACCAACCTAGGCTAGTCTCTAAGATATTTACTTCAAATGGTAATTTTTTAGAGGACTATTCAAATGAAAATAGAATATTTGCAAGATATGAAGAAATTCCCACCGAATTAATTAATTGTTTTTTAGTATCTGAGGACGTTAACTTTTTTAACCATATAGGAATAGATGCAAAAGGAATTTTTAGAGCTTTTATAAAAAATATATTAAAAACCTTTAGTAATAAGAGACTTGAAGGAGCCTCTACTATTACTCAGCAAGTGGCAAAAAATTTCTTATTAACTAATGAGATTTCCTATACAAGAAAAATAAAAGAGATAATTTTAGCATTAAGAATGGAAAAAGTTTTAGAAAAAGAGCAAATTATGGAACTTTATCTAAATGAAATTTATCTTGGTGGCGGTTCATATGGCATTAGATCAGCGTCACTTAATTATTTTAATAAATCTTTATCAGATTTGGACTTAGATGAAATGGCAATGCTTGCTGCTTTACCCAAAGCTCCATCGACGTATAATCCCTATAAAAATCCAATAAAAGCAATGAAAAGAAGAAATTGGGTCCTTAAAAGATTGTTAGATGAAAATTTCATAAAAGTTGATGAGTATGATTCAAAAATTAATAAACCAATTAAATTATCTAAAAGTAAAAAAATATTAAATAATAAAGCCTCTTTCTTTAAAGAAGAAGTTAGGAGGGAAATAATCTCAATGTTTAATGAAAGTAAGCTTTATGATAGTGGAATGACAATAATGACTAGTTTGGATGAAGATATTCAGTTACAAGCAGAGGAATCATTTAAAAAAGGGATTAATGAATTTTCTAAGAGGAAAGGTTGGGTAGGTCCCATTACAAATTTAAAAAAAAAAAAAGATTTTTTAAAGAGTATTAAAAATTTTAAAAAACCTGAAGGTCTTTTTAATAAAAATCTAGGAATTGTGACAAAAGTTCGAGAAGACAGTATTAACGTTTTATTGAGTACTAATAAGAAAATTCAATTAAAATATGAAAACATGACCCTGATAAAAGAAAAAAAATTTCAAATAAAAAAAAAATTTAAGTTAGGAGATATCATTGTGCTGGAATTTGATAAGAAAATCAAAGAATATAATCTTAGTCAAATACCAGAGGTAAATGGAGGACTTGTTGTATTAGAAAATAATACCGGAAGAATTCTGGCTATGGTTGGAGGTTATGATTCAAGCTCTTCATTTAATAGAGTGACTCAAGCTAAAAGACAGTTAGGATCTTCTTTTAAACCAGTTGTTTATATTGCTGCACTTGAAAATGGTTATTCACCTGTAAGTAAAGTACTTGATGCACCTTTCGTGATCGATGATTATTCAAAGGATGGTATTTGGAGACCTACAAACTATGGTGATAAATTTTATGGATTAAGTACTCTTCGATTGGGTATTGAAAAATCTAGAAACTTAATGACAGTCAGACTTTCTGATAGGATTGGTTTAGAAAAAATTGCAAAAATTTCAATGGATTTGGGTATTTATGATAAGTTTCCTTATTTGATATCTAGCTCTCTTGGTTCTCTTGAAAGTTCTCTCATAAAAATTACTTCAGCATATTCAACGTTAGCTAATGGAGGAATCAGAGTAGATCCAATTATCATTGACGCTATTTATGACAATAATGGCAAATTTTTGTATAAAGGCGATGTGAGAAAATGTATTGATTGTAATCTGGAGTATACCACTGATATCGAAACCTCAAAAATTAATAATTTAGCTATTCCTAAAATCAAAAATAATAAAAAAAATGTTTTTTCTCAAGAGTCAGCATATCAAATGACCTCATTTCTTATGGGCGTTATTGAAAGAGGTACTGCCAAAAATATAAATGATTTTGATTTCCAGGTTGCAGGAAAGACCGGCACAACAAATGACAATCAAGATGCATGGTTTATTGGTTTTAACTCTGAAATTACTGTTGGAGTATTTGTAGGTTACGACGTTCCGAAATCTTTGGGTAGATTTGAAACAGGTTCTAAAGTAGCCGCTCCTATTTTCTATGATTTAATGAAAAAACTCTATAAATCTTACAACCCCAAACCTTTTGTAATTCCAGAAGAAATAAAATTTATAAATATTGACCTTGTATCTGGAAAACCAAGTAATTCTGATTACATAACAGAAGCATTTAAAAATAACTTTAATTTTGATTTTGAAGTAAAGGATGATAACAATGAAGAGTCTTTAGATTTGAGAGGTTTTTATTGATGAGCTATGATAATTCAGATCTATTAACTAAATTGCAAGGTTTGTTGAAAAACCTAAGGGGGTTCGTTTGAAAAGAAAAATCTTAATGTTGAACTTGATTCAATTAATTTAAGACTTCAAAAGCAAGAAAACTGGGGAAATCACGAACTTTTAAATCAAGATATGAAAAGAAAAAACTATCTTGTTAATTTTATTGATTCTATAGAAAATAATTCCAAAAACTTTGAAGATACAAAAGAATTATTAACCCTATCAGAGCAGAGTAATGATGAAAATTTAATTGCAGAACTTAATTTTGAATTAAAGAATATTGAGAAAAATTTAAATAAATTATATCTCGAAACATTGATGATCGGAAAAGCCGATTCAAATAACGCTTTAGTCGAAATAAACTCAGGCGCTGGTGGAATTGAATCTCAAGACTGGGTTGCAATTTTATTTAGAATGTATTCAAGGTGGAGTGATTCAAAGGGTTTTAAAATTGATTTAATAGATCAAAATATTGGAGAGGAAGCAGGTTACAAATCGATAACATTTAAGATATGCGGAGAAAACTCCTATGGATGGTTAAAACATGAAAATGGAGTTCATAGACTTGTAAGAATTTCTCCATTTGATTCTCAGTCAAGAAGACACACAAGTTTTGCATCCGTATTTTGTTATCCAGAAATTGCTAATAATATAGATATAAAAATCAACGATAAAGATCTCAAAATTGACACTTTTAGAGCATCTGGAGCAGGGGGGCAACATGTAAATAAAACTGATAGCGCAATAAGAATAACACACATTCCATTAAAGATTATCGTTCAATGTCAAAGTAGTAGATCCCAGCATAGAAATAAATCTTTAGCATTGGAAATGCTTAAATCTAAACTTTATGAAAAACAGATCGCTAAAGAAGAGGAGGAAAGCAAAAAAAACAGATCTCAAAAAGGAGAGATTGGTTGGGGAAATCAAATAAGATCCTATATACTACAGCCTTATACCATGGTTAAAGATCATCGTACAAAAAAACAAATTCCTGATGCAAGCTCTGTTTTAAATGGCAAAATTGATTTATTTTTAGAGAGTCAATTGATTAAACTTAATTAATAACAAAATCTAAAACTTCTTCGGCGTGTCCACTGACCTTTACTTTTCTCCAATCCTTAATAAGAATTAAATTCTCATCAAATAAAAAAGTAGATCTTTCAATACCCATATACTTTTTACCATACATTGATTTTTCAACCCAAACATTGAAAGTCTTACACAATTTTAAATCTTCGTCAGTAGCAAGTTGTATTTTTAAGTTATACTTATTGATGAATTTTTTATGTTTGTCTGCGGTATCTTTTGACACGCCAATTATTATTGTATTCTGCTTTTGAAATTTTTCATAATGATCAGTAAATGCAATCGCTTCTTTGGTACAACCAGGTGTATCATCTTTTGGATAAAAATAAACTACAACCTTTTTTCCTAATAAATCTTTAGAAGATATAATCAAGGAATCATCAATTATAAAATCTACATTTTTTAATTTGTCACCTAATTTCATTTTAAATCAATTTTTTCTATAGTTTTCTATCATGTAAGATATATTAAATAAAGTATTATGAAATTTAAAAAAAAAATTAAAATATCTTACATTATATCATTAATTTTTTTAATTTTTTTTACACTTATATCTGGTTTTATTTTTTTAATTTCTCTTAAACCCGTAAAAATAAATTTTTTAGACTATTTTGATCGAGAAAGTAGAATTTTTAAAAAGCTAAATATCAAAGAAGTTGGAGATGTTTTCTTAAGTTTTAATAAAGTGTCTAAGAATTTTGAATTATTAATTGAAAATGTTATTTATGAAAATTCTTTTTTTCCAAGTATTTTAATTGGTTTTGATGTGACATTCAAAAATAAGATTTTTGACACATCAATAAAAATATTTGATAGTGAAATAGAATATGAGATACCTGAAAAAACCGAAAATGGGACTGATAACTTCAGCATTCTTTCTAAATTGGAGTCAAATTTTAATTTGTTAAAAAAATTCAGTGATATACAGGTTGTCAATGCAAAATTTAAATTAAAAATTAATGATCAAAACACTAAAAATTATTTGATAGACTTTAATTATAAAAATAGTGAATCCAATTTTTCAATTATAGAACAAAAGTCTCTCAAAAATTTTTTATTAATGAGTTTTTATAAAAGTAATGATAAAAATAACATTTCCCTCCAATTTGAAACGTTTAACTTCGATTTTATTAAATATCTAATAGATGTGAACTCAATTTCTTTGGAAAACTTATCTTTGTCTGGTTCATCAAAAATTACATTTTCTGAAGAAAGGTTAGTTGAAGAAATGGTTTTTAATTTAAAACTTGATGGTAGCCTTAACTATCCAACTTTTGCTGGTAGTGAAAAGTTAGTATTTAATAATTCTCCTATATATGGAGAAATGAATGGTGAAATTATTGATATTATCTTAGATTTAAAGCATATCAATTCCAACCTAAAGTTAGTATTTAGACTGAATTTCAATAAAAACCAAACTTCTCAAATACTTTTAGATGTCGATAGAATCAATGTAAAAGAATTACTAACAATTTGGCCAGATGAATTAAATGAATCGGTTTATTATTGGATGAAAGAAAACTCTTCGGGGTTTATTTCAAATTTATTTGTAAGTTCTGAATTATCTAAGACCAATAATCAAATATCTTTTAGTAACTTAAAAGGAAAATTTAACTTTAATCAAACTAAAATTAGATATATGGAATCAATGCCATTAATTGAAGATATTAGAGGTGATGCAATCATTAAAGATACTGAGATAAATTTTACAGTCAAATCTGGTATATCAAATAGTTTAGAAATTACAGATGCTACAATTAGTTTATTTGACTTAGACAGTGATTATGAAAAAGCAGATGTAAAATTAAAAATTATTGGTACTAATGAAAATGTTATTGATTATCTTAACACGTCACCGATAAATAAAAAAAGTTTTTCAAAGCTGACAAATATTGATGGTGATAGTCTAATTGATCTAAATTTAAAATTTCCACTACTATTGGATCTTCCTGCTGAGGATATCGAATATAGTTCAAATGTTCTTATTAAAAATGCAATCTTTAATGAAATCTTTAACGATTTTAGTATAGATAATTTTAATTTAAACATTCAAATAGATAATGAAAAAGTCTCATATAACGGAAATGGAAAACTCTTTGATTCGCAGGTAGAGTTTAGTGGTTTGCAATCACAGTCAAATAAAAAGTTTAATGATGAAATTAATGGTAAGTATATTTTAGAACCTTACGTTATCGATTTTCTTTTTCCAGATAGTGATATAAAACTTGATGGTGAAGCCGAAATATCTTTTTTAATTAATGAGGGAGATAATGGGTTATCAAAATTTGAGGGAATTGGTGATCTAAGTAATATAAAAATTAAATCTGATTTTCTTGGCCCAGATTTGGATTTAAAAAATGGAAAATTAAGATTTCTTATTAGACCTTATGATAAGTCATTGTCTGGTTTTTTTGATATAAAAGCCAATGATCTTAATATCGAAATAAACTCATTTTTCACTAAAGAGGATATTATAGAATTAGATATTCAGAATTTTAAGTCACCCCTACAAGATTTTACTTTAAAATATTTTAGTGATTCAAATAACTTTAAGATTAAAGGAAGAAAGTTAACTTTAAAATCTCTTGATATTTTTAAAGAAAGTGAATTAGATGATAACGACGTTGAATTAGATGTCATATTAGATAATCTAAATATTGGTGGAATGAGTTTTTCAGACTCTAAAATTAGTTTAAAAAAATCATATGGCGTGTTTGAAGAAATGTTTATAAATTTAATTGGAGAAGATGATTTCCATAAATTAGATATTAATGATTACGAAGGTGGAAAAAAATTTGTTTTAGAATCAAATTATATACCTGGGTTGCTAAAAATTTTAGATTTAGATTTTAATATAAATCAAGGAAGTTTGAAAATTGAAGGTGTAAAAAAAAATGATTCAAAGAATTATAATGGAGCTATTGCTGGAAAGAATATAGTTTTTTTTGATGCACCTTTTCTCGCGAATTTTTTCAGTATATTTTCTTTAGATGGATTTGCCCAAAAACTTAAAGATGGAGGAATTATTTTTAATAATTTTAATGCGAGTTATAAGTTGGAGAATGAAAAGTTGAAAATTGTAGATAGTCTTCTTAAAGGAAGTGAACTAGGGATTCAATTCGATAGTGTTGTGGGTCTAAACAATGATTATTTTCTTATGAATGGTTCTATTATACCTGCTTATACTATAAACACCTTAATTACAAAATTTCCTATAGTTGGAGACATTGTTACAGCAGGATCACCTGAAGATGGTTTGATAGGTGCAAAATTTAAAGTCGAAAAAATTGATGGAGAATACGAAATTTTTTACAATCCAATATCTGTATTCGTTCCTAATATAATTAAAAACTTTTTAGGGGATTAACTCAATTACACCATATTTTTTTTTTCCGACAAAAATTATTAGATAGTAACATTCTTTTTTAGCAGGATGTTTTATTAAATATTCCTCATGTAAAAGAGCATCTTTATTGTCAATTGTTGTTTGATTGATTTTTACCGCTCCCTGTTGTATTAGTCTTTTTGATTCTCCGTTAGATTGAGATAATTTAAGATCTACTAATACTTGTTTTATAGTTAATCCTTTTTTTATTTTTTCTGATTTTAACAAAATCTTATTTTCACATTTATTAATTACTTCGGAATCAATTTGATCAGATTTACGAATATTATTTGATTCCATTTCAATTCTTTTAGATTTTTCTAGTCCGTGACATAAAGTTGTTACCTCATTTGCTAAAAGGACTTTTAGTTTGTTAAGTTCTGATCCTGTAAATTGCTTAAATTTTTTTATTTCACTCATTTCAATCTCTGTGAAGAGCTTGAGAAATTTTATTACGTCTTCATCTGACGTATTTCTCCAGTATTGCCAAAAATTAGTTACAGAAAATTTTGATTCATCTATCCAAACTGCTCCTTCTGCTGTCTTTCCCATTTTTTTCCCTGAGGATGTAGTTACCAAAGGAGCTGTAAGACCGTAAACTTGAGAGTTTTTTTCTTTCTTTACTAGGTCTATCCCTGAAACAATATTACCCCACTGGTCAGAACCACCGAATTGGATTTTGCAATTATATTTTTGATTTAGAATCAAAAAATCATATGCTTGAAATAATGAATAATTAAATTCTAAGAAACTTAGATGTTGTTCTCTACCAAGTCGTTGCTTTATGGACTCCAGGCTTAACATTTTATTGATGGAGAATTTACTACCTATATCTCTGAGAAACGAAATTAAATTAAGTTTACTTAACCATTCGTAGTTATCTACAACTACAGCACAATTTTCTTTTGATTCGTCAAAAGATAGAAACTTTTTGAAAATATTTTTTAATTTTTTTTTATTAGAATCAATGTCACTTTTTTTAAGTATTTTTCTTGTTTCATCTTTTCCAGATGGATCACCAATTAGTGTGGTGCCACCGCCAACTAAAATAATTGGTTTATGACCACATTTTTGAAAAAGCCTAAGAAGCATTAATGGAAGAAGTGAACCAACATGAAGGCTATCTGAGGTGCAGTCAAAACCTATATAACCACTCGTGGTTTTGGATAGAAGTTTTCTTATACCAATACTATCTGTTGCTTGATGTAAAAAACCTCTTTCTTCAACTGTATCATAAAAATCTTTTAACATAGGAATATAAATTAGGTTATAATATTAATAATGAAAAAAAAAGAATATTGTTCCTTAGGAATCATGAGTGGAACTTCGTTGGATGGGTTGGATTTTTCTATAATTAAAACAGATGGTAAAAACAACATAAAAAATCCTGTAAATGATTATTATAAATTTAATCAAAATTTTAAAGAAAGCATTAAAAAATTAATAAAAAACATCAATGGCTCAAATTTTAAGCTTATTCTTAAGTCAGAGGAGTTTATAAACTTTAATAAAATCTTTACGGAATATATTTATAAATTAATTACAAAATTTTTATCTAAAAATTCCATTAGAATTGACCTAATAGATGTAATTGGAATTCATGGAAATACTGTTTTTCATAAACCTGATCAGGGGGTTTCTATTCAATTAGGAGACGCAAAAATACTTTCAAAAAAACTTAATAAATTAATCATTTCAAATTTTAGAGATAACGATATTAAAGAAGGAGGGCAAGGTGCACCATTAGTTCCAATATTTCATCAAAATCTTTTTTCCGAAAAAAATAAAAAAATAATGGTAATTAATATAGGTGGAATATCAAATTTTACTTTTTTAAAGGGAAAGCGAAAAGTTGTAGCTTCAGATATTGGACCAGGAAACAAATTGATTGATGAATACTGTAATCTAAATTTTAAAGTCAGTTATGATAATAATGGTGAAATGTCATCAAGAGGTAAAGTGATTAATGATTTAATTAAAAGATGGGCAAAAAAAAGTTTTCTAGTTAAATCATTTCCTATTTCATTTGACAGTTCATCTTTTAGATTGGAGGACTTCATTGATAGAAACTCTTTAAATAAATTTGATGTACTAAGAACTTTAACTTACTTTACCGCTTATCTGATGTTTTATCTAAAATCAAAGATGAAATGTAATATTGATAAATGGATTTTTTGTGGAGGAGGGGTTCACAATGTTGTCTTAATGCAAGATATTAAGAACTTTTTGGGTAAAGAAAGAGTTTTTACTACAAAAAAGTTTGATTTTGATCCTTTTTTTATTGAATCTCAGGCTTTTGCTTATATTTCAGTAAGAACTTTGAAAAATTTACCTTCGACATTTCCTCAAACTACAGGATGTTTAAGAAGTTCACTATCCGGAATTATTTACAATCCAGATTAATTCGATTCAATGTATTTTTTAACTTTCTCTATGACTTTTTGTTCATTGTTGGAGAAAAAATGATCTGCTGACTTGACCAACTCGTGTTTTACTTCAATTGATTTTTGCTTATTTAACTTTTTAACAGCTTCAAATACATCGTTATTGTCCACCAAATTATCTTTTTCAGCCGATATAACTAATCCTGAGGCTGGACAGGGAGCTAGGAAATTAAAATCATACTTTCCAACAGGTGGACTTATAAGAACAAATTTTGGAATTTCAGGCCTTCGCATTAACAATTGCATTCCTACCCAAGCACCAAATGAAATACCACAAACCCAATATTGATTGGATTCTTGATTTTGATTTTGTAACCAATCTAATGCAATAGCGGAATCAGCTAACTCACCTTCACTACCATCATGTTCTCCATCTGATCTTCCAACTCCTCTAAAATTAAATCTCAGACTTGAGAAACCTAGATCAGAGAAAAACTTATGTAATTTTAGTGATAATGGATTATTCATATTACCCCCATGACCAGGGTGAGCATGGAGTATTAAGACTGAGGGTGAATTGTTTTTATTATTGTGTGTGTAACGGGCTTCGAGTCTTCCGATTGGTCCGTTAAGTAGGATTTCTGGCATTTATACTTGACTAGATTGGTAGGATATAATAATTATGATTGAGTATATAATACAAAATATTAATTATGTCAAAAAATTTATTAAGCTTGGTTTATTCTGACCTTAAAGCTGCAATGAAAAGAGACCCAGCTGCAAGACATTTTTTTGAAATTTTTTTCACTTATTCTGGCTTTCACGCAACATTTTTACATAGAGTTTGTAATCTGTTTTGGAGACTTAGATTGAAGTTTCTAGCTAGATTCTTGAGCAATATTTCAAGAATTATAACATCTATAGAAATCCATCCCGCTGCAAAAATTGATGAAGGCTTTTTCATTGACCATGGGGCAGGTCTTGTAATAGGGGAAACTACGGTAATTGGAAAAAATGTTACTATTTATCAACAATCAACTCTAGGTGGTCTAGCACCTTCAGTTGATTCTGATTCACAGAGAAATATAAAAAGACATCCAACAATTAATGATAATGTAATTGTTGGGTCTGGAGCTCAAATTCTTGGTCCAGTTACTATTGGAAAAAACTCTAGAATTGGAGCTAATGCAGTAGTTTTGAAAGATGTTCCTGAAAATATAACTTATGTAGGAGTACCGGCTAGAAAAGTAGAATCAAAAAATATTGATGAGTCGTTTAATCCATATGGAATGTCAGAGGGAATCATAGATGACCCAAATAAAAAAAGCATTCAGGCTCTTTTTGCTGAAATTCATTTGCTTAATCAAAAACTTGACGACATGAGAAAACATATTGATACAACAATAAAACTTCCAAAAGCAGAGACAATTTCGATAGAAACAGGTAATAAATCAAAATCAAGAAGAGAAAAATAGTAATTTTTATTAAGGAAAATGTGGAAAAGTTAAAAATAATTTACTAAATATAGGACATGAGTATGAATAAAATGAAAAATATATATTTTGATTATCAGGCAACCACTCCCGTTGATCCCAGAGTGTTGAAAAAAATGATGCCTTATTTTGCCGAGATCTATGGAAATCCTCACTCTAGAAACCACTCATTTGGTTGGGAAGCTGAAGAAGGTGTTGAAATTGCTCGAGAAAGAGTGGCTCAAATAATTGGAGCCAATCCAAAAGAGATTATTTTCACCTCTGGTGCAACAGAATCTAATAATTTAGCTCTTAAGGGAGTTTCAGAGTTTTATGGAGATAAAAAAAATCATATTATAACATGTGTAACTGAACATAAATGTGTTCTTGAATCATGTAGACACTTATCAGGGAGGGGATTTGATGTCACCTATCTACCAGTCCAAAGTGACGGTCTAATTAATTTGGAAGAATTGAAAAATGCAATTACTGATAAAACATTGATTGTTTCAATAATGGGTGTACACAATGAAATCGGAGTTATTCAACCTTTAGAGGAAATTGGAAAAATCTGTAGATCAAGGGATATTTTTTTTCACACTGACTGTGCACAGGCTGTAGGTAAAATAAAGTTAGACGTTGACAAAATGAATATCGATTTAATGAGTATATCGGGGCACAAAATTTATGCGCCTAAAGGCGTCGGAGCACTGTATATTAGGCGTAAACCTCGAGTAAGAATATCATCTATGATTAGTGGTGGCGGTCAAGAAAGAGGTATGAGGTCAGGAACCCTATCTCCTGCATTGTGCGTTGGATTGGGTGAAGCCTGCCACATATACCTTAATGAGATGGACAAAGAGAATAAAATATTACAAAAATTTAAAAAAATGATGCTTGATGGTATTAGAAAAGCATGTCCTGATGTTTACTTAAATGGTTCTGAAAAATCTAGGGTCCCTGGCAATCTCAATTTAAGTTTCGCATATGTCGAAGGTGAGTCTCTTATGATGGGAATTAAGAATCTTGCAGTTTCCTCTGGATCTGCTTGCACATCAGCATCTTTAGAGCCTTCTTACGTTCTCAAAGCATTGGGTGTTGAAGAGGAATTAGCACATACAAGCTTGAGAATAGGATTTGGTAGATTTACTACCGAAAATGAGGTAAGATATGCTACTAAGACTATTATTAACGAAGTCTTGCGACTCAGAGAGCTTAGTCCACTTTGGGAAATGGCTCAAGAAGGCGTTGATATTAGTAAAATAAAATGGGCACATCATTAGTACTTAGAAAGGAAATACAATTATGGCTTACAGTAAAGAACTTTTAGATCATTACGAAAACCCTAAAAACGTTGGATCAATGGACAAGGAGTCAGAAGAGGTTGGAACTGGTCTTGTTGGAGCTCCAGCATGCGGTGATGTTATGAAACTTCAAATAAAGGTCAATAAAAAAGGAGTTATTGAAGACGCCAAGTTCAAAACCTTCGGATGTGGTTCTGCAATTGCATCGAGCTCTCTAATTACAGAATGGGTTAAAGGTAAAAACTTAGATGAAGCTCACTCAATTAAAAATACTGAGATAGCAAATCATCTTGCTCTGCCACCTGTAAAAATACACTGTTCTATCCTCGCTGAAGATGCAATAAAAGCTGCGATAGAAGATTATAAAAAGAAGAATAGAAAAAACAGATAGATACTATTAAGAAAGATAATGATTACTGTTACCAGCAATGCTGTTAATCATATTAAAAAACTTTTATCTTCCAGAGATAAGAGCTCACATGGTATCAAGCTTGCCATAGAAACTAAAGGTTGCTCTGGATTGTCTTATAGCATGGAATTCGTAGACACTCCGGACGAAAAAGATGAAGTCCTAAATGTAGAAGACATAAAGATTTATATTGACCCAAAAGCTACTTTATTCCTTCTTGGAACGACAATGGATTACGAAGAGGGAGTGCTAGAATCAGGTTTTAAATTTATTAACCCTAACGAAAAAGGTAGATGTGGTTGCGGTGAGTCTTTTCACGTCTGACGTTGGATTATGTCTGTTAACTCCATTTGTTGGAATTGTCAAAATACTTTACCGCAAAATATTTTTTTATGCCCAAAATGTAATAAAATTCAACCTCCTAAGCAACTCGATGAGTTTAAGTTATTGGGTGTATCAGAAAAATTTGATTTAGATTTAGAAGAACTTGAAAACGCTTATTTAAAACTGCAGCAGTTGTTTCATCCAGATAAATTTTCACAACTTTCAGACAAAGAAATAAAATATTCAACATTATTATCCTCTATGATTAATGAAGCATTTCAAAAATTAAATAATTCAACATCTAGGGCCACTACTTTATTAAAATTAAATGGATTTAACTCTCATTTAGAAGATAGATCATTTAATGATCCTGAAGTTTTAGAGGAAATAATGGAAATTCAGAATGAATTTCTAGAGGCTGAAAATTATGAAAAAAAAAAGAGCTCAATTGAAAAACTAGATATAAGAATTAGTGAAACAACAAATGAATTATCAAGATCATTCAAAAATAAAAACTATGAGATTGCCAATAAGTTAAATATCAAGTTATCATATCTAGAAAAAATTAGATTTGATTTTAAAAAGCACTTATGAATTTAATAAAAATAAAAGAACCATTGTCTTCCAATAATAGTTCAAAAATTTGTTTGGGAATTGATTTTGGAACAACAAATTCAGTTTGTTCAGTAAAAGTTAATAATAAACTTCATTTTATTACAGATGAGAACGGGAAAAGTCTTATACCAACCTTAATTTTATATGATACAAAAATCAAAAGATTTGGAAATCAGATTATTAAAAATGAAAGCTATTACAATTCAATTTTTTCAGTAAAGAGAGATTTTACAAGAGATTTTGAAAAAAAAAAATTTGAAGATGAAAATAAAAATAAAATTTCATCAATAGAAGTATCAAAAGATTTTTTTATTTATTTAAAAAATTTATGCGAAAAAAATCTCAATCATAATATTTTTGATTGTGTGATTACTGTTCCAGCATATTTTGATGAAAAGGCAAGATCTGGAATAATGAGAGCAGCATTTATGGCAGGTTTAAGAGTAAGAAGACTGATTAACGAACCAACAGCTGCTGCTTTTGCTTATGGACTTGAAAAAAAGAAGAAAGGTATTTTTTTTGTTTATGATTTAGGGGGGGGGACATTTGATGTCTCATTACTGAAATTATCAGATGGCATATTTAAAGTACTTGGAACAAGTGGAGATCCAAATCTTGGGGGCGATGATCTTGATAATTTATATGCAAAATGGTTGATAAATAATTCCTTTGGAATTAATTTTGACGATTTAAATGAAAAGGAGAAGTTAAAATTAGTAAAAAAATCAAAATTATTTAAAGAAAAACTTACAAATTCTCAATCTTTTGAAGAAGAACTAGAGGTAAATGATTGTGTTAAAAAAATTAAAATTAATATTGAAGATTTTAATAAATCTATTGAAAAGCTTATTGATAGAACCATTAAGATTTCATCAGAATTGCTTAATGAAGTTGATATTCAAATAGATAAAGTAAATGGTTTTGTATTAGTTGGTGGTTCATCTAGAATAAAATGTATTTCAAATAAAATTAAAGAAAATTTTAAAACAAAAATCTTTGATGATGTAAACCCTGACCTTGTTGTTTCAAAGGGGGCAGCTCTGCATGGATATGAACTTTTAAATGGCTCTGATAATGTGCTTTTAGATGTAACTCCACTTTCTCTTGGAATTGAAACCATGGGAGGTTTGATGGAAAAAATTATATCTAGAAATACAACTATACCAGCTATTAAGGAACAAATTTTTACTACCTATGAGAATGGACAGACTGCATTAAAGTTTCTTATACTTCAAGGTGAAAGAGAAACTTCAGTGAATAATAGAAAACTTGGAGAATTTGTTTTATCTAATATTCAACCCAAACCAGCTGGTATACCCAGAATAAAAGTAATGTTTTCTCTAGATGCAGATGGAATTCTCTTTGTAACAGCATCCGATGAAGAAACTGGTGTTGAGAATAAGCTCTCTGTAAAAACTAATGATGAACTTAATCTAAATGAAATGAGAAAAATAGTAGAAAGTAGTATTGAGAATGCAAAAGATGATATACATCAAAGGATGATAATAGAGGCGAAAATAAAAGCACAAAGTTTCTTAAATGAAATTGATGCAGTTAAAAAAGATATTGAATTACTATGCTCAAAAAATGATATTAAAATTATCAATGAAAAAGTAGCTATGTTAAAAGAATCTATTAAAACTGATGATTGTGATATAATTAACCAAAGAGTAGATGACCTTAACAAGTCAACAGAGTCTTTTGCCCAGAAAAGAATTGAAAAAGACTTTTCTGAGGTGGTTGGAAGGGATGTTGAAGAAATAGAGTAAAAAATGACAAAAATTATTTTTATAGAACCTAACGGAGATGAAAAAACTATCGAAGCCGAAAATGGCCTTTCATTGCTTGAAGTTGCACATAATAATGGAATTGATCTAGAAGGAGCCTGTGAAGGTTCCTTAGCTTGTTCTACCTGCCATATAATAGTTGAAAAAAATTTTTTTGATAATTTACCAGAACCCTCCGAAGAAGAGGAAGATATGCTTGATCTAGCTTTTGGATTAACTCATACTTCACGACTTGGTTGTCAAATTATAATTAATGACAAGCTTGAAGGTATGAAAGTAAGAATACCCTCAGGAACTAGAAATATGAATGTTGAATAATGAAATTAAAATGGACTGATACAATAGATATAGCTATTCTTTTGGAGGAGAAATATCCGGATAAAGATAATGTAAATTTAAGATTTACAGATCTTCATACTTGGATTATGGGGTTGGATGAGTTTGAGGATGATCCTGAAAATTCTAACGAAAAAATTCTTGAAGCTATCCAAATGGCATGGATTGATGAAAGAGATTAACGTACAAAAATTTATTGCAGACAATAATCTTCCTGATATTGGAAGTAAAATTGTTGTTGCAATGTCAGGTGGAGTTGATTCGTCAGTGACAGCAGCTCTTTTAAAAAATATTGGATACGATGTCATCGGTGTCACCATGAAATTATATGAAGGCTCAAATAAAAAAAATCCAAAAACATGTTGTTCAGGAATTGACATAGCTGACGCGAGAATGGTAGCAAAGAGTCTTAATATTAAGCATTATGTAATAGATTATAAAGAAAAGTTTAAAGAATCTGTAATAGACAAGTTTGTTAATAGTTATATTGAGGGCAATACACCAATTCCATGCATTTTATGTAACCAAACAGTAAAGTTTACTGATCTGATTAATTTTACAAAACTGCTTAAAAGTAATGTTCTAGCTACTGGTCACTACGTAAAAAGGTTGGAAAATGGCGAAGATGTAAATCTTTATCAAGCTGACGATGGATTAAAAGATCAAAGTTATTTTCTATTTGCAACAACACAAGATCAATTGAAAACTCTAAGATTTCCGTTGGGAGGTTTTTCAAAAGACTATATAAGAGAACTGGCTTTTAAATTTGGCCTTTCTAATGCTAAGAAACCTGACAGTCAGGACATTTGTTTTATTCCAGATGGTAATTATCGAGATTTTGTTAAAAAGATAGATAAAACGTCAAGTTTTACTGGCGATATAATTAACCTTGAAGGTGAAGTTATAGGTAAACATACAGGAATAATCAACTATACGATCGGTCAAAGAAAGGGGATAGGTATTGGTGGTATTAAAGGTCAAAAAGATCGTAACCCTTTTTATGTAATTAAAATTGATAAAACAAAAAACCAAATAACAGTTGGTCCAAAAAACAGACTTAAAAAATATTCAATTTATCTTAAAGAATTAAATTTTTTTACAAAAAAACAAACGAATTATGAATTCGATGCATTAATAAAAATACGCTCTGGTCAAAGATTAATTTCAGCAAAAGTTGAACTAAATAAAGATGATTTAAAAAATGGTGTGGTTAAGCTAGAGGAACCTGAATTTGGTGTTGCTCCTGGTCAAGCTTGTGTTTTTTATAATGATTATAAAAAAATGATAGGTGGAGGTTGGATAACATCAAGCGAACTAAAATCTAAGTAAAAATACATTATAGTTAATCAATTCCTCTATTAATTTTTAAAAGTTTTGTCAATTAATTTATTAAGATTTATTTGGTTGCAAGAATTGTTATTCAACCCTATATTATCTATATATTTGCGTTTTGCATTTGTACAAACTTATCTGTAAATCGAGTCTTTTTTCGTTTTACTGTCTTTGGAGGAAGATTATGAAAGTCGTACTATTTGGAATAATATGCTTATCTTTTTTTATTTCAAACGACGCTTTTAGTGGCGATATTGAAGCAGGGAAGGCAAGATATGCCCAAAACTGTGGTAATTGTCATGGTCCTGGTGGAATGGGATTGGCTAGTTATCCTAAAATAAAGGGTAAAGAAGTTTCATATCTCATTGATAGGCTCAAAACTTACAGAGCCGGCACTAAAATTGGACCAAATTCTGATCTTATGATTATGATGGCACAACCTTTGTCAGATGTAGAAATCGCGAATTTAGCTGCGTACTTAAATGCGCAAAAATAATAACATTTAACATTAATAATAAAGGGAGATTATTTAATGATTAATAAATCTAAACTTTTATCAGCAGCGGTTGTAGCTACTGCAGCCCTTTTGGCTTCACCAAGTCATGCTGATACAATGAATACCCCAAATATTAGTGCAATGTCTATCATGAATGGTTTAGAAAACCCATGGGATATGGCATTCACTGGTGGTGGTGACATGTTTTACACTGAAAAATGTAAAGGTTTATCAGTAAAAACAAGCTCTGGTGCTGTTCACGCGCTAGCTGGAATGAAAGGCGCAAAAGGTTATGCAAGTTCAAACGATGACCTTTTCTGCTCAGGCCAAGCTGGTATGATGGGTGTAGCTGTAGATCCTAATTTTAAGAAAAATCGTAGGATTTATGTTGCTTCAACCTCTGACAAATATCATGGCAGCGGATGTAAGACTAACTTCGAAAAATGTGATGGAAACATCATCATGAGAATGGAAGTAAGTAAAGACATGAAAAGCGTTTCAAATCGTGTTGATATTGTAAAAGATATTCAATATAAGCCTTTTGAATCTAATCATCCATTCGGTGGTCCAGGTGCACACAATGGTAACAGATTACGTTTCGGTCCTGAAGGTTATCTTTGGGCAACTACTGGTGACCGTCATAGAGGCGTAGTACCACAATCACCAAAGTTATTAGGTGGTAATGTACTGAGAATCGATACTGATGGTAAAGCTCACCCAGGTAACAAACCTCCAAGAGGTTTTGACAAACGTATGTACACTTATGGACACAGAAATGTTCAAGGTATAGACTTCCGTCCTAGTGATGGAAGAGCATTTACTGCAGAACATGGCCCATGGCAGAATGACGAAATTACTGCACTAGTAAATGGTGGTAATGGTGGATGGGATCCTCGTCCAAATGTCGGTGGTCGTGGTGATTGTCCAGATAAGTATTGTGGTTACATGCCTAATCAAAAAGAAGGTATGCTTCCTGCAAAACGTGCTCAGTTCATGCCTATGAGTGACACACGTTTCAGTGATCTAATGCCACCAGCATGGAACAACAATGGTCTATCTCAAGGTACTGGTTCTGCCGCATTCTTAAAAGGTAGTAACTGGGGTTACTGGGAAGGTAGAATGGCTGTTGGAATCATGGGTATTGGTTTCGGTGGAACACCTTCAGGTATGAGAATTGACGTTGTTGATATTGCCAAAGATGGTCAGTCAATCAAAAGCGTAATTCATATGCCAACTGGCTTAACAAAGAGATTCAGAGGACTTCGTCTTGGTCCTGACGGAGCTCTATACGCTGCAGTAGATGAAGGAGAAATCTACAAAATTACTGCAACTGCTAAGTAAATATGTGATTAACTCGTGCTACGAATGTAGCACGAGTTATCATTTTATCCTAAAAATACCCTCAAAGAAATTTGTCGACCTCTTGAAACTAGTAAATTTTCCATTAACATTCAAACCATATTAATTCATAAAAAGTACTAATGTTTTATAAACTGTATTTCTTAATATTTGGCGGAGTAGCTCAGGTGGTTAGAGCAGCGGAATCATAATCCGCGTGTCGGGGGTTCAAGTCCCTCCTCCGCTACCATGAAATAGTTAGCTTAATTCGTACATGGGAGATAAAAAATGAGTTACTTTAAAAAGTTAAGAAAATCTTTAAAAAGTACTTATTTTTTCAATATCATTCAAAACTATTTTCATAATCCTATTAAAACATACTCAGATTGTTTTGGAGAGGATTTATTTGTAAATAACTACTTTTCTGGGGTTCGTAAAGGTTTTTATTTAGATATTGGGTGCAATCAGCCCAAGATTAATTCGCTGACCTACTCTCTTTATAAAAAAGGATGGAAAGGTTTAAATTGCGATATATCCGAGCGTTGCATAAAACTCTATAAATTTTTTAGAAAAGATGATGTAAACCTAAATATTGCTGTTGGTCCAGTAGAAAAAAAAGTAAATTCATTTATTTTTTATGAAAATTGCACAATGAATACAGTTGATGAAGACTTTAAAAAACATACATTTAAAAGTGTTAATAAAGAACCAGAAATAAGAGTAATAGAACAAAAGACTCTCAATCAAATACTAATTGAAAATAATGTTAAAGTAATTGATTATTTAAATATTGATGTTGAAGGTTATGAAATCAATGTATTGAAGGGATTTAGTATAAAAAAATATAGTCCTAAATTAATTTCAATTGAAATTCATGATACTCAATGTCCTCCGGAAAAAAATCAGATTTATCAATATTTTATGAGAAATAACTATACGTTAGTGTCAATTTATGGATGGACGTATTTTTTTGAATATAAAAAAAATTCAAAGGTTCACTTTAAAATTTAAATCTTTAGAATCTAATTAGTGTAAAATGATAAAAAAAAATTGTATAGATTTGATTAAAATTTTTCTAACAACAATTCTTTTTATAAGTTTTAATTTTGTTTTAGTTAATAGTAATCAAATTGTAGATAAAAATAATATATGTACCTCTGAAGATGACAAAAATTCAAATTATACTTGTTACGAGTTTTGTTGTGTAGATAATGACCCAACGTCTATTAACGCAATAGTATTTAAAGCTACTTTTTTCAATCTTGAAGAAAAATTTGTAATTTATTTAAATCACAAAAGTAAATTAATAGATCCAAAATCAAATTCCCCGCCAGCAATTATTTTTTCTTAAAAGTCTAATAATAAATTTTGAAAGGAAAAAATAATGTTTAAGTCACTAATTTTGTTAGTTGTACTGTTATTCTCAGTAGTCAGTAAATTATATTCTGATGAATTACATATGGCTGATAGTCACGGCCCCATTTCTTTAATGGGTGATCACATACATAAAAAAGGAGAAGTAATGTTTTCTTATAGATTCGGTCATATGAAAATGAATAATATTATGAACGGAACTAAAAATCTAAGAATAGATGAAGTTACCTCAAGACCAAACTCAGCTTCAAATGGTTCTGGCGTATATATGAATAGTCCTATTTCGATGAAAATGGATATGCACATGTTTGGAGCAATGTATGCTCCATCTGATCAATTGACTTTGATGATAATGACAAGTTACTTGGAAAAAGAAATGACACAACAAAGAATGCCAATGGCAGGTAGTGCAAGGTTTGATGTTAATTCTTCTGGGATTGGAGATACAAGAGTATCTGGTTTAATAAAGTTGTATAATGGTATTTCTACAAAAACTCATTTCGGGATTGGACTAAGCTTACCCACTGGTAGTATAGATAAAAGAGACGCAACTCCTGTATCCAGTGACGCTAGATTGGGGTATGCAATGCAAAATGGATCAGGTTCTTTTGACCCATATTTTTTTATTAATAATGTGAATAGTATAGGAAGATTTAAGATTGGTCAGCAATTTATCTATAAAACCTCTTCTGGAAAAAATTCAAAGGACTATAATTATGGTGATAATTATAATGCGACTATTTGGTCCTCAGTACGCTGGGCTAATAATGTAAGTACTTCAGCAAAAATTAATTATGATTACAGAGAGAAAATGAATGGATCAGATAATGAAATGAACCCAAGAATGAGCCCTTCAATGGATTCATACAATCAAGGTCATCAAAAAATGAACCTAGGATTGGGAGTAAATTTAATCAATCACAATAATTTTTTAAAAAACCATAGGCTTGGAATTGAGGGAATTATTCCTTTATATCAGAGGTATGAGGGTCTTCAGATGAAAGAAACTTTTAGACTGACTATTGGTTGGCAGTATGGTTTTTGAAAATAAGTTGAAAAATGCTATTATTTATAGATAATTGAATTATTAACATAAAATAACGTCAGTATTATGATTAAAAAAAGCTGCTTATTAATTTCATTTATTGTTTTTTGTTCTTTTTCTTTAAAAAAAGTAGAATCTCTAAATCTTTTTGAATTTGCTCTTGTTGGGATAGGTTCAGCATACGTTGCAGATCAATACTTTGACTCATCATTAGAATATACTAATGATTACAAACTTAAAAAGGATGTCATTAGAAAGTTTTATGATGACAAAAGAAGGAGTATTTCTTCAAGTCGCTTTAGTGGATTACCGATAAACCAGCAATTACTTTTAATTGAAGAATTAGAAAATTTTTAGAAAAACTAAACAAACTATCAACAAGTCGTTTATTACCATGATGATAAAATTATCGATATTTCTTTCTTTTTTACTTTTTTGTCTCCCTCTAAAAAGTAATACTTTTAGCGAGGTGTTTGGGAGTGAAGGGGCTGCTGGGATAGAGAATTCAAAAACTAGAAGCCTTAGTTATACTCTTCAATATGCAACACTGACGGGTTCCATTGGTTATGTTCTTAAGAATCTTCATGATACTGGTTTTTTAGAGCCATTTGGTTTTACACCTAATACATTTAAAAATTTATCACCTCTTGCATACAAAAAAAAGTTTTTATTAGATAAGCATTCTGCCAACATAATTGCAGTAAACCAAAAAGTCGACGAAATTAACTATTTTAATGACTTGAGACAGAATATAATGGATAGGAGATATTCTCCTGAAGTTATTGAAATGAAAAATAATAATAATTTTGATAACTCAATTCTAAATTTTAATAATAGAAATTCACTGGTGGAGAGATATTTTGATAAGTAATACAAAAAAAATCTTAATTTTACTAATTGTTCTTTTTATAACTTCCTGCTCTTCCAACGGTAGTATTGACAAATCAGCTGTTATGAAAACTACCTCAACTGCTGTTGGGGGTTATTTTGGATACCAACTTGGAGATGGTGACCTATTATCAACAACTGTTGGTTCAACTTTAGGTGCTATAGTTGGAAGTTATTTAATTGATTTTATAAATCAAGATGATTACTACTTTTTTAAAGAAGAAACTTTGAGAGTTCTTGAGATTAATGATAATAATTCTTCTGTAAATTCAGGGTATTGGAGAAATCCTAAAAGTGGCAATAAGGGTGTAATTAAAATTAAAGGTTATTTTGGATCACCTGAGTGTAGACTAATTGAAAATATTTATGTAAAAGGTAATAAGTCTAGCAATTCTTTCAGGACTGCATGTAGAGAAAAAAGTGGACAATGGGCTATGATGAAATAATATATTTAAATTAATTCAAATTGTATTATATCATATAATTATGATTATTATTTCACCTTCTAAAAATCTTAATTTGAAAAATGAAGCTTTTAATTTTCAACAGTCCTCTCCATTCTTTGGCTCTCAAACCAAACAAATCATTAACAAAATTAAATTATTAAATTTTAAAGAGATAAAGTCTCTAATGAATGTCAGTGAATCTTTAGCAAAGCTGAATTTTGAAAGATTTGAGATTTTTAATTCAAAGAATAATATTAGAAAACCAGCTGCTTTTATTTTTTCAGGTGACACTTTTAATGGTCTTTCTATAAGATCACTAAATGAGTCTGACTTAGAATATGCTCAAATAAATCTTAGAATTTTATCAGGACTATATGGTATTTTGAGACCTTATGATATAATCGAACCTTATAGATTAGAAATGGGAACTAAAATTAGTAAGATCCTGGGGAGTAGTTTGTATGATTTCTGGAAGGAAAAAATTACAGCTAAATTAAATGAAGAAATTAAAAACTCTGAATCAACATTTTTATTCAATCTTGCATCAGAAGAATATTATTCTGTATTAGATTTTGCAAAAGTAAAATGTGAATTGATAAATTTTGATTTTAAAAAAATTAAAAAAGGCAAGATTTCTGGTATTGGTATGATGATTAAAAAGTTAAGAGGAGAAATGGCAAAGTTTATTATCTCTAATAAAGTTAACTCATTAAAGAAGTTCGAGGAATTCAATGAACTTGGCTTTAAGTTTTCTTCATTTGATGAAACTAATCGTAAATTCTTATTTATATCTAAATGAGTAAGAAAACCATAGTCGTTCAAATACCTTGTCTTAACGAAGAGAAAGGTCTTCCACATGTTATTCAGAATATAAAGTCAAAAATTCCAAGATGTAGAATAATAGTTTATGATAATGGCTCAGATGATAATTCAGTGAATGTCGCGCTTAAAAAAGGTGCTGAAGTTCGTCACGTAGACAAAAAAGGGAAGGGTAATGTTGTCAGACGTATGTTTTCAGATCAAATTGAAGCTGACTATTTTATAATGATTGATGGAGATAATACTTACGATGTATCAAAACTTGACGATATGGTTAAATTAATGACAAAATTTAACTATGATATGCTTATAGGGAAAAGGATTCACAAAGACTCTTCTGCATATAGAAAGGGACATGTTATTGGAAATAAATTTTTTTCGAACTTTGTTAATCTTTTTTTCGGTAAAGATATAACTGATATATTTTCTGGATTAAGAATTTTTACAAAAAGATTTGTAAAAACTTTTCCACTTTATTCTCAAGAATTCGAAATTGAAGCTGAATTAACTATTCATGCGCTTGAGCAAAGGATGTCAGTTTATGAATATGATTGTTTCTATAGTGCAAGAAGTGAGGGTTCGTATAGTAAACTAAGTACGGTAAAAGATGGTATTAAAATCTTAAAATTAATCTTGATTCTTATTAAAGATGAAAAACCTTTATTCTTTTTTAGTATTTTTAGCCTTTCTTTTCTTATTTTCTCCTTACTAATTGGTATACCAGTTATTCGTGATTTTTATCTGACAGGATTGGTTGAGAAAATACCTTCGGCTATTCTCGCTGGTTTTTTGATGATGTTAAGTTTTCTAAGTTTTTTTTCTGGATTAATTTTAGACATAATTAAAAAACTAAGATATGAGAATAAAAGAATGAACTTTCTTCTTTATAAAGACTAGCTTTATTTAATTGGGATTTTTACAGTTTTTTTTGAAATCTTATCGTTCAAATTTTCATCTATAATTTTTTTTTTATTTTCATTAATTAGCCAAACCATTTGCATTGCTAACGCATGAATTCTTTTAGCTTTTGATTCCCCTGATAGAATCCTAGCATATTGTCTTTTACTTATACCTAAAGTCTCCGATGCGCTTTGAATGGTGAGATCATTGATTTTCATCCATTGTCTTATTTCGTTCGGACTTGGTTCATTAATATTCAAGAATAACAATCTATAATTTCCCTAAATATGCTTTTCTTGTAAGTTTATTAAATTTTTCCAAATTTTCAAATTTGTTTGTCTTTTTATCAGAAATAGAAATTACAAATATTGCAATAAATGAAATACTTACAGTAAAAATGGCTGGATATTTGTATGGAAAAATTGCATTTTGAAATCCAAAAACTTCCACCCATATTGTTGGCCCTAATACCACTAAAGTTATAGTTGCAACCAAACCAATTAACCCTCCGTAATAAGCCCCATTAGTTGTTAAATTTTTCCATGATATCGTCAGGAAAAGTATTGGAAAATTTGTGCTTGCTGCCACAGCAAATGCTAGACCTACCATGAAAGCAACATTCTGTCCTTCAAAAAAAATTCCAAGAAAGATAGCTAATAGACCAATAAAAACACTAGAAAATTTCGACACCTTTAATTCCTCTTTTTCATTTGCCTTACCTTTTTTAATAACATAAACGAATAAATCTCTACCAATTGCAGATGCTCCAGCAAGAGTAAGACCGGAAACAACTGCTAATATTGTTGCAAACGCCACTGCAGATATAAATCCTAGAAAAATTTCCCCTCCTATCGAGTGTGACAGATGAATAGCAGCCATGTTATTAGAACCTAATAATTTACCAGTATCATCAAGATAAAGAGGGTTTTGCGATAGAAAAACTATTGCACCAAAGCCTATGACAAAAGTCAAAATATAAAAGTATCCTATAAATGTTGTAGCATATAAAGCAGATATTCTGGCACTCTTTGCGTCTGGTACTGTAAAAAATCTCATTAAAATATGCGGCAAACCAGCAGTACCTAAAATCAATGCTATGCCAAGAGATATTGCAGATATTGGATCACTGATAAGTTTTCCTGGAAAGAGTATTTCCATCTTGCTTTCATGAACAGATACTGCTTCATACAACAAATTACTTAGGCTAAACGAAAATTCTTTAAAAACAAGGAATGCCAAAACTGAAGCTCCAAAAATTAATAAAAATGCTTTAATAATTTGAACCCAAGTGGTTGCTATCATTCCTCCAAAGCTAACATAAATTATCATCAGCAGACCTACAATCCATACTGCAATTTCATAATTCAATCCAAATAAAATTTGTATAAGCGAACCAGCCCCTACCATTTGTGCTATAAGATATAGGGTTATTGTTACTAAAGTTCCAATTGATGATAAAATTCTAATTTTTGATTGTTCTAACCTTATAGAGGTGATATCTGCAAATGTAAATTTACCTAAATTTTTTAATCTTTCAGAAATTAAAAATAAAATAATTGGCCAACCAACCAAAAACCCAATTGAATAAATCAATCCGTCAAATCCAGAATAAAAAACTAAACCGGAAATTCCTAAAAATGAAGCTGCTGACATATAATCACCAGCAATAGCCAGTCCATTTTGGAAACCAGATATTTTACCACCCGCAGCGTAATAGTTTTCTTTAACATTTGTTTTCTTTGAAGCAAAATAAGTTATCAGTAGTGTGATAATGACAAAAATAAGAAAAATTATTGCAGCAAAATAATTACTTTGACCAGTGCTAGAAAATACTGGAAAAGGAAATAATGAAAAGAATGCTAGGAACAAAATCATTTATTTAATTGATCTTTAATTTTGTCAAGATAGTTGTTTGATATGAATGTATAAACAAATGTTATGAAAATTGAAAAAACTATGACAAATAATCCGATAACTATACCTACAGTTATATAACTGTCACCAACTAGAATTCCAAATAATTCTGGTTTGAAACCAATAATTAGGATGAAAGAAAAATAAAAGAAAAGTACTAAGAGTGAAAATGAGAATGCTATTATTTTATTCAAAAAAATGAATCGGTTATAATTTTTTTCTCTAGACAAACATCAACTTTCAAAAAGTAAGCCAAACGTAAATACGCTTGGCTTAAATATTAGGTGTTAAAGGTTAACTGTAACTGCTTTAACTTCAGTATAGTTTTTTAGAACTTCGTGTCCCATTTCTCTTCCCCAACCCGACTCTTTGTATCCTCCGAATGGAAGGGATGCATCAAAGATATTATGACAATTAATCCAAACTGTACCAGCTCTAATTTTTGCTGCAAGCTTGTGTGCAGTGCTTATATCTTTGGTCCATACACTTGCTGCTAAACCAAAGTTTGTATTATTTGCTTCTTCAGCAATCTTTTCTAGACTTTCGTCAGAAAAAGGTTGAGCACAAACAACAGGTCCAAATATTTCCTCTTTAACCAAAGTCATATCAGCGTTTGTTTTTGCAAAAACTGTGGGATGAACAAAGTGACCACCTGAAGAATTATCACATGTTCCTCCTGCTACTATCTCACCGCCTTCAGATTTTCCTGATTCAATATATCCAGAAACTTTTTTAAATTGTTCATCTGATACTAATGGACCCATTTCGGTTGAAGTATCCATACCAGGTCCAACTTTGATGTTTTCTGCAATTTTAGCAATACCCTCAGAAACTCGATCAAAAACTTTTTCATGTGCAAATAATCTAGATCCTGCACAACAGCATTGTCCGTGATTGAAGAAAATTGCTGACGCAGCTCCAGCAATGGCTGCATCAATATCAGCATCTGGAAAAACTATTGTTGGTGACTTTCCTCCAAGTTCTAAGGATACTTTTTTAAGGTTTCCTGCTGCGGCTTTTGTAATTATTTTACCGACCTCAGTAGAACCTGTGAAAGCTACTTTATCAACCATGGGATGTTCAGCCAAGGGTGCCCCAGCTTCTTCACCAAATCCAGTAACCATATTTAGTACACCTTTAGGAAGAAGATCTGATTCATGGATAATTTCCATAAGTCTCAGTGCAGAAAGAGGAGTTTGCTCTGCTGGTTTCATTACAATAGTACAACCCGCAGTTAATGCAGGCGCTATTTTCCATGCTGCCATTAAGAGAGGAAAATTCCATGGTATTATCTGACCGCAAACTCCCACAGGTTCCCTTAGAGTGTAACTATGATATTTAGCACCTGGAGTATATAAACATGAGTAAGGGATAGTATTTCCTTCAATTTTAGTAGCCCAACCAGCCATGTACCTAAAAATGTCTGATGAGAGCGGGACGTCAGCGGCGCCAGCTACGGCAACGGGTTTTCCATTATCCAACGATTCAAGTTGAGCTAATTCTTCATTATGTTTATCTATTAATTCACCTATTTTCCAGATAATTTTCCCTTTTTCATTATTAGGCATATCAGTCCAAATTCCAGAGTCAAAAGCTTTTCTCGCGGCTTTAACAGCTGCGTCAATATCATTGGAATCTCCTGCAGAACAAGTTGAGATTTTTTTTCCAGTTGCAGGGTCTTCGACATCAAAGGTTTTTCCAGATTTTGATTCAACCCATTCACCATTTATATATAATTTCTTTGTTTGATTAAGAAATTTTCCTACATTATCATTTACTGTATAATTTAGTATTGATGCGTCCATTTTTTCCTCCAATTAATAAAACGTTTCTTTGATTTAGATTATCAATACTCTTTTATAATTTCAACTAACTTAAATATAAAAAAGTGAGCATATATCTAGCTTGATGAATGTTAATGACTTTCAGAAATCTAGAGTTTCGTTGGATTTGGAGTGTCACCGTAAACATCTTTAGGATCAAAAACCTTTTCCTTTTCTGTGAACTCTAGTTCATCGATATATTTACTGTTTTTTGAAGATAATTTCCTGTAAAAACAAGATTTATATCCAACGTGGCAACTTGCTTTTAGACCGGCTAGGTCTACCTTAAAAATAACACAGTCTTGATCATCGTCTATACTAATTTCTTTAATTTTTTGCTTTAATCCACTTGTTTCACCTTTTCTCCATATGCATCTTCTGCTTCTTGACCAGTAGTGAGCTTCTTTAGTTTCCATAGATAGTCTAAACGCTTCTTCATTCATATATCCATGCATCAGAACTTCATTGTTTGATTTGTCGACTGTGATAACTGGGATTAAGTTTTTTTCATCGAATTTTGGTTGTAAAATTTTACCTTCTTCAACTTCCTGAACGGATTCTCTTTTTTTAAATTTCGCAACCATTAATCTGAAATATAGTTAAGAAATCTTTTTTGCATCTCTAAATTTGTTTTGAATTCACCCAAAAAGGTATTAGTGATTGTAGAAACGTTTGGTTTTTCAACTCCTCTTGTTGTCATACACTGATGGATAGCTCTTATGTAAACAGCAACACCCTTAGGCTTCATTGAATTTTGAATAGCATCAGAGATTTGCTGGGTCATCGTTTCTTGTGTTTGTAGTCTTCTAGCGAATATTTCTACAGTCCTTGCTAATTTAGATATACCAACGACTCTTTTAGTTGGAATATATGCTATGTGAGCTATTCCGATAACTGGAACCATATGATGTTCGCAATGAGAGTTGAAAGGAATATCTTTCAACATAACCATATCTTGATAACCCTGAACATCTTCAAAAGTCTTTGACAAGTATTTTTCGGCTGACTCCTTATATCCCGAAAAAAATTCTTCATAAGCATTTATAACCCTTTTTGGAGTTTCCCTTAATCCTTCTCTCTCTGGGTCATCCCCAGCCCATTTGATTAATGTCTCTACCGCTTTTTCAGCCTCTTTCCTACTTACCTTATTTTGATGTGCAAGTTTTATATTTTTGGGTGAACTAGAATCCATAATTTTGTCTTTCCTTTTAAATGTACCATTTATTTATTTTGTATTTAAAAAAAAAATTTAAAGTAATATATTTAATACTACTTAAAATTTAAATTGCAAAATGAAATTTAAAATCATAAATGGAATATTATACGACCCCACACAAAATATTAATGAAAAAATTCAAGACATATACGTTGAAGATGGTTTAATTATTAATCCATCTCCTTCTGAAGTATCTAAATTTAAAAACATCTATGATGCGAGCGGAATGATTGTGATGGCAGGAGCTATTGATATTCATTCACATATTGCAGGAGGCAATGTTAATAATGCAAGGTTGTTATCCCCAGAGATCCATTCTAATTTTCTAGAGCATAATCTTTTTAGAAAAAAAATACTTCCAAGTTTTAATTCTAGGTGGACGTCTGAGGGAACTGGTTACAGATATGCAGAAATGGGTTTTACAACTGTAATTGAACCTGCAGTTTTACCCATAAACTCTTTTTTAACTCAGCTAGAACTTGAAAAAATTCCTATGATAGATAAAGGATGTTTAGGAATAGTTGGTAATGATAACTTTCTACTCAATGCGTTAAATAAAAAAAAAGGTCAATCTTATATTGATGATTATGTGGCATGGAATATAAATTCAGCGAAGTGTATAGGTCTTAAAGTGATAAATGCAGGAGGAACAGAATTATTTAAATTTACCGGAGAATCTGAATCATTCAGTTTAGACGATATAGTCCCAGAATATGGAGTAAGCTCAAGAAGGATTCTTGAATCACTTAATATTGCAAATGAAAATCTCAATATACCTCATCCAATTCATGTCCATTGCAATAATTTGGGTATGGCTGGTAATGTAAAGTCAATTATAGATACAATTGATGCAGCTCAGGGAAGGAGAATGCATTTAGCCCATATTCAATTTTATGGTTATGGAAATAAAGGAAAGAAAGGCTTTTCATCAGGTGCACAAGAGCTAGCTGAAAAAGTTAATAAAAATAGAAATATATCTGTAGATATTGGTCAAGTTATGTTTAAACCGACAATTACAATCTCATCAGATATTTGGAAGCAAAATCAAGCAAAATCAAATGCTAATCCGAATAAATGGATCATATCTGAAGTTGAAGATGGTGGTGGAGGTATTATTCCATATGAATATAAAGAAAAGAATTTTGTAAATGCACTTCAATGGACAATTGGATTAGAACTTTTTTTATTAATAAAAGATCCATGGAGAGTTTTTTTAACAACAGACCATCCTAACGGAGCTCCATTTACTTCCTACCCGGAATTGATAAGATTACTAATGGATAAAGATTTTAGAAATTCTGAAATTGATAGAATTAATCCTCTCGCCAAAGAAATAAGTAATCTTAAATCTATTAAAAGAACTTACAGTTTTTATGAAATTGCAATCATGACGAGGGCTGCACCAGCAAAGATACTTGGTTTAAAAGATAGAGGGTCATTAAAGCCTAACTCAGTAGCTGATATATCTATTTACGATCCAAATAAACCTATTGATCAAATGTTTAGAAATGCTGAATATGTTTTTAAAAATGGAGTAGAGATTGTGAAAAAAGGAAAAGTTTTAAAATATTATAAAACTTCAACAAAATGTCTTGAGATAAACTATGATTTTAAAATTCATAAAAATATACGAGATTGGTTTGATAATTATTATTCACTAAGTTTAGATGAATTTCAAATTGATGAGAATTTTTTTAGTGAGAATAACTTCCAAGTTATAAATAAAATATAAGACTAGTCTTTATCTATTATTTTAAAGAAGAAAGGTGTTACAAATAAGGTTAATATAATTGAAAAAATTATACCAGTTACCAAAACTATACCAATTGTTAACCTAGATTCATAACCTGCACCAGAACCTATTACTAGTGGAATAATTCCGATAACAGTTGAAAAACCTGTCATTACAACTGGTCTAAATCTCATCTTACATGCATTTATAAGAGCATTATATGAATTTTCTCCTTTTCTTTTTATTTGCCTTGCAAACTCAACTATCAGGATTCCATTCTTAGCTGAAATTCCGGTTAATATAATCAGTCCTATTTGGCTAAAAATATTTAAGGAATTATTAAAGAAATATATTGCAGCTAATGGAGCTATTAATGTTAAAGGAACGGATAGCATTATTATAAAAGGAAATTTATAACTTTCAAATTGTGCACACAAAACTAAGTAAACAAATAAGATTGACACTAAAAATAAAAAATAGAATTGACTCATAGATTTCTTATATTCTTTACTTTGTCCTTTAAAATCAATTTTATAATTTCCCGTAAATTTTTCTTTAGACACACTCTCTAAGTAATTTATTGCTTCCCCAAGTGAATAACCTTTTTTTAATCCTGCGCTCAATGTAATTGATCTCATCTTATTATACCTATTTAACTCTTTAGCCTCATTTACCTCTTTAAACTCTAATAGATTATCTAGTCTGATATATTTACCATCTTCAGTTTTCACCTCAAAAACTCCAATATCTCTTATATTTTTTCTTTTATCCTTTTTAGCTTGAACTATAACGTAGTACTCCTCACCATTTTCTATGAAAGTATTGATTTTTCGACCTGCAAGAAGTATTTCAAGGGTCCTACCGATTTCATTATTTGAAACTCTTAGGTCGGATGCTTTATTTCTATCAATATTGATTTTAAATTGTGGTCTATTTTTTTTATAGTCAATTCTTGTGAAAAGAAAGTTTTTATTTTGCTTTAATTCTTCTAAAATTATTTTCATATTTTCGTTAATATTTTCATATTCATCACCGGATATAACAAATTGTAGTTGTTGACCTGACCTTCTTTGACCCAAACCCCTTGGAGGAAAAATTATCACTTTTGAATCTGTGATATCTTTGGAGATATTTTTAAATTCTTCAATAATATCCCAAATTTTTCTTCTATAATCCCAATGATTTAGTACTATTATACCCAGTCCATCGCTAAAATTTTCTGTTCCTGAAAAACTTCTAGGTACTCTTAGAAGAATTCTTTTAGCTTCGTTATTTTCATTGAATTTAATAAGTTTATTTTCTAATTTAAGCATTTGGTTAACCGTATTTTCAAAAGTAGTACCCTCTGGGGATTCCATAACCATAATAAAAACACCTCGATCCTCTTGTGGAGCGAATTCTTTTGGTATTGTCTTATAAAGATAAAAAGATGTAAGGATTATTGGGATAATAATAATTGTGTAGAAAAGCTTATTATTTAAAAGAAATTTTAAGAAATTTATATAAGTTGTTTCAATCATGCGAGATTGTTTCTTCTTTGAAGAGAAATTTAATAATTTTGAACATAGCATTGGTGTTAGTGATAAAGAGATAAACGTTGAGAAAAAGACAGCTGAAATAATTGTTATTGCTAATTCCAAAAATAATTTTGCAGTATCACCTTCTAAAAAAATTATAGGCATAAAGATACTTATAAGTACAATAGAAGTTGAAATAATTGCGAATAATACTTCCTTGGATCCGTTAATTGCTGCATTAAATTTAGATTCACCTGCTTCGATTTTTTTATGAATATTTTCTAACATAACTATTGAATCATCAATGACTAAGCCAGTACATAATACTAAAGCTAATAAGGTTATTAAATTTATTGAAAAACCAAAAAAATTAAGAAAAATAAATGTCGATAAAATTGAAATAGGAACGGTTACAACAGGAATTATTGTGCTTTTGAAATTTTTAAGAAAGATTAGAATTATTATTGTAACTAGGAGCATTGCAAAGCATAAGGTAAAAATCACTTCTTCAAGAGCCTCCGATACAAAAAGAGAGGTGTCGTAACTTTGATAAATTTTAATATTTTCTGGAAGTTCTTTTTGAATTCTATGAAACTCTTCTTTGATCCTATCCGTTACCTCGATAAGATTTGCTGATTTTTGCTTTAAAATACCAAGTCCGATCATTTCCTCTGCATTTCCTCTGAAAATTTGCCGTGTTTCTTCGGGACCTAACTCAATTTTAGCAACATCACCTAACCTAACGAAGGAGAAATCATCAACTTTTTTTATAACTAAATTTTTAAAGTCATTAACACTAGTATATCCACTCTCTAGTTTTACAGTATAATCTCTATATTTAGATTCTATTCTCCCAGCAGGGACTTCAACATTTTCGCTTAAGATTTTTTGTTCTACTTCATTCACAGAAATTTCATATTGAGATAGTTTTATAGGATCAACCCAGATTCTTAGTGATTTTTTTTTACCTCCAGAAATTCTTACTTTTGCAACACCAGGAATAACTGAAAGTCTATCGACTAAAAATCTTTCTGCATAATCAGTAAGCTCAAGTTGACTAATATCATTAGAAGTTAAATTTAGCCACATAATAGCATTTGAATCTGAATCAATTTTTGAAATTTCAGGGACTTCAGCATCTTTAGGTAGATTGTCTGAAATTCTTGCAACAGCGTCTCTTACATCATTTGCTGCTTCATTTATTTCTTTATCAATTTTAAACTCTATAGTGATCTTCGATCTTCCGTCTCTACTTACTGAAGAAATAGATTCAATTCCATCAATACCACTTATTTGACCCTCAATAATTTCAGTTATTTTTGTTTCTATTATTTCAGAAGCAGCTCCAGGATATAATGTATCAATTGTTATTTCTGATCTTTCGATATCCGGAAATTGTCGAAGTGGTAGTTCCTTCAGAGATAGAAAACCAAGAATTATTAGGAAAATTGAAAGTACAGAACAAAAAACTGGTTTTTTAATAAAAAACTCTGATAAATTCATTTTAGTTTAACCACCGAACCTTCTTTAATTTTGTTTATTCCCTCATAAATAACATTGTCGTTAGGTTTAAGCCCCTCAAGAATTTCAATCATACCATCTTCTTTGATACCTACTTTAACTTTTTTTTTAGTAACTTGATTTTTATTATTTACTAAATAAACATAGGCAATATCATCTTTATTGATAATAGCATTTTCTCTGATAACATATGAAATCCTACTTTCTAAGGGCATTTTTAGATTTACCATCATTCCTGGTTTGATTTTGTTATTTTTATTTTTTATTTTTCCTAAAACTTTAAATGATCTTGATGTTTTATCAATTACAGGATCGATAACATAAATATTCCCACTTATATTTTTTGGAATATTTGTTCCAGGGTCTAAAAAAAAAACATCATTTAGTTTAACTTTATTTGAAAAATTTTCAGGTATATAAACTTGAATTTTAAGTGTTTTGATATCATGTAGTTCTGTTATTACATCACCAGGTTTTACAAATGATCCTTCACTAAAATTTCTTATTCCAGTATAACCATCAAAGGGAGCTTTTATTTTATGATCTTCAATTTTTGCCATTATTTCTTGAACTTTTCCTGATAACTTTTTCTTACTCATCAATCTATTATCTAGAATAGATTTTGAAATATTACCCTTCTCAGACAATTTAAGTGCTCTTTCATAATTTATGTTTGCTTCTTCGAGTTCTGCTCTCACTTGGGCGAGAGTTGCGTATTCCTCATCATCTATTAATTCAATAAGTAATTCATTTTTTTTTACAAATTTTCCCTCCTCAAATATTATTTTTTTTATTTTTTCAGAGACTACACTAGTTATCTTAACGCTTTCATTGGCTAATACAGTTCCAGGAAGTTCTATAATATCCGAGATTTCTCTAGATTCTGGTTTTTGAGCACCAACAATAATTGGTGTTTGTGCATAAACTTGACCAAAATAAATAAGACATAAAGTATAAAGTTTTATTAAATTTAGTTTCATACATTCCTAAGTTTTTTGATTATATTTTTATAAGATTGACATTTAAAAATTGTTGAACCTGAAACTAAAATATTAGCTCCTGCTTCAATTGATGATTTGGCAGTATTTAAATCTATACCTCCATCAACTTCTATATCAATTTTTCTATTTCCTATCATTTTTTTTATAAGCTTGATTTTCTCTAATTGTTCAATCATAAATTTTTGACCACCAAAACCTGGTTCTACAGTCATAACTAATATTAAATCAACATGATTTATGTACTTTTCAACTATATTTGCGGGTGTTCCAGGTTTTATTGAAATACCGGCCTTCTTTTTTAATTTTTTGACTAACAATATTGAATCTAAAGTATCTTCATTTATCTCATGATGGATTGTAATAATATCTGCTCCTGCATTAACAAAGTCTGGAATATATTTCTTTACTGGATCAATCATAAGGTGTACATCAAAAATCTTCTCAGAAAATTTTCTTATAGATTTTACTACATTAGCTCCAATAGTTATATTTGGAACAAAGTGACCATCCATAACATCGATATGTATATAGTCACAACCAGCTTTATCTAGATCATAGATTTCTTTGCCAAGCTTTGAAAAATCTGCAGAGAGGATAGATGGTGCAATTTTCACCTTATCACTCGTCATAACTATATTTACTCGAGGTCTCTTGAATATTCACCATTCGTTGCGCTGGAATTTAATTTACTTCTTTTATATAAAGCTTCTTGAGAACTTGCAATATTTTGGTCATTTCCTTGCCATGAAACTAAAGTAGGTTGTTGCAGTGCTCTTCCGTAAGAAAAACTTAAGTTCCATGGGAGGTCCGTGTAAGATTTATTCATTTCGTTGAGATGCTCTGTTGCCAATTCGTTTGACTGTCCCCCAGAAAGAAAAACAATTCCTGGCACCTCATCTGGGACATTTTCTTTTAAACATTTAACTGTCATCGATGCAACTTCAGATATTGATGCTTGTTTAGCGCATTTTTTACCTGAAATAACCATATTTGGTTTTAATAAAATACCATTAAGGGAAACTTCCTGATTATTTAAATGCTTAAAAAGAGATCTCTGTGTTTTGGAAGTTACCTCATAGCATTTATTAATATCATGTGAACCGTCCATAAGCACCTCTGGTTCAACAATAGGAACTAACCCATGATTCTGAACAATTCTTGCATATCTTGCTAAGTTAAATGAGTTTAAATCAATCGCATAATCTGATGGAACTTTGTTATTTTCATCTATGTCTATTATTGCTCTCCATTTTGTAAAAACTGCCCCAAGGTTTTTATATTCCTTTAATCTTTCACCTAGACCATCAATTCCTTCAGTTACTTTTTCAGGCGAACTTGGAAAAATTGGAATGGCTCCAGTGTCAACTTTAATTCCAGGCATTATTCCAATTTCATTTAAAAACTTTCCAAAAGGAATATTTTCAGAAGTTGATTGACGAATTGTTTCATCATATAGAATTACACCGCTAATAAATTTATTCAGTTCCTTCGTTTTAAAAAGTAACTCTCTATATTTTCTTCTATTTTCAAAAGATGATTCTACATTTATGTCACTAAATCTTTTGGTTATTGTATTCGTGCTTTCATCAGCAGCCAAGATACCTTTAGGAGCTTCTGAGAGTTTAACTGCAACTTGATTTAATACTGTGTCATCCATAAAATTTAATCGTTTAAGCTAGTTAAACCTGGCATTAGTGCGCCCTGAATAAACTCTAAAAAAGCGCCACCACCGGTTGAAACAAATGAAAAATCATCAAAACAACTTGCTTGATTTAATATTGATATTGTATCACCACCTCCTGCTACAGAAAAGAAATTTTTTATTTTATTGGCTCTAATTGCCTGTAAAACAAAGATGGTACCTTCATCATATGGTTTTCTTTCAAAAAGACCAAGAGGACCATTCCAAAGGATAGTTTTTGTTTTTAAGATTTCATTATAAAAAAGCATTCTTGTTTGAGGTCCAATATCTAATATGAGATCGTTTTTACTAATATTTTCTTTATTTTTAGCAATAGGTTGGCTATCCATTTTTTTATTAGTCACAATAAAATCAAGTGGTAGTAAAATTTTATCGCCAAATTTTTCTATTATTTTATTTGAGAATTTAATCATTTTTTTTTCGTAAAGAGAAACTCCAATTTCATAACCTTGTGCACAACAAATAGTATTTGCCATAGCCCCTCCAATTAGTACCTTAGAAAACTTTCCTGCGTAAAATTCTAAGAGTTTAATCTTAGTTGAAATTTTAGATCCACCAAGTACTGCTAAACCATCAGTTTCATTTTGAACAAGAAAAAGATTTTTTAAATTTTGGATTTCATGTTCTAAAAGTTTACCTGGAAAAGATGGAAGATATTTTGGAATACCAGATATTGAGGCATGGTCTCTATGACTGCATGAAAAACATTCATTTATGAAGATATCTGCAAGAGATGATATTTTTTTTACAAATTTATCCTCATTTTTTTCTTCTTCAGGGTAAAATCTGATATTTTCTAAAAGTAGAATATCTACGTTCTTAAATTTTTCCTCAATATCATCTTTTTTTAATTTTTTAACATTAGTTGTAACTAATAATACCTTTTTTCCTATCAATACTTCTAATTCTTTTGCCACAGTGATTAATGATAAATCTTTATTCCAACTACCTTCTGGCCTTCCGAAATGAGATAAAAGAATAATCTTAGCTCTTTGCTCTAAAAGCTTTTTAATTGTAGGTAATATTTTTTTTATCCTAGTTGAGTCGACTATTTTCTCATCTTGAATTGGAACATTAAGATCCACTCTTAGTATGACTGTTTTATTATATACAAAGTTGTAAGAATCAGAGAATTTTTTTTTTAAAGTAATCATGTGAAAAATTTTTTAATAATTTTGTTAGAGATTTTCTCTTTTGTGAATCCAAAATGATTAAATAAATGCTCTGCTTTTCCTGATTCGCCAAATTCATCAATACTAAAAATTATATCATTTGAATTTATAAACTTATACCAACCTTGAGAAGAAGATGCTTCAATTACAACTCTTGGGTTATTACCTAATATCTTTTCCTTATATTTTTTATTTTGTTTTTCAAAAATTTCAACGCATGGCATGGAAACTAAGTTTGATTTAATTTTCTTTTTTTCTAAAATACTTTGTACATCTAATGCTAATGAAACTTCAGATCCACTAGCAATAAGAGTTAATCTTGCTTTTTTATTTTCATTTAAAAAATACGCCCCCTTCATTGAAAGATTTTTTCTAAAGTTTCCTCTCACAAGAGGAACATTTTGTCTTGATAAAGCAAGAATTGAGGGTGTAGTTTGAGTGTTTAAAGCAATCTCCCAAGCTTCAAATGTTTCTATTGAATCACAAGGTCTAAAAACATTTATATTAGGAATTGCTCTTAACCCAGCTAAATGTTCTATAGGTTGATGAGTAGGACCATCTTCTCCTAATCCAATAGAATCATGTGTAAAAACATAAATAACCTGTTGTTTCATCATCGCTGATAGTCTGATTGCATTCTTGCAGTAATCAGAAAAAACTAGAAAAGTTCCACCATATGGAATAAAACCACCATGAACTGCAATACCATTCATTGCTCCTGACATTAAATGTTCTCTCACACCATAGTGGATATAATTTTGATTTTTTCCCGTTAATTCAGAAGTCGAAACTTTTGTTAAGTTTGAACCAGTGAGATCTGCTGAACCACCTAATAGATTCATAATCTTTTTATTAAAAAATTCTAGTGTCTTCTGCGACGACTTTCTTGTTGCTTCTAAACTTTGGTTTTTAATAAGTTGTTTTAAAAATATAGATGTTTCATTTGACCTACTTATACAATTTCTTTTCATTTGTTTAATTAATTCTTTTTTTTGAGAAGAGGCATTGAGTTTTTTATGCCAATTTTCTCTTAACTTTTTGCCTTTGCCACCTATTTTTCTCCAGTCATTTAATATTTTTTTAGGTATTATAAATTCTTTACTTGACCAATTAAGTCTTTTTTTTGTAAGCTCAGTTTCAATCTTTCCCAGAGGTGCACCATGGGAACTTTCTTTACCAGACTTATTCGGGGAACCAAATCCGATAATAGTTTTACAAGAAATAAGTGAAGGTTTATTAGATTTTAAAGCAATTTTTATAGCTTTGTCTATCTGATCAAAGTTGTGACCATCAATTGTGATAGTTTCCCAATTACTTGCTTCAAATCTTTTTTTTTGGTTGTCTGAACAAGTCATATCAGTTGAACCATCAATGGAAATTTTATTATCATCAAAAAGAACTATAAGTTTATTTAAATTTTTATGACCAGCAAATGAAATTGCTTCTTGAGAAATACCTTCCATTAAACATCCATCACCAACTATAACCCACGTTTTATGATCAATAAGATTTTTACCAAATTTTTTATTTAAAATTTTCTCTGCTAATGCCATACCCACGCAATTTGCTAAACCTTGTCCAAGAGGACCAGTTGTTGTTTCAATACTTTTTAATAACCCGTATTCAGGATGACCTGCGGTTTTGCTTCCAAGCTGTCTGAAATTTTTAATTTGTTGTAGATTACAATCTTTATACCCAACTAGGTATGATATCGCATACAGTAACATAGAACCATGCCCAGCTGATAAAACAAATCTATCTCTATTCAACCAATTTGGCATATTAGGGTCAAATTTAAGATATTTTGAGAATAGTACAGTTGCAACATCTGCCATGCCAAGAGGCATTCCTGGATGACCTGAGTTTGCCTTCTCAATGGCATCGATTGAGAGCGCTCGAATGGCATTAGCCATATTTTGAAGTTTATTTATTTCTATTTCATTCATTTTTTGCTATCAAGAATAAACTTCCCAAATGCTCTTGGCCCACCAGAAGTTTGAATTCTTTTTAATATTTTAAAATCATTTAAGTCAATAAGAATAATATTATCTTCAAACCAACACGCAACAACAATTAAATTTTGAATATAACTAATATCAATACCTTCAGGATATTCGCATATTTCTGATAAAGTTTTAACATTTTTTTTTTGGTTCATATCTATTACAGATATACTGTCGTCTCTTTGATTTGTGATATAAAGATGATTATTCTTTTTATTATGAATAGCAGAATAGGGCCACTTTCTTACTTTTATGTTGTGAAGTCTCTCCAATTTAAATTTGTCAATAATTGATATAGAATTTGATTGAACATTTGTTACTACGATATAACTTAAATAGTCCTCAGAGTAAATTCCAAAAGGCGCTTTTTCAACTTTCACATTTTTTATTATGCTTAGAGTGTTTGTATCTATAACTGAGATGTTATTACTTTCTCTATTGGCAACAAAAAGTCTATTAATTTGATTATCAAAATAAATACCTGCAGGTGAATTACCAACACTAATTTTTTTTATAATTTTTTTTTTTTTTAAATCTACGACAGTAATTATATTATCATACCAATTGGATACAAATAAATTGTCATCTTTGGAGTTGACTGCAACTCCTAGAGGACTTGAACCTACATTAACAAAATTATTTGAATTACCTATCAAATCAATAATTGAAACATTATTGCTTTCGGGATTTGAAACATAAATTTTATTTGATTGTTTGTCAATATAAATACCAGCTGGTCTCTTTCCAACACTTATTTCTTTGATTTTTTTTTGGGTTGTTAAATCTATTACGTCAAGTTTATTACTCTCTTGATTTGTTATGAATGCCAACTCTTTTGAGTTAGAATAAGTGAATAAACTCAAAATCAGAGACAAAAGTGAAATCAAATTAATCTTTTTCAATAATTTCCTTGAGACCTTTTAAATTTTCTGAAATGAAGGCTTGAACCTTTTTTTTTGAATTTTCGTCGTTCAATTCAGATGGAGGATCATTTCCCATAAATCCTCTATAGAAACCGCTTTTGTATTGGACAATAGTTTTATTATCATCTGACTTTACAAAAACTTTTGCTGAATAACTATTGACAGGTAAAACTTTATTATCAGTTTCGATTATTCTCCAACTTATCATATACTTATTTTTATCAATTTTTTCTAATTTCTGTTTAACGCTCTCACCAGATTTAAAATTTAGTATTCTCTCTGAGCCTACATTGGACCCCTGGGCTTTAATATTTTTTATATTTTTGTTCCAATTAAAACTTTTGAAGTTACTAACAATTTTCCAAACTTCTTCCAAAGTCCCATTTATTTCAATAGACTCTGAAACTTTTTGCCTAGAGGGGCCATGAGCATAAGACGAATGAAAAGATAATAATATAATGAAAAAAATAAGAGATTTTGTAAATTTTTTTAACATAACTTCCTTTATAATTATAATATCCTATATTTATTTTTATCTTCTAATACTGATAATGCAACTAAGATTTCGGAATTTTCATCTTTAACATCTGCAATGACCGCATGGATATTTCCTGAAATTGTTTTTAATCTTTTAACTTTATATTTTATTCTATTAAGTTTTTTATCTGAAACTTTCTCTATTATTTTATCTATTAAAACTTCCATAAAAAACTTAACTAATCTAGACTATAAAAATAATAACTCAAATACTAAATTACCATGAATATTCTTTTAAATGTTATCTTAAATAAGCCTAGGACAACTATTTTGATATTTCTAATTATTTCTTTAACATCAATCATATTCATAACTCAAAATCTTAAAATTAATACTTCAACTGATTCGCTAATAAGTAACAAACTTGAGTTCAAAAAAAATCAAAAATTATTAAAAGAATCTTTTAAAGTTCTAAATAATAATATTTTGATCAGACTAGTTGGCCGAGAAGGGGATAAATTAATTCTCAATAGCCAAAATTTAATTTATCAATTAAAAAAAAATAAGGCAATTTCATTTGTATATTCACCAAACTTAGATGAAAATTTTAAAAATAATTTTTTCTTATTTTTAAATGATAATGATAAAGAACAATTAATTCAAAAACTATATGAATACCAGCCTTTTTTGTCACAGATCAATAATCATGAGGATAAACTTCAAGGATTCAATAAATTATTAGAGCTTTCTTTAAGATCAGACTCAAGAGAGGAATTAGATGATTTTACTAAAGTATTTCAGACATTTAGTAAGTCTTTAAAATTACAAAGAAATGTCGATTGGATGAATTTATTATCCTCTCAAAAAAATGAAACTTTTATACTATTTGGAATTAATCAAGATTATCTTGAAAAAAATGGATTCAGGAAAGTCTACAAATTTTTATTAGATTTGAAATCTAATTTTGATAGTTCAATTCAAATTGATTATACTGGAGGATTAATAATAGACTTTGAAGAGGTTGGCTCTGTTTCATCAGGTGCATTATACTCTGGGATATTAAGTTTTATATTGGTTGCAATACTTCTGTGGTTTGCCTTTAGGAATTTACTGCTTTTACTTTCAATTCTAATTACAATCATAATTGGTTTAGTAGTTACTTTAGGCATCACAACAATAGTGATCGGTTCATTGAATTTAATTTCCGTTGCATTTGCAGTCTTGTTCATTGGGCTATCCGTAGATTATGGTATTCAAGTTTGTTCTAGAATCAATGAAAATAGGAATTTATTAAGTTGTAAAGACAGTAGAAATATTTCAGTTATTTCAAAAACACTTTTAATTGCATCAGTGCCTTCGATAATTGGGTTTTTATCTTTTATACCTACAGACTATATAGGGTTATCAGAATTGGGTATTATTTCAGCTATAGGTCTTGTTGTAGGTCTAGTAGTAAATATTACGTTTTTACCCTGTTTACTATGTATAATTTTTAATAAAAGAGAATATAAGTTCGTTTCATCAAAGAACTCGGGTAAATTGTTAGAATTTTTTTTGAATAAAAGAAAAGTTATTTTGATTCTATTTTCGTTAATATTAATTTATTCAACATTTAATATAAATAAAATAAATTTTGATGCAGATGCTTTGAATTTAAAAGATCAAAATTTGAAATCTGTTAAATTGGCTAAAGAGTTGATTGAGGAAAACCCTACATCAGACTATGTAATATCATTAATTTTGGACAGCGAGAGTATAGAAAAGTTTGATGATTCACATCCAATTTTTAAGTCTGAACATGTTAGATCTTATTTTTCCTACAATAAAATTTTTGAAAAATATAGTTCTGATGATCTTGAATATTTAAAATTTTTATTACTGAAGAATAAAAATAATCAGATTTTAGAAAGAGATAACGAATTGAAAGTTTTCAAATCATTGCTTTTAACATATAGTGAGGGTGATTTTGGTGAGGTGTCAAATGAAGCTAGACATTTAAGTGAGAAAATTTCACTTCTTGAGAGAAAAGGTATATCATCTATTCAAATAAAAGATCTTTTATTTGCAAATTTTGACGATTTAATTGATTTTATAAATAATTTAAATTCAATTCCAGAGAATTTCTCAAATCTTATTTCAGAAAATTTTGTTAAAAGATATATATCTAATAAAAACACTTTTAGAGTTGAGATCTTTCCTAATAAAGATTTATCAAATCCAAAAAATTTAAGAGACTTTGTGCTGACAGTTGAAAAATATTTCCCCGAGGCAACAGGTATGCCAGTTGTTCAATTTAAAGCAGGAGAGGTGGTTATAAATTCTTTTAAAAAGGCCTTAACTATTTCATTGTTATTTTTAATTATTTTTTTATTTTTTGTTTTAAAGAAAATTAAATATGTTTTACTTTGTCTTAGTTCTTTGATATCTGCTTTTATACTCACTATCTTTAGCTTAATTATATTTAAACTTAATTTGAACTTTGCTAACATGATTGCTTTGCCGTTATTATTTAGTTTAGGAATAAGTTACCCTATCTATTTAATTAAGAGATTTCAAGAATTTGGTAATCTTGAAAGAATGTTTCTAACTAATACCCCTTTAGCAGTATTATTTAGTGGTTTAACTACAATATTTTCATTTAGTACTTTATACCTATCAACGCATAGTGGTACATCATCAATGGGATTACTTTTATTTATTTGTTTGTTGAATACGATTATTACTAGTTTGATTATTCTTCCAATTCTAATAAAGGTATTTAATATTAAATAAGAACCCAGTTTCCATCCTTATCCCTGCATGCAGTAGATTTTTCCTCAAATATCTCATCATTTTTTTTTATAATCTTTTTAAAGTCTCTACAGCTTTTATTTCCTTGTTCAAAGTTGTTTAAAGGTATTACTTGTCCTGAAATTTTTTCATTTTCTGAACTAGTCCACGATTTTGATGAGTTATCAGCATTATTATTTAATGAATCCTCTATAATATTATTAAACTCCTCTTTTTCATTATCATTAAGAATTTGTACTATCTTTCCGCCGAGAATATACCCAGCTGCGCCTCCAAGTATTACTGAAAGATCCTTTGTGACACCATCACCAACTTTTGATCCCAGATAGCCACCAACTGCTGCACCTATTATTTGGCCGATAACTTTCTTATCATTTGTATTTTCACATGAAGATACAATCAAAAAAGAAGCGATTATAAAAATAAATGTTTTTTTCATTACTTAACTAAATATTATAACTTTTCTTTTTTATCAAAACCACGAAAACATTTAAACCTTGGAAATCTAAGACTCCAATTTTCTCCATCTTGACTTTTACTTATCGAATCCGCTTTTATTTCAATAATTCTGCCCACTAAATTATTTCTTTCTTTCCAAAAAATTTCTCTTTGTTCATCTGTGAATCCAGAGCCTATATTTAATCTAAAAAACTTACCTTCATCAAAACCTTCTGCAATAAATGCACCTAATTTTCCAGAATTTCTTCCAGCTCCTTCTTCAAAATTAATTACTTCTAATGACACCTCAATTACTGGCTTTAATTTTAACCATGTTGTTGATCTTTTACATTCATAGAAAGATTGAGGGTCTTTAATCATTATTCCTTCATATCCGTTAACTATTGATTGTTTGTTAAATATCTTAAAGGCCGATTCCCCTTCGTCAGTATCCAGGTTAATATACTTCTTTTCTATGATTTTTATTTTTTCAGATATTTTAATATTTTTATCAAACCATGCTTTTAATTCAACTGTTCTCTTGTAATATGATTTTTTGTATATCCCAGTCTTAAAATTTTCAAAGGGCAAAATATCAAATAAATAAAGTACTGCATCAAGATTTTGAACAGTATTCTTTCTATGGATTTGTTTCATCAATTCTTGAAAGTTTTTACTTACTACCTCTCCATCAAGAACTAATGCTGATTCGATTGGATTTTTTTTAATGATTGTGGATATTTCCTCTTGAATATGATTAAAGTTAACCAATTCTTTTCCATTTCTACTAAATAAATCAACTTTTCCATTAGGGTAAAGAATTGATATGACTCTAACTCCATCTAGTTTTACTTCTATGAATTTTTTGCCTGTAAGCTTTTTTTTATGAGAATCAGAATCTTGAGCCAACTGACACGCAAAAACCGGTATTGTGTAATCGAGAAAGTTATTTTTTTTGGCAACATTATTGATAGTTTTTTCCGATACTCCGCATCTCATATCTTTTTGAAGGATTCTTTTATAAAAAAAATTCCATTCATCGGAATTTGATTTTTTCATTAATCTTATTATTTCATCTCTTGCAGCATGACCAGTAAGTTTCCTTGATATTAATTTTTTTGAAAGTAAGTCAAACTCTTCCCATGAAAGACCCTCTCCATCAGAATTAGACTCTGGAATTTTTTTAACTCCAAAAGTTAGGAGTTTATCGTAGGCTAATTTCATGCCACTAAAAAAAATATCATTATTATTTTTCATTTGAGCAAGGAGTATCTCTTCTTTTGATAGTCTAGAATTAGTTATTTCAAGGAGTTTTATTAATTTAAAGTTTTCCATCTATTATGTTTTGAATATTTATTTGATATCTGCAATACTTACAATTATTATTACTTGGTGGTACAATTTTATTATTTAAATTTTTAAATATTTTATCAAGTGTTGGTTCTATCCACGTTAAGTCTAATTTTCTTTCAAAAATTAGTAACTCAAAATCAATTTTTTTATTTTCGTTTGGAAGATTTTCTGAAGCATTTAAGTACACAAGGATACCAGTGGAACTTGTTTCTATAGAGTTTTTTATCAATAAATAAGAATATAAAGACAATTGTTTCCAGTAACCTGGCCATATATTTTCAGAGCTAATATTTTTTCTTCGAGAAGTGCTTTTGATTATTACGGGAAAGTTTAATTTAGTACTCTCACACTGCCAAATATCATCTAAATGTGCTTTAATTTTAAAATTAGTTTTTTTATCTGTGTAATTAATACCTTTAAACGGATGATTCCAGTTTTCCAAAGACTCATTATTACTAGGAATAAGGTTCTTATTAATCTTATTTGATTCAGGAAAAACTTTTTGACTAACTCTATATTTATTTAAAGTATTCTTAAATTGATTGACTATAAAATTGTTTATTACAAGAGGGGTTCCGTGTGGTCTTTTGATACCATGTTTTTGATCTAAGTAAAAACATCTATTGCAGTCAAAAAATAAATCAATTTTTGATCTATTAATCGAAAACGGATTAAGATTGTTTTCTATATAAAGTTTTTTTTTCCACATGTGAGTAAATTTATATCAATTATCATTTTATTTTTATAATGCAAAATATACAGCAAAATGTTTTTGAAAGTTTTAATTAAAATATTAATTATCATTACAATGAAAAATTAATAAGCTTGCAAATTAAAATTGACAATTCTATTTTTTTTGAAATTATCTTTTTATGTACTTTTTATTAATTCTCTTAATACCTAAGTTATTATTATCTTTAGAATTAAATCTAATTTGTACTAATAATTATTCGTCTTTAAACGAGATTGATGTAAAAGATGTTTTTCTATTATTAGATTCAGATAGCAAAAAAATTAATTTAGGTGGGTTGTCTTTTATTGCTGATAAAATTTCTATTACAAAATCTAATATATCATGGTCATCAAGCAATGTAGATATCTATCCTGATTCAGATGGTGATGTGTCTGGTATAATTGGGAGATATTCTGGTGAATTAGTTCTAAACTTTAAGAGGTATGATAATGATAGTGTTAATTCCTTGATTTTTGATTGTAGAAAATTTGAAATCAAAGAAAAAAAATTTTAGTTTAAAAAAATTTTACTTTTATCAACAAACTTAGAAATTTGTTTAATGCACAATTCTGTCTTTTCATTTTTTTTCTCTTTTTCGAGATTTAATACTCTTTTAGAATTTTCAAATTGTATAAAATAGTTATCAGGCCTTATTTTAGAGATTTTTTTTAAATAAGTTGAAGGCATTCTGAAATTCCCTAATGTTACCGAGTGAACTTTACCGATATCAATAGTTTTAAAAACTTTATTAAAAAAGGATATATATCTTTCATCCGAATCATTCCAGACGATGGGATCAAATCTTAGACCAACATACCATTCGTTTTTTTGCAGAGTAGAAATTGCATTTAATCTCTTTAATAAACTTGGTGTTTTATCTTCAAAATTATTGATCACAAATTGAGGGTTGAGGCTAAATGCAGGAATTACATTAGGAAGGGGTTTTCTTTTTTTTAGAACTTCTATATTAATACTTTTAGACCTTATTTCGAGAATTCCTTTATTCATTTTTTCAAAGTAATTTATAGATTTTTCAACAAAACGTGTTATTTTTTCAAGTGCTAAACTGTCACAATCGTAACCTGAAAAAAAACAAGTTGTATCTTGATTTTTTAAAATGATTTTTTTTATTTTATTTAGGAAATCTTCATAATTAACAAATATAAGGTAGTTTGCTGAATTTAACATGCCTTGTAAATAACAGTATTTACAATCATATAGACAATTAAACATATGTGAAAAATAATAATTATTTTTGTATCCTATTGAAAAGTCCTTAGGTGCTTCATGAACTAAATTACCATCTTTTTTTGCAAGGATAAGTGATGGAAATTTTTTTTGAATTCTAAAATTTTGATTTGAGGGATTAAAAATCTCAGAGTAATGTTCACAATAAATTAAATTTTCATAGTTAATTCTTGAAATAATTTGCTTTGTATTTTTATGATCTTTTATTTTATCTTCAACATATATTGTTTTAATCTTCATAGTCTGAGAATATTTCTTATTTTTTTTATATTATAATGACCACTTTCTTTAATATTGAAAATATTTTTTTCAATTGAAGTATATTTTGTAAAATACAGTTTTAGCAGAGATTTCATTTGTTTCTCCTCAGTAAAGGTGAAATTTTCTTTTTTAAACAATTTTAAAAATTCTTCATCTATAGATTTCTGGTTCTTATCAAAAATTGAAGTTTGAGTTTTTTTCATATGTTCAGAAAATTTAATTATTATTTTTTTATGTCGAATTATTAAATTATATATTTGCTCATTATTTTTAAAATCTACTGATTCGGAATGATTATCTGATATTATTTTTAAAACTTGTATAAATTCTTTTGAAGAAAATTTGTTACAAGCATTAAAAAATCCACTTGATTCCATTTCATATATTTTTGAGTTATATCGTTTATTCTCTTTTCCTATTGATATGCATTCATCTGAATCAATTTCAAAACTATTTACAAATGGGTAAATGTTTTGACGAGTCTCCTGGTCATGGATTTTTCTTATAGCAAAAATTTTACCTACTTTGTGAGATTTATGTCCTGCTAGACCTAAATTTATCCAACAATCATTAGTTTTTTGAGAGGTTTCATAAAAGGTTTGAATTACTCCAATAGCAGAATTAATTTTACCTATTCCTGTAATTGTTAAACTGATATCTTGGTTGCAGTAGATCTGAAGTTTGTTTGAATTTTTTTTCTTTAATTTAAATAAGTCTATTAAAGGTCTCGCTTCAGAGTTAGTTGCAATGATGAAATGAATCATTTATTGTTTTTTAAACTTTAGTGTCATTCTGTCGCTTTCACCAATTGACAGATAAAATGATTTATTTTTTTCGCCTTCAGATAACCTTGGCGGTAATGTCCAAACCCCTTTTTTATAATTCTTAAGATCCTTGTAATTAGCATTTATTTCAGATTTATCTATTAACTTAAACCCATGTTTTTCGATATGTTTTATAAGAAATGATTCTTTTACGTAACCCTTTTGAAAATTGAAGTTTGAAGATTCATCTGCTCTATGTTGAACTATTCCAAGAATTCCGTTTTTTTTGAGAGATTTATGAAATGATTTAAAAATATTTTCAGATTTTTTCTGATCTAAAAAGTTGTGCGTGTTTCTAAATGTTAATATTAAATCAAAATAATTTTCATAATTTTTCACTCTGAATTGTTCATCAATTAAAACGTATTTTAATTTTCCAAAATTTTTTTCTTCTTTTTTAAAATAATCAACAAATTCTTTTTGAATTTTAGTAATTATATCTGCAGCATATGACGGATTTTCATATGTTGCTACATAAAAGTTATCTGTACCATTCATATATTTACTAATTATTTCTGTATACCAACCTCTCCCAGGTATTATTTCTAGAACTTTTTTATCTCTTCTAACACCAAAAAAACTTAGTGTTTCAACTGGGTTTCTGAATTCATCTCTTTTTTTATTAATTTCTTTTCTAAATGGATTATTGACAGCATCGTTTATTAAATTTTTTTCAGCAATTACTTGTTCTGAAAAAGAAAAGAAAATAAATAACAAATAAATAAAAAAAAGTTTTATCATTTTAAATTACACTATCTATCATATCATCGATTGAAAATTCTTTATTGACTGCATTAGTTATTAAACCCAAATCTTTTTCATTTCTTATATCCCATCCTAAAGGAGCTTTCTTTGTAAGTCCAGATCTACATGAATATGAAAAAACTTTAAAATCTTTGACTATTTCGTGTGGTGAATACTTTTTTTCCTTGTCATGTTCGTATGGATCCTTTTTGAAAATCCCTTTTCGGTTTGGTTTAACATCCATAATTATGCTGTAAGTGAAATGATTAAGAAGAAGAAATGGATCTTTTGCTTTGACTTCTCCCAAAAATTGTATAAATGCAATTGAAGAGGTCTCTATTTCTTCTGGGGTTATTTCATCATAAAACTCTGAGAAATATGAAATGAACTTCTTCGTACTAATAAAGATGTCTACATCATTTACTATATAATCGTAAACTGTTTGAGAAATAATTACTTTAAATAACCATTCTGGACAATATCTTTCTTTACTCATAATTATATTTTTTTAATGAAGTTTTCAGCATAAGACTTTTTTATTAAAATCTTATGATTGGGTTCCATAACCTCAAAACTATAGTTATTTTTTTTTGCAAAATTTATAGCAGAATCAAGGTCACTAAAAAATAATTTAATTTGTTTTTCAGGATTTGATGAACCATTCCAACAATACTTACTGCTGATGAACGATTCATTAATATCTTTATTTGTAAGACACCATTTCTTTGAGTTTTTTAAGCCTGATTGCATAGCTGATTTAGAAGGTTTAAATATTAAAAACTTATTTTTCTTCATATTTTTTAAATCCTTTTTCAAGGTCCATTATTAAATCTTCTGTTGATTCTAAACCAATATGAATTCTAAACCAATAAAATGAATTTTTATAGTAATTTATAGAAGGTTTAAGTTGATTTAAAGGAAGAATCAAACTTTCATATCCACCCCAACTGAAGCCAATTTTGAAAAAATCTAAGGAATCTAAAAATTTATTTATTTTATTGGTTTTTATTATAGAGAAAGTTATTAATCCGTTTGCATTTTTAAAATACTTTTTCCAGAGTAGGTGGTGAGTATTATTTTTATCTGGCAAGAAAAAAATATCATTAACGTATTTATTCTTTTTTAAATATTCAAAGATTACATTTGCATTTTCTTGATGTTTTTTTAACCTAATATTAAGAGTTCTTAGACCTCTTATTGAAGTGTAACAAGAATCAGATGAGACATAATCTCCTAAACGTACTGCAGTTTTTTTAATTTTTTTAAAATTATTATTAGAGCAAGCAATAATTCCGCAAAAATTATCTGAATGGCCAGAGATATATTTTGTACACGACTCAATAACAACATCAACTCCCCATTTTAATGGATTAAACCCCTTAAACGTTGCCCATGTATTATCCATAATAGTTACAATTTTATTTTTTTTTGCAATTTTTACAATTTTTTCTATATCCTCTACTTCAAAATTTAATGAACCAGGAGATTCAATGTAAATTATCCTTGTTTTTTTATTTATTAGTTTAATTAATTTTTCAATGTTATTGTTCTTGTAAAAACGTGTTTTAATTCCAAATCTTAGAAGTTCTTTATCACAAAAATTAAAAACTGGCTCATAGCAATTTTCAGTGACTAGAATTTCATCTCCTTTGTTTAAGAACGATAATAAGGTGATGGTTATTGCTGACAAGCCAGAACTTGTAATGATTGAGGCCTCGCTTTCATATAGTTTACATACAATTTGTTCGAATCTTTTAACTGAATAATTCCCTAATCTTCCATAATAAGGAAGTTTGAATTTATTTTTTTTTGCTCGTAAAAAACTATCATAATTTTTAAAAATAATAGTAGAGGTTTTGTAAATTGGATCGCTAAGTGAGCCAAAATGTATATCCGGATCACTACCTAATTTTATTAATTTTGACTCAGTTTTATTTTTCCCCATTCTGCCCATGATCCGTCATACAATTTAACATTTTTACATCCTAATATATTTAGAGCAAAAATAATATTACAAGCTGTAACTCCTGACCCACAATAACATATTATGATATTATTTTTTTCAATTTTATTTTTTGTAAATATAATATTTTCCAATTGACTAAAATTTTTGATAGAAGAATTATTATCAATAATACTATCGAATGGAATGTTTATACTAAACATTATGTTTCCCTTTTTTAAATTTGGTCTTGGCTCCTCTACATTTCCGAAATATCTATTTTCAGGTCTTGCGTCAATAATTTTGGTATTGCTTTTTTTATTAATTATTATTTTTTCTAATTCTTTTTTTGAAATAATATTATTTGAAGCAGTGGTTTTTAGATTAAAATTTGATTTAATAATTTTTTTAACAACATTTGTTGTTGGTAATTTAAGTTTTTTCCATTTTTTTATTCCTCCATTCAAAATTTTTATCTTTTTAAAACCAAAAAACATAAATGTAAACCATACTCTCGTAGAAGAAAAAAAACCTTCTTGATCGTATATAATAATTTGATGCTCATGGTTTAATCCATTTTTTTTCGCAAAATTAATAAATTTATCTTTTTTAGGAATCATATGAGGTAAACTGATTGAATTATCTGACAACTTTTCAAGGTCAAAGAAAATTGCCCCTTCAAGATGAGATTTGTTATATTCTTTTTGACCTTTATTAGGCTCGTTTAGAAACCATCTTGCATCGATAATTTTAATTTTTTCATTATCTTTTAAAGCTAAAAGCTCAGTAGAATTAATGATGTAATTATTTAAAGGATTCTTTAAAGCCATTCTGGGATAGGTAGTTTTTTCTCTGATAGAAACTTTTTATTAAAAATTTTGCTTTCATACTTTGTTCCATAGTCGCATAAAATTGTTACAATCTTTTTGTTTGGTCCAATCATTTTTCCTAGTTTTATTGCTCCCATTATATTGATTCCAGATGATCCTCCTAAAATCAAACCTTCTTTTTGAATCATTTTGTATACTATATCAAGTGCCTCTATGTCTGATATTTGAAAAGATTCATCAATAACTATATTTTCTAAATTTCTTGTAATTCTTCCTTGTCCAATCCCTTCAGTAATAGACGTTCCAGATGATTCTAATTTACCTTCCTTGAAATAGTTATGCATTGCTGATCCCATTGGGTCAGCTAAACCAATAATTATTTTTTTATTTTTTTCTTTTAAAAAATCTGATACGCCTGAGATTGTTCCACCAGTTCCTATAGAACAAATGAATCCGTCTATTTTTCCGTCAAGTTGATTATATATTTCAGGACCCGTTGAGAGATAATGAGCCTTTTTATTCGAAAGATTATCAAATTGATTGGCCCATAACACACCGTGTTCATTTATTAACGTTTTAGATAAATTTTCAGAAAATCTAATATAATTTCCAGGATTTTTGTAAGGTAAAGCATCAACTAGTCTTAGGTCAGCACCGCACAATTTTAGCATTTTCTTTTTTTCATTACTTTGTGTCTTTGGCATAACAATAATTGACTTCATTCCTAACGAATTTCCTACTAGGCAAAGACCTATCCCTGTATTTCCTGCAGTACCTTCAACAATTGTTCCTCCTTTTTCAATATTTTTATCTTTTATTGCATCTTGGATGATTTGAAGTGCAGGCCTATCTTTAACGGATCCTCCAGGGTTAAGAAATTCACATTTTCCATATATATCGCAACCTGAAATCTCGGAGGCGATCTGTAGTTTAATAATAGGAGTGTTGCCTATACATTCCGAAAAGTTATTTTTAAGTCGACTAATTTTCATCTGGATTAATTTTTTAAAAAGATATTAAACTTTTTTTTGGTAAATCATATACAATAAGTAAACAATAGTTTAACTTAAAAATTTAATAAAATAATGACAAATTTTTTTTTAAAAACTTTAGTTTTCTTATTTTTTATAAATAACCCAGCTTTTTCTTTTGAAGTTAAGTGGATAGTAGATGGTCTTAATGAACCTGAGTCGGTTATTTATGATAAAAAAAGTGATTCTATTTATATATCCAATATTAATGGTAGTCCACTTGAGCTTGATAAAAATGGTTACATCAGCAAAATTAGTGTAAATGGACAAATTTTAGAAAGAAAATGGGTAACGGGTCTAAATGCACCAAAGGGACTTGCTATACATGATAATTTTTTATTTGTGGCTGATATAAACAAAATCTGGAAGATATCACTTTCTGATAAAAAAAAGATACATTTTTTGATAAATGATGCAGGTTTTCTTAATGACCTGGTGGCAAATAAAGATGGATCTATCTATGCTTCCGATATGTTTAAAAATAGAATTTACAGATTAAAAAATAATAAATTGAGTATTTGGAAACAAAGTAAATTACTTGAGTCTCCCAATGGTCTACTTATTGAAGGAAATCACTTAATAATTGCCTGTTGGGGAAAAATAAAAAGTGGATTTGATACAGAAGTTAAAGGTAAGTTAATAAAGGTTAATCTTGAATCTAGACAAATTAAAAAATTTTTTAGTAGTCGTCCGATAGGGAACTTAGACGGTATAGTTTTTAATAAAAACGGTGGATACTTATCCACGGACTGGGTAAATGGAAAACTAATTTCAATAAATAAAAAAGGCATTGTTACAGCAACAAAAAAAATTAATAAGGGTGCAGCAGATTTAGAAATATTAATGCACAGAAATCTAATCTTAGTTCCAATGATGAGAAATAATAATCTTACTGCATTTGAATTTAATTAAGTGAGTCTTAAATCTTTAAGTACAAAAAACTTATCTAAAAAATATGATAATAAAACAGTAATTAATGAGGTTACAATTAATTTACCTTCAAAAGGTATTTTTGGTGTTCTAGGGAAAAATGGAGCTGGTAAAACTACTTTTTTAGCTATGTTAATGGGTCTTATCAAACCAACATCCGGGAATATATCAATTTTTGAAAAATCTTTAGAATACCGTAAGTATGAAATTCTAAAGGAGATTAATTTTCAAAGCCCATATGTAGAACTTCCTAAAAAGATGACAGTTGAACAAAATCTTCTTTTTTATGCAAGGTTATATGAAGTTAAAAATTCAAAAGAGAAGGTTCATAGACTCTCTAAAGATCTTTTAGTTACAAAATTACTTGATAGTAACTATGGTACATTATCTTCTGGTCAAAAGACCAGGGTGAATTTATGCAAAGCACTTTTAAATGATCCCAAGTTATTACTACTTGATGAGCCTACCGCATCTCTGGATGTTTCTACCTCAGAGTTTATAAGGAGATATTTAATAGATTTTCAAAAGAAAAATAATTCTGCTATTATTATTACTTCTCATAACTTAGATGAAATTGAAGAAATGTGCTCTTATATAATTCTTTTGGATAAGGGTAAAGTTACTTTTGATGGAAGTAAGACCAGTCTTTTTAAAAATAATAAATACTCTTCCTTAAAGGAATTTTTTTTAAATGATAAATAGAATAATAGCACTACTTATAAGGTATAAAAATATTGCTTTTGGGTCATTTCCAAGATTATTAAGTATTTTTTATTGGCCTACCGTACAAATTCTTTTCTGGGGATATTTCACAAATTTTTTTGTTTCAAATAATGAAATGGGTGTTTGGACTGCATTAAACATAATTTTATCTGCAGTTGTGCTTTGGGATGTGCTTTTCAGAGGACAATTGGGTTTAACGATGTCTTTTTTTGAAGAGTTGTGGTCTAGAAATCTACCTAATTTATTCATAACTCCAGTGAAAGACTATGAAATTGTAATTAGTTTAGTTTTAATAAGCTTTATCAGAACAATTATTGGCATCACTCCAGCAATTTTTTTTGCAAATTATTTTTTTGAATTTCATCTTTTTGAATTAGGAGTAAATCTTATTTTTTTATTTGCAAATCTACTTATGATAGGGTGGTCGATTGGATTTATAGTTTCAGGTTTGGTTCTGAGATATGGTCAAGCATTCGAAGAATTAGCGTGGGCAATAATTTTTATAATCCTTCCTTTTTCATGTGTATATTACCCACTGAGTTCACTACCAGATTTAATTCAGAAAATTGCTATAATTTTACCAACAGTGCATATTTTTGAATCAATGAGATTAATCCTAATTGAACAAAAGATTATTACTGGAAATTTTATACTAATTATAAGTTTAAATGTATTTTACATTACTTTAAGTATTAACTTTTTTTTAAAGATGATTGAAGTAGCCAGAGAGAAGGGATTATTATTTAATCAAGGTGAATGATATTATAACTTATATCTAACTGAATTTTTGTCAGAATAATTGTAAATAAATAAACAAGATTCTTTTATTAAATTTAAATAATCTTTTCTCCCTAGAAACAAACAAATTTTATAGAAGCTCATTTTATTGAATTTAGTTTTTTTCATTTCTCGACGAAACCACTTCTCAGTTCGGCCTAAAGACTTTTTACATGCAACTTTTATAATTGATTCTGCCATTTTATTTTCTTTAATAAAATAATATAAAGCCGCATTATAGTCATGAATTAGTTGTGTTTTTTGACTCACCATAATTCTATTTTTATCATCCTTAGGTCCGTAGGATGTCACATTATCTATAAAACTAAAATCACCTAATTTTGATAAACCCAAAACTAAAGAAAAATCTTCAACAAAAATCTTTTTATTACATCCACCGGTTTTTTTTATAGATTTGTTGCAATAAAGATTTGGAGTTGTGCCTGAAAAACTTGATCGAACCGTTTCTAAAAGAGGATTCTTTAGTATTCGAAAATTTTTTATATAAGCATTTTCATAATTAATTTTTTTATAACTTCTTAATAATTTGTAAGAACTAAATGCAGCTACGCTTTTTTTTTTGGTAATTGTTTTTAATAAAATTTCAGAACAAAATGGAGCCATAACATCATCTCCACCTACAAGCTTTATATAATCTCCCTTAGCTCTACTAATTCCAAATTGAGTGGCACTGGCTGGTCCAGAGTTACTTTGATTTAAAATAATTGTATTTTTCCATCCTGCGGTTTTTTTTTTTATCAATTCAAGGGAACCATCTGTTGAGCCATCATTTACAAAAATATATTCTTTTTCAAACTCGCCAGTTTGATTCTTAATTGAGTTTAGAACATCTTTTAAATATTTTTTTTTATTAAATACTGGACAAATGAAACTTATTTTTGTCATTCTAGAAAAGTTTTTCTTTCCATGTTTTAGGTGTTTTTGAGTTTAAAATCTCAAGATCAAGGTGATATCTAAATTTTTTAATACCTTTATCTTTGATGAAATCTATCATTTTCTTTAACCCGTCATCTAATTTGGTTTTTGTATTATAGTTCAATATTTTTCTTGCTTTGTCTGCACTACAAGTTGCCTCTAAAACTTCTTGGGGTCTTCCTTTTACATACTTTGGATTAAGATTAAATTTCAATTGATTGGCAATTTTCTCAGCTAAATTATTTATTGTGATAAATTCTTCATCAGGACCAATGTTTATGATCTGACTTTTAACATCTTCATTTGTTGCCATCTCTTTTAAACAAAATAAATCATCATCAATGTAGGAAAAGCATCTTTTTTGTTCTCCGTTCCCGTAGATATAAGGTTGTCTATTTTGGAGCATTAGATTTATCATTATTGAAGCAACATTTCTGTAGGGATCATCATATTTTTGTCTAGGACCAATAATATTATGTGGAACAGCAATAACGTATTCAACATTGTGAACATTGCAAAGATTTTTTAAAATATCTTCTGCAGCAACTTTTGCTATTCCATAAGGATCTTGAGGTGCAGGTTTATAATCTTCCTTAAAGGGTACTTTATTTGTTCCGTACCTTGCCATTGAGGAACAATAGACAATTCTTTTAACTTTATTTTCAATTGCTGCACTAAATAATGACACTGATCCAGTTACAATGTTCTGAGTGATAAGATGAGGAGAAAATACAGACAGTCCTTCATAAGCCGTTGCGGCTGTGTGATAAACTAAGTCACAACCTTTGGTGATTTTTAACATTGAATTTCTGAAACAACAATCGTATTGATAGAATTCAGCTTCGACTGGAACATTGTCAAGTTCACCACCAATCAAGCTATCACAACCAACAACATGATGACCGTCTTTGATAAAGGCATCTGCTAGATGACTACCAAGAAAACCAGCTATTCCACTTATAAATATCTTCATAAATTATGGCTCCGGCGACAGGACTCGAACCTGTGACCCAGCGATTAACAGTCGCTTGCTCTACCAACTGAGCTACGCCGGAATTAGGGTTATAATAGTAAAATTTTTTGAATTGTAAAACATTTAAAAATACTTGGAGGTGCGGACCGGATTCGAACCGGTGTACACGGCTTTGCAGGCCGGTGCGTAGCCTCTCCGCCACCGCACCTCATTAAATTCTTAAACATTGTAATAAATATTAATACTTATATATTAAAGTTTAAATGATTAATAGCCTAATATAATGAATAGTAACTTTTTTGAAATAGCTAGAGCAAACATGGTTAACAATCAATTATTACCTAATGGTGTTAAAAATTCTAAACTCATAGATTCATTCGATAGTACCAAAAAAGAATTATTCGTACCTGAAACCGAGAAAGACGTTGTATATAGCGATTCAGATATAATGATTGCACCGAAAAGGTACCTAATGAGATCATTTGTATTAGGAAAAATGTTTGAAAATTTTAGTTTTTCAAAAGAAGACTCTATACTAGTAATTGGTTGTCTAACAGGTTATTCAGTTGCAATACTTTCAAATTTAGTTAGTTATGTTTTTGGTATAGAAAATGATAAAAAAATTGTGGAACAAGCAAATAACAATTTATCTAAAATGGGTTATCTAAATTGCTCTGTTTTTTTTAAATCTAATTTAATATCAGGAAATAATAAAAACGCTCCATATGATAAAATTTTTATTGAAGGAGCTGTCAAATCAATACCAAAAATTTTGATTAAACAATTAAAAGATAATGGTGAAATCTACACAGTTCTCAAAGAGAATGATCATATTGGTCAATTTGTTAAAGGTCAAAAAATTAATTCATTAATTTCGTTCACAAAACTTTTCAACACAACTTTGCATGAATTGGAAGATTTCATAATCCAGGATAATGATTATGAAAATGATTTATAAATCGGTTCTATTAATTTTTTTTATATCATTACCTAGTTATTTAAACGGGCAGGTTTTAATAAATAATGATCTAAAAGAATCTTTGGAAGCACTCTACAAATTTAATCCTAAGTTAAAATATTACAGAAATATTCTTAAGTCAAAGGACGAATTAATGCCTCAGGCTTTCTCTGAGTTCAGACCGGAAATAAGAGGTTATTATGAAAAGGGTAAGGTTCATACAAATTCTCATGGTTTCAATATAACATCAGATGGCATAAGGACAGAAACTAATAAAGGTATTAGTATAACTCAAGATATATTTGACGGGGGTAGTAGCTTAAGCAATGTAAAAGTTGCTAAGAATACTATTTTTTCTGAACGGAATATTCTTAAAGATAAAGAACAGGAAATATTCATTGATGCAATTAAGACCTATGCTGCTTTTGCAACTGAGGAGTCAAATTATTTATTAAAAAAGAAGAATGTTGAGGTCTTACAGAATAGATTTGAATTAACAACAGAACAGTTCGATATTGGAGAAGTTACATTAACAGATGTTTCAATAGCAGAAGCGAGACTATCATTAGCTAAATCAGATTTAATTGAATCAGAAAAAAATTTAGAATCTTTAGAGGCTAATTTTTACTTTATATTTGGAATTAAACCAAATTCTCCAAAAATAGATTTAACTTTACTTGAATTTAAAAAAGAAATTAATGAAATTAAAAAAATAGGATTAAAAAAAAATCCCAAAGTTAATGATTTAATTTTTCAAATAAAATCCTTAGAAAATAAAATAAGAAGTTTAAAGAGAAAAAAATTACCTAGTGTTAAATTAGAAGCCGATGCATATATTAATGAGGGTTATTTTAGAACAGACAGTAAAAGAGAGGTTTTATCAGCTTTTGCAGTAGTTGATATTCCTCTTTATCAATCTGGAGCAGCTGCGTCAAAAATAAGGGAATCAAAGAATGAATTATTTGCTCTAAGGCAATTACTTAAGCAGGTTAAAGATGAAGTGAGTTTTAATATCTCATCTTCTAAGTCCTCTTATGACTATTCTTATTCTAAAATTTCTGCATATAAAAAACAAATTGAGTCTAATAAGATTTACTTAGATGGACTAAGACAGGAGATGCAACTTGGAGAAAGAACAATGTTAGATTTACTAGATGGAGAGCAGGAACTTTTACAATCTGAACTTGATCTCGTAAAATCTTACAGAGACCTTTTCAATTTTTATTACGAGATTATGTTTTTTATGGGAAATTTGAACGCAGTTGATTTAGGTCTAGACGTAGAATATTTTGATGAAACCAAAAATTTTGATGATATTAAATACAAGTGGTTAGATATAATTGAGTAATGTTAGAAAAAAGATTTAACTTCACTAAAATCGAAAAGAAATGTTTAGAATTTTGGTCCAAGGAAAAGATATTTGCTTTCAAGGAAGATTCTAAAAAACATCCTTTTTGCATAATGATGCCTCCGCCTAACGTTACAGGTAGTCTTCACATGGGACATGCGTTAACATTTACACTGCAAGATATATTAATAAGATTTCAAAAAAAGCTTGGTAAAAATGTTTTGTGGCAGCCAGGTACTGATCATGCAGGAATAGCAACGGAAATTGTGGTTGAAAAAGTCCTAAATGAAAGAGAAAAAAAAACTAGGAATGAATTAGGTAGAAAGAAATTCATTAAAAAAATTTGGGAATGGAAAGAAGAGTCTGGTGATAAAATTATTGATCAGATGCAAAGACTAGGCACGTCAGTTGATTGGAATATTTCAAGATTTACCATGGATAAGGGATTAAGTGAGTCTGTAAATGAAGTTTTTATAGATCTCTTTAATAAAGGATTGATTTATAAAGATAAAAGACTAGTAAATTGGGATCCAAAGTTGTGCACAGCTGTTTCAGATCTTGAGGTTAATCAGATAGAAAAAAATGGTAAAATGTGGTTTATAAATTACAAAATAGAAAATAGCGAAGATTTTATCTTAGTAGGTACTACTAGACCAGAGACTTTATTTGGTGATACTGCAATTGCGATTCATCCAAAAAACAAAAAATTAAATTTTTTAATTGGCTCTTCTGCAGTTATTCCAATTTTAAATAAAAGTATTCCAATAATATCAGATGTTTATGCTGATCCTAAAAAAGGTTCTGGTGCAGTTAAAATCACACCTGCCCACGATTTTAATGACTTTGAAGTAGGAAAAAAACATAATTTAGAATTTGTTAATATATTTGATAATAAAGCAAACTTAAATGATAAAGTTCCTTCAAATTTCAAAGGATTGAATAGATTTGCAGCGAGAAAAAAAATAATTTCCGAACTGAATAAATTAAAGCAAATTGTAAAAGTTGAAAATAATAAAATGGTTATTCCAGTTGGAGAAAGAAGCGGCGAAATTATAGAACCTTTCTTAACTGATCAATGGTTTTTAGATACAAAAAAAATCTGTGTAAAAGTTGAAAAAGCTATTAAAGAAAAAAAAATTAATTTCTATCCAAATAGTTGGATGAATACTTTTAAGCATTGGATAAAAAATATCGAACCCTGGTGCATCTCTAGACAAATATGGTGGGGGCACAGAATACCGGTTTGGTATAGTAATACAGGAATTATGATTGCTGCCAAATCAAAAAGTGAGGCTCAAAAAATTCTAAAAAATAAAAGTAACGTTGCAGTAATTACCCATCAAGAAAACGATGTCTTGGATACTTGGTTTTCCTCTGCATTATGGCCTTTTTCAACATTAGGTTGGCCAAAAAAAAATAGTTTAATAAAAAATTTTTACCCTACAAATGTTTTGGTAACAGGGTTTGATATAATTTTTTTTTGGGTAGCCAGAATGATAATGATGGGTTTAGAATTTATGAAAGAAGTTCCTTTTAAAGCTATCTATATTCATCCATTAGTAAAAGATGAAAATGGTCAAAAAATGTCTAAGTCTAAGGGAAATGTTATTGATCCGCTTGAACTAATTAAAAGTTATGGATCAGATGCACTCAGATTTACTCTAACAAATTTATCAACTCAAGGCAGAGATATTAAACTTTCTAATAAATTAGTAGAGAATAGTAGAAACTTCATAACAAAAATTTGGAATGTTGCGAGGTTTAGCCAATTTAATAATTTCAGATATGAAAAAGGATTTAAACCTCAAAGTTGTAGTTTATTAATTAACAAATGGATAATACTAAGATTCTCAAGTATTCAACAAAAGGTCATTAAAAATCTAGAAGATTATAAGTTTAATTTGGTTATTTCTGAATTATATCATTTTATTTGGAATGACTTTTGTGATTTATATCTTGAACTTTCTAAATTTTATTTAAAAGAAGATAAAAATAAAAAAGAAATTTCAGGAACCTTTAATTATGTTTTTTCAAGATCTCTAAATTTAATCAACCCAATTATTCCATTTATAACTGAGAAAATAGGAACTGAGTTGGGATACATTGAGGATTCATTCTATAATCAACAGATTTTAAATAAATCTAAATTTAATTATGAAACTGAATTAATTATTGAATTTGATCATTTTATTAATCTTGTTAGAAAAATTAGGTTTGAAGTCGGAAAAACAAAGTCAATTTTAAAACTTGTGATAATTTCATCAAAAAAAATCAAATGGATAGAAGATAATATATTTTTAATTAATTCTATTTTTAACTTTAGTAAAATAGAATATTTAAAAAGTTATAAAGCTAAGGATCATAAAGTTATTGTTATCTCAGGGATAAAATTTATTTTGAAATCAGTTGAAGATAATAATTCAATTAAGGAAGAATCTTTAGATAAAAAAATTACATTTTTTAAAAATGAAATAAACTTTTGTATGGAAAAACTAAATAATCAAAATTTCATTAACAAGGCTCCTTTGAAAATTAAACAAAAATATGAAATTAAATTAGAGGAAGCAAAAAAAAATCTTAGATTATTGATAGAAACATAATGTTTAGGATAAAATTTCATGATATTTGCTTTATATCGAATAAAAAGCAGATTTATAATTCTAAAATTATTCTTTTTTTTTATGGTATAGGTTGTAGTTCGCATGACTTTGAATTTCTTTTTAGAAATCAAATTTACAAAGAACAATTGATTATTGCAGAACTACCTGGGCATAATAATGTGAGGAATTATCGAGACAACTTACTTTCTTATTCAAAAAAAATATATCTTTTTTTAAAAAAGAAAAACATTAAAGAGATAACATTTTTTGGTCATTCTCTTGGTGGTATCATTCCAATTTTATTAGTAAAGAACTTTCTTAAAAAAAAAATTGAAATTAAGAAATTTATAAATTACGAAGGTAATTTAACAGTACATGATACTGAGACTTTAACAAAAAAAACTATTTCATATAACAAAAATGATTTTATGAAGTATAAGTTCAGCAAACTAATAGAGCTCTGTAAAGTATCTGATAAAAAGTTTCTTAATTGTTGGTCCGAATCCTTACAAAAAACATCACCTTTAAAATTTTATGATTTTTCAAGCGAATGTGTGAAACTAAGTGAAAAAAAAGAACTTTTAAGTTTCTTTAGAATTTTTTTTAAATTTAAAGTATATATTTATGGAGAAAAAACTGTACTTAGAGTTCCAAACTATTTTTTCGGTTCTGTCCGTTTCAAAATAAAAAACTCAGGACATTTCTCTTTTTTTGAAGATAGAATAGAATTTAGTAGAATATTCAATCAATTAATATTAAAAAAAATGTAAAATGAAAAAAATTAGAAAAGAAAATCTACCAAGTAGACATGTTTCTGTTGGTCCGAAAAGTTCACCTCACCGATCATATTACTATGCAATGGGACTAAGTGAAAAAGAAATTTATCAACCGTTTGTGGGTGTTGCTACTTGCTGGAATGAGTCCGCACCTTGTAATATTTCTCTTTCTAGACAAGCTCAATCCACTAAAAAAGGAGTAAAAGATACTAAAGGCACACCCAGAGAATTCACAACAATAACAGTGACAGATGGGATTGCAATGGGGCATGAGGGAATGAAGTCGTCTCTAGTATCAAGAGAAATAATTGCTGACTCTATAGAGGTATCTATAAGAGGCCACTGTTATGATGGCTTGGTGGGTATAGCTGGTTGTGATAAATCTCTACCTGGTATAATGATGGCAATGTTAAGATTAAACGTTCCTTCGGTCTTTCTTTACGGAGGCTCTATTCTTCCAGGTAAGTATAAAAATAAAGAAGTAACTGTTCAAGATGTATTTGAAGCTGTAGGAGAATACGACTCTAATAAAATATCAGAAGATGAGCTTTGTGATTTAGAAAAAGTTGCTTGTCCTTCTGCTGGATCTTGTGGTGGTCAATTTACAGCAAATACTATGGCCTGTGTGGCTGAAGCTATAGGCTTAGCATTGCCAGGTTCATCATCCACTCCAGCTCCCTATGAATCTAGAGATAAATTTGCATATGAATCTGGTAAACAAGTTATGAACTTAATTAATATACAATTAAAACCAAGAGATATTGTTACTAAAAAATCCCTAATTAATGCAGCAAGAATCGTAGCATGTTCTGGAGGATCTACCAATGCCGCACTACATTTACCAGCACTAGCTAATGAAATTGGTATTGATTTTGATTTGATGGATGTAGCTAAAATTTTTAAAGAAACACCATATATTGCCGATTTAAAACCAGGTGGCAAGTATCTTGCGAAAGATTTACATGATATTGGAGGTGTACCTATAATTATGAAAACACTACTTGATGGAGGTTTTTTAGATGGTAAATGTTTAACAGTAACAGGTAAAACTCTTGAGGAAAATTTAAGTTCTATCAAAGTAGACTTTGACTCGCAAAAAATAATTTATTCAACAAATAAACCCATTTCAAATACAGGAGGTGTTGTTGGTTTAAAAGGTAATCTTGCCCCTGATGGTGCAATTGTAAAAGTCGCCGGATTAAAGTCTCAATTTTTTAAAGGTAAAGCTAGATGTTTTGATTGTGAGGAGGATGCATTCAAGGCTGTAGGTGATAAAAATTTCAAAGCAGGAGAGGTAATTGTTATAAGATATGAAGGTCCTAGAGGTGGGCCAGGAATGAGAGAGATGTTGGCAACCACAGCAGCAATTTATGGTCAAGGAATGGGGGAAAAAGTTGCGCTTATAACAGACGGAAGGTTTTCTGGTGCCACTAGAGGACTTTGCGTAGGGCACATAAGTCCGGAAGCAATGGGAGGGGGGCCAATAGCATTGATTAAAGACGGAGATGAAATCTTAATTGATGCAGAAAAAGGAGTAATTGAATTAATCGTAGAAGAGAAAATATTAGAGCAAAGAAAAAAAATGATAAAGGTAAAAGAGAATAACTTTGGTTCAGGTGCATTATGGAAGTTCTCTCAAACCGTTGGTTCGGCAAGGTTTGGTGCTGTTACACACCCAGGAGGAAAAAAAGAGAAGAGAAAATATTCAGATATTTAAACTAATCCAAATAGGAATGTGATCAGATGGTTTTTGCATGCCTCTATATTTTGATTCAAAGTTAATACTTTTTACAAATTTAAGAAATTTTGGAGAAATAAGGAAATGGTCAATTAAAAGTCCATCATTTCTCTCCCAACAAGCTCTTTGATAATCCCAATAAGAAAAAATCTCACCAGGCTTTTTAAATATTCTTACTATATTGGTCAAACCGCATGAGAGAATTTCTCTAAACTTTTTTCTTGCTTGGTAACATCCCAATGCATCTTTTTCCCAGTTGTCAAAGTTTTTGACATCATTTTCATTTTCTAGAACATTGAAATCGCCAGCAATCAATAAATTTTTAATATTATCAACATAATTTTTAGAAATTTCTTTTAATTCAGATAGCCATAACATTTTAAAATTAAACTTTTCTTTATTGTCAATTGGATTTCCATTAGGTGTATAAACATTTAAAATATTTAGATCTAATTTTTTAATATAAATAAAATTTATCCTTGATTCTTTTAATAAGATTTTTCGATCAACTTTAACTTGATTGAAGTCTAATTCTTTTCTTAATAAGACAGCAACCCCAAATTTCCCTTTTTGTCCATTAATAACAGCTTTATAGTCTAATGCAGTGTAAAAATCTGGAAAATCTTCATTTGTGCATTTAATTTCTTGAAATAAAATTACATCAGGGCGGACTTCCTTTATAAATCTTTCAATTAAATTAATTCTTATTCTGATAGAATTAATATTCCAAGAAGCAATTATTGTCATCTAGACAGAAAATGAGGTTCCACAACCACATGTGGATGTTGCATTGGGGTTTGTAACCTTAAAATATGATCCAATAATGTCATTTACAAAGTCAAGTTTAGAGCCTTTTAGAAAATTCAAAGAGGTAGGATCTATAAGGATTTTAACACTTTTAAATTTAAAAATTTTATCTTCTTTATTGATTTTTTTATCAAAGTTAAACTTGTAAGAAAAACCTTGACATCCTCCACCATCAACTGAGATTCTGAAATAATCTTGCTTTTCTTTTAATGAGATTTCTTTTATTCTTTCAATTGCATTGTTAGATACATCAAACATTATAAAAAACTACTTTATGTGTTAATAATATATTTATATAGATTATGGTGCAATATTCAAATTTTTCAACTGATTATAAATTAACTAGGGGCAGAGTTTATCTTGAAGAAGATGACTCTAATAGAACATGTTTTATGCGAGACAGGGATCGTATTATTCACAGTTCAGCATTTAGAAGGTTAAAATATAAAACACAAGTTTTTGTTTATCACGAGGAAGATTATTTTAGAACTAGACTTTCTCATAGTTTAGAAGTTTCTCAACTTTCAAGGTCTATCTCAAAAGTATTTAATATAAATGACGATCTAAGTGAGTCAATTTCCTTGAGTCATGATCTTGGGCATACCCCATTTGGTCACGCAGGTGAAGATGTTTTAAATGAGAAGATGAAAGATAGAGGAGGTTTTAACCATAATTATCAAGCACTAAAAATCTTAACTGTTCTCGAAAAGAAATATTTGGATTTTGATGGTTTAAATCTATCTTTTGAAACACTTGATGGTATTTTAAAACATAATGGACCAATAATTGGTGAAGTCCCATACTATATTCAAAGTTTTATTGATTTTTTTGATGGTAATAAAAGTTTACAAGGTTCTTTTGAATCTCAAGTGGCAGCAATGTGTGACGATATAGCCTATAATAATAACGATATAGACGATGGACTATACGCAGGATTATTTGAAGTTGAAGAGCTTGAGGAACTTGATCTTATAAAAGATGCTTTATCTAAAATAAAGTTGAAAGAATCAAATAAATCTCAAAGATTTAAATTTGAACTAATTAGAAAATTAATAAACTTGATGGTAGATGATTTAATTTCAAATACAAAAAATAATATTATAAATTTAGGAATTAAAAGCTCTAACGAGATTCTTGATCTTAATGTTCCTTTAGTTATTTTTAGTGATGAAATGAAAAGTAAAGAAAAAAAACTAAAGGTTTTTTTAAAAAATAAAATGTATAATCATCCAAAAGTAAAAACAATGAACTTTAAAGCAAAGAAGATTATTTCAGATTTATTTGATTTATTTACTGAAGAACCATATTTACTTCCCAATAATTGGAGAAACCACGTAAATGAGGAGCAAAAATATATTAATGTTTCTGACTATATCTCAGGTATGACTGATAATTATGCAATTAATATCCATAAAAAATATTTTGACCTATATAGTTTTTGATGCTTTTTAACGATTATCTAAAAAATAAGTTAAATAATTTGATATGTGCAGAATTCAAAGCTCATAGTATTCAAGAAATTCCAGATGAATCGTCTTTTAGTATCGAAATACCCAGTAATAAAAAATTCGGTGATGTTTCCTCAAATATTGCAATGATTTTTTCAAAAAAATTGAATCTAACACCAAGGGAATTAGCAGGTAAACTTTGTAATCAATTAAATGAGGATAAATTTATAGAGAGGTTGGAGGTTGTTGGTCCAGGTTTTCTAAATTTTTTTTTTAAAAATTATTTTTGGCAAAATCAGTTAAAGGAAGTTGTTAGAAATTTAAAAATTTATAAATACAAAATCGAAAAGAAGAGAATTTGCCTAGAATTTGTTTCTGCTAACCCAACTGGACTAATGCATATTGGTCATGCAAGAGGAGCCGTATTAGGTGATACTATCGCCTCTATTTTAGAGGAAGTAGGTCATGACGTTACTAGAGAATATTATATCAATGATGCTGGAGAACAAATAAAGAAACTTATAAATACAATTATTTTTCATCATAAAAATTTGACAAATGAAAAAATAAATGATGATAAAAATCTTTATCCAGGAACCTATTTAAAAGAAATTTCAGATACTGTGTATAAAGATAATTCACGAGAAGGGTTGTCTAATAATATTTTTGAAAAAAAAATAATTGACTTAATTATTAATGATATAAAAAAAGATCTTAAAGAAATTAAAGTTGATCATAATTCCTTCGTGTCAGAAAAGAAAATATCATCGAAAGAAAATGTTGATAAAGTTTTAAAAAGACTTAAAAATAAAAACTTAATCTATGAAGGTTTCCAAGAAAGACCTAAATCCTCCAATAATCAAAATTGGAAGAAAGATAAACTTCTTCTTTTCAAATCACAAAAGTTAGGTGATGATAATGATAGAGCACTAATGAAACCTAATGGTGATTTGACGTACTTTATGTCTGATATAATTTATCATCAGAATAAGATTGATAAAAATTATGACATTCTTTTAAATATTTGGGGTGTTGACCATTCTGGTTACGTGAAAAGACTAGCAAATGCTCTTAAAGAATTAAATGTAAAAAAACAATATAGTTTTGAAGTTAAACTTACTTCATTAGTAAATTTATTAGAGGGAAAAAAAATTATGAAAATGTCTAAAAGAGATGGTAACTATGTAACTATGAGGGAAGTTGTTGAAAAGGTTGGTTCTGATGCATTAAGATTTATGATGATTTCTAGAAATGTTGATAAAAAAATAGATTTTGATTTTAAAATTATCAAATCTAAAACAAAGGAAAACCCTGTTTTTTATGTGCAATATGCTTATGCAAGGTGCATGTCTTTAATTGAAACATTCAAGAGGACATTTGATTGTCCCTCAAAAAAAATTGATATTAATGATGCTGATCTATCTTTTCTTAACTTTGAAGAGGATAAAGTCTTAATAATAAAGCTCTCAAATTTTTTTAATATAATGATTGCATCTGCTAAATCTTACGAACCTCATAAAATTGCAAATTATCTTTATGACCTTGCTAAAGATTTTCATGCTTATTGGGGTTTGGGAAAATTAGATCCGTCTAAGAAGATAATATCTGATAATAATTATGAGATTTCTTTTTCTAGAATATCTTTGGTTCTTGTAGTTAGTTTGATAATAAAAAAAGGTTTAGGTATTTTGAAAATAGATTGTCCTGAAAATATGTAAAAATGTTAAAAAACAAATTCAAATTCGTATGTCTTTTTCTTTCTTATAGTTTTTTTATAGGTATAATTATAATATCAATCAATGCTGTTGTTCCGGATGCTGAACTTCCTATTTTAGAACCCAAAGAAAATTTGGTAATGAAAATAGATAATAACTTTTCTAGAAATAAAAACTCTGCGTATGAAATCTTAGAAGAAAATAATGATAATGAAACTATTGAAAATATAAATGAAGAAACTCTGAAGATAAATAATGAGAAAGTTGAAAATAAAAAACCTACTGATGAAAATAATAAATTTCGTTTACAATTTGCATCATTTAAACAAAAGCAAAAGAGTTTAAAAATTTTAAATCAACTAAAGATAAAATTTTCAAAAATGGCTTTAAGCATAAACTTAACTGTTAAAGAGGTGAAAATAAATGATAAAGAGACTTTCTTTAGAATTATTTCTGAAGATAAGTATTCTTTTTTAAATGCCAGAAATCAATGTAAACTGGTTAAAAATAAAAATATTCAATGCATCATTATTAAGAGCTAAAAATGGAACATAAAGATGGAATAATTTTATCCTGTTCTAGTTATGAATTAAAAAAAAGTGAGATAGAATTTTTTAAAATAATAAATCCTTTAGGTTTTGTACTATTTAAAAGGAACTTCAAAAATAAACTACAAATAAAAAAGCTTATTCAAAACTTAAAGGAAGTTACACTTAATAATGATCTTTTAATTTTTGTTGATCAAGAAGGAGGGAGAGTTCAAAGATTTAATAATAATGAATTTATAATCTTTCCATCACAGAGTATTTTTGGCAATCTATATGAATTCGAAAAAATCTTGGGGTTAGATTTGGCTTATAAATCTTCATATTTAATGGGCTTACAATTAAATCAGGTGGGTGTCGATGTAAACTTTTCACCTGTATGTGATTTACTATTTGATGGTGCTCATGAAGTAATAGGAGATAGATCATTTGGTAAGAACCCTAAATTAGTTTATGAATTATCAAATAAATTTTGCGAAGGTCTTTCAGACTCAGGAATAGTTGCTGTACCAAAACATTTTCCTGGTCATGGAAGGTCAATGTTTGATACACATTTAAACAGTTCGATTGTAAAAACATCTTATAATGATTTAAAAAAAACAGATTTAGTTCCATTTAAAATTCTCAGTAACTCTCTAATGGTTATGTTAGCTCACATAGTCTATTCATCTATAGACTCAAATGTTGCAACTTATTCAAGTGAAATAATTGAGAATATTTTGAGAAAACAATTTAAATATAAGGGCCTTGTCATTTCAGATGATATCTCGATGAAGGCCCTTAATGAAGACCTCCCAACAAAAGTTAAAAAATGTTACAAAGCTGGATGCGATGTAGTTTTATATTGTAAAGGTGAGATAAAAGAAATTAAGAGTTTCTATACTAATGTTCAAAAAATTAAAGATGAACAAATGTTTTGTTTTTTTGAAAGAAAAAAAAAGATAACACTTCAAAAAAAAAATGTTAACAAATTTAAAAGTGACCTGATAGAATATGGACTAATTAATGACTCATCTTAATCTTAATATAAGCGGATACGAAGGTCCCCTCGATGTTTTGCTCGATTTGTCAAAAAAACAAAAGGTAGACATAAAAAAGATATCAATTCTAGAGTTGGCTGATCAATATTTGGAATTTGTTGAAGGAAATCTTGAAAATTTAAAATTATCCGCAGATTACTTAGTTATGGCATCTTTATTAGCTTTTTTGAAATCTAAATTACTATTACCAGAAGAAAAAGAGGAGGTTGAAGAAATTCAAGAGGACTTAACGCAAAGAATAATTCATTATAATGCTATAAAAAAATTATCAAAAAAAATATTTGAGTTATATCAAGAAGGTAAAGACTTTCATCATTGTAATGTTAAAAATGAATTTGTTATAAGTAATGCTATAGTTCCTAAAATAACTCTTCAGGATCTTATTTTAAAATATTCTGAAATTTTTAAAAAAAAAAATTCTATTAAACTTCTGGCTGATGATGATAATTTATATAAACTTGAAGATGGTTTAAAATGGTTGAATCAAATTTTAAAGTTAGAAGACAAGAATTGGTTGTCACTTTTTAATTTTTTACCTGATGGGATAATAAATTTAAAAATGAGAAAATCTGCTATCATATCCTTACTTTTGGCCTCATTAGATAGTGTTAATCAGGGTAAAATTCTAATAAATCAAAAAGACCATTTTAAAAATATAATGGTAAGAGTTAAATAATGAATGAAAATGAAGCTAAGTGTTTTATTGAATCTTTAATTTTTTCAGCACAAGACCCTTTAACTAAAGATAGTATGAAAAAAATGTTAAAAGAATACGGTGAATTTAATTTAGATAAAATCTTAAATGAATTGAAGAGTGATTATGAAAATAGGGGTATAGAATTAGTTGAGTTAGAAAAAAGATTTTTTTTTAGAACCTCAAAGACTTTACATAATTACTTATTTGTTGAAACAAAAAAAGCTAGAAATTTATCAAATGCAGCAATGGAAACCTTGGCTATAATTTCATATCATCAACCTGTAACAAGAGCTGAAATAGAGAAAATTAGGGGAAAACCAGTTTTTCGTGGTACCCTGGATACATTGCTAGAATTAAAATGGATAAAACCATCTGGACGAAGAGAAACACCAGGTAGACCGGTCACTTGGATAACAGACTTTGAATTTCTAAAACATTTTGGATTAAAATCTATTAAAGATTTACCAAAAGTTGATGAATTAGAATCTGTAATCTTGTAATATATTATTTGGCAAAAGGAGAAGATTATGTTCGGTTTAGGTCATTGGGAAATTATTTTGATCTTAGTGATAGTTTTAATTTTTTTTGGGGCTGGAAAATTACCAAAAGTCGCTGGTGAGATTGCAAAGGGAATAAAATCTTTTAAACAGGGGCTTAAGGACGATAAAAAAGAAAAATAAATTTTTATATGCTTAATATTGGGTTGATAGAATTTTTAGTTATCTTCTTCTTCTTAGTTTTACTTATAAAACCAGAAGATATTCCAAAAGTTTCAAAGAATATTGGATTATTTTATAGAAAAATAAGTAGATATTTTTACAACTTTAAATATGAACTTGACGAAATAAATAACGACTTTTCAAAAATAGATCCAGAGACAAAAAAAAATCATAATGAAGTATCTAAGTCACGTAAAAGAACTAAGAAATAGACTGTTAATTAGCTTCTTATTTCTAATACTAACTTTTATCTTTTTTTTCTATAATGCCTCCTTCCTTGGAGAAATTTTATCTAAACCTTTGTTTGAACTACTTAATGAATCTGAAGACAAAAGAATGATATTTACTGGTTTGCCAGAAGTATTTTTGTCAAATTTAAAAATATCTATTTTTGCATCATTTGTTGTATCATTACCTTTTTTAATTATCCAAGTTGTTATGTTTATTTCCCCTGCAATGTATAAAAAAGAAAAACTTTTTTTTTTTCCTGTTTTTTTTCTTATACCTATTCTATTTTTTCTTGGGGTTTTTTTTGCTTATTTTATTTTAATTCCAATAATTTGGAATTTCTTCATTTCATTTGAAAATTTTTTTTCTTCGGGGTTAAATTTGGAACTAGAATCGAGATACTCCGAATATATGAGATTAATAATGTTTTTATTATTAGCAAGTGGTTTATCTTTTGAGTTTCCAATTTTGTTAATTGTTTTAACAAAATTAGGAATCATAAATATTAGATTATTAAAAAATAACAGGAAATATTTTTTTATCGGCATTCTTATCTTCTCTGCTATATTTACCCCACCTGATATTATTTCACAGTTAGGCATTGCTATTCCTTTGATAATCTTTTATGAAGTTTCAATAGTATTTATTAATTTTTTTATTAAAAAGTAAGATCGTGCATGATATTAAATTTATCAAGAAAAATCCTTCCACATTTGATTTATCTTTAAAAAAGAGAAACCTAAAACCTTGCAGTGAAATAATCATAAAAATACATAATAAATATTTAGATTACTTAAATGAAAAACAGAATTATTTAGAAAAAAAAAACTCTTTGTCTAAACTATTTAGTCAACAAACTGAAGATTTAGATAAAATAAAAGAACAAGTTCATAATTTGAAGATAAAGATAGATGAATTAAATAAACTTTCTGAAGAAAAATTAAATGAATTTAATAAAATAATGTTAGAAATACCTAATTTAATCTCTGAAAAAGTTCCTGATGGAAATTCTCAAGAAGACAATAATATTATAAAAGAGGTTGGTAAGAAAAAAAAATATAACTTTCAACCCAAAAATCATCTTGATTTAGCTGAAAATTTAAATTTATTAGATTATGGCCAAGCTATAAAAATATCTGGAAGTCGTTTTTCAATTATCAAAAGTGATCTCGCAAAATTGCACCGAGGTTTAGTAAACTTTTTACTTGATCATAATTCAATAAAATTCGATTATAAAGAGTGCATAGTACCTGAATTAGTAAATTATAAATCACTAGAGGGTACTGGACAGCTGCCTAAGTTTGAAGACGATTTATTTAAAACTAATTTTAATGATCTTTATTTAATACCTACCTCTGAAGTTCCATTGACAAATTTGAATAGAGATTCCATCATAAACAAAAAAGATTTACCAATTAAATATACAACTTATACAAATTGCTTTAGAGCTGAAGCTGGAGCATCAGGAAAAGATACAAAAGGTTTAATGCGAGAGCATCAATTTGGAAAAGTTGAACTAGTTATAATTTCAGAACCCAATGAATCTGAAAATGAACTGAGTAAAATGACAACTTGCGTTGAAAAAATTCTTCAAGATTTATCATTGCCTTACAGAATGGTTGAACTTTGCTCTGGAGATATTGGTTTTTCCTCTTCTTACACAGTTGATTTTGAAATTTGGATGCCCGGACAAAACACATTTAGAGAGGTTTCTAGTTGTTCTAATTGCAAAGATTTTCAATCTAGAAGAATGAAAATGAGAGTAAAAAACTTTGATAGTGGCGAAATATATTTTCCACATACGTTAAATGGGTCCTCTTTAGCTGTTGGAAGATTACTAATTGCTATATTAGAAAACTATCAAAATGAAGATGGAACAATTGAAATTCCTTCAGTTTTGCATAAATACACAAATGGACTTAACATTATCTCAAATGATGACCAAAAGATCTGAAATTAAGAAAAAGATAAATCTGATTATAGATCTTCAAAAAAATGGGGTTGAAAGCTCTGAAATTTTAAAAGTTATGGAAGAGGTTGATAGACAAATTTTTTTGGAAGAAAGTCTTAAACCAAAATCTTATGAAAATATAGCTCTCCCAATTGATTGTGGTCAAACTATATCTCAACCATTAATTGTTGCTCTTATGACACAATATCTGGATATTAAAAAAGAAATGAGAATATTAGAAATAGGAACTGGTAGTGGTTATCAAACTTTTATTCTTTCAAAATTAGCAAGATTTGTATATACAGTGGAACGGCACAAATTTTTATCAATAAAAGCTTATAATCTTTTAAAAGAGCTTGGGGTTTCTAATGTTTTTTGTAAACATGGTGATGGTGGATTGGGATGGAAAGATCAAGCCCCTTTTGATAGAATCATAGTTACTGCATGCGCACAAGATATTCCAGGAAGATTGGTAGAACAACTATCTGAAAATGGAAAAATGATTGTTCCGATAGGTGATGAGCACAATGATCAAATTCTTAAGAAAATATCAAAGAAAGAAGGAAAACTTATCGTTCATGATTTAGTTAATGTTAGGTTTGTTCCCCTCATTGAGGGAAAAGAAAATTAATGAAATATTTTGTACTATTTATATTTTTGTTAACTAGTTGTGAAAGCTATTTATATAATGACTACAAAATTATTAACTTTGAGAGTAGGGATAAAAAAAGTAAAAGAAGTACTTCATATAAAGAAAGATATTCGGTTAAAAAGGGTGATAATCTCTTTTCAATATCAAGGAAATTTAGAATCTCTATTCAGGAAATTATCAAAGTTAATAAAATAAAAGAACCTTATAAAATTTATCCTAAGCAGTTAATTTATTTACCATTAATGCAAACACACAAAGTTAAAAAAGGGGATACATTATATTCAATTTCAAGAAATTATGGTACTAACGTATTTTCATTAGCTAAACTTAATAATATTTTAAATGTTAACAATATATCTATAGGCGAAAATCTAATAATTCCAAAAAAAAATGAGAAAAAAATAAGTCAAGAAATAAAAAAAAAATGGAATAGAGAGTATGTTAAAAAAAAAAAGAAAACTTCAAAAAATAGTAAAACTATAAATAAATCAATTTCGAAATTTATTTGGCCTGTTAAAGGTAAATTAATATCCAAATACGGAAAATCCGAAGAGGGTTTTTATAATGATGGGATAAATATTGTTTCACAAAAAGGTGCTGAGGTGATTTCATCTGAAGATGGCAAAGTAATTTATAGTGGCAATGAAATTCCAGGTTATGGCAACCTAATATTAATTAAACATTCTAAAAACTGGATAACAGCTTATGCACATCTAAGTGAAGTTTTTATAGAAAAGGGTAGGTTGGTAAAAAAGGGTCAGAAAATTGGGTCTGTTGGAAGTACTGGAAACGTTAGGTCTCCGCAACTTCATTTTGAAATTAGGAAAGGCAAAGAGGCCGTTGACCCATTAGAATTTCTATAGGTTAAAAAATATTACTAATTTTGATATTTTTGACGAATTGCTCTGCTGTTCTTCCTGAAAAATTGCCCTTTTCAACTGTCCATCTCAATGCCAATTTCTCAATGTTTTTAGAATATTTAATAGATGATTTTTTAAGATAGTGTTGTACTATTTTTAAAAATTGTTCTTGATCGGAGTCATGAAAGCCTACCCAGCATCCAAATCTATCGGATAAGGAAATAAGATTTTGGTTTGATTCCTTTGACTCTAAATCATTAACAACGTTTAACTCTGCTCTGTGAGATAAATGTCGCAAATTCGATGTTATATAATATTTAACATTTTTAACGTGACTAAGTAAACTACCCTCAACTAATGTTTTGAATAACCTAAAATCAGTTTCATCTTTTTTGAATGAAATATCATCAATATAAATGACAAATTTACATTTAATTTTACTAAGTTGATAAACAATATCTATTAAATTATTAATACTATTATTTAAAACCTCTAAAAGTTTAATTTGATTTTTAGATTTAGTGTTAACATGATCAATAACACATTTTATAAGAGTAGATTTGCCCATGCCTTTTGCTCCCCATAATAAAATATTATTTGATGGTTGATCTTCTAAAAAGTTTTGTGTGTTCTTGAGAACAATTTCTTTTTGAGAATTTATTCCTAATAATTCCTCAAATTTAATATTTAAATTTACTTCTATTGGTTCAATTTTATTGGCTTTAGGAATGAAAATGAAATAATTATTTTTTTTAAAATATTTTTTATCTTTTGCTACATCCATAATTTATTGATAGTTTTATCCAAATTCTTATTTTATACTTGTATTTATAAAGTTTTTATATATTGATTTCATTGTATATAAATGTAAACACTTTTTTTGAGGGACACTATGATAAATCCTGCTTATGCACAAGCTGCTGCTCAACAACCTTCAATGTTGGCATCTTTCATTCCATTAATTTTAATTTTTTTAATCTTTTATTTTTTGTTGATTAGACCTCAACAAAAGAAACAAAAAGAGCATAAATTACTTTTAGATTCTATAAAAAGAGGTGATCAAATTTTATCAAGTGGAGGAATTTTAGGTAAAGTTATAAAAATTGATAATGATAGACTTACTGTTGAAATATCAAAAGGTGTTAATGTAACAATAATTCGTTCAACTGTTGCTGACGTTTTTGACAAATAGCAAAAAAAAATGCTTAAAATTAGTAAATGGAATATTTTATTTGTTTTATCTGTTTGTTTAACAGCAATTTATTATATTCTACCCAATCTTTACGGTAAAAGTGAGGTAACTGCTTTGCCAAAATTCTTTTCACAGAAACAAGTAAATTTAGGTCTCGATCTACAGGGTGGTTCACATCTCTTACTTGAAGTTGATACAAAATCCGTTTTAAAGGAAAAGTCCGAAGACTTGGTCGACGATGTTAGAAGGGCATTGAGGAAATCAAAAATAAAATATTCAAACCTTGGTTCAAAGATTACTGGTGCAGTAGTAACCATTACAAATTCTGAAAAAATTGATCAAGCAAAAAAAAATATTCAAGAGAACATTGAAAAAGGTGTTTCAATCGATGTTTCTAAAAATAAGCTGAGTTTGTTCTTTACAGAACAGTATATCATAGATAGTAGAGTAAGAACCGTAGAACAATCAATTGAAGTTGTCAGAAAAAGAGTTGATGAATCTGGAACTAAAGAGCCTTCAATTCAAAGACAAGGTGATGAAAGAATTGTAGTTCAACTTCCTGGAATTAAAAACCCTGAAAGAGTTAAGGCTTTGATTGGTAGAACAGCAAAACTGAATTTTCACATGCTTGACCCAACCACTGTTGAACTTGCAGAGCAAAGAGGCAAACTACCTCCTGGAACCTTCAAAGCTTTAAATGCAGATCCAACAGCTTATGAAAAACAGTTTGTTGTTAAAAAAAGAGTTTTACTTACTGGAGAAAGACTTAAGAATGCAGCTGCAACTGTCGATGCCCAGACGGGCAGATACGTTGTTGCTTTTGAATTTGACAACAAAGGTGCAAAAAAATTTTCGAAAATTACTACTGACAATACTTATCAAAGATTAGCAATCCTATTAGATAATAAAGTTATTAGCGCCCCTCAAATAAGAGAACCTATAACAGGGGGTCAGGGTAATATAAGTGGAAACTTCTCGCCGGAGACAGCCAATGACCTTGCTGTTCTTTTGAGAGCTGGTTCATTACCAGCTCCAATCAAAGTTCTAGAAGAAAGAACAGTTGGTCCAAGTCTTGGAATTGATTCAATAGAGGCAGGTAAGAAGGCATTGATGATAGGTTTTATCTTGGTGATAGTTTTTATGATTTTAAGATATAAGGCGTTTGGTGTTGTAGCAGATTTTGCAATAATTTTTAATGTTATACTACTTATTGCTATGTTAAGTGCCATTGAGGCTACATTGACAATGCCTGGCATTGCTGGAATAGTTTTGACAATAGGCATGGCAGTTGACGCAAATGTTTTAGTATTCGAGAGAATTAAAGAAGAAATACGATCGGGAAGATCGATTTTTAACTCAATTGATTTGGGTTATAAATTTGCTATAAAAACTATTTTGGATGCAAACTTTACAACTCTAATAGCCGCTTTGTTGCTGTATAACTATGGTTCTGGTCCAATTAAAGGTTTTGCTGTTACCCTAAGTATTGGTATCGTAACATCAATGTTTACAGCCTTAGTGCTTACTAAATTAATTATTACTTTTTGGGTTTTAAAATTAAAACCTAAAAGACTATTTATCTAAAATTATGAATTTTAATATAAACTTTTTTAAATACAGATTTACAGCTTTTGTTTTTTCGATTGTATTAATTGGCTTTTCAGCATTTTTATTCTTAAATAAGAGTTTAAATCTTGGAATTGATTTTAAAGGTGGAATAATGGTCGAAGCAAAATTTCCCGATGTTCCAGATCTAACAGTGTTACGAAATAAAATTGATAATTTACAAATAGGAAATTCAGAAATCCAAGAATTTGGTGACCCTAGCACAATTTTATTTAGGTTAGAAAAAATTGATAAAGATAATATAACACAAGAGGAAATTATAGAAAAATTAAAAAGCGAACTTGATGAAGATACAGATTACAGGAGGGTTGAGTTTGTTGGACCCAAAGTAGGGAAAGAGTTGAAGTTAGTTGCTATTAAGGCAGTTTTGTTCTCACTTATTGCTATGTTTATATACATATGGTTTAGATTTTCTGGTTGGCAATTTGGCTTGGGAGCTTTAATTGCGTTATTCCATGATGTACTTTCAACTATTGGTTTTTTCTCACTTACACAAATAGAATTTAATCTTGCTTCGATAGCAGCGATATTAACAATTGCGGGTTATTCAATTAATGATACAGTTGTTGTTTTTGATAGAATTCGAGAAAACTTAGTTAAATCAGAAAAACAATTGGAAGAATTATTAAATTTGTCTATTAATCAAACTCTATCAAGAACATTGATGACATCGATAACAACTCTTTTAGCTTTAGCGGCTCTGTTTATATTTGGTGGTGAGGTTGTAAAAGGCTTTGTTTCTGCAATGATTTGGGGTGTATTAATAGGGACATATTCTTCAATATTTATTGCTTCTCCGTTGATTCTTTTATTTGGCTTTAAGCAAATTCGAGATAAATCATAAATGGAGTTTAAAAGACGACCTCGAGATAGATAGAACGATTTGTCCTATTATCTGATCCTCGTTTATTGGTCCAATTTGATCTTTTTTTATGCTATGAGAGTTTTCTCCCATAAACCAAAATAGATTTGAAGAGTCAACCTTAACTAATCTTTTTATAAGTTTCCCATGTAATTTATGCTTAAAAATGAATAGTTTGTTAATTTTTTTCTTTTTTATTGGTGATTTAATTAGCAAAAAAGAGCTATCTTCTATAGAGGGAGACATACTATCTCCCTGTAATCTATAGATTTTAAATTTAAACATTTATTTTTTCAAATCAGGGTAAACTACTTCTTGCTCAGGAGGATATGGACAGACTGCTTTAAAAGTCTTAACATTTTTCGAATCCCAAAAAATTTCTGCAAATCTGTTTACTTTGTTCAATAAATCTATGGTTGCCTCTTTGTCAATATTCTGTTTAGCTTTAGAGGCAGCTAACATAATTGAATGAGCTAGACTATGAAGTTCAGGGTATTTTTCAAGTTGAGGTTGTTTAATATAATCTCCCCAGATTACTCTGATTTCATCTTTAACTATGTGCCCATGTTCTTCTTTTTGAGCAATCAACCTTGACACCTGAGCATGATCATTAACGTTCAATGAATCCTTATTTTTAATTTCCTCAATAAGATCCACAAGCCTAATCATGGTTAAAACTGCAATCTGTGAAGTGATAGGGTCGTAAATTTTACAAGGAATGTCGCAATGTCCAGAAGCCTTATTAAATGGGCTTATTTTATCTAATAAAGTAAGTATGTTATATATCATATTGAGTCCTTTGATGTTGAATATATTCGAGTTTTAATTAATTAAATTATTATAATATTAATAAAGATATATATATTATTTTTTTTTAAAAGAATACAATCTCAAATGAATAAAGAAAATACACTATTTTACATCAGATATCTTCAAAAAAAATTATATTTTAGAAATAGTGAATTAATTGGAGCTATGTTTGATTTGGAAAGATATCTTTTTGACAATTTTCAATTGAATAAGGATGTACCAACCTCTTTATTCAAACAGAAATGGATTTATGAATGTATTAGAAATGGTGACTATTCAAATGAAATATCAAAAAAATTTGAGGTCTTTGAAAAAAAAGGTTTAAAAAATAAAATCCTTCAACTATTAGAAAATTTTAGTGAAATACCAAATTTTGATGAAACCAAGGATTTTTTTTATTTTTTTAAAAAATTCAACCAACAGTTTAACAATCTGCTTTCAACAGATAAAAAAAGTAATTTTAAAACACACCTATACTTTCAAATGGCTTTGCTTGCTTATATTAAAAAAGCAGAGATCAACATTTTTTTAAAAAGTAAAATTAATTTAAACAATAAGTTAATAGATGTATTTGAAGTTGTTTTCATTGAATTATTTTTTAAAAAAAAAAAAAAAATTTCAAAAACTTTTTACTTATTTAAACTATTAATTAAATTAATTAGAAAAAGATGAAAGATTATTCAATAAACATTTTATGCATTTTTTTAATAAATGTACTCTTGTATTTGGGAATTAATATTCATCAAATTTTTTTTTATATTCTTTTAAGTTTATTTTTTATTATTTTTAGTCTTGCTTTTAAAAAACTATTAAGATTAATTAATAATAACATGCATGGGACAAAAACAAACCATTTACACACTGACGAAGTTTCAGCCGAAGACCATCCAATAATCAAATCCGCAAGACAGAGACTTAATAAATAATTACTTATCTAGAAATTCTGTTAAACATTTTGCTGTATCATTTTTTCTTTGAGATATGAGTTGCTTTACTGTTCCCTCAAAAAGTATGTATCCCCCTTTATCGCCTCCCTCTGGTCCAAGATCTATAATCCAATCTGATGTTTTGATAACATCTAAGTTATGTTCAATAACCACAACGGTATTTCCATCTGAAACAAATTTATGTAATATTTCTAAAAGTTTCCTAACATCATGTGTATGAAGACCTGTTGTTGGCTCATCTAGAATATACATAGTTTTGCCAGTAGATCTTTTAGAAAGTTCTTTTGCCAATTTTATCCGCTGAGCTTCTCCTCCAGAGAGTGTGGTAGCCGATTGTCCAATCTTTATATACTCTAAACCTACTTTTTTTAATGTTTCTAATTTTTTTGATATTGATGGAATAGCTTTAAAAAATTCTAGACCTTCTTCAACTGTCATATTTAAAACATCTGAAATACTATTATTTTTAAATTTTACTTCTAATGTCTCTCTATTAAATCTTCTTCCTTTACAAAGGTCACATTTTACAAAAACATCTGCTAAAAAGTGCATTTCTATTCTTAACAAACCATCTCCTTGACAATTCTCACATCTACCGCCTTTTACGTTAAAAGAAAATCGACCAGGTTTATAGCCTCGAGCTCTGGATTCGGGAAGGTTTGCATACCATTCTCTTATAAAATTAAAACATCCTGTATAAGTAGCTGGATTAGATCGAGGTGTCCTTCCAATAGGAGTCTGATCGATTTGAATTATTTTATCAAGATTCTCATAACCATTAATTTCTTTATGGTTTAAAGCCTGTTCGTTTGAGTTATATATCTTCTTTGATAATGATTTAAATAAAGTTTCAATTATTAAAGTTGACTTACCTCCACCAGATACACCCGTAATACTAATAAACTTTTTTAGAGGGAATTTGATATTAATATTCTTTAGATTATTTCCATTAGCACCTTTAATTTCAATATACTTTCCTTCGGATGATTTATTATTTTTATTGATTGGAATAATTAGTTTTTTTGATATGTATGCTCCCGTTAAACTTTTTTCGTTTTTTATTATTTGGCTTGGCTTACCTTCTGCTATAATGCTTCCCCCATTTACTCCTGCTCCAATCCCTACGTCAATAACATAATCACTTTCTAAAATTGTTTCTTCGTCATGTTCAACAACAATTACTGAATTTCCAAGATCTCTTAGTTTTTTAAGAGTATTTATAAGTTTTTTATTGTCTTTTTGATGTAAACCAATAGATGGTTCGTCTAGGACGTATAAGACACCAGTAAGGCCAGAACCAATTTGTGAAGCCAACCTGATTCTTTGGCTTTCTCCACCCGACAATGTATTAGAATTTCTTGATAATTGAAGATATCCCAAACCAACGTTATTGAGAAATGATAATCTATCTATAATTTCTTTAACTATTCTATTTGAAATTTCTCTTTTGTATTCTGATAACGATTTTTCTAAATCTAAAAACCATTGCAAAAGCTTCTCAATTGAAATATTTGTAATTTCACTTATGTTTTTATTTTTTATTTTTACTGCTAATGCTTCAGGCTTTAATCTTGTTCCTTTACATTTTTCACATTCAAATTTGCTTAAATATTTGTTTAGTTCTTCTCTTTGCCAAACATCTGACCTCTTTAATTTATTCTCCAAGAAACCAACAACTCCGTCATAAATCCTATTATAATTCCAACCAGTATAAGTATTAAAAACATTAATTAATCTGTTATCACCAAATATTATTGCTTTTTTTTTTTCTGAACTTATGTCTTTCCATTTAGTAGTCGGGTTTACAGAACAATGTTTTGCTACTTCTTTTATTAATTCTTTGTAGAATTCATTATTTTTATTCCAAGGCAAAATGACGCCCTCCTTGATAGATAAAGAAGAATCACCAATAATTAGGTCTGGATTAAATTTTTCTTTATAACCTAGCCCATCGCAAGAGTCACATGCACCATTTGGACTGTTAAAGGAAAAAAGTCGTGGTTCAATTTCTTCTATTGTAAATCCCGATACAGGGCAAGCAAATTTAGAAGAAAAAACATAATTTTTTTCGTTTTGTACGTCATAGAAATAAATGACACCATCAGATAGATTTATAGCTGTTTCAACAGATTGTGCTATTCTAGTTTCGTATTTTTGGTCAACTTCTATTCGATCTATAATAATTTCAATAGAGTGTTTTTTGTTTTTTTCTAAATTTGGTATACTAGAGGAATCGAATATCTCTCCGTCAATTCTAAATCTTATAAAGCCTTTTCTAATAAATTCGTTAATTTCTTTTTTAAACTCGCCTTTTCTATTGTTTACAACTGGAGCAATAAGAAAAAATTTGGCTTTTTTTTTAAACTTATAGAATTCATCTACAATTTCCTGAACACTCATAGATTTAATTTCTTTACCAGTTGTAGGAGAATAGGGAGTTCCAATTCTTGCAAATAAGACTCTGAAATAATCATAAATTTCTGTGACGGTTCCAACTGTGGATCTTGGATTTCTTGATGTTGTTTTTTGATCAATTGAAATCGATGGAGACAACCCTTCAATAGAGTCAACTTCCGGTTTTTCCATCATATTTAAAAATTGCCTAGCATACGACGACAAACTTTCCACATACCTTCTCTGGCCTTCAGCGTAAATTGTATCAAAAGCCAAAGATGATTTTCCCGAACCAGATAATCCACTTATAACAACTAGTTTATTTTTAGGGATGTTTACGTTAACATTTTTTAAATTATGTTGTTTAGCACCTACTATTCTTATGAAATTTTGAGTGTCTTTTGCTTTCATCAACTTAAAACTTTTTAAAGATTTATATTTTATTTAAACTAAATATGATATTATAATTTTTTTTATTATAACAATGGCAGGATCAGTTAACAAAGTTATATTACTAGGAAGACTTGGTGGTGACCCTGAGATTCGAGTATCTCAGGACGGAACCAAGATTGCAAGATTTTCTTTAGCAACCGGAGAAACTTGGAAAGATAAAAATACTAACGAAAAAAAAGAAAGAACTGATTGGCACAAAGTAGTGATTTTCTCCCCAGGTTTATCTGAAATTGTGGAGAAATTTTTAAAAAAAGGGTCGTTAATTTATCTTGAGGGTCAAATTAGATCTAGAAAGTTTACTGATCAAGCCGGTATTGAAAAAACAACAACGGAAATCGTGTTACAAGGATATAATTGTCACCTCACTATGCTTGATAATAAATCTGATGATTTTCAAAAAATAAACTCACCTGATATTGAAAATTCCAGTGTAGAAAAAAAAATAGATAACACACCCCAAGATTTTGATATCGAAGATGAAGTCCCTTTTTAATATAAAAGTTTATGATTGACGACAGCAAGCCAGAAAATTTAGATAGTAACAGCATATTTATTGAAAGAGAAATGGAGAGTTCTTTCCTTGACTATGCAATGAGTGTGATTGTTTCAAGAGCTTTGCCTGATGTTTGTGACGGTTTGAAGCCAGTTCATAGAAGAATTATATATGCAATGAATGAGGCAGGCTATACCGCAGGCAAGCCATCAAGAAAATCTGCAAGAATTGTCGGAGATGTCATGGGTAAGTATCACCCTCATGGAGATTCTGCAATCTATGATGCAATGGTAAGATTAGCACAAGACTTTAGCATGAGAGTACCTTTAATTGATGGTCAAGGAAATTTTGGATCTATGGATGGAGACTCTGCAGCAGCTATGAGATATACAGAAGCAAAATTGTCGCCAATTGCCTCTTATTTAGTTAATGATATAGATAATGAAACTGTTAATTTTAAGGAAAATTATGATGGGACAGCTTTTGAACCTGAACTTCTTCCTGCAGAGTTTCCTAATTTATTGATAAATGGATCTGAAGGCATAGCAGTTGGTATGGCTACAAAAATCCCTCCCCATTGTCCAAGTGAAATTATTGATGCTTGCTGTAAAATAATTTCTAATCCGAATATTTCAGATGATGAACTAGGCAGTATTGTAAAAGGTCCAGACTTTCCAACAGGAGGTATTATTATTGGTAAATCAGGAATTAGAGATGCATATTTGAAGGGCAAAGGATCAATTATCATTAGAGCAAAAACCTCTATCGAGGAATCTAAAAAAGGAAGAGAATCAATTATTATTACAGAGATTCCTTATTCTATCAAAAAATCACAATTAATAGAAAATATTGCCAAAGTGGCTAAAGAAAAAATTATAGATGGCATATCAGAGTTAAGAGACGAATCAAATAGAGAAGGGGTTAGGGTTGTTATTGATTTAAAAAGAGATATTCAAGCTGATGTTGTGATGAATCAGCTATATAAATTTACATCACTACAAACTTCATTTGGAATCAATATGTTAGCCCTAAATAATGGAGTGCCTCAACTTTTAAATCTTAAAAGATATTTAGAACTCTTTACAAATTTTAGAAAAGACATTGTATATAAAAGAACTAAATATCATTTAAAAAAAACTAGAGAGAAGGCTCATATACTCCTTGGTTTATCTGTAGCCTTGGAAAATATAGATAAGATAATTGATATTATTAGGTCATCCAAGGATACAAACGAAGCAAAAGATAGATTAATTTCAGAGAAATGGAAATTACCATCAGACAATTTTATTAAAGAATTTATTGAGTTCGATAATAAAAAATTAATAGAGTCAGGAAATTTTAAAATTACTGAGGCACAGGCTAAATCAATTTTAGAGATCAAACTTAGTAGGCTGACTGGCTTGGAAAGAACAAAATTGGTTGATGATTTAAAAGAATGTGTAAAATTAATTAACGAATATCTTAAAATTTTATCATCAAAAGAAAAATTAAATCAGGTAATTATTGATGAACTTAATCAAATTAAAACAAAGATTGATTCCAAGAGACTTACAGAAATTTCAGAAAATGAGGAGACTATTGATGATGAATCTTTAATTAGATCTGAAGATGTGGTTGTAACTCTTACTCATACTGGATACATAAAAAGAGTTCCCCTTAACTCGTATAGAGCCCAAAAGCGCGGGGGTAAGGGAAGGTCGGGTATGACAACTAAACAGGAGGATTTTGTTAGTGAGGTGTTTGCGGTCAATACTCTAGCTCCATTACTATTTTTTTCCTCTAGGGGGATAGTATACAAATTAAAAACTTACAAGTTGCCAATCGGAAGCCCTACTTCAAAAGGTAAAGCACTTGTAAATTTATTACCTTTGAGAAGTGGTGAAAAGATTACTGCTATAATGCCTTATGACGTATCTCAGAATAATATTATTTTTGCTACATCTTCAGGAAATATAAGAAGAAATAAGTTAACTGACTTTCATAATATTAATGCAAATGGAAAAATTGCAATGAAACTTAACGATCAAGACACATTAGTAAATGTTTTAACTTGCTCAGAAAATGATAATATTTTTCTTTCTACTAAATTAGGAAAGTGTATTAGATTTTCTTGTAATGATTTAAGGATTTTTTCTGGAAGATCGTCAATAGGTGTAAGGGGTATTAAACTTGCTAAGGATGACTCAGTTATTTCTCTTGCGATTTTAAATGGCATTGATTTTGATGTGAATGAAAGAGATGAATATTTGAGAATAAATTCCTTAATGAGAAAAGGTGAAAAAATAAAAGATAAGATTATTGACGGCGACAAATTTGAGAGTCTTAAGTCAAACGAAGAATTTATTTTAAGTGTCACTGATAAAGGGTTTGGAAAAAGAAGTTCTGCTTTCGAGTATAGAAAAACAAAAAGAGGGGGTCTTGGCATTGCCAATATGCAACTAAGTGAGAGGAATGGAAGTCAAGTCGTTGCGTCTTTTCCGATAAATGATAGCGATCAGTTAGTTTTGGTTACTGACAAGGGAAAATTAATTAGATGTCCTGTAAATGATGTGAGAATTGGAGGGAGACAAACTCAGGGTGTCACTCTTTTTAATGTTTCTGATGAAGAAAAAGTAGTTTCTGTAGCTAAATTAGAAGAAAATGAATAATAACTTTATTACAGGTATTTATCCAGGGACTTTTGATCCGGTAACTTTTGGACACATAGATATTATAGTAAGAGCCTCTCACATAGTTAACAAACTTATAATAAGTGTTGCTGAGAATAAGCATAAAAAACCATATTTTAATCTTGAGGAAAGAATACAAATGATAAAAGAATCAATTATTAAAATGGACACCAATAATTGTTTAATAGAGGTAGTTGGTTTTGATAATTTACTTGTTGAACATGCCAAAAAATGTGATGCCAAAGTAATAATTAGAGGTTTAAGAGCAGTAGCAGACTTTGAATATGAATTTCAGATGGCTGGGATGAACTCTAAATTGGGTCCTAATATTGAAACAATTTTTTTAATGGCATCGGAAAGCCTTCAATTAACTTCTGCTAGATTTGTTAAAGAAATTGCTTTTTATGATGGAGAAATAAAAAACTTTGTTCCATCAAATGTTCTTGAAATGTTTGAAATTAAGAGAAAGGAAAAATAATGTTTAAATTTATAAGATACTTGATACATACATGTCTATTTTTTGTATGTTCAAATTCCATTGCAATAGAATCTCCAATTTTGCATATGGTTTTAGAAAAGGGTGTTGTTAAGATTCAAACTTTCCCTGAGAAAGCACCTTATACAGTCAAAAGAATAGTAGAACTTTCAGAGAGCGGATTTTACGATGGTTTGACATTCCACAGAGTGATTTCTGGCTTTATGGCTCAAGGTGGTGATCCCAAAGGTGATGGTACGGGCGGAAGCGGACAAAATATTAGAGCCGAGTTTAACGACATAAAGCATGAAAGAGGTATTGTTTCAATGGCGAGGGCTAATGATCCTGATTCCGCAGATAGTCAATTTTTTATATGTTATGATAGTCATCCTTTTTTAGATGGTAAGTATACTGCCTGGGGTAAGGTTGTTGAGGGGATGAACTTAATCGACAGAATACCTGAGGGAAAAGGACAAAACGGTCAGGTTCTAAGAAATCCAACAAAAATAATAACTATAAGATCAAAATAATTTAAATTTTTGTTGTGAAATAATTATATTTTTATTATATCCTAATAAGCAATGCGCCCGTAGCTCAGTTGGTAGAGCACTCCCCTTTTAAGGGAGTTGTCATGAGTTCGAGCCTCATCGGGCGTACCATTATCGGAAAAAGTATGTGGGCTAAAATCAAAAATTACTTCCTCACTGGTATATTAGTAACAGCACCCGTTGTTATCACCTTCTGGATTGTCATCTCACTTGTTAAACTATTCGATAGATTAGTTACACCAATCATTCCTTATTATTTAAACCCGAATGTTTATTTGCCCAGAGATGTTCCAGGTTTGGGGCTCATTATACTAGTTTTATTTCTGGTTATTATAGGTTCACTAACCGCTAATTTCTTTGGATCGTGGCTACTGAAAAAAACAGATTTGATAATCCAAAGAATACCTTTAATTAAAGTTTTTTATAAAACTATCAAACAAATATTAGAAACTATTTTAAAAACAAACTCGGATGCTTTTCGAGAAGCGGTTTTAGTTGAATATCCAAGAAAGGGGGTTTGGGTGATTGGATTTACAACAGGTGAAGTGGAAGGTGAGATTAAAAAGAAATTCAATAAAAAATTTACAAATGTTTTTATTCCCACAACACCAAATCCCACATCAGGTTTTTTATTAATGGTTCCTAATAATGAATTAAAAAAACTAAATGTTAGTGTTGACGATGCCATCAAAACAATTGTATCTGCTGGGATAATAAAGTTAGAATCTAAACAGAAAAATAATTCTTAAAATTTCTCTCGCTGTAAAAAATTTCTTGTAAAAAGTTAATTTTGTCTTTATTAAGATCGTAGTTTTCTAAAAGTAATTCTGAGTTCTTTTTTACACAATTTAAAAGTTCATGATCTAAACGGGGTTGAAAGAATTTCCATGTTGGTAGACCAGATTGATTAGTCCCAAAAAAATCGCCAGCTCCTCTTAAATATAGATCTTTTTCCGCAATTTCAAAACCATCATTATTATTTTTTAAAATTAGTAATCTTTCTTTTGTAGTTTCAGATAACTTTTTGTTATGAATTAAAACACAGTTTGAATTAAGTCTACCTCTATTGACCCTTCCTCTTAATTGATGAAGTTGAGATAGTCCAAATCTTTCAGCATTTTCAATTACCATTAAAGTCGCATCTGGTATATTAACACCCACTTCAATAACTGTTGTTGATACAAGTAACATTATTTTCTTATTTTTAAAATTTTGCATTACAATATCAATATCCTGCTTTTTCATTTTTCCGTGAACATAACTAACCTTGTCTTTAAATTTTATTTTTAGGAATTCATACCTTGTTATCAGTGTATTTTCATCTGAATCAAAATTACCTATTGTTGGTAATATCCAGAAAACCTGTTCTTTCTTTTTAAATTTTCTTTCTATTCCCTCTAAAAGCTTATTAATTTGATCTATATTAATGATTGATGTAACTACATCTTTTCTCTCTTTAGGTTTTGTTTTTATATTTGAAGTAGTAATTTCTCCGTACATTGCAAATGATAAGCTTCTTGGAATTGGAGTTGCAGACATAATCAATGTATGACAGCCTATTGACTTCTCTAATAAATTTATTCTTTGTTTTACGCCAAATTTATGTTGTTCATCTATAACTATTAATCCTAATTTACTAAACTTTATTGAAGAATTATAAACACTATGTGTTCCCACAAGGATATTGATCTCTTTTTTAAATAATTTTTGGTATATTTTTTTTTTATCTTTTGTCTTACCAGTAATTATCTCGACATTTAATTTATATTTTGAGAATATATCTTTGAAATACTCATAGTGTTGTTTGGCTAGAATTTCAGTAGGCGCCATCAATACTGCTTGGTATCCACTATTAACAACATCAGCAATAGCTAGTAAGGCTACAATTGTTTTTCCAGATCCTACGTCACCCTGAAGAAGCCTATACATTTGTTGATCTCTATTTAAATCATTTTTTATTTCATCGAGTGATTTTTTCTGATCATCTGTAAGTTCAAAAGGGAGATTATTTAGTAATTCTGATGATAGTTTGAAGTTTGAAATTCTATTAATTTTAAGTGTAGCTCTTATTTTTTTTTTTAATGTATGAAAGGTCAAATAGCTTGATAAAAGTTCATCGAATGCAAGTCTTTCTCTGTTATATTCAATTCTTTTTATTTCGTCTTCGGATTTAGGTAAATGAATTTGTATTATTGAGTCTTTAAAGGAATTCCAATTTTCTTTTATATATTTGCTATCAATCCATTCATTTGGGTATTTAAATGATTTTAGTACTTCAATATTATTTTTAATAATTCTTCTAAATATTTTTTTATTTATTCCTTTTCTTGATAAATTATATTGAGGCTCAAAAGAATCAAAATATATAAATTCGTCTTCTTTTAAAATATTTGAGGGATGGATAATTTGAAATTTATTATTAGTAAAAGTAAGCTTCCCACTTATTCTGTATAGCAATCCAAGCTTAAGGTAATTTTTAATTTGAAACTCTTTCATATTAAAAAAAAGGATCTCTATTAGTTGTTTTTTATTATTTTCGCAGATTACTTTGAATGGTGCTTTTTTTATAAAATTTTTTTGGTACTTTAGGACAAAAATATCTAAAGTTATTTCTTTTCCAATATGCTTTATTTTCAATTCATTTATTACTTCAAATTTATTGAAAAGTAGAGGCATGTGTGTAAATAGATCAATAATTCTTTTACCAAAAAAGATTAAAATATTTTTTATAGATAAATTATTTCTAAAAATTTCGAAATTAATAAAAATATTTTTATTTTTTAAATTGTTCATTTAAAATGCTTCAAAAATAACTTTATTAATATGAATACACTTTTTAAAAGAAAAATTCTACATCGAGCTAAATACAGAGGTATTAAAGAGCTTGATATCATTTTTGAAAGATTTATAAATAAATTTCATCTTAATCTGGAAGACCATGAGTTTCTAGAGTTAGAAGAAATACTAAATCTTCCTGATAACCTTCTTTTAGATATTATTTTAAAGAAAGAAAAAATACCTGCTAACATTGATAACACTGTTATGAATAAGATTCTATTAGCTTGTGATGATCAATAAAGTAGTAAAAAAAAATAAATTTTTATTAGATCGTCGCTCTTTAGAGATTTTGTTAGCTCAAGAGGTTTTAAAAAATAATAAAATTGCTTATTTTGCTTCTGATGATAGTAGTTTAAATTTATTAAAAAGAAATCTCTTAAGAATTAATAATAAATTTAATATAATTGAATTTCCAAGTTTTGATTGTTCTTTTTTCTCAAATTTGTCTCCAACCTCTTCCAATAAGTCAAATAGAATTAAAGCACTATATAATTTAATTTTTGAGAATTGTGATAATACAATTTTTTTGAGTTCACTAGATGCTATAACAACAAATACATTACACTATAATTTTGTTAAAAGTTTTAATTTAATATTAAATTTAAAAACTCCTTCATCCTATACGGAGATATTAAATTATATTGAAAAAGCAGGTTATGAAAAGGTTGATTTTGTTCATAATAAAGGTGAGTTCGCAATTCGTGGAGAAATAATTGATATTTTTTCACCAATATACGAGTTTCCTTTAAGAATTTTATTTGATTTTGAAAAAGTTGAAAGCCTAAACTTATTTTCGACTGAAAATCAACTATCATTTAAAGCTATTGATTTATACAAAATTTCATTATCTTCTGAATTTCAATTTAATAACGAAAATATTGTATGTTTCAGAAGGTTGTTTAGAAAACTTAAAATTACGAATAAAAATGACTACTATAAATCAATTTCTGAAAAAAATATATTGCCAGCTTCTGAACAATTTTTTCCAATTTTAAATGAAAATTATGACTCAATTTTTAAATATTTGAAAAAATTTAACTTTTATTTTGATCAAGACTTTCAAGTAGATTTTAAAAAAATTTTAAATGATAAAATTAATAGTAATAATGAATTAAAAAACTTGGAAAAAATAGGTTCTAATTTTTTTTTTAGTCATGATGAGTTAATGATTTCTGTCAAAGAGAGAAATTATTTACTTTCAAATAATTTTTTAGAGAAACAAGACAAAGAAGTAAAAATATTTTCTTCAAAATTTGATTTTAAAAATGACAAAATTAAAAATCAGAATAAGATTTTAGATTTGTTAAAAAACCAAGAACTTAAAATATTTTGTGTAACTTCAAAAATAAATGAAAAAAAAATATCAAATTTATTGAATTCTCAGAATGTTTCTTTTAAAAAAATATCTAATATTAATTTTCATATATTAAAGAATTCAAAATTTAGAATTTTTATTTTCGATTATGTAATAGATTCAAGTTTTGTTATAAATTCAATTGATTTCAATAGGTTGTATTTCATTTCAGATCAGGATTTTTACGACAAAACATATAAGAAAGCTGTATCTAGGCCTATAAAAGAAGAAAATCTCATCGATGATTATTCTAGCTTAAAAATTGGAGATTATATTGTCCATAATGATCATGGTATTGGAAAATATAATGGCTTAAAGTCAAAAATCTTCAATAATATTACTTACGAATTTTTAGAATTAATTTATCATGGTGATGATAAATTACTAATACCTGTTGAGAATTTAAGTCTAATATCAAAGTATGGTCAAGGTGAAATTTCTGTTGCTCTAGACAGGCTGGGTTTGCAAAATTGGCAACAAAGAAAAGCAAATGTAAAAAAGAGAATAAAAGAAATTGCAGAAACTTTAATAAAAACTGCTGCTGAGAGAAAATTACAAAAAGGTGAGGTTTTAATTGCAAAGACATTTGAATATGAAAAGTTTTCATCAGAGTTTGAATTTACTGAAACATCTGATCAATTGAAATCAATTCAACAAATTGAAAATGATTTATCTTCTGGCAAACCTATGGACCGACTAATTTGCGGCGATGTTGGCTTTGGCAAAACAGAGATAGCTATGAGAGCAGCATTTATAACAGTTTCTTCGGGGTATCAAGTAGCTTTAATTTGTCCGAAATTATTACTTGTTAATCAACATTTTATAAATTTCAGAAAAAGATTTAATAATTTTAACTATCAAATTAATAAAATAAGTAGAGCAGAAAATATAAAAGAAAAAGAATTAATTAAAAATAATCTTAAATTAGGCAATTTAGATATTTTAATTGGAACTCATGCTATTCTTTCTAATGATATTTCTTTTAAAAAATTGGGTCTAATAATAATTGATGAAGAGCAAAGTTTTGGAGTTGAACAAAAAGAAAAATTAAAAAAACTAAAACCTAATTGTCATATTTTGACTTTGACAGCCACACCGATTCCACGAACTCTACAGTCTTCAATTTTTCAGTTAAAAAATATCTCATTAATAAAAACCCCACCTCTTAGTAGATTAAATATTAAAACGTATTTAATGCTTAAAGACGAAATTCAAATAAAAAAAATAATTGAAGCAGAGATAAGGCGTGATGGTCAAATTTTTTATGTTTGTCCGAGAATTTCAGACTTAGAATTTGTAAAGCAAAATATAAAAAACTTTTTACCTGATCTTAAATTTGATGTCATACATGGGAGGTTATCTAGTAAAGAGGTTGATGAATCATATAATAGATTTTTTAAAAAAGAATCTAACTTATTACTGTCTACAGCAATGATTGAATCAGGTCTAGATATCTCAAATGTTAATACAATAATTATAGATAAACCAAACTTATTTGGGTTGTCGCAGCTGTATCAACTTAGAGGAAGAGTAGGAAGATCATCTAGACAAGCATACGCATATCTTATATTAGAAGATTTTAAATCTATTGGAGAAAATTCTTTAAAAAAACTCAAGATAATATCAAAGATAAAAGCCTTAGGTTCTGGATTTTCAATTGCTTCTAGTGATTTAGATCTTAGGGGTGGAGGGAATATAGTAGGTTCAGAACAATCCGGCCATATTAAAGAAGTAGGTTTAGAATTGTACTATAAGATGCTCAAAGATACTGTTAATGAGTTAAAAAATAATAAGAAAGTTGATTCTAACTGGACACCCTCTATAAAGCTTGGTTTCCCGATAAGTATTCCTGATGATTACATTGAAGATCTTGATTTAAGACTAAATCTTTATAGAAAAATTTCAAATATAAATAATATTGAGGACTTAGAAGAAATGCTTTTAACTTTGAAAGATAGGTTTGGTAAAATTCCTTCCTCTTTAAAAAATCTTTTCCATATTATAGAAATTAGGATAGAAGCAAAAAAACTATCCATAAAAAAAATAGATTATAGCAATAAAGGTTTTGTACTAGAATTTAAAAATGATAGTATGATGGATGTTGACAAATTAATAAGACTAGTTAAGAGAAACCCTGATTTTTTAAAACTTATGCCAGGATCTAAATTATTTTATAAAAATACCAACGATAAAGATGTCGATAAAATTAGAGATTTGAAAAAAATTTTACATACAATTTCTAAAAATTAAGTATGAATTCTAAAAGAAAAAATTTGCAATTTAATATAAATGACTTCATTCCTTTTATCGATGGATTAGACATTAGCGTAAATTTTTCTATTATAATCTTTTTATCTTCTTTTTTACTCGGCACATATGATACTAGAATTGCTACTATAATACTAAGTTCAGTATTAATTTTTTCTTATGTGATAAGAATTTTTGACTTACAATTTTCAAAGTTAATTAAAAATTCAAAAATAAAAAATCTAAATATTTTTCTAATATTATTTTTCATTTATTTAATTCCATTAATTATACAAGAAGATTTTTCTATAATATTTTCTATTTTTATCTTTATAGTAGTAAGAGCTCTTTTGGGTATTTTTTTATCACTAAGTAACCGAAACTTATTAGTTAATAATCAATCTTTTCCTGGTAATAAATTAGATTTAAAGTATTGGATTATCTTTTCCCTTGGGTTATTTGTGGGATCTTTCTTGCATTTATTTATTAATGAAGCATTTTCAAATGAATTTTTAAATAAAGGAGGATGGAAAATTATGTATGTGGTTGTGTCTCTTATTATACTTTTTGTATACATTTTATGTAGATCAGTTCTGAAGAAAGATGTGAGATTTGATTTTTCCTCTCTAGCTAATCAATATAACAACCCCTTAAGAGAGTTAAGTAAGAGTTTTATTGTTTTTATTCCTCTGACTTGTTTTTTTCTTTTCTCACTATCAAATTGGTTGCCAAAGTTTAGTAATCCTGAGAACTTATATTTTTTAAATTATAGTTTTTTAAATTTATTTATTACTATATTAATTCTATTCTTTATTACCCCTTTGGCAAAATTAGTTGGAATTAGAAGATCAATGATATTTTTTAATTTATCGATATTTATGATTGCTTTTGTGCTTTCTTTCCTAACACATTCCTCAAGCTATAGCATTGATTTTCTAAAATTCTTTTTATCTTTAGTATCAAGTTTTACACTCTGCTATTTTATTTTATATCTGGAATCAAAGAAAGATAATGATCTTATGAGTGTTTCTAGGTTAAACTTAATAATGAGTATATCTGGACTTTTTTTCCCATTTCTTTTATATTATTCAATCTATTTCGTAATAAATTATTCTGTTATTTACATATTTTTATCAATAGTTTACTTTATTAATTATATTCTTATCAAAAAAAATGGATAAAATTTCTGCCTCACATATCTTGATCATGCATAAAGAGTCTAAGGATTCAAGGTCTAGCTTATCCAAGAATGAAGCAAAAAAATTAATTGAAGATATTTACAAAAAAGTTATAGATAAAAAATCGACTTTCAAAGATCTTGCGAGCAAACATTCTGACTGTTCTTCATCAGCATATGGAGGTAGCTTGGGAGAATTTAGTAAAGGAATGATGGTTAAACCATTTGAAGATAGTGCTTTCAAATTGAAAGTAGATGAGATTTGTGAACCCATTGAAACTGAATTTGGATATCACATCATTAAAAGAGATGAGTGATTAAATAATTTTTTTTTATTTTCATTCCTTTAAATCTTCTGACCAAGCGGCTGCCAGAAGCTGTCTTATCCTAAGGATATTTTCATTAGTATTTAAATTAAGATTTATATCTTTTTTTTTCTTTTTTACACTTGCATTTAGCCATAGCATCTCAATTGAATTGATTAAGTTACTCTTTTCTTCAGAGGACATTTGATTAAGATTTCTAATTGATTCTTTTAGTTCATTAAGTTTCTTATCATGCACCATAATTTGATGCCATTTCAAATAAACTTCTTGTTTCTTTTTGATAAACGTCTTTAGAAATAAAACCTTTAACGTAAAGTTCTCTTACATTTTCCATTTCATTTTTAATGATAATCAATTTTTCTTCTAAATCTTCCATAATTTTAATAATAATGTAGAATTATAAATAGTAAATATTTTAAAATGAAAAACAGACTTACAAAATCGATTCAAAGGTTAAAAAAAGAAAAGAAGATTGACGATAATAATTCTGACACAAAAGGATTAACTGCTTATAATGTAAAGGTTTTTCGAAACTTAACTGAAAAATACGATTTATCTCTCACAATAAATAATAATGAATCAAAGAGTGATTTTAAAAACGAAGAAAGTTTAAGTTTAGGAGCCCAAATGACCCTAGAAAGAATTAAAAAAGGTGAGAATTTTAAAGTTTAAGTTCTTATTAATATTTTTCATTTTTAATTTCTCATCATCTAAAGCCAGTGATTTTGCTTTGGTTTCTTCAAATAATTTTAAAGATTTGATTGTTAAAACTGCAATTGATTTAGATTCCAAGAAAAAAGGACTAATGGGTTTGAAGAAATTAAAAAATTATAATGGAATCTTATTTATATATGATAATCCAAAAAAAGTTAATATTTGGATGCATAATACTTTTATCCCCTTAGATATAATTTTTGTAGATAAAAATAAAATAATAACTTCAATAAAGAGAGGCGTTCCTTTGAGTAAAAAAATATTATCATCTAATGATATGAGTATTGCGGTTCTTGAATTACCAAGTGGTTGTGCCCAAAAATTAAAAATTATGAAAGGTGACACATTAAGTTGGAGTTTAAAGAAGTTGTCCCAAATTAAAAATAATGGATATTTTCATTGTTTAAATTAAAAAGAAAAATAGAATAATAACGGGGAGATTGATTTGGGAAAGTTTATTGAAAAATATAAATCAGAAGATCCAAATTTTAGTTTTGAATTAAATGAACTAATTCAAAAAATAAAATCTGAAAATAGCCAAGAGACAGAAGACTTATTTTCAACAATTAATTCACTAAGAGAACAACTAGATCAATCATTGTACGAAAAAAATAGGGCTGTACAAGAAGCAATTTCTCTTAAAAATGATGAGATGAATCAACTTAAATCTTCTATTAAAGAATTAAGAGATCAATTAGAAAAGCTTAAATTTGAAAAAAGGGAAGCAGTTCAGAAACAAATACAATCATCTGCTAATGAGATTAAACAGCTTAAATTATCTTGTAGTGCCTTAAGAGACGAATTAGAAAACCTTAAATTCGAAAAACAAGATGCAGTACAGAGTGCAATAAAAAATTCATCCTCAGAAATTAATGAGTTAAAAAAAGTAACGTCAGCATTAAGAGAAGAACTTATAAATTTGAAGTTTTCAAAAAAAGAAGCAGTTCAAAAAGCCGTATTGAATTCAAGTGATGAAATTAAACAATTAAAAAACTCGACACAGTCTTTAAGAGATGAGCTTGAGAAAGTAATAAGCAATTATGAAAAAAAAATTGAAAATTTGAAATAATATAATTTCATGCAAAAAAAAAAAAATAATATAAGTGAAACTATTGAAAAACTAAGAAGAACTGAACTCTTATTAGAAATTTCAAGGAAAATTGCTGGTTTAAAAACTCTTGAGAAAATTTTATGGACATTAATTGAATTTGTTACAGATGAATTAGAAGCAGATAGAGGAACTCTTTTTCTTAATGATAATGAAACTAATGAGCTTTATTCAAGAATTGCTCAAGGAGAATTAACGAGAGAAATTAGAATTTTGAATAACGTTGGTATTGCAGGTGCAATATTTCATAATCAGGTTGGGGAAGTAATTCACGACGTTTACAAAGATGATCGTTTTAATAAAGAGGTAGATCAAGAGACAGGTTATAAAACTAAAAATATGATTTGTTGTCCAGTTAAAACTGTTGATGATGAAACTATTGGTGTAATCCAAGTTTTAAATAAGAAAAAAGGAAGATTCACAAAGGACAATTTATTTTTTGTAGAGTCGATAGCAACACAGGCAGCAGTTTCCATACAAAATGCTCAAAACTCTGAAAATTTTGAAAAGAAAAGAGCAAAAGAAATGGAATTTATAAGTATTGTTTCAGATGTAACTGCAGAGATTGATTTAGGTGCATTACTTCAAAGGGTAATGGAAGAAGCAACAAGAATGCTTAATGCAGATAGAGCTACATTATTTCTGAACGATGAAAAAACAAATGAATTATTTTCAAGAGTTGCTATGGGCGAGGGAATTGGGGAAATAAGATTGCCTAACACTGCTGGCATAGCCGGTTCAGTATTTACATCTGGAAAATCTATGAATATTCCATATGCATATGCAGATTTAAGGTTCAACCCATCTTTTGATAAACAGACTGGATATTTTACGCGTTCAATCTTATGCGTTCCAGTAGTTAATAAAGAAGGTAAAGTTATTGGATGTACTCAAGTATTAAATAAAAGTGGAGGAAAGTTTACAGATGAAGATGAATCAAGATTAAAAGCTTTCACTCAACAAGTAGCCATAGCATTAGAGAATGCAAAATTATTTGAAGATGTATCAAAGTCTAGAAAGTATAACGAAAGTATGCTTTCCAGTATGTCTAATGGAGTAATAACAATTAATAGTGACGGTGAAGTAGTAACTTGCAATAAATCAGGATTAAAAATTTTAAAGATAAAAGAATCAGACATAATTAAAAAAAAATCCAAAGAATTCTTTTCTGAGAAAAAATCATGGATTTATGAAAAAATTTTGTCTGTAAGTGAATCTAAAGAACCTGAGATAATAGTAGATGCAGAAATAGAGTTAAAAGATCCTCAGACTGAAAAATTAGAAAAGATTTCTGTCAATTTGACAATACTTCCGCTGATAAATGAAGACAATGATGGAAGAACTGATCAGTCAGATAATTTTTTAGGTACATTGTTGATGTTTGAAGATATTTCATCTGAAAAAAGAATGAAATCTACAATGTCTAGGTATATGGACCCTGGTATTGCTGATCAACTTTTAGAGGACGGTTCTGATATAATGGGTGGACTTGATACTACTGCTACATTGCTTTTCTCCGATCTTAGAAGTTTTACAAGTATAACTGAATCTCTTGGCGCACAAGGAACAGTTAAACTCCTAAATGAATATTTTGAAATTATGGTTGAATGTATTTCTGAACAAGGAGGAATGTTAGATAAATTTATTGGTGACGCAATTATGGCTGCCTTTGGACTACCAATCTCTCACGAAGATGATGAGGATAGAGGTGTTAAAGCAGGAATAAATATGATCAGTAGATTATGGAGTTGGAACGATCAAAGAGAAAAAGATGGCAAACCTCCTCTCGATATGGGACTAGGATTAAATACAGATAAAATTGTTGCCGGAAATATAGGTTCACAAAAAAGAATGGATTACACAATGATTGGTGACGGTGTAAATTTAGCTGCTAGGTTAGAAAGTGCTTGTAAACAATACAGTGCGAGAATTCTTATAAGTGATTATACTTTCAAAAAATTAAAAGGAACTTATAGAATACGCTATATTGATGATGTTGTAGTTAAAGGTAAAGTTGAGCCTGTAGGTGTACATGAAGTTCTTGATTATCATACTGAGAAAACATTTCCAAATCTAATGGATGTTGTGAATCATTTTAATGAAGGAAGAAAACATTATAAAACAGGTGATTTTCAAAGAGCAATTTCATCATTTAACGATTGTTTAAAATCCAACCCAAATGATAATCTATCTAAAACGTATATTGATAGGTGTAATCTTCTAATCAAAGAAAATCCAAAAAATTGGGATGGGATTTGGGTTATGAAAAGCAAATGAAAAACTTATCTATTGATAAAGGGTTTCCAAGCATTGGTTACATAGTTAATAATTGGCCTCAGACTAAAAATATTTTAAAGAAATTTATTTTGTCAAACCACAAAAAACCAGATTTATGTTCTCTGGCAATTACCTGCATGCATGAGTTACAAGTCTTTAAGATAAATTCTATTAAATCGGTTCTAATTAAATGTTCAAAACTATGTGCAAGAAACATAAGTTATAATACATATCACGATCAGCATCATTTTAAGTCAGTACTGGTCATTTCATGCATTTTAGCTAAACACTTAAGCTTAAATTACAGAGAAAGAGTTCTATTAATTTTTATTGCTTTGACTCATGATATGAATCATCAAGGTAGAAGAGTTCTTGGCACTAAACCTTTCTATCAAGAAAACAAAAGTTATGAAGGATTAGAAAAATTATTGTTCAAAAAAATTCTTAATCATAAGGAAATTAAAAGAATTAAAAGAATTTTTCAAAGTACTTATTTCCCAGTTAAACCAGAAAATGTAAATGATAAAATAGAAAAAATTATCTTAGATGCTGACATTTTGTCTTCATTAATGTTCGGGCCAGATGTTGGTATTAAATTAGCAAGGAGACTTAAACATGAAATAAGATATAATGAAAGAACTGAACTTCTTTTTACTAATTTTCTTAAATTACTTGGAGAAAAATGCTTATACCTAGATTTTTCAAAAAAATCGTGCTAAAAATAAACCAATTCTATGTTTATGTCGTATATAAGTTATCCACAATGTTTTTACTGTGGAAAAGTTTAGTGGTGAAGTAGAAAATGGGAAAACTTTTTTTTAAACTTGTTATTTTCACATGCTTGTGTGTAACCAATATTTTTGCACAAGAAAAACCAGAGATTATTCCCTACAACCTAGAAGCTGCATTAAAAACAGTATTAAATAATCATAAAACAATATTGGCAACAAAAAGTGATATCAAAGCTGCTGAACTAAGAGTTAAGCAATCTAAAGGAGGCTTCTTTCCCTCTCTTGACGTTACAGCAAATTGGGGGCATGAGAATATTATTAAATATGGCCCGGGAAATAATACACAGCTTAATGCAAGAGATGCGACGGCTAAATTAACTCAGACAATTACAGATTTTGGTCTTACCAAGTCAACTGTAAAAACTTCTAAGTTATCACTTAAACAAACTAAGGCAACTGAAACGCAAATTAAGAATGATATATTATTAAGAGCAATTACTGCATATTTAAGAGTAATTCAGTCCCGAGAAAGCGTCAGATATGCTATACAATCAGTTGCAAATATTAAGAAACAAACTGAACTGGAAGATGCAGCTGTATCAGCTGGAGGTGGTTTAACATCAGATGTTCTTCAAGCAAAAACTCAACTTGCGGGTGCTCAAGCCCGTTTAATTCAGTTTGAAGGCGTTCTTGCTGCATCGAGGCACGAATTCGAATATGTATTTGGTTCATTTCCCGAGAATTTAAATTCTTTGAGTTTACTAAAGTCTGTATTTGATAAATTACCAAAAACTATTGAGGAAGCTGAAGAATCTACAATGAAAAATAATCCTACACTTTTGGCAGCTAGAATTAATGAAGATATAGGTAAAGAGGCAATAAATACTGCGAAATCAAATCTATATCCGACGCTTAAAGGTATAATTAGCCATTCTGAAAAACAAGATTTTGGAGGTATAGTTGGTTTTAAAAGAGAAACTTCAGCGAAAGTTGATTTTGCTTACCCGTTAAATTTGAGTCTTTCTGAGTACGCAGGAAAGGATGCCGCTGTGGAATCTTATCTCGCTACATCTACAAGGATCAGGGATCAAGAAGACATGATAATGCAAATGCTAAGAACCACTTGGGATGGACTTAAAACTGCGCAACAAAATGCTCAATTTCTCACAAATCAAGCCAGAATCTCTGGAGAATTTCTAGAATTGGCAAGAAAAGAAAGACAAGCGGGAAATAGAACACTATTAGATGTATTAGGCGGAGAGACAGCTCTTATAAATGCTCAAGCTGACGCAATTGCAGCAAAGATAGAAGTATTGATAAATAGTTATACACTTCTAAGCTTGATGGGGGGCCTATCCATTGATTCAATTGAAATTGTTGAAAAAGAGTAGGTTTTTAATTTTGTAAAAAAGTAAATTTGATCTATAATTTACTTATATTTAAAAAATTGGAGTAAACTCTTGATTACAAATAATTTAAATCAGTTAGAACAACCATTTACATCCTATTACGCAGGTAATTCATTAGACATAAATGGAGTCCCTTCTTGGTTTCCAAAAGCGCAATTATCTCGAATTGAGAGTGATTTAGTTGCTATTTCTCCAGCAGGAGAAAGAATAAAATTTATTGATTATTTTGTAAATTTTGATTTACCTTCTATTCAGACTGAAAATGGTTTGCTATTCAAGGGCTCTCTAATTGAATCTTTAGCTGGACCATTAGCTCCAGGTCAATATGTACAGGCATCTGATGGTAATGTACTATCTATAGGTGAGGTGTCTAATGTTTCAGGATCCGCTAAAGCAACAAGGTTAGATGGAACTACTGTTAATTTAGCAAACGGAGATCCAGTTTTTCAAGGAGACACTGTCGAAGTTTCAAGTTCAGGTGCAGTTGGTCTAGTTTTTTTAGATAAAACGACTCTTTCATTATCTGAAGGAGGAAAAATGATTTTAGATGAACTTATATATGATCCATCAACCGGAACTGGAAGCATGGCTGTTGACATGGTTGAAGGTGCATTTAGTTTTGTTAGTGGAGAAATAGCTAAAACTGGGCCTGATGCTATGAAAGTATCAACACCAGTTGCAACAATTGGAATTAGAGGAACAACTGTCGCTGGAAAAGCCGCTGTTGAAGGAAATGAAAATTCATTCACTTTATTACAAGATGCTGATGGAGGAGTAGGTCAGATTTCAGTAAGTAATGCTGGTGGTACACAGGTCCTTTCGCAAGTTGGTGCAACTACAAACATTGTAAGTTTTACTGCACCACCACCACCACCTATTATTTTATCTGCTGCTCAAATTCAAGCTAATTATGGAACAGCTTTAAATGTTTTGCCACCAACACCAGTTGTAGCACCAACACCTCAAGTGGCTCCTGAACCCCAACAACAGCAGCAGCAGGAAGCACAAGAGGAGGCCCAGGCAGAAGAGGAAGCCTCAGAGGAAGAAGCAGTTTCTGAAGAAGAAGGACAAGCTGAAGAAGAAGGTCCCCCTGAAGGAGAGGAAGCTTTGCCAGATGGTGAAGAAGGCCCCCCTGAAGGAGAGGAAGGTCCCCCTGAAGGAGAAGAGGGACCTCCTGTTGGACCAGATGGTGAACCTTTGGCCGAGGGTGAAGGTCCTCCAGAGGGTGAAGGTCCTGCAGTTGGCCCTGATGGAGAAGTATTAGCTGAGGGTGAGGGAGGTCCACCTGTTGGACCTGATGGAGAGCCGTTACCAGCTGGTGAAGGAGGTCCACCAATCGGTCCTGATGGCGAACCATTACCACCTGGAGAGGGAGGTCCACCAATCGGTCCTGATGGCGAACCATTGGCTGGAGACTTTGGTCCTGGAGGTCCACCTGTTGGACCTGACGGCGAACCATTGCCACCTGGTCAAGGAGGCCCCCCGATTGGACCTGATGGTGAACCACTACCCCCTGGAGACTTTGGTCCTGGTGGTCCAACTCCAGAACAAGACGCGGCAGCAAGAGAGGCTTTTGAAACAGCTTTAGCAGCCGGATTGTCTCCAGAAGAAGCAATGGCTGAAGCTGCTGCTGCTGCTGGTTTTCCTGAACCCCCAGGTGGCTTTGGAGCGGATCCACTAGCCAATACTGCTGGTGGAGCTAACTTTGCTGGAGACTTTGGCCCTGGTGGTCCTGGAGACTTTGGCCCTGGTGGTCCTGGAGACTTTGGTCCTGGAGGTCCTGGAGATTTTGGTCCTGGCGGTCCTGGAGACTTTGGTCCTGGCGGTCCTGGAGATTTTGGTCCTGGCGGTCCTGGAGATTTTGGTGGTGATCCATTTGGCGGTCCTGGAGGTTTTGCGGATTTTGGTCCTGGTGGTCCTGGAGATTTTGGTGGTGGTCCATTTGGTGGTCCTGGAGGTTTTGCGGATTTTGGCCCTGGTGGTCCTGGAGATTTTGGAGGCGGTCCTGGAGGTTTTGGCCCTGGTGGCCCTGGTGGTCCTGGAGGTTTTGCGGATTTTGGTCCTGGTGGGCCTGGAGGATTTGGTCCTGGTGGGCCCGGTGATTTTGGTCCTGGTGGTCCTGGAGATTTTGGAGGTGGTCCTGGAGATTTTGGTCCTGGCGGTCCTGGTGGTTTTGGTTCAGGTCCAGGTGGTCCATCCGGAGGATCTCCAGGTGGATTTGGTGATCCTTTTGGTGGACCCGCTGGAATGGTGCCTTCACAATTTATGGGTGCTCAGCCGCCTGGTGCTGCATCATTTGCTCCAATTGGTGCTCCTGTAATGAATTTTGGTCCAGGTCCTATTGGAGGTTTTGGCCCAGGTCCTGTTGGAGGTTTTGGCCCAGGTCCTGTTGGAGGTTTTGGCCCAAGCCCAATGAGTGGATTTGGAGACCCTTTTGGAGGTGGTCCAGGTGGAGGATTTGGAGATCCTTTTGGTGGTCCAAGTGGATTTGGAGATCCTTTTGGTGGTCCAAGTGGAGGATTTGGAGATCCTTTTGGAGGTCCAGGTGGAGGATTTGGAGATCCTTTTGGAGGTCCTGGTGGTTTTTTTGATCCAATGGGTGGTGGTTATGGACCTGAACCTGGTCCAGTAGGAGATTATTTTTTTGAAGATCCAGGATTGTATGATCATTATTACGACCCACATCACGAGGCTGAGGCTGAGGGAAGTGGAGGTGGAAGCGGAGGCGGAAGTTCTGCTACAACATTTATTGGGACAGGTGGTGTGGATAATGTCGATAAATCATCTGAGACTGTATCATGGAGATTGGAAGGATATAGCGGAAACGATGTGCTGGAAGGTGGTTCGGCAGCAGATACGTTTTGGGGTGCAATTGGTGACGACACTTTAACTGGTAATGGAGGACCTGATATCTTTTATTACGGAGATAATACTGAAGGAACTGATACAATAACTGACTTTGCTAGTATTGATGAGTTAAGATTTGCCCAACCATTTTCTAGCGCATACACGAGATCTAGCTACACTACAGATTCCTCGAGCAGCGGTCAAACATTTAATATTGGAGCATCAGGTAATCAACTTCCAAAAGTATTTAACTTTACTGCAAATAACAGTAATTATAGCTCTGCTTCAGGAACAAAAACTTTTCTTAGTGGTCTTACGATTACTACCGATGGAAGTACTGCAATATCTAGTACAGAGAGTTTTATTCTTGTAACTGGAAATGGAACTCATTCCGCAGTTTATGGATGGACCGACACTGGTGATGGTGTGATTTCTAATGGTGAATTATTTGGTTTAGCAGTTCTTAGTAACACAGATAATGATACTTTAGCATCTGCAAATTTTAGTTTTGGAACAATATAGTTTTAAATTAAATCTAAATGTGTATTAAAACACTTGTGTAATGCTACTAGATTCTGGTTGTTTAACTCCATACTTTTGTTAAATAAATTATTAATTATGTCGATTAATCATTATGAAATAAGCGGTTATAGGATGTGTTTACAGAAACTGAAATAAATACAGAAAACAGAGACAAGATACAAGAATTAAAGTCTTCTATATCTAATTTAAAAGATAAATTATATGTTCTTGATCTTAAAAAAGATCTCAAAGAATTTATTCATAAAAATG
>CACEWP010000003.1 GCA_902563305.1 uncultured Alphaproteobacteria bacterium
AACGTCAGAAACTCTGAGGTCTCACTTACTGGGCAACAGGGTGGAGAGGATCTAACAATTTCAGGAACAGGAAGTGTTGTAAGTAAAAATGTTGGGAATGGAAAGTTAGTCACTACATCAGGTTTTACTTTAGGTAATGGTCAAAGTGGAACACCAGGTTCAGCATCAAATTACACATTTAGTGGAGGAACGCAAACCTTTAATATTACGGAAAGAGTATTAAATATGTCTGCAAGTAGGGATTATAATAGTCTAAAAACAGTTTCATCCGCAATAGTAACCCTATCCAATTTAGTTGGGAGTGAGACTTTAGGACTTTCTGGCAACGGATCGGTCTCTAATGAGGATGTTGGCACCAATAAAACAATAGGTGTAGATACACTTAGCACGGCTGATGGGGCTAACGGAGGGATAGCCTCAAATTACACTTTGAGTGGAGGCACGCACATTTTAACTATAAATAAGAGCACAATTTCGATTACTGGTACCCGTCAATACGACGGCTCTACAAATGCTCTTTCTACAGCTTTGTCATTAAATAATCTTCAAGGCGGAGAAAATTTAACATTAAGTGGAGTTGGAACTATAAGTGATAAAAATGTAGCTAATGGAAAAACACTAGATGTATCCGGTCTGACGTTAGGAGATGGATCTGGAGGTACTCCAGGATTATCATCAAACTACAAATTAGCTGGTGGAACGCACACATTCAACGTAACCAAAAAGAATATAACGTTTTCAGGGTCCCGAGTATATGACGGAACAACAACTGTTAGTTCGTCAGATTTGATAACAAATGATACAACTAGTGGAGAAAACCTGACTTTTACTGGAAATGGTTCTGTGTCATCCGCGAATGTTCAAAATAATCAGGCAGTAACTAAGGGTACTATAGCAATTGCCGATGGATCTGGAGGAGGTTTGGCCAGTAATTATAACTTAACTACAGGAACGTTTAATATCAGTCAACAATGGGTAACTGTAAGTGGTCAAAGGATATATGATGCTACAAACACGGTAAATAGCTCAGACTTAGGGGTTACAGGAGAAGTTTCAGGAGAATCCATATCAATTACTGGAACAGGTTCCATAACTGATAAAAATGTAGGCTCTGGAAAAACTATTAATACATCAGGCTTATCATTAGCTAACGGAACTCACTCAGCTTCAAATTATACTATAGGAACAACAAGTTTTGCTGTAACACGCAGAAATGTTTCAATTAGTGGTGAAAAGGTATACGACGGAAATGGAACCGTTTCTTCAAATCAGATAGATTCTATAAACACAGCGGGAGGCGAAACACTAAGTATAGGTGGTCAAGGAAGTGTTTCATTACCGTCGGTAGGAACCAATAAATCTATTACTTTAGGTACGCTTTCAATAAGTGATGGTACATCCGGGACAATTGGCCTTGCTTCTAATTATACACTTGATTCAGGTTTATTTGATGTAACAGCAAAACCCATAACTTTAAGTGGTTCAAGGCAGTATGATGGAACAACAAATGTTGTGAGCAATGATATAACTCTAGTAGGAGAGGTATCAGGGGAATCAATCACAATAACAGGAACAGGCTCGGTAAGTGATAAAAATGTTGGCTCCGGAAAAACAATCAACACGACTGGCTTGAGTCTGGCCAATGACACCTCTAATGCCTCTAATTACAGTTTAAGTTCAGGGACTTTCGCAATCACTCAAAAGGCAGTTAACCTCACAGGAACAAGACAATATGATGGAACAACAACGGTTTCATCAGGAAGTATAACACTTTCTGGATTAATTGGATCGGAAACACTTAATAAATCTGGTTCTGTCACTATAACATCTTCAAATGCCTCAACATACTCATCCGGGTCAATTAATACTTCCTCATTGAGTTTGTCTGATGGAAGTAACGGAGGATTGAGCTCTAACTATACTCTTTCTGGTGGTTCCCATAGTGTATCAATTGATAAAAAGTCAATCGGGTTAGACGGATCGAAGGTTTATGATGGAAATACTACAGTTTCATCTTCTGATCTCTCTTTAAATGGGTTAATTGGCTCTGAAACCCTTAATTTGTCTGGTGCAGGGAGTGTTGTTAATAGTTCAGTAGGTGATAATAAAACAGTCACCGATGTAAACTTTAGTATCTCTGACAACGGAGGATCCGCAAGTAACTATATTCTGAATGGTTTGCTTCAGGTTGATATCACTAAAAGACCTGTAGTTGCCTCTGGTAGTAGAGTTTACGATGGAAGTACATCAGTTGGTGGATCAAGTTTAACAACTTTTTCAAATTTAGTTGGTTCAGAAACACTAGCGATTACGGGAAGTGGAACTGTAAGTTCTGGAAACGTAGGAACAGGGAAATCAATTACGCTTGGCACATTAAGTTTAGCTAATGGATCAGGTAGTGCCAGCAATTATAGCCTTTCCAATGCAAATCTTGATATAACTAAAAGAGCACTTACACTTATTGGATCAAAAATTTATGATGGTAATACAACTATTCAAGGAAATGAGATTACCACATTTACCAATATTGTGGGATCTGAAACACTTTCAGTATCGGGGTCAGGAACAGTTTCATCTGAAAACGTAGGTTCGTCAAAGGCATTAGCGATTGGAGGGTTTTCATTAGTAGATAATAGTGGATTGGCATCTAATTATTCAATTAGTTCTGCAACGGCAAATATAACCCAAAGACCAGTAAATATAACAGGCTCAAGAGCCTACGATTCAACCCGAACAGCTTCTGGGTCTGATTTGAGTTTTACAAATTTAGTAACAGGGCAAACCCTTGGATTAACTGGAAATGGTGTTTTGAATTCACCTGCTGCTGGAACACAAACAATAGTAAATACTAATACTTTAGCAATAGTCGATGGATCAGGTTCGGCTAGCAATTATACATTGACAGGTGGCACCTTAAATATGACAATTATACCTAGATCGACAAGCGTTTCAGGAACTAAAACTTATGATGGAACAACTTCAATTAATCCAGCAGATATAACAACTTTTAGTAATTTAGCTGGATCTGACACACTATCGTTAACAGGTTCTGGAAGCGTTACGTCAGCCGATGTAGGAGCGGCTAAAACAGTCAATATTTCTGGATTTACTATCGATAACAGCTCAGGTGTTGGATCAAATTATATACTTTCGAGTGGAACTGTAAGTATTGTTAAGAGAAAAATTAATTTAAATGGTGTAAGAGCATTCGATGGGACTGCTAGTGTTGCAAATTCAGATTTAAACCTTGGAAATCTAGTGAGTGGACAAAATTTAACTCTTTCAGGAACTGGAACAGTCTCTAGTTCAGCAGCAGAAATGAATAAAGCAATAACGCTCGGAAGTTTATCTATTACTGATGGTTCAGGTGGAGATGCCTCAAATTATACATTAACAGGGGGATCCCATACATTAGATATTTCTCAGTTATCAGTAAATATTACAGGGAACCGACAATATGATGGAACGAAGACGGTAAACAGCTCGGACTTAAATTTAACCAATTTGGTAAGTGGAGAAATAGTAAGTTTGACTGGAGCTGGTACCGTCGCAGATGAAAACGTAGGTGCTAACAAGACTGTTACTGCAGGATCACTTGCACTAACAGGTGCAGGTGCTGGAAATTATACTTTAAGTAATTACACTACAACATTTGAAATTACCCCAAGAGTACTTAATTCTTCAGGCACAAGAGTCTATGATGGTTCAACAAGTGCTAATGCTTCAGATTTATTGTTATCAAACCTAGTTGGCTCTGAAACTTTAAATCTCTCAGGTTCAGGCACTATATTATCTGCTGCAGTACAAAATGGTAAAACAGTAAGTAAAAATACTCTTGCATTGTCTAATAATTCAGGTCAAGCAAGTAATTACACTCTTGACGGAGGGACTCATACTCTCAATGTGACAAAAAGACCGATAACACTCTCTGCAAGTAGAGTTTACAATGGTACTAACGTTCTTGATGGTACAGACATCTCTACTACATTTACATATAGTAATGTTGTTGGTTCAGAGATTTTGTCACAGACTGGAACAGGAACAGTTTCAAGTGCTAATGTAGGATCAGGTAAAGCGGTTACAGTTGTTAATTTGGCTCTGGTCGATGGGTCGGGTGCTGCTGAAAACTATAATTTAACTACGACAACACTTAGTATTACTGGAAGACCAGTCAATCTTGAAGGAACAAGGGTTTATGATTCTAGTACGGTGGCCTCGGCATCTGATTTGGCAACAATAAGTAATTTGATAGGCTCTGAAACACTTGTATTATCTGGAAACGGTGCTGTAGGGAATAAAAATGTAGGAGATTCTAAAGCGTTAACCGATGTAAGCGGATTGTCGCTTGGAGATGGTTCAAATGGAGGATTAGCAGCTAATTATACTTTATCTGGTGGAACACATTCACTCAGTGTAACTAGAAGACCGGTGACAATAGTTGGAACAAAAATATACGATGGGTTGGCAACGGTTTCAAACTCTGCAATTACATCAATCAATAATCGAGCTGGAAGTGAAACTTTATCCTTAACTGGCTCAGGCACAATTGGTTCAGTTGGAGTGGGATCAGGTAAAACAATTTCATTAGGTACATTAGACTTAGCAGATAATTCAGGTTCTGCCTCAAATTATGAATTAGAATCGGGGACATTTGATGTTACAAAAAGAGATGTAACCTTTGTGGGTGGTCGGGTTTATGACGGAACAACAAATGCTAATTCTTCGAATTTTACTACAACTTTCAGCAATCTCGTTAGTGGAGAAAACTTAAACTTGACAGGAATTGGAACAGTTGCTTCTAAAAATGTTGCTTCGGGACAATCAATTACACTTGGAAGCATTGCCCTTGCTAATGGAAATGCAGCTGCAAGTAACTATAATCTAACAACAGGGACTTTAAATATCAATAAAAGACCATTAGGGCTAGAGGGATCACGCGTTTATAATTCTTCCTCGACAGCTTCTGCATCAGATCTAACAACAGTTTCTAATCTGGTGGGTTCAGAAACAATCTCACTCTCTGGTAATGGTGCTATGGGAAATTCAAATGTCGGAGACTCTAAATTGATAACAAATATTAGTGGATTATCGCTTGGTAATGGAACAAATGGTGGTTTGGCAGCTAACTATTCATTAACAGGTGGAACACAAACAATGAGTGTTACCAGGAGACCAATAACAATCAGTGGATCGAGATTTTATGACGGAACTACAACTGTCGGTAGTTCAGATATATCGACTTTTAATAATCGATCTGGTAGCGAAACATTATCAATTACAGGTTCAGGTTCAATTGCAACAGCAATTTCAGGTTCAGGAAAATCTATTTCATTGGGTACGCTTCAATTAGTTGACGGAAGTGGATTAGCATCAAATTACTCGTTGGCTAGTGGTACGTTTACTGTAAATGCTCGTCAGTTAAATGTATCTGGATCAAGAGTGTATGATAATACCACTATTGTAAATGGTTCTGATTTAGTAGTAACCACAGGAATAGGCTCAGAGCTTATTACTTTAAATGGTCAAGGTAGTATCTCGAATGCTAATGCAGCTAATAACAAATCAGTTACACAAAACACATTAAGTCTGGTAAGTGCAAATGGAAACGCATCTAACTATAGTATGGGTACAATAACACTTAATGTAACTCAACGACCAGTTAATGTTGCTCTCGAAAAAGTTTATGATGGAACATTAAATGCTCCTGCCTCAGGTTTAAAAGTTGGTGGTATATCCAATACAGTAGGAGGACAAACCCTTACATTAAGTGGAACAGGTTTAATGCAAGATAAAAATGCTGGGATAGCAAAGAGTGTAGTAAACAATAATTCGCTTACCTTAGGAAGCGGTTCAGGAGCTGCATCTAATTATACTTTATCAGGGGGAGTGCACACTATAGATGTTACTCCAAGAGGAACTGTAGCGTCAGGAGGTAGGTCATACGATGCAACTACCACAGTTAAAGGAGATGTATTTGATACATTTACTAATACGGTGGGTTCTGATACCGTAACATTAGTTGGCTCTGGCACAATTAACACAGCCAGTGTTGGATCAAAATCAGTAAATATTGGGTCTTTAGCTTCAGCGCATCAAAATTATACATTGACTGGTGCGTCAATGAATGTAACCAAGAAACCCATTAACCTCTCGGGTACAAGAATTGCAGTCGACAATCCATCGTTAGTGGTTTTGGCTAATGAATTAGACATTATAACAGTTAATAATGAAACTTTAACTCTTTCGGGATCAGGGAATATTTTAGCAAATAATCCTGGTACCACTCAACCCATTTCATTGGGCACCCTTTCTTTTTCGGACGGAACTGGATTAGCATCTAACTATACTTTTTCAGGCGGTTCATTTTTAATGATTTTAAAGCACAAATTGACTTTTGCCGCAAGGATAAGGAATATTTTAAAAAAAGGACGCTCAGGTAAGAATTTAACACTCCTTCCAACACGAACATCTCACAGAAATGTACCAGCAGTAGCTGAGAAAATTAATATCTCTACTCCAGACCAATCAGTAAAAGTAGCACCGTGTATTTTACAAAATGGTCTTTGTAACTAATATATTATGAAAGCATGTTTTCGTTATTAGTAAATTCAAAAAAAGTTAGATCCTGGTGCTTATTTGATTTTGGGATTTCTAGTTACCCCACTTTAATTCTCACCTTTTTTTATGGGGCATTTTATGCAAAGAAAATTGCAAAGAACCCAACAATAGGTACAAGTTCCTGGGGCTTTGCCTTATCATCTGCAAGTATTTTATGTTTTCTGCTATTATCGTTTATACTAATTCGCGGCAAATATTTATTCAAAGAAATAAATACAGGTTTTTTCAAATTTTTTTTCTACTTAATGATTTTTTTCACATTAGGCTTAATACTGTTTGACGAGGGTTCGAATCATATTGTGCCTCTTATATTTATAGTAATTTCGTATATTTCATTTGAGATTGTAACACTTTTTTACAACATTTCACTTTTCAAAATTAAAAGTAAAAATAATGTCGGTGCTCTGTCTAATTTAGGTTGGGCGTCTGGTTACTTGGGAGGCTTAATTTCATTATTTTTAGTTTACTTATTACTAAATTATACTGCTAATCAAGATTATAGAATATTCAATGTTTCTGTTTTTATTTTCATTGGACCATTCGTCGCAGTATGGACAGTTTTTTTTGGACTTTCTTTATTCAAACAACTTGAGAAGATAAATTTTGCCCCCCCGGATATTTTTCAACTTGTAAAAAACTTAAAGTCAGAGGGTTTGCCAAAGTTTTTAATAAGCTATTTTTTTTTTAATAATGCAGTAATTTCAATTTTTGCATTTGCTAGTATGATCGCCGCTTTTTTATTTGGACTATCAGAGTCACAAATTTTATTTCTAGGAGTTTTTATAAACCTTTTTGGTATTCTTGGTTGTTTGATTTTTGGAAAATTTGAAGATACGATAGGATCGTTGTTAACTTTAAAAATTTGTATTTTTAGCCTTCTTGTTTTAACTTTTTCTCTTTTTTTTATAAAAGATAATGTAAGTTTTTGGTTGCTAGCTCTAGCAATTGGTTTTTTTATTGGGCCCATTCAAGCTTGTAGTAGAAGCTTTCTTGTAAAGAAAATAAAATCTAAGAATGAAATGTCGGCTTTTAGTCTTTATGCGATGTTTGGAAATTTATGCTCAATACTCGGGCCTTTTTTAGTAGGACTCACAATAGATTTAAGTAATTCAATAAGGTTTGGCGTTTTGATAATCCCCATTTTTTTTTTTCTATCTTTGATTCCTTTATTTAAATCTAATGTTTAAAATGCCTAATACCCGTAAATACATGTGGTATACCATTCTTGTTTGATTCTTCGATAACACTTTCATCATTTTTAGATCCACCGGGTTGAATTATCCCACTTATATTATTTTTAGAGCATAACTTGACTATATCAGGGAAAGGAAAAAAACCATCTGATGCTAATACAGGATTGGATTTTTTGAAATTAGATTTCATTTTTTTAATTGCCTGTTGAGCGGAATCGAATCTACTAGTCTGACCAACACCTATTCCTTTAGTCGCGAGATCTTGAACCAACACTATAGCGTTCGAGTTGACATATTTAGAAACCACAAAAGCAAATATCATATCTTCAATAGTTTTTTCTTTAGGTCTCTTTCTAGTTTTTACTATTATATTTTTTCTTGTTATGATTTTATTATCTTTATTTTGTAAAAGTAAAAAATTCCTTGAGCTTTTAAAATGTAACTTTGTCTTATTTTTGGAAGAAATGTATTCAACAAGAACTAGGTTCTTTTTTTGTGAAAGAAGTTTCTTAGATTCATATGAAAAACTTGGAGCAATAACAACTTCGGTGAATAAATTGTTAATTTTTTTTGCAGTCTCAATAGAGAGTTTTCTGTTAAAAGCTACAATACCCCCAAAAGCACTTACTCTATCACATTGTAAAGCTTTACTATATGCTTTCTCCTGGCTTGTATCGAGAGCTACTCCACATGGATTACCGTGTTTCAGAATAACACATGATGCTATAGAAAATTGTTCAGCTAACTCTATTGCAATTTCTAAATCATGAATATTATTGTAAGACAACTCTTTACCAGATATTTTTTCTAACTTATTAGTCCCAAATCTAAATAATGCAGCCTTTTGATGAGGATTCTCACCATATCTCAATTGAGAAATTTTTTTTAAGGGTATAGTAATTTTTTTCTTGCAATAATGACTTTCATCTTTGTTAAACCAATTTGAAATAACAGCCTCATAAAATGCAGTATTCTCAAATGCAAGTTTTGCACAACACTCTCTGAACGTTTTTGATGTAGAATTGTTCTTTTTTGTTTCTTTTAAAAACAGTTCATATTGGCTAGGTTCTGAGAGAATAGTAACATTTTCATAATTCTTTGCTGCAGATCTAATAAGAGTCGGCCCTCCAATATCTATGTTTTCTATACATTTTTCTTTAGTGGAGTCAGTTTCATTTATAACTTTTTCAAATGGATATAGATTGACTACTACCAAATCAACGAAAGGCACACTAATCTTTTTTAATTCTTTCTGATGAGTAGGGTCTGCTTTTTTTGCAAGGATTCCAGAGTGAATGTATGGATGCAAAGATTTGACCCTTCCTCCAAGAATTTCATTGAATTTAGTAAAGTCAGCAATTTCAATAAGATTGATATTCTTGCTATATTTTTTTAAAAAATTGGAAGTTCCACCGGTACTTAAAACTTGTATATCATTCTTAATGAAGTAATCAGCAAGTAAATTTAGGTTGGTTTTATCAAAGACTGATACAACCGCTCTCTTAATCTTTATTGTTTTCAATTTTTTTATACTCTGGTAAAAGTTTTTCAAAATATCTTATTGAATTTAATTTGTTATGACTACTAACTTCAGAAATCAATTTGTTGAAATTAATATTTTGAGAGGGAAATAATCTAGTGTTTGTTGATAAAATTCCTTTAACATGTGTTTTTTTTACAACCTCATCTTTAAAAAAAAGTTCTTCGTTTAGTTTTTCACCATTTCTTAGACCAGTGATTTTAATTTCAATGTCTTGTTCGTTAGCTCCAGATAGTGTAATCATTTTCTTAGCTAAATCTTTAATATAAATTGAATCACCCATTTCAAGTATAAAGATCTCACCATTTTCTTTAATATTAAGTTGTGAAGAAATTAAAACTAGTTCAACAGCTTCGCGTATTGTCATAAAAAATCTTTTTACTTTTGGATGAGTGATTGTAACAGGACCACCATTACTAATTTGTTTCTCAAAAAGAGGAACAACTGATCCAGTAGAACCTAAAACATTTCCAAATCTAACAATTGTGAAAATTGTTTCTTTGGATCCAACAGAAATCTTCTGTATATATTTTTCACACAACCTTTTGGAAGCTCCCATGATATTCGTAGGATTCACAGCTTTATCTGTTGATATAAAGATCATTTTCTTTATTTTCAGATTTTTGCATAGCTGACATAGCTTTACTGTAGCTAAAAAGTTTGTTTGAATAGCTTCTAAAGGGTCTTCTTCAACAAAAGTTATATGTTTAAGTGCTGCAGTATGAAAGACATAATCAGGTTTATATTTTTTAAGAAGTTCCTCTATCTTATGATGGTCTCTGATATTTGTAAGACTGTTTATTGTTTTTGTTTTAAAATGTGAAGATATTTTAAAAAGGTTATACTCGTTTTGCTCAACTAGTATAAGTAATTTTGGATTTAATCTAAAAATTTGTTTGCAAAGTTCACTTCCAATACTCCCACCTGCTCCTGTAACTAAAACAATTTTTCCAGAAATTTTTTCTAGTAAATTTGAATTATTAACTTTTTGTTTTCTTCCTAGTATATCTTCTATAATTATTGGTTTAGGCTCAAATTCATTGATATTCTGATTCGATATTTCAGAAACACTTGGAAGCATTCCAATGGCCAGACCATTATTTTTTGAAAATATATATAATGATTCTAATATATTTGGTTTTATTTTAGGATCAGAAATTATCATTCTTTGGGGTAATTTTTTCATTTTTTTTAAAATTTCAGATAATAGATCAATCTGGTTAACTGAACTTATTATTGGAATATTATGTATTCTTCGACCAATTGATGAATCTTTAAAGCTAACAATTCCAATAACCTCATATAATGAATTACTGTCTTGTTTTGAAAATCTAATAAAATTTTCAGTAGTCATGCTGTCGCCAACTACTAAGATAGGAATTCTTTTAAGATTAGTTTTCTTTAAGTTATCCTTAAGAATTCGATACAAAATTCTTGGACTTGTGACACAAAAAATTGAAATTATAAATAGAAGTATTGGAAAAGATCTAGGAATATTTTCTAATCTAAAAATTAGGAAAAACACAGATAGCAATAAAAGAATAGAGATGGACACACTTTTTATTATTGAAATTATTTCATGTAATGATGCATACCTCCAAATACCTAGGTACAATCCAAGGTATTTTAAAAGGATAATATTAGTTAATGAGAATAAAAGGAGAAATTCCCATAGTTCTTTTATCAAATTTGATGCACTAGCAAAATCTAGTCTTACCCAAAGGGCAACAAAAAAAGATATGCCAAAGAAAATAAAGTCATGAAGTATTGTAAAAATTATTCTAAAATTCATTTAAACTTTCTCGAACTAAAAAAAAGCAACAATAGGGAGGTTGATGCAAATGCCAATAGAAATGAAAGTACAGGAAAATGAACTGATAAAATAGCTAGAAATAGTAAGACTATGTTCAAGTAAATAATTCTTTGCAAAACATACTGGTGATCGTAGCCTTTCCTGATAGTTTTTTGATAAAAATGGCTACTGTGTGCTTTGAAAATATTCTCTTTTTTTATAAATCTAATAAAAATAGTAATTATAGAGTCGAGTAGATAATACATCATAATTATTAAAAAGGGGATTATTAAATTTGCTTTGATAATATTATAAATTATTATAAATCCTAATAAAAAACCAATAGGTATCGATCCAACGTCACCCAAAAAAATTTTAGCAGGTGGTTTATTTACAGAATAAAAGGCAAATAATACAGTCAAAAGAACTAAACTAAAATACAAAAAATGGATCTCTATAAGTCCTAAAATAGCAAGTGAATTTGTCAAAATAGCCAGCGAGCTAACTTGAACAACAGTAATGCCATCCATACCATCCATAAAATTAAACATATTAATAATCCACACCCATGCAATCATGAATATAAATATAATTATACAACTTTGAAAAAAGGGTGTGTCTTTGAAAAAAAAAAAATCCAACGATCCTTGGAAAATACTAAGTTCATTTTTAAACAAAAACAATGAAGATAGAACACAAAACCCTTGAAAAGTTAATCTTATACCAGAGTTGATATTTTTTAGATCATCTAATAATGATAATATAGTTAGAATTATGCAGAATCCAAAAATACTTAACCAATAATAATTGAGAATTTCCTCCAAAAAAAAAACTAATAAAGTTGCAAATATGATTAGTGGTATTAGTATTAAACCAGCACCCTTTGGTTTAGGAGTTTTATGGTTGCTTCTTGCAGTTGGGAAGTCTAAAAGTGCGGGGTTTTTAAAATATTTTAATGATCTTTTCAATATTGCAGAAGTGACTAGATATAAAGATATAATTATTATAAAACTCATACTTAATTAAAATCTATTATATTCAATACAAGTGATAAAAGAAAAAAAAATTGCAGTTCTTGGTTTGGGATACGTTGGTTTACCGCTTGCTGTTGGATTGTCTTCATCTTACAAGATTATAGGATTTGATATCAGTTTAGAAAGAGTTAGTCAACTTCTCAAAGGAAATGACAAAACATTAGAGGTGAAAAAAGAAAAACTGAAAAGTTGCTTGAACAAAAACTTAAAAATTACAAATGATTTTAATAAAATTTCTGAATGTAATATCTTTATAGCTACAGTACCAACTCCAATAACAAAGAATAATCAACCAGATTTTAAGCCTCTTAAGAATGTATGTAAAATAATAGCAAAATTATTAAAAAAGGGCGATATTGTAGTCTTTGAAAGTACTGTTTATCCCGGAGCTACAGAAGAAATTTGCGCTCCGATATTAGAAAACAATAAAAATAAATTAAAATCAGGTCGAGACTTCTTCTTAGGTTACTCTCCTGAAAGGGTTAATCCCGGAGATAGAACTCATACTATTGATAAAATTAACAAAGTAATATCAGGTGAAAATAAGTTGGTAGAAAAAGTTCTCAAGGAGGTTTATTCGAAACTAACAGTTGGAAAGATTTTTATCGCAAAAAATATTAAGGTTGCAGAGGCATCTAAAGTTATCGAGAACGCCCAAAGAGACATAAATATTGCTTTTGTAAATGAAATAGCAAAAATTTGCAATAAGTTAGATATAAGTATATTTGATGTTTTAGACGCATCATCAACTAAATGGAACTTTCTACCATTTCAACCTGGATTAGTGGGTGGGCATTGTATTGGTGTAGATCCATACTATCTTTCATACAAATCGACAAAACTTAACGTAGACCCTAAAGTAATTTTATCTGGAAGAAAAACGAATGACGAAATGCCAATTTTCATTGCAAAAAAAATAAACGAAAAATTAAAAAAAGGATCAAAGATTCTATTTCTTGGAATTACTTTTAAAGAAGATGTTCCTGACATAAGAAATTCAAAATCCTTTGAAATAATATCATTTCTGAGAAAAAGAAATCACAAAGTTGAATTGCATGATCCTTTTATTTCATTTAAAGAGATAGGTTTGATTGATTTTAAAAAAATAACTAATTTTAGTTTTGATGGAATTGTCTTAGCGGTGCCTCATAAGTTTTATCTTCAAAATCTTTCTAAAATTAAGAAATTTTTAAAACCGAATGGAATTTTATTTGATGTAAAAGGAAAATTTATTAATAAAAAAAAATTAGATATTAAAATTTGGTCCTTATAATCAGTTTATTAATCTAAAGAGCCATTTAATATTTTTTTTTTTTAAAATTTTATTACTTAATAGAATATGGTGGTTGGGTTGTACAACTTTATTTTCACCAAGATAAATTCCGTCTTCAATTCTAATTATTGGTTCTGAACAAATAAACTCCCAACCCGTATTATTTCTTAATTTCAATACAACTTTTTTTCTGCTAGTGGTTACATTTAGTTTAATACTTGGATGAATATGAAATCTTAGAAAATATTTTGATTTATTTTCAAGAATACTTTTTTTCTCATATTTAAAAGACTCTTCCCCCCTTATTATGTAGTTGTTAAGGTCTATATGAATTGATCTAAAGTGAGTAATTCCAAATAGCTTTTTATATCCCTCATGGAAAGAATTTATCCAGATACTATCATCCTTTTCAAATTGTTCCGAATATACATCTGCAATTCTCGTTGTTGTATCTTTATTGAAAAATATATCTGAGGAATTAATTTCATTTATATTCAATGTACTGTGAGCTGCAGTAGATCTCATTGCATCATTCCAGTCCTTATTATTTATGAAGGGAGATCCACAATTTACAACAATCTTCTCAGAAGAGTGCGAAAATTCAAAAGAAAGTGTGCCCGCTTGAGTTTGTTCTTTAGTTGGTTTTCCACAATCCATAATAAATGTTAGTTTATTTTTTGATACTCTCTTAAAGCCATTACATTCATAAACCTTAGGCAATCTGTACTTATGTCCAATTTTTTTTAATACATTATTAATCTTATTTTTACTTATAAATTCATATTTATTGAAAATTGCAAGATTTCCATCACCTATTTTAAAGAAATATAGGATAGACCCCATTTCATCTATGACTTGATTAAGATAGGGTGGTATTTCTTTATTTAAATTTCCAATAAAATTTTTTATATCTAACAAAGAACAGAGAAAGTAAAAGTGATCGCTGGGTGATCTTAAATAATGCATTCCCTCTTTTAGAGTATTATCAATGATAAATCTTAGTAATTTAATAGATAGTTCATAATGAACTTTTAGGTTTCTAAAACACATTGATGACAGAATCATAGATTTTACTGCAAAAATATTATTCTGTAATTGTTCAGGCCTTTTATATTTTTTAAACAATAGAATACATTGTTTATTAATATTATTTGAGAGTTTTTTTTGGAAGTTCTCATCTGCTGTCTCGAAAAAAAATGATAAGTTTGTAAGAAGATAAAAAATTCTCTTTGATAAAACCTCATTATTCCAAATAGCGGAATTCAAATAATCAGATTCTTCAATCCATGAAACGATCTTTTTCCTTAAAAAAATTCTTGCCTGATCAGTGCCTACCTCCCGGATATCTTTAATCCACATAAAGCTATTAAGATAATTGTTCCATGAAGAACTCCCATGATTTTTTTTCCAAACATTATTATCAAAATAAACTGTTTCTTTTTGATAATTTAAGAATCCGTCGATAATTCTTACACCATTTGATTTATTTCCTATCCAAAGACTTTCTGGATTATGTAAGATTTTATCATCAATTGCTTTATTGAATATTAGGTTATAAATAGAGCTTTTAAAGAAAAGCGATAATCTAATTTTTTTGAATAAATCAAACATTTTATTTTATCTTTTTTACAATAGAAATAAAAAACCCATCTATACCCCCTAGTATTTTTGTTTCATCTGGAAGTATCAATAGCATACCTTTTCCTAATATTTTTCCAAAGCTGGATATTTTTCGATTAAGATTAATATTTGTAAAATTTAAATTATTTTTAAGAAAATTTTCTATTTGATTTACACCTTCTTTTGAATTTATAGAACAAACACAATAGACAATATAACCACCGACTTTCAATATTTTGGCAGCTTGATCTAGTAATCTTTTCTGTTTTGACATTAGTTTCTCTAGATTTATTTCTTTATTGCGGATCAGTATTTCTGGTTTCTTTTGGATCAAACCGGATGCTGTGCAGGGTGCATCAACTAAAACACAGTCAAATAACTTATGTATTTTATATTCAAATACATCTTTACAAACTGCTTTGGTTTTTAATTTTAACCTGTTTAGGTTTTCTTTAAATCTTCTCATTCTCCTCTCAGAAATATCTATAGATGTCACATCAAAATTCTCTTCAATGAGCTGGAAGGATTTACCACCCGGAGCTGCTCCAACATCTAGGATAGAGACTTTTGTTTTATCCTGATCATTATAAATTTTTGATATGAGTCGGACTGGTAAAGTTGATGAAAAATTTTGAACCCACCAAATACCATCATTAAAAAAAGGTTTTTCTTCAATTGGTCCATCATTTTTAATTCTAATAATATCATTTAAGATTGATTCTCCATTGAGGATTTTTTCCCAGTTTTTTTTTCCTATATATTTTTTTTTAACTTTAATATCTAAATATGGTTCTTTAACTATAGTTTTTGAGATTTTTATTAAAGCATCTGTTCCTAGATTGTTTTTAATATCTTTTTTAATCCAATTCGGGATATTTGTTTCAAGTGCAGATCTTTTTAGGATTTTAATTTTATTTCTGCAAATATTTCTTAAGACTCCATTAACAAATTTATCAAATTTATAATTTTTAGCAATTTGTACAGCAGAATTTACAATCGAGTATTCTTTAATTTCTAGGAAAAGAATTTGGCAAATAGAAATTCTTATAAGATTTAAAATAAAAATATCTTTTTTTTTTAATGGTCTTCTGACAAATTCATTAATAACTTCCATAATTTGACCATTTCGTCTTAGTGTATTTAAGATTATGGATCTTACAAATGCCTTATCTCTAGGTTCAAGACGGTTAAAATTTTTATTTTGTAATATGGCAGTCTCAAAAAAATCTAATTTTGTATATATATTATTGAGTATTTGAGTTGCTATTTCTCTTGAACTAGACAATTTGTTATGGAAAAAATTATTTTATTAATTAAATTATAAACATGAATAAATTAATTAAACAGAAAAAAATCAAAAATTCAAAATCTCAAAAAATTAAAGAAATTGGTGGACCTTCAGGTCCAGAACCCACAAGATATGGTGATTGGGAAAAAAAGGGGATATGTTATGACTTTTAGTTTCTTATTCTCTGTTTTTTATTAATTCATCCACTACTTCAGGTTCATTTAAAGTTGAGGTATCTCCAATTGAATCTTCCTCATTACAAGCAACTTTTCTGAGGATACGTCTCATTATTTTTCCAGACCTCGTTTTAGGAAGATTAGGCGCCCACTGTATTATATCTGGAGCAGCAATTGGACCAATAACTGTTTTTACCCATTTTACTAATTCACTTTTTAATTCCACTGTATACTCATGCCCTTGCATAAGCGTTACGTATGCGTAAATTCCTTGACCTTTTATATCATGTGGATACCCAATCACTGCTGCCTCCGAAACTTTTTCGTGTAAAACTAACGCACTTTCAACTTCGGCGGTTCCCAATCTATGTCCTGAAACATTAATTACATCATCAACTCGACCAGTAATCCAATAATATCCATCACTATCTCTCTTACAACCATCTCCAGTAAAGTATTTTCCTTTAAAAGAAGAAAAATATGTTTCAATAAATCTTTTATGATCATTATAAACAGTTCTCATCATTCCTGGCCACGAGTTGGTAATACATAGATTACCCTCGCATTCACCAAATAATATTTCACCCTTACTATCAACAATGACTGGTTCTACTCCGAAGAATGGTAGAGTTGCAGAACCCGGTTTGAGAGGAGTTGTTCCTGCTACTGGAGAAATTAATGCTGCACCAGTTTCTGTTTGCCACCAAGTATCAATAACTGGACATTTTTTTCCACCAACGACTTCGTAATACCACTTCCACGCTTCAGGATTAATTGGTTCGCCAACGGTTCCTAGAATTCGTAACGATGATCTTTTTGTTGTTTCAACAAACTCGTTACCTAAGCCCATTAGAGCTCTGATTGCAGTAGGAGCTGTATAAAAGATATTTACATTAAATTTATCTACTACCTCCCAGAACCTCGATGCAGTTGGGAAAGTAGGAACACCTTCAAACATTAAAGTTGTAGCACCGTTACACAAGGGTCCATAGACTATATAGGAATGTCCTGTAACCCAACCAACATCCGCAGTACACCAATAAACATCTTCATCTTGAAGATTAAAAATAACTTTGTGACTTAACGAGGCATGAAGTAAATAACCTGCACTAGTATGAAGCACGCCTTTAGGTTTTCCAGTTGAACCAGATGTGTAAAGTATAAAAAGAGGATCCTCTGAATTTTGTTCAACAATCTCACAATGCACTGATTGTTTTGAAACTAATTCATCGTACCAAATATCGGTATTTTGATCGAAGTATTTAGTACAATCGGTTCGTTTAACTACTATTGTTTTTTTTAATTTAGAGTATCCCTTTAAAGCTTTTTTTACATTTGACAAAAGAGGTATTTTCCTTCCCCCCCTTATTCCTTCATTAGCAGTTATTAAAAAAGTAGAATCACAATCTTCAATTCTGTTTCTTAATGATTCTGGTGCAAATCCTCCAAAAACAACAGAGTGAATAGCACCAAGCCTTGCACAAGATAGCATTGCAATTGCAGCTTCAGGGATCATAGGCATATAAATAGTTACTCTATCACCTTTCTCAACCCCAAGAGACCTTAATCCATTGGAAAATCTACAAACCTCATTATGAAGTTCCTTGTATGTAATTGTTTTTGAAATATTAGGATCATCAGACTCCCATATAATTGCTATTTTATCTCCCTTATCTTTAAGGTGTCTATCTAAACAATTATAGCTTACGTTAAGTGTGCCGTCGGCAAACCACTTTATATTAACTTTATCTTGAAATGAACCCTCTTTAACCTTTTTAAATTTTCTTATCCAATCTAATGTATTTGCTTTCTCGCACCAAAAAAGCTCAGGATCATTTACTGATTTTTCATATTCTTTTTTATAATCTTCTAAAGACATACATTTAGAATTGATATTATTTTTAAAAAATTTTTTCATTAAAAGTACATAATTTAAATCAAATTTTAACTACACGTTTGAAGGGTGGTCAATATTATTTTATAATTTAAAATCAAAGAACTTTTTTAAATTCTAAAATTTTTATACTCTTAAAAAGTTTCACTTTTGAATATGGGTCATTTTTTAAAAACAAATTTACTCTTTCAATATTATCAAAGTCTAAAACTAGAACAGTACCAACAGGATTTTCATTTTTATCAAGAATAGGTCCAGCAAGTATTAACTTTTTTTTAATCTTTTTTAGATATTTTATGTGTTTTTCTCTTGTTGCAAGCCTCAAATCAATTGAATTTTTTTTATCAACACACGTAATTAAGTAAGCCATTAGTTTTCAAATTGAAGTGGTCTCGAAAGAAGTTTTGAAATAATTTTATTTGAGTCAACTCCTTTAATTATTTTTTGTACAGAATTGCATAAGGGAAGCTCAACCTTATATTTTTTTCCTAAATTACATATACTTTCACAAGATTCAACACCCTCAAGAACAATGTTTTTTTTCAGCTGAGAATAATTTTTTCCATTGGCGAGGTCGAAACCAAATTTTGTATTTCTAGATTTAAGTGACGAACATGTAAGTACAAGGTCTCCAATTCCTGATAATCCGTAAAAGGTTTTTGTTTTGGCACCCATATTCAAACCTAATTTAACTATCTCAGATATTCCTCTGGTTATTATGGCAGCTTTTGCATTTTCTCCTAGTCTGTTACCTTTTACGAAGCCGCATGCAATAGCAATAACATTTTTCATAGCACCTCCAAGCTGGGTACCAATAATATCATTATTAAAGTAAACTCTAAATCTTTTTTGTGAGAAGATAGTTGAAACCTCAAATAACGTTTTTTTATTTAAAGAGGATAAAACGCATGCGGATGGTTTTTTTGCAATTAGCTCTGATGAAAAATTTGGACCAGAAAGAATAACAACCTTATTACTAGGAAAAATATCTAATATCACTTCATTCATTAGTTTGCATGTTTTTCTTTCAACACCTTTACTACAAACTATGAAGACAATGTTTGTATTTTTTATTTTAGCTTTTAATTCTATTAGATTTTTTCTTATAGTTTGAGATGGTATTGCTAAAAAAATATATTCAGAGTCGTCTAATTCTTCAAATTTATCTGTAAATTCAATTTTCTTGTTCGCGTATTTTTTTTTATCAAAAGTTTTTCTGTATTTAATTTTAATTTTTTTTTCTACAATAACTTTTGTTAATGCCAACGCCCATGATCCTGAGCCAATAATAGATATTTTTTTCATAAACTGTCCAGTCTCCATCGAGGCTTGGGAGGTGTGTTAATTTTGCTACTTATCTTTCTGTATTTCATAATTTCAAGACCAGCCCATGCTATCATAGTTGCATTATCAACACATAATTTTTTATCTGGAGCAAAAAAAGATATTTGATTTTTTTTACATAATAATTCAAAGCTCTTTCTTATGTATTCATTCGATGCAACACCACCAGATAAGACAAAATTACAAATCTTTAGTTTTTTATTTAAAAGTTTAAAAGAGGAATCTACTTTTTTTATTAAGCATTCTGTTATAGCGTTTTGAAACTCTTTGGCTAAATCATATTGCTGATTTTTAGTTATGCCTTTTTCAATTATCCTTCTAACTGCTGTTTTTAATCCAGAAAAAGATAGATCTAGAGTTTTATTTCTTAAAAGCGGCTTTGGAAGGTCAAAATTATATTTACCATTACTTTTTTTTGCTAAGTGTTCAATTATAGGTCCTCCTGGGTAACCATAACCCATAGTTTTCGAAACCTTGTCATAAACCTCTCCCACAGCATCATCAAGAGTTTCACCCAATATTTTAAATTTATTATAGGCTTGCGCTAATAAAATCTGACAATGTCCACCTGAAACAAGGAGGCATATAAAAGGAAAAGGAATAGACTTCTTCATTCGTGAAACCAATACGTGCCCTTGTAGATGATTCACTGATAAGAATGGTTTTTTTGATGAAATTGCTAGAGCTTTAGCATAATTTGTCCCAACTAGCAGTGCACCAAGAAGGCCTGGACCTGTAGTTGCAGCAAAAGCATCAATTTTTTTTAAAGATATTTTAGAGGACTTTAAGGTCTCTTTAACAATAAAATCAAGATTTTTACTGTGTTCTCTGGATGCCAGCTCAGGAACCACTCCACCAAATTTTTTATGTTTACTAATTTGTGACAATGTTCTTTCCGATAAAACCTTACCAAAGTTGTTTTTTTTTTCTTTTTCAACTATTGAAACAGACGTCTCGTCACAACTTGTTTCTATTCCTAGAACTATCATTTTTAAATTAAATTAAAATTATTATAATAATTTTATAATAGTAAAATAAAATAAATACTATGCATAATTATGAAACAATAATTTTGGGTTCCAGAAAAAGTTTATTGGCAAGAAAGCATGTTGAAATCTTTGAATTAGAATTTAAAAAGAAAATAGGGACATCATCAAAAATTAACATTGAAAAAAAATTTTTTAAAACTTCTGGTGATAAATTTCTAAATACTAAAATTTCAGATTTAGGAAACAAAGGTTTATTTACAAAAGAAATTGATGATGCACTTTTAAATAGCGAGATTAATTTGGGAATTCATTCTCTAAAAGATCTTCCAACAACCTTACCAGATGGTATTGATGTAGGAGCAATACTTAAAAGAGAGGATTTCAGAGATGTACTTATAACCGAGAAAAATTTTAACCTCAATGATCTTAAATCAAACTCAATAATAGGTACCTCTTCAATAAGAAGAGAAATGCAACTAAAAAAAGTTAGACCCGATTTAATCATTAAAAGTATTAGAGGTAATGTCGATAGTAGGATAAGAAAACTCAGAGAAAAAAGGTTTGATGGTATTATTCTTGCTCACGCAGGTTTGAAAAGGCTAGGAATTCAAGAAAATTACAATATTTTAGATCCAAGAATAATTTTTCCAGCTTTAGGTCAAGGTGCAATAGCTTTGGTTATAAATAAAAAAAATAAAAAAATTAATAAGGTTATAAATAAACTAAATCATCTAAAAACTTATCTTGAAACAGAGTGTGAAAGAATTTTTTTAAAAGCTCTTGATGGGTCATGTCAAACTCCAGTTGGAGGATATGCTGTTATGAGAAAAGCTGGAAATGAGCAAAAGATTTTTTTCAGTTTCATCGCTTTTTCAAATGATGGGTCGGTTCATGTTAGGGATAAGGTTGTTTTTAACGTTAAAAATTTCAGAACAGAATGTTATAAATTGGGTATAAGTGTTAGAAAAAAAATTAATAAATAACAGAGTAAATATTCTTTTAACAAGGCCAGAAAGAGATTCTCAAAAAATCTATAGATTTCTGGATAAAAAAAAATTTAGATTTTTCATCGCACCACTTTTAGAAATTTCTTTTAATAAATATAAATTTGATAAAAAAATGAATTACGATTTGGTTATTTTTACAAGTAGAAATGGCATCTTAAATTTTAGACACAGCCTTCGCAAAACCAAAGTATTCGTTATTGGTGATGGTACATTTTTATTAGCAAAAAACAGAGGGTTTGAGAATATAATAAATATCAAGGGAAACTTAGAAAACCTTAAAACTAAAATTGAACCTTTTCTTAAACCAAATTTAAGAATACTACACCCAACCTCTACTAAATTTAATAAATGTCTCGAAGACTTTTTTAATTTACAACGTTGTATATATAATCCAATTGGTTGTTATAAATCAAAGATGGTTAATTCAAATGCAGAAAGATTTGAAAATTTTTTTAACTCATGTAAGGATGGTTTAATAACATTATTTTCAAGAAGAACAGCTATATCATTTAAAAATGAAATATTGAAATTAGGCTATTTAAAAAATGCACAGAGTAAAAAGATTTTAGTTCTTAGCAAAGTTATTGCAGAAGAGCTTAAAGATATTTCTACAGGTGAAGTTTTTATTAGTAAAAAACCTAATGAAGACGGAATGATAGATCTAATAGAAAAGATTTCCCAGAAGGAGAATTTTATTGACTGAAAATAAAAAGTCATCGCCACAGAAAGGTGAGTTTATTGATTTAGAAAAGGGCCAATACAAGAAAAATACAAACTTTAAGAAATATTTTTTAATTAGCTTTTTTATTGTTAGTTTGGTAATAGTCGCTTTCTTATATTTCAACTTTTTTAATTTTAAAGATTTATCAATTTTGAATAGCATAAACAAACAAACAGAACTTAAAGATGAGCAAATTTTAGTTACCACCTCCAAAAAAGAATTTTCTAAGATTGATAATGAACAAATTAATTTAATAAAAAATAAGTTGGATGACTTAAGTGCGCAAATTATTAATTATCAAGCCAAGCTGTCTGAGACTGATGATAAAATTATAGATTTAACTAAGCAAATACAAATTTTAGAGAGAAGAAATCAACAAAATTCAGATTTCCTTTTTGCTGAAAAATATATTATTTTGAATGCTTTATTAAATTTAAAAAATAAATTTGAAGGAAGAAAAGAATTTAAAGATGAATTGAATGTGTTGAATTCAAGATTGTATAATGAATCAGAAATAAAAAATTTGATTTCATTTTTTGAAAATTTAAATATTAAAAGAATCAGCAAAGTTGACGAATTATTGGATAGGCTAAACAAGAAGATAAATTATTATGAACAAGATTTAGACGCAATAGTTAATAGCAGGCTTAACAAAAATATAACTGACAATTTGAAAATAATAGAATCTAAAGAAGATCTTATAATATATCTAAAAAGCCTATTTCATAGTACTTTTAAAATTACAAAAGTTGATAAAGAATCAAATTTTCAATCCCAGCTTACGTTTGAAGACTTGAATGTTCTTAAGTTTTTAAATAAATCAAAAGAGTATCTGATGATTGGTAATATCAATGAATCTATAAACGTACTCAACAACTCAAGTTTAGATGATATTGAGATAAATCAATGGATTGATGATGCCTCAGATCTTCATAATTCAAGAGAAAAACTTGAAAGCTTAGAATCAATTTTATTAGAGATTATAGGAAGAGATGTTTATTAAAACGTTTAGATTTTTTCTTACTATCATTTTATTTTCCTCTTTAGTTGTATGGTTATCAAATAATCCAGGAAAGGTAGAGATACTCTGGAAAAACTATTTTCTTGAAACTAATTTATTAGGTGTTGTTTCGATATTTTTCTTTCTAATTCTTTTTGTTTTGCTATTAATTAATATTTTCTCCTCATTAAAAAATATTCCTAAAAATTTTGTATCTAGGAAAAATAAAAGATATTTAAAGTTAGCTGATGAAAGTTTAGATAACATTGCGGAGGGCTTACTGCTTGGTGACTCTGAAAGCATTGAGAAAAACTCTAGAATGATTAAAAAATACCTTAACAACGATTTGTTTTCTTCTTTTATGTTATTTAATTCATCTCTTATAAGAAATGATCTTAAAGAATCATTAAAATATTTGAGGGTGTTAGAATCTATTCCTAGAGCTAAATATATTGCTCACCGAGGTAAAGTCATTGTCATGTTAAAAAAAAATGAAAATAATAAGGCCAAGGAAACTCTAATAGAGTTTTGTAAGCAATATCCTAACGACCATTGGTTTCACGATAAATTATCACGAATGTATGCACTTGAAGATAATTGGAAACTAGCACACGATTCAATTAATAATCTTAAAAATATTTCTAATGTACTAAAAGTAAATTTAGCTGATTTAAAAATACTTTCAGGTGGATCTGCACTTGAGGCATATTATTTATCAAGTAATTCAATTTTGGTTGTTAAAGAAACAATTAAATATTATATCGATCAATCTAACTTAAAAAAGGCATCTGAGGTAATAAACAAGACATGGAGTAAACTTTTATGCATAGAATTAATTGAAACTTTTATGCAGTATAGAGTAAAAGATGATAAAGAAATCTTGAAAAGATATAAGTTAATTTCCAAGGTATTAAAGAAATTTATCGATGAGAAATCAAATGAAACAAAGTTAAGCTTAGCATTTGCAAGTTTTAAAGCAAATATTTGGGGAGAAGCTCAAAACTTTTTAGATTTAATTAATAAAGATCAAAGAGATGAGAGAATGATTGAACTCTATAAAAAGATATTTGAAAAAACACCAAAATTCCAGCCACTTGAACTGAAGGGTGATATATTATTGAAGCCAAAATGGAAATGTTTATCATGCCATTATCAACATGAGAGGTGGAAATTTAATTGTGAAAATTGTAGTTCAGTTGGGACTATTGTATGGCCTAAAAGTAGTGTTAAATCTGACATAGATAGTTCTGATTTTTTTAAAGAGTTTTTACAAAATCCTCTCAGACATCTTCCAAAGATGAAGAGAAACAATTGAAAGGAATGGTTCAAATTCATTTTTAAACTTAATGTGTCTTTCTTCAATTTCGTTTAATTTATTGATCATTTTTTTAATTACTAGATCTTGCTCAGGAAAAATATTAAGCCTTTTAAAATAGAATATTAGAGTCATATTGCATGTCCAGATGCCTACTCCGTTGTACTTAAGCATCATAGTCTTAAATTCACCTTCATCCATTTCAGCTAATTTTTCTTTACAAATTTTTTTATTTGATATTGCCAAAAAAAGATTCGAAATATAATTTCTTTTCTGTCTCGAGATATTTAGATTTTTTAATGTTTCATTTAAGAAGATTAAATTTTTAAAATTATTAATTGATAAAGTCTTTGCATTAAGTTGATTACATAATCTAGACCAAATTAAGTTAGCGACATTATTTGAAATTTGTTGAGAAATGATTGTTTTCACAAGAAAAGAAAAGAAATCTAAATTATTTTTTTTAATTCTTATTACTCCATTTTTCTCTATTTCTTTTTTTAAAAAAGGAAATTTAATACTTTTTTTAATTATTAAAGAGTGGATATCCTCATATTGAATTTTCACTAATTAACTTTCATTATTTTTGTGGGATCATTTTTTTTCTTTCCTTCTTTTCTTATTAGATAAATATTTCTGGAATAGATTAAGAAACCGCAGGATTGTCCAACAATAAATACTGGATCTTCTTTATGAATTGCATAGCTTAACAAAACCATACTCCCTGCCAAACTTATCCACCAAAAAATATTTGGTATTATGCTCTTTGATGCTCTCTCACTTACAACCCACTGTACTAGAAATCGGGAAGCAAAAATTGTTTGACCAATAAAGCCAATTATTAGCCAAATTTGTTCATTCGCCATTTTTTTTCTCCTTTTTAATTAATATCCAAACTTTTATTAAGTCTATAATACCTATCCAAAATCTATTATTAAAAGAATATTTTGAAATCCCAGCATCTCTTGGTCTATCATTAACTTGAATATTATATATTCTACAGTCATTCATCTTAAATAGGGCTGGAAGAAATCTATGCATATTTTTAAAATATTTAATTTGCAAATAATCATTTTTTAAAAAAACTTTTAATGCGCACGCAGTGTCATTGCAATCATCATTAAGAAAAAATTTCCTTACTTTATTTGCAATCTTTGAGCTAATTCGTTTGGTTAAAGTGTCTTGCCTATTAACACGATTGCCACAAATTAAAAATTTCTTTTTTCTTTCTTTGGGAAGAGAACTCCAGAATTTTATTAATTTTTTTACTTCATAAGGAGGGTTTTGACCATCACCATCCATTACACAAATAAGGTTATTCGAAGCTACGGATACCCCTGTTAACATTGCCATACATTTGCCAAGATTTTCTAGGTGATTTTCTATTTTTATTTTCTTATACCTTGGAGATTTAATTTTTTTATCAAAGCCATCATTACTCCCGTCATTAATAATAACAATTTCTGGAGATTTATTTTTAAATTCATTATGGATTTCTTCTATTAATTTGAATATGGATCCAGATTCATTGTAAATTGGTATTATAATACTAAAATTTTTCATTTTGAATGTATGATATTTTTAAATCTAGTCTAGTATGTATATTTAGCAATGAATATTTCTTTTGATAAAAAATTTATCCTCTTCTTATTAATTTGTTTAGTAATTTATTTCCAAGGAATCTTAAGGTTACCAGTTATGGACAGGGATGAGGCTAGATTTGCCACTGCGTCTAAAACAATGCTTATTAATGGAGACTATATTGACATACAAATGGTTGACGAGAAAAGGTATAAAAAACCAATTGGAATTTATTGGTCACAAACTCTGGCCAACACAGTAATTGGAAAATTTCCATACGATAAAATATGGATTTACAGATTACCCTCATTGTTTGGGATTTTTATAAGTTTCTTAGTGATCTTTTTATTAATTAAGAAAATTGAAAATTCCAATGTTGCTTTCTTGACAGTATTTTTTCTTGCATCATCCATCTTAACAATTTCTGAAGCTCATCAATCCAAAACAGACGGTTTATTGTTTTTATTCATAACCTTATGTAATTTAATTATTTACAAACTTATTCATGTCCAAAAATTAAAAAACTTAGATAAATTGATTTTTTGGATTTCATTCTCAATGGGTATATTAATTAAAGGTCCAATTATTTTGATCTTTACTATTCTGCCATTACTTCTTTTTTCATTTGTTAAGAAGCAGAATTATCTAAAAAGTATATGGTCAACTTTTGGTTTTTTACTTTTAATTTGTATTACGCTTCCATGGTTTGTCTTGATAAATATTAAATCAGGGGGATTATTCTGGCACGAGTCAATTGGAAATGATCTTTTTGAAAAGGTTAAATCTGGAAAGGAGTCACATGGCTTTCCACCTGGATATTATAGTTTGCTAATATTTCTTTTCTTCTGGCCTGGCTGTATATTCTTAATCAGTTTGCTCAAAAAAATAAGATTGAATTTCAGAAAAATATTTAATAATGACAAATTTTCATTTTATCTTATCTTAAGTTTTCTATGTCCATTTATACTGTTTGAAATGATACCTACCAAACTCCCCCACTATGTTTATCCAGCATATCTTCCTTTGAGTATTTTAATTTCAAAGAACATTATTGCTAATAGTTTTAAGTCAAAAATAATTAGTTATTCTTCAATTCCACTATTAATTTTTCCAATTGCAGTAATTGCTTTAATAGTTTTCTCAATTATTCAGTTTTCAAAAGTAGATTTGAATTTTCTAATTATAATATGTTCATTAGTATCTTTCACATTATCTTTATTTTGGATAAAAATTAAAAAAAATGTTAGGAGTTTGATCATAGCTTCAGGCCTTTTTCAAATATTCACATATTTAGTTCTTATCTTTTTTTTAATACCGAGGTTAGAGAATTTATGGATTTCTGAAAAAATAAATAAGATAATTACTAAACATGAAAAAAGTGTTGATAAAGTTTTTACTATTGGATTCAATGAACCAAGTCTATTATTTTTGACTTCTCATAAATCGAGTAATTCACTAGAGAACTTAGATTTTAATCAAATTAAAGAGAAAAAAATTTTACTAATTATTACTGAGAAATTTAATAAAAATATTTTAGAAAAAAAAGATTATTCTAGTTTTATACTTATTGATGAATTTGTTGGTTTTAATTATTCGAGAGGTAAAAATGTATATTTTAAAGTTTACAAGAATTAAAATATGAAAAATTTAATAAATTTTGAACTCTTAATATCAATAAGATTTTTTATTTTTATATCGTTTTTTATATTGGTTCTATTTCTTTTTTTTGATGTTTATTTATTTGAACTATCTAGATCTTTCCCTGGAATTTTATTTAGTTTTTTCAAAAACATTATTGATCCACTTTCAAGTATTTTAGATCCTTTAAATTTGATCATAATTTGTTTGCTTACTTTATTATTAAATTCAAATGTTAAAGTAATTATTAAAAATGAAAAAAAATTTGAAATAATTAGGTCCAAAACTGATTTTGATATAGAAAAAGTAAAAGATCTCTTTGCATATACATCTCTTGTTTGTAGGCATTTTGTTTTTTCATTAGCACTTGCAGGAATATTTTGTAATATTTTGAAATACGTTTTTGGTGTATCCAGACCTAAATACTTTTTTTTAGAGGGATATGAAAGAATTAATTTTTTTAATTTAGAACATAAAGTAAGTTCATTTCCTTCAGGACATACTCAAGCTGCTTTTACTTTAGCAGTTCTAATAATTATCTATTCTAAAAGATATTATTTTGTAATTATCAGCTTTGCAATTTTAATGGGTTTATCAAGAATTTTTATGTCTATGCATTTTCCCAGTGATATTGTTGCAGGAGCTTATTTAGGCTCGTTAGTGCCGATTATTCTTTATAACTTAAGTTTTAAATATAAAATTGAAAAAATAAAAAAAAAACATGATTTCTTTTTTAAAGATCTTGTAAGATTAATGTACTGGAGAATGTTCATATGAAAAAAATTCTTTTCTCTATTTTTTTAATTTTTTGCCTATCTATTTCGTTCAAGAATGCCAAATCTGCAAATTGGTGCAAAGCAATTTATAATCAAAATATGACTGATGGTCAGTTGAAAGAACAACTATCTAAATGTAAAAACTCGGACAACGTATTTTTTGCTATACATACTGGATTCCAAAATGCAGGCCATCTTCTAAATTCACTAGTAGCAGAATATTGTGACATAAGAAGGAATATAGTTTCAACTAAACCTAGAAATGGTGACCCATATTTTACGGCGGTTTGCGAATTTAGACGTCATATTTTAAGATAAATCACTAAACAATTTTGTAATAAGTCGTTTTAAGAAATATGCTTAGTTTAATTCATAGTCTTAGATTAGATAGAAACAAAGAAAAAACTAATTTTTCATTTAAAAAAGATCTTGATAACTACAACACTTCTGAACTGATTCCAGCGTCATCTGCTGTTTTAAGCAACAAACAACTATCTTCAAATTGGCTTTCTATTTACAGAAAACAATAAAACCCCAGTGAAACTAGGGTTTTATTGGAGGAAATTAAAATAGACTTGAAACTAGTAATAACAAAAATATTGATGAGAATGTTATTGCACAAAATTTCGTTATTATCATACTAGCCCAAAATCAATATATAGTAAGTTATATTATAAGTCAAACAATATATTGATTTATTTTGTTTAATTTAATTTTTTTTTTTTTAAAATCATTCTTAATGAGTAAATTAAAAATAGCCGTAATAGGAAGTGGCATTTCTGGGTTATCAACTGCATGGTACTTAGCGAAAAAGTATGATGTTGATATTTATGAAAAAAATAATTATTTTGGTGGGCATTCAAACACTCACTCATTCAAATTTAAAAATAGTGAATTAAGCATTGATACAGGTTTTATTGTTTTTAATGAAAAAAATTACCCAAATTTATGTAGTTTTTTTAAACTATTAAATGTAAATTCTTACGAAAGTGATATGTCATTCTCAGTATCAATGAATAAAGGAAAATTAGAATATTCAGGATCTTCACTATTATCAATCTTTGCTCAAAAAAAAAATTTATTTAACTTTAAATTTCTTAAAATGCTCTATGAAATTGTAAGATTTTACAATGAGGCTGAAGCAGATAGAAAAGTCTTTACTAATCTAACGATTTGTGAATATTTGGATTTGAAAAAATATTCTCACTATTTTAAGTATAATCATTTATTTCCAATGGCATCAAGTATTTGGTCATCTCCAATTAGTAAAATTCCTGACTATCCATTTGTAGAGTTTGTAAATTTTTTCTCTAATCATGGACTATTGAGAATTTTTAATAGACCTAAATGGCGTACAGTAGACGGGGGAAGCAAAGAATATGTAAAAAAAATTTTAATGAATAAAAGAATTAAATCATTTAAGTCTTCAAAAGCAGTTATCAAAAAAAAAAAAAGTAAATGGGAGGTACAAAGTAATAAAAAAAAAAAATATTATGATCACGTAGTTGTAAGTGTTCATTCCGATCAAGTGAAAGACTTAGTTTTTTACCCCAAGTACAAAGATTTAGAAATATTCTCAAAAATAAAATATAGTAAAAATAAAGTATATCTGCATTCAGATCCCAAATTAATGCCAAGAAGAAAAGATGTCTGGGCAAGCTGGAATTATATAGAAAATAAATCTGGAATAACAGTTACATATTGGATGAATTTATTACAAAAAATTGGAACTGATAAAGACTTTTTTGTGACACTAAACCCTGAGCACCCTCCAGAGTCTAATAAAATTGAAAAAGAAATCATATATGATCATCCCATTTATGACTTAGAAACTTTTAAAAACCAAGCTAAAATAGAATTGTTGCAGGGAAAAGAAAATTTATGGTTCTGTGGAGCTTACCTTGGATATGGTTTTCACGAGGATGGTATAAAGTCTGGTATAAAAGTGGCAAAAAAATTACTTAAAGGGTAATAAATTATGAGTCAAATAATTTTTCAAGACGATAGTCTTTTTGAAGGAGTAATAACTCACTTTAGAACCCAACCTTTTACACATAGTTTTAAATATTATGCTACATATTTTTGGTTAGATATAAAAGATCCTCTCGAGAATTTTCTTTTAAAAAAAAATAGATTTAGTTTATTCTCTTTCAACGAGAAGAATCATGGTAAAATTAACAGAAAAGATTCGTTGTATGGATCAATAATTAATAATCTAAGAAGAATAAGCGATACAAAGATTGATCAAATAAAGATTTTGTGTCTTCCTGATATTTTAGGTTACTCATTTAACCCAATTTCAGTTTTTATAGCTTTTGATAGATTAAAGAAAGCAAAAATTGTTATATTTGAAGTTAATAATACTTTTAATGAAAGGCATGCATACTACTGTCAGATTTTAAAAAATAAAAAGTTTTTTTTTTTTAAAAAAAAACTTTATGTTTCACCTTTTTTTAAAGTTCAAGGGGCATATAAAATAGAGTTAAAGATGATAAATAAAAAAATCTCTCTTAATATTGATTATGAAGTAAAACGAAAGAAAGTATTTAGTGCAAACTTTTCTGGAAAAACACTTGAGCTTAATTCTAAAAATTTAATTAAAGTATTTTTAAAAAGAATTTTCCAAAATATAAAGATAACTTTTGGAATATATTTTCAAGCCTTGAAACTATTCATTAAAGGGGCTAAATATATAAAAAAACCTTCTAAACCAATTAATGATTTTACAGTAATTAAATAATGATCAATTCAGATTTTAATAAAAAATTAGATTTATTTTTTGAAGTGCTTTCTCAAAGTAAATTTGGAAGTATTACTGTCGAGTATAAAAAAGAAATACTATTCAAATATAATGGACAGTATGAGGGCCCGGACTCGAAGATCATTATAAGGAAAAAAAAATGTTTAGACGATTTTTTTATAAAAGGTGATTTAGGATGGGCAGAAAGCTTTATTCAAGAAAATTGGAGCACACCTAATCTTACAAACTTTTTAGAATGGGGTGCAAAGAACTTTCATGAATTTTCAAAATTTATAAGGGGTAAGTGGTATATTATTTTTTATTTAAGAATTATGCATTTCTTCAATAGAAATACAAAAAATGGATCTCAAAAAAATATTAAATTTCATTATGATTTGGGCAATCACTTTTATCGATCATGGTTAGATAAATCGATGACATATTCATCAGCTATTTTTAAAAACAAAAGAGATGACTTATATGATGCACAAATAAATAAATATAAGAATCTCGCAGAGTTAATTAATGTAAAAAAAAATGAGAAAATATTGGAAATTGGTTGTGGCTGGGGTGGTTTTAGTGAGTTTCTTGCTCAAAACTATGAGGCTAAAGTAACCGCAATTACAATTTCCGAAAATCAGTACAAATCTGTGAAACAGAATATTCTGCGAAAAAAATTAAATGATTTAGTTGATGTTAAATTAATTGATTATAGAGATGTTTCTGGAAAATTTGATAAGATAGTCTCGATAGAAATGTTCGAAGCTGTAGGGGAAAAATACTGGGAAGATTATTTTAAAATTTTAAGTAATAATCTGAAAAATGATGGGTGTATTGGTCTTCAAACTATCACAATTGATAATAAGTTTTTTACAAAGTATAGGAAATTTCCAGATTTTATTCAGACATACATTTTTCCAGGTGGTATGCTTCCATCGATTGAAGCAATGAGTCAAGTTTTGGATAAAAATGGCTTGAAAGTAGATTCTCATTTCATGTTTGGAGACCACTACGCAAAAACTCTCGAATTTTGGAGAAAGTCTTTTGAAAATTCGTGGGACAGTATTAGAAATATGGGCTTCAATGACACATTTAAAAGAATGTGGAATTACTATCTAAGTTATTGTCAGGGTGGTTTTCAATCTGGGAATATAAATGTTGGTCAATTCTTGATTAAGAAAATTTAAATTGAAGATAAATTTGAGAGATATCCTCTATGCATCTCCTGCATTTGCATTTGCTATTCCAACATTTCCTGTAATGATATTTCTACCAGCTCTTTATACTGAAAGCCTTGGAATGTCAGTGGCAAAAGTTGGTTTATTCCTTTTTATTGCAAAACTAATTGATATCTTAAGTGACCCTTTTATTGGATGGCTGAATGATAAAAGAATTCTTAGTAGAAAAGTTTTAATAGTAATTGGATCGATAATATCAGCAATTTCTTTATGTAAATTATTTTTAATTAGTAAAATTCCTTATGAAGAATATTTACTACTTTGGATTGGTTTATTATACCTAGGTTGGACTATGTTTCAGATACCTTATCTTTCTATAGGTTATAATCTTGAAAATGGTTATTTCTATAGAACTAAACTAAGTGCAACTCGCGAATTGTTCATATTAATAGGACTATTTTCTTCTTTATGTATTCCAATGTTTCTTTCAATAAATAATATTGTTTTGGCAAAATACTTAGTAAAGATGGCATTGGTTACTGGTTTTATAGGAATTTTTTTTTTATGTTTTTTCATTAAAGATGATAATAATTTCAAGAAATCAATCTCTATAAAATATTCTCTTACAAACATATTGTCCCATCTAAGATTAAAAAGATTTTTATTTATATGGTTTATAAACTCATGTGCAAATGTTTTTCCAATGATTTTATTTGCTTTTTACATAACGTATGTATTAGATGGGAATGATTTTGATAGACAGAGGATTTTATTCTTTTATTTTCTATTTGCTATTATTGGAGTTCCATTTTGGACTCAATTAAGTAAAAAAACAAATAAAGCTAAAGCTTGGTCTGCTTCATTAATATCATCAGCAACTTTTTTTATTTTTGTAATATTTCTCAATCCTGGAGATTTATTTTTCTTTACATTAATTTCTTGTCTTACAGGATTTTGTCTTGGTGCAGATTTGGTCATTCCACCTTCAATTCAGGCAGATATGACAGATATGCATGAACAGAAATACAAAGAAGAAATTTCAGGAGTGCTTTTTTCTCTCATAACAGCAATAACAAAATTATCATTTGCTTTAGGAAGCTTTTTTGTTTTTGGTTCTCTAGGTTTATTAGGTTTTGATGCAAATTTACCGACTAGTAGAGAAATTGAGTATTTTATTATTTTTTCTTATGCCGTTATTCCTATAATTCTAAAGATAATATCTTTCATTAAATTGATAAACTTTAAATCTAGTCATGAGGAGTTAATTAATATTCAAAAGAAAATTAACAGATGAAATAACTAACGAATTGATTATATTATATTAGTGAAAAGTTTTTTTGTTATATTATTACTTTTTTTAAATTCCTGTACTAGTGAAATGAATCTAAATAAATTTTCAAATATGAAACCAGAGTTTTCCTTAGAGGATTATTTTTCTGGTAAAACTGAAGCATGGGGATTGTTTCACGATAGATTTGGGAACTTAAAAAGATCTTTCAAAGTCGATATTACTGGGACTTTGTCAGGAAATTTACTTACGCTTGACGAAAAGTTTTTATATGATGATGGAGAAGAAGATCAAAGAATATGGAAAATCAAGTTATTAGGTAATAAAAAGTATTCTGGAACCGCTGATGATGTTGTAGGTTCGGCTATTGGTGAAGCCAGTGGAAACGCACTTAATTGGAAATATAAACTTAATTTGAAGATAAAGGATTCGACTGTTAAGGTAGATTTTGACGATTGGATGTTTTTGCAAGATAGAGGTATATTAATTAATCGAGCTGAGGTAAAAAAGTGGGGACTTAATGTTGGTGTTGTAACAATTACATTTTTAAAAATTAATTAATTATGCATTTTTTTAAAAATCGATCCAACAATAGGTAAATTAGAGTAAACATTTTTCCCACTATCCCAATAATCAATGTGTTTAATAATAAGATTCTTTTCTATCACCAACTCACTTACCCCATCAAAGTTTATTTTCTTATTAGAAGATTGATATTGAAAATTCCATTTAATAAAAGTTAAATCTTTTTCTTCAAGTACATTTAAAATTCTGAATTTCGGATTTCTTATTTTCACGAACATTTTCTTGAGAAATTCCCTAAAACTTTCTTTGCCTATTATTTTATTAAATGGATCAACAAAAATAAAATCTTCGTGCAAACAATTTATTAGATTACAAATTGTAGAGGGTTTTAATTGCTCAAAAGATCTGACGTATTTTTTTGTAATAATTTTCATCCTGGTAGTTTAATAAACTTTTTAATTAGAAAGAAATAAATCTTATATGGTAAAAAACTAATTAATTTCATTGGAATTAATAGTATCTTCGGAAAGTAGATTTCAAAGACATCTGAGTTAATTTTAGAGAAAATTATTTTTGCTGCTTTTTCAGAACTCATTAAAAATGGCATAGGAAAAGTATTTTTGTCAGTCATTGGTGTTTTGATGAAACCTGGGTGAACAACCTGAACTTTTATATTGTATTGTTCTAACTCTATCTTTAAAGTTTCAGCTAAAAAAGTTAAACCTGATTTCGTTACTCCGTATAAACCAGCACCTGGCATGCCCCTATATCCTGCAGGTGAAGATACAAACAAAATATGACCTTTATTTTTTTTTTTCATCATATTAACTATTATGGGGAGGCAATTGATGACACCTGTTAAATTAATATCAATTACTTTCTTAGCGTTAGTTGGAGATATTTCTTGTAAGGAGCCAGGACTATAAATTGCTGCATTAAGTATTAATAAATCAACAAACTTAAATCTCTTGATTATTTTATTTGCAACCTTGTTTACCTCTTTCAAATTACTAACATCAAGTCTAAATGGAAATATTTTTTTATTGTTGTACTTTGAAACCTCTATAAGTTTTTCTTTCCTTCTTCCACTTATTATTACATCATACCCGCTATCACATAATTTTTTTGCTAGTTCTTTTCCAATACCTGTTCCACCTCCTGTAATCCAAACTAAACCTTTATTCATTAATATCGAAGTCCTTTAAAAAGTACTCTATTGTACTTCCGTCTTTATAGAATATCATTTTAACCCATTGAGAGTTTTCATACCAAATATCAATATCAACATCATCCCCAGTAAATTCTTTGCCAGTCAACTTAAAATGTTCAGCCAAAATTTTTTTATCATAAATATTTTCTTCCCCTAAGTAATCAATCTTGAAGTCTATAAAAGTGCAGTCCTGAGTATTTAAAACTATTTTATTTTTCCTATCTTCAACCAATTTATAGTTCCAATAACTTGTGGGTAAAATTTGGTAATTGATATCCTTTTTATTGTTTGTTCCGTTTAAAGACATGCCATTATTAGTTTTACTGACATTGCAATATAAATCTTCACCATTCTTGTCAGTTGTAGTTTTCAATTGGACTAAGGAATTGTTTATCCAGTTTTCTTTATTTTTATGGAAGTAATCATAGACAGTAAAACCTAGAAAAGTTACCTCAAATTTTATTTCAACATAAGGGTTGACGAAATTAGTTTTATTGTCGAAATCGATCTTATGATATCCAATTTTTGAGCCATTTCTATAAACATTGAAGTAAATATTGTTTAGATCTGAGCTTTTAACCTCAAAAAAGAATGCTAGTAAAAGAGTTACTGATAATAAATTTTTTTTCAATTTAATTTAGATGTTGAATGGTTACTAAAGTAACCATTCAACTAGAATAATTAGCGACGTTGTCCAAACAACTGAATTAACATAATAAATAGATTAATGAAATCTAGATATAAAGTTAAAGCGCCCATTATTGCTTTTTTACCTTCTTGACCAGTCCCATCATAATACATAGCTTTAATTCTTTGAGTATCATAGGCAGTTAATCCAGCGAAAACTAGAACTCCAATTACTGAAATTCCAAATTGAAGGGCAGTACTAGCAACAAAAATATTTACTATTGAAGCAATTAAGATTCCTATCAGACCAATAAATAGGAATGATCCCCATCCTGAAAGATCTTTTTTGGTTGTATATCCATACAAGCTTAAGGCTCCAAAAGCTCCGGCTGAGATAAAGAACACTCTTGCAACCGATTCTCCAGTATACTGAATAAATATTGATGATAGAGAAAGTCCCATAACGGAGGCAAAAGCCCAAAATAATATTTGAACGGTGCTTTCTTTCATTCGTGAAATACCCATATTGAGTGCAATGATGAAACCTAGAGGGGCTAACATTATAATGAAAGCTAGCGGTGATCCATAAATAGTTGCACCAAAAGATGTATATGTGTTAGTAGCGAAATTAAATGCCAACGTTGATGTCAGGTGGGCAATGACACCAGTAAGTGCCAAACCAACTGCCATAAAAGAATAGACCTTGTTCATATAGGCTCTAAGTCCTAAATCAATGTCAATCGAGGTGGATTTAGACTTTAGATCTCTTTCATAGTCGTAAGCCATTTTTAAACTCCTTATTTTAAATGTTTACATGTAGTATATTATACTACTATTATTTAATAGTTAAAATATGTTACAAATTTTTTAAATCAAGAATTTTATTTAATTATGGAATATAAAAAACTAGGAAATACAGATCTTGACGTCAGTCTAATTTGTTTGGGAACAATGACATGGGGAGAGCAAAACTCTGAAGAAGAGGGGTTTGAACAAATGGATCTTGCACTATCCGAGGGTGTAAATTTTTTTGATACAGCTGAACTATATTCTGTACCTCCAAGAAAAGAAACTTGGGGTATAACTGAAAAAATCATAGGAAACTGGCTAAAAGCTCGAAAATGTAGAGACAAAGTAATTATCGCTACGAAAGTTGTTGGAAGGTCTGGAATGAAATGGTTTAGACATAAAGAAACTAGGCTTAATAAAGAGCAAATAAATCAGGCTATAGAAGGTAGTTTGAAAAGACTTAAGACAGATTACATTGATTTATATCAATTACATTGGCCAGATAGAAAAGCTAATTTTTTTGGTAAACTAGGTTATAATTTTGAAGAGGAAGATGATTTTATTGAATTAAAATATCAATTAGAAGTGCTCTCAGAGAATATCAAAAAAGGAAAAATAAGATATATCGGTCTTTCTAATGAGACACCGTGGGGTTTGATGAAGTTTCTTTCATTATCAGAGCAATTCAACCTTCCAAGGGTTGTATCCGTACAGAATCCCTATTCATTATTAAATCGAAGTTATGAAGTTGGAATGGCAGAAATTTCAGTAAGAGAAAAATGTGGTCTATTAGCCTACTCTCCTTTAGCATTTGGAATGTTAACTGGAAAATACGATAATGGTGCAAAACCTGATGGAGCCAGGTTGACCTTATATTCAAATATGTATACTAGGTATACAAAACCTAAAGGACTAAAATATTCTGAGAGATTTAATGATCTTGCAAGGCAACATAATCTTAAGCCATCAGAAATGGCTCTTGGATATGTAAATTCAAAGGAATTTCTAACGAGCAACATAATTGGGGCTACTAATTTAGATCAACTTAAAGAAAATATAAATTCTTTTAAAATCAAGTTATCAGATGAGATAATAACTGAAATTGAAAGTATACATGACGAGAATCCCTACCCCTGTCCGTAATTTATTTTTTTTGGATTATAAAACTTGTGATAATTATTACTAAGATTCCAAGTAAATTGGTTAAATTAATTTGTTCATTAAAAAATAAAAATCCAAAAATTGCTGAGAAAATTATTCTTGTATAACTTAAAATAACTACATCTTTACTCTCAGAATTTTTATATGATTCAGTATTGAAATATTGACCTAATAGTGCAGCCAATGTAATAAGTAAATAATCTAATAATAAAAAACTCCACTCTATTGAGATTTTATTTTTAAATATTACTAAAAAAATAATAGATGAAATTACTGAGTGATAAAAAAGTATTTTTGAGGTTTCTTCTCTCTTACTGAGATAAGATATCGATATTATTCCTCCAGAAACACATATTGACGAAAATAAAGCCATATAAAGACCTTTTTGACTATCTATCTGATCGGGACTTGTGATTAGCATTATTCCTAAGAAACCAGAAAAAATCAAAAAAAAGGTTTTCAGATTCAATTTCTCCGAAAAAAAGAATGATGAAGCTAAACAAGTAAAAAAAACTTTGGTAAATCCAATGGTACTCGCTTGTGCTAATGTTAAATAAAGCAAAGATTTATACCCAAAATACATAGCAGAAACACCAAAAAGACATCTAAAAAAATGGACTTGTAGATTTTGTGTTGGCAGAAAAGTGGAAATTCTTTTTTTGCTACACAAAATAAAAAATAATAGAATCAGTGAACCAAAAAAAGATCTGAAGAAAACTATATTTTCAATACTATGATCATCTAATGATTTTTTGATCATCAAGCCAAGTAAAGCAAAGAAAAAACAACTAATTATTTGATAATACGGTTGAAGTCTTATCATTTTTTTTTATATTCAATGCGGTTAAATTTGAACAGATTATCAGCCCTACCCCACCAATCATAGTAATATGGTCTATTCTTTCATTAAAAAAAATAAGACCTAAGATTGTTGTGAAGATTAATTTTGAAAAATCAAAGGACATTAGATTGGTAAGTTTGGATAAACTTAATGCTTTAGTCCAACAAAAATTTCCAATTGTTGCAATCACTGCTATTAAAATCAATAGCAGGAAGGCTTTATAATCCTGAGGTGAAGTCCAAAAATGAAGAGAAGGTAGAAACGTTATAGGCGTCATTAATAAAACCATACTGAACATCAGTGTGATTACAGATTCTGTTTCTGATATTTTCTTAACTAATAATGCTGTAATTGCGTGAGTTATAGCAGCAATTAAAGCTAGAACCACCCCAAGTTTTATTTGAAGATCGGGTCTTATGATCACTATTGTTAAGATAAATCCTAAAACAATCATAAAATTATTAAATTTTGTTGTTTTTTCTTTGAAAAAAATTACTCCACCAAGATATACGAATAATGGAGTGCTAAAAGTAACAGCAATTGCCTGAGAAAGAGGAATCATTGAATACGAACAAAATAGAAGTATCATGGTTAACCCTCCAAAGATTCCTCTAAGAACAAGAAGTTTAAAATTACTTTTTCTTTTTATTGATATTTTTGTTTTTAAAATAAACGGGAGTAGTAAAAAAATACTTATGAAATTTCTAAAGAAAGCTTGTTCTACCGGATGAATAAATTCAGAATTAAATTTTATTATAGTAGCTAAAATCGAGAAAAGTAAACATGATGAAATTAGGAGAAAGATTGGAAACATTTTCAATTTGAATTATAGTCTCTTGCAATTTATTTACTAATATGTCAATAAAAATAATGAATTTAAAAAAGTCTAATATTTTTCTTCTTTCATTTACACTTATTTTTTATTGTTGTTCACTAAAAGCAAAAGAACTTGGAAAATATAATGACTGGAGTGCTTATGCCGAAGGGGAAGGAAAAAACTTAGCGTGTTTGGCTGTTTCAAAACCAAAAAAAGCCGAAGGTAATTATAAAAGAAGGGGCGAAGTTTTTGCTGTAATTACGCATTTACCTGGCCAAAATAAATGGAACGAATTTAGTATTATCGCAGGATACAATTACAAGGCTGATAGTAACCCGGACGTAACTATTGGGGATGCAAAGTTTCAATTATTTACATCAGGTTCACGAGCATGGAGTTTTAGTCCACCTGATGATGAAAAAATTATTAAATTTCTAAAATCGTCGATGAAAATGAAAGTTATTGGAACTTCTACAAGAGGAACAATTACAACTGATACCTATTCCTTAATGGGCTTCAGTAAAGCTTATAAAAAGATTAATGAAGCCTGTCAAAAGAAATAAAGACCTATGAAAAAAAAAGATAAAGTTGTTCTTGCCTTCTCTGGAGGTTTAGACACCTCAATAATTCTTAAATGGCTTCAGAACGAAAAGAATTTAGATGTTGTAACTTTTACAGCAGATATTGGACAGGGTTCAGAAATTGATGATGCGAAAGAGAAGGCAAAAAAATTAGGTGTAAAAGAAATTTTTGTTGAAGATTTGAAAGAAGAGTTTGTCAAAGATTTTGTATTCCCAATGTTTAGAGCTAATGCAGTTTATGAAGGATATTATTTATTAGGAACTTCAATTGCAAGACCATTGATTGCTAAAAAACAACTTGAGATTGCAGAAAAGGTTGGAGCAAGTTTTGTGTCTCATGGTTCAACAGGTAAAGGTAATGATCAAATTAGATTTGAATTAGGTTACTATGCTAATAATCCAAAAATAAAAGTGATAGCTCCTTGGAGAGAATGGAATTTAAAATCGAGGAAAGATTTAATTGAATATGCTAAAAAATCTCAGATTCCAGTTCCTCAATATAAAACTAATGAGCCTCCATACTCAATGGATGCCAATTTATTGCACACATCATATGAAGGTAAAGTTCTTGAGGATCCATGGAAAGAGCCAGATGAGTCAATGTTTACAAGAACTAAGTCTCAAGAAGAATCCCCTGACAAGCCGACTTATTTAGAATTAGAATTTTCTAAAGGTGATCTAGTTGGAATAAATGGGAAAAAACAATCACCAGCAATGCTTCTTTCTATTTTGAACAAAATAGGAGGAGAAAATGGAGTAGGAAGAATTGATATAGTTGAAAATAGATTTATAGGTATGAAGTCAAGAGGAGTTTATGAAACACCTGGAGGCGAAATACTAATTGTTGCGAGAAGAGCTGTTGAAAGTATTACATTAGATAAAGCTGCAGGTCATTTAAAAGATGAGCTGATGCCTAAATATGCTGAAATGATATATAATGGACTTTGGTTCTCTCCAGAGAGAGAGATGATTCAGTCATTGATTGACAAATCTCAGAAAAACGTAGACGGTCTCGTTAAATTAAAAATTTACAAAGGTAACGTCATAATCTTAGGAAGAAAATCTAAAAAAAGCCTATATTCAAGTGAAGTAGCAACTTTTGAGGAAGATGTAGTTTATGACCAAAAAGATGCTGAAGGATTTATAAAGTTAAATGCACTAAGACTAAAACTACTCAAGAATAGAAGATAGATCAGGCGTTTGCTCTCCGAACTGTGGATAAGAAGCAAGAAGGGTATTCAAAAGTAAACAAGCTATTGTCATTGGACCTACTCCTCCTGGAACTGGAGTTATCTTAGAACATTTATCTAAGCATTCATTGTAATCAACGTCACCCACAAGAATTTTTTTTTCTTCTCTTTCAATCCTATTAATTCCAACATCAATTATAACAGCTCCATCTTTTATCCAACTTGATTTGACCATCTCTGGGATACCAACAGCTGCAACAAGAATATCTGCATCTTTACAAACGGTCTCAATATCCCTAGTGCGTGAATGACAAATTGTGACTGTGGCATTCATTTCTAAAAGAAGTGCAGCCATTGGTTTTCCGACAATATTAGATCTACCTATAATAACTGCATTTTTTCCTGATAAGTCTTTGGAAATCTTTTTTACAAGAATACTGCATCCTAGAGGAGTGCAGGGGACTAATGACGTTAAGCCAGACCATAGCTTTCCAACATTTTGAGCGTGAAACCCATCTACATCTTTTTCAGGTTTTATCCTATCAAGTATTTTATCTGAATTGATATGGTTAGGTAAAGGAAGTTGGACAAGTATACCCTGTACATTTAAATCTTCGTTAAGTTTATCGACTATCTTAATTAATTCTTTTTCAGTTACCTTTTCATCTAATTTATGCTCAATTGAATTAAATCCAACTTCTTTAGTTTTCTCAATTTTATTTTTTACGTAAACTCTACTGGCCGGATTATCACCAACCAAAACAACTGCTAGTCCAGGAGTTTTACCAGTATTTTTTATTAGCTCACCACCTAATTCTTTAACTTTTTTTCTGATTTCTGCCGAAACAATTTTTCCATCAATAATTTTATTTTCACTCATATCAAAGTCCGTATTTTGTCATAATATATTGAAACGCTTCAATAATTATTATTAGTATTACAGGTGAAATATCAATTGCACCAAAATTTGGGATAATGTTTCTTATAACTTTAAGTAATGGTTCTATCAACCTAAATAAAAAATCCATAATAATTGAGATTATTCTATTATTAATATTCACAACATTGAAAGAAACTAGCATGCTAATTATTACGTAGAATATTACAGAGTATTTATAAATCTGCAAAATTTGAAAAATAATGTATGCAAAAAAGTCAATAAAATACATAATTGTTAGAATTTATTATGAAAAACATTACTGATCAATTAGATTTTGATTTTAGTAGACCAATTGATTTACAAAGAAATATAGAATTAGATATTATAAATAAATTTATTGGAAGTATAGAAAATTTGGACAACAGTAAATTATTTATTAAACATCTGAGGCTACTAATCCTTGAATTATATTTTTGTTGGGCTGAATCTGATTTACAATTTTTGTCCGTTTCAATGTCAAAAAGAGGTTATAATTCTAGATCGAGATACAACCCAAATAATATTTCATCTTATTTAATTAGAACGATAAATTTTTTAAAAAAAAGAAACCTCATTGAACTTTATCCAGGTTTTTATGATTCACGATCAAAAAGAAGCAGATTGACAAGAATTAAACCCTCTTATACTTTAAAAAACCATTTTAAAAAAATTAAATTTTTATATAGCCATAAAATTAATCACAGAAAAAAAGAGTTTTTATTAATATCTAAGAATGGCGGTTTAATTGAGTATGATGATAGTTATGAAACTCAGGAAAAAAAGGTTGTTATTGAGAATTATAATAGCTTAATTTCAAAAACTTTATTTGATATTCCAAATATCGAAGATAGTTATCTGATTAGAGGAGATAACAGAAAAATTGCAATTTCACGTTTTATTTCTTGCTCTTTCTTAATCGATTTAGACAAATTTCCATCTGGGACTTTCGCGGGGTGTTGGTGGAATAAGCTAGATCTAAGTTTATTCTTTAAGATAAAAAATAAATTGACTATAAATAATAAAAAAACAAATTATTTAGATTTAACCCAGTTTTTCAGCCATTTTTTGACGCTAGTGTCTAGCTCAAACGTAAAGATAGAATCGCAAAGAGAATCTAAATATCTGAATCATAATCAAATTTGTTACTTAATTATAAAAGGAAGTCGATCTAAAAGTCAGGAAAGTTTTTATAGATCAGTACTAAGTGAAAAAAAGAAATTATCTCTAGATGGTCTAACAAAGAAACAGATTTTAGATTCAATTTACAATAAAATTAATAATGTTAATATTCTTAAAAGTTTGATGTTTAATGGAAAGGATATTGGTTGGGATTCAATAATATCACGAGTTTTTTATGATTTAGTGAGTAAGATAAATAGCGTTAATATCCCAGTTTTTTTAGTTAGAGATAAAATATATTTTCCAGAGGAAAAGCAAGATAAAGTTTTAGAAAATTTAGAAGAAATTTTATTTAAAGAGTTTCATCTAAGTTCAATCAAAATGAAATGTGAAAAAGCTTCGGACTTTGACTTTGAAAAAAAAACTTTTTTTGGTAAATTACTTAAATCAAAAAATGATTTCTCAAAAAGATATTTAGATAATAAGAATTATTTTGGTATAAGTTAAATAAAATGAGTCAAAAGAAGATAGGCATCAATCAACTTAAATTCAGTAGGGGTAAAAAAATATATTCCAAAGGAGATGCCGCTCACTTTGCATATTATGTTCATTCTGGAAAAGTTAATATTTACAGTCCTGGTGGTTTGTTACTAGGAAAAATTGGGGAGGGAGAAATATTTGGTGAGCGTGGACCATCTTTAGACGAATCTAGATCTGTTACAGCTGAAGCAGAGACAAACTGTATCTTGTATCCAATTAATGAGAAAACTTTAAAACAAAAATTAAAAGAGGCTGATCCAGTAGTTAGAGCAATCGTAAGAAGTTTACTAATGCGTTTGAATGATATTAACTTGAAGAGTGAGGATTTTTGGAGAAATTTAAATTTAGTAACTTCTTTAACCGAGAAAGATGATTAAAGTGTATTTTTACCTTGGCGATGGAGTGTGTTTTCCTCACCTTGTACAAGATTCCAAAAATCCTTCATATAGTCTTCACTAAATCTATTAATACTAAATTTTTTGTAATCAAACTTCTTTGTTATTATAGGTTCATTGAGAATCTCCTCAGCAATACTTTCGCCTAAAACAGGGCAGTATTTCATGGCTTGACCTGAACCTAAATTATGGAAGAGGTTTTTAAACTTACTATCTTTTCCAAGAATAAATCTGAGATCTGGTGTTATATCAAAAAATGATCTGTAGCCAGATGCGTATACGGTTTTATCTATATTAGAAAATCTTTTTTTAGAAATGTCTTCGTAATTCTTTATTTGATTGTATGCAAGGGATTGATTCATTGGTTCATTTAAATACTCTCCACCGTTAACTGATGTTAAATCGTTAAGAAAGTTTTTTGCAATTTCATAAACTGATCTTTTTCTTGGTTGATGCGCATGCATTTTATTACCTCTCCAAGATCTAAAATAACAAAGGTTTGTATAATCTGCTACAATTGGATACTCATATCTTATTTGCTTTGGACTTTCCATCCAATTCACTACAGAAACTGGTTCAATTGTAACTGGGATTTTTAGGCCAATTTTCGAAAAAAGTTGAGAGCTCCATGCCCCAGTTGCATTGACAAAATTCTTTGAATCTAGTTTTCCATTATTGGTGGTGACTCCAATGATTTCGTTACCTTTTGTTAATATCGTATCAACCTCGGTTTTTTCCATAAGATCTACGCCATTGTTGTCTAAAGCTTCATATAGAGTTGAACGCAAAATACTGGGATCTAATTGAAAGGCTTCGGGTTCATAAAAGTAAGATTCATCTTCGTCAGTTAAAAGTGTGGTACCACATTTTTCTACTGCTGATTTAGAATCTATCTCCTGAAAAACTAATTCTATTTTTTTCATTCGATGTGATAATTCAGTCCAAGCGGGGTTTTCGCCGTCAGAATTCTTCTTGGCTATCCAAATTGCACCAAACTCGTCAAGCTCCATATCAATACCCCACACACTTGACAAATTCTTCCACATTTTTGTACTCATTGAAGCCATCAGTGATGCGTCTGGATCAGCATTTGCTGATCTGACTATGCCAGAATGTCTTGAGGATTCAGCGGCACAAAGAACTGCTTTTTCAATTAAGCAAACTTTTTCATTTTTACCAAGTTTATTTAACTTTCTTTGAAGTGATATAGCAGCAGCAGCTCCTAAACAACCCCCACCTATTACGATTGTGTGATACATATTTTTCTATTAAAAAACTTATAATATTAGTATAAGACTGAGAATATAATAATTAAATAATTAATTACAATGAATTTTATGAATAAAGATTTCTGGAATACAACAAAAATTAATGGCAAAGGTTGGAATGGTCTGGTAATTCAACAAAATAATGGTGAAGAAATTGATTTATTGAATTTAGTCGAGAATAAACCTGAGAAGTATCCATTTTTCCTGGAAAGTTCATCCAGAGGGAATGTTCTTAACAGATATTCAATAATTTTTTATAAACCGAAAATTTTATTAGAAAAAGATAATTGTAAAATTAATTTCCTTAATGAATTTAATTATCTTTGGAATCAAAATAAAATTGAGCAAGAACAGATGATTTATAAAAATCAATGTATTCCATTTTCTGGCGGTTGGTTTATTTACTTGGGTTATGAAATCGCAAGTGAAATAGAAAAAAAACTTGTAATTCCAAAATCTCCATATTTGCTTCCAGATGCTTTCGCAGCCAGAGTAAATACTTCGATAGTTTATGATCATATCGAAAAAATAGTTTTTTTAAGTAGTGATAAAAAAAAATTCTCATCTGATTTTGATGACATACTAAATGATCTTTTTGGGCCAAAAATAGAAGATTCAAATTCTAGTCAAAAAGGATCAATCAAAATTTATTCAAAAGGAACTTCAGATGAACATCAATCGCAGGTTAGATCGTGTATTGATTATATATATCAAGGCGAAATTTTTCAGGCAAATCTTTCAAGATTATGGCAGTTCAAAGCTGATAATAACTTGTCTGATATAGATATTTATAAACAATTAAGAAAAAAAAATCCTGCCCCTTATGCAGGAATAGTTAAATATAAAAATAGTTCAATTATTAGCTCTTCACCTGAAAGATTAGTTTCTATTAATGGTGATCATTTACAAACGCGACCTATTGCTGGTACAAGGCCGAGGGGTGGTTCGGGTCTCATTGATATAGAGCTGAAGAAAGAGTTGATAAGTTCTGATAAAGAGAAAGCTGAACATCTAATGCTTGTTGATTTAGAAAGAAATGATATTTCAAAAGTTTGCGAACCTGGAACTGTAAAGGTTGATGAAATGATGACTATTGAAACATATGCTCATGTTCATCACATAGTTTCAAACATTAGCGGAAAAAAGAAAAAAAATATTTTGCCAGGAGAAATTATTAAATCTGTTTTTCCTGGAGGAACTATAACAGGATGTCCAAAGGTTAGATGCATGGAAATACTTGGTGAGTTGGAAAAACAAGGTCGCGGTCCTTATACAGGATCATTTGGATATGTTAAACATAATGGAGATATGGATATAAATATACTTATTAGAACAATTCTAAAGGAAAAAAATGATCTTTTTTTTAGAGCTGGTGGAGGCATAGTTGCAGATTCAGTTCCACAAAATGAAACCTCAGAAACTGAGGCTAAGGCTAATGGTATGCTAAAGGCGGTAGGGTCCTTCAAAAATGAGTAAGTATATATCAATGATTAATGGAAAATGGTCCAAATCTATTTCAGTTTTAGATAGAGGACTTTCATATGGCGATGGACTTTTTGAAACAATGTCTTGGTGCTATTTAGATAATAAAAAAATCTTAGGAGTTGAGTTTTGGGATAGACATTTAAGAAGATTAAAGGATAGTTGTTCAGTTACAAAAATTAAGTTCCCATCTAAAGATCTGTTAACAAATTACAAAAGAAAAATTTTAAATAGATCTTATGATGAAGGTATGCGAGAAGGCGTATTGAAAATCATTATTACACGAGGTGTTGGAGGTAGAGGATATAAATTTGAAAAAGATATTACCCCAACTGTTGTTTTTTTAACATTTCCAAATAATCAAATAGATAGAAAGTTATACGAAAAAGGGGTTAAACTAAGATTTTGCAACTCATCAATCTTTTCAAATTCTCAGCTAGCCGGCTTAAAACATTTAAATAGGATGGATTCAGTTTTAGCTAGATCAGAGTGGGATAGAAAAAACTTTTTTGATGGTGTAATGGTTGATGATTCGAATAATATAATTGATGGAACAATGACGAATATTTTTTTTTCCAAGAATAATATTCTTTATACTCCATTAATAAAAAAATCAGGACTTAATGGGATAATGCGACAGGTTGTTATAGAAAAATCAAAATTATTTTTTAAAAGAGTTATAGAAGTTCAAATCAAAAAGGATTTATTTAAAACATTTGATGAAATGTTTATCACCAATTCAATTATAAAAATTCTTCCTGTAAAGAATTTGCAAGCAAAAAACTTTCAAATCTCAAATTCTACACGACAATTAATAGATTTTTTTTCTAATCAAAAAAAGAATGTTAAAAATCTTGAATTAATTTAGTTCAAATTTTTTTTTAATTTTTTTTATGTATTTTTCATCATCATACTTTAGGTTAAATAATTCATTTAGTTCTTTTTCAGCTTCATTATGTAGCAAATTATTTATTAAGATTTCTATTAAGATCTCTCTTGCCTTAAGGTTATTAGGTGAGATAGTTTTTAATTTATAAAGATAATCTTTAGCACTTTTTGTCTGATTAATGTTTTTCTTTAAAATTGCGTATTCAAGTAAAATATCTTCGTTTAGAGGAAAATTTTTCAATGCATTTTTATAATATTTATCGGCTTTCTGATAATAACCGCTAAATACACAAGTTCTTGCAAGAATTAACCATCCCTGAAGATCATTAGGGTTTTTTTTTAATTTTTCTTCAAGATATAGTACTAAAATTTCGGGACTTATTTCCTTAAACTTTTCTGGGTTACTAGATCCATCTTCTATGATTTGATTTACCTTATCCTTGAAAGAGTAGCTTTCAATATTTCCTTTTTTAAAATAAATAAGAGTTGTAGGAGTTACTATTATTAAAATCGTCAAGAAAAATCTTAAAGGTCTCTTTTTAAATTTATTTAGATATAAAGCACAGGTTATAATTATTATTGTAAAAAGTGTAAATACAATCACCACTATCTTTTCCTAAAAAAGAAGAGACTAAGAAAGAAAAAAAATAATATTGGAAGCAACCATAACCCTAAAGTATCAAATCTTACTGGAGGCTTAAATAAGACAAAATCACCATATTTTGAATGAACAAAGTCAATTATTTGTTCTTTTGTTTCTCCTTCAGTAAGTTTTTTTCTAACTACTTTTCTTAGGTCTTTGGCAATATCAGCATTAGAATTTTGAATATCCTCGTTTTGGCAAACCAAACATCGTAATTCTTTACCAATCTCCCTAGCAATTTTTTCTAAATTATAATCATCTAAAATTTCGTCCGGCTCGATTGCTTTTAAATCAGAGAAAATTAGATATGAAAATAATACAAGAAATTTCATTGAAGATCCTTTGCAATATTTTTTATAGTTTCAAGATCTCTTCGCATAACCGGACCAACATGCCTATATTTTACAACACCATCACCAACGATGAAAGTTTCAGGTATACCATAGACCCCCCATTCAATACTTAATAAACCAGTTTCATCCATTCCAATTTTTTTATAGGGATTCCCTAGTTCATTCAGCCATTTTGATAAATCTTGTTTTTTATTCTTCTTAGCAATACCATAAATTGGAATGTCATTACTTAGTTTAAGAAGTTGTTTATGTTCCACCCTACATGGAGGACACCATGATGCGAAAAAATTTATAATAGCAACATTATCATTTTTTAATTCAAAATCAGACAGATCAGAGTTGCTAAAGGTTTTAATTGAAAACTCTGGGATTTCTTTTGATATTAGATTAGAAGGTATACTACGTGGGTCTTTTTTAAGACCTTCGTATAGTATGAAAGTAAAAAGCAGAAATATTAATGTAAAAAGATACTTCATCTTTTTCTTGATAAACTATTAATGAAGGAAAAAGAACCCCCTACTGCAAGAAAAAAAACTCCAATCCAAATCCATATAGTAAATGGATTAAACCAAATTCTAGTTGTCCATTGACTTTTATTCTCGTGAGCATCTCCAATAGCTATATATAAATCACCAAAAATAGTAGAGTGTATTGCTGCTTCTGTTGTAACTTGTTTACCAGTATTGTAAAAACGTTTCTCTGGTTTTAAAATTTTTAGTTTTTTACTATTTTCCGTTATTAAAAAGTTTCCAGTCTGGCTTATATAATTTGGTCCCTCTATCTTTGTTACTCCAAGAAATTGAATTTGAAAATTTTTAATTTTTATAGATTCGCCAATCTCTTGAAATTGGATTTTTTCCTGTTTAAGAATACTGCTACCTGTTGCTCCGATAATCAATAATCCTATTCCTATATGAGCAAGTACTTGTGCAAAAATTTTTTTTGGAATTTTTTTCTTTAATTGAACAAATTGAAAAATTTCGTAAACAGAACTTAAGATAATCCAACAACCCAAAATGATAAATATTATAGATAAAACTGGATCTTTATAGGACAGATACCAAACAACTAGTGAAATTAGAACGAAAATTATTAATAAAACTTTAATTCTATTTAATAATAAAATTAAATCATCTTTTCCCCATTTTATATAAGGTCCTAAAATCATTCCAATCACAAATGGGAACATAATGGGCATTAGAATTGAGTTGAAAAATGGGGCTCCAACAGAAATTTTGGAGTTGAAAAGCACACTCGAGAATAATGGATAAATTGTTCCTATTAATATAGTAAAAGTTATTGATAACATAAAAATATTATTGAGGGATATCATCCCTTCTCTTGAAATAAGTGAAATATTAGGTCTATTAAATCTATGTGTATTATTAAAATATTTAAAAATCCCAAAAAAGCTGATTGAGGCTAATAAAGCTAAAATATAAATTCCTCTAGTTGGATCGTTCGCAAATGCATGTACTGAAACTAAAACCCCCGACCTTACCAAAAAAGTTCCCAACAAACTTAAGATAAAAGTAACAATTGAAAGTAGTATAGTCCAATTTACTAAAATATTTTTCTTATCTGCTATTACTATAGTATGTAAAAGAGCAGATGCTGTAAGCCAGGGTAAAAGTGAAGCATTTTCTACAGGGTCCCAAAACCAAAACCCTCCCCATCCAAGTTCATAATAAGCCCACCAACTACCAAGACCTATACCACACGTTAAAAATATCCAAGAAATGAAAACCCACGGCTTCAATATTGCTATAAAGTAGTTTTTTACACCTTCTGATAACGCAGCGACTGATATTGAATAGATAATGGAAAACCCTACATAACCAAGATAGAGAAAAGGTGGATGAATTGCTAGTCCTGGATCTTGTAAGAGTGGATTTAAGTCAGCCCCTTCAATTGGAGGAGGGAATGTTTTTTCAAATGGATTAGAAGTAAAAAGAATAAATGATGTAATTAAAAAGCAAAGAGTGTTTTGAATTCTTAAAACATTGTTTTTGAAATCAGCTGATGCAGAACTATTAATAGAGAATAAATATCCAAAAAATGTCATTACAAGTAACCAAAGAAGAATAGAGCCTTCATGATTACCCCAGACACCAGTTAATTTGTAAATTAAGGGAAGTTGACTATTAGAGTTTTTTGATATTACGTTTAACGAAAAATCTGAAACTAGAAATGAATATGAAAGGCATATGAAGGATGCTATCGTAAAAAAAAAAGCAAGCTTACTAAATTTTAATTCATCAAAGAAAGTATGATTGTTTTTTTTACTAACAAATAAAAGGTTAAAAAAGCTAAAACTTGATATAACAAATGTTAGAATTAAAAAGATAAGACCAATTTCAGATATCATTAGCTTTTTCCTTTATGGATTCTAAATCTTTGATTTCTGGTGGCATGTAATTTTCATCATGTTTAGCTAAAACAGTATTGGCATTAAAAAGTCCTTTATTAACTATAAAACCTTCAACAACCACTCCTTGACCTTCTCTAAATAAGTCAGGTAATATCCCTATATAGGAAATAATGATCTCTTTTTCAAAATCAGTAATTACAAAAGAAATTTCCTCCATATTTATCCCATTTATTTCTTTTATTTTTCTATTTAAACTTTTTTCTTTTACCATACCACCGACCCTTATAGTTTTTTCGGAACTAATTTCTTTCTCAAAAATTTCTGAAGGGGAGTAAAAAAATATTAGGTTATCTCTCAGATTAATAAATATGATGAAGCAACCCATAGAGAAAAGTAGAAATGAAACAATTATTGTAATTAATCTTTTATTTTTTTTCTTCATTTTTTTGATAGATTTATAAGTTCTTTTTCAAGTCTTTTCGTTTTTATATTACTAAAGATGAAGATGAGAAATATAATTAAGAATACAATTAAATACGATGATAAAACGTAAGAGAAGTGGTCTTCTGATTTTATAAAGTTAATAAAATAATTCATTTTTCAACTCTATTATATTTTATTACATCAATTTTTCTCTGGATTATCTCACCTTTCAACCTAATTAAAAGAATTGAAATGAAGAAGAAGAAAAAAGAAAAAGTCATTATAAAAAGTGGAACAAGCATTGATGGATCAATAGATGGTGATGATAATTTCGAGATACTGGCGGGCTGATGAAGAGTACTCCACCAATTGACTGACCATTTTATGATGGGTAAATTAACAGCACCTACTACTGCAAGAATTGAAGCATATTTGTCGGCTTTAGATTTATCATCATAAGAATTATTAATAATTATTAGTCCTAAATAAATAATAAATAATATTAGTACAGATGTCAGACGTGCATCCCATACCCACCATGTTCCCCAGGTTGGCTTGCCCCATATTGATCCAGTCACCAATGTAGCTATAGTAAAGCAAGCTCCGATCGGTGCACAGGACCTTGAAATTAAATCAGCTAGTGTATGCCTTAAAACTAACGAGGAGATGCTACAAATGACTATTATAGAATAAATCATTAATGAAAACCATGCACATGGGACATGAATATACATTATCCTAACTGTTTCACCTTGAAGATAATCTGGAGGGCTATTAAAGAAACTAAAAAATAATCCAATTACTAACAAAAACAAAGCTAAATGAATGGTAACTGGTTGAAATTTTTCTGTAAACTTCTGAAATTTCAATGGATTAGCTAATTTAAAAATCACTTATTTATCTCCCTCATAATTAATTTACCAGCATATAAACATACTGGTAATGTAATAAAAAAAATTCCAATTAAAATCAATAATTGGTCTCCAAAATATTTTGACGGTTCAGCAAAATTTTCTGAAGTTGTTGTAAAGATAACTATGGGAATGAAAAAGGGAAGAATTATCACAAATTGTACTATTTTATTTCTTTTGAGTTGAATTGAAAATAAAGCAGATAGTAATGAAATTAAAGTTAAACTTGGAGTAGATATAAAAATATTCAAAAAAAGTTTTAGTACATCATTGTAAGACAATTTAAAGAAGATTAAGATAATTGGCATTAAAAAAACTGCAGGAATCAATATAATTAACCACATTGCTAAACTTTTGCAGAGAAAAATTGTTTCCTCCGAGAAACCAAGAAATTGTAATTCCTTCAGACTTCCATCGCTATAATCTTCATGAAGAAAATTTTCAGAAACCAGCATAATAGAAAAAATCAAGACAACCCAAACAACAGGTTTGTAAAAAACAATTATGTTAGTGAGATCATCAAGGGCAAAAACAAAAATTAGTGAGGATGTTATAAAAAAAGTAGAAAAAGAAAAGAAGATTGAAGAATTATTCATACAAATTCTAATTTCTCTTTTTAATAACTTAAAAAAATCTTTCATTATCAAATATCATCCCAGGAATTAAACTTGAAACTTTTTTGCTTATCATTTTTTTTAGGTTTTTTTATAAAGATTTTTTTTGAAGCTTTTAATTCAAAATTAATATGACTTGATAAAATGATTGATCCGTTATTTTTAATATGATTGTGAATTAAAGCTTTGCACTTGTTAGCAGAGGAAGAATCTAGTCCATTAAACGGTTCATCAAGAAGCCATAATTTTGTCTTACTCAAAAGAAGCTTAGTCAATGAAACTTTTTTCCTCTGTCCATGGGATAAATTTATTACTTGATTTTGACTTATTTTGTGTAAATTAAAAAATTTAAGAGATTCGTAAAATTCATTTTTGCTGATGTCACTCTCTAAGAGAGAGAGCCAATTAGTTAAATTTTCTTCAACAGTTAAATAATCTTTTAGAGAATCTTTATGCGGAATATAAGTAAATTTTTCTTTTTTATGAGATCCTAACTCTTCAAGAGGTGTTTTATTTATTTTAATTGTTCCTTTTTCTGGTTTTAGTATACCAGCTGCAATGTCTAAAAGACTACTTTTTCCAACACCATTGTCTCCTATCAAAATGATTATTTGAGATTTTCTTAGTTTTAAATTAAAATTATCAAAGATTAACCTTTTATTTCTGCGAAAATAAACTGATATAAATTCTAATACCATCAAAAAACCTTATAATAAACATTAGAGAAGAAAATGAATCTAACAACTACAAATTTTACAGACAACCTTAAAATTGAAAAAGATGAGTATACCTTTATTAGCTTAAAGAAAGCAGAATCAAAATTTAAATTTGTTATAGATAAAATACCTTTTACTTACAGAATACTTTTAGAAAATTTAATTAGAAAAAAAGGTAAAACCAATACAAGCATAAAGGACTTAGACAATCTTATAAATCAAAAAACTGGAGAGGAAATTCTTTTCTGTCCAAGTAGAGTTTTAATGCAAGATTATACCGGTGTTCCTGCTATAGCAGACTTAGCAGCCATGAGAGATAAATTTAAGAATGATGGGAATGATCCTGAGAAAATAAATCCTTTAGTTCCAGTGAGTCTAATTATTGATCATTCAATAAACGTAGATAGTTATTCTAAGAAAGATTCCTTAAGCATAAATGTAAAAAAAGAATATGAACGAAATAGTGAGAGATATAAATTATTGAAATGGGCCCAAAGTTCCTTGAAAAATTTCCTTCTATTTCCTCCTGGTTCTGGTATTTGTCATCAAATTAACCTTGAGTTTTTAGCTCAGGTTGTTCAAACCGAAAATAATTTTTTATTTATGGACTCTGTTGTTGGAACTGATAGTCATACAACAATGGTCAATGCTTTATCTGTTCTCGGGTGGGGTGTTGGTGGAATTGAAGCCGAGGCTGTGATGTTGGGTCAGCCAATATCTATGCAAATTCCTGAGGTGGTGGGAGTTAGGTTGTCAGGAAATTTGAAAGATGGTTTAACAGCTACAGACTTAGTTTTGAATATAACTGAAAAACTTAGAAATATGAATGTTGTAGGGAAGTTTGTTGAATTTTACGGACCAGGACTTGAGTTCTTAAATTTATCAGAACGATCAACAATTTCAAACATGGCACCAGAATACGGAGCAACTTGTGGAATATTTCCCGTGGACAAAGAAACACTTTCCTATTTAAAAATAACTGGAAGAAAATCTAAGCAAATTGATATTGTAGAAAAATATTCTAAAGAACAGTGTCTATGGCATTACGGTTCGGAGAAAATAAACTATAATCAAAATCTTGATATTGACTTAAGCTTGATAGAGCCATGTATATCAGGTCCTAAAAGGCCTCAAGATAGGATCAATCTTATTGATGTTCCAAAAAAGTTTAAAGATCATTTGAACGGCGAAGAAAAATCTTTTAAAAATGTAAAAAATAAACTCTCGCACGGTAAAGTGTGTATTGCTGCAATAACCAGCTGTACGAATACATCGAACCCTACGGTATTAATTATGGCTGGTTTGATAGCAAAAAAAGCAGTTGAGATTGGATTAACTATTCCATGGTGGGTTAAAACGTCACTTGCACCCGGAAGTAAAGTTGTTAGCAAATATTTGGATGAATCAAATCTTTTGCAATATCTCGAAAAGCTAGGTTTTAATATTATTGGTTATGGTTGTACTACTTGTATAGGTAATTCAGGACCATTAGATGATAAAGTGAATAACGAAATTATTCAGAATAATTTAAATGTTTGTAGTGTAATATCAGGGAATAGAAATTTTGAGGGAAGAATTCACCCGCACATCAAATCAAATTTTTTAGCATCACCTCCTCTTGTTATAATCTATGCAATTGCGGGAAGAATAGATATTGATCTTTCCAAAGATCCTATAACTATTCACAAAGGTAAGGAAGTGTTTCTAAAAGATTTATGGCCACCTAAATCTGAAGTAGAAAATATAATAAAAAAATGTGTTAAAAGAGATTTTTACGAAAAAAATTACGCAACAATCTTTAAAGGTGACAGTGAGTGGGAGAAATTAAATATTAAAAAATCTCCAACTTACGACTGGTCATTAAATTCAACTTATATTAAGAAACCACCATTCTTGGATAATAAAAAAAATGACCTTTATCATGAAATTAAAGCTAGGCCATTAATCATTCTTGGAGATTCTGTTACTACAGACCATATATCACCTGCTGGAGTTATAAAAGAGGATAGTTCTGCTGGAAAATATTTAAAAGAGAGACAAGTTCATTTAGACGATTTTAATTCTTATGGAGCAAGACGAGGTAACCACGAGATAATGGTAAGAGGAACTTTTGCTAATATAAGAATTAAAAATAAAATGATTGAGCACGCAGGTGGATATACAAAACACCATGAATCGGAGATTGTAGAGGAAATTTATAAAGTTGCGAACAAATACAGAAAAAAAAATATACCATTAGTTGTGCTTGCTGGTAAAGAATATGGAACAGGCTCATCTAGAGATTGGGCAGCAAAAGGAACCAAACTTCTTGGAGTAAAAGCAGTAATTGCTGAGAGTTTTGAGAGAATTCATAGATCTAATCTTGTGGGAATGGGTGTGTTGCCACTTCAAATCAAAGATACAGATAAAATTAATTTTGGTGGACAAGAAATTTTTCATATTGGGAAACTTTCAGACTATTTGATTAAACCAAATATTAGAAAAAGAATAAAAGTTATAAAAAAAAATGGTGAACAATTTCTAATTAATGTGATTTCAAGAATTGATACCAAGAATGAGATAAAATATTTTGAAAGTGATGGAATCCTTCCATATGTATTGAGTAATATTTAAAATCTTAATTTAATGAAAAATGAAAAGAAAATTTCAGCTTTCTTAGGTCCGACTAATACTGGAAAAACCTATTCTGCAATCCAGCGGCTCTACAAGTATAGATCAGGTGTAGTTGGTTTCCCACTAAGACTTTTGGCTAGAGAAAATTATGAGTTTGCTAAGAACTTCTTACCAATTAATAAAGTTGCACTGATTACTGGTGAAGAAAAAATAATACCAAAAAATGCTAAATATTTTTTTTGTACAGTTGAATCAATTCCAGAAAACCTTGATTTTGAATTTGTTGCAATAGATGAAGTTCAAATGGCAGCTGATTATGAAAGAGGATATATATTTACAGAAAAAATTTTTAATAAGCGTGGTACTAAAGAGACTTTATTCTTAGGTTCCAGAAGTATAGAAAATATACTTTTGAAAATACACCCAAAGATAATAATTAACAAAAAGCCCAGATTATCAAAACTATCTTATATCGGTTATAAAAATTTGACTCGTCTTCCAAAAAGATCTGCTGTAATTGCATTCTCTCAGATAGATGTCTATGAAATAGCTAATAAAATCAAACAATCGCATGGTGGGGTTTCTATAGTTTTGGGTGCTTTGTCACCGGAAGTAAGAAATGCTCAGGTCAAATTGTTTGAAGATGGAAAGGTAGATTATATTGTAGCGACAGATGCTATCGGTATGGGATTAAATTTAGATATTAAAAATATTTTTTTTTCAAGTATTAAAAAATTTGATGGATACCATGAAAGATTCCTAACATTTGATGAAATTTCTCAAATCTCAGGAAGAGCTGGAAGATTTTCGAATGATGGTTTTTTTGGTACCACATGTAATTTAAAAAAACTTGATAACGAGACAGTAAACTTTGTAGAAAATTATGAATATACTGAAGTGAAGAAAATTTATTGGAGAAATCATAAACTTAATTTTAGTGAACCAAAAGAACTTGTAAAATCTTTATCACTAAAGCCGAAGGAAAATTATTTGAAGCTTAAAAAAGATGGAAGTGATCAGAGATACTTAAAAATTTTTCTTGATGATAATGAATGTAAAATTAGAACAATAAATAAAAAAATTTTAAACATATTGTGGGAGGTTTGCAGTGTTCCAGATTATTCGAAAAATCTAGATGAGTATCATACAAGATTTTTAAAGAAAATATTCTTTTACTTAATAAATGAAGGTGAATGTATCCCTGAATCATGGGTGAAAAGAAATTTACGTGACATCAGTAGATTTACAAAAAAAATTTCCGAATTAAATTATAAAATCTCTCAAATTAGAACATGGTCTTTTATTTCATTTAAGAATAGATGGATTGAAAATAATCACAAATTTCAAAATAAGGTTAAAGAAATTGGTACAAAATTATCCACAAAGCTTCATGAAGAACTTATTTTAGAATTTATAGGTGAATATAAAAACTTTGAAATGAAAAAATCTAAAAACCTAATACAAGAAAATAACGTTGTGAGATTAGAGGAAAAAAAGTTTTTTTTGGAAAAGAAATAATTGGAAACTTAGCAGGCTTAAAATTTATTATTAATGCAAATTTTAAAAGAAGTAAAAATATTTTTAACAACAAAATTTTAGATAAAAGTCTGAATAGTTTAAGTATTCAAATTAAAGATTATTTTGTAAAGTCAAGTTTGAGTTCATTTCAAATATTAATTGATGGAAAGATTATTTGGGAAAAAAATGTCATTGGATGTTATATTAAAGGTAAAGACTTATTTGAACCAAAAATCACCATTTACTTAGATGGGTATTTCATACAATTCGAAAAACAAATAAGAAATAAATTAGAACAATTACTAGATTTCTTGAAAAAAAATGAACTTCCCTTCTTTTTAGCGTTTAAGGAAAACAGAAAAATTTCTTTAGCCTCGAGAGCTATTAATTTTTGTTTACTAGAAAACCTTGGTCATTGTGAAAAAAAAAAAATAGATAATTTTTTAAAGCAACTGACAGTTGATGAGTTTAAAAGATATAAAAATCTCGGTTTTAGGGTTGGAACAAATTTTTTTTACTTCAAAACAAATAAATTAAGTAATTTTAAACAGATGTTAATAAATATTTTTTTTAAAGTTGATATGAAGCATTTTATTACGGAATCAATTTTTATTTTCGATTCTAATAGAAATGCCAAGAAGAGACTTTTACTATTTAAAAAGCTAGGTTTTTATTTACTAAAAATAGATAAACAACATTTTCTTATTCATTATGAATACTATGAAAAACTTATTAGCAAAGTTTTCTTTTTCAAAAAGAAGCAAAAATTAACTTTTCTACCAAAAAATAAATTTGAAAAAATTTTTTTTAATAACCCTAGAACAATCGCTCTAAATTAAAATGTAATGTTATTCTCTTGAATAACTTTCTTATCTGTTCTATATAAACCATATGCCTTATATTGTGAAAGATGCTTGCGTCAAATGTAAATATATGGATTGTGTCGAGGTCTGCCCAGTCGATTGTTTTTATGAAGGCGAAAACTTTTTAGTTATTCATCCCGACGAATGTATAGATTGTGGTGTCTGTGAACCTGAGTGCCCAACTGAAGCTATAAGCGATGATAGCTGTGATGACGCTCAGAAATGGCTTGATATTAATAGGGAATACGCCGAAAAGTGGCCTAATATAAATAAGATGGGAACGCCGCCAGAAGACAGAGAAGAATGGAAGGATGTAAAAAATAAATTTGAGAAACATTTTAGTCCTAATCCTGGAAAAGGTACCTGATTTTTTATCTTTTAATTCTTACAATATTAATATATAGTTCACGATTAATTTAATTTTATTGGAGACATTTTTTGAAAAAAAAAGAATTGGAGCTAGTTATTGGGGATATGGTTGTCTACCCTACATATGGAGTGGGTGAAATAGAAAACTTTGATTCTTATGATATAGACGGCTCAAAACAAGACTTTATATTAATTAATTTCAAACAAGATAAAATGAAACTGAGAATTCCCAAGGATAAGGCTTCAAGTTCTGGTTTAAGAAAGCTGAGTAATAAAAACAGACTTTCTAGAGCTCTAGATGTTTTAATAGAAAAACCTGCAATTAAAAAGGACATGTGGATTAAAAGGGCAAAAGAATATGAAAAAAATATTAATAGTGGTGATCCTGTCCTAATTGCCGAAGTCGTTCGAGATCTTCATAAAAAAGAAGATTCCTTAGAACAACAATCTTATTCAGAGAGGCAAATTTATCTAACTGCATTAAATAGGCTTAGCAACGAATATGCGGCAGTTCAAAATTTAGAGAAAAAGTCTGCAAAGAACAAGCTTGAGGACTTACTTAATCAGTAAATAGTTTTAATTTTATTGTTTGTTTCAACTTTTCTGTTTTTAAGATCGTTAAGAGTCCTAAATATTTCTTCAGAGAACATTGTTTGAAGTTTTGATTTTGCTAAAATATCTTCAAGGAAATTAGAATTTGATGTTGCGGATATAACTTTAATTTCTGGTGCAATATAAAGCTTTAATTCCTCATCAGATATTCTCTTAAAACTCAAAACAATTTTTTTAAATTCTTTCTCATATGTATTCATCTCTTCTTTTGAAGTCATTAATAAAAACCTGTAGATCATTTTTTCATTATCATTAAGGGTTGCAAAAACGAAATATTTTTTATTTTTAATAAACTTACCCATTGTAATTTTAAAATTATTATTGGTAAAATTCTTAATATCCAATATTTTTTTTTTAGATATATTAACCCAACTGCTGACATAATTAATATTATTTTCTTTAGATGACTGATCAAGATTGAAAATTACCTTGGTTTTTTTATCTGTTGTTCCTATCAGGGCTTTAGGGGTGTTTAAAAAATAAAAAATGTTTCCAAAAGAAAATTTTATTTTTAATGGTTTATGTATAAAGCTATTTTTTATGAAGAACCCTTCCTCTTCTTTATGACCATAATTAATACCGTCAATCTTTTTTAGAAATACATCTTTTCCAATTATTGGGTTTAATTGAGTGTTTCCTTTATAACTTTCAATAACTTCTTGAACTCGCTTTGAGGAATTCGGGTGAGTTTGTAGAAGTTCTGAAACTTTATTTTCAATTTTGTAGATTCTTTTTTGAATATTTGAGAACTCTTCCATTAATTTTAGAAAGCTTGCCATTTCTTTGGCATCAAATCCTGCACGATTCATATATCTGACCGCCAATTGATCAGCTTGATATTCTTGTGATCGTGAATAAGATAAAAGGTACAGTTGAGCTGACTGTCCTAAAAAATTATTAAGGAAAGCATTCTTTGAGAATATGTTTAGAACTTGAAGAAATAATCCTGTACCAACTGTCTTTGTATATCTTCTAGCAGTGTGTCTTGCAGTAATATGGCCAATTTCGTGTGCTATAACCCCAGCTAATTGCGCTTCGTTTTGACATAAATATATTAGCCCTCTTGTTAGGTATACATAACCTCCGGGTAAAGCAAAAGCATTTATTATTGGAGTATCTAATATTGTGAATGTAAATTTTTTTTCAGACAATTCAGATGTGCTTACAAGAAAATTGCCCAAACTTTCTATATAGTTTTTTAATCTTTTATTTTGATACTCTCCACCAAACTGAGTGATTATTTTTTCATGCTCGCTTTTGCCTATTGAATCTTCTTCAGCTTCTGACAATAAGTTAAATTCATTTTGACCTGTCGCAGGATTTTTTTGACATGAATAGCTTAAAAAAGATATCAAAAAAATAGAAAATATAAGTCTTAAATATTGCATTGAAGGTATTTATTTTTATGTGGTATCATAATTCTTATGTAATTATAATGTTTTTTGAGAATGTTTAAAATTTTGTTTATTTTATTGTTTCTGTCTTCTTCGGAACTTTTAGCTAATAAAAAAACTGGAAGATTATCTTTTGGAGGAGGAATCCATAATTTTATGAAAAATGGTTACTCAGTTTGTGTTCAACCGGGAGCTGGCGGATGTGATCCAAATTCAAGCACGAATGCAGTGCTTCCAGTTCCCTTTAAGGATATTTCAACTGTATTTAGTTTTGAGTATTTTGCAAAAAGGAATATCTTTAAAATACTTAAACCATTCATTGGTTATAACCATACTACAGATGATGCAAGTTACAGTTATTTTGGTCTAAGTGCTGACCTTTTCTTTGGTGATTGTAAATGTTACATAGTAACCCCAACTTTAGCGGCTGGTTGGTATATAAATGGTGATGAAATTAGGTTGGGTCATAAAGTTGAGTTTAGGAGTGGAGGAGATATCTACTACAGATTCAAGAATAACGTTAGAATAGGTGTAGGTTTTTATCATATTTCAAACGCAGGTTTAGGTGATTCTAATCCAGGAGCTGAACAGGCTATACTTAAATATCAGATACCATTTTAGTTTTGTTAGAGAAAGATGTATAACTACAATATGAAAGCTTTTTATTTGTCTGTTGCGCTATTGATATCTTCTATTAGTGTTAGTGCAGACGCCAAAGATTCTTCAAGATTTTCAATAGGTCTCGGAATTTTTAATTACATGGAAGATGGTTCTCCTCCTCATAATGATCAATCAGGTATGATGAATTTTGAAATACATAGTGGTAGAAAAATGTTTAATTTAATAAAACCTTTCGCAGGATTTTTAGGTACCAACGAAAATGCTTATTATGCTTATGGTGGATTTGGGATCGATGGATATTATGGAAGAAAGAAAAATTTTATCATGACACCAAGTTTGGCTTGTGGATACTACAAAGATGGGAATGAGATTAAGGCGGGAAACCCTCTTGAGTTTTATATTGGTATAGATATGTTTTATAGATTTAAAAATAACGCTAGAATTGGTGTTGGTATTTTTCATATTTCTAATGCAGATAGTGGGAAGAAAAACCCAGGATCCGAAACTTTAGTTTTGAAATATCAAATACCTATTGGAAAGTAAATAAGGTCTTATAGTTAAATTGGATATAACAAATCCCTCCTAAGGATTAATTTCTGGTTCGAATCCAGATAAGATCGCCAAGATAATGAAATGAATGATGAGTTAAAAAATTTCTTCGAATCCCAAATTAGTGAACATTTACAAGTAATTAATAGAACAAAAACAACTGTTGAAAAAAACTTTCTGAATGTTTTGGAAATATGCCATGATTCAATTAAAAATGGAAATAAGATTATTTTTTTCGGTAATGGAGGAAGTGCAGCAGACGCTCAACATCTCTCTACTGAATTGACCGTTCGATTTTCTAAAAATAGGAAGTCAATACCCGCATTGTCTCTAGTAACAGACACATCCACATTATCAGCAATTGGAAATGACTTTGGCTTTGAATCTATTTTTTCAAGACAGCTTGAAGCATTAGGGAAAGAAGGAGATGTTGTTATAGGTATTTCAACCTCTGGAAAGAGCCTTAATGTTATTAAGGGATTAAAGTATGCTAAACAGAATGGAATGAAATCAATTGCTTTAACTGGAAGACACACAAAAGATGTTGAAAAAATAACAAATGAAATTATATCTATACCTGCTATTAATACATCAAGAATTCAAGAAGCACACATACTTATTGGTCAAATGCTATGTAATGCTCTTGAGTTTAAACTAGGATTATCACCTTTAGTAGACGAAGAACCTTAAACTACAATGATTTTAAAAAAAATTTGCACAAACTGCTTTATCATAATTTTTTTTTGTTTAATAACATCATGTAAGTTAGATAAAAACTACTTTCCTTACAACGAGGGTAGAAAAGTTTTCTATGATGTTTTTTTTCAAGATAAAGAAAAAAAAAAAAAATATTATAGACAAAGTTTTTTTTTCCTTCCTAGGATTGATAACGCTGTACCCGTACTAAAAAACGACGGAGAAATCACTTTTTATGTTTTCGAGTCAAAAGGTATCTTAAAAATTAATAGAGAAGAATTTTTTTCATCTGAAAATACTTATGATTCAGAAAATGATAATAGTCAATTATTAATAGCTTATCCGATCCATAAAAATACAGAATGGGAAACAAATGATAAAACTACTATTCAAATGAAGTTAGGATACGATAGATTTTACAACACAAATTTACCATTCAAATTAAAGAATAAAATTGTGAGTATAGACGAGACTATATCAATTAAAGGAAAGAAAATAAAAAACTGCATCAAAGTTTCTGGATATGGAAAAACAAGCTACTACCCAGATCCAACTTTAGGTAACATAAATATTGAAATTTTCTCAACAACCTGGTTTGCAAAAGGTCTAGGGATGGTAAAATATAAAAGAGAGGAAAAATCGGACTCAGAAACTATGGGGAATATAATTTACGAAAAAACTATGTTAATAAATGACTAATTAACTATATAATATTTAGGGAAGTTTGATTAATTTGATGAGAATGAATAAAAAAGTTAAATCAGGTCTATATGATCCTAAGAATGAAAAAGATTCGTGTGGAATTGGATTTGTTGCGAATATCTATGACATACCATCCAGAACTATTGTGGAAAATGGGTTAAAAATACTTAGCAATTTAACTCACAGAGGAGCAGTTAGTGCAGATCCAAAAGCTGGAGACGGTGTTGGATTGTTGACTCAGATTCCACATCAATTTTTTCAAAAAGAATTATCAAAATACGATATCATTCTTCCCAGACCCGACGACTATGCTATAGGAATGCTCTTTTTACCAAGAGATGAAGAGGAAAAAGCGCATTGTATTAAGACAATAGATAAGCATTTAAATAATTTAAAACTTGAAAATCTGTATGTTAGAGATGTTCCTAGAAATGTTTCAGTTTTAGGTGACTCAATTAAAGGAAATGAACCATCTATTATACAAATATTTATAAAACAAAGATTTCAAGCAAGTAAAATTAATGAATTTGAACAAAGACTTTTTATTGCTAGAAGAAGAATTGAAATAGAACTTAAATCTTTTGACTTTTATATTTCCTCTTTATCAAGCAAAACTTTAATTTATAAAGGCATGATTATGTCTGATAGTCTCAAAGAATATTACGATGATCTTAAAGATGAAATGTTTATTTCGTCAATAGCTATTGTTCATCAAAGATTTTCAACGAATACATTTCCCAGCTGGGAGTTAGCACAACCTTTCAGATTCTTGTGTCATAACGGCGAAATCAATACTTTAAGAGGAAATGCAAATTGGATGAACGCGAGAGCATGTGTATCAAATTCAGAGATTTTTCTAAAAGAATTCCAAAATCTTAATCCTTTGATTTTTGATGGCTTATCAGATTCAGCAGCTTTCGACAATGCTTTAGAGTATTTGATGATGGGTGGATATGATATTGAGCATGCCATGATGCTTTTAATACCTGAGGCTTGGGAAAAAAATGAACAGAACCTTTTAATGAAAGATTATTACGAATATTATTCAAATTATATTGAACCATGGGACGGTCCAGCAGCAATGTGTTTTTCAAATGGTAAGAAGATTGGTGCAATTTTAGATAGGAATGGTTTAAGACCTTCAAGATATATTCAAACCGAAGACGGTATGATAATGCTTTCTTCTGAAATGGGAGTATTAGATATAGATCCAAAAAAAGTTGTAAAAAGATGGCGACTAGAACCAGGAAAGATATTTTTAATAGATCTTATGGAAAAAAGAGTTATCACAAATGATGAAATAAAACTCAAATTAGCAAAGAAATTTGACTATAGAAAATCTTTAGACAGAAATCAGATTTTCTTGAATGAATTAAAAACCAAAAACAATGTTAAAGAAATTAATCAAGATGAGTTGGTTAAATTTCAAATTGCTTATGGTTATAATAAAGAGGACATAAATTTTTTTATTGAACCAATAGTCAAATTAGGTGTTGAGCCTATAGGATCGATGGGAACCGATACGCCAATCTCCCTCCTATCTGATCAATCAAAACTTTTATTTTCTTATTTTAAACAATGCTTTGCACAGGTTACGAACCCCCCAATTGATCCAATCAGAGAAGAGCTGGTGATGTCATTGGATATGACATTGGGAGAAAAACCCAATATCTTTGACACACCAGAGGAAAATATGAAATCCAGACTGGAAATCAGTCAGCCAATTCTTACTAACAGTGAAACTCAAATAATTAAAGATCTTGAAAAGTTAACTAGAGGCAAAGTCAGAGCAGCAACAATAGATATTCTTTTCAAAAATTCTAATAATTCAGATGAACTTAAAGACGGATTAGAAAGGATTTGCTTTGAGGCGAAATCTTTAATATCCGACGGGTTTAACGTATTAATTTTGTCAGATAGGAATATTTCAAAAGTAAATGCTCCTATACCTTCGTTATTAGCAGTATCAGCTGTGCATCATTACTTGATTGAGCAGGGGTTGAGAATGAAAACAAGTTTAATTGTAGAAACTGGCGAGGCAAGAGAATTGCATCATTTTGCTGTTTTAGCTGGGTACGGAGCTGAAGCAATTAATCCTTACGTGGTATTCGAAACAATTTCAAGTCTAGTTCAAGAGAAAGATTATAAAATTTCAGAAAATAATTTTATCAAGGCTTCAGGTAAAGCCATCCAAAAAATTATGTCAAAAATGGGTATTTCAACTCTTAAGTCATATTGCGGTGCCCAGATATTTGATGCAATTGGAATATCTGAAGATGTGATAAATCAATATTTCCCTGGAACAGCTTCGCTTATTGGAGGATTAACTCTTAAACAAATTCAAGAAGAGACCATATCAAGATATTCAAAATGTTTTGTCTCTGAAGATAACAATCAATCACTCGATGAAGGTGGAGAATTTGCATTCAGAATAAAAGGTGAAAAACATTCTTGGTCACCATCCAGCATAACAAATCTGCAAAAGGCAGTAAGAATTAATTCCAAAGAACACTTTAATAAGTTTTCAGAAAAAATTAATAATCATAATAGATCTATGTATACTATTAGAAGCCTTTTTGAATTCAATAAAACAAAAAAAATTCCTGTAGAAAAAGTTGAACCAGCTTCAGAGATTGTAAAAAGATTTTCAACTGGAGCAATGTCCTACGGCTCAATATCCAGAGAAGCACATACAACTCTTGCTCTTGCAATGAATAGAATAGGTGGTAAGTCAAATACTGGTGAAGGTGGAGAAGAGCCTGAGAGATTTATAAAATTAAAAAACGGTGATTCTATGAAAAGTGCTATAAAACAGGTCGCTTCAGGAAGATTTGGTGTAACAACTGAATATTTAATAAATGCTAAAGATATTCAAATAAAAATTAGTCAAGGAGCAAAACCTGGGGAAGGTGGACAGCTTCCTGGACATAAAGTAGATGATAAAATTGCAAGTGTAAGACATTCAACACCTGGTGTAGGATTGATATCTCCGCCGCCTCATCATGATATTTACTCAATTGAAGATCTTGCACAGTTAATATTCGATTTGAAGAATGTTAACCCAGATGCAAGAATAAGTGTGAAATTAGTATCAGAATTTGGTGTAGGAGTCGTAGCAGCAGGAGTAACCAAGTGTAAAGCAGATCATATAACTATAGCTGGATACGATGGAGGTACTGGAGCGTCCCCATTGACTTCAATTAAAAATGCAGGAACTCCATGGGAACTTGGACTTGCAGAAACCCATCAAACTTTAGTTATGAACAAACTTAGAAGTAGAATATCATTACAAGTGGATGGAGGATTAAAAACTGGAAGAGATGTTATAATTGGCGCTTTGTTGGGTGCAGATGAATTTGGCTTTTCTACTGCTCCATTAGTATCAGTTGGATGTATAATGATGAGAAAATGCCATCTTAATACTTGTCCAGTAGGAATTGCTACTCAAAATGAAATCTTGAGAAAAAAATTTAAGGGAACACCTGAGAACGTTATAAATTATTTCTTTATGGTTGCTGAAGAGGTAAGAGAAATTATGGCTCAATTAGGCATAAGAAAATTTCAGGAATTAATCGGAAAATCAGAACTATTAGAGAAAAATAAAGCAATATCGCATTGGAAAGCAAAGAATATAGATTTATCTAAAATACTATTCAAACCTAAAAATCAAAACCTAAAAGATGTTTTTAATTCCTCGTCTCAAGATCATGCATTGAGCTATGTCCTAGATAAAGAGGTTATAAAGAAAGTTTTACCTGTACTTGAGAGGAAAATTTCGACCATAGATATATTTAAAACTATCAAAAATACAGATAGGAGTTTTGGTGCAATGTTATCCGGAGATATTGCTCGAAGATTTGGTCATAAAGGTTTAAGGGAAGATTCAATAGTAATTAATCTTGAAGGAACTGCTGGCCAAAGTTTTGGTACTTTTCTGTCTGCTGGTATAACTTTATCTTTGTCTGGAGAGGCAAATGATTATGTTGGAAAAGGTTTATCAGGGGGAAAAATAATCATCAAACCATTTAGGGATGCCAAATATAAATCAGACGAAAATATAATAGTTGGTAACACTGTCTTATATGGCGCTATCTCAGGACAATGTTTTTTCTCAGGAGTTGCTGGAGAAAGATTTGGGGTTAGAAACTCTGGAGCAATTGCTGTTGTTGAAGGTACAGGTGATCATTGTTGTGAATATATGACCGGTGGAGTTGTTATGGTTCTTGGTAAGACAGGAGTTAATTTTGGCGCTGGTATGAGCGGAGGAATATCATACGTCTATCAAAATAAAGATGAGTTTAAGAAAAAATGTAATTTATCTATGATTAATATCTTGAGAGTAAAAAAAACCAAGCATATTTTTCCCGAAAAACTTTTTGATAAATATAATTATCTTTTTAACGATGAATTGCGAATTAAAGAATTGTTAAAAAGACATCTAAACTTTACTGGCTCACTAGTCGCAAAAAGAATTTTAGAAAATTTTGATGAAGAAATTAATAATTTTGTTAAGATTCTACCAATAGATTTTGAAAATGTTTTATCAAAGAGGATAGAGAAAGAAAAAAATTTAAAGGTTGTAAATTTATGGCAAAAGTAACTGGATTTCTTGAACATGATAGAGCTGATAATGAATCATTAGCACCCAAGAAAAGACTTAAAAATTTTGAAGAATTCGTTTTGCCTTTTCCAGATAAAACGTTAAATGAGCAAGCTTCGAGATGTATGGACTGTGGAATTCCTTATTGTCATGATTCATGTCCAATAAATAATATTATACCAGAGTGGAATAATTTAGTTTATGAAAGAGACTGGAAAGTTGCTCTGGACGTTCTTCATTCCACTAATAACTTTCCTGAATTTACTAGTAGGATTTGCCCTGCTCCATGCGAAGCGGCTTGTACTTTAAATATTGATGATAGTCCGGTAACAATTAAAAGCATCGAAAGATCTATTATAGATAAAGCATACAAAAAGGGTTGGTTGTTACCACAAATTAATAATAAAAAAACTAATAAAAGAGTAGTTGTTATTGGTTCAGGCCCTGCTGGTTTGGCATGTTCGCAGCAGTTAGCCAGAGCCGGACACGATGTTACACTGTACGAAAAAAATGATCGAATTGGTGGATTACTAAGGTATGGAATACCAAATTTTAAGATGGAAAAACATCTAATTGACAAGAGAATTGAACAAATGAGTAAAGAAGGTGTTAGATTTAAATGTAATACAAAAATAGGTGAAGATGTATCATTTAAAGAAATATTAAATGATTTCGATGCAGTTGTTTTAGCATGTGGTTCTGAACAACCAAGAGATTTAGATATTCCAGGAAGAGATCTAAAAGGTATTCACTTTGCTATGGATTTCTTAACACTGCAGAATAAGATATGTGAAGGGGATAATATTAAATTAGAAAACGAGTTTAATGCAAGAGATAAAAACGTGGTTGTAATTGGAGGTGGAGACACAGGGTCTGACTGTATTGGAACTTCAAATCGTCAAGGTGCAAGTTCGATTACACAACTAGAGATTTTAGACAAACCGCCAGTAAAAGAGGATAAAATGTTAACATGGCCTAACTGGCCGCTCAAATTAAGAACTTCATCTTCACATGAGGAAGGAGCAAATAGGAATTGGAGCGTATCAACAAAACTTTTTAAAGGCGATGGAAATAAAGTAAAAAGCTTAACATTAAAAAAAATTGAATGGGAAAAAAATGCTGAAGGTAAAATGCAAATTAAAGATAGTTCTGATGAAAACTCAGAGATGACAATTAAAGCAGATCTAGTTTTATTAGCTATGGGCTTTGTTCACCCAGTAAAAGATAGATTGATACAAGATTCTGGTATTGAGCTAGATTCGAGAGGTAACGTCAAAGCTAATGATATAGATTATAAAACTAATATTAAGAAAGTCTTTGTCTCTGGTGACATGAGAAGAGGTCAATCACTAGTTGTTTGGGCAATAAGAGAGGGCAGACAGGTAGCCCACAATGTTGATAAATTTTTGATGGGAAGTACAAAACTTCCTTTGTAAAGATTCTGAATGTTCAAACTTCGCAATAAGTTTTTAATTAGAAAATTATGTTTTTTTGTCAAGTCAGATTATAAATGAGTGAAAGAATCTCATTTGTTTTAACAAGTTGCGGACGAACTGATCTGCTCGATAGAACTCTTGAAAGCTTCTTCAATTTTAATAACTTCCCAATAGAAGAATTTTATCTCACAGAGGATTCTGTGGATGACAAGACATATTCTCATATTAAAAAAAAATGGGAAAAAAAAATACATCTGCTCTTTAATGATAAAAAAAAGGGTCAGATACAATCTATTGTTGACGCATATAAATTAATAAAGACACCTTATATCTTCCATTGTGAGGATGATTGGATTTACACGAGAAAAAATTTTATTCAAGATTCATTCAAGATTCTTGATTATGATTCAAAAATAATACAGGTATGGTTGGAAAGTAAAAAAAGCGCCAGTAGATTAGATATTTTCAATTATGGTCCATTGATAGAACATAAAGGAATTGGATTTAGAAAGGTTTTCTGTAAAGAAGGATGGGAATGGGGTTATTTTTCGTTTAGACCAGGTGTGAAAAGAATGAAAGATTATAATTTAATAGGCGGTTATGAAAATTATAAAAATGAGTTGGATATTGGTGTATCATATAAAAAATTGGGTTTTTACTCTGTGATCATAGAAGAACCTGCTGTTAAGGATATAGGTTTGGATCAAACAATATTTGATCCAACTAGAAAGTGGCCAAAAAGAAGAAAGACTAATGCACCAAGAGGTCTAAAAAGACTTTGGAAGCATCTAAAAAATCTTAAATTTTAAATTTAAACATCATTATTTTTTGTGTTTTTGCGCTCTTCGTACTTAGCTAACTTAGCTTTATAATCTGACTCTGAAAGATCATGCCATCCTACGCAAAAACCTGTAGGGGATCTACCACACCCACATTCAGTTTTATTATTCATACAATTCTCCTAATTATAATATAGTTAAAAATATAAAAAAAAGAAGAATTATTTTTTATAAAAATAATTTTGAAATTTAATTTTTATTATAAAAATGAAAACTAGAAAAAAAACTATTAAAAGGATTGGTGTTAATAATTCATTATATAAAATGGTGAGATCAAAGTTTGAAATTAAAATTTCCGATGATTGAATTAATCTATTCAAAACGAATACAAATAAAATTATCTGAGGTGACTCAGATAAAATTGTAGCTATTGTAAATTGTTTTATATTTAAATTAAAAAAAACTCCAGAGAAATTCTTAATCATGAATGGAATACCAGGAATAAATCGAAAAATTATGAATAAGAAAAATGCATTGTTTTTTACATTAAATTTTTTTAACTCAAAATCAATAGACCCTTTAAGGCTTTTAGCAAAAATAAAGGAAATACTAGAACCAATAGTGAATGATACAATTGAAATAATACAACTAGTATATCCAAAAAATAAAGTTGAAATAACTAAAATTGGACTCACAATGCCAACTAAACAGATCCAAAGAATCGAAATAATAAAGTAAGCTGACATATATAATAATCTATTTTGATCTACTTTAAATTTAAGATCTTCGTAGTATCTAAATAAAAGTTCAAAGTTATTTTGTTCAAATTTCTCACTAGTAAAAATTAATAAAATTAAAATCAAGCAAATTAATAACGAGAATCCGAATAGATAGAATTTTTGTATTTTAAAGATCTCCCATTTTTTTGTCAGGTTTAATCTGAATTACTTCTATAACAATCCAAGGGTTAATCTAAGGATCAATAATACAATATTAAAAAAGATCATTTATTTCAATTTAATTTTAATACTTAAAGCTTAACTAAAATAATTAAGACAATTTGAAAGAAGTTTTTGTGAAGTTGAAAACTCATAAGTAATTTATCAAGTTCATTCAAAAGCTCTAATTTATAATCTTTTTTTTTAAAACTGAGAGTAAAATCGATAATTCAATTTTTTTTATCACCGCAACTTTGTAAACTTTTACCGATATAAATTCCAGAATAAAAGAAATTAAAATTCCCATTTTTAGAAATACTTTTTTTAATGTCTACTGTAAGCATATTCTTTTAAATCTATAAAAGTACAGCGCGAATATTTTATCAGAAAGTTGTAAAAATCAATAAAACTATATTAGCTTAGTTTTTTTTATTTCTTTTAAAACATCGTACCTAAAGTCTTTTTGTGCTTTGCTTACAGAAAAAATGAGTACGGAGAGATTTTTTTTAATTATTGTTTTATTACTAATTCCTAATTCAAAGCTTTTATATAATAAAAAAATTAAATCTATTCTAGATTCATAAGTTCTTGATAAAATGAGTTTACTATGTTCAGACCAAAGTTTATTTATAGTTTGTAAACGCTTAGGGTAATTTTTATCAACCTTATCTATAAAGGACCAATGACAAATACTGTCTTGGATAATCTGATTCGCGTAGGCTTTTAACCTTTCTTCTTCTTCAAACAGTTTTTGTAATATTAAAAATAAACTAAAGGCAAAAGAATGCATTTCTATTCTCTCTAATTTTTGAAATTTAGATTTAAAAATTTTTTGATAAAAATTATTATGAAAAATTTTTATTTTTTTTTTAAAAGGTTGATTAAATAATATTTCAATTGTCATAATGACTAAAAAAAAACTCAAGGAAAATAAAATTTCTTTTTTTGAATCTATATTACTAAAAATTAATTTAGGATTATAATCTATTGGTTTGAATTGTGTTTGCCATAACTTAGCTGAATCTGTATATTTTTTTTGCATGTTAAACTAACAATATTTTTTAAATTAATAATCAAAAGTGACTCATAAATATTTTAAAAGATAAGTATATAAATGTTATAGTAAATATGTGAAAAATAAAATTGATATCTTTTATGATCATTTACTTCTTATTTGTAGAAAGAAAAAAGCGAAAAAGTTTTTATATTTAATTTCTTTTCTTGAATCAATAATTTTTCCACTCCCAACAGACCCTTTTTTAATTCCGTTTATCATCGCAGAAAAGAGATTTTTCTATCTTGCTGGAATTGTCACAATTTTTTCTGTTCTAGGTGGGGTGTTTGCATATGTAATAGGAAGCTTTGCTTGGTTTAAAATTCAACCATTCTTTGAGGTTCACTATACTGATATCAATTTACTTATTAGCGAATTTGAGAATAATTATAATGATCTTGGAATTTTATTGATTTTGATGGGAGGATTTTCTCCATTTCCTTACAAAATAACATGCTTGGCGTCAGGTATTTTGGGGATAAATATTTTACTTTTTATTTTACTATCTATTTTGTCTAGAGGGCTTAGATTTTTAATTGTTTCATTTCTAATTTTTAAATATGGAGAGTTGTCTCTTAATATTATAAAAAAAAATATTCTGCTATTAAGCTTTATTTTGTTAGTACTTTCAGTTTTTGTCTATTTTATTTTTTAGTCCTTTTGTATGGATCATCTAAACGAATTATATCTGATTCTTTAAGTATTTTTCCCATTTGGACTTCAATTATTTCAAGATCTGAATTTCCAATATTTTTAATACAATGAACTACACCTTTAGGAATATATGTTGATTCATTTTTTTTTAAAGTTTTCTTTGACTTTCCTTTTCTTATTTCTGCTACACCATCTACAATTACCCAATGCTCCGAACGAAATTTATGAAACTGAAGAGATAATCTATGCTTAGGTTTAATGGTTAGTTTTTTTACCAAATAATTTGGTGAATCAATAAATGTTTCATAGTGACCCCATGGTCTGTAGAATAAATTTTGAAAATTACAAATATCCTTATTTCCTTTTTCTTGTAAAATGTCTTTAACTTTATTTATATTTTTCTTAGAGCTAATTAAAAGAGAATCTTTTTTTGCAACTACTACAACGTTTGGAATATCGTTTAAAATAGTGTTTCTTTTATCACTTATGACATTAGAATTCTTTGAGTTGTTAATAATTCTGACTTTTTTATCAAGTTTTACATTCTTATCTGACAATTCAGTTAATGTATTCCAAGAGCCCAAATCTCTCCATGATTGACGGAACTTTACCATGGTCAATGAATTATTTTTTTCTAATATCGCTTTATCAAATGATAAGTTAGGCAAATTTTTCATTTTTGTCTGGTCTGTCTCCAAAAAATTTAAATCTCTTTTTAATTCTGATACTATTTGGCTACAAAGTGAAAACATTTTTGGACTGTAATTTTTGAATTCAGATAATATGGTTTTGTTGTTAAGTAAAAAGATACCTGAATTCCAGAAGAATCCCTTATTTATAAAACCCTTAGCTCTTCCCTTACTTGGTTTTTCATAGAATTTTGTAACTTCCGATATCTGTTGTTTTTCATTTTTTATAGATATATAACCATAATCAGTTGAAGGAAATTCCGGTTTAATACCATAAATTATATGCCTTTTATTTTTTTTTAAATTTTTTGGAATTAATTTAGCGTAATTTCTATTTGGAATGAAATGGTCAGAAGGAAGAACTAAGGATTTTTCTGATTTTATTTTTCTTATTGAATATAAAACACCTAAAAGAACCGAAGTTGCTGTATTTTTTGAAATCTTTTCTACAATGATATCCGAGTATGATATTTTAAATTTAGTTAAACTTTCTAAAATTAAAAATTTATGTTCTTCTGAACAAATTATTAGAGGCTTATTAAATTTTTTAGGATCCTTTAATCCAAATAATGTCTGTTCAAAAATATTATATTTAGAGTCGAATGGTAATTTTAAAAATTGTTTTGGTTTGCTTTTAGTCGAAAGTGGCCACAACCTTGATCCAATTCCTCCAGATAAAATTATAGGTGTAACTTTATTCACAGTCCGATTTTATTTTTTTTAGATCACTTGTCATCATTTCTTTAACAAGTTCTCGGAACGAGATTTTACTTCTCCAATTAAGCTTTTTCCTTGCTTTTGAGGCATTTCCGCAAAGATAGTTTACTTCAAGTGGTCTATAATATTGTTTATCTATTTCAACTAGTATTTTACCACTTTTTTTATCTATACCTTTTTCGTTAATACCTTTTCCCCTCCAAATTATATTTATATTTACAAAAGCAAATGCCGTTTCAACAAAATTTCTTACCGAATATGTTTTTCCTGTAGCTAATACGAAGTCATCGGGTTTTTTGTACTGAAGTATTTTCCACATACCATTAACATAATCTTTTACATGCCCCCAATCTCTTTTTGAATCAAGATTTCCCAAATAGATTTTTTTTCTTTTTTTTGCTAATATTTCACAAATCCCCATGGTGATTTTTCTTGTTACAAAGGTTTCCCCCCTCTTAGGACCTTCATGATTAAATAAAATTCCGTTCGACGCAAAAATACCATAGGCTTCGCGATAGTTTTTTGTAATCCAATAAGAGTATAATTTGGCAACCGCATATGGACTTTGAGGAGAAAAGGGAGTTGATTCGCTCTGCATTTTACTGCTTGAATTTCCAAAAAGTTCAGATGTAGAAGCTTGATAAAATTTTGTTTTATTTTCAAGCCTTAAAATTTTTATTGCCTCTAAAATTCTTAAAGTTCCTAATGAATCAGCATTTGCTGTATATTCAGGTGTCTCAAAACTTACCTTTACATGGCTTTGCGCTGCAAGATTGTAGATTTCATCAGGCCTCACATCAGAAATTAATCTAATCAGATTGGTTGCATCAGTTAAGTCTCCATAATGCAAAAGAAAGTCAGTTTTCCTTTCTAAGGGATCAACGTAAAGATGATCAACTCTTTCTGTATTAATTATCGATGATCTTCTTTTAATACCATGAACTACATAATTTTTTTTTAATAGAAATTCTGCAAGATAAGAACCATCTTGACCAGTCACACCTGTAACCAAAGCTATTTTTTTCATAATTTTTATATTTACTATAATTAATAACACATGAAATGGATTAAAAAATTAAAAATCTTATAAAATATTTATGCAGTCGAAATAATAAAAAAAAAAAAAGAAAATATTTGTTCATTGATAGAGCAATAATGCTCTAATCAGCTATCAGCAAAGCTTCCAACACCCCCTTAATTAAGTGTAGCTACACCTATCATGCTAAAATCTTTTATAAAGAAAAATTGATAGTGCTATGATATTAATTATAAATTACAAAATATGTTATTTAAAAATTAAAACAAATTAATAAAGTCTAAAAAATTAGAAGATAAAATTTTTATTACCAAATAAATTTTTTAGTTAAATAGTTTTATTTTGTTTGATTAATTGTTATGGATACATATTATGAATCAACTTATTAAAAAATATATCTATAAAAATAGAATTTCGATTCTTTTTGCAACATTAGTGTTGAGTGTTTTGTTATATTCATTTTTTTTTAAATCACATCCAAAAGTTGATTCAAATAAAGAAACTTTACATGAAGAAAATAATAAAAGTTTGAATGCAGAATTGAAAATAAAGAAAAGTGAAACAGATAGTGAAATTCTTCAAAAAGATCATAATTCAAAAGAATTAAAATCAGAAATTGAAGATAATAAAATTATTTCCAAAAAAAAAAAATTAACAGAAGATAAAAAGCAAAAAATAGAACAAAAAAAAATAGTTTCGAAGTCCAAACATAATGAAGATATTTTTAAAAAAAATCCAAATGAAATAGTTTATATTTTACATAGTGGGTTAGAAAAGATTAGTCATAAAAAATCATTTGAAAGAAAAGAGATCATAGATTTAATTAATAAAACTTTCGATATAGAAAAAATGGTCTCAATTATAATTGGAAAAAAATGGAAAGATTTGAAACCAAATATTAAAAAAGATTTAATATTAGTATTTGAAGAGTACGTTGCAAAAAATTACTTTAAAAGATTTTCAAAAATCAGTAAACCAAAGTTTTTAATTGAGGATCAAAATAAAGTTTCACAATATCTTTTAATTAAAACAGTTCTAATCATAAAGAATTCAGAAGAGGTAAGAATTGATTATTTATTATCTAATGAAAAAAAAAGTTGGAAAATATTTGATGTTTTAATAGATGGTGCAATAAGTGAGATCGCAACAAAAAAGTCGGAGTTCAGTATCTATATAAAAAACGATAATATTGATTCCTTGATAAATGCGCTTAGGGAAATTAATACTAAACTAATAAAGAACTGATCAAAGAATATTTATTCTCAAATAAAACCATGCAGTATTTTCTTGTAAAATCTCTGTAAGTACTGTAATTCCAGGAAAAAATAGAATAAAATAATTTAAATGTTTTTATAAAATATTATTAAATTCTTAAAAAATATTAACAAACAACTTAATTTAATTTAATAAACGAAAGTTATTTAAAATATAATTGAATTAATTTTTCCAGCAAACTAAATCGCTAAATTGAGAATTAAAAGTCTGGATTAATAGATGAGACGGGGGATAAAATTCAAAATTAATTTCAAAATAATCATTTGTTTTTTTAACTGAATGAGCTTTATAGTAAAAATATGAAGTATCAATTGGACTTGACAGTTTTTTAATATTTCCTTTTTTAACAATATACGTTTTTCTATTTTTTGATTCGTAAACTTTAAATGTAATTTTTTTTTCTAATTCATTACCTTCAAAACCTGGAATACTAAACTTTAACCGTGGACCAATTTCATCTGCACATGTGAATGTTTGGAAATCATAATTTTTTGCGTATATTTTTTGAGATATTGTTAATAAAACCAGAAGTAAAATTCCAATCTTATTTTTAATTTTTAACATAAATGATATTTATTAAAAATTATTCTACCAAGGAATAATATCATCTTCATGAAAAAGACCTCCGCTTGGACCATCTTCGGGAAGTGTGGCTAATCTAATAGATGTTTTATAACTGTCCTCCACTTCTACTGGAGCATTTGGTCCACCTAATTCTGTTTTAACCCAACCCGGATGACCAGAGTTTACTTTAATTTTTGTGTCTTTAAGTTCAAGTGCAAGATGAATTGTGAATGCATTTAATGCAGTTTTAGAAGCATTATAGGCAAATTCTTTCGCTGGACTAATTGGTGAATCTTTAGAGGAATGAAGCGTGAGTGAACTTAAAATTGTTGAAACATTAACTATTCTCCCAGCATCTGATTTTTTAATTAACGGGAGTAATTTTTGAGTCAAAGAAATTACAGAAAAAAAATTAGTTTGGAATGTATCTTTTATATCCTTATCACTCACAGTAGAACAGTTTGTTACAAATAAATTTCCTGTCAAAAGAACTCCTGCATTGTTAATTAAAATATCTAGTTTTTTATATTTTTCTGAAATGAAGTCATAAACCTTTTGCGGTGCATCTTGGTCAAATGCATCATATTTAACTAAATCTACGTTAATACCATTAGATGATAATTCATTTAAAGCTTTTTTGCCTTTGTCTAAATCTCTAGAACCAAGAATTACCTGTATACCAGTTTCTGCTAATCTTTTTGCAGTTTCAAAACCTATGCCCCTGTTTGCTCCAGTAATAAACGCTATTTTTTCCATATTTACTCCTTAATAATGTAACTTTGATTGTTTTAAATTTAATATTGTAACTTTTACATAGAGTTACTTAATACCATTATAATTGAATCAGTATTTTGAGATTTTTCCAAATCTTTTATGTAATTTTTATTTGCATCTTTATAAAGAGAATTTAGCTTTTTATCTCCTCCTGGTTTTTTTTTAATAAGCCATGATAAATGATTATCAATTCCATACCTCTGGAAATAAATAGTATTTTCAACAACAAAGTTTTGCTTTAATATTCTCTTTAAGGAATTACTCGAATAAGTGTAAGGATGTTGTGATTGAAAGAAAAAGTCATTGTATTCTTTTACTTGGTACAAATTCATAATCGGATCAAATAGAGATGGAACTTCGAAAATTATCTTCGCATTGGGAGACATAAGTTTTTTAACTTTTATTAAGAAGTCTTGTGGTTTCAATATATGCTCAAAGACGTGAAAGAAACATATTACATCAAATTTTTTTTTTATCTGACTAAAATCATTGTATGTATTGAGCCATTTCAATTTTTTATAATTATTATTTGATAGTTTGTCTTTTTCTAGAGATGAGAGATTGAGTTTTTTTTTAGAATTTATTAGTTTTAAAAATTTTCCTTCACCACTTCCAATTTCTAATAAATCTTTACAATTATTAATATAGTTTGAAATTTTCAAATATCTTCTTTCATTTTCCTCTTTCATTATTGTGTTTTTATATGAAACCAAACCTATTTTTTTTTTTCTTGGTGTATATTTATTATAGTCTATTTCTGGCTGAGGAAATAAAAAAGTAAAGTCTCTTTTTTGATTTATAAAGACTTCTATTTTATCATCATCCCAGATTCCTTTTTTCAATAAGAAAAATTTTTCTTTATTCAAAGGTGAAGGTAGTTCTTTAATAAAATCTTTCAAAGAATCCCGAATCATAGACGAAGTATAGTGTTAATATTTTTTATTGTCCACTAGAGATAAATAGCTGAAGCCTCAAATATGCAATTAAAAACTATAGTTAAATACTTTTTAATATTTGATTTCAAAAAAAGAACATTTTTTTAATTTTTTTTTTTAGTAAGAATGTTAGTTTTATAATCCTTAAGATTTAAATTTAATGAAATGTCTAAAAAAAAAAAAAATTATTTGATTTACGCTTTTTATGATCGCATGGGTATTATTGACTTTCATGTTATAGAATCATTAAAAAACTACAATTTATTTTTTTCAATTATTTTTGTTAGTAATATTAAAATCAACGAAAAAGAAATTATGAAAATTAACTTTGTAGAAAAAATAATTATAAGCGATCACAAGGAAATGGACTTTGGTAGTTGGAAATTGGGTCTAAATTTTTTAAAAAGAAAGAGATTTGAAAATATTTTATTAGTAAATGATTCAATAATTGGTCCTGGAAAAGGAATTAAAAATATTCTCGACACAATGAAAAATAAAAAATGTGATTTTTGGGGAATTACATCTGCAGGTGTTGGGAAAAATTATCATCTCCAAAGTTATTTTTTGTTTTTTAAAAAAAAATGCATTCGGAGTATATTCTTTAAAAAGTTTTTTTCTCAAGTAAAAAGATTAGAATCAAAAAGTGAATTAGTAAAACAATATGAAATCGGTTTAACACAGGGTTTACTTTCAAATGGAATGCATTGTAGGGCATTGTTATCTAATTTTAAAAGAGATATTCACTCTCAAGAAGAATGTATAAACCTATTCTTAAAAAAAAAATTACCGTTTTTTAAGGTAAAAAATATCGTTTCTAATCCCTATAGAATTAGAGGAATTAATAGAATATTTAAGTTATTAAAGCCTAGAGATAAATATCTTGAATATGTTAAAAGAATTAATGATAGTAATAGCCTAATCCATCTAAATTTTTTAATACCTCAATTTAAGAAGTTTTTCTTTTCTAGAAGGGTCTTATTAATAAGATCTAAAATTGTTTTTAACAATCGGATTTGGAGATTTTATATAAAGGTTTTTGGTATTTATATTTTTTTTTTAATGCTTCCAATAACTAAAAATTTTAATAAATTGTATAAATCGGATTCAAATTATAAAGATTAATGAATTAAAAAAAATTAAAATGATAAAACTTGAAAGCCTAAAAAAATCTAAATTATTTTGGTATTTTAAAAAGAAGCTTAGGATGAAAAGTCCAGACAAAATTTTGTTTGAGAAATCAAATTTTAATAGAATTAGTTTTATTCACAGAGCTTTAAGAAAATTTCCACAAAATAGTGCAAAGTACCTAGAGATTGGAGTTTTTCAAAATGCTGTCTTTGACACAATATATTTATCAGAAAAAAATAAATATGGTGTTGATCCGTCAACCGGAGGCAATTTAAGAATGACAAGTGACGAGTTTTTCTCAAACAATAAAACTTTTTTTGATGTAATTTTTATTGACGGACTTCATCACTATGAACAATGTCAAAAAGATTGTATAAATGCTTTAAAATTCTTAAAGACTGATGGAATAATTCTCTTACATGACTTGTTGCCACAAAATGCTGATGAGGAGTATGTACCTCAGATGAATAAAACATGGACAGGTGACGTTTGGAAAGTGGCAGTAGAACTCAGCATGTCAAAAAATTTGGATTTTAGAATAGTTAATATTGATCATGGTGTTGGTATTCTAAAAAAAAAAAAACAAAAAATATGAATATAAAGTTTTAAATGAACTTCGTACTAAAAGATTCAATACTTTTTTTGAAATTTATTATAATAAATTACCAATAGTTTCTTCAAATGAAGCTATGCTTTTTATTGATTCTTGATGGATGGCACATTTTATTTAGATTGATTAACTTAAAAGTTTTAAAAAACAAAAAAGATATTTATTAAAAAAAAAATTACACAAATTACAATAAGTAAAAACCAAAATATTTTATTAATCAAATCAAATTCGTTCATAAATTATCAAAAAAAACGATAATGTATAATAACATAATATTTTTTTTTATATTTAACATTACAAATTAATTAAAAAGAAGTTTAATTAACTTTTCTTCTAAATTTTTACTTATAAGATGCACACCCCTGGGGTTAGGATGCTTTCCGTCTTTTAAATTTAATTCCGGGTTAAGTGCCACACCATCTAGTAAAAAAGGTAAAAAAGAAACTCTGAATTTTTCAGCAAGATCAGGATATATTTTGTCGAATTCTTTCTTATATTTTTTTCCAAATGCCTCCTGAGATATCATACCTGCAAATAGAACAGTAATATTTTTTTCTGTTAGAATTTCAAGAATCTTTTCTAGATTTTGTCTTACAAGACTGGGATCTATTCCTCTTAGCATATCGTTAGCTCCTAGACATAAAATCACAATATCTACGTCTTTTCCTTCAAGCAACCAATTCAACCTATTTAGTCCACCAGATGTTGTGTCTCCAGATACACTTGCATTAATTACTTTTACATTGAACCCTTTAACTTTGAGACTTCTTTCTAAGACCGAAGACAAATGAAACTCCTCATCCAAACCATAACCAGACATTAAACTATCACCAAAGAGTACAATTTCTTGGTTACAATAAACTTTTACTGGTATAAAGTTTACTCCGATCATAGATATGAATAAAAGACTAGAAATGAAAAATTTGTATAAATTAGATAACATTCATCTTAACTATCATGTAAACGGAAATGATATCAAGGTTTTAAAAAATATAAATTTTGTAATAAACAAAAATGAAAGGGTAGCTATCATCGGTGAAAGCGGCTCTGGCAAAACAAGCTTATTAATGCTTATGTCTGGATTAGAAAAACCAACAACAGGTTCAATATTTTTTAATAATGAGAATTTATCAAAGATTAGTGAGGAAAAAGTGACTCAGATAAGAAGAAAAAAAATTGGATTAATTTTCCAGCAATTTTATCTCTTACCAAATTATACTTCTCTTGAAAACGTTATGTTTCCCATGCAAATAAATAACATCAAAAATGAAAAAAAAAAAGCTAATTTAATTCTTTCAGATATAGGTCTCGCTCATCGAAAAAATAATTTGCCCTCAGAATTATCAGGGGGTGAACAACAAAGAGTGGCGATTGCAAGAGCAATCTCATTTAATCCAGAGGTCATTTTAGCAGATGAACCTACTGGTAATTTAGATGAAAAAAATACAGAACTCGTTTCTGATTTATTAATAAATTACTCTTTCAAAAAGAAAATAAGCTTAATTTTAGTAACTCACAATATGGGCCTTGTAAAAAAGTGTGACAGAGTCATAAAGTTATTTGACGGTAGCATAAAAGTTTAAAAATGAATTTTCCAAAATATTTTCAGTTTTTTATAAAGGAACTTAATAAAAACAGATCAAAGATTACAAAAGTTTTTTTTACAATATTTGTAAGTCTGTTAATTTTTTCTTCCGTTGTAATTTTAGAAAACAATATTGAAGGTGAAATTAAAAATAATTCAAGAGTTCTCCTTGGCGGTGATTTAGAACTATCAACAAAAAATGAAGCTTTAGATTTGAATTTTTTAAATGAATTAAAAGAAAATTTCTTAATTACAGAAGTTATTGAATTTTCTTCTATCATAAGAGCAGAAAATGAGAAAAACAAAGCCACTAGAATTAAAGTAATTGATAATTTCTATCCACTTGTCGGTAGAGCGATTGTAGAGCCTCCTGGTTCATTAAAAACACTAAAAACTAAACCCAATACTATTTTGATTGATAAAACGAGTCAAAAAAATCTTGGTTTAAAACTCGGTGAAATAATAAAATTACAAAACACCCCATTTGAAGTCATTGGGGTTATAAAGAGTTTACCAGATATTGGCGGGTTCTTCGTTTTTGGAGATCAAGCTTTAATACACAAATCTAGCTTCAGGGATTTGAAAATTAATAATTTGGGTAGTTTTGTAGGGTTTAAATACAAACTTGTAAAAGCGGATAATAATAAAAAATTACCTAGTAGTATAAGTAAATATAAAAATCTTGAAATTAAATACCCTGAAGATGTGAGTCAGAATTTAAAAAAAGCCATTGAAAATTTCATTTATTTTCTATCTATTATTTCAGCATCAGCTATTATTATTTCCGGTATAGGATTAAAAAATGCATTATTTTCTTTTTTAAGTAACAATCAATTAAAGATTGCAATTTTAAAATCACTAGGATTAAGCTCGCAAAATATTAAAGCATTATACTACTCACAAACATTATTGGTTCTAATATTTTGTTCACTTTGTGCGTATATATCAAGTCTGGTTTTAATTTCTTTTATAGATCAAAGTCTTTTAAATTTTCTGAAAATTGAACTAAAGGTCAAATTTAGAATATATGAATACTTAATAATTCAGTTTTTTAGCATTTTAATCTTCTTTATGTTTTCTAAACCAGTGTTAGATGTTATTGATCAAATTAAAGTAGCGGATTTATTTAGAAATTTTGATACACACTTGAATTTAAATTATAGTCGAAGGTCGATTCTAGAAATTAGTACGTTAGTTTTAATTTTTATTTTCTCTTTTTGTATTTTAAATGTTAAACCTCAGCAAACAGCAATATTTTTTCTCTTTTTTATAGTTATTAGTTTTTTTTACTTTTTTTTGTCTAAGTTCTACATTGTAATTTTAAATAAAATTAAAAATGTTAAAAATATATTTTTTAAAATTGGAATCAAGAATTTAAGGGTATACAGCAGTCTTAATTCAACAATAATAATGACTATGGGAGTGGGGATGACAGTATTGTTTTTTCTCGGGATTTTGTCCTCAAATATTAACAAGGAGCTAAATAGCTCAATTCCAGAAAACGCACCTCATTATTTTTTTCTAGGAATTCAAAAAAATGAGATAAATTTATTCTCACAACAAATTCGTCAAATCGATTTTCAAGCTAAGCAGATCATCGTACCCATGATATCAGCAAGAATAGAGACAATTAATAATAAAAAACCGAAGGAGATAATTGATGAAAAAAATAAAAGCTTTTGGTTTATTAACGGTGAAAGAAGAATATCTTGGTCCAAAGAGCCACCTAGTAATAATCCACTTGTAAAAGGGAATTGGTGGAATTCAGATCAAAGTAACACCTTGGAACTTTCATTAGATCACAAAGTTGCAAATGATCTGAAACTAGAAATAGGTGATTCTATTACATTTAATATTTATGGTAATTCAGTCTCAGGAATTATTAAGAATTTCAGAAAAGTTGATTATAGAGATCTAAACATTAATTTTGCGATATTATTTAATCCTGAGTATGCGTCAAAAATTCCTCACGAATTTATGTCTACTGTGAAATTTAAAAATGATGATGCAGTGAATCTAGGTAATTTATTAAAAAAATTACCAGCAATTAATTACATTAAATTATCAGATTACATAAAAAAAACAAAAAATTTTTTAAATAAATTATTAATCGTGAGTATTTTAATATCAGGCTTAGTTATCTTAATTGGTTTTATTGTAATATCTAATGCTGTTAGCGTAATAGGAAATCTCAAAGTTTATCAAAATCTAGTTTTAAGAATTTTAGGATTTGAGAAATCAAATATTATGAAGTTAATAATTTTTGAATCCTTGATACTGTTTCTCCCTGTTATCATATCATCGTTATTAATTTCTATAACATTTTCGTATTTTTTTATATCAAGTTTTTTTAATATTGATTGGTATTTTAATTTTTCAGTACCTTTGATTATTTCAATTTTTTTCTTATTTGTATTAGTCGTAACATTATTACTTTCGAATAGAAAGTATATTAATTTTAATGCTTACTCTTTATTAAAGAATGGATAAATCTCATAATAATCATTCTTCAACCCATAAAACTTCTTAATGTCTTCATATTTTTAAACTAGTAAAATTTTGTCCTTCAAATTTTTAGATGGATGAAATTTATAAGCTCTTTTAATATTTTCAAAAGACTTGTATTCCTGATCAGGCAGAAGTTATATATATTACGAGGATATATAAAAATTAATATGGAAAGTTATAAGGTAAATTATCTTTTATAAACTATGCTTTTATAATATAATAATTGTTAGGATTTTTTTATAATATGAATCATCAGTATATAACAATTTTTTTTGACGGGAAGTGTAAATTATGTAACTTCTGGGTAAAATTTGTTATTAAGAATGATCAAAAAGATATCTTTAGGTTTTGTACATTACAAACAAAAGGAGTAAAAAAATTTCTCAAAATTGATGAAATTACCCTAGATACAATTTACGTCTTGGATAATAAAAAAATCTATACAAAATATTTCGCTTCAACTTTTGTAATGTCTAAACTCAATAAATTTTTTTTGATTCCTTTCTCTTTAAACTTTATTTTTCCTAAGTTAATACTAAATTTTTTTTATGATCTTGTTGGCAGAAATAGATATAAACTTTTTGGCCAACATAATGAATGTATGGTGCCATCAGACTTTATAGAAGAAAAATTTATTAAAGAATTATGACTCAAGAAATAGTTGATTTTTCTTTTTATTTATTTATCTATTGTTTTTCATTAAAAATTTATTTCTCTGCAGAAGCAATTGATTTTCATTGGGCGCATGTAGGTAGAAAAAATAAGCAAGTAATCTTGTTTATTTTATATACAATTCTAGTGCTTAATTTTTGTTTATTATTCGGTAACTATGTAAATATAATATTTCTTATAATTTATTTTTTATATATGTATGCATATTCTAAATCATCCTTTTATGGGCTTTGTGATATCTACATAACACCATTACTTTTATTTTTTATTTTTTATCAGCCAAACTTTTTTTATTTTTCAAATTTAGATTCTATGATTTTTAGTGGAACTTATTTACCTCAGGTTTTCTTATCTGTACTAGGTGGATTAATTTTCTTTTCAGCTGGTTTTGAAAAAGGCAAGTCTGATATTTGGAAGAAGAATAAAGCTGTATTACTCTTCTTTTTAAATCCAAAATTTAAAAAAATATCAATCCCCCTAACTGAAATTTCTAAGAAAATTTTAATTTTCTTAAATCCAGTTATTGTTTATTCTCAGCTCTCTTTAATTTTTTTTTTATTATTCCTACCATTAAAACTCTCTATTATTCCAATTTTTGTTATTTTTCTTTTTTTAATTACACTATCTATTTTTTTTCATTATAGTGACTTAACACTTCCATCACTAATTCTTATTTTAGTGACATTTCATTCAGTGATGATTATTGAAAACACTTTTTTACTTGGATATATTTATGAATCATATGGTTATATGAGTCTCATGGAAAAGGTATTACTTTTTTCATTTAGTTTGTTAGTAATAGGGTCATTTATTGTAACTACGACTCCAGATAATTTATTAAAAAAAAATAAATTTTTAATTTATATAAAAAGAATCGTAAGATTTTCAACAGGACTAATCAATGTTTCGGTCTATAACGAAGATCATTTAGACAAGCCAGTGGTACAGAAATTTTTTATTAAAGATAAAAATAAAAAAAGGGAATTATTTCAACTTTATAATAATGATGGAACTCCATATTTAAAAAATACGTTTTTTCTTCCGTCCGTTTATCTTTGTATTTCATTTAAAATTTTAGATATTTTAAGGCAAATAGATAACAAGGGTAAACTTGATAGAGATAACTATAAACTTTTGCAAGGAATTATTTTTTTTATGATAAAAAAATATAAACTTAAAAAAAATGCGATCATCTTTTTTCTTAGTATCTATCAATTTGATGCGGAAGATTTATTTACTAATACCAAAACCAAAAATAAAAATTTTGAAGATGTTTTAAAGATATCTTTTAAAAAAGATAAAGAACTTAAAATTGATAAACTATATCCAAAAACATTGACGTATGCTTCAAAGAGATCAGTTGATTATAAAAGATATACATTTAATTAAGTCTTCATTATGCTTTTAAATTTTACAACTAATTGCCTATAGTTTTTAAAAACCTCTAAAGTTATTAAAAAAAATTATGAAGGTTAAGAATAAAAAAATTTAAAAAATTCAAAAAACTTGTTAAGTTGTATAAATTTAATTAATACAACTTAGTTAAAATTATTTTTATGATCCAAAAAATTTTTAGATTTTTAAAAAACCCTAGACCGTATATAGAAAACATACATTCTAGATACACTAAAAAAAAAAAACCAGAGCTATTATACAAGGCTAAAAGTTTTTTTATTGAAAAGGGATATATAAAATATTTTTCATCTGGCTCTAAAACTGAATTCAAACCTGACTATTTAGATCTGATAAATTTATTTAAAATAATCATCTCAAGAAAACCAAAAGTTGTTCTTGAATTTGGAGTTGGCTTTTCAACTATCGCTATTCTTCTTGCTCTTAATGAAAATTCTAAAACTGGAGTAAATGGAAAGTTATATGTTGTGGATCCAGAAAAAAAATGGATTGAAAATACAAAAAAAAAAATTCCAGAATTTTTGAAAAATTATGTATCCTTTAATTACTCTCAAGTAAGAATTAACATTTTAAACGGGCAAATTGTAAGTTTATTTGATCAATTACCTGATATTTCTCCTGATATTATTTTACTGGACGGTCCCAATCCAGAATCAGTAAAAGGAAGTTATAAAGGTTTAAAATTTTCATCTGGTAGATCAATTGTAGCAGCTGATATTCTTCTTTATGAAAGTTCATTTCCTAGTAAATTTTTTATGATTATAGATGGAAGACATAAAAATGCTGATTTTTTAAAAAATAATCTTAAATATAATTATAACATAAAAAAAAATACTGCATTAAAAAGATTTACTTTTGAAAAACTGTGAGTAATAAAACTAAATTAGACCATAAAATTTAAAAAATTTCCCATAATATTTCTCAATAATAAATAACAAGATAGATAGAAGAGAAGAAATAGTTTATAAATTTTTATAAAACTAAAATGCTCTTAATATTATTTAAATTGTAGAATTAAATTTGATAAATATTTTGCTAAATAAAGAGAGCCATATTTAGATAAATGGTCAGGATCTTTGTATATTCTTTTATTATTTAGAATTCCTTTACATTTATTTTCGTTGCAAATCAAAAGTGATGGTTCAAAAACCTTGATCTTTGGATAATTTTTTGCAATCTTTTTAACTAATTCGTTATACCGCTTACTCCTTATAAAATATTCCTTTTTACTAACAAAGCATTCTTTAATTTGTGGTTTTTTTAGCCAAAAATTTTTCCCGAGAAATTTAATCTTTTTTCCCTCTAAGTCACATAATCGTTCCGATACTCCGAGCTCTGGAATATCGATTATGTATAGTATATTTTTATTTTTTCCCAACTGTGAAAGTCTTTGAAATGTTTCATTCATAGCAACTTCAAAGATTTTCCATGCATCTTTGATATCTTTTTGAAGATCATGTGTTATTTTCAGATCTTTTATTCTATTTTCTCCCTTATTTTTGAAAGTCTTCTTGTCAAGGTAGACAGGACCCATGTTTGATAAAATTAAAGTATTATATTTTGAATCTTCAATAAATAGATTAAGAGAGTTGCTCATTTTTTTCTTGCAAAAACCCTCTCTTCTCTTGGAGTCCACTTTGTTAAGATTGAAAAGTGGGATACATCCATTTACGGAATGATCTTCAACTCTATTTTTTCCAAAAAACTCTTTTAACCCCCAGTAATATTGTGAGGCATGTGAATCTCCTAAAATCATTATTGATTTATCAATTACGAATTTTGGAGAGATGAAATCCTTGTTTACAAAACTATCTGTTTTATCTTTAACATAAAAATGTCCTAATAAACCAATTGCTAATAAAAGAAATGATGAAGAAAAATAATAGATAAAAATTTTTTTTGAAGATATTTTTTCTCTATCACGAAATGGTTTTTCAACATAATTCCAACTTAAAAAGGAAAAAAACACAATAGTTAGCAAAGTGAGTTCTAAGTTTATTTTTATACCATTGTAGTTCAGAATTGCTAAAACCGGGAAATGAATTATATATAAGCTGTAACTTATTAAACCAAAATAGTTTATAACCCTATTTTCCAATATTTTTTTTGTAAAGAAAGTATTTTGAGAATAAGAGATTAATATCATCGTTGATATAATAGGAATCAAAGTAAAATAACCAGGGTGTCTAGTCTCTTTATTAAATAAAAAGAAAGAAATGAGTATTAAAAAAATAGCCAATAGAGAGAGAGACTCGCAATAATTTTTATTAATACTCTTTCTTCTCTTTTGCATTAAGTAAAAGCAAATTGCTCCTGCCATAATCTCCCAGATTCGAGAGGTAATTAGATAAAAATTTGCATCCTTGTTTGTTTTTGATATCCAAAAAGATAAAAACATAGAAATTAGAGCAACAGCGACAATTATATTTAATTTTGGTTTTTTTAGTTTTTCGAGAAATAATAAAAGAATAGGAAAGAATAAATAAAATTGCATTTCAACTGAAAGACTCCAGGTATGAAGTAATGGTTTGATACTATTGTCCCTCGCGAAATATTCACCTTCTTCCAACCAAAATAAAAAGTTTGAGGATAAAGCTGTTATTGCAAATACACTTTCAAAGAAATTTCGTCCATCAGCAGGAATAAAGTTGATAATAACGAAGGGAATAACTAATAATATTACTAAATAAAGAATTGGGATGATTCTTCTAATCCTTCTTTCATAAAAATGAATCAAGTTAAATTTTTTCTTTTTTAATTCTTCATTGACTATGAGAGATATTAGATAACCGCTTATCACAAAAAAGATATCTACGCCTAAATATCCTCCAGAAAAAAATTTTACATTAGCATGGTAAAGGACAACAGCTAATACAGCGATTCCTCGTATGCCATCTATATCTTTCCTATGATTTGATTTCACATGCTTATTTTAATAACAAGTAAAAGAATAAACTAGATTTTTTTCAATATTCATAATACGAAGCATTGGAAATAATGACTATTCAAAGTAAAAAAATTATATCGATAGTCTATAATTTTGTATGTTATTAATTATTGATAAGAATAATAAAACTTATGAGATTGAGTGCTAATTAAAGAAGTGGCAAATATTTTTTTGATACCCCTAGTCCAACTTGAACGGACAAGAAACGAAGTTCAATTGATTTTGAATTAGTTGCGTTGCTGTATAAGTCATTGATTTAAAAACAGATAAATTTTACTACCACACTTTTTTTTCAAAATCTGTGATGATACCCTTATACACGTTAAAGCATTACTTAAAATAGTGGTTGTTGCTCAGTTGGTTTAAACGCAGGTTTGTGGTGCCGGATGTTGGGAGTTCAAATCCACTCAGCCAACCCATTCAACTAAATTGATAAAATTTTTACTGACAATTTTCTATATCTACTTTTGTGTCTAAAAATTCATCTCCATTATAATTATTTTTAACACCTTTTATTGTAGAAGCATCTTCGAAATCAAAGCCAGAACTAATTCTTATGTATTTATCATCAATACATTTTTTATGAGATGGATCAAATGCTACCCAACCTAGATTATTTATAAAAATTTCAACCCAAGCATGAGTGGTATTTTCACCTGAAACTGTATCTTCTAACAAAAAACCATTAATATATCTGGCTGGGAGTTGATTAAACCTTGCTGCGCTAATAAGAATATGAGCAAAATCCTGACAGACACCTTTTTTCTGCATCAAAGCATCCTTTGAACTAGTATATGTTGTTGTTGACCCACTAACGTATTTAATAGAATTTGAAACTATTAAGTTAAGCGTATGGGCAAATTCTATTTGGTTTTTATTATTTTTTTTTGCATTTTCTGAAATTTTCTCAATATTTTTACATGGTTTTGTTAAATCTGTTTCTCTAAGAAAACAAAGCGGATTAACCTTTTCTCTCAAACCTTTTACTACACCAGATAAATCTTTTGTTTTTAATATTCCTTTAGAAGTAATTTTAAGTTGACCATGAAAATTATTAATAAAAATATTTTGTATTCTATGTCCTAAGGCATCAGTGTGTGATTCTAATATTTTTCCATTATTTGAAAATGTTTCCCATTTTATAATTTCCTGATTTTCACAGACCGAGGGATATAGTTTTAAACATTGAATAAGCCTTGGCACTGTTAAATTATATTTATAAGTTGTAGAGTGAGTAATTTTAATTTTCATGTTTCTGATCCAAAAAAGTATTTTTGCTCAAATTTTTTATAAATAAAATTTATTTCTTCAATAAAGGATTTTAAAAATTCATGCAAACCAATTTCTGTAATTTTATTAGCATTTAGATTTTTTATTCTTTTATACATAAGTCGCATTTTTTTATTTGAAGAAGAGGTTTGTTTATAAAATTTTGATAACCTTCCTAAATGATGATTTATTTTTTCTATTGAAAAAATTAAAGATCTTGGGCAAGTCATATTCATAATTAAAAAATCTATAATTTTAGTGTATGTAATTTCTTGTCCTCCATAAGCCCATTTAAATGCTCTGAATGATGAAATTGATCTTAACATTAAACTCCATTGAAAATTGTCAATATCACTTCCGACATAGTTTATACTTGGAAGTAAAATAAAATATTTAACGTTAATAATTCTTGCAGTAAAATCTGCTCTTTCAAAATAAGTTCCTAATATTAAAAAATCATAACCATCATTAATTAGCTGGGTGTTAAGTATTGTGCCTCTAATTAAATTTACTTGTTTTTTTATCCATTCAATAATTTCAGGCAATTCTTTTAAGATATTCTTTGTATCTTTTAAATTCTTATCAAGTTCATGATAAGAGGAATTTATTGCATTCCAAACCTCTAAAGTAACAGCAGTTCTGACCATTCTTATATTTTCCCTTGCTGTCTTTATACAGTTTTTAACTGAAGAAAAGTTTTCTGGGTCAAAAAGAAGAAAGAAAATAATTTTCTCTTTAGAAATTGTTTTATATTTTTTTAGGTATTCATTTTTAATTCCCGAAGTTTCTAGAATTGATTCCCATTCATTTGTATAACCTCTTTCCGTGTTAGGGATCAAAGAAATTCTGTATCCAACCTCTAAAAGTCTAGCTAAAGAATCGGCTCGTTCTATATATCTTGCTGACCAAAATAAATTTTCTGCAGTTCTACTTAACATATTAACTATTCATTGAGTATCCATGTATCCTTAACTCCTCCACCTTGAGACGAATTAACCACCAACGAACCCTGATTTAAAGCAACCCTTGTTAATCCACCATCAACTAATTTTGTTTTATTGGCTCCAACCAAACAAAATGGTCTAAGATCAACGTGTCTTGGAGATAATTTTTTTTTATCAAAGATTGGTACTGAGGACAATTCAAGTATTGGTTGTGCTATATAGTTTGATGGATTTAAAAGGATTTTTTTTCGAAAAATTTCTATTTCTTTTTTTGATGATTTACTTCCAATTAATAAACCATAACCTCCAGAGCCATGGACTTCTTTAACAACTAATTTATTTAGATTTTTAAGAACATATTTTTTTGCATCTTCTTCACAGCATCGCCAGGTTTTTACATTTTCTAATATTGGCTCTTCTCCTAGGTAAAATTTAATTATTTCAGGTATGTAAGAATAAATAGCTTTATCGTCAGCGATACCTGAACCTGGAGCGGAACAAATATTTACATTACCAGACTTATATGAATCAAATAAGCCAGGAATTCCAATAAGTGAGGAACTATCAAAAGTAATTGGATCAATAAATTTATCATCAATTCTTCTATAAATTATATCAACTTTTTCTGGTCCCCTAGTGGTTTTCATATAGGTTATAGATTCGTCAACGAAAAGATCATTTCCTTGGACCAATTCAACCCCCATAAGGTCAGCAAGAAAGCTATGCTCATAATATGCGCTATTTAAAGAGCCAGGGGTAAGTATTACAACTTTTGGTTCTTTATTGCATTTTTTTGGGGCTAGACTTTTTAGAACTTCTAACAAATAATTTGGATAGTTTTCTACAGTTTCGATTTTTAATTTTTCAAATAATTCGGGAAACATTCTCATCATTATTTCTCTATTTTCAATCATATATGAAACTCCAGACGGAGTTCGACAATTATCCTCTAGAACTTTAAAAGTTTTTTCGTTAATTCGCACTATATCAGATCCAATAATTGGACTGTAAATTCTTTTAGGAACCTTAAAACCTATCATTTTTATTTCATATGCAGGGTTTTTATAAATTAAATTTTCAGGTATTAATTTTGCTTTTATAATTTCACCAGAATTATAGATATCATTCAGAAAGGCATTAACGGCTAATGCTCTTTGGATAACTCCTTTTTTAATTTTTTTCCATTCTGTTGAAGAGATTATTCTTGGAAACATATCAAATGGAATTAGACGCTCAGTAGAATCAAAGTTATTATATACAGAAAATGTAATACCTATCTTTTTAAAAAGATTTTCAGCTTCATTTTTTTTTTTAACAATTACATTTTCAGGCAAAGATTTAGCCCAATCATATATTTGATTATAAAATTTTCTTACTTTAGAGTTTTTGTAAACTTCGTTATACATCTTTCTTCACTTTTAATCGGAGTGGAAAGAGACAAACGGATGCGTTCCTTCGGTTTCAAACCTACTTCCGACCACAATGGTTGAACGTTTATTAAAGATTATAACTAATCAATTTCTAAAGCAAGAGTTATTTGGTTTGTGGTAACGAAGGACGGGTGACAAATTCTCTCAATTAATAATAACAATAAATCTTTTTTACTGAGTTAATTTGTAAAAAACAAGGTTCACAATGTAAATGTCTATAACAATAATAAATCTTATTGAATATAATTTTTAATAAATTCTTAAACTTCTACTCGCATTGATTTTAGATGGTACCCCTAGTCCGACTCGAACGGACATGAACCGAAGTTCAACGGATTTTGAATCCGTCGCGTCTACCAATTCCGCCATAGGGGCTTTATTTTCGATATATAAATTTCTTTAAATCTTCAATACTATAGAATATTTAAGTTTAAAAAACATTTTTTTAAATATACTAAAGACTTGAAATTTTGAACTCTCGAGCTTTGAAAAAAGACGTGTGGTAATAATGAGAAATTAAATCATATTTATTTTTTTGAAGAATTTTAAAAGTTTTTGTTTTGAAAATATCTTCTGTTTTTTCTACGTGAACTTCTACAGTTATAATTTTAGGTCTTAATAATTCAAAATTAATTCCTTGCAATACACTTAACTCATGACCTTCAACATCAATATTAAGAAGCTCAATGTTTTTTTTAATTTTTAGATTCCTAACAATATCAGATAATTTGCTTTTCTTTAACTTTTGAATTTTATATTTTCCAATAGATCTAGACCATTTATCTGCCCAACTTTTTTCTAGTGTATTAAGCCCAGATCCTGAACTAAAGATATATGATTTTACAGATCCAGAATTAGATGAAATTGCGATTCTTTGGGAATGATCTCTTTTCCGAAAGAGTTTAAATAATCTTATATTTTTCTCAACAATGTCAAAGTTTAAACCGTTCCAACCCCTCTTATAAAGGTGATAGGTTAGTGAGCCATTCACTGGATGTAAAGCTCCAACATCAATATAGAATCCTCTTTTATTTTTAAAAATTTTGTTAAGGAGTACATCTTCTCCTGTCGCACCAAAAGCTTTAAAATAACGAAATTGATATTTGAAATATCTATAAATATGATAAAAAAATAGATTTTTAATATACTTGCTTTTAAAATTTTCTATCATGCTCAGAGTTTACAATTTAAAATTAAAATTAATCAACTAAATATTAAAAAGTCATGCCTCATATCTTTAACAATAATTCTAAAGTTAAGAATAGTCTTTTTTCAGAAAAGATATATTTTTTGTTAATTTTGATTATTTCTATTTTTGTCTTAATATCAGCTTATGTTTTGGAATATTTCTTTAACTATCCACCATGCAAGTTGTGTTTGTATCAACGTATTCCATATTTTATTTTAATTTTTTTAGCAATATCATCTTTTTTAACTGATAAATTATTTATACTTAAATTTTGTTGTTTTACCTGTTTTTTAACAATTCTTTTAATTTCAGGTTTTCATTCTCTTGTTGAAAGAAAACTTGTGAGCTTTGATATTGGATGTACTGCGTCAAATTCTGAATTTGAAAATATTGAAGATCTCAGAAACTTCCTAGAGAAGGTTCCACTCACAAAATGTGATGAAGTGGCATTATCCATTTTTGGTTTATCACTAGCAAATCTAAACTTGATCATTTCAATCATTTTAATATTATTAAGTATCGCAATGTTAAAGAATTATGAAAAAAGAAAATAAAAATAAAATTGATGAAATTATTCGTGTAAATCACGCAGGAGAATATGGTGCACAGAGAATTTATTCTGGGCAAATCAAGTTTTGTAAAACGGTTAAACTTAAAAAAGAATTAGAAAAAATTATTAAAGAAGAATACGAACATTATGATTATTTTGATAAAATGATGTTAAAAAAAAGAGCGAGACCAACCTTCTTTAGCCCTTTGTGGCATAATGGTGGTTATTTATTAGGTGCCATAACTGCTATACTTGGGGAAAAGTATGTTCATGCCTGTACAGAGGCAGTTGAAGAGGTAATTGTTGAACATTACAACGAACAAGTAAAATATTTAGAGAATGCTGGAATTGAAAAAGAAATGCTAAAAAAAATTAAAAAATTTTGTGCAGATGAGGATAATCACAGAAGTTTTGCTGAGGAGTCAAATAAACAATATTCTGATGTCAATATGTTTAAGCTTCTAACGAAAGGTCTAACAAGGCTGGCGATAAAGGTTTCTAAGAAAATTTAAAAAACTTTGATTTATGGTTCCAGTTCTGAATCCCAGTATAAAAAGTCATTCCAACTTTGATGAAGAAAATTTGGAGGAAACATTCTTCCTATTTCCTTTAGTTGAAAATTATTAGGCGTAATGGGTGAGGACTTGAGTTTGACTCCAATTTTTTTTAACGATTTATTTCCCTTCAAAGTATTACATCTTCGGCATGCAGTTACAACGTTCTCCCAAGTAGTTTTTCCACCTCTAGATTTTGGTATCACATGATCAAAAGTAAGTTCTTCAACTTTGAAACTTTTTGAACAGTATTGACAGACAAATTTATCTCTTAAAAAAACATTAAATCTCGTAAATGCCGCCCTTTCTGGAAGAGGAATATAATCTTTCAAAGAGACTACACTAGGAAGTTTTAATTCTATTGACGGCGATCTAACAACTTGATTGTATTCTGAAACAACGTTGACTCTTTCTAAGAAAACAGCCTTTAGGGCATCTTTCCATGACCACGTTGATAGAGGAAAGTAACTTAGCGGCTGATAGTCAGCGTTAAGAACCAGAGCTGGACAATTATTTGAAGCTAAAACCATATTTCACCATAACATATATATTGGCAGTTAATAACAATTTTAAATACCTAAAATTTTTTGAATAAAATTTTCACCAAACTCTAGACCTTCATTATCGATACCATGACCAAGATTCTCCTGAATACGATAATCCACTACAAAACCTAAGCTTTTTAATTTCTCATAAGATTTTACTGAATTATCTGAATCAATAACTTCGTCATTTTTTCCGTGATAGAGTCTAATTGGAAATTTAGAGGATATTGAACTGTCAAAATCATTATCTAAGAAAAGAAGACCAGAATATGCTAGTAAACCGGCACATGGATTTTTTCTTTTACAAAGATGATATAATCCCATCATGGCTCCTTGTGAGAAACCAAAAAAAAGTATTTGTGAATCATTCAAAGCAAATTTAATTTTAATTTTATCAACTAATTCATTAAAAAATGGTCCTGCTTTAATAAGCCCCTCACTAATTTTATCGGGAGCAATTGAAGTTAAATCAAACCATTGGAATGCGCCATCACTCCAATCACACTTAAATGGTGCGTTTGGAGAAATAAATATAGTATTTCTTAATTTATCCTTCCATTTTAGCCCAATATTAATTAAGTCGTCAGCATTAGCTCCATATCCGTGAAGAAATATTAATGCGTTTTTTATAGAATCTCTTTTTTCTGGATAAACAATTTGTCCATTAAAATCATTCATAATTATACCCGTAATTAAATATTTTTTTAATTTCAACCATAGCTTTTTTTGATATGAAGTCACCTTCTTTTAAAATCAGAAAGTCAAGAAAAGGGATTATACAATTTGCTTTAAGTTCTTTACTCTCTAAAATTTTATAAATCTTATCAATTTCAATAGATATAAACTCATCCACCTCGCCGTCTTGATTTTTAAATTTCATATCACTTGTTTTTTCTAGATGATAGTTAAATATAATTGAAGAATTAAATTTTTTTTCTTCGTTGTGCATATAATGAACTGTAGAACCTTTTTTTGCTAAATAAATCTGATTAAAATTCAAACCCGCTTCTTCATAAGCTTCCTTTTGTAAATTTTCTTTAATTGACAGATTTATTGGCTGGCCCCCTGCAACCGGGTTATCATAAAATCCTGGGAATTTCTCTAGTTTACTCGATCTTTTTGCAAAATGAATAATTGTTGAGTTTTTATATTTACTCCAAATATTGCAATGCACCCCATATGCTGGAAAGCCAAATAAAGATAAATCTTTTCTATTAATTTTGAATTTCTTACCTCTACAAAATTTTTGTTTGTGATCGAATCTAATTTTTGGTTTTAAAGAGTTAAAGTCAAAAATTGGACAGTATTCAATTGGTTTAATCTTTGAAGAAGATTCTAGTGAATAACCTATTACATGTTCAATATTTATTTCAGAATTAGAATTTTGAAAATATTTTGAAATTCCCAAATTATCTCTATTTAACCAACCCACAATTTTATCATTAAATTTGATTGGTTTAAAATTTTTTAAATCAAATAAAAATAACTGTTTTAGTAGATGTATGGCTAAATCTAGAGTTTTTTTTTACCCATCAATAAGCTCTATTTATAATTTTTGTTATTTGTTTCATTATTTCTTCGATTTTAAAATCTTTTGGTGTGAAAACTTCCTTAACACCAAAGGATTTCAATTTTTTTTCATCTTTAGGAGGAATAATGCCACCAACTATTACTGGTATTTTTGAAAATTTATTTTTTTTCAGAAGATCCATTATTACTTTTACCAAATGAATATGTGAGCCCGAGAGGATTGAAAGGCCTATTATGTGAACTCCTTCTTCTATTGCAGCAACAACTAATTGTTCTGGTGTTGATCTGATACCATCATAAACTACTTCCAAACCAATATCACGAGCTCTAACTGCTATTTGTTCTGCGCCATTGGAATGGCCGTCTAGCCCTGGTTTACCTACAAGCATTTTGGGACGCCTTTTCAATTTTTTAGTAATTAAATTAATTTCTCTTTGAACCTCCTCCAAATCTGAACCATTAGATTTTTTATGCGAAATATGAGAAGATACTATTCCAGTTGGCGCCCTGTACTCTCCATAAACTTCTCGCATGATATTCGACCATTCACCTGTTGTTACTCCATTATGAGCGCATTCTATTGACGCACTCATAATATTTTTACCCTCATTAGCAGTTTCTTTAAGTTTTTTAAGAGATAATAATGCTTTCTTGTTATTTCTTTTCTCTTTCCATTCTTTTACATTTTGAATCTGAAGTTTTTCTGCTTTATCATCGACTTTCATAAAACCACCATCTTTTTCACTTACGAGTGGTGAGTGTTCACCTTCCGAAAAACAATTAACTCCAACTACCATTTGTTCACCATTTTCAATTTTTTTTTGTCTGTCAGTTTGTGACTCAACAAGTTGACTCTTTAGATATCCGCTTTCAATTGCTTGGATCAAACCTCCAATCTTGTCAATTTTTTTCAACTGATTATGTGAAGAATCTTTAAGAGATTTTATTTTTTGTTTTAAAACTTTGGAACCTTCAAAAATATCTGAAAATTCAAGTAAATCAGTTTCATAGGCCATTATTTGTTGAAGTCTTAAGCTCCATTGTTGATCCCAGGGTCTAGGCAATCCTAATGCTTCATTCCATGCAGGAAGTTGTACAGCTCTTGCTCTAGAGTTTTTTGCAATAACCACTGGAAGCATTTGGATTAAGATTCTGTAAACATTGTTTTCAGGTTGAAGTTCAGTTAAACCAAGAGAGTTCACTTGCATACCATATCTAAAGCGTCTGTATGTTGGATCTGAAATTTTAAACCTTTTCATGCATATATCATCCCAAAGCTCTGTGAAGGCCGCCATTTTTGCAGTTTCTGTTATAAAGCGCATTCCTGAGTTCACGAAAAAGCTTATTCTTCCAACAACTTTTTCAAATAGTGATTTTTCAATTTTCTCTGAGTTATATAAATACTCTAAAACGCCAATTGCAGTTGCCAACGCAAAAGATAACTCTTGTTCTGGAGTAGCCCCAGCCTCTTGAAGGTGATAGGAACATATGTTAATTGGGTTCCACTTAGGAATTTCTACAGTAGTGTATTTAATAATATCTGTTGTTAATTTTAGACTTGGTTCTGGCGGAAAAATATATGTTCCTCTGGATAAATACTCTTTTGTGATATCATTTTGAGTTGTACCAGATAAAAGTTTTTTATTTACACCTTGTTTTTCAGCAGTGGCAATATATAGAGATAGCAACCATGGAGCTGGTGCATTGATTGTCATTGATGTGTTCATTTTGTCTAGAGGAATTTTATTAAAAAGAGTTTGCATATTTCCTATATGACTTATTGGCACACCAACTTTCCCAACCTCACCTTTTGATAAGATATGATCAGAGTCATACCCAGTTTGTGTGGGTAAATCAAAAGCAACTGATAATCCAGTTTGTCCTTTTTTCAAATTTTCTCTGTAAAGCTTGTTTGAAGCAGACGCGGACGAATGTCCTGCATAAGTTCTTATCATCCATGGTTTATCTTTAGTTTTATTCATTTACAACCTAAATAGTACTATTTTTAATAACAAACAATAAATTTCATGTATTTTTATTTTATTAATGGTATAAGATTTTTAAATTATCATAGGAATAGTTATGACTGCAAAGAAAATTTACGAGATAGGTGAAATACCTGTTTTAGGAGAGATTCCTGAAGAGATGTATGCTTGGGTAATTAGAGAAGATAGATTAGGTGTTCCGGAAAAAGCCATGCAAATTGAAAAAATGCCAGTACAACTTCCTGGAAAGGATGAAGTCATCGTAATGGTAATGGCAGTAGGAATAAATTACAACAATGTCTGGGCTTCTCAAGGTGTTCCCATTTCAGTTATTGGGAAAGACACAGGATACCATATTGGCGGTTCAGATGCGTCTGGTATTGTGTGGGCAATAGGCGATAATGTAAAAAGATGGAAAGTTGGAGACGAAGTTATAATTCACTGTAATCGTGATGATGGAGATGATGAAGAGTGTAATGGAGGAGAGCCAATGTATTCTAAATCACAGAAAATTTGGGGATATGAGACTAACGACGGTTCTTTCGCTCAATTTACTACTGTACAATCAAGACAACTTCTAAGGAAACCAGTTCATTTATCATGGGAAGAAAGTGGTTGCTATACGCTAACACTCGCTACATCTTATAGAATGTTGTTTGGACATCCTCCACATTCTTTAAAACCGGGAATGAATGTATTAGTTTGGGGAGCATCTGGAGGCATTGGTAGTATGGCAGTTCAAATTTGTAAAGCAGTTGGAGCAAATGCAATAGGAATAATTTCAGACGACGAAAAGATTCCATTTGTAAAAAAACTAGGAGCAACTGGCGTTTTGAACAGAAAAAAATATGATTGTTTTGGTCAATTACCAGACGTAAAAGATCAAGAAAAATATGCCGGCTTTATAAAAAATTGTAGAGTTCTTGGTAAAGATATTTGGAACATCACCGGAAAAAAAGATGTTGATATTGTATTTGAACATCCAGGAGAATCCACTTTTCCAGTTTCTTGTTATTTAGTAAAAACCGGTGGAATGGTTGTGATTTGTGCTGGAACTTCAGGCTATAACTTAACCATGGATGCAAGATATGTTTGGATGAGACAAAAAAGAATTCAAGGTAGTCATTTTGCAAATCTATATCAGGCAAATCAAGCAAATGAAATGATGATTAATAAACTTATAAATCCGCTTATGTCTGAATGCTTTGAATGGAGTGAGATACCATCAGCACATACAAAGATGATGAATAATCAACACCTGCCAGGTAATATGGCAGCATTAGTACAAGCAAAAAAGACTGGTATGAAAAGCTTTAATGAATTATAAATATACTTGAATATAAGAATTTTAACATTAAATAGTAAAACCTATGGATAGTTCACTAAATATATCATCGGAAACAATTAATCTTAACAAGTATCTTTTGGAAAATAAAGACTGTTTAGATCTTATAATTAGCAACCTTAATAAGCTTTCTGATAAGTCTAAAAGCTTTTTTAAAGATTCACTAACTAAAGATGGAAGAATAGATAACCAACTATTAGAAATCAATCAATTCCAAACCCATGGATATGCTTGGTTCGAGACTTACAGAATCGGTTTAAGAGAAACTCTTAATTGGTTTACTAGGTTGGAGAAAAATAATGAAGCAAAAGAAATAGATGCATCTATAACTTTATTTGCATTTGCAGAATACCTCACGCAAATTAGTAATGGTATAATGATGAGTCAATCAGAAATGGTTAGGCCTAAAGATTTGGGTCTCGAACAAAACGACTTTTTATTTATGCAGGAAGAATCTGTAAAAGATATCATAGACCTTGGACTCTCGGATATGGTTAAGAAGACAATTGTTGACTCTTTAGATAAAGACATTCATGCAAATCTTGGACTTAACGATGAAACCCTTGAAATGATACAAGACCAATTTAAAAAATTTACTGAAGAGGAAATATTACCTCATGCAAATGAGTGGCATTTAAAAGATGATTTAATCCCAGACGAAACCCTTAAAAAAATGGCTGAACTTGGAGTTTTTAGCATAGCCATACCAGAAAGCTACGGTGGTCTTGGAATGGGTAAAGTTGCTATGTGTGTCGTTACCGAAGAACTCTCGCGAGGATTTTTAGCTGCAGGATCACTCGGAACAAGGGCTGAAATTGCAGGAGAACTTATAAGATTGGGTGGAACTGAAGATCAGAAGATGAAATATCTCCCAGAGATTGCGTCTGGAAACATTCTCACAACCGCAGTCTTCACTGAACCGAATACTGGATCTGATTTAGGTAGCTTATCAACTCGTGCCCAACTTAAAGACGATGAATATATAATCACTGGTAATAAAACATGGATAACACATGGTGCTCGTTCAGACCTAATGACTGTTTTAGCAAGAACTGATTCAGAGCAAAAGGGATATAAAGGTTTAAGTATGTTCCTTGTTGAAAAACCGAGAGGTAACTGTGAGAACCCCTTTCCTATGGACGGCATGTCTGGAAGTGAAATCGAAGTGCTTGGCTATCGCGGAATGAAGGAATATGAGATTGCTCTCGATGATATCAAAGTTAGTAAAAAGAACCTTCTTGGTGAGCAAGAAGGTAACGGTTTTAAACAGTTAATGGAGACTTTTGAATCAGCTAGAATTCAAACAGCCGCCAGAGCCGTTGGCGTAGCCCAGAACGCTCTAGAGTTAGGATTACAATACTCTAAAGACAGGAGTCAATTTGGAAAACAAATAATTAAGTTTCCACGAATTTTTTGTAAGCTCGCATGGATGGCCATGGAAACAACTGTAGCAAGACAGATCACCTTGTTCTCCGCCAGGGAAAAAGATAATGACGTCAGGTGTGATATTGAGGCTGGAATGGCAAAACTTTTAGCTGCCAGGGTTGCGTGGAGTAACTCTGATAGTGCCTTACAAATTCATGGCGGAAATGGTTATGCCCTGGAGTACCCAATTAGCAGGGTCCTATGTGATTCCAGAATTTTAAATATTTTCGAAGGTGCTGCAGAAATTCAAGCCCAAATAGTCGTTAAAGGTTTGTTAGCTAGATAATGAACCTTCTACTTAATTCAATAATAATTATCTGTTTAATCGCCACATTTCTAGTTTTATTAATAGGTCTTTTTCACACAGCTAAGTCTGGCGACGAAGACAACAATAAAATTAATTTATTTATGCGCTACAGAGTTGCAATCCAGTTTGTAACTCTAACAATATTGACAATAGCTCTTTTTTTAAAATCTTAGGTTAAAATTTGGTAAAGCTTGATAAAATTTATACTCGAGGGGGTGATAAAGGATTAACAAGTTTAGGCGATGGGTCAAGAGTTGAAAAAAACAATATAAGGGTTAGAGCATATGGTGATATAGATGAAGCTAATTCTTCTATAGGAATAAGTATTGTTTTTTCATCTAAATTTATTAAAGAAATACTTCAAAAAGTTCAAAACGATCTTTTTGATATTGGTGCTGACTTATGTTTTCCAGAAAAATCAAAAAGAAACGTTACAATTTCTTCTAATAAAATTGATTTTCTTGAAAAACAAATAGATATAATTAATAAGGATCTCGGAAAACTTGAATCCTTCATACTTCCGGGAGGAAGTCAATCTTCAGCCTTTCTTCATCTATCTAGAACACTTGTAAGAAGAGCTGAAAGATCAATTGTTGAATTAAATGAGAAAGAGCTTGTTAACTCTGATATAATTAGATACGTGAATAGGTTATCAGATTTTCTTTTTGTGGCAGCAAGGTTTGAGAATAAAGAAGATGGTGATATACTCTGGGCTCCAAATAAAAAATAAGTAAGGATTTTAAGTATGAAGGCATTGATTTGTGTTAAAAGAGTAATTGATTATAACGTTAAGATAAGAGTAAAAACTGATAAAAGTGGCGTTGAAACCGAGAATGTAAAAATGTCTATGAACCCCTTTGATGAAATTGCTGTTGAGGAAGCTGTTAGAATGAAAGAAAAAGGTGAAATTCAAGAAATAGTTATATTGTCAATTGGAACAGACAAATCTCAAGAAACTATAAGATCAGGATTGGCAATGGGAGGAGATAGAGGAATATTAGTAAAAACTGACAATGAGCAGTTAGAGCCTTTGACTGTTGGAAAAATTATAAAAGCTATTTACGATAATGAAAAACCAGATCTAGTAATCTTAGGTAAGCAAGCCATCGACGACGATTGCAATCAAACCGGCCAGATTGTAGCAACATTATTGGACGTTCCTCAAGCTACATTTGCTTCAGAACTAAAAAAAAATAATGATAACTCTTACAATGTAACTCGGGAAGTTGATGGAGGTCTTGAAACCATTAAGCTAAATACTCCCTGTGTAATAACTACAGACTTAAGATTAAATGAACCTAGATATGCTTCTTTACCAAATATTATGAAAGCAAAACAAAAGAAAATTGACATCCTTGAAATTAGAAGCCTTAATATAGATATAAAAAATAGATTAGAAATTTTAGAAATTAATGAACCACCAGAAAGAAAGCCAGGAATAAAAGTTGAAGACGTTGATTCTTTGGTAGAAAAATTAAAAAACGAGGCAAATGTATTATGAAAATTCTAGTTGTAATTGAGCACGATAATAAAATGGTTAAACAGTCAAGTTACTCAACAATCACTGCTGCAAGTTTGATTAATGATAATGTTGAAGCTATTGTTATGGGAGATAATTTAAGCTCAATTTCTGAGGAACTTAAGAAATCAGACCATTTAAAAAAGATTTATGTGGTAGACAACAATTTATTTAAAAATCCACTAGCAGAGAACTTAAGTAAAACTTTGAAAATATTTATTGAAGATAAAAACTTTACACACATTTTGTCCCCATCAACTACCTTTGGAAAGAATATGTCTCCAAAACTTGCAACACTTTTGGATGTCCAACAAATTTCAGATGTAACAAAGATTATAAATGATAATACATTTGAAAGACCTATATACGCAGGAAATGCAATTGCAAAAGTAAAATCCAACGACTCAATCAAAATAATCACAGTTAGATCGACATGCTTTGAACCTTGTGGCCTTGACTCCGATACTGAAGTAGAGAATCTTAATATTGATGTTGATGAGAATAATTCTGTACAGTTTGTTAGTTATGACCAATCAAAATCTGATCGCCCTGAGTTAACAAGTGCAAAAATTATAATATCAGGTGGAAGAGGAATGCAGAACGGCGATAACTTTAAACTTTTAGAAGGCATTGCCGATAAACTAGGCGCCGCAATGGGTGCAAGTAGGGCAGCAGTCGATGCGGGATTTGTTCCTAATGATTGGCAAGTTGGACAAACCGGTAAGATTGTCGCACCAGATTTATATATAGCCGTTGGCATATCTGGAGCAACTCAACACATTGCTGGCATCAAAGACTCAAAGTACATAGCTTGTATTAATAAAGATGAAGAAGCACCCATATTTAACTTTTCTGATTATGGCTTAGTTGGTGATCTTTTTGAACTACTACCCAAGCTAGAAGAAAAGTTATAGAAGCTTTTCAAATTCTTTTAAGAACTTATTGTCAAGCCAATCAATATACCCTTCAACCCTTGATATTTCATTCAAATCCTTATCTATGACTAAAGTTGTGGGCATAATCTTAACTTTGAGTTTTTTTGCAAGCTCGAGTTTGTTATCTAAAAAGGGTTCAATGTTACCTAATTTTTTTTTTTCAAGAAACTTCGGCAAAGCTTTTTTAGGATTCAAATCTACTGATATAAAAATAACTCTGATATCTTTTTTATATTTTTGTTCCAGTTTAAGAAGTTCGGGAATTTCTTTAATACAAGGAGGACACCATGTAGCCCAAAAATTAATTAGATATATATTTTTTTTTTCTGTATTAAAAATATTGATTTTTTTTCCCTCCAGTGTTCTGAGTTCAATAGAACCAACTTTTTTAGGTTCATTATTTAATAATAGTTGATTGTTCTCATATGAATGGGATAGATTTGAAATAACAAAAATGATAACGATGAACAAATATTTCATATTGATATAGTAACATAGATGAAAAAAACAACAAACTTACTTTGGGGAGGGAGGTTCAATGAAAAATCTTCTAATCTCTTAAAAAAAATAAATGATTCGATTGAATTTGATTATAAATTAGCAAACGAAGATATTATGTTAAATAGATCATATGTAGAGTCATTATATAAAGCAAATTTGCTAAGCTTAAAAGAATATAAAAAGATTAAAATTGGTTTAGATCAGATAAAGGAAGATATAAAGAAAGGTAAATTTAAATTTTCAAACGCCTACGAAGATATTCACATGAACATTGAAATGGCATTAAAAAAGAAAATTGGAAAATTGGCAGGTAAAATTCATACAGGAAAATCAAGAAATGACCAGGTTGCAACTGATATTAAACTTTGGATTAAAAGTAAACTTGGCTATTTAATTTTTAAAATCAATAAAATTCAGAAAACTATAATTAAAAAAGCAGAAAATAATTTGGATGTAATCATGCCCGGATTTACTCACTCTCAAAATGCACAACCAATATTGTTTTCACATTATCTTCTATCTTTTTTTGAAATGTTTGAAAGAGATAAAAGAAGAGCAATTCAGCTCTTAGATGGTATTGATGAGTGTCCATTGGGTTCTGGTGCTTTAGCAGGAACAAATTTTTTTGAGATTAATAGAAAAGAACTTGCAAAAAGCTTAGGCTTTAGAAAACCAACTGAAAACTCCCTTGATAGTGTATCAAATAGAGATTTTATGATAGAGTTCTTAAGTTTATTATCAATTTTAAGTATGCATTTTTCAAGATTGGCTGAAGACTTTATTATTTGGTCAAGTAGTGCTTATGATCTGTTAAAATTTCCAGACAATCTTTGTACTGGCTCATCAATAATGCCTCAAAAGAAAAATCCAGATGCAGCTGAACTTGTTAGATCAAAATGTGGAAGAATCTATTCATCTCTATTAAATTTATTGATTATTCAAAAAGGTCTTCCTAGTGGCTACAGCAAGGATCTACAAGAAGATAAAGAGCCGGTTTTTGATGCTAATGAAACAATAGATTTATTACTTGATATAGTAAATGAGATGATAGGTTTAGTTAACATAAATAAAGAAAAAATGTATAATCTTGCAAATATTGGTTTTGTCACAGCAACAGATCTTGCAGATTGGTTGGTAATGAATACTAATTTAACTTTTAGAGAAGCACATCTAAAGACTGGTAAAATAGTTTTAATGGCTGAACAAAAAAAAAAAAAATTAAGTGATTTATCTTTACAAGATTTAAAAAGAATAGAACCAAAAATTACTAAAGATATTTTTAACTTTTTATCTATAGAAAGATCAGTCTCAAATAAAAAATCTTACGGAGGAACCAGTTCTAGTGAGGTAAAGGAAGCAATAAAAAGAGCAAAAAAAAAAATTTGATCGTTTATGAATACTTTTATAAAATTAATTATAGTAATTTGTTTATTTTCTATTTTGTCTTGCGGGAAAAAGTCGTCTCTTGATAGGTATCCTGGAAGTGATTACCCTAAAAACTATCCTGAAAATAATGAATAAAGTTTCAGAATACAATCAGTATCTTAATTACAAAAATAATAAACTATTTTTGGAAAATATTTCATTACTTCATGTTGCAACTAAATTTTATACACCTTTGTATTGTTATTCAATTTCACAAATGGAGGATAACTATAGAATTTTAAAGAATAGCTTTAAAAAAATAAAACCATTAATTTGTTATGCACTTAAAGCAAACTTTAATAAAGAGATAATAAAAACTTTTTCAGCTTTGGGGTTAGGTGTTGACGTAGTGTCTTCTGGAGAATTGAAAAAGTCCTTATCTAATGGATTTGATAAGAATAAAATTGTTTTTTCTGGTGTGGGTAAAACAACTCAGGAAATTGAGATTGCAATAAAAAAAAAAATTAAGCAGATCAATGTTGAAAGTATAGAAGAGCTAGAAGAAATTAATTTTTTATGTAAAAAGTTAAGAAGAAAAATTAACATTTGTTTAAGAGTTAATCCTAATATTGATGCAGGAACACACGAAAAAATCTCTACTGGAAGGTCAGAGGACAAATTTGGAATACCTGACGAAAATATTCAAGGCATTTTTGAGAAATACAAAGAAAATAAATTAATAAATATTATTGGCTTATCAATCCATATAGGTTCACAGATAGAAACCTTAGAACCATTTAAGAGAGCATTTAAAAGGATTAAAGGAATAATCTTAAATCTGCGAGCTATTGGTTTCAAGGTTTCATGCTTGGACCTTGGAGGAGGGGTGGGGATAAAGTATAATGAGAAAAATAAAATTATTAACATTAAATCCTATGCAAAATTGATTGAAGAAATATTTTCAAATTTAGGTTTAGAAATAATTTTAGAACCAGGAAGATATTTAGTTGGATCATCGGGGATAATTGTATCGAGAGTTATAAGAGTTAAAGAAGGCATTGATAAAAACTTTACTATAATTGATGCTGGAATGGATAACTTAATTAGGCCAGCTTTATACGGAGCAATACATAAAATAATTCCTGTTAAAATCTCCAAAATTAAAAAAGACAAACCCTCGGACATAGTCGGTCCAATATGCGAAACAAGTGATATTTTTATTAATAAACTTAAAAATCATTCATTTAAGAAAGATGATTTAGTTGCTATTTTATCAACGGGAGCATATAGTTCATGTATGGCATCAAGATATAACTTAAGAGAAAAGGCAAACGAAATTTTTATTAAAAAAGAAAAAATTAATATTTCAAATAAATGATAATGAGTGAAATATTTTTTTTAGATAATATTTCTATTTTTTCAAAAAAAAAAAAAATTCAGAATATTAGTTTAAAAATAAATCGCGGAGATTTCCTAATTATTAAAGGTTCAAATGCTAAAGGGAAATCATTGTTGCTTAAATTGTTTTATTTAAAATTATTACCGTCAATGGGTTCATTGTTTTTGAACGGAACTAAAGTTACTGAAGAATCAAAGGTTATAATCACAGAATTTAGAAAAAAGATGGGTGTTATACTTCAAAATGATTATTTAATTCCTTTTTTCTCGGTTCATCAAAATATAGAATTAGCAAGTCAAATTCAAAGAATTAGAACTAATTTCTCTGAGAGAATGAAGGAAATTTCAGATTGGCTAGATTTAAAAGATATTAGTGATGAAAAAATAATAAATTTATCTAACAGTCAAAAACAAAAGGTCGTTATAGCTCGAGCTTTGATAAACAATCCCAAAATAATAGTTGCCGATCAGCCAGAAATATTTTTAGACGATATTTCCAAAAAAAAAATTTTTTATCTTCTCGAATCTCTTAGTAAAATTGGCACAACGGTTATAATGACATCGAATAGCAATCAAAATATAAACCTACCTCATAAGTCTTTAGAATTACAATAAGTAGATGATCCATTTTCAAGAAATTTTAAAAAAAACTTTACTAAAAGACGAGGAGAAATTTTTTCATGGTATGTCATTTATAATAATAAGTTTAATAACTATTCATATTGCTATTTATTTTAATTTCTATAAATTTTCAAGTAACTGGCTTGAGTCCGAATCAAGAAAAACAACTTTTATAATAAGTAATTTAACTAATGAAAAAAAAATACCATTAAGCATAACTGAAAATATTGAAAGCTTTCTTTCAAATAAGTCAGATAGAATAAAATTTAAGATTATTGAGAATGAAATTATAAAAGCTAGCTTAGGATTGACAAATTTTTCTAACATGTCTGGATTAAAACTTCCTTTCATTTTTCAAATTCAAACCGATGATAAAGATTTAATCGATGAGGTTTATACCTCAATTATAAATATTTCAGAAAATAGACTAATAGAGAAATACTCTCATCAAGACGAACTTTATGAAATCTCATCTGTAGTAAATAGAATAAAATTAATAATCTTTATGATGTGCTCCGTTATAATAACTTTGTTTGCTTTTCTAGTTATGAATGTTGTTAAAGCAGCACTAATTAGTAACTTTAAATTTCTAGAAATGTTACAGATAATGGGTGCTAGTAGCTTTGATTTATCAAAGAATATTTCACATAGTATTGTGAAAAAAATAATTCCCGGGGCAATCTTAAGTATTATTTTTGTTTACGCAGTAAGTACTCTCTTAATGAAGTTATTTGGTGCAAATTTTGGTTTTTTTAATACTTCTTTTTTTCTAGAGATAAATATTAAAACATTCATTATACTTATCTTGTTTATTGTAATATTTTTGGTTTTATTGTTGTGTTTTCTAATGTCTTATTTATTTTATTTTTTTGAGAAAAGATTTTTTGATAAATTTTAAAAAAGTTGTAATTTTTTTTCTCTTAATCAAGTTCATAATGTTTGCTTGGTGGTTAATTTTGATTTTTAACACATTTCCAAAAAAATATTATTTTTCCGAATCATTTTCATCTAAAAACAATTCCGCAATAATAGTTTTAACTGGTGGTAAAGGAAGAATACAAAAAGGAATTGATTTATATAATAATGAACATGGGAAGTTTCTTTTTATTTCTGGTGTATTCAGGGAGTCTGAATTAGAGGTAAAGCAAATGATTGATAAGCAAATCCAAAATCAACTATGTTGTGTTTTCTATGATAAAGATGCTACTAATACAATTGAGAATGCTTACCAAGTTAAAAATTGGTTATATAATAATAATTCAGAAATAAATAATCTGATACTTGTCAGTTCTTACTATCATCTTCCAAGAAGTTATCTTATTTTTAAAAATATTATTGATAATAAAGAGATAATGCTAGTCCCAGCTAAGTATAAAATTCTAATAAATGAAAATATTTTTTTTCATATTAAGTTAATAATCTTAGAATTTTATAAAGTTATATACACAATACTATCTTTATAATGAACTTTTTACGAAGCCTAATTTTTTATATTTTTTTTTATTCAGGAACGACATGTTTTTTTCTATTTTTTTCTCCTGTAAGGTTTTTTAATAAGAATTTTGTGGTTTTTCTTGCGAGTTTTTGGACAACAACTGTCATAAAGCTTTCTAAATTGATTCTAGGTATTAGTTTTGAAATCAGAGGGTCTGATAATATACCAAAATCTGGTTCATTTGTTGTTGCAAGTAATCATCAGTCAGCTTGGGAAACTTTTTTCTTCGGATCGTTTTTTCCAGGTTCAGTTTTTATTCTTAAACATGAGTTAAAAAAAATTCCAATATTTTCTGGATATTTTAAAAAGTTAGGGTTTATTTTTGTTAAAAGAAATAAAGCCTTTGATTCATTAAAATTTATTCTAAAATCTATGAAAAATTTAACAAAACAAAGTAAAAATATTTTTGTTATTTTCCCAGAGGGAACTAGGTTAAAACCTAAAGAAAGAGTAGACTTAAATTCCGGAGTTTATGCTATTCATAAGTATATTGGTTTGCCAATACTTCCTGTAAGATTAGATTCAGGAAAATATTGGATAAATAAAAAATTTAAAAAGAAAAGCGGAAAAATAAAGGTTTGTATCTTTCCTCTTATAGAGAAAGAATTAGATAAGAAAAAATTTTTGAATATTCTGGAAAATCATTTTTATAAGTAAATTTTTTATATTTTTTTTTTAATTATACTTTTCCTAATTTCTTTAGTTCTTTTCAATAAATTAAAAATTTCATCATACTGATTCGTTTCTATGAAATATTTAAATTTTTTTATATCCCTTAAAAACAACTCGAGAGTCTCTTTTAAAAAATTTTTATTTTCTAAGAAAATATCTGTCCACATTTTTGGATCTGAGGAGCCAATTCTAGTAAAATCCTTGAACCCTCCAGCCGCAAAATTAATAAGTTCGTTTTTTTTTTTAATATTTAAATTAAAAGCTGTTCCAACAATTGTAAATGCTATCAAATGAGGAAGATGCGAGGTCATAGACATTATTTTATCATGTTCACTTGGTTGCATAATTGAAATTTTCATACCGATATTCTTCCAAATTTCAGAAATCATTTTAATAGATCTTTTATTTCTATTTAAGGGAGTGAGAATACACCATTTATCTCTAAAAAGATTTCTTTGCGAGTTAATGGCTCCAGAATGTTCTGTTCCAGCTATCGGATGACCAGGCACAAGAGAAAATTTTACTTCATTTAAATTAAGGGTTTTTTTTTTAAAAATATTTTTTACAGAACCAACGTCAGAAATAACTTGTTCTTTATTTGAGTAAAGTGATATTTCGTTAATTATTTTATCAATAGTACTGACTGGGGTGCAAATAAAAATTATAGAACTTTTTTGTATTCTTCCATCTATAATTTTTCTTCTTTTATCAATTGCATTAATCCTAAATGCATCTTCTAAATTTTTTACTGAACGATCAATTCCAACAATAGTCTTGCATAACTTATTTGATTTTATTGCAAGACCCAGTGATGCCCCAATAAGTCCAGGTCCTATTATTGTAATTTCATTAAACATTTTTAAACTGTAATAGAATTTTTTAGTTCTGTTAAAAATTTCTTTAGATCTTTTGATGAGCCTATAGAAACTCGAAAAAAATCATTTAATCCATAATTGTTAAGATCTCTTACTATAATTTTTTTTTTTTTTAAAAAAGCAAGAATTTTCTTTTTGGAATTTTTTTTTTGATCCACTTTTATTAAAACAAAATTTGCAAATGTTTCATAAGATTTTAGCCCAAGTTGATTTATTTTATTTGGAAGAATTTTTCTCCACCTGTCATTGTGACTAATAGATCTTTGTAAAAATTTTTTTTCTTTCAGCATCAATGTTCCAACACTTTGTGCTAATTTATTTACATTAAAAGGTCCCCTTATTTTTTCCAATAAGTTTATTATTCTTTGATTTGAGTATCCCCATCCAAGTCTCAAACCCGCAAGTGCAAAAATTTTTGAAAAAGTTCTTGTTACAATTAAATTTTGATATTTATTAATTAAGTCGATGCCATCGGTATATTTTTTATCAGTGATAAATTCGGAATATGCTCCATCTAAAACCACAATAATATTTTTGGGAACTTTTTTTAGAAATCTTTCCAGTTCATCTTTAAATATTATTGTACCTGTAGGATTGTTTGGATTAGCTATGAAAATAATTCTAGTGCGCTTGGTTATACATTTTAGCATATTATCACAAGATACTTTTAAATCTTGTGATTTTGCTGTAACTACTTTACATCCAGCCGCTTTAGCAATGATTGGATAATATGTAAACCCATATTCACTGCAGATAACTTCTGACCCCTCTTTGGAAAAAGTTTGAGCTATTATAGATAAAATATCATCTGATCCATTTCCACAGACTATATTTTTATAATTAAGTTTGAAAGTTTTAGATAACTGTTCTTTTAGATCGTTAGAATCTCCATCTGGGTAAAAATTTGATGATAAAATTAATTTTTGTGTTTTATTGTAAACTTTTTTTGGTATTGCGAATGGTGACTCATTAGAGGATAATTTGACCACTTTTGGGTTTTTGTTTAGATCTAGCGACTCACCTGGTATATATTTTTCTATTTTGCTTATTGATGGTTTGATTAAATTTTCGAAACTAAAATCAGGCATAAATTTTTACTTTCAAAATAAAATTATTTTGACTACTTTATCAACATAGTTATGATGCGTTTTAAGTCAAACAATTAAATATAAAGTTAATGAAAGCCTCAATTCAATCAGAAATACTGAAAATAAAAGAATCAATTAAACTCGATTCAGGAAAGTATATAGATTCATGTGAGGTTGCATATAAAACATTTGGTAAACCAAATAGAGATAAGTCGAATGCAATATTAGTTTGTCATGCTTTATCAGGTGATCAATTTTGTTCAGGTATTAATCCACTAACAAAGAAGAAAGGGTGGTGGAGTATTTTGATTGGTCCTGGAAAGGTCATTGACACAAATATTTTTTATGTAATATGCAGTAATGTATTAGGCGGCTGTATGGGGAGTTCTGGCCCTTCATCAAAAAATCCCAAAACAAAAAAAGAATACGGGTTGAATTTTCCAGTCATTACAATAAGTGATATGGTAAAAGTTCAAGAAAAGCTTATCTCGAAGTTGGGTATTAAGAAATTATTTGCTGTAATAGGTGGCTCAATGGGTGGCATGCAAACACTGGAATGGGCAACCAAATTTAAAAGTAAAATAAATGCTGCAATACCTATAGCGACATCATATAGACATTCTGCTCAAAATATAGCATTCCATGAAATAGGGAGACAAGCTATTATGGCTGACCCTGGTTGGAATAGGGGTGATTATTATAAAAAGAAAGTCGGTCCTAGAGGAGGACTATCTGTTGCTAGGATGATTGCCCATATAACTTATCTTTCCGAACATGCGCTTCAAAGAAAATTTGGTAGGAATCTTCAAAACAGTGATTTTTTTTCCTTTAATTTTGATACAGACTTTCAAATCGAAAGTTATCTTAAACACCAGGGAAGTTCATTTGTTGAAAGGTTTGATGCTAATAGTTACCTTTATATAACAAAAGCAATGGATTATTTTGATTTATCTATAAAAAAAGGAGGTCTTTCAAAGGTTTTCAATAATACAAATGTGAAATTTTGTTTTTTTACCTTTACATCTGACTGGCTTTTTCCTACATCGGAAACCAAGACAATTATCAAATCATTGAATAGTTCAAATTCAATGGTAAGTTTTGTTGAGGTAAAAACGGATAAAGGCCACGATGCTTTTTTATTAGATGAACCTGAGTTTCATGCAACTCTCAAAGGTTTTATAGAAGGACAGATCGGTCAACAAGGTATATGAGTAAAAACTTAAGAAATGATTTATTAGTAATTTCAAAACTTATCCATATGAAGGAAAAAATTCTTGATGTTGGTTGTGGAAATGGCAAACTTTTAGATTATCTTTCAAAAAAAAAAAGTGCTGATTGCAGAGGTATAGAGATAAGCCAATCAGGAGTAAACGAATGTGTTAAGAAGGGTCTTTCTGTAATTCAAGGCGATGCAAACTATGATCTAGATGACTATCCTGATAATGCTTTTAGTACTGTCATATTAAGCCAAACTATTCAAGCTACAATTTTTCCTGATGTTGTTATAAAAAATCTTATTAGGATAGGTAAAAGAGCTATTATCTCTTTCCCCAACTTTGGTTATTGGAAGGTAAGAAGAGATTTTTTAATAAGCGGATTAATGCCAAGGAATGAAATTCTTCGATATGAGTGGTATAATACTCCTAATATTCACTTGTGTACTTGTCTTGATTTTAAAAGATTTTGTGACGAAAACAATGTAAATATTGAAGAATTTATTTGTCTAAACGAGAAAGGGTTCGAAATGGGTGTTAATTTTTTATCTAATCTTTTAGCCTATCAGGTTTTATTTAGTGTTTCCAAAAGTTAGAAAAATTGCTAAAAAAATTAAGTGATAGAAATAATTCAAATCCCGGTTTTGTTAGATAATTATACATATTTAATTATTGATAAAGAGTCTAAAGTTTCTGGTTGTATTGATCCCTCAGTTTTTGGGGATGTACAAAAAGTTTTAGAAGAAAGAAATATAAGACTAAACTTTATTCTTAACACACACCATCATAGCGATCATGTAGGTGGAAATATTGAATTAAAAAAAAAACATGATTGTAAGATAATTGGAAATTTTTTTGATCAAGATAGAATACCTGGAATTGACATCAAACTAAAAGAAAATGACACTTTTAAAATAGGTGATTCTTCATTCACTATAATAGAAACTTCTGGTCATACCATAGGTCATATATGTTTTTATTTCAAAGAACAGAAAATTCTTTTCTCTGGTGATACAGTTTTCTCTCTAGGATGCGGGAGAATATTTGAAGGTACTCATGAGCAGATGACCAATTCGATTTTAAAAATACGCTCTTTACCAAAAGAAACAAAAATTTACTGTGGACATGAATACACAGAATCTAATGCAAACTTTGCAAAGCATCTTAATCCAAATGATTCACTTCTAAAAAAAAAAATTAGTGAAATTAAAAGAAAAAGATCTGAATCTTTACCCACCATTCCTTGTTTACTTGGAGAGGAGTTGAAGTTGAATCCGTTTTTTAGATTTGATGATAAAGAGTATTTAGAATCAATTAATTTAAAAAATATGTCATTGGTAGAAAATTTTAAAAGAATCAGGATAATGAAGGATGATTTCTAGTCCATCCAAAGACCTCCATTTATTGAAAAGGTTGATCCATTAACGTAACTGGCTTTCTCTGACACCAGGTAGTCTACCATTTCTGCAACCTCCTCTGCTTCTCCAAGTCTCTTGTTTGGTATTGTGTCAATAATTGATTTTAATATATCTTCTCTTATTGCAGAGACCATTTCAGTATTTATGTATCCTGGACATATAACATTCGATGTTATTCCTTTAATAGCACCTTCTAAAGCTAAAGATTTAGAAAAACCAATAAGTGCAGATTTTGTTGCTGCGTAATTTGTCTGACCGAATTGACCCTTTTGTCCATTAACAGATGAAATATGAATTATTCTTCCAAAGTTATTTTCTCTCATTTTATTTATCACTAATGATGTCATATTGAAGACAGAATTTAAATTTACGTCAATAACCTTTTGCCAATTTTCGAGGTTCATTTTGTGAAGCGGTGCATCCCTTGTAATGCCAGCATTATTTACTAGTACATCAATACTTGTATGTTGCTCATAGATTTTATCAATAAATTCTTTGCAATCATTATGATCGCTTACGTCCCATTTCATAACTTCAATACCAAATTCTTCTGAAAATGATTTTGCAGCTTCATCATTAGACGCATAGTTGGCTATAACTTTAAAATTTGAAGACTTCAATTTTTGTGAAATTGACGCACCTATACCTCTTGTGCCCCCAGTTACCAAAGCAATTTTTGTCATTCTTCCCTCTCTACACAAACCGCGATACCTTGTCCTCCACCGATACATAAAGTGGCGATTCCTTTTTTCTTATTTTGTCTATGCAACTCATGAATTAAAGTAACTAATATTCTTGTACCAGATGCACCTATTGGATGACCCAAGGCTATCGCACCACCATTCACATTTACTTTATCCATATCCCATTTTAGTTCTTTTGATACTGCTAGTGATTGAGCAGCAAAAGCTTCGTTTGCTTCTATAACATCAAGGTCCTTTATATCCCAATTAGCGTGCTTTAGGGCTTGTTTAACAGCAGGAACAGGACCAATACCCATAATGGACGGATCAACGCCTACTGTTGCAAAAGATACAATTTTTGCAATTGGATTTAAATTTAATTCAATTGCTTTTTCTTTTTTCATCATTAATACAGCAGCAGCACCGTCATTTAGTCCAGAAGCATTACCTGCTGTAACAGTCCCGTTTTTTTCAAAGACAGGTTTTAGTGAATTTATTTTGTCTAGAGTAGTCCCATGTCTTGGAAATTCATCAACCTCAAATGAATCTTCCTGTTTTTTAGATTTGATAATAATTGGAGATAATTCATTTTTAAAATGATTATTTTTTTGAGCATTTTCAGCTTTATTTTGAGAATTTGTCGCAAATTCATCCTGCTCATTCTTAGATATTCCAAATTTATCTGCAATATTCTCAGCAGTCGTGCCCATGTGATAGTTATTCATTGCGCACCATAATCCATCAACAATCATACTATCCTTTAGTTTTCCATCACCCATTTTTAAACCATTCCTAACATTAATTGTATGATGAGCATTAGTCATACTTTCTTGGCCTCCAGAAATAACAACTTCACTGTTACCGGAAGAAATAGATTGAAAACCAATTATTACAGATCTCAAACCTGAACCACAAACTTGATTCACGGTGAGAGCACTTGCTCTGTCAGGAATTTTGGAAAGCATTAGAGCTTGTCTTGCAGGATTTTGTCCTGAACCACCAGTAAGCACTTGACCCATTATAACTTCATCTATCAAGTCCTTTGATAAACCTGCCTCTGCTACTAACGAATTTATAATGGAGCTTCCAAGTTCTGGAGCAGAAAAACCCGATAAACTTCCCATAAACTTTCCTATAGGAAGACGTTTTGCTGTTGTAATAACTATATCTGTCATAACTTAAAAATCGTTACTAAAAGTTAAATAACACAATAAATCTTATTTTAACAAGAAAAAATTTCTTAATTATCAATAAATTCATAAAAACTCCTTGATAAATATCAGCTACGTTGTATAAACATATTCAATCATTAACAGGTAGTATGATGGTAATTTTTCAGAACAGAGGCAAGCAATATAAAGCTAAAGTTGGAGATTTTTTAAAGCTTCCAAGAATAAATAATTTAAAAAAAGACGACTCGATTACTTTTGAAGAAATTATCTTTTTTAAAAACGACAAAGGTGATTCTTTTATTGGTTCTCCTCTAGTTAAAGGTGTATTAATAAAAGCTAAAGTTGTAGATCAAATAAAAGATAAAAAAATAATAGTTTTTAAGAAAAAAAGAAGACATAATTACAGGAGAAAAATAGGTCATAGACAAGACCTTACACTTTTAAAAGTTGAAGAGATAAAGATGGTTAATAAGGCTGCCCAAAAACAAACCGAGGAAAATAAATCTCAGCCTACTAACAAAACTTCTCAAGGAGAATCAAATGGCTCATAAGAAAGCTGGAGGAAGTACTAGAAATGGAAGAGACAGTGCAGGAAGAAGACTTGGCGTCAAAAAGTATGGGGGAGAAACTGTTATACCTGGAAATATTATAATCAGACAAAGGGGAACTAAATATCATCCAGGTAAAAATGTATCAATAGGAAAAGATCATACAATATTTGCAATGAAAGAAGGGATAGTTTCATTTGAAAAAAAAGCCCGTAGCAAACTTTTTGTAAACGTAGATCAAAAAAAATAATCTGATAAATCAATGAAGTTTCTAGATGAAGCCAAAATCTACCTAAAGGCAGGTGATGGTGGTTCAGGTTGTGTAAGTTTTAGAAGAGAAAAATATATTGAGTTCGGAGGGCCTGATGGCGGTGACGGAGGTCGCGGTGGTAGTATTATATTTAAAGCTGTTTCCAATCTAAACACTTTAATTGATTTTAGGTATAAGCAGCATTTTAAAGCGCAAAGAGGACAGGATGGATCCGGAAAAAATAAAACGGGTGCAAAAGGTAAAGATTTAGTTATTCAAGTCCCAGTTGGAACAGTGATACTAACTGAAGACAAAAAGTCCATAATAAAAGATTTTTCATCAGAGTTTGAGTTGTTCACTTTTCTCAAGGGAGGCGGAGGAGGAAGAGGTAATTCAAAGTTCAAGTCCTCAACAAATCAAGCACCAAGAAAATTTGATCTAGGAATTGAAGGAAAGGATAGCTGGGTATGGCTTAGACTTAAATTAATAGCTGATGCTGGATTAGTAGGCTTGCCAAATGCCGGAAAATCAACTCTATTAAAAACACTCTCTAATGCTAAACCTAAGATTGCTGATTATCCATTTACCACACTTAAACCGCAGCTTGGAATTTATAGAAAAGATGAAAGAGACATCATAATAGCTGATTTACCTGGTTTAATAAAAGGTGCATCGAATGGAGTGGGTTTGGGTTTAAAATTTCTAGCTCATATAGAAAGATGTCGCATTCTACTCCATTTGTGTGATATTTCGGTTAAAGATTTCAAAGAATTAATAAAAAATTATAAAATTATAAGAAATGAGATTGAATCTTATAATCCATTAGTTTTTAAGAAGAAAGAAATTATTCTTTTGAGTAAATGTGATTTGATTAACGAAAAGTCTATTAATGAAAGAATTGAATTGCTAAAGGAATTGACTCCATCTAAGATTATAGCAGTATCAAGTTTCTCCAATGTTGGAATGCAAAAATTAAAATCAAGTTTAGAAGAATTAATCAAATGAATAAAAGACTGATAGAAAATTCAAAAAGGATTGTTGTGAAAATTGGTTCTTCTTTGTTAATTGTAAAAGATAAATTTAATTCGGTATGGTTAAAGTCATTTATAGATGACATTATTTTTTTAAGAAAAAAGAACATCGAAATTCTAATTATAGTGTCTGGTTCGGTTTCCTTAGGTAAAAGTTATTTAAAAATAAAAAAGGAAAAACTTAGAATCCATGAAAAACAAGCATGTGCAGCTTGTGGACAAGTAATTTTGATGAATAATTTTAAGAAACTTTTTGAAAAAAAAAATATAAAAGTAGCGCAAATTTTATTAACTTACTCAGATACAGAGGATAGAAAGAAAAGTTTAAATTCTAGAGAAACAATATTTGAGTTATTAAAATGTGATATAATTCCAATAATTAATGAAAACGACTCCGTTGCTATTGACGAACTAAAGTTTGGAGACAATGACAGGCTCGCAGCAAGAGTTTCTCAAATAATTGAAGCAGACAGTCTTATATTATTGAGTGACGTGGAAGGCTTATTCACAAGCAACCCTAAGAAAAATTTTAATGCGAAGTTAGTATCGGAAGTTAAAGAAATAAATAAAAAAATTTTTAAAATGGCTAGTAGCGAAACCAATCCTTACGGAACAGGTGGCATGTATACAAAAATTGAGGCTGCTGAGATTGCCTCTAGCGCTGGTTGTGATACCATAATATGTAAAGGAAATAATAAAAATCCAATTAAAGAATACCTAAAAAAACAGAAAGGAACAAAATTTAAATCAAAAGTAAAAAAAGGAAATGGTTTTAAAAAATGGTTAGCTGGAAAAATTAAGGTAGAAGGTTACATTGTTCTTGATTTAGGAGCTGTAAAAGCTATTTCAAAAGGAGCAAGTATTTTACCAAGTGGGATTCAAAAAATTTATGGAAAATTTTATAAAGGTGATATAATAGGTGTTAAAAATATAAAAGGTGAGAAAATTGGAAAAGGTGTCACTTACTACGATTCAGTAGAACTTAGAAAAATATCAGGTAAGAAATCATCAGAAATTAAGACATGTTTAGGCTATGATGGAAGAAATGAGATAATTCACAGAGATTATTTGACTTTAAATGAATAAAAAACTACAAATTGAAAACGATGTTACCAGGATTGGCAAACAAGCCCGAGAAGCCTCTTTTAAAGTCTCATCGCTCACCTCCAAAATTAAAAATGATATTCTTTTACATGCAAGTGATAATTTAAGAAAAAATAAAGATATTATCATACAGAAAAATTCTTTGGATATTAAAGAAAATGAAAAAAAACTAAATTCAGCATTGTTAGATAGACTTATGCTAGATTCAAATAGAATTGATGGCATTTGTGATGGTTTGATTGAAATCGCAAAGTTAGAAGATCCAGTTGGAAAAAGCTTAGGTGAATGGGAAAGACCCAATGGTTTGAAAATTCAAAAGGTTTCAATACCTTTAGGCGTTATTGGTGTTATTTATGAGTCAAGACCAAATGTTGCTGCTGACGCTGCAGGGTTATGCTTGAAATCAGGTAATACTTTAATTTTAAGGGGTGGAAGTGAAAGCTTTAATTCTTCGTCAAAAATTGTAGAAATAATGAATCAATCCATTAAAAAATTTGGACTTCCCGAGGGCACCTTACAGAATATACCTACAACAGATAGAACTGCTGTAGGAGCTTTGCTCAGAATGGACAAGTATGTTGATGTTATCATTCCTAGAGGGGGTAAATCTCTGATTGAAAGAGTTTCAGAGGAAAGTCGGGTGCATGTGATAAAACACCTTGATGGTATCTGCCATACTTACATCCACAAATCTTCTGATTCAGATATAAGCAAAACTGTAGTCGTTAATGCAAAAATGAGAAGACCTGGTATCTGTGGAGCAACTGAAACAATTCTATGTGATGAAGAAGTAGTTAAAACTCATCTTCCTGAACTTATTCGATCTTTGAATGATTTGGGTTGTGAGGTTAGAGGAGATAAAACAATCAAAAATTTTTTTCCATCTGTGTCGGAAGCTGATGAAGATGATTGGAAGACTGAGTACTTGGATAAGATAGTATCAATTAAAACTATTGTAAAAGGTGTTGAAGAAGCAGTTGATCATATTAATTTTTACGGATCTGGTCATACTGATGCTATAATTTCTGATGACACTAAAGTTTCAGAGTTTTTTCTAAATAATGTAGATAGTGGCATAGTGATGCATAACACTTCAACACAATTTGCTGATGGAGGAGAGTTTGGAATGGGAGCTGAGATAGGAATATCAACTTCAAAGGTTCATGCAAGAGGACCTGTTGGAGTTGCACAATTAACTAGTTTTAAATACAAAGTAAGAGGTAAAGGTCAAATTAGACCATAGGTTTGAAGAATTCTAATAAAAAATTAATAGGTATACTTGGGGGGACATTTGACCCACCACATGAAGGTCATAAATTCATTAGTAAATACGCTCTGATAAGATTAAATCTTCAAGAAGTTTGGTGGATTGTTACTTCAAGAAATCCTCTAAAAGAAAAAAGTAGTAATTATTTAAAAAGACTTGAAAATGTTAAGAGTTTTTTAAATTTTAGAAGAGTAAAACTTTTAGAAATAGAAGAAGCAAAGAATTTATTTGCAATAGAAACAATCTTATACGTAAAAAAAAAATTTAAAGATAAAAATTTTATATGGTTGATGGGTACAGATAATCTTGAAAAATTACATATGTGGAAACAATGGAAAAAAATATTTTATAACATACCCATTGCAATTTTTCATCGACCATCTTACTCTTTTAATATAACAAGAAGTAAAGCTCTTTTTTTTTTTAGGAAGGCAAGAATCAAAAATATTCTTTCAAAAAAATCGCAACTAATTACCCCTCCATTATGGACATTTATTAGTGGTTTAAAAAACCATTGTTCATCATCATATATAAGAAATTCACGATGAAAGTAAATATAGAAGTAAATAGACTTTTAAAAAAGATACTACAGGACCTTGAAGACCTAAAAGCTAAAGATGTTAAAGTCATTGATATTAAAAACAGAAGTGCGTTAGGAGATTATATAATAATCGTTAGTGGTACATCCTCAAGACATCTTAACTCTATAGTAAATAATATTGTCAAAAATAATAAAAAGAATGTTATTTCTACTGAAGGTTTTAAATCCACAGATTGGTTAATTGTAGACTTTGGAGATATTATTCTAAATGTTTTTAAACCAGAAATTAGAGAGCACTACTCATTGGAAAAAATTTGGAAAAATATAGATTTAAGGGATGAAAAAGTTGGATTTGGTTAAAAATGAAAATTAATATATTGTCTTTAGGAAAATTTAAAATTAATCAACAATATAAAAATCTTTTTGAATATTATAGAAAAAGAATTCAAATAAAAATTAATTTAATTGAAATTAGAACTCATAAAGCAGAGCGAAAGAAAGAATTGGAGAAAATTGAAATTCTTAAATATATAAAAAAAGATGATCAAGTTATTGCTTTAGATAAGGATGGTGAAAATTTATCTAGTATTAAGTTTTCAAAGTTTCTTGATGATAAAATCCTTTCTGGATGCAGGAGATTAAATTTTGTTATTGGTAGTGAAGAGGGACTTGATGACTTTTTTAAATATTCATATGAAAACTTATCTTTCGGAAATCAAACATGGCCTCATCTTCTTGTGAGAGTAATGCTTATTGAACAAATATATAGAGCCTTTGAGATAATTAAAAACTCTCAATATCATAAATAGCTAATACTATGACGAAAAAAGTTATGTTATGTATTCTTGACGGTTGGGGATTAGGAGAGGATAATTCGCACAACGCAATATTCCTAGCACAAAAGAAAAATTTTGATTCACTCACAAAACAATTTGGATATATTAGACTAAATGCCTCTGAAAACAGTGTTGGTCTTCCAATTGGACAATTTGGTAATTCTGAAGTTGGTCATACAAATATAGGTGCTGGAAGAATTATTCTTCAGGATGTAATGAGAATTTCAGAATCATTTAGTAATGGGGAAATAAAAAAGAAAGAAATTATTTGTAATGTAATAAATAATTGTAAGAGAATTCATGTTATTGGTTTGATTTCTGAAGGAGGAGTTCATGGACACCAACAACATTTATTAGACTTTATAGAGCTTTTAGATGAAAATCAGCCAGAAATTTTTGTGCATTGTATACTTGATGGTCGAGATAGTTCTCCAGTCGGCGGTATAGAAAACCTCAAGAAATTAAAAAACAAAATAGGAAACAGAGGAAATATTAAAATTGTAAGTCTTTCCGGCCGTTTTTTTGCAATGGATAGAGACAATAGATGGGAAAGAATTGAAAAAGCTTACAGAGCAATAATTGAAGGTTCAGCTCAACGAAGAAAAGATCATTTAATTGCTATTGATGAAAGCTATGAGAAGCACATAACGGATGAATTTTTCGAACCAACAAATTTTGAAGGGTATGATGGTGTAAAAAAAGGGGATGGATTTTTTATAACAAACTATAGAGCAGATAGAGTAAGAGAACTGCTTTCTTCTATCTTTGATGATGAATTTAATAATTTTCATAGACAAACAAAACCAATTTTTTCTAACCCAATAAGTATGGTTGAATACTCAAAAAGACTTAAAAAGAAAATTAAACCAATTTTTGAAAATATTAAAATAAACAATACATTAGGAGAAGTAATTTCATCGAATGGTTTAAAACAACTTAGAATAGCTGAAACTGAAAAATACGCTCACGTTACATACTTTTTTAATGGAGGCGTTGAAGAAAAATTTATTGGTGAAGATAGAATTTTAATCCCATCTCCAAGAATAAGAACCTACGATTTAAAACCAGAAATGTCTGCTTTTGAAGTAAGAGAAAATGTGTTAGAAAATATAAAATTACAAAAATATGATTTAATTGTAACTAATTTTGCTAATCCAGATATGGTTGGACATACAGGAGATATTAAAGCTACAACTAAAGCTGTTGAGGTTGTGGATAAGTGTATTGGAGATATATTTGATCAATGTAATAAAAATGGCTACTCTCTTATTTTGACATCAGATCATGGAAATGCTGACAATATGTTTGATATTAATAAGCAATTAGCTTGCACAACTCATACTATAAATCAAGTACCATTCCTAATTTGTGATAAAGTCAAATATAGAACTGAGTCTGGAAAACTCGCTGACATTGCCCCAACTGTTTTGAAATTACTTGATATCGATATTCCCATTGAAATGAATGGTTTACCATTGATAAAATGAGGAATTTATTTTTTTTAATTCTAACTTATTTTCTATGTTCAACTGCAATTTCAAAAAATCCAGATTTGAAAATCAAGCTAACTAATCTAAAAAAACAAACT
>CACEWP010000004.1 GCA_902563305.1 uncultured Alphaproteobacteria bacterium
AATAATGGGAGTCTGCATAAAAGCAAATCAAACATTGGCAATGAATTTTCTAAAACCTTGTTATTTTTTATTACCTGGTAAAGAGTTTTCTGGTGAGATAGACATTTTAGATTTAGGTTTGGAATGTTCAAAAATTTTAGAACCAGACATTTGCTTAGTAAATAGAAATAAATTTAAGAATGAAATTCCTAGACATAGTTTGAATGCAAATAAGTATGATAAGGGTAATGTTTTAATTTTAGGTGGTTCGATGTCTGGTGCATCAAGACTTGTAGCCTACTCAGCAAGAAAAACAGGCTGTGGTCTTTCAACTATAGTTTTGGACGAAATAAATTTAAAATATTATTTAAAATCAGAACCAGGAACAATCATCAAAATTTTTGATAAAAGTGACTTAAAAAAAAAAAATGTTCTAGTAATTGGTCCTGGATTAGGAAAAGACTACAATAGAACCATAGTTTTGGAATTTATAAAATCTTTCAAAGGGCCTATAATTATTGATGCAGACGCAATAAGTATTTTTGAGAACTTTAAAAACGATTTAATAAATTTAATTAAAAAAAAAGAAAATGTACTACTCACCCCTCATGAAGGTGAATTTAGAAGGCTTTTTAATTATTCAGACGAATCAAAAATTACCAATTGTATTAAAGCATCTGATTTAATTGATAATTTTATACTTCTTAAAGGTAATGATACAGTAATCTCATTTCCGAAAGGTAAAGTTTGGATTAATAGTTTGAGTCAAAATAATTTAGCAACAGCTGGATCGGGTGACCTTTTGTGCGGTATAATAGCTGGCTTAATTGCACAAAAAATGGATTTTTCCAATGCAATACTAGCTTCAGTGTGGATTCAAAATAAAATATCCGTATCAAAAAATCACGTTACGGTTGAAGATTTTTTAGATCAAATTCCTTCAGTTATTGATTCTTTAAAAAATAATAATTGATTTAAATTAAATAATGTTGTTTTTTATTAAAATGCTATAAGCGGGCGTGGCGGAATTGGTAGACGCGCTAGATTTAGGTTCTAGTGACTTATGTCGTGTGGGTTCAAGTCCCTCCGCCCGTACCAGAAATTATGAATATTAAAGAAATAAAAAATAAAGATAAGTTATCGATTGAATGGACGGTTACAATTCCTTCAACTTACGTTGATTTAGAATTAGATAAAAAATATTCTGAATTAAAAAATAAAGTAAATCTTCCTGGTTTCAGACCAGGCAAAGTTCCAACGGAAATTATTAAAAAAAGATTTGGACAAAACGTTGTATCGGAAACCCTAGATAAAATTATAAATGAATCACTAACTAAGGCAGTTAAGGAAAGAAAATTAAAACCCTCAATTCAACCTAAAGTTGACATTAAAAAATTTGAAGAAGGTAAAGATTTAGAATTTAATGTAAGCTTTCAAGTTATGCCTGAGATTCCCGACTTTGATTTGAAGAAAATTATAGTTGAAAAGTCTAAATTAAATATTTCGGATAAAGATATCGATAATTCACTTTCTCAAATTGCTGAAAAACATGAAAGATTTAAACCACTAAATAAAAAAAGGAAATCTAAAATTGGAGATTTAATTCTATTTGACTACGAAGGAAAAATTGACAAAAAAATGTTTGAGGGAAGTTCTGGGAAGGACGAAACAGTAGTTTTAGGTTCAAATAAATATATTCCTGGATATGAGGACCAAATGGTAGGTCTGTTTGCTGGTGAGGAAAAAAAAATTCATGTTACTTTTCCAGAAGATTATAGAGAAAAAAAAATTGCAGGAAAAAAAGCTGAATTTAATCTTTACATAAAAGATATCCAAGAAAGAGTTAAGAATGTTCCAATTGATGATAAGTTGGCAGAGGAAGTTGGAGAAAAAAATCTTTCAGAACTAAAAAAAAAAATACAAGAAAGGATGAATAAAGATTTTGAAAATTTGTCACTTCTTAAAATGAGAAGAGAAGCTACAGAAAAAATGTTAAAGAATTTTGAATTTTCAATCCCTTCAAAAATGATTGATTCTGAGTTTGATTTTTTAAAGTCTCAAGCAGAAAAAAAAGATCAAAAAGATTCTGATTTAAAAAAACTTGCAAGCAGAAGAGTCAAATTGGGACTTATAATTAATTCAATTTCTGAAAAAAATGAGATAAATGTTGAGGACGCAGATCTTACCCAAGCTGTTGTAAGTGAAGCAAGTCGATATCCAGGTCAGGAAAAAAAGGTTGTTGAATTTTATAAAAACAATCCAAATTTGATGAATAATTTAAGAGGAGTTGCACTTGAAGAAAAGGTGATGAAGTATGTTGTAAATAGTTGTATAAAAAAAGATAAAATATGCACAATTGACGAATTATTTAAATCAGATTTTTTAAAAAATGAGAAAGAATTAATTTCAAAAAAAGAAAAGGAGAAAAAATAATGAGTTCATTAATTCCAATGGTTGTTGAGCAGACTAATCGAGGTGAGAGGTCGTATGATATTTTTTCAAGATTATTAAAAGAAAGAATAATCTTTCTTACAGGTGAGGTAAATGATGCTGTTTCGAGCGTAATTTGTGCGCAGTTTCTTTTTTTAGAATCTGAAGATCCAAAAAAAGATATTTTTCTATACGTCAATTCTCCAGGTGGTGTTGTTTCCTCTGGTCTAGCAATTTACGATACAATGCAGTATATTAGACCTGATGTGTCAACCTTATGTATTGGACAGGCTGCTAGTATGGGCTCTCTTTTATTAACTGCAGGTAAAAAAGGGAAAAGATATTGCTTGCCTCATTCAAGAATAATGACACATCAACCTTCCGGTGGAGTACAAGGCCAAGCATCCGATATAGAAATTCACGCTAAAGAAATAATAAACCTTAAGAAAAGTTTAAATAAAATCTATGAAACACATACAGGTCAGCCTATAAGTGTTATAGAAAAAATGATGGATAGAGATAATTTTATGAATGCTGAAGAGGCAAAAAAATTTGGAGTTGTGGATAAGGTAGTATCAGAAAGACCTGATTCAAAAAAATAATAAAAACTTTAATTTGGAATAAAGGTTGCAGTATTTAAAATATTTTATAATTATATAGTTATTAATGGTTGATTCGAAAAACAATAAAAATACGCTTTTTTGTAGCTTTTGCGGAAAAAGTCAGCATGAGGTTAGAAAACTAATAGCTGGACCGACTGTATTTATTTGCGATGAATGCGTTGAATTATGTATGGATATCATTAGGGAAGAGAATAAAGTGGTCTCTTCACCTAAATCTGGTCACGTGGAAACACCAAAAGAGTTATATAATCTATTGAATGATTACGTTGTAGGTCAAGACGATGCAAAAAAAATACTTTCGGTGGCTGTGCATAACCACTACAAGAGAATTGACAATGCTTCTGTAAACTCCGATGTTGAGCTTTCTAAATCTAATATTCTTCTTGTCGGCCCAACTGGGTCAGGAAAAACTCTAGTAGCACAAACATTAGCTAAAATTATAGATGTTCCATTTACAATGGCTGACGCAACAACTTTAACTGAAGCCGGTTATGTTGGAGAAGATGTTGAGAATATTATTTTAAAACTTCTTCAAGCTGCGGATTATAATGTAGAAAGAGCGCAAAGAGGCATAGTTTATATAGATGAAGTAGATAAAATTAGTAGAAAATCCGATAACCCTTCTATTACTCGAGATGTTTCAGGAGAAGGAGTTCAACAAGCTTTGCTGAAAATTATGGAAGGAACAGTAGCTTCTGTTCCACCCCAAGGTGGTAGAAAACATCCTCAGCAAGATTTTTTACAGGTTGATACTACTAATATATTATTTATTTGCGGCGGCGCTTTCGCTGGGATTGACAAAATAATTTCAACAAGAGGAGATAAATCGAGTATTGGTTTCGAGGCTGAAGTAAAAGACAAAACAGAAAAAGAAATTGGACATATATTAAAAAAACTTGAAACAGAGGATCTCTTAAAATTTGGATTAATCCCTGAATTTGTTGGAAGACTTCCCGTGATTGCCACATTAGACGATTTAGATGAAGATAGCTTGATTGAAATCCTTACTAAACCTAAGAATGCCCTAATAAAGCAATATCAAAAACTTTTTGCTTTCGAAAATGTTAAGTTGGAGTTTACAGATGATGCACTAAAATTAATTGCAAAAAAAGCAATTGAAAGGACCACAGGTGCTAGAGGCCTTAGATCAATACTTGAAAATATTTTATTAGACACCATGTATAATTTACCAGGCGTTGAAGGAGTTAATGAAATCGTCGTTAATGGAGAAGTGATAGAGAATAACTCAAAACCTCTGTATATCTATGATAAATCAAATAAAGTTATTAATAAAAAAGCTTGATGACAAATTATAAAGAACCATTATGTGTTTTACCCCTTAGAGACATAGTTGTATTTCCAAATATGATAGTTCCATTGTTTGTTGGAAGATCTAAATCAATAAAGGCATTAGATTTTGCTGAAAAGTTTGAAAAAGAAATTTTTCTTGTTGCCCAGAAAGATGCAAATGTCGATGAGCCGAATTCCGATGATATATACAATCATGGTACGATTGCTTCCATCCTTCAACTTTTAAGATTGCCCGATGGAACAGTAAAGGTACTTGTAGAGGGAATTGAAAGAGCTAAGATCTCGCATTTTACAGAAAATGGTGACTTTCTAGAGGCTTACATTGATCCAATAAAAATTGATACTACATCTAATGACAAGGAGGTAAATGCTCTATCTAGGACAGCAATCAGTCAATTTGAAAATTATGTTAAACTTAACAGAAAAGTTCCACCAGAAATTCTTGTAACATTAAACCAAATAACCGATCTTAATAAACTCGCAGATACAATGGGTGCACATCTTGGAAATAAACTTTCTGATAAACAGCAACTTTTAGAAACATTTTCCGTAAAAGACAGACTCACAAAAATTATAGATTATATGGACGACGAGATAGGGGTACTCCAAGTAGAGAAAAAAATAAGAAGTAGAGTTAAAAGGCAAATGGATAAGACACAAAAGGAATATTATCTAAACGAACAGATGAAAGCCATTCAAAAGGAACTCGGAGAGTCGTCTGACACAAAAGACGAAGTTTCTGAGATAGAAGAAAAAATAAAAAAAATAAACCTATCTGATGAAGCAAAAGATAAAGTCAAATCTGAAATTAAAAAATTAAAAAGTATGGGTCCAATGTCTGCAGAGGCAACTGTGGTAAGGAATTATCTCGATTGGATAATTTCAATACCATGGAACTCGAATGTTGAAACAGATATTAATTTGACAAAAGCACTAAAAATACTTGATAAAGACCATTTTGGCTTAAAAAAAGTTAAAGATAGAATAATTGAGTATTTAGCTGTTCAATCTAGAGTTAAAAAACCTAAAGGTCCTATTTTGTGTTTAGTTGGCCCCCCGGGTGTCGGAAAAACTTCGCTTGGAAAATCAATGGCTAAGGCCCTGGGAAGACCGTTTATAAAGGTATCGCTAGGTGGTATTAGAGATGAATCTGAAATAAGAGGACATAGAAGAACCTACATTGGTTCAATGCCTGGTAAAATAATTCAGAGTCTAAAAAAATCTAAGTTTTCTAACCCACTATTTTTGTTAGACGAGGTTGATAAACTTGGAGCTGATTGGCGAGGAGATCCGGCCTCAGCTCTTCTTGAGGTGTTAGATCCAGAACAAAATAAAAACTTTAATGATCATTATTTAGAGGTTGATTATGACCTTTCTAACGTAATGTTTGTTACAACCGCTAATACACTTAATATCCCCCAACCATTAATTGATAGAATGGAAGTTATTAGAATTTCAGGTTACACCGAGAATGAGAAATTGAAAATTGCATCAAAGTATCTTCTTCCTAAACAGCTTTTAGATAACGGAATAAAAGGAAAAGAAGTTAAAGTTGCTGAAACTGCCATTCAAAGTATTATAAGATATTACACAAGAGAATCGGGGGTAAGATCACTCGAAAGAGAAATTTCTAAAATAATTAGAAAAGCCCTCAAGTCAATTATCATGAAAAATAAAAGAGTTATATCTATATCAAAAAAAAATATTGAAAATTTTTTAGGAGTCAAAAGGTTTAAGTATGGAGAAATTGAGAACAAGTCACTAGTAGGAGTTTGCACAGGTTTAGCATGGACAGAAGTCGGAGGCGAATTACTTCAAGTTGAATCTGTAATCATGCCAGGTAAAGGCAAAGCTATTTATACTGGTAAACTTGGAGACGTGATGAAAGAGTCGGTTCAAGCTGCACAGAGTTTTGTGCATTCAAACGCTACCAAATTCGGTATTTCCCCCTTACTATTTGAGAAAAATGATATTCATGTTCATGTACCTGAAGGAGCAACTCCTAAGGACGGTCCGTCAGCGGGCATAGCAATGTTTACTTCTATAGTGTCTGCTTTTACTGGTGTGTCTGTAAAAAATGACATTGCAATGACTGGAGAAATAACACTCAGAGGTAGAGTCCTTCCAATAGGTGGCTTGAAGGAAAAGCTTCTTGCTGCAGTTAGGGGAGGTATTAAAGAGGTTTTAATTCCAAAAGAAAATAAAAAAGATTTATCTGAAATAGAAGAAAAAGAAATCATAAATAATATTGAAATTCATTTCGTTGAAAACGCAAATGAAATCATTAAAAAAGCATTTACTTCAAAAATCATACCCTACAAAACCCCAAAAGATAAAATTGGAATACATGAAAAACCAATAAACCCCAAGGAAAATACTTTACGACATTAAAAAATGTGTTTGACTAGGTTCAATGTTTATATAGAATTATGATAGCATATTTATTATGCTGCTTATAACAATTCAAAAGGGGGTCTAGAGTGAATAAAAATGATCTAGTAAACAAGGTTTCAGACCATACTGGTTTAAGTAAAACCGATAGTGCTAAGGCAGTCGACGCAGTATTTGATACAATAACATCTGAATTAAAAGGTGGCGGAGATATAAGATTAGTTGGATTTGGAACGTTCCTAGTTTCTAAAAGAAAGGCTACTACAGGAAGAAATCCACAAACAGGTGCTGCAATCAATATTCCTGCAGCTAATGTGCCGAAATTCAGACCTGGTAAAAGTTTAAAAGAATCACTTAATTAATTTCTAAAGCTTACCTACATTTATAAAATCACATCTTTTAATTAAGATGTGATTTAAAATCCTTGATATTATTTAAAACACTTAGCATCTTTGCCTCATTTATTCTTCCAGTATTTACATTTCTTGGGCTCGGATGATAACATGCAACTAAAGTTAATTTTTCAGTTACTTTATAGAAAGATCCATGAGTAAAACTATGATCAGATTTTTTAAGGTCAAATAAATTTAAGCAACTGTCAAATGCAATCTTTCCAAGAGCCAATAAAGTAGTCGCATTTTTTAGAAAATCAAATTCCTTTCTAAGATATTTAAAACATTTTTTTAATTCTTCAGGTTTAGGTTTGTCGTTAGGAGGAACACATTTTAATACAGGAGTCATATAAACATTTTTTAATTTTAACCCGTCATTTAAATTTGTAGAATGGGGTTGATTAGCCATTTTTGCTTTATATAAACATTTAAAAAGAAATTCTGCAGATCTATCTCCTGTAAAAACTCTACCTGTTCTGTTACCTCCATGGGCTGCCGGAGCAAGACCTAAAATGATAATTTCTGCATTATTGTCTCCAAAACCAGTTACCGGTTTCCCCCAATAATTGTCATTAGAAAATCTCTTTGTTTTCTGATTTGCAATTTTTTCTCTAAATTCCACTAACCTTTTACATATAATACATTTCTTGATTTTCTCATTTAATAGATTTAATGATTTTTCCATGATCTTATTTTCCAAGAATGGTATTATAATCATTTATTAAGGATAAAAAATTAATTGTTTTAAAATTTAGTAAAATAATTTATAAACATATGAATTATGGGCGGTTAGCTCAGCTGGGAGAGCGCCACGTTTACACCGTGGATGTCGGGAGTTCGATCCTCTCACCGCCCACCAGTCTGGGGGTGTAGTTCAGTTGGTTAGAACGCCTGCCTGTCACGCAGGAGGCCGCGGGTTCGAGTCCCGTCACTCCCGCCACCCATTTTTTAGTTGAGATTTAGAATTTTATTTAATGATTAATTTTAAAATGTATAATAAATTTAAATGTTTAGAAATAAATTCCTTATACTTTTTTTTTACTTAATTTTGGCAAATAATCTCTTTGCCCAAGAGGCAGGAGAGTCCATAGATGATGACAAAACTGATTTTGCAGTCCCTGGAGATAAGCAAGAACAAAGCAATGATGATCCATGTGAGACTTCTCCTCATTCGGATCTTCTTAATCTTTTAAATGTTAAATTAAAAAAATTTAACCCTATCCCTGAAGATCGTAGGGGCGGAGAAGTAAGAGGAGGGGGAAATGCATTGACAGCTGATGAAGTTACTACAAACTCTATCAGATTTTATGCAGAACAATTAAAAAATGAAAAGCCAGTAAGAATTAGAATAGAAACTTTTACTTCATTGGGGAAGGGACCATTAACATCTCTCATAGACAGGTCATCAAAGGTTTTTCTTAAACACCCTACAAAATGCAAATTTTTTTCATTATATGGTGATCAAATTATTGGAGCCTATGCAATGTCATTTGACAATATATTAAGATTATACGCTAACGCTGTTAATAAAGATAACCAAATAGCTCAAGATTTTATTAGAACACAATTAGTGCCAGCTCCTATGTCATTAGATGAAGCTATTAGATCTTTGTACGATGATTATGGATACCAGCAAAATATAATTGAATCATTATTACCAGAGGACGTAAAAAATTTATTTTTTGGAGAAAATTCATTGGTGAGTATAGCAGATGTTGCAGAATCCAAACTTTTAGCTTTTTCATTATTAGGAGGTAAAATTGATAAGTTTCAAAATTATGAAATATTTATTGTAGCTCCTAAATCTAAAAAAGGTCTGTTAGGTAGTAATGAAACGATAGTTATTTCTGGTAGTGGACAAATTTATGAGGTTCCGCTTCTAAACATTCCACTTGCTCTGAATGTTATGAGATCTTTAGGTTTTAATGCAAAAATTATTCTCATTACTCATTTATATATTAGTGAGGATTCTTTTTGTAAAGTTGGAGATGGTGGTTCATGGTATCATTACAAAGGAAAGGTTAAAAAGGCAGGTTGCGACTTCCTTTCTAACGCTATAGTGTCTTTGAGAAATAAATTATTGAATCTGAGTGAGGATTATGGGACATACAAATATAGTATTGATAGGGTTTATGAAATTTTAAAGAATTAACTGTGAAAAACTTTTATTATTATTATATAATTAAAAAAGTATGATTATGACAGAATATGTTCCAATTTTAGTATTTCTAGTTTTAGCTTTTGCAATTTCCATAGGTGCGATCTTTTTTTCACTTGTTGTTGGAAAAAAAAATGCTTATTACGATAAAAACTCTACATATGAGTGTGGTTTCGACCCCTTTGATGATTCTCGAAGTAAGTTTGAGGTGAAATTTTATCTTGTAGCAATTCTATTTATTATATTTGATTTAGAAATTATATTCCTGTTTCCTTGGGCCATTGCTTTTAATGAAATTGGTCTTTTTGGATTTCTTTCTATGATGTTTTTTCTTTTAGTTTTAACTATTGGTTTCGTCTACGAATGGATGAAAGGAGCATTAGATTGGAGTTAAAAAAGATAAATGCCAAAAACTTTGATGATTTAAATAATCAAATCAGTTCAAATGGCTTTTTAATTACCAAAGTCAAAGATCTTATAAATTGGGCTAGATCAGGTTCATTATGGCCAATGAGTTTTGGTTTGGCTTGCTGTGCTGTTGAAATGATGCAATCTGCTGCAAGTAGATATGATTTTGATAGGTTCGGCATAGTTTTTAGACCAAGTCCAAGACAATCTGACGTAATGATAGTTGCTGGTACTTTGACAAATAAAATGGCTCCAGCGCTTAGAAAAGTTTATGATCAAATGCCTGAACCAAGATGGGTAATTTCAATGGGAAGCTGCGCTAATGGCGGTGGATACTATCATTATTCTTATTCTGTTGTAAGAGGATGCGATAAGATTGTTCCAGTTGATATTTATGTTCCAGGATGCCCACCGACAGCCGAAGCTCTTCTTTATGGTGTGTTACAGTTGCAAAAAAAAATAATGAGAGATAACAAGATTGTTAGATCATGAGAACAGATGAAAATGAATATATAAAAGATATATTTCAACTTATAAAAAGTTTGCTTAACTTTTGTGAGTATGACTTATCAATAAAAAGAAATGAGATCAATTTATCATGTTCCTCAAATGATTTAACTAAAGTTCTTTTATTTCTTAAAGATAACCCTTCATTAAGCATGGAGTGTTTAATAGATATAGCCGCAGTTGATTTTCCTGAAAATCCTTACAGATTTCTTTTAGTTTATAATTTATTGAGTGTCTCAAAAAATTTTAGATTGAAAGTCAAAGTTAAACTCTCTGAAAACGAGTCAATTCCTTCAATTAATGAAATATATACATGTGCAGGCTGGTGTGAGAGAGAAATATGGGATTTATTTGGGATAAGATTTAAAGATCATCCTGATTTAAGGAGGTTGTTAACGGATTATGATTTTATAGGACATCCTCTTAGAAAAGATTTTCCTTTAACTGGATTTACCCAAGTTAGATATGACAACGAACTAAGCAGAGTAGTATCAGAGCCCGTTAAGTTGGATCAAGAATATAGAAACTTTGATAATCTTAGTCCATGGGAAGGTATGGGTAAGTACCTTCCTGGAGATGAAAAATCAGATCATAAAGATGACTAAAAGAGAAAACTACTCACTTAATTTTGGACCTCAACATCCTGCTGCGCATGGTGTTTTAAGACTTGTACTAGAACTTGATGGTGAAGTGGTTGAAAGAGCAGACCCACACATTGGTTTGCTTCATAGAGGTACAGAAAAATTAATTGAAAACAAGACATATATCCAAGCCTTACCATATTTTGATAGACTTGATTATGTATCCCCGATGTGCCAAGAACATGCTTATTCTCTTGCGGTGGAAAAACTCTTGGATATTAAAGTTCCTATAAGAGGGCAATATATACGAGTGCTCTTCTCTGAGATTACAAGGATTCTTAACCATATTTTAAATTTAACTACTTTTGCACTTGATGTTGGTGCGATGACTCCATTTCTTTGGTTATTTGAAGAAAGAGAAGTTTTAATGGAGTTTTATGAAAGAGTTTCCGGTTCTCGTCTTCATTCTGCATACTTTCGTCCTGGAGGTGTTCATAGAGATTTGCCCGATGGTTTACTTGAAGATATAGAAAGTTTTTGCAAAAGATTTCCCAAACAAATAGATGATTTAGAAAAGCTACTTGAGACGAATAGAATTTTTAGACAAAGAAGCGTTGATGTTGGAAAAATAAGTTATGAAGAAGCCCTTAATAAAGGATTTTCAGGACCTTGTCTTAGAGCATCAGGGGTAGAATGGGATTTAAGAAGACATCAACCTTACGATTGTTATTCAGAACTAGATTTTAAAATTCCTGTGGGTACCAATGGAGATTGTTTTGAAAGATTTCTTGTAAGAGTTGAGGAAATGAGACAATCAATTTTAATTATTGAGCAATGTCTAAAAAAGATTCCAAATGGGATTAGCATTTCTAATGATCCTAGAATTGTACCGCCAAAAAGAAATGAAATGAAATCCTCCATGGAATCTTTAATAAATCATTTTAAGCTTTTCACGGAAGGTTTTCATGTTCCTCCAGGTGAGACTTATACTTGTGTTGAAGCTCCTAAAGGAGAATTTGGTGTCTATTTGGTATCTGATGGAAGTAATAGACCTTATAGATGTAAAATTAGAGCTCCTGGTTTTTCATTTCTTCAGGCAACTGAGTTTCTATCAAAAGGTCATATGCTTTCAGATCTTGTCGCTATAATCGGAAGTTTAGATATTGTTTTTGGTGAGATTGATAGATGAGTGAAAGTAAGTTTAAAATTGTTGCTGAGGAATCAATTCAACCAATAAAATTTTCTTTCAATAAAGAAAATTTATCTAAAGCGAAGGACATATTAAAAATGTATCCTCCTAATTATAAGGAAAGTTCAATCATGCCTCTTCTTTCAATCGCTCAATTTCAAAATGATGGATGGTTACCAAAAAAAGCGATAGAGTATGTTTCTGAGTTTATAAATGTACCTGAAATTAAAGTTCTTGAAATAGCAACTTTCTATTCTATGTATAACTTATCACCGGTTGGTAAATATCATATTGAGGTTTGCACGACAACACCCTGCATGCTTAGAGGATCAGATTCAATGTTAAATTTATGTAAAAAAAAACTTGGACTTGAAATTGGCGAAGTTTCTAAAGACGGTCAATTTTCCTTAAGTAATGTTGAGTGCCTGGGAGCATGTGTAAATGCCCCAGTTGTAAAAATCAATGAAAACTATTACGAGGATCTTGATTCACAAAGTCTTGATACATTAATTAATAAATTTCAATCTAATAAGCCAGTTAATCATGGCCCACAATCAAAGAGGAAAGGCACTGAACCAAGGAAATAAAATGATCAAAAAAGAAAATATTATTTTTACTAATTTGTACGGAAACAATGATGTATCTATTAACAGTTCTATTAAAAGAGGTGATTGGAAGAATTTGTCCAAACTTCTTAAAATGAAAAAACAAGATGTGATCAATGCTATTAAAGATTCAGGTCTAAGAGGAAGAGGAGGCGCTGGGTTTTCAACTGGTATGAAATGGGATTTTATGCCTAAGACTATCGGAAGGCAACACTACCTTGTAATTAACGCCGATGAGGGAGAGCCTGGAACTTGTAAAGACAGAGATATCATGAGAAATGAACCGCACAAGTTAGTTGAAGGATGTTTGTTATCTGGATATGCTATTGGAGCCAGCAAATGCTATGTTTATATTCGAGGTGAGTTTTTCAATGAAGCAAATATTTTGCAAAATGCAATTGATGAGGCATATAAAAAAGGATTTTTAGGCAAAAATATATTAGGTTCAAACATAGATTTTGATATATTTATCCACTTGGGGTCAGGAGCCTATGTTTGTGGAGAAGAAACTGCGTTAATAGAAAGTTTAGAAGGAAAGAAAGGGCAACCGAGATTAAAACCTCCATTTCCTGCTAATGTTGGCGTTTTTGGTATGCCAACAACTGTAAATAATGTTGAAACAATTGCGGTTATTCCAACAATCCTTAGAAGGGGTGCTAATTGGTTCTCGAATTTAGGAAGAGAGAAAAACACTGGTTCAAAAATTTTTTGTATTTCTGGACAAGTAAATAAGCCTTGCAATGTTGAAGAGGAGCTTGGTGTTCCTCTTAAATATTTAATACAAAAATACGCCGGTGACGTGATAGGAGGTTGGAATAACCTTCTTGCTGTAATCCCTGGTGGTTCATCTGTACCACTTCTTCCAAAAGAAGATTGTGAAGAAGTTTTAATGGACTTTGATTCTTTAAAAGAAGCAGGTTCTGGTCTTGGAACTGGCGGTATAATTGTGATGAATAAACAAACTAATATTGTAAAGGCAATTGCAAGATTATCTAAGTTTTACAAACACGAATCTTGCGGACAATGTACTCCATGCAGGGAAGGTACTGGTTGGTTGATGAGAGTTATGGATAGGTTGGCAGAAAATCAATGCAGTGTTGAAGAAGTTGAAATGCTTGAGGAAGTTACTTATCAAATCGAAGGTCATACAATATGCGCATTAGGAGATGCAGCAGCGTGGCCAATCCAGGGTTTGTTAAAACATTTTAAAAAAGATATAATAAAAAATATACAAAAAAAAAATGTAGCTTAATTATGCCAAAACTCTTTATAGACGATAAGCAGATCGAAGTTGAGGACGGATTAACTGTTCTTCAAGCATGTGAAATTGCAGGAATCGAAATACCTCGATTTTGTTATCATGAAAGATTGTCAATAGCAGGAAACTGTAGGATGTGTTTAGTAGAAATGGAAAATTCGGTAAAACCAGTTGCTTCTTGTGCTATGCCAGTTGCTGAAGGAATGAAAATAAAAACAAATAGCGAAATGGTTGATAAAGCAAGAAAAGGTGTAATGGAATTTTTACTAATAAATCATCCTTTAGATTGTCCAATATGCGATCAAGGTGGTGAATGCGATTTACAAGATCAAGCTATGGCATACGGTAAAGGCTTAAGCAGGTTTGTTGAAAAAAAAAGAGCAGTAAAAGACAAACATTTAGGTCCACTAGTAAAGACACATATGACGAGATGTATTCATTGTACTAGATGTGTCCGTTTTTCAGAAGAAGTTGCGGGTAATAATCAACTCGGAAGTATTGGTAGAGGAGAAGATACTGAAATAACAAGTTTTTTGGAAAAAACTATTGATTCAGAGTTATCAGGAAATGTAATAGATTTATGTCCTGTTGGAGCTTTGACCTCAAAGCCCTACGCTTATGTCGCTAGGCCATGGGAATTAAAAAAAACAAATAGTATTGATATGTTTGATGCTGTTGGAAGTAATATAAGACTTGATTCAAAGGGAGATAAGATACTTAGAGTTCTTCCTAGAATAAATGAAGAGATTAATGAAGAATGGATTTCTGATAAAACAAGGTTTGCTTATGACGGACTTAATCATCAGAGATTAGATAGATTCTATTTAAGGAAAAGTGATGGTAATTTATCTGAAAGCTCGGAAGAAACTATTCTTAAAATATTGAGAACCAAATTTCTTGAAACAAATAAGGATAAAATTTTTTCTCTTTGTGGAAATCTTTTAGACTGTGAGTCAATCTTTTCTTTTAAATTGTTTTTAGAAAAAGTTGGTTCGATGAATTTTGATTGTAGGCAAGATAACTCTTTTTTTATTCCAAACAAAAGATCCTCATATCTTTTTAACAGTTCTATTGCGGGTATAGATGAATCTGATTTGTGTGTCCTTATTGGCTCTGATATTAGAAAAGAAGCACCGATAATTGGTGCAAGGATTAGAAAAAAAACTTTGGACAAAAGTGCTAACTATAAAGTTATAAGAATTGGTTACGAGTATGACCTCTCTTTTAATACAACAGAACTTGGTCAAAGTTTTTCCTCATTATTAAATTTACAGCAAAGTAAGATAAAAAAAATACTTAGTAGAGCAACTAAACCTATTTATATAATAGGTCAAGGTCCACTATGTAGTCCACAAGCAGAAAGTATCTTCAACTTTATCTTAAACATCCACAACAATAATCTTAAAGATAAAGAATGGAATGGATTTAATGTTCTTCAAAATTATTCTGGAAGAGTTGGTGCATTGGACCTTGAATTTTATAATAAAAAAAAATTAAAAAGGAACAACATTAATGATATCTATAATGGTAAATATAAGTTACTCTATTTGTTTGCAGCTGATGAGATCGATTTTGATAAAATTCCAATCGATACTTTTGTGATTTATCATGGTCATCATGGAGATAAAGCTGTTAATCGTGCAGACGTTATTATTCCAATGCCGTGTTTTACTGAAAAAGAAGGAATTTATGTTAATCTAGAGGGACGTGCCCAAATTAGTAGACAAGTAAAACTTCCAATAGAAAATGTAGATAATAGTTATGATTTTTTTAATAAGCTTTCAGCGGAAATTGGTTTAGACAAAGATTATAATTCACTCGAAGATTTAAGAAATTTAATGTATAAGTCTTACCCAAATTTAATGAAAATTAATGAATTAAAATCTGAAAAGGTTTTTGATGTAAAATCATTTTCTAACAAATTTAGTAATGAGGACATAAAGTCAAATATTAAAAATTTTTATATGACTGATTCGGTTAGTAGAAACTCTCCCACAATGTCTACCTGTTCACTTGAGATAAATAATAAAAATTGAAGATTTTAAATGATTTTAGAAATTCTCATAATTATTTTTAAGATCGGACTGATAATTGTTCCTTTGCTACTTTTTATTGCTTATTTAACATACTTTGAAAGAAAAGTAATTGGAGCTATGCAGTTAAGAAAAGGACCAAATGTTGTTGGTCCTTTTGGACTGTTTCAGCCCATCGCAGATGGAATTAAATTACTTACAAAGGAAACAATTTTTCCAGACAAATCTAGTAAATTTTTATTTATACTTTCACCAATCTTAACTTTTGCTCTTGCTTTAATAGCATGGGCAGTAATTCCAATAGACTTTAAGATAGTTCTTGCTGATATAAATGTAGGACTTATGTATATATTTGCCGTATCCTCGTTAGGGGTATATGGCATTATAATGGCAGGTTGGTCAAGTAACTCTAGATACGCTTTTCTTGGAAGTCTCCGATCAGCTGCACAAATGATTTCATATGAGGTATCAATAGGCCTAATTATAATATCAGTTCTATTAACCGCAGGAAGTTTAAATTTGACAGAAATAATTATGAGTCAAAAAAATTTATGGTATGTGATTCCTCACTTTCCTATGTTTGTAATTTTTTTTATCTCAACATTAGCTGAGACAAACAGAGCACCATTTGATCTGCCTGAAGCTGAATCAGAATTAGTAGCAGGGTATAATGTAGAATATTCATCGATGTCTTTTGGTTTATTTTTTTTAGGTGAATATGGAAATATGATTTTAATGAGCTCTATGTCTACTATACTCTTTTTAGGAGGTTGGTTGCCACCTTTCGAATGGTATCTATTCGAGTATGTTCCTGGCTATATTTGGTTTCTAATTAAATCAATCTTTTTATTATTTATTTTTTTATGGGTAAGGGCAACACTTCCAAGATATAGATACGATCAACTAATGACTTTGGGTTGGAAGTTATTTCTTCCTTTGTCACTAATTTGGATTATAATCACATCAACATATATTTTTTTTACAAACAATGTCCAATTTTAAAAAGTTTTTATTTATATTTAAAGAGTTTTTCTTAATAGAGATTATTTCGGGATTATTCCTGACCTTAAAATATTTTTTTAAACCCAAAGTTACAATTAATTATCCCTTTGAGAAGGGTTTTATAAGCTCAAGATTTAGGGGCGAGCATGTATTAAGAAGATATGAGTCTGGTGAAGAGAGATGTATAGCTTGTAAGCTTTGTGAAGCAGTTTGTCCAGCACAGGCCATTACGATTGAAGCTGAGCCAAGAGATGATGGTTCCAGGCGAACAACAAGATATGATATAGATATGACTAAGTGTATTTATTGCGGATATTGTCAAGAATCTTGTCCAGTTGATGCAATAGTAGAGGGCCCCAATTATGAATTTGCTACTGAAACTAGAGAGGAATTAATTTATAACAAAGAAAAGTTATTAGAAAATGGTGATAGGTGGGAAGTTGAAATCTCAAAGAACCTCGAAAAAGAATCAAAGTACCTATGACAGAAACTATTTTCTATTTTTTTTCAGCGGTAACAATTATTTCAAGTTTTTTTGTAGTATTTTCATCTAACCCAGTTCACTCTGTTCTTTTTCTAATTCTTTCTTTTTTTAATGTAGCAGTTATTTTTTTGTTATCAGATGCAGAATTTTTGGCAATGACCCTGGTGATTGTTTACGTAGGTGCAGTTGCAGTTTTATTTTTATTTGTTGTAATGATGTTAAATATAAACGAAGTCGTTGTAAAAGAGGGCTTTCTTAAATACTTTCCTCTAGGTCTTTTACTTATATCAATATTTTTAACAGAGTTAATATTTGTTTTTAAAGATATAGAACTGTTTGATCCCTCAAGCTCAGGTATAAGTATTATAGGTTTATTAGAACAAGGAAATCAAAATACTAAGTCTCTGGGACTTTATTTGTATACAGATTTTTTTATCATATTTCAGATTTCAGGTTTCTTACTTTTAGTCGCAATGATTGGAGCTATTGTTCTTGCTCAAAATGACCAAATAAGTGTAAGATCACAAAATATATTTAAACAGAAACAAGTTAAAAAGAATGATATCATTAAACTAAAGTAATTATATGACTTCATCGAACTATCTTATATTGTCTTCTATTGTATTTTCAATTGGTTTTCTTGGAATATTTGTTAACAGAAAAAATATCATTTCAATATTAATGTCTATTGAATTGATGCTTTTAGCAACAAATATAAATTTTGTAGGTTTTTCAAGTACTTTAGATGACCTTTTTGGTCAAATTTTCGCTTTATTTGTATTAGTAGTAGCAGCTGCTGAGGCTGCAATTGGTTTAGCAATTTTAACTATTTTTTTCAAAAAATCTGGATCAATAAGTATTGACACAATCAATAAATTAAAAGGGTGAAGCATTGTTTTTATTGTCAATTTTTTTACCTTTATTAAGTTATTTTATTTGCGTTTTTTTTTTCGGTCTCATTAAAGACAAAGTCTTAAGTTTTGTATCATGTTTTTTAATGATTTCCTCTACATTATTTTCAATAATTTCATTGATATTATTACAAATAAATGGTGATCAGAGTTACGTATTAACTAATTGGATTTCATCTGGAAGTTTAAATATTGATTGGTCACTGAACCTGAATTTATTGACTGCATCGATGGTCATTATGGTTAATTTTATTTCTAGTATAATTCATATTTATTCTGTTGGGTACATGTCTAAAGACTCAAGAAAATCTATTTTTATGGGTTATTTAGGTTTATTTACTTTTTTTATGCTTTTCTTAGTTTCATCCTCTAACTTAATTCAACTTTTTGTTGGTTGGGAAGGTGTTGGATTAACATCTTATTTGTTGATAGGTTTCTGGAGCTATAAGGAAGAGGCAAATAAGGCATCTCTCAAAGCTTTCATTGCCAACAGAGTTGGTGATTTTGGACTGTTAATTTCTTTGTTTACGATTTTTATTGTATTTGGAACTATTAATATAAATGAAATTTTATTATTAGTTAATTCACATAGTCAATCTTATTTCAATTTCTTTGGATTTCAAGTTCACTCAATCACCTTAATTGTTACCACTATGTTTATTGGTTGTATGGGTAAATCAGCTCAATTTGGACTTCACGTTTGGTTACCAGATGCAATGGAAGGGCCAACACCTGTATCAGCTCTTATTCACGCTGCCACAATGGTTACAGCTGGAGTTTTTCTCTTGATTCTAATGTCTCCTTTAATTGAAGTTTCTGATTTTGGAAAAAAATTAATATTAATCGTTGGATCAATTACTTGTTTATTTGCGTCATGTGTTGCCATATTCCAAAATGATATAAAAAGAATAATTGCTTACTCCACATGTAGTCAATTAGGTTATATGTTTATGGCTGTTGGTGTTTCGGCATATTCAGTTGCATATTTTCATTTACTCTCTCATGCCTTTTTCAAAGCCCTTCTATTTTTAGCAGCTGGATCGGTTATTCACAGTATGTCTGATGAACAAAATATTAAAAAGATGGGTGGAATCTATAACAGAATTCCTTTAACTTATACTTCAATGTTAATTGGTTCATTTGCTTTAATGGGTTTACCTTTTTTAAGTGGTTATTATTCTAAAGATTTAATTTTAGAATTTATCTTTCTTTCAGAAATGAGTTTTAAGTTTATCGCTTTTTTTATAGGCATCTTTGGAGTTCTATTAACCACAATTTATTCCTCTAGACTTTTGATTTATGTTTTTCACGGGCAGAATCGATCGGATGAAAAGGTGTTTGCACATATTCACGAATCTCCTTTAATAATGGTTTTACCATTAGTTATTTTAGCTTTTTTTTCTATTTTTTTCGGAATGTATTTTTACAGCTCATTTGTTGGACCATCTTTAGAAGAGATTTGGTCTAAATTTATGTTTGTCAATTCTGAGACAAATCAAATCTACTCTCTTGGAAATATTCCAAATATAATCAAAAAATTACCTTTATTTATGATAATAACTGGATTAATTTTAAGTTTCCTAATTTACTTTAAATTTTCCAAAAGTCTTCCAGTAATTAAGCAAAGACTTCATTTGATAATAACTTTCTTTTACCGTAAATGCTTTATTGATGAATTGTATCAAATGATTTTAATTAAACCCTGCATCTACTTGGGTAGGGGGTTTTGGAAGTCTATTGATATGGACTTAATTGATAACCTTGGTCCAAATGGAATTTCACGTTTAGTAAATTCCTTTGGTTTAATGGTTTCTAAACTTCAGTCAGGTTATCTTTATCATTATGTTCTATCTGTTGTAATTGGTTTGACTTTATTTATTAGCATTTATATTTATATTTTTTAATGATAAGTCTACCAATTCTTCCAATCTTAATCGTCTTACCTTTAATAGGTTTAATTTTTATTTTTTTATCATCAGAAAAAGACGAGAATGCGGATCAATCAAAAAAATCTGCTCTTTGGACAAGTGCTAGTAATTTTTTCCTATCTTTGTATTTACCTATAAACTTTGACAAAAGTATACCTCACTTTCAATTTGTAAATTCATTTTCTTGGTTTAATAGTGATAGTCTTAGATTTGCCCTTGGTGTTGATGGATTATCAATGCCATTTGTTATACTTTCTACTTTCTTGATTTTGGCATGTATAATTTTTATTATTCCTCAATCAAAAAAAAATATGAAGATGTATCTAGCTTCATTTTTACTATTAGAGTCTTTTTTAATTGGAACTTTTAGTGCTATTGATTTGTTTTCTTTTTATATTTTCTTTGAATCTATATTAATTCCAATGTATTTAATTATTGGTTTTTGGGGTGGAGAAAGAAGGATTTATTCAGCATATAAATTTTTTCTTTACACGTTACTTGGATCTGTCCTGATGTTAATTGCGATTATTTTTTTATATCAAGAGTTTGGTACTATAAGTATTCCTAAACTCTTAGATTTTACTCTACCTTTTTATATACAATTATGGTTGTGGATAGCTTTTTTTTCATCTTTTGCTGTAAAAATTCCTATGTGGCCGTTTCACACCTGGCTTCCAGATGCACATGTAGAAGCACCTACGGAAGGTTCTGTAATCTTAGCAGGTATTCTTCTAAAACTTGGTGGTTACGGTTTTATAAGATTTAATTTGTCAATTCTTCCTGATGCATCAATTTTTTTTACACCTTTTATTTATTTTCTTTCAGTCGTTGCAATCATCTATACTTCTTTTATTGCATTAGTTCAGGAAGATATGAAAAAACTTATTGCCTATTCTTCAGTTGCTCACATGGGATTTGTAACTTTAGGTATTTTCTCAGCAAATATACAAGGTCTTCACGGGGCGATTATTCAAATGATTTCCCATGGAATAATTTCAGCAGCTTTATTCTTCTCAATAGGGAGTATTTATAATAGATTTAAGACTAAACAGATAAGTTTCTTTGGAGGCTTAAATATTAAATTACCAAAATTTTCAGTTATTTTTTTAATTTTTACGCTGGGTTCTATTGGCTTACCTGGAACTTCTGGTTTTGTGGGCGAGTACTTAACGTTATTAGCAGTATATAGCAAGAACACCTTAGTTGCATTTATTTCAACATTGGGTGTGATATTATCAGCTTCCTATATGCTAATGTTATACAAAAAAGTCTTTTTAGGCGAGTTAAGCAAAAATATGGATAAAAAAAATGATGATGTTAATATTTATGAAGTGAGTTTATATACAGTATTAATTATGCTTATATTTATCATAGGAATAAAACCTGGTATAATTTTAAGTTATACTACATCATCATTAGAGAGAATTATACAATTGTATCCGATTTCAATTTTTTAGAGAGAAAACTTGTTAATTATTCCAGAAATTTTTTTAGCTATATGTGCTTTGTCTATTCTTTTCATAGTACCCTTTATGAAAAAACAAAGTTATGAAAAGATTGGATATTTGAGCTTAATAGTAATTTTCTTTTCACAATTTTTAATTCTCAAAGATATTTTTTATTCTCAGCTAATATTTAATGGTTTTTTTATATTGGACTCTTTTGGTTCATTTTTAAAGTCACTGATTCTTATTGGTGCTGGATTAATAATATATTTTTACCTTAATATTCATAATCCAAAGTCCTTAAGGAGACCTGAATTTTCAATAATTTTTTTAATTTCAATTGTAGGAATGTTATTGATGATTTCTTCTAATGATCTTTTGTCACTTTTTATGTCTATGGAACTTCAAAGTCTTTCACTTTACATATTAGTTTCCTTTAGTCGAGATGATTTTATTTCTTCTGAGGCTGGAGTGAAGTATTTTATAATTGGAAGTTTATCAACTTGTATTTTCCTTTTTGGTACAAGTCTTGTCTATGGTCTTGTGGGCTCAACTAGTTTTAATGAAATAAGTATTTTTATGTCTGAACTGTATTCAACTCCAACTATGCTTATTGTAGGTTTAATTTTCATTTTAGTATCTTTATCACTTAAAATTTCAGCTGCACCTTTTCATATGTGGACCCCTGACGTTTATCAAGGTGCACCTTCAATTGTGACAACATTATTATCTACACTTCCTAAGATTGCTGCATTTGGAGTTTTGATAAGATTACTCGTTTATCCATTTGGAGAGATAATTGTGGATTGGGGAAAAATTTTAACTATTCTTTCAATATCATCAATGATAATAGGTTCATTAGGTGCATTAAGGCAGACAGATCTTAAAAGATTAATGGCATACAGTACAATTAATCATATTGGTTTTATTTTAATGGCTTTGATACCTGGTTCTGAGGACGGCATTACATCGATATGCATTTATCTAATATTTTACATAACCATGAATTTGGGAATTTTTTTATTCATATTAAATATGCATAGAGATCAAATTAGTGTGACATCAATTAAAGATTTAAATGGATTATATCGCTCTCAACCTCTTATGGCGGGTTGCATTTCAATAATTTTATTTTCTATGGCTGGAATACCGCCATTGGCTGGGTTTATAGGAAAACTTATAATCTTAAATATAATAATAGATAATAATCTATTTTTTCTAGCTATAATTGCCGTTTTGACTTCAGTAGTTGCAGCCTTTTATTATATAAGATTAATTAAGTCTATTTTTTTTGATGAGCCAGTTGAAGAGTTAGACAATATAAACAATGAGCAATCAAAGTACATGCTTTGCGGTTTTGCTTTGTTTAATCTGACTGTAGTTTTATATCCGCAATTTTTTTTAAATTTGTGTGCCTCAGTTACTTTATCCTTATTTGCGGTAAAGTAAAATGGGAAAGAAGTTTTTTGACTTTTACTTCTTTAAAAATCTCAGAAATACAAATGACAAGATTAAAGAAATTCAAAAAATCAATAATAATTCTTATTTGGCACTTTATTGTGAAAATCAAAAGTATGGTAGAGGAAGAAAAGGAAGAATATGGGAGAGTAAAAAAGGGGATTTAACCTGTTCATTTTTAATAAGGAAAAAAATAAATATTAAACAACTTGGAAGAATAAATTTAATTGTAGTATCGATTCTCATAGACATCTTTAAAAATTTAGGATTTACTCAGGTCAAATTTAAATGGCCTAACGACATTTTAATAAATACTAAGAAAATTTCAGGCATTCTTTTAGAAACTAATGTTTCAGATAGTTCAATAAGTCAATTTACAATTGGTATAGGCATAAATATGCATTCTAAATTAAAAAATAAAAATTATTCAGCAATTTCTTTAAATGAGTTAGGAATTAAAATTGACCCATTGCATATCTTTTTTTTAATAATTAGTAATTTATATTATTTTCTAGATAATTTCTCAAATATTCAGTTTAATCTTTTGAGTAAAAAACTATCTGGATATTTTTTTGATAAAAGTTCATTAATTAGTGTACTTGCTGGTAAACAGATTAATCAAGGTTTCTTCAAAAAGATAAACTCTTTAGGTGAACTGTTTTTAGAGAAGGATAATGAACTTTTAAAAATAAGTTATGGAGAAATAATTTGATAAACCTAACTATTGATATAGGAAATACAAATGTAATGATTTGTTTATTCAACAAAAATAAAATTATTAAAGCAACAAAAGTTAATGTTTTGAATTTAAAAAAAGAAAAATATATTTATTTTTTTAAAAATTTATGTTTGAAAGAAAAAAAAGCAAATGTAATAATCTCTTCGGTTGTTCCTGATATAACAAAACTTTTCATTGATATACTAAAAAAACTAAAAATAAACTATTTTCAGGCTAGAAATTTATTGAAACTATGTAAGTTAAAAACGAATCTTCAAAATCAAAAGACAATTGGTGATGATCGTTTAGTTAATATTTTGTATGCTAAATACCTATACGAAAATTCAACCATTATTATTGATTTTGGAACTGCAACAACTATTGATATATTAGATAAAAATGGTATTTATGATGGAGGGGTTATAACACCCGGAATAGACTTATCTCTAAAATCACTTCAGAAAGGTACTGCCAAGTTGCCTTTAGTCAATTTTAAAAAAACAAAAACAATAGTTGGAAGGAATACTAGAGAAGCTATTCAATCAGGCTTTTTCTGGGGATATATATCTATGATTGAAGGTTTAGTTAAAAGGATTGAAATTGAAAAAAAAAGTAAATTTGAAATAATTCTAACAGGTGGTAATGCACAATATTTTAAAAATTTCTTTCAAAATGTAATAAAATTAGACGAATTTTTTATTTCAAAGGGTTTAAATTATTTAATAGATAACTATTTAAAAAAATTCTCATGACTTATTCTCAAGAAGATCTTTTATACATACCTTTAGGTGGTTCTGGAGAAATTGGAATGAACTGCACACTTTACCATTATAAAAACAAATGGATAATGGTCGACTTAGGCGTAACTTTTAATGACAATGATTCCAATGCATACGAATTGATTATGCCAAATATCGAATTTATATCTAATAAAATAGAAAAACTCTCTGCATTAATCTTAACACACGCACATGAAGACCATATTGGGGCTGTTCCGTACCTATTTGAGAAACTAGGAAAAGTACCAATTTACACCACTTCTTTTACTGCTTCAGTTTTAAAAAGAAAATTTGAATCCGTTGGAATAAATGAATATCAAATTAATTTAATGGAGTATGGTAAAGAGCTTGATTTAAATCAATTTAAAATTGAAATTTTTTCAATGACTCACTCAATTCCTGAATCTAATGCTTTGATGATTAAAACCACGAATGGAAATATATTTCATTCAGGCGATTGGAAACTCGATCCTCATCCGTTAATTGGTGAAGCTGTGAGTCCTAAAAAATTACAAAATTTTGTTAATGACGGTGTTGACGTAATGATTTGTGATTCAACAAATGTGTTTAATTCCGATCCCTCAGGAAGTGAGATTGAAGTAAGGGAAAATCTTAAAGAAATTTTTTCTAAAAAAAATAAGGGAAAAATTATCATAACTTGTTTTGCATCAAATGTAGCAAGAGTTGAGACAATTTTGAAAGTTTCACAAGATTCAAATAAGTGCTGTTTACTTTTAGGTAGATCATTACAAAAAATTTATGAATCAGCTAAAGAAAATAATTTTTTAATGGAGTTTAATAATATTATAACTGAAAAAGAGGCTGAAATAATTCCTGATAATGATCTAGTTATTATATGCACAGGGAGTCAAGGTGAAAAAAGAGCAGCTTTAAGTAGATTAGTAAGCGGCAGGCATAAATCTCTAAAACTTCATATGGACGATATGGTTATATTCTCTTCAAGAGAAATTCCCGGAAATGAAAAAAAAATTAATTTAATAAAATCAATTGTTTTTAAGAATGGGTGTACATTATTAGATCAATCAAATGGAAAGGTACATGTTTCAGGTCATCCTTCTAAACAGGAATTACAAAAAATGTATGAGTGGGTATCTCCTAATCTTTTGATTCCAGTTCATGGGGAATATCGTCATTTACTAGAACATATTAAATTTTCCAAAGAATGTGGTATTAAAAATCAAATTCTTGTCGAAAATGGTGATGTAGTTAAACTAAATAAAAATTCAAAGCAAGAAATTATTACAAAAGTATTCTCTGGTAAAACTGTTTTAAAAGGAAACAAGATTATTTCGATTGAAGATAAACTATTAAAAGATTTAAATATTATTGCAAGTGAGGGGGAATTATTTGTAAATATTATAATGAATCTTGAGGACGAATTATTAACTGATCCAGTTATTTTTAGTAAATCTATTTTATTGGAAGAATCAAATAAGCTTGATTTAAAAGAAATCTTATCAACTTCCATAAAAGAAATATCTTCTAAAAGTATAGATGACCAAATTTTGTGTGATGAATTAAAAATAAAAATAAGAAGTTATTTAAAATTAAAAACTGGGTTAAAACCATTAACCATTGTTGAGATTGTTAGGATTTAGATTATAATAATCAAATGATAACTAAATTTAATCACGTAGCAATAGTAGTACCAGACTTAGAAGCAGCATCAAAAAGATATAAAGATGTTCTAGGTGCAAATGTTTCTGAAGTTTGTGATTATCCAGAACATGGTGTAAGTGTGGTATTTGTTCAACTTGAGAATACGAAGATTGAGTTAATGTATCCTTACGGAGAAAATTCTCCTATTAAAAATTTTTTAGAAAAAAATGATAAAGGTGCCATACATCACATATGTATTGAAGTAAAAAATTTAGATGAAGCTTGTAAAAAGATGAAATCCAATGGGATTAGAATATTAGGTGACGAAAAACCAAAAAATGGAGCTCATGATAAACCGGTAATCTTTTTACATCCAAAGGATTTCTATGGTACATTAATAGAACTTGAGCAGGAGTAAATTTGTTCGGTTTAGAGATAATAGTTATATTTGTTATTATTTGGTGGTTAGTTTTATTTATTGTTCTTCCATTCGGTATAGAACGAGATGAAAACTCAATACAAGGTAATGACCCGGGTGCACCAAAAAACCCTATGTTAAAAAGAAAAATTTATTTGACTACCATAATCTCTTTTTTTTTATCAATAATAGTATCATGGCTTAAAAATGAAATTTTCTAATTTTTTTATTCCTACACTTAAAGAGTCACCTAGTGATGTAAAGATGCGTTCACATGACCTGATGATAAGATCAGGAATGATAAGGCAAGAAACTTCAGGAATATACAGTTGGTTACCTCTAGGATTTAGAGTTTTAAAAAAAATCATTAATAAAATTGAATTATTTCATGACATAGATAATGTGAATCAGATCTTGATGCCAACAATACAGAGTTCAGAAATTTGGAAAACTAGTGAACGCTATGATACTTATGGTAAAGAGATGTTGAGAATTACTGATCGAAATAACAAGGATCTTCTTTATGGTCCAACCAATGAAGAAATGATTACAGTTATTGGCAAACAGTACATAAAAAGTTATAAAAGCCTTCCTAGAAAATTTTATCATATTCAATCTAAATTTAGAGATGAAATTAGACCAAGATTTGGAGTAATGAGAGCAAGAGAATTTATAATGAAGGATGCATACAGTTTTGATTTAGATGAAACTAATGGAGAAATAACCTACCATGACTTTTTCAACTTATACTTAAAAATATTCAATAACCTCGATATCCCAGTTGTACCAGTTCGTGCTCCAAGTGGAGAAATTGGAGGCAATCTATCTCATGAATTTCATTTGATTGTTGAATCAGGAGAATCAGAAATTTTTATTAAGGATGATGTTTTTAATAAAAAATATGACGACTTATCATTAAAAGAATTAATAAATTTAGAATCCTACACTGATGATTATTTTAAAAAGATAAATGAAAAAAGTGGTTTTAATTCATTTAAAAGTATTGAACTAGGTCATATTTTTCTTTTTGGAAGTAAATATTCAGATTCATTCAATTTTGTGGTTGATTCGCATGAAGGTAAATTCAAACCTTTTATGGGTTCATATGGAATTGGCGTTTCAAGAATTCCTGCTGCAGTGATCGAATATTCCAATGATAGTAATGGAATTATATGGCCTAAAAATATATCTCCTTTTATGGTTCATCTCATAAATCTTCTTCATGATGATACTGAATGTCTGGAATTTTGTGAAAAAATATATAAAGATTTAATAAAAAAAAAAATTGAAGTAATTTATGATGATAGGTCTGAAAGTCCTGGTAAAAAGTTTTCTGATGCTGATTTAATAGGTATTCCTGTGCAAATTATTTGTGGAAAAGCATTTAAAAAACATAATGAGGTAAGTTTAATTCATAGAGCCAATAAAAAAGAAACATATTTTAAAAGTGAAAATATACTAAACTCATTAATAGATATCCTAGGTGAAAATGTATGATTTCTTTTTTTGAAATTTGGGTTTCTTTGAAATATCTTTATCCCAAAACTAAAGAAAAATTCTTTTCTTTAATCACTCTTTTTTCTTTTTTAGGAATTTCTTTAGGTGTTGCAACATTAATTATTGTAATGTCAGTAATGAACGGCTTTCGGGAGGAGTTGACTTCAAAAATTTTAGGAATTAATGGTCATCTTAAAATTCAGTCTAGTTTCAATAGTGGATTAAAAGCCAATAAGGAATTTTCCAAAGATTTAAAAAAAAAAAATGAAAATTTAATAATTCATGAAATTGTTCTTAGTCAAGGTTTAATGAATTTTAAAAAATATTCAAATGGAGTTTTACTAAAAGGTGTAACAGGAGATTTTTTTGAAGATAGACAAATTTTTTTAAATAATTTGACTAATGAAGTTATTAGTAATTTTAAAAAAAATGAAGGAATTATTGTTGGTGAGAAACTAAAAAGAAAACTTGGTCTGCAAGAAGGTGATTATTTAAACATTCTATCTTCAAAGAGTTACGAAACTTTTTTTGGAAATTTGCCTAGATCTTCTAATTTTAAAGTTATTGGTTTTTTTGACATTGGTATGTATGAGTATGATACTTCTTTAATATTTGTTCCGATAAATTTGCTCCAAAAATTTTTAAATAACGAAAATAGAATTGATCATTATGAGTTGGTTGTTGAAAATTTTGATAATATTAATTCAATCAAATCCCAGATTCAAGATATTATCCCTCAATACTTAAGAGTAATTGATTGGAGGGAATTAAACCCTTCACTATTTAATGCTATAGAAATCGAGAGAAATGTAATGTTCTTAATATTGTTATTAATAATTATAGTTGCAGCTTTCAATTTAATTTCCTCGTTAATGATTTTAGTATCTAATAAAAGAAAAGATATAGGTGTACTAAGAGTTCTTGGAGTTTCAAATTTACAACTATTAAAGATTTTTATGATAAATGGCTTTTTAATAGGTTTTTTAGGAACGCTAATTGGAGTTATTTTGGGCTTATTATTTTGTTTAAATATAAATGAAATAAAAACTTTTTTTGAATTCTTATCTGGTTCAAATTTGTTTTCAGAGGAAATTTATTTTTTTTCAAACTTACCAGTTATTATTAATGTAAAACAAATTTTTCAAATTTCCATCATTTCATTGTCTTTATCTTTTCTTGCTACAATTTATCCTTCAATAAAATCAACAAAGGTTGAACCTATAAATTTAATTAAATGGGACTAGATTGATTAAACTTAATAATATAATTAAAAAATATATTCAAGGACAAGTAACTGTTACTGTTTTAAACAAGTTAAAATTAGTTATTAACAATAAAGAAACTATTGGGATAATAGGCCCATCAGGTTCTGGTAAAAGTACACTTTTAAATATTATAGCCTTATTGGAGAATCCAACATTCGGAGATATTGAAATATCGGGTATTGACTGTAATGTTTTAAAAGCTGAAGAAAAAGTAAATTTTAGAAAAAAAAATATAGGATTCATTTTCCAAAATAATCAACTTCTAGAAGATTTTTCAGTTGAAGAGAATATTGCTCTACCATTGATTATGGATGGATATTCTTATAGTAAATCAATTTCTAAAGCCAATGATTACCTAGAATTATTAGGAATTTTTGAGAGAAAAAAATTTAAACCTGGCCTTTTATCTGGCGGTGAACAACAAAGAGTAGCAATTGCCAGAGCTTTGATCAAAGATCCTTCAATTCTGCTGGCAGATGAACCTACAGGTAGTCTTGATGATAAGAATACTGAAGTCGTTTTTAGTTTTATAAATAAATTGGCAAAAGAAAAGAAGATAATTACAATATTTGCTACACATAATCTTAATCTAATAAAACAATTAGATAAGAGCTTTCTAATGAAAGGTGGAAATTTAATTGACTTCAAAAAAAGTTAAGTTTGTTCATTTGAGGAATTATTCACAATACTCTTTATCTAAGGGTGCTTTAAGAATAAATGAGCTTGTTGACTTTTGTAAAGCTGAATCTATTCCAGCGGCCGCAATAAGTGATTATAATAATTTATTTGGTTGTCTTGAATTCTGTATGGAGTGTTCAAAATCTGGTGTTCAACCAATAATAGGTGTAAATATTTTAATTAAAAATGATATTTTCAAAGATGGAAATATTCTATTAATCTGTAAAAATGAGCAGGGATATAAAAATCTCGTAAAGTTAGTGTCCAATGCCTATTTATGTAAATCTAAGTTAAACAATCCACATATAAGTTTTAATGACTTGCTAGAATATAAGCATGGTTTAATTTGTCTTGCTGGTGGAGTATTTGGAATATTAACAAATAATTTTCAAGAAAATCCTAAATTATCAGACGATTTGATTAAATTTTTTAAAAAAAACTTCAAAGATGATTTCTTTTTAGAAATTCAACGTTTTAAAAAACCTTTTTTTTTAGATTTAGAAAACTATTTAGTTATGAAATCTATTAAATTTGATATTCCTTTGGTTGCGACAAATGAGAACTTTTTTTTAAATAAAGATTTTTACGAAACCCATGATGCTTTATTAAGTATAGCTCAGCAAAAATACGTTGATAGTGAAGATAGATTAAAAAGCAATCCAGAATTTTATTTAAAAACCGTTAAAGAAATGGAAGACATATTTAATGATCTACCTGAAGCACTAGAAAATTCAATTATCTTAGCAAAAAAGTGTTCATTCTATTTAAAAGAAAAGGAACCTGTACTACCAAAAATAAATTCGAATGGTGAAGATGAGAATACTTTACTTAAAAATTTTTCGGAGAATGGGTTAAAAAAAAGATTATCTCAGGAAAAATGCTCTAAAACTAAAAAAAAGTATTTTGAAAGACTAGATTATGAATTGAATACAATAATTAAAATGGGTTATTCTAGTTATTTTTTAATTGTATCCGATTTTATTAATTGGGCTAAGAATAATAAAATACCAGTTGGACCAGGGAGAGGATCAGGAGCTGGATCGCTAGTAGCATGGTCTCTTTCAATTACAAATCTAGATCCAATAAAGTTTGGTCTTATTTTTGAACGTTTTTTAAATCCTGAAAGAATTTCTTTACCTGATTTTGATATTGACTTTTGTATGGAAAAAAGAGACGAGGTAATTAAGTATGTTCAAAGAAAATATGGTGATTTAAATGTTGCTCAAATAATCACTTTTGGATCCTTTCAGGCGCGTGCTGCTCTTAGAGATGTTGGAAGAGTTCTACAACTTCCTTTAAATCAAGTGGATCTTATATGTAAGATGATCCCCAATAACCCTGCCGATCCAATAAGTTTAAAAGATTATATTAAAGAAGATAAACCAATAAAAAAAATGATATCCAATGATCCAAACCTTAAGAATTTATTTGAAATCTCTTCTAACCTAGAGGGACTTTTAAGACATGCATCTACACATGCAGCTGGAATTGTAATCTCTGAATTTTCAATAGACGAAAATATACCCTTATATAAAGACCCCAAGTCTGAAATACCTATAACTCAGTTTTCAATGAAATTTGTTGAAAAAATAGGTCTAATCAAGTTTGATTTTTTAGGTTTAAAAACACTTACTGTTATTGATGAAGCATTAAAGATATTAAAAAAACGATCAATTAATTTAGATATTGAAAATATATCTTTAGATGATTCTTTAACTTATGAAATGTTAAGAAAAGGTTTGACTACAGGTGTTTTTCAACTTGAGGGTCAAGGAATGAGAGAAACGATTATTAAAATAAAACCAGATAGATTTGAAGATTTAATTGCAATTGTTTCATTATATCGTCCAGGCCCAATGGATAATATACCTACATATATTAACAGAAAACAAAATAAAGAAACTTACAGTTACATTCATGAAGATTTAAAAGAAATTTTAGAAGAAACCTATGGCATTATGGTTTATCAAGAACAAGTAATGCTCATAGCTCAAAAACTTGCTGGTTTCAGTTTATCTAAGGCTGATTTATTAAGAAGAGCAATGGGTAAAAAAATTAAATCAGAAATGGTTGCTCAGAGGGAAGCCTTTATGACTGGTTCTGCTTCAAATGGTATTGATAGTGAAAAGGCTTCAGACTTATTTGACGAAATTGCTAAGTTTGCAGGATATGGCTTTAATAAAAGCCACGCGGCGGCATATGCAATGATTGCATATCAGACAGCATATCTAAAAGCCAATTATCCTCTTGAGTTTTTTTGTGCATTGATGAATTGCGATATAAGTAACTTCGATAAGCTTTCAATATATACTAATGAGATTAGGAAATTAGGTTTTGATATAATTAAACCTGATATAAATGTATCTGATGTAAATTTTAATGTTAATTATGTTGATAATGTTCCTAAATCGATTAATTTTGCTCTAAGTGCAATTAAAAATATAGGAGGCACTTCAATAAATGAGCTTATTAAAGAAAGAAATGAAAATGGAGATTTTTTAAGTTTAAATAATCTTCTAAGAAGAGTTTCTAATCAGGTTTTAAATAAAAAAGTCTTTGAGGCATTAATTTTCTCAAATTCGTTAAAATCATTAATAAACAATCAAAAATTATTGATTAAAAATATAGATAAAATTCTATTATATAATTCGAACTTTCATAAAAATTTTAATGAGAATCAATCTAGTCTTTTTCCAGATTCTGACAACTTTGAAGAAAATATTAAGGACGACGGCTCAAAATGGGATATAAATGAAAAGTTAGAAAAAGAAATTGAAGCATTTGGTTTTTACCTTTCAGAACATCCAACAAAAATCTTTAAAAAAATCTATTCTCATAAAAATATTTCTAATCTAGAAGAATTAAATTCACAAAATATTAATAATAAATCTACTTTTACACAAACATGTATTGTCATCATAAATACAATAAATGAAAGAAAATCAAAGAAGGGAAAAAGGTTTTGTTTTTTAAATATTAGTGATGATTCTTCAACCTTAGATACTATTTGTTTTTCAGAGGTATTAGAAAATATTCCTTTTGAACTCTCTTCTAAGGAATTGTATTTCTTTAGAATTACTAGACAACTTATTGGAGATAGTATGATGTTTGTTGTTAATGATATAAAAAAAATTGAAAAATTCGACAAAAATGATTTCTCTTATAGAGTGAGACTTGAAGCTGAAAAAATAAATTTCAACAAATTTAAAGAGATAATTAAAAATAATTTAAATGGCAAAAATAAATTATCTTTTATTTTAATTAAAAAAAATAAAGAAATAGAAATTGAAAGTAAAGATACTTTCAAAGTTGACTTAAATTTTATTGATCAGTTACGATCTTTAGAAGGAATTATAGATATCAAGCAAATTAATTAAAATTATTCTTGAATTAATCATTAGTAATCTGTAAATATACATTTTAATTTCAAACACATGACAACTCTGGTGTCATTAATGTCATGTGAATGTATAACCGGAGATTAGTATGAAAAAAATTTCTATAAAAGAATTACTTGATGCTGGAGTTCATTTTGGTCATCGAACTAATAGATGGAACCCTAAAATGTCTGAATATATATTTGGACATAGGAATGGCATCCACATTATTGACCTTCAACAAACTCTAATATTTTTTAATAACGCATTAAAATATGTTGAAGAAGCCGCAAAAGAAGGAAAAAACATTTTATTTGTTGGAACCAAAAGACAAGCTTCTGATATTATCGAAAAGTATGCAAATGAATGTGATCAATATTTTATAAATAAAAGATGGCTTGGTGGTATGTTGACAAATTGGGATACAATTCAAAATTCAATAAAGAAACTTAAAGATATGGAAGAAATTTTAGTAAATAAGAGTAACTCTTATACTAAAAAAGAATTACTTATGTTCGAAAATTCTGTTGAAAAATTAAATAAAGCATTAGGAGGTATCAAGAATATGTCAGGAAAACCTGATCTACTATTTATTATTGATACAAATAAAGAGATTCTAGCAGTCAAAGAAGCTAACAAAATTGGTATACCTATAGTTGCAGTCATAGACTCGAATTCCAACCCTGAGGGTATAGATTACCCAATTCCGGGTAATGATGACGCAATAAGATCAATCGAGTATTATTGTGCTGCTATGTCTAATACTATAAATAACGCAAAAGTCAGTAATGATAAAAAAGAATTAGAAGAGAAATAGATTTATGAATTTAAAATCTGAAGATATTAAAGTGTTAAGAGATAAGTCTGGAGCTGGTATGATGGATTGTAAGAAGGCACTTGAAGAATCTAATGGGAACATAGAAAAAGCAATAGAGTGGCTTAGAAAAAAAGGCATAAATACAGCTCAAAAAAAATCTTCTAGGTCTGCTTCAGACGGTTTAGTAACAGTTAAGATTGAGAAAAATTCAGGCGTAATTCTTGAAGTAAACGCTGAGACAGATTTTGTTGCAAGAAATGAAAACTTTCAGACTTTTTGTGATGATCTAGCTTCAACATGCTTAAACAATCAAACAAAGAGTTTGAATGATCTATTAGTTTCTAAATTTATTTCGTCAGAGCTTTCTGTTCAAGAAAATTTAACTAATATTATTTCCAAATTAGGAGAAAATATTATAATACGAAGATTATTTTTTACAGAAAATGACAATTCATCTTTGCAGAAATATCTTCACAATGCAATAAATTCAAATTCTGGAAAGATTGGAGTATTGTTATCTTTTGATGTAAATGAAAATTCAGAAATTGTTGAAGAGTTTACAAAAAACATATGTATGCACATTGCAGCAACAGATCCTAAGTCAATACATATTGAAGATTTAGATACTGAATTAGTAAATAAAGAAAGATCTATATATTTAGATCAAATGAAATCTTCAGGTAAACCTGAAGATATTTTGAATAAAATAGTCGAAGGAAAAATTAAAAAATTTTATGAAGAAGTTTGTCTGATGGAGCAATATTTTGTTATGGATACTAAAATCAGAATAAAAGAATATATTTCTGACTTTAATAAAGAGCATAATTTAGATTTTAAAATTAAAAATTATGTTATATTTAAACTAGGCCAAGAATAGTTTAGTTTTGAAAAAGTTTAAATATAAACACATAATGCTTAAACTTTCTGGAGAAGCATTAATGGGAAACCAAGATTTTGGTATTGATTTAAATACTATCAATGCAATAACTGATCAAATAATATATGTCTTAAAAAAAGGAATAAAGATATCAATTGTTGTTGGTGGAGGAAATATATTTAGAGGTATATCTGCATCCTCTAAAGGGATGGATCGTTCTTCTGCAGACTATACTGGTATGATGGCAACAGTAATTAATTCGTTGATTTTGCAAAACTCTATCGAACAAAAAGGTATAGATACAAGAGTTCAATCCGCAATTAAAATTGAAAATGTTTGTGAATCTTATATTAGAAGAAAAGCTATGCGACATATTGATAAAAATAGAATTGTAATTTTTGCTGCTGGAACTGGAAATCCATACTTTACTACAGATACAGCTGCTGCTTTGAGAGCATCAGAGGTAAAATGTGATATATTATTAAAAGCAACCAAAGTTGATGGAATATACGATTCCGACCCAAATAAAAATAAAAATGCTAAAAAGTTATATGACCTAAGTTATGATTATGTTATTAATAATGAACTAAAAATAATGGACACGGCATCAATATCACTAGCTAAAGAGAACAAAATTCCTGTTCTAGTTTTTTCTATTCATGAAAAAGATTCATTGAGAAATATTATTAATGGAAATGGAAACTTTACACTTATTCAGTAATGTTAATAGAATTTAAGTCATATGAAGATAAAATGGTTAAGGCTTTAGATAACCTCAGAAAAGAATATTTAGGGCTAAGAACTGGAAGAGCTTCTGCATCTTTATTAGAGCCATTATCGGTTGATGCATATGGTGGCAAAGTTCCTATTAATCAAGTTGGTAATATTAGTGTTCCTGAATCTAGGTTAATAACAGTACAAGTTTGGGACGAAAGTCTTGTTCAATCTGTTGAGAAAGCCATTAGAAATTCAGATTTAGGATTAAACCCAATGATTGAGGGAAATAATATTCGAGTTCCAATTCCTGAACTTTCTCAAGAAAGAAGAGCTGAAATTGTTAAAGTAGCTTCTAAATATTCTGAAGATTCGAAAGTTACTATTAGGAATATTAGAAGAGATGCAATGGATAAAATAAAAGAAGAAGAGAAACAAAAAAATATTTCCAAGGATGATTCCTTTCAATTCTCAGAAAATGTTCAAAAAATCACAGATAAATATATCCAAAAAATAGATGATTTGTTCCAAGACAAGGAAAAGGATATATTGAAAGTTTAATGCCTTTAGATTCATATTTACAAAAACAATTGCCTGGCCATGTTGCTTTTATTATGGATGGTAACAGAAGATGGGCAAAAAAAAAAAAATTACAAATAATTGATGGTCATAAAAAAGGTTCTGAAGTTGTAAAGAATATAGTTAAAAAATCTTTAGAATTAAATATCAAGTATTTAACCTTTTTTAGTTTTTCTACTGAGAATTGGAATAGAAGTAAAAACGAAATTGTTAATCTTCAAACCTTATTAAATTTTTATTTAGAATCTGAGGAAGAAAAATTTGTTGAGAAAAAGATTAAATTTTCTTTTATAGGAGATATAGATAAATTTGATGAAAAAATAAGAGAAAAACTAAAAAAATTACAAATATTGACCAAGTCTTTTTCTAAGCTTCATTTTACTTTAGCATTAAGTTATGGTTCTAGAAGTGAGATTGTAAATGCAATAAGAAAAATAAAAAAAAATAATAAAAATCTTAATGAAAAAGATATTAGTAAAAACTTAATGACTAAAAATATTCCAGATCCGGATTTAGTAATTAGAACCTCGGGTGAAATGAGACTATCTAATTTCTTATTGTGGCAAGTTGCATACTCTGAACTTTATTTTACAAAAACCTTGTGGCCTGAGTTTAGTTCACAAAAATATATTTTAGCTCTAAAAAATTATATTAATAGAAAAAGAAGGTTTGGTGGTGATTAAGGAAAATGTATTAATTGTGAGATCTATTTCATCAATTATAATGCTATTGTTTTTTTTTATAATGATTTTCTCTAATGATTTAATTTTTATTTTAATGTTACAACTTATACTCTTTTTAGCAAACTGGGAGCTCTTAAGGCTTATAGAGTTCAGGAAAAAAATTAATAAGAAATATGAAAAGTCCAATTTTTTCTTATCTAGATGTAAAATAAAAAAATATGATTTTCTGTTAATTTTTTCTATTAATTTTTTTGTTTTATTTTCTTTTTTTTCCTATGAAATACTTCAAGTAATACTTTTAACAATGATTTTTTTATTTTTTTGGAAACTCTCTGATAGAGATTATATTAAAATTATTTCTATAATATATGTTTCTTGCTCTTTTCTTTTTTTAACCTATTTAAGAGGAGAATCTAATTTTGTAAATATTATTTTATTTATTGTAATTTTTGCAATGGTTGTTGATATTTCTGCGCTTTTAATTGGTAAAACTTTTGGTGGTCCAAAAATTTCGTCAAATATAAGTCCCAACAAAACCTACTCTGGTTGTTTAGGTGGTTTGTTTATTCCAATAATATTCTGCATTATTTTTTTTAAAAATGATCAAAACATAAGTAATATAATTTTCTCATCAATTATATTATCTTTAATAGCCCAATCTGGTGATCTTATTGAATCAAAATTTAAACGTTATTGTTTTATAAAAGATAGTAGCAATCTTATACCTGGACATGGTGGAGTTTTAGATAGATTAGATAGTTTAATGTTTCTCATCATATTTGTTTCAATAATGAACTTATTTGATTATAATTTTTTTTTTATAGTATAATCAACTTATGAAGAAGAAAATTACTATTTTTGGATCAACAGGTTCTATAGGAGAATCGACCTTAGATATCATTAGACAAAATCCAGATAAATATGAAATCATAGGATTAACAGCCAATACAAATTATAAAAAACTTCTTGAACAAGTTGAGCATTTTAATCCAAAAGTAGTTTCGATAAATGATAATAATGCTTACATTAAGTTTACTGACCTTAATAATAATAAAAAATTACGCGTTCTGAACGGTAAAAACTGTCATAAAGAAATTTTAGATTTAAATACTGATCTAGTTGTAGCAGCAATAACCGGTTCAGCAGGATTGATGCCAGTTGTGTCAGCTTTAGAAAAGGGTTTATCGATTGCTCTAGCCAATAAAGAGAGTCTTGTTTGTTCAGGATCTCTTGTAACCTCGATTGCAAAAAAAAATAATGCAAAAATTTTACCTGTTGATTCAGAACACAATGCAATTTATCAAGTTTTAGATTCAAAAAATAAATCTAAAATTTCCAGATTGATTTTAACAGCATCTGGAGGTCCTTTTTTTAACAAAGATATAAAAGAATTAGATGATATTTTACCTGAAGAGGCAATAAAACATCCAAATTGGTCTATGGGAAAAAAAATATCAATTGATTCAGCAACAATGATGAATAAAGGACTTGAATTAATTGAAGCATACTATTTATTTGATATTTCTCACAAAAATATTGATGTTATTATACATCCTGAATCAATAATACATTCTTGTGTTGAATATATGGATGGTTCAATGTTATCTCAAATGGGTACTCCAGATATGAGAACACCAATTTCATACACTTTAGCATATCCAGAAAGAATAAAAACAAATGTCAAGAGACTTGATTTATGTGAAATAAAGCAATTAAATTTTTTTAAACCTGATTTAAAAAAATATCCGTCTCTTCGATTAGCATATGAAGCTCTTGAAATTGGAAAAAGTGCACCAACAATTTTAAATGCTGCAAATGAAGTTGCTGTTGAATCTTTTTTAAATCAAGGGATTAAATTCCTCTCAATTTCAAAAGTTGTTGAAAAAACTTTAAATAAGGCTTCATTTTGCAACGTCAATAGTATAAAAGATGTAATTGAAATAGATAAAGAATCTAGAAAATTAACATTAGATATAATTAAACACGGTTCCTATTAATCAGAATTATAATGATTGAAATTCTTTTAAATAACATTGTTCCTTTTATTGTTATTTTGACCATACTTGTTTTTATTCATGAACTTGGACATTATGTAGTAGCAAAAAGAAATGGAGTGAAAGTTGAGGTTTTCTCAGTTGGTTTTGGAAAAGAATTATTCGGATATACTGATAAATCACAAACCAGATGGAAATTTTCATTAATTCCATTGGGTGGCTATGTAAAGATGCATGGAGATCTTGATGAAGCAAGTACTAAAAAGGATGAATCTAATGAGATTATACCCGATAAATCATTTCATGAAAAAACAATTTCTCAGAGATCAATGATATTATTTGCTGGCCCTGCTGCTAATTTTATTTTTTCTTTTGTCCTTTTGGTTTTTATAAACATTTTTTTTGGAACATCAATTGACAAACCAATTATAAGCTTCGTAGAGGAAAACAAACCTGCATATAATTCAGGATTAAAAGAAGGAGATTTGATTCTAGAGATTGATGGTAACAAGATTAAAAAATTTTCAGAAATAAAGCAATTTATTCGTAAAAAAAATGATAGTTATATTAATTTGACATATAGCAGAGATGGTAAAGTTTATGATACCAATGTAGATGTTTTAGACAATCTAATAGGTATAAGAGGTTCAATAGAAAATAAAAAATTGAAATTTTTAGAATCCTGTAAAGAATCTTTATTTCAATTAATTTACTATTCAAAAGCTACTTTAATTGGAATTTTTGAAATAATTACAGGTAATCGAAATACTGATGAACTTGGTGGTCCTATCAGAATTGCAGAATTATCTGGTGACTTTTGGAGTAAAGGTCTTCATAGTACATTATGGTTTATGATGATAATATCCTTAAACCTTGGTTTGATAAATTTATTTCCAATCCCAATGTTGGATGGTGGACATTTACTTCTTAATTTTATTGAATTTGTAAATAGAGGTCCACTTAAAAAGAAATACCTTGAGATCGCTCACACTTTCGGTTTTTTTGTGCTTATCTCATTAATGATTTTTGCAACTTATAATGATATTTTAAGATTTTTTAAGTAGGTGTAAGTGAATTTTAATATACAAATTTCTTGTTTTTTTTTTACTGTCACATTTTTTTTTATTGTTTTAAGTCATGCGCAAGAAAATTCTCCTGCAAGTCCATCATCTAGCTATAATAATGAATACAATGGAAATCAAAAATTAATAAAAGAAGATAAAAAAATAATACTTCCAAAAAGATCTCAGATTGTTGTAAAGGGTAACAGTCGGTTAGATTCTTCAGTTGTAATTAGAGACTCATTGATTGATATTAACAACACTAAACCAAAAGACTTAAGTATTGCAATTAAAAATTTATACAAAACTGGATATTATGAGAATGTTAATATTTTTAAAAATGACAATATAATTTTTATTAACGTGAAAGAAAATCCTTTGATAGACAGAATTTCAGTTGAGGGAAATACAGAAATATCTGATGAGATTATTTTAAGCGAACTTGAATCTAAAACTAGAAATGTTTATTCAACTGATATTATTAAAAATGATGTAAGAAAGATTCAATCAATATACAAAAGATCTGGATACTTTTCTACTTTTGTTGAGCCCAAGTATATAAGATTAAATCAGAATAGAGTAAATCTTGTCTTTGAGGTATTTGAGGGCAAAGAAGCTTCTATAAAGAAAATTAACTTTTTGAATAATAAAGTATTCTCAGACTCAACTTTAAGAGATGTAATATCATCATCGGAATTTAGATGGTATGAATTTTGGGGTTCAAATGACAGGTTTGATAGAGACAGAGTAAATTATGATAAAGATTTATTAAAGGAATATTATTATAAGAATGGTTATATTGATTTCGAAGTTATTTCAGCAAATTCAAGTTTAGTTAAAAATAAAAAGGATTTTATTGTTAATTTTAATCTATCAGAAGGTAAGAGGTATAAGATAAATAGTGTAAAAGTTCTGTCTTCTATAAGAAAGTTGTCTGATAAGAAACTTTCCTCACTTTTAGAAATTGAGTCTGGCGATTGGTACAGTACTGACGAAATAGATAAATCAATAAAAAACATTAATGAAAAAACATCAGAAATTGGTTATGCATTTGTTGAAGTGATTCCAAGAATTACAAAAAATAAAAATAATAGTGTAAATATAGTTTTTAATATCGATCAGGGTTCCAAAATTTATGTAGATAGAATAAATATCAAAGGGAATATAAAAACAGAAGATAATATTATAAGAAGAGAAATTGAGTTAGCTGAAGGTGATCCATTTAATTCTCTAAAACTCAGACAAAGTGAAAAAAATGTTAGGACAATGGGACTTTTTGAGAACGTCGAGTTTAAAATTGATGAATTAACTGGAACAAATAAGTCTTCAATTGATGTTGAGGTAACAGAACGTTCAACAGGAGAGTTTTCTGTTGGAGCGGGTTTTTCTTCATTGGACGGTGCTTTAGGTAATATTGGAGTTAGGGAGTCTAATGTTTTTGGACAAGCTAAAGAATTAGCATTGCAGCTCGGACTTTCAACAAGAAGGTCCTCAATAGATCTAAGTTATACAGATCCATATATTTTCGATTCTGATATTGCAGCAGGTATTGATATTTTCAATGTTAGAAGAAATAATAAGAGTTATAGTGGTTATAAACACAACATAATTGGATTTAAATTAAGGGCGGGATATGAGCTCTTTGACAATTTTAGGCATATTTCTAGTTATACTTTGAAAAGAGACAAAATACACGACATTGACAATTCAACATCTCTTTTTATCAGGGAACAACAAGGAAAAAGAACAAATTCAATTATAGGTCAGGCATTTCAGTATGATAAATTAAATGACAGGTTAAATCCAACTGATGGATATAGGATCCGACTAGATTTAGATTATTATGGTTTGCTCGGTGATTCTGAACATTTCTCAAGTGAATTAAAGATTGCAAACTTTTATAGAATTTCTGATGGTGGAGGAGTATATCTTGGTTCCTTTTTAGAGGGTGGATATATTGCTTCAATTAAAGATATAAAAATTAATGACAGATTCTTTTTGAATGGTGACAGATTGAGAGGATTTAAAAATTTAGGTATTGGACCAAGAGATATATCAACGGGCGATGCCTTGGGAGGGGAGATTTATTATTTAGCTAGAAATGAACTTAATTTTCCATTAGGTTTGCCGGATGAACTAGGTGTTAGTGGTCTGGCTTTCGTTGATATAGGTACAATCTTTAATACGAATTCATCAAGTTCATTAGTTGAAGATGAAAGTTCCTTAAGAGCTTCAGCTGGTATTGGATTAACATGGATTTCGCCTTTTGGTCCTGTTAAATTTTTTCTAACAAAAGCAATTTTAAAAGAAAATTATGATAAAAAAGAGATTTTTAGATTTAGTTTTGGTACAACATATTAGATATTTATAAGGAGTGATATGATAAATTTTTTAATAATAATCAGTTTAATGCTATTTACGTATGATATTAATGCACAAGAAGTTAAAGAACCAAGCAACAATAAAATTACGAGTTCTACCTCGAGTATAGGTGTCGTTGATATGAAAAAAATCCTCGCACAATCTAAAGCCTACCAGAGTTTGGTTGATCAATTTGAAGATGTAAGAAGAAAACATAGAAATAAATTTACTAAACAAGAGGATATTATTAGAGATGAGGAGAGTGAACTTCTAAAGCAAAAAAATATTTTGTCTAAAGAAGCATATGCTGAAAAAGTAAAAGTTCTAGGAAAAAAAATTAATGAGTTAAAATCAAAACAAGCTAATGATGCTAAAAAATTTGAGATTTCATTTGAGAAGTCTACCAATAAAATTCAAGGTGCTCTTGTAGATGTTTTGTCAGTTATAGCTAGTAAAAGGAACTTAAATTTAGTCTTAGCAAAAAGCCAAGTAATACTAGTTGGAAAAGACATAGATCTTACTGATGATGCTATTGCTGAATTGAACAAAGTATTACCTAAAATTTCACTAGACAAGTAATTAATGGAACTTTTCAGTTGGTTGATAATTCATTTTACAATAATAAAGGACCCTTTAGCTTAAGTGAGTTAGCTAACATAATCGGATGTGATTGCCTTGGTGATAAAAATAAATTGATATATGATCTTGCTGTGGTTGAAGAAGCTAAAAGCAATGAAATTTGTTTTATAACCCAAAAATATAAAAATTTATATAAAAGTTCGAAGGCGGGTGCTTTTATTATCAGTAAAGGTATTATTTCCAAAGACAACAAAAATAAACTTGTTTCTGAAAATCCACATTTTGATATGGCGAAAGTGGCATCCGCATTCTATCCAGATTCAGACTATCCAAAATTTTTCTTCAGTAAGACAGACCAAAAAACTAAACTAGATAAAACCATTAGAGTTTCTGAAAATTCTTTCATACATAAAAATGCTTCAATTGGCAATAATTCTGAAATAGGATTAAATAGTGTTATTGGTCCGGGAGTCACTATAGGAAAAAATTGTCTTATTGGCGATAATGTATCAATTTATTTTTCTAAAATAGGTGATAATGTTAAAATATATCAAGGTGTCAAGCTAGGAAGTGAGGGTTTTGGCTTTATAATGAACAAAGATGAATTTAAAAAAATACCTCAGTTAGGAAGAGTGATAGTTGGAAATAATGTTGAAATTGGTGCCAATTCTACTGTCGATAGGGGATCAATTGGTGATACGATCATCGATGATTATTGTATGATTGACAATATTGTTCATCTAGGCCATAACGTTAAATTAGGCAAAAGGTGTATAATTGCTGCTATGTCAGGAATTTCAGGTAGTACAACAATTGGAGATAACGTAATGATAGGGGGACAAGTAGGCATCAGCGGTCACTTAAAAATCGGTAATAATGTAAGAATTGCTGCTAAAACCGGTGTTATGAAAAATATTGAAGACAATAATGTAATAGCAGGCTACCCTTCTGAAAAAATATTAGATTGGCATAGAAATACAATCATCCTAAAAAATCTTAGAAAAAATGATAAAAAAGACTGAACTAAATATTGAGGATATAAAAAGGTTAATACCTCATAGATACCCTTTTCTTTTAATTGATAAGTTAGTTGATATTATTCCTGGTGAAAGTGCTGTAGGTGTTAAAAATGTAACTTTTAATGAGAATTTTTTCCAAGGTCATTTTGATTCAATGTCTGTAATGCCAGGAGCATTAATTATTGAATCTATGGCTCAATCTGCTGGTACACTAGTAATGCATAGTCTTAAAAAAAATCAAGAGAATATCTCAGTTTATTTATTAACTGTCGATAAAGCAAAATTTAGAAAACCAGTCTGTCCAGGTGATACTTTGTTACATAAAGTAATAAAAAAACAAAATATTAAGAATATATGGAAATTTAAATGTAATTCATTTGTTAACAAAGAATTGGTTGCAGAAGCTGAGGTATCAGCAATTATTAATTCTGAGGGTTAAATCTGTAATATTTTGTAATTATTTATTATTTGTCCTTGTTATAATATTAATCTATAAAATATTATGAATTCTCGATCAATTATTCACAAAGATTCTAAAATTGGTAAAAATGTTGAGATAGGTTCGTTTTGCTCTATCGGTTCTAACGTTTCTATAGATGACAACTGCAAAATTCACAGTAATGTAGTGATTAATGGAAATGTGACAATAAAAAAAAATGTTGAAATTTTTCCTTTCGTATCGATTGGTTCAATACCACAAGATTTAAAGTATAAAGGTGAGAAAACAAAAATAATTATTGGAGAAAATTGTAAAATTAGAGAATATGTAACTGTTAATTTAGGAACAAAGGGTGGAGGTGGTGTCACTAAGGTAGGCAAGAATTGTCTTTTAATGATTGGAACTCATATTGCCCACGATTGCATAATAGGAGATAATGTTATTTTTGCTAACCATTCCACCTTAGCAGGACATGTAATCATAGAAAATAATGTTGTTGTAGGTGCATTAAGTGCAATACATCAATTCAGTAGAATAGGAGAAGGATCAATGATAGGAGGGATGTCAGGGGTTACCGCAGATGTAGCACCATTTTCAACAGTGATGGGAAATAGAGCGAAATTAAGTGGTTTGAATTTAGTGGGCCTAAAAAGAAGTAGGTTTAAAAAAGTTGAAATTAATGAATTAAGAAAAGTGTTTAAATATATATTTTACAGTAAAGATAAAACATTAGAAGACAGAGTGAAAAAAATAAAAAATCAGAAAATAAAGTTTTATACAATAAAAAGAATATTGAACTTTCTTGATGGAGAAACACGAAGATCGTTTTGTATGCCTTAATATTAATATGAAAAAAATTATATTATTAACTGGAGGTGGAACATTACCAGAGGAGGTAATCAGAAGCTTAAAAAGGAAAAAAATAAAATTTTTTTGTATAATTTTTAAAAATAATCCGGTGTCAAAGTTCATTTTAAATCATGAGTATAAGCTTATAAATTTTGGAAAAATTATCTCAGAATTAAAAATTTTAAAAAATTCAGGTTTTAAAAAAATATTAATGATTGGAAATTTAAAAAGACCAAATCTAGCGGACATTAAACCAGATATTAATTCTATAAAATTAATACCATCATTTACAAATATGCTTCTTAAAGGTGGAGATAATAATTTATTGGCTTTTTGTATTAATCAACTTTCATTACTAGGCTTTGAGGTTCTAGATTTGAGGAAAATAATTCCTGAAAACTTTTTAAATTTCGGAAACCAAACCAATGTCAGTTTATCAGAAGTTAATATGAATGATATTAAAAAGGGTAAACGTATTTTAGATTATATTTCAAAATTTGATATTGGACAATCTATCATTATGAATAAAGGAAATGTTATTGGAATTGAAGCTGCACAAGGGACTGATAATTTAATTAAAGAATCTAAAGTTCATTTGAACAAAAATGAAAAATCAATTTTAATTAAACTTGTCAAAGTTAAACAAAATTTAAAAGCAGACTTACCAACAATCGGAATTAAAACAGTTAGAAATTGTAGAAAGTCAAATGTAGCAGGAATAGCATATTCAGCAAATAAAACACTTTTTTTAAAAAAACAAAAAATTGTTGAATACTGTAATGATAATAATATTTTTCTTTTTGGTGTTTAGTTTTGAGAATAGTAATATTAGCAACAGAACCATCAGGTGATTTTTTAGGTTCAGAACTTATTAAATAATTAAAAAAAAAAAAAAAAATAAAAATATTCGGAGTTGGTGGAGAATTAATGGAATCTGTTGGAATGAATTCATGGGTTCCGATAACGAAATTTAATGCTATTGGATTATATGAGGTAATAATTAGAATTGTAAAGTTTATTAATCTTTTTAATCTTGTTAAAAAAAAAATAATAGATTGTAACCCTGATATTGTTATAACAATAGATTCTCCAAGCTTTAGTTATAGAATAGTTAAAAAACTTCAGCACTTAAGGAAAAATACTAAATTCATTCACTATGTGGCACCAACAGTTTGGGCTTGGAAATCATATAGAGCAAAGATTTTTTCTAAACTATACGATAAAATTTTTACATTATTTAAATTTGAACCTAAATATTTCTCTAAATACGGATTAGATACCAAATTTGTTGGACATCAAATTTTTTATAAAAAGGTCCCTTTAAGCAATCCTAAAAAGATAATTTCTTTTTTCCCTGGATCTAGAAGCGTAGAAATTAAAAGTAATATGAGAAAACTTAAAAAAATAATCTTAAGTTCTACAAATATTTTTACTGATTACAATTTTTATATTTTAACTTTTGAACATGAAAAAAAAAATCTAGAAAAAATAATGGATACAAGGAAGATTAAAGTTATAAGTGATACACAATTAAAACATAAAATTATGCGAAAATCTTGCTTAGCAGTTGCTGCATCTGGCTCAGTAACACTAGAATTAATAAATTATAAAATTCCAACATTAGTCTTTTATGAGACTCACTGGTTGACAAAAATTTTAATTAAATTTTTTGTAAATGTAAAATATGCATCAATAATTAATATATTTTATAACAAAGAAATTATATCAGAATTTTTATTTGAAAGATTTACTCACGATAACATAATTAACTCAATGAAAAATTTAATTAATAATCATGAATCTAGATTAGAACAAATTAGATATTTTAAAGATTTTTCAAAACAAATGCTTGTTAATCAAAGAAATCCATCAGAAATCATTGTTAAGAATTTGGATATTTAGTTTAATCAATACGGTCTGGAAATAAGTCCTTACTCGATTTTCTATCTTTGATCTTGATAAATTTTCTGTTTTTCTTTCCATTATATAGTTGACGGGGTCTACTAATTGTATTGTCACTTTCTGTCATTTCCTTCCATTGCGAAATCCAACCAACAGTTCTTGCAACAGCAAAAATCACAGTAAACATTGACTCTGGCAACCCAAGTGCTTTTAGAATTATTCCAGAATAAAAATCTACATTAGGATAAAGTTTTTTTTTAATGAAGTACTCATCATTAAGAGCGATTTCCTCAAGTTTTGTAGCCAACTTAAACAAAGGTACATTAAAATTATCAACCTCCTTTAGAAGGTTATGACAATACTTTCTTAATACCTTTGCTCTTGGATCATGATTTTTATAAACTCTATGTCCAAATCCCATTAATCTAAAAGAATCATTATTATCTTTTGCTCTTTTTATATATTTATTAATATTTTCCTCTTTACCAATCTTATTTAACATTCTAATAACTGACTCATTAGCTCCTCCGTGTGCAGGTCCCCATAATGATGCTACTCCAGCAGCCACGCATGCAAATGGATTAGCTCCAGACGATCCGGCAATTTTTACTGTTGAGGTGGACGCATTCTGTTCATGATCTGCATGTAAAATTAATAATTTATCCAATGCATCTATACTTGCTTGGCTTGGTTTATATTCTCCACAAGGAGTTGAAAAAAGCATATGTAGAAAGTTTTCACTATAAGAAAGGGTATTCTTTGGATAAATAAAAGGTTGTCCCAGTGAATATTTGTATGCCATTGCAGCCATTGTTGGAAGTTTGGATAATAGACGACTAACTGCTACCCACTTGCCTTTATTAGATGAAAAATCATATGTTTTTTCCGGATAAAAAGAAGACAAAGCTCCAACAATACCAACCATAACAGCCATTGGATGAGAATCTCTTCTGAAACCACTGTAAAAACGTAATATCTGTTCATGCAACATCGTATGATGAGTTATAATATTGATAAACTTTTTTTTATTCTTTTGATCAGGCAAGTCTCCATTAAGTAATAAATAGCAAACTTCTGAATAATCGGATTTTTCTGCTAGTTCCTCGATTTTATAACCTCTGTGAAGAAGAATTCCTTTTTCACCGTCAATAAAGGTAATCTGTGATTTACAACTTGCTGTAGATTTAAAACCTGGGTCATAAACAAACATACCTGTTTCTTGATAAAAGGTCGATAAATCAGCTACTGCGGGTCCACAAGAACCCTCTTTTACTTGAAACTCATAAGTTTTACCGTTTCTATTATCTTTGACTGTCAGAGTTTTTTTCTTCATTTAAAATGTATTTTTTATCTATTGATTCTTCTGATTATTTCGTCATTACCTAAAATTCGTATTATTTTATAAATTGAAGGTCCAAAGATACTCCCTGTTATTAGTAATCTAAGTGGTTGAGCAACTAATTTAAAGGAAATATCATGGTAGTTAACAACATCTTTTATAGTTTCTTCAATATTTAAATCATTCCATTCAATTATATCAGAAAATTTATCTTTAAAGGTTTTTTTATATTTTTTGAATCCTTCTAATATATTAAGTTCTTCTTTTGTAAAACTTTTTGTTATTGAACTTAGCTTTAAAATATTGAATTCTATATCATTTAGAGATGAGGATCTATCCTTATATAGATCTATCAACTCTAGCAAATCTACTTGACTAAAAAAATCAAGTTTTTCTATTTTTTCAGTATTTTTTTTTAAATGATCTAGTATTTTCTCATTTGACATTTCTTTAATATAGAAATTATTTAGAAAATTTAATTTCTTATTATCAAATTTTGCAGGAGATTTACCTAATTTATCTAATGAAAATTTTTCTTTTATAAAATCAATTGAGAAAATTTCTTGATCACCGTAAGACCAGCCAAGCCTTATCATGTAGTTGATTAAAGCTTCAGGAAGAAAACCATCGGATTTATATTTAAGAATTGAAACTGCGTTATCTCTTTTTGACATTTTCTGATTATTTTCATTATGAATTAAAGAGATATGAGCAAAATTAGGTCTATAATTAAGAAAATCAAAAATAATTTTTTGCCTAAATGAGTTAGTTAGATGATCATCACCTCTAATTATATCTGAAATATTCATTCTCAAATCATCTACAGCTGAAGATAAAAGGAATGTAGGTGAACCATCACTTCTTACAATAATATAGTCATCAATTTCATTAGCGTTTACATTTACCTTTCCTTGAATTTTATCGTTAAGAGTTTGAGATTCGTCAAGAGGTGCTTTTATTCTAATACAATAATCTTGATTATTAGGAAGGTTGCTTTGTTTATCCCTCCATTCACTATAAAATCTTTTTTTTGAAGATTTAAATCTATGAATAAATTCTTTATCATGAAAACATTTATATGCTAGGCCCCTGGATAAAAGAGACTTAGCTACTTCCAAGTGCTCTTTTTTATTTTTACTTTGATAAATTATCTTATCATCAATATCCAGACCTAGCCATTCTAAACCTTTTATAATTGATTTAGTCGACTCTGCTGAGTTTCTATCTTTATCGGTATCTTCAATTCTTAATCTAAATTTTCCATTATTTTTTTTTGCATGAAGATAGTTAAATAAAGCTGTTCTAGCACCTCCAATGTGTAAAGGTCCTGAAGGAGAGGGGGCAAATCTAGTAATAATGGACATATTAAGTTTTGAAAAAAAACTTTATTTAAATTTTCTTATTAAACCAACTAAAAGACCTTGAATCTTAACCCTACCTTCACCAAAAATTCTTGTTTTATAATTTTTGTTTGCAGGTTCAAGGGCGATAGAGTTTTTAAAAGACCTGAATTTTTTTAAAGTTACCTCATTTCCATCTATGAGTGCAACAACAATATCACCTGTATGAGCTTGTTGAGCTTTTTTTATTACTACAATATCTCCATCAAATATACCTTCATCAATCATAGATTCACCGTTAACTTCTAACGTGAAATGTTCATCTCTGTTATTTATTAAGTAGTTTGGAACTGATATTTGCTCAAAACTTCCCGTAATTGCTTCAATGGGGTTTCCAGCAGCAATTCTCCCTAAGAAAGGAATATCCGTTTCTAAAGTATTCGTTGAGCTTTTATTTGTGGTCAGCAATTCTAGTGCTCTTGCTTTATGAGGGGTTTTTTTTATAAATCCTTTCTCTTCCAGACTGGAAAGTAATTTATATATCCCCGATTTTGACTTGATGCTTAGGTTATTTTTCATCTCATCAAAAGTAGGAAAAAGCATCTCTTTTTCATAATAATTTTTTATATAATCTAAAAGTTGTTTCTGTTTTATTGTTAACATATTAAATGTTCTACATAAGTTCTACCAACATGTCAAGTCATAAGTTTCTAATTTACAAAATCATTAAAAACCAGAATTCTTGCATTTTGTTTCCTCTTAATTGGATTTGAAAATGGTTTTCTTACTAAAATACCATCAGCAATATTTAACATATTTATTAATGAACTGTCTTGATTATCTATTAGTTCGAAGGTATTATTTTTAATGATAACTCTTTGAAATAATGTTAAATTTGAATTCTTTTTTATAGATTTACCAGAAGAAAATTCTCTTTGCTTTAAATCTATATATTTAAATCCGTAAAATGAATTAATGAATGTTGGTAAAAAATTAATCAAAGAAGTAAAACATGACACAGGATTACCTGGTAATCCAAGAAAATATTTATTTTTATTAAACTTTCCAAATGTTGTCGGCTTACCTGGTTTAATAGCTACCCTCTCAAATAAAATTTTAAGTCCAACCTCTTGAAGTGCTGATTTAACTAGGTCGTACTTCCCTTTTGAAACACCACCACTAGTAATTAGTAGATCAAATTTTTTTTGTGATTTATATTTTTTAATAAATTCATTATGATTGTCTTTAGATAGTTCTATTTTGATCAGTTCACCACCAAATAGTTCTACAAAATGCTTGATAAAGATGTTATTGGTCGATTCAACAAGTGGTGATTCATTTTTATTTTTAATTAACTCATCCCCAGTACAAATTACAAATATTCTGGGTTTTTTTAAAACTTTTAACCTTTTTAACTTCATGGATTTAGCCAAAGCAATTGATCTAACATTCATAATAGACTTTTTATGAAGGTATTTTTTGTTTTTGACAAGGTCAGAACATTTTTTCCTTATAAAATTATTAGATGGAAAATCATTAATATAAATATGCTTGGTCTCAATTTGAAAGTTTTCTTTTGGAATAACTCTTTTATCATCACCATATACAGGAGCTCCAGTATAAATTAGAACGCATTCGCCATTATTAATTTTTTTTGCTTTTTTATCTCCTGCTTTTGATTCACCAATTATTTTAAATCTTTTTACTTTTTCTTTTTTTAAAACAAGAACACCATCCATTGATGAGACATTATTATTTGGAAGATTTGCTTTTGAATAATAGTCGGTTAGAAGGATTCTATTTCCTGAATTTTCAGTCTTAACAAGTTCAAAACTCTTGGATTTATAAACATTTCTTGAAATTATATTAAGAGCTTGGGTATATGTTATCATCTTCATAATTTCCTGATTTTCCACCGCTTTTAAACAACAACCTAATATCATTTATTACAATTTTTTTATCAAAACTTTTACACATATCATAAATTGTTAGAGCAGCTATAGAGCAAGCTGTAAGTGCTTCCATCTCAACTCCTGTCTTTGTATTACTTTTAACAATAGATATAACTTCAACCTCAGATTTTTTTTTTATAATTTTGAAATCAATATCAACTGAACTTAAATTAATATTATGACACAAAGGAATTAATTCGTAAGTTTTTTTTGCTGCCATTGTTGCCGCTAAGGCAGCAGTGTTAAATATAGTGCCTTTTGGACTGTCATCTAAAACTACCTTTTTAAATGTTTGCAAACTGAATTTGACTCTAGCTGTAGCTCTAGCTTCTCTATGAGTATTCTTTTTTTTTGAAATATCTACCATTTTTATTTCTTTATTTTTTTTTAGATGGGTGAATTTCATTTTTTTCTTATTATTTCTTCAGTTTTTAATTTAATATTTTTGGCCGACATCAATGATTCTCCTATTAAAAAACCATCTGCACCTTGACTTGTAAAATCAATAAGTTGTTTATTATTATCTAAACCACTTTCACATAATTTAATAATTCCCTTGGGAATTTCTTTTGATAGTTTAGTAAATGTGTTTAAATCAATTTTAAGTGTTTTAAGATTTCTATTATTTATTCCTATACAATTAACTTGTAGTTTAATTGCTCTTTCCAATTCAATTTTATCATGAACCTCTACTATTACATCCATTCCTAGGTCTTGAGCAATCTTATAAAATAGTCTAGCTTCTTTATCATCTAGAATTGCAAGAATCAGAAGTATACAATCAGCACCGAAATAATAACTTTCATATATCTGCCATTCATCTAATATAAAATCTTTCCTTAAAATTGGTAAATCAACAATATTTTTAACCTCATTTAAATAATGAATATCTCCCTTAAAAAAATTCTTTTCTGTAAGTATAGATAAACAGGATGCTCCTGCATTCATATATTCAGTTGCTATTTGTTTTAAGTCAAATTTTTTACAGATTTCTCCTTTACTGGGAGAAAATCTTTTAATTTCAGCAATTAGATTAAAATATTTATGATTTGTTTTTATGAGTTTATCTAAAAAATTTCTTCTTTCACAAATGTTAATTTTACTCTTATATTCTATCTGACTTTTTTGAATTGTAATTTCAGAAAGTTTTTTTTCACAAATTTGTTCTAGAATATTCATTTTATTTGGCAATTAATGATAAAAGCTTATTTAAGACTAAACCATTATCAATTTTACTTTCAACAATTTTTATTCCTTGATTAAGAGTTTTTACTTTTTCACTAATTAATAATCCGGCTGCTGAATTAAGAACAATATTATCTCTGATAGCACCAGTTTCTCCTTCAAATGCTCTTTTCATAATAAATGCATTTTCTCTTGCCGAACCACCTTTTAATTCATTCTCTTGTCTGACTTTAAATCCAAATTCTTTAGGGTCCAATTTCTTTTTTCTTGATATTATTCCATTTTTAATTTCTATATATAAGTTATTTGACGTCGAAGTGAGTTCATCATACCCATTGGTATTAAAAACCACCCATGCTTTTTTTAGTTTCAACTTTGATATACATTTTGCATGAGTTTCTAAATTTTTTTCATTGCTTACACCTATTATTTGATAATTAAGTCTAACCGGATTTAATAAAGGACCTAGCAAGTTAAAGATGGTTCTAAATGGTAGTGATTTTCTTATTTTTGCAACACTTTTTAATGCGGAATGATATTTAGGTGCAAATAGAAAGCAAATACCATTTCTCTTGAAAAAATCTACAGTATCCTTTTCATTTAAATCAATTTTTATTCCGAGGGATTCAAGAACATCAAAACTACCTGATTTTGAAGTTATAGATCTGTTTCCGTGTTTGGCGATTTTTACATCACAAGCTGATAAAACAATTGATGTTGCAGTAGAAAAATTAAAACTATTTTTATGATCACCACCTGTTCCACAAGTATCCATAATTTGACCAGAAAGAGAAATTTTTCTCATTTTTTTTCTAAGAATTTTGACAAATGCATAAATTTCTTCAAAACTCTCACCTTTTTTAAATAAAAATGATAATAGGCTGACAATCTGATATTCATCAAATTTTTCTTCTAAGACTCCTTGAGAAATAAAATCTGATTCAGACTGAGAAAGTTTTGAATTCTTAAGAATTTTATTAATAATAACTTCAAACTTTTTCATTATAGTATCAAGACTCCTTATAATATTTAGCTCTTCTTAATGTTTAGAAAATTTTTTAAAAGTAAGTGCCCATTATCGGTTGCTATGCTTTCTGGATGAAATTGGACTCCAAAAATTGGAAGCTTTTTATGTTCTATAGCCATTATTACATTGTTTTTAGTTTTAGCGGTGATTGTAAGATCAGAATTAATTGACTTTGGATCTACGATTAAGGAATGATATCTTGTAGCATTAAATGGATTTTGCATTGATTTAAATAGTAATGATTTACTAAAAAAAATTTCACTTACTTTCCCATGAACTGGTTTTCCACTTTGAATGACTTTAGAATTAAAACACTCTGCAATAACTTGATGACCCAAACATACTCCTAAAGTTGGAATCACTGAGCGACTCTTAGCATTAATTTTAACTAAGTCCATACAGATTCCAGAATTTTCAGGTGTGCTTGGTCCGGGAGAAATGACAATGTATTCTGGTTTTAATTTAAAAATTTGTTCTACTGAAATTTCATCATTTCTATATATTCTTACTTTTTGACCAATTTCTTCAAAATAATGAACTAAGTTGTAGGTAAAGCTATCATAATTATCTATTAATATTATCATTATTTAAAGTTTCTAGCTTGTTCACATGCAGTTAATAGTGCAAGAGCTTTATTTTCGGTTTCTTTATATTCATTTAATGGGATACTATCTGCCACTATTCCTGCCCCTGATTGAATATAAATATATTGATCCTTAATAACTGCAGTCCTCAATGCTATGCATGTATCAATATTGCCATTAGCAGAAATATAACCTACAGAACCTGCGTAGACGTTTCTTCTATTCTTTTCAAGCTCTTCAATTATTTGAATCGCTCTTATTTTTGGAGCACCGGTAACAGTTCCAGCTGGGAAACCGCTAAAAAGAACATCCGTTTGTTTTTTTTTCTTATCGATTGTTCCTTCAATATTTGAGACAATATGCATTACATGTGAAAAATACTCAACATACATCTTATCAGTTACATTTACAGTACCTGGTTTAGTTACTCTGCTTAAATCATTTCTTCCTAAATCTAAAAGCATAAGATGCTCTGAAATTTCTTTAGGATCATTAATAAGTTCATTTTTTAAATTTTCATCTTCTACATCATTTTTTCCTCTTTTTCTAGTGCCTGCGATTGGCCTAATTGTAACTTTTTTGCTTTCTAACTTTATTAAAATTTCAGGACTAGAACCAACTATTGAAAAATCTTTAAAATTCATAAAGAAAAGATAAGGTGAAGGATTTAAATATCTCAATGCTCTGTATACTGAAAATGGATCAGTTTCTATTCTTTTTTTAAATAGTCGTGATAGTACTACTTGAAAGATTTCTCCTTCATAAATATATTTTTTTGCTTTATTAACCATTACTTTAAATTCGTTATAATTTGTATTGGACTTAACATTTTTAAAAATATTTATTTTTTTCTTATTCTTATGAAGTGAACTAAAACTATTTTTAGATATTGGTCTGTTAATTTTATTGACAACTTGATGAATTTCTTTTTTTGCTTTTTCAAAAGACTCCATTGGTTTCAGATTACTTTTACAGACTAGTTTAGTAATAAATAATTTGTCATTAACATTATCAAAAACTAATGTTATTGACGGTCTTATAAAAATTGAGTCAGGTAAATTTAAATTATTTTTCTTTTCAAGCTTTATCTTTTCAAAGTGTTGAATCATTTCGTATCCCATATATCCAAAAAGACCAGTTGATATTGACGGAATATTTTTTGGAATATTCAACCTATTGTTATTAAATAATTTTTTTAAGTTTTCTATTGGACTTTTATCTAAAATTTTTTTTTTTGAAGAAAGGTTTAGATTTTTGAACTTACATTTATTGTTTTTACATTCCCAGATTAAATCTGGTTTTAAACCTATTACTGAATAGCGACCTTTCTGACTGCCTTTTTCAACAGATTCAAAAAGGAAAGTATATTTTTCTTTTTTAAGTTTTATCAATGCTGAGACTGGTGTGTGTACATCTGCAGCAAATGACAAAAACACAATTTGATCCTTACCGGCTTTATAGTTTTTTTGAAAAAGCTTATAGTCAGGTTTATTAATATCCATCTTAATTTAATTGATCTATTACATCATCATTAATTGTGATTTTATATTTTTTTCTTAATGCTTCTGAAAACTGCGCTAATAAGTCAATTGTAAGATCATCTTTTATTTTTTTTGTAAAATCAGATACTTCATTTTGATCATTACTAAGATTATCTAGAATTTCTGCAGTTTGAGCAACAATTACTTCTCCGTTTCCTCTATTTTCGATATTGATATCTTTTAAACTTGAATCAAAGATTTTACTTATTAGGGGAATTGGAAGCTCGCTACTATCTGGAAGCACTCTAGTAAAGGGCTTTACACCTTTAATCTCAAGGTTTAAAGACTTAGCGACATTTGTAAAGTTTTCTCCGTTAGAAACTCTTTCTTTGATTTTATTTGCTTTTTGTTTAGCACTTTTAAGTTTTAACTCCAAAACAAGGTCTTTAATAACTGAATCTTTTGACTCTTTAAGTGAAAGTTGTCTAGGTTCTATAATTTCTGTAACAAGACTTATAGCTAGGCCTTCGTCTTTATCTATATCAATGATGTTGCCTTCTTCATTTAACTTTTGATTGAATATAGTTCTTAATATCCTTTCATCTTGAAATTCATTATTCAATTTATCGTTTTCAAAATAACCTAAGCTATTTATCTTAGTAGCTATTATCATTTTAACATCCAAAATTTTCGAAATTTCTTCAAATGTATTACCAGAAGCTAGCAAATCTTCTAGCTCGTCTTGTAAATCAAAAACTGCTTCTTTACCTTTCTCAAGAAGTAATTCTTTTTCAAATTGATCTTTTACTTCTGAATATTTTACCTCTTTTCTTTCTTTTGTATCAATGACTTTTATTATATGCCAGCCAAAAGAACTTTTTATTGGTTTAGATATCTTGCCTTTATTCAAATCAAATACAGATTCTATTATTTCCTCAGGTAAATCATTTTTGGTATTCCAGCCTAAATCAATGTCTTCCTCAGTAAGATCAGCCATTTTTTTTGCAATTGAAGAAAAGTTTTGATAATTAACTGAACTCTCTATAGATTTTGCAAGAGTTTCGGTGTCTACAATTATCTGATGAAGATATCTTTGAGCTGGTTCTATTAAAAGATTTTTTCTTTCTTCGTATAATAATTTAATTTCTTCCTCGGTAACTGTTGATTTTTTTGCGTATTCCTTTGCATCTAGTAAAAGAGTTTCAGCACTTCTTAATTCTTTTGACATAAAATTAGATTTATTTTCATCATAATATCTCTTAATTTCATCTTCATTTGGCTCTCTAGATTTCTCCTTTTCAACAATAATAGTGACAAAATCTACTGATCTCTCTTCCAAATTGTATTTACTAAGATTTTTTTTCATTACCTCTGGAATTGTTAAACTTGAACTAATAGTTTCTACCATTTGCTCTCTTGCTAAATCTTGGCGAGTGCCTTCAACATAAGAGTCTTCTGTGTAACCGGATTCAGAAATCAGTTGTCTAAAAACTAGTTCGCTAAACTGTCCAAGATCGTCTTTAAATGCATCATCCTTGAGAATTTTATCTCTAACATTTATGTCACTTACTGACAAACCTAATTCAGATGCCTCATTGTTAAAAAGAGCTCGATTTATTAGAGAACTTAATGCTCTGTCAACATATCCAAATTCTCTTGATTTCTTAATATCAAGAGAGGATCCGAGAAGCTTTCTAATTTCTTCTGTTTGTCTTGAATAAAGAGAGTAAAATTCTTGAGAAGAAATATCAATCTTACCAACTGTAGCAACACTTGATTGTTTTTGAGAGACGCCTACCAAATCTTCAGTTCCCCACATGCCAAAACTAATAATTAGTACTGTTAATAAAGTACCAAATATTATTTTTAGTATTGAGTTTTTTGAACTGTTTCTTAAAGTTGTAAGCATAATATTATTTTTTTTGTAAATCTATATCATAAATATGAGTCAAGTTAAATTAATTGTTTCAAATTGGAAAATGAATTTGAATTTCAAAGAAGCAAAGATTCTTGTAAATAACCTAAAGAAAATTAACTTTAAAACTACACCTCCAATAAATATTATATGCCCTCAATTTATTTTATTACCTTTTGTATCTAATCTTCTCTTAAAAAGTTCATTTATTTTAGGTGCTCAAGACTGTCATTATAAAAAAAAAGGACCATATACAGGAGACACTAGCATTGAGTTAATAAAAGAAATTGGATGTAAATATATCATCGTGGGTCACTCAGAGAGAAGACAAGAATATAAAGAAACTGATAAAACTGTAAAAGAAAAAGTTGATTTAATTTTGTCTGAAAAACTTAAACCAATTTTATGTATTGGTGAATCAGAAATTGAGAGGAAAAAAAAAAGTTATCTAAAAATTCTCCAAAAACAGTTAGATATATGTGTTCCTAAAAATTTAAGTGAAATTATAATTGCATACGAGCCGATCTGGTCAATAGGTACTGGTTTAACCCCTTCATTACAAGAAATAATTGAAGTAAAAGAATTTGTATATAAATTTTTAAAAAATAATAAAAATATTAATAAAGTTATTTTTTTATATGGGGGGTCAGTTAACTCTCAAAATGCTAAAGAAATTTTAATTGATGCAAAAGTAGATGGCTCATTAATTGGAGGATCGAGTATTAAGATAGAAGAAATGAATAAAATTCTTACATTAGGTTGATTTTTTGTGATTTTAAACTATGGTAACTTTATGTTTGCAGTAGTTTTATCAGTACATATATTGGTTTGTGTTTTTCTTGTTGTGTTTGTACTTCTTCAAAAGTCCGAAGGTGGTGGTCTTGGAATTGGTCAGTCTAATAGTGGAGGTTTAGGAGATTTTTTATCTACACGTAGTACTTCAAATATTCTTACTAAAACAACTTCATTTCTTGCTCTTTGCTTTTTTTTAACAAGCATTTCATTGGTTATAATAGCAAATAAAAATTACAAAAAAGAATCAATAATAGATTCAGGTGAGGATTCAATAATTGATAGACTAGATCTTATTCCAGAAGAATTTGATGTTGAAAATATAAATGAAAATGATGAGGATGTAAGTGTACCTGTTGATTAGAAAAGGTATTATCTCCAAAAAAATTCTTATTAAAAATGACTAAATTTATCTTTATCACTGGTGGTGTGGTCTCATCACTTGGGAAAGGGATAGTATCATCGTCATTGGCCTCTTTATTAACACTTAGTAATTATAAAGTAAGAATAAGAAAACTTGATCCATACTTAAATATTGATCCAGGAACAATGAATCCTTCCCAGCATGGAGAAGTTTTTGTAACGGATGATGGAGCTGAAACAGATATGGATTTAGGTCATTATGAGAGATTTACTGGAATTATTTCGAAAAAAAGTGACAACATTACATCAGGAAAGATTTTTTCTGAAGTACTAAAAAAAGAGAGAAGAGGAGATTATCTCGGTTCAACAGTACAGGTAATTCCTCATGTAACTGACGAGATTAAAAAATTCATTAAAAAAGATTTAAATAAAGAAGATTTTGTAATTTGTGAAATTGGTGGAACTGTTGGTGACATTGAAAGTCTGCCATTTTTAGAAGCACTTCGTCAATTAAGAAACGAATTGGGAAGGTCCAAAACCTTTTTTATACATTTAACCCTTGTACCTTTTTTATCATCAGCAAATGAATTCAAAACAAAACCAACACAACACTCTGTTAAGGAGTTATTAGGATTGGGTATTCAACCTGATCTATTATTATGCAGAACTGAAAAAAAATTTGATCAAAAAGCTAAGCAAAAAATTTCACTATTCTGTAATATATCAATGAAATCTGTTATTTTAGTCGAAAATGCAAATACAATTTATGAAGTTCCTCTAAAACTCAATAATCAGGGAATACTTGAACAGATTTTTAATCATTTCTCTTTGAAGAGTCAAGGGAACGTAAACTTAGAGTTATGGGAAGATTTTTTAAAAAAATTCTATAAATTAAAAAAAAGTGTTTCTGTTGCTATTGTTGGAAAATATACCAACCTTTCAGAATCATATAAATCATTAAATGAGGCTTTATTTCATAGTGGTATTTTTAACAATACAAAAGTAGAAGTGAGATGGATTGATTCAAAAAAAATTGAAAGAATATCTGATTGTGAAAATATTTTACGTAGTTTTAATGGAATTTTAGTTCCAGGAGGGTTTGGAAAAGATGGTACAATTGGTAAAATTAACGCTATTAAAATTTCTAAAAAACTAAAAATACCTTTTTTGGGAATTTGTTTTGGCATGCAACTAGCCATTCTTGAATCAATAAGTAATTTAAAAGGTTTTGAAAAAGCTTCTTCAACAGAATTTGGAAAAACTTCAACTCCAGTGATTTCAATGATACATGAGTGGACAAAAAATAAAAAAATAATTACTCTGGATAGGAAAAATTTAGGTGGAAGTATGAGATTGGGTTCTTACACGTCGATACTTTTAAAAGGATCAAGGGCCAGCTTGATTTATAACAGAAAAAAAATTAATGAAAGACACAGGCATCGTTATGAAGTCAATTACAACTATAAAAATGATATTGAAAAAAGTGGAGTTATCTTATCAGGAATGTCTCCTGATGGGAACTTAGTTGAAATAATGGAAAGACACGACCATCCTTGGTTTCTAGGAGTTCAATTTCATCCTGAATTAAAATCTACTCCATTTAAACCACATCCAATCTTTAACTCCTTTATTAAAGCTTTATTAAATAACTATAATTCATATGAAAAAAACCAAAATTAAAAAAGACTTTTATTTTTCAAATAATTCTGAAGTAAAATTTATTCTCGGACCATGTCAAATTGAGAGCAAACAGCATGCCTTTGATATTTGTAATGAAATAGAATGTTTATCTAAAAAATTAAATTTCAAATATGTTTATAAAAGTTCTTTTGATAAAGCTAATAGAACAAGTCACATGAGTAAGAGAGGCATTGGTATTAAAAAAGGTTTGAATATTTTATCACAAATTAAGCAAAAGTTTAAATGCCCTGTAATTTCTGACATTCATGAAGCATCACAATGTGCTGAAGTAAAAGAATTTTTAGATATAATACAGATTCCTGCTTTTTTATGTAGACAAACTGATATTCTAATTGAAGCAGGAAAAACAAAACTTCCTATTAATATAAAAAAAGGTCAATTTTTATCACCATGGGATATGGGAAGCGTAATTAAAAAAGTTCAGTCAACTGGAAATGATAGTTTACTTCTAACCGAAAGAGGTACTATGTTTGGATATAATAACCTTGTATCAGATATGAGATCTCTTCCAGTTATGAAAAAAATGGGATATCCTGTAATTTTTGATGCAACTCACTCTGTTCAATTACCTGGTGGCAAAGGTACTTCTTCAGGAGGACAATGTGAATTTATCCCAATTTTAGCAAAGGCTGCAGTAACTACAGGTATTTCTGGAATATTTTTAGAAACTCATGATAATCCTAAGAATGCTCCTTCTGATGGCTCAAATATGGTCCCACTAAAAAATTTAGGTGCTTTAATCCATTCGATTATGCTTTATGATAACTTATCAAAAAATGAGAATTTAATATAATGTCAAAAATATCATCAATCTTTGCAAGAGAAATTATTGATAGTAGGGGTGTTCCAACAGTCGAAGTGGAAATAAAACTTAAATCACAACATATTGGGATGGCTTCTGTACCCTCAGGTGCATCAACTGGTTCGTATGAAGCACATGAGCTTAGGGATCAAGAGAAAACTAGATTTTTTTCAAAGGGTGTTCAAAACGCAGTAAATTTAATAAATACTGAAATTAAAGAAACAATTCTTGGGTTTGATGTGCTTAACCAGAATGAAATTGATCAATTACTTATCGAGCTTGATGGAACAATTAATAAAAAAAGATTGGGAGCTAATTCAATTTTATCAGTTTCTTTGGCATGTGCAAAAGCTGCATCGAATTTCCTAAACACACCACTTTATAAATATATCGGAGGAATACAAAATTTAATACCCACGCCAATGATGAATATAATGAATGGAGGTTGTCATTCAAACAATAAATTAGATTTTCAAGAATTTATGATTATTCCATGCGGTTTTGAAACTTTTAAAGAATCATTAAGAGCGGGATGTGAAATTTTTAATTCATTAAAAAATTTACTTTCAAAAAAAAATCTTTCTACTTCAGTAGGTGATGAAGGAGGTTTTGCTCCAGATATTTCATCTAATAAAGAATGTTTGGATTTAATTATAAGTGCAATTGAAAAAGCAGGCTACAAACCTGGAAAAGAAATTTTTCTAGCTCTTGATGCTGCTGCATCTGAATTTTTTAAAAAAAATAAATACATATTATCTGGCGAATCTTTGGAACTTGACGGTGAAGGGTTAGTGAAGTATTTCAAAAATTTAATTCAAAACTATCCAATTATTTCAATTGAGGACGCACTAGATGAAAATGATTGGAATAATTGGAATTTTTTAACAAAAGAAATAGGACATAAATGTCAACTCGTAGGGGATGATTTATTTGTTACTTCCTCTAAAAGGTTAAATGATGGTATAAATAAGAAATGTGCTAATTCAATTTTGATAAAATTAAATCAAATCGGGACTATTTCTGAAACAATTGAAACTATAGAGTTAGCGAAAAAGAATAATTTTAATACTATTATATCTCATAGATCGGGTGAAACAGAGGATACATTTATTTCGGATTTTTCTGTTGGTATGTCTTCTGGTCAAATCAAAACTGGCTCTTTAAGTAGGTCTGAAAGAGTATGTAAATACAATCAACTTCTGAGAATTGAAGATAGAGAAGAAAATATGAAATTTTCAGGAATAGATCCTTTTCAGAAATTTTTATGAAATTAAAAACCTCAAAAATTTATTTCTTTATTTATTTTTTGTTGGTTTTTTTTCTAATGTTCGAGATTTTATTTAGTGAGAAAAATGTTTTTAAATTTTTAAATAATATTGAAATTGTCTCAAAAAAGAAAACTATAATAACACAGAAAACAAAAGAGTTAGAAAAGTTAGAATCCTTCTTAAAAAACTTTGAAAATTCAAAGGAATTTAAGAAAATTGTTGTTAAAGATAAATTATTTTATAAAGAGAGAGATGAAAAGGTTTTGCTTTACGATATCTCTAACTAATTATACTGAGACTTTGATCAATCATCTCTTTAACTATTGCATCGATGATCTTTGATCTAGAATTAAAATGAAATTTTTTTTTTATTGTAAATAATTTATGCTCAAAACTTATACCGATGTATACTGTTCCAATTTCAGTTTTTTTATTTAAATAACCTGGACCAGCTTGTCCCGTGCAAGAAATACCTAGAGTTTTCTTAGATTCTGAGAATCTTGTTACTTCTTTAACCATTAATTCTGCAACTTCTTTGCTAACTAAATTATATTTATCTAATTGATTTTTTAATTTTAAAATTTTACTTTTTGCATGTTTAGAGTAGACCACTAAACTATAATCAAATATTTTTGATGCATTCTCATATTTAATTATTTCGTATGCAAACTTGCCTCCTGTAACTGATTCAGCAGAACAAATTTTAATTCTTTTTTTTATTAAAATTTCAACTAGTTTTTTTGTGTTACTTTTAAATTCCATAATAAATGACAAATAAGACAGCTACAATTAATCCGGCAATAACATCATCAAGCAAAACTCCAGAAATACTTTTTTGATTGTCGAAATAATTTATTGGAAAGGGTTTTTTAATATCTAAAATTCTAAATAGTAAAAAGGAAATTATAAAATCAATTAATTTTTGTTCACAAAAAATTAGTGCAATAGATTGTCCAATGTATTCATCACAAACGACATAGCTGGGGTCTTTATTTTTTGAATCTTTTAAAATTTTTTTCAAGAAAAAATATGATAATAAATAATAGATCACTATTCCACAAATTAATATTTGTGTAGAGTAATTTTGTTTGATAAACCAGATTACTGGTAAAATTGCCAATGAAGCCAATGTGCCAGGTATTATTGGGAATCTGCCAACACCAAATCCTGAACAAAAAAAAATTGATATTTCTTTAATCATCTTTCGAAAGTGTTACAGATACTTGACAAGCTATACCTTCTTCTCTTCCAAGAAAACCTAATTTTTCAGTCGTAGTTCCTTTAATGTTTACCCTTTTAATATCAATATTAAGAGCTTCTGAAACACTTTTAATAAATGAAGATTTGTAAACGGACACCCTTGGGTTTTCGCATATAAGTGTTATATCAAGGTTATTAATTTTAAATTTTTCTTTGATTAATAAATCTCTTGCATATTTCATAAAAAAAACTGAAGCTTTGTTTTTCCACTTTTTGTCAGTTGGCGGGAAATGATTTCCTATATCTCCAAGACACAATCCACCAAGCACTGCATCAACTATTGAGTGAAAACCAACATCAGCATCCGAATGACCTTCTAGACTCTTATCGAAAGGAATTTTTATTCCAAATAGTTTTAAAAACTTACCTTTTTTGAACCTATGAACATCAAAGCCTGTTCCAACTCTAATTTCATTCATATAATTTAATCCTTTTGATAATAATTTTCCTAATTCAAAATCTTCTTTTGTAGTAATTTTAAAATTAGATTTTTCACCTTTGATTAATTTTATTTTATTTTTAAAATCATATAAAACCATAGAATCGTCTGTGTAAATAGAACCTTTTATATTTTTATGTGCTTCATAAATTGAATTAAAACAGAATCCTTGAGGTGTCTGAATGAGTTTTAGGTTTTCTCTAGAAACATCTTGGTAATCTTTTTTTTTTAAATATCTAACTGAATCATAAACGTCAAGCGTGGGAATTACGCATATATTTTTTTTTAAATTAATAAATATTGAGTTTAATAAATTTAAGGAAAAAAAAGGTCTGACTGAGTCGTGAATAAAAATATATTTTGGTTTTTTTTTTTTAGCTTCTTTAAGTCCGTTAAATACTGACTCTTGTCTTGTTTTTCCACCTTTGATTATAGATATTTGTTTATTTTTGAACAAGAGTTTGGTGTCTTTGATAAATTTATCGTGGCTTACTATAATTATTTCATCAAATAATCTTGACTCAACAAATTTATTAACACTTTTTTCTATTATTGTTAAATTATTGATTTTAAAAAATTGTTTTGCTTTTTTGTTATTAAATCTTTTGCCTAATCCACCGCTAAGTATTATTGCTAAGTTACTTTTTTGCATTAATTATTGTAGTATAGATATTATATGAATTTATACATTTCAATTGAAGCTATTTCTTTGTTAAGTTTTATTCTATTTTCTCTTTTATGTTTTACAAGGATAGAAAATAATTTTGATATAAATAAGGCCGTGTATCTTTTTAGCTTAGCCTTTTTGGCTATCATCGGGATGTTTCATTACATTTTTGTATTAAACTTTATTTCGAATAAACTAGCGGTTATTACATCATTACTTATATTAATAATTTTCTGTATATACTTCATATTTTCTGTATTTTCATACCAATTCATAAGATTAAGAGTTTTTTTTATTCCTTTTTTTTTGTTTGTACTAATATCTCGTTTTTTAATTGGAATTTCATCAAACGATAATAAAGATCTGACTCAATTATTTGATAATAAATTTTTAGTTTTACACATTATTACATCACTCTTCTCTTACTCTTTCATTACAATAAGTCTTGTAATATCTTTTTGCACTTATACTCAATATTCATACATTAAAAAAATGAAGTACAATAAGATAATCAATGATTTTCTCCCTTCAATATATGAAAGTGAGGTTTTAGCAATAAAATTTTTATATTTGACAATAATTTTTTTAATTATTTCATTATTGTCTGGTTTCTATTATTTTATTGAAACTAATATAGAATTAATTTATTTTTTTAACGAAAAGGTTGTTTTTAGCTTAATAACATTGTTTCTTACCATCTTAATTATATTATTGAGAAAATTAAGAGGTTTATCTGGTCAAATGGTATTTAAAATGGTTTTATTGAGTTACTTGCTAATAAGTTTTTCTTATTTTGGAATAAAATTACTAGGCTAATGATCAATATTGGGGATTTAAAAATTAAAAGTAATTTTTTGTTAGCTCCAATGTCAGGTGTTACAGATTATCCAAATAGAGAGATAGTCAAAAAATTTGAACCTGGATTAGTTTTTTCTGAAATGATTGCTAGTAGAGCATTATTATCTCAAAATGAAAAAACTCTTAAAATGATTAAGAAAACTGATAACTATATTTCGGCAATTCAGTTAGCTGGCTGCGATGCCAAAATAATGGGAGAAGCTTCTAAGATTTGTGAGAATAGTGGAGCAGATATTATTGATATAAATATGGGTTGTCCAGTTAAAAAAGTTGTTAATGGTTTTGCTGGTTCTGCTTTAATGAAAAATGAAGGGCTCGCAACAAAAATTTTAGAATCTGTAACAAGATCTGTAAATATTCCAGTAACATTAAAAATGAGGAAGGGTTGGGATGATAATTCTCTAAATGCACCAAATATTGCTAAAATTGCAGAAAATTGTGGAATAAAAATGATTACTATTCATGGAAGAACCAGATGTCAAATGTATAAGGGTAGATCAGATTGGAAATTTGTTAAAAATGTAAAAAGAAGTGTTAAAATACCAGTTTTAGTAAATGGGGATATAACTAATAATAAAAGTTTAAAAGAAGCCTTAAGGGATTCTGAGGCAGATGGAGCAATGATAGGACGAGGTTCCTACGGAAGACCCTGGATTTTTCAAGAACTAAACTCAGATACTCCTTTAAAAATAAATAACAGTTTTAAAAAAGATATAATATTAAACCATTTACAATTGAGCTTAGAGCATTACGGCAAAGAGATTGGCTTAAAGTCATTTAGAAAACATTTAGGATGGTATTCAAAATCAATAATCAATTCTAATGAGTTTAGATCTAAAATAAATCAATGTACAGACGAAGTTAAATTGAAATATTTAATCAATGATTTTTTTTAATGCTTCTTTATGTCTGATAAGCTTCCTCTAGTTTTTTTTAAAACAATTTTTGATCTACTACCTGAACCCATTCTTATAATTGATAAGGGTAATTTTAAGATCAAACTTTGTAATATAGAGACTCAAAGTCTTTTAGGAAAGAGTAATGAATATCTCATAGATAAAGAACTAAACCAAATATTTCCAAATAATGACGTTTTAATTTCTAATCTTGTAGAAATGATAAAAAAAAGTGAAAACTTTATAATAAAAGATAATTTAAAGATTAAAAAAGATTTATTTTTTGAGATTAAATGCATAATTCCTGACGAGATTAAAGACAATTTTTTTATTATTTTGAAGCAAGTTAATAATAAGAATAAGGGTCTAGAAGAAAATCTAGATCATTTTAATGAGATATTTTCTATATTATCCCATGAGGTAAATAATCCTATTTCCTCAATCAAATTAGCTTCAGATCTTATCAAAAAGCAATATAAAGAAGTAGATAATGAACTTTTAGAAATTATAAAGTCCGAAGCAATGAGAATTACAAGATTATTTAATAATTTTAATTTAACTGAATTTCAGAGTATGGGAAAAAAGAGTAGTGAGAATATTCATGAGGTTATAAGACTCTGTTTATTTAAAATCAGACAAATGCCTAATAAATTTAAAATTATTGAGGAGTTTGATCCTTCCTTACCTTTGATAAGAATAAATAAGGATTTAATTACTCAAGCTTTTGACAATCTATTTATTAATGCATATGAGTCATCAAACTTTAATAATTCATCATACTTAAAAATAAAAACCAGATTTATTATTGGAGAGAGTATTAGAATACCTACAATGAAAGATAATATTAAAAAAAACTCTATCAAAATTATTATTTCAGATAATGGTGTCGGTATTTCTCAAAATTTAATAGAAAAGATTTTTCTACCTTTTTTCTCTACAAAAAAGAAAGGTTCAGGTATAGGATTATTTTTAGTAAAAAAAATAATTGATGATCATGATGGCGTGATTGTTATAGAATCAAATGAAGGAATTACTTCAGTAGAAATAAATTTACCTTTCTAATTTATATTATGCAAAAAAAAATACTTATAATTGACGATGATTATGCTCTTAAAGTTGTGATGATAAAAGCTCTTCGCACATCCAAAATCAATATAAAAACTGCAGCAACAATATCAGAGGGCTGGTATTTACTTGAAAAAGAAGAATTTGATTTGGTGATTTGCGATGTGGTTCTGCCGGATGGAGATGGTTTGGAATTAGTGAAGAAGTTAAAAAAAAAATTTAGTCATTTAGAGTTCATAATTATAAGTGCACAAAATAATATTTTAACAGCAATTAAAGCAGATCAACTTGATGTTTTTGAATATATTACAAAACCACTTGATCTTAATGATTTAATAATATCTGTAGATAGATCACTAAAAAAGAAAACAGAAAAAAATCAAAATTTTAAGTTTGAAGAAAACCTTCCTATGATTGGAACCTCTCAAGTGATGCAAGTTGTTTATAAAAATATTGCTAAGATTACGAAAACTAATTTTTCTGTGTTAATAAACGGAGAATCTGGTACTGGGAAAGAGTTAGTTGCCAAAACTATACATAACTTTAGTGACCGTTCTAAAGAGCCTTTTACAGCAATTAATATGGCTTCGCTGCCAGAAAATCTAATTGAAAGTGAATTATTTGGTTATGAAAAAGGGGCTTTTACTGGGGCAGAAAAAAAAACACTCGGATTTTTTGAAAAATCATCAGGTGGTACAATTTTTTTAGATGAAATAGGTGATATGCCGTATGATATTCAGTCACGTTTATTAAGAGTTCTTCAATTTGGAGAATTCACTAGAGTTGGTGGAAGAGAGTTGATAAAAACCGATGTAAGAATCATTTCAGCTACTAATAAAGACTTGAATAGTGCCATCTCAAAGAATGAATTTAGAGAGGATCTATATTATAGATTAAACGTTATTAATATAACGCTGCCAGCTTTAAGAGAAAGAGAAAATGATATTATCTCGATTGCTCAACATTATTTATCTTTATATTCCGAGAGAAAAAAACAATTTGATAGTTCAGCTATTAATTTTCTAAGAGGTTATAGTTGGCCCGGAAATGTGAGAGAACTTGAAAATTTACTAAAAAGAGTTTCAGTACTTACTTCTGAAACTATTATTAATTCTACAATACTAGAAGATTATATTGATTACGATAAACCAAATACTTATGAAAATAACCATGATCTAACTAATAAAAGTGAAAAAGAAAATTTACGCTCTTATCTAGATAATTTTTTAAAAAATTTCTTTAAAACCCTAGATTCCAATGATGAAAAAATTGGTTTGCATAATAAATTTATGGATGAGTTTGAAAGACCTTTAATAGTGAAAACACTTAATTTTTGTAGGGGTAATCAAATTAAAACTTCAAAAATTCTTGGTATTAATAGAAATACTTTAAGAACTAAGATTAAAAAATTTAATATTCCAACAAAACTTGGGAAAAAATGATTGATTCTAAACTAAACGATTTGATTGATAAAAAGGATTCATTAAATATATTCTTCTTATTTCTTTTTTCTCTATCATTTGTTCTCAGTTTATTAATATTTTTAACATTGACTGGTAACTTATCTAATTTAGAGCAAATTGATAATGTTTCGGATCTTATAAAAATTAATTTTACATTAATCGTAATTCTTATTTTGATCTCATTTAGGAAGATCAAGGAAAATTTCGACAATAGAAAATTTAAATCAAAATTTAAGGTTCAATTTACTCTTCTTTTTATTTTTATAACATTAATACCGTCAACTTTAATAACAATTTTCTCTTTAATTTTTTTTGATCAGGGTATCAAGATATGGTTTAATGATAAAATTAAGCAAGTAATTAATGGATCAAAGAATATTTCTGAATCGTATTTTAGTGAACATATAAGTAATATCAAAAATGATATATTATTTGTAAATAGTGAAATTAATAATGAAAAAATTGTTTTTTTTACAAACAAGAATAGATTAACTGAGTTTTTAAATTACTTTGCTGAAATTAAAGATTTAGATGAAGCAATTATATTTGAGGGAACTGGTCAATTACTAGCAAAAGTAGGAAGTTTTTTAATTGAATCTGAAACTGCTCCTCCAATGTGGTCCTTTTTAATTGCAGATGATGGTGATATTGCAGTTTTTCCTAACAATGAAAAAACTAAAGTTAGAGCCTTAATGAAAATACAAAGAGCTATACCTACTTATTTATTTATTGGAAAAGATGTAGATTCAAATGTGTTGAGTCGAGTTGAGAAAGTTGATAATGCTGCAACAGAATATCTAAATATTACAAAAAAGTTAGATGACTTCCAGTCTCAATTTAACTTACTTTTTATAGCAATTAATTTTTTAATGATACTTCTTTCGATTTGGTTTGGATTAAGATTTTCTAGTAGAATTATAGAACCAATATTACAAATTATTAATGACTCCGAAAAAATTATAAAAGACGATTTTTCAACAAGAATTAGAGTGTTTAAAGGAAATAATGAATTTAATATTTTATCTAATGTATTAAATAAAATGCTTGATATTCTCAACTATCAAAGAGATAGACTTTTTAAAGCTAAAGAGACTATAAATCTGAGGAGAAAGTTTACTGAAAATATTATAAATAACGTAAGTACTGGTATAATTTATATTGATTTAAACAATAAGGTGCTTTTAAGTAATAAAAATTCTCAAAAAATATTTGATACAAAAATAACTAAAGATTTTTTAATTCATAACAATGTCGTATCTAACGTAATTAAACAGTTCAAGCAAAAACTTATTAAAAATAATGAATTACAAATAAAGTATTTAACAAAAGATAAGTTGAAGTTTCTTAATATTAAAATATCAGAGATCATAGAGAAAAAAACTATAAAAGGATTCATTTTAAATATTGACGATGTATCAGAGTTAGTTTCTGCACAAAAACACGCGGCATGGTCAAGTGTTGCTCGATATATGGCTCATGAAATTAAAAATCCCTTAACTCCTATAAAACTCTCTGCTCAAAGAATTGAGAAATCCTTCAATCTAAATGATCAAAAAAAAAAAGTTTTTCTTGAATGTACAGAAACAATAAAAAGACAAGTTAATAATATTCAAAAACTTGTGAGCGAGTTTTCAAACTTTGCAAGAATGCCTGAGAGTAGTTTCAAAGAAGTAAAACTGAATTCTATTATTGATACTCAGATTAATACAATAAAGATCTTAGATAATAAAATTAAGATTATATATGAAAATGAGTTCAAAGACTTGAAGATAAATTGTGACAAAGATCAATTGGGGAGAGTCTTTTTAAATGTTCTAAAGAATTCATATGAATCCTTATCTGAAAAAAATAAAATTATATCTTTAAACGTGTTAAAAGATAAGAAATATGTTGTGATTTTAATTGAAGATAGTGGTAGAGGTTTTCCTGAAAATAGAGATAAATTATTTGAACCTTATATAACAAATAAAATTAATGGAACTGGTTTGGGGCTTGCAATATGCAAAAAAATTATTGAAGATCATGGAGGGGAAATTAATTTATTGAATAGTGAAAAATTTGGTGGAGCTTCTGTGCGAATTAAACTTTTTAAAGTTTGAATTTATATAATTAAAAAATATGAATAGTAAAGAAAGTAGAATTTTAATAATTGATGATGAACCTGATATTTGTGATCAACTTTCAGGACTTTTGAATGATATAGGTTACATATGCGATAAAGCTACAACATCTGAAAAAGGGATCGAAATATTTAAGAAAAACAATTTTTCATTGGTTCTTTTAGACATTTGGTTAAATAATTCAAAATTTGATGGATTTCAAGCCCTAGAAAAAATTCTTGGAATTGATCAGAATATTCCAGTAATTATGATTAGTGGTCATGGAAATATTGAAACAGCAGTTAACTCAATCAAAAAAGGTGCCTATGATTTCATAGAAAAACCATTTGATAGTGATTTGTTGATTTTCAAAATTAAAAAAGCACTTGAAAATTTTATCCTAAAAAAAAAGATAAAAGATCTTGCAAAAAAAGATATAGATTCAGAAATAGTTGCATTTTCAAAATCTTCTAAACTTCTTGAAAAGCAAATTAATGAGATTAGTAAAATAGATTCAAATGTAATTTTAATTGGTGATAATGGGAGTGGAAAAGAGTTTGTTGCATCAAGGATTCATAATCTTTCTCATAGAGCTAAAAAAAACTTCAAATCTGTTGACTGTAAATTAGAAAAATTAACACTTGAGAAAAACCTTTTTGGTTACGAAGAAAATCAGGTTATTAAAGATTTAGGTATACTTGACGAAATTCATAATGGAACAATTTATTTTAAAAATATAAATTTTTTTCCAGAAAACCTCCAAGGTAAAATTTTGAGAATTTTAGAAGAAAAAAAGTATTATAGAGATGGAGCTCTTAATTCCAATCCCCTTAATCTTAGAGTTATTGCATCTGCTTCAACTAATTTCAGAAAATTAAATCTAAGAGCAGATTTACTAAAAAAACTAAATTTTTCTATAATAGAGGTACCCAGTTTAATGAAAAGAAAAGAAGACATAGAAAAATTAATTGAAATATTTGCTGATAAAACTGTAGTTGAAAAAAATCTCACAGTAGCTAGGTTCTCTGAAGAAGCAATATCTTACATAATAAATCTTAATTTCTTTAAAAATATTTCTCAACTTAAAAAATTTGTTGAATGGATTCTTGTTATGCTAAATTCTAAAAATATTACTGAAATTTCAAAAAATGATCTTCTTGATACATTTTCCGATCTTTTTGGCTCAAATTATGCTAATTCTGAAGATTCAATGAATTTAAATATAAAAGTTGCAAGAGAGCAATTTGAAAAAAAATATCTTATATACAATCTCGAAAAATTTAAATATAACGTATCTAAAATGTCAGATGCAATTGGTATGGAAAGAACTGCCTTATATAGAAAACTGAAACTTTTAAATATTAATACGGAATTTTAATTATGAAGATTATTGTATGCGGAGCTGGTGAAATTGGTTCCAATATTGCCAAACAACTTGTTTATGAGGATAATGATGTCACTATTATCGATGAATCGGAATCTTCCTTAAGATTACTTAATAAAAGTGTTGATTTAAAAACAGTTTCTGGAAAAACGTCACATCCTGAAATTCTTGAAAAAGCTGGAGCAGATGAGGCAGATATGATCATTGCGGTTTCAGATAGTGACGAACTAAATATAATCTCTTGTGAACTTGCCAACCATTTATTTAAGATACCTCTGAAAGTTGCTAGAATAAAGGAGTCCGAATATTTAAAGAAAAACTATGCTGACAAACTATTTGTATCGGGAAAAATTGATGTTGATGCAATAATTTCTCCTGAACTTGAGGTTGCAAAAGATGTGATTAGAAAGTTAAATACCCCTGGTGCATTTGATTCTTTTTATTTAGGTAATAAAATAGCTAGAATAATAGGAATTTCTATAAATGAAACATGTCCAATAATTAATACTCCATTAAGGATGCTTCCAGGAATTTTTTCAGGTTTAGAAGTAAAAATATTATCAATCTTTAGAAAAAATGAAATAATTATTCCATCAGGTAAAATTGAATTATATCCAGGTGACGATATCTATATTTGTATAAAAAATGAAGATATATTAAGGGCATTAAGAGTATTTGGAATAAAATCTCAAGAAAATAGAAAACTAATTGTAGTAGGTGCAGGGAATATTGGCTTAAACATTTTAAAGTTATTAGAGAAGGATTACCCTGATATTAATTGTAAAATAATTGACAATGATCTTGAAAGAACAAAAGACATTTCATCACAATTGTCGAAGCAAAGCACAATTCTTTGTGGTGATGCTAATGACTCAAATCTTTTAAAAGAAGCAGGTGCATCAAACGCTGAAGCAATAATAACTGTAACTGATGATGATGAAGTAAATATATTTTCATCGCTTTTAGCAAAGGACCTTGGATGTAAGAGAACAATGGCAATTGTTAACAATACAAATTATAGAAACCTATCCAAAAAACTTGATTTAGATGTTCTTATTAATCCAGGTAATATTACGACATCGGCTATTCTTCAATATGTAAGAAGAGGAAAAGTAAAGGAAGTTCACGACTTTGGAAATGACAGAGGGGAAATAATGGAAATTGAAATTCTTCCAACAACTAAATTTGCTGATAAAAAAATTGAGGACCTAGATATGCCTAAAGGTGTTGTTATTGGGGGTATTGTTAGAGAAGATAAATTAATTTTTCCTGATGAAAATACAACGATTTATGTAAAAGATAAATTAATAATTTTTTCCGAACCATCATCAATTAAAGAAATTGAAAAATACTCTGAAGTCAATATAGAGTTCTTTTAATGTCGATTTGCTTTATAAACGGTTCATTTGAAGACAAATCTTCAGCTTCGATATCGATTCAAGATCGAGGTTTCAATTTTTCTGACGGCGTGTACGAGGTAATGTCCTTCCAGAAGAATAAAATAATCAATTTTGATAAACATATTAAACGTCTTGATAGATCTCTTAATAGTTTAAGAATTATAAAACCTATGAGAAACTTTAAATCACTAGAGTTAATAATAAAAAAACTCATTAAACTAAATCACTTACGTGATGGTTTTCTGTATTTACAAATTACAAGAGGAAGTTCATCTAGGAACCATCTCTTTCCTTCATTGATTAACCCAAACATTGTGATTTTCACATTTAGCATAAAATTAGATGTAAAAATGATCAAAAATGGAGTGAATGTTATGCTTTCTGACGATTTAAGATGGAAAAGATGCGATATAAAGTCTATTTCGTTATTGCCGAATGTTTTAGAAAAGCAAAACGCACATGAAAATGGAATGTATGAATCGTGGCAAAAAAGGGATAACTTAATTACCGAAGGATCAACATCAAACGCGTTTATTGTAAACTCTAAGAATGAGATTCAAACCCATCCAGCAAATAATTACATTTTAGGAGGAGTTACTAGGGATACTGTAATTGACCTCGCGAAAAATTCTAAGTTTATTGTCAAAGAGAAAGCATTCACAAAATCAGAATTATTTAAATGTAGAGAAGCATTTTTAACTAGTACAACTGCAAGAATCCTTCCCGTTATAAGTGTTGATAATAAAAAAATTTTTAATGGTAAACCTGGTGAAATAACCAAAACGTTGATTACAAAATATAATGAGCTTATAAAAAGTCAATCACATGAATAATATAAAAACTTTAGTAATTCACCCTTATATAAAAACCTCTAGAAGAGATAAAGATTTATTATTGAATGAGGCAATATGCTTAGCTGAAGCTATAGAATTAAGATGTATTTTCTCAACTAGTGTAGGGATAGATAGAGTAAATCCCAAAGCATATTTTAAGTCAGGATATGTTTCTTATCTAAAAGAAAAAGCCATTGAACTTGATATAAAGCTTCTGTTTATCAATACTAATCTTACGCCGATACAACAAAGAAATTTAGAAACAGATATAAATTGTAAAATAATAGATAGAACTGGTTTGATTTTAGAAATATTTGGATCTAGAGCTAGATCAAATGAGGGGAAATTAAGTGTCTCACTAGCAAGTTTACAGTTTCAGAAAAGCAGGCTAGTTAGGTCATGGACACATTTAGAAAGACAAAGAGGTGGAGCTGGTTTTATGGGTGGTCCCGGAGAAAAACAAATTGAATCAGACCGGAGACAGTTGACAGAGAAGATAAATAAACTCAAAAAAAAAATTAAAAAAATTGATAAAATACGAAATATCCAAAGGTATAGAAGGGTGAAAAATAAGTTACCTGTAATTTCATTGGTTGGTTACACAAACTCTGGAAAATCAACATTATTTAATTTGATAACAAAGTCGTCAGTTTTATCCAAAAATATGCTTTTTGCATCCTTAGATTCAACTATTAGGAATGGTTATGTTAAAGGTTTTAATTTTGCTTTTATTGATACAGTAGGTTTTATAAGAGATTTACCTACAACTCTAATTGATGCATTTAAATCTACTTTAGATGAAATAATCAACTCAGATCTCATTCTTCATATTAGAGACGTAACTGATTCTCAATTTTTAATGCATAAAAATGAAGTACTAAAAATTCTCGAAGAGATAGGTATTAATAGAGATGACAAAAGAATCATAGAGGTAATTAATAAAGTTGATTTAATAGAAAATAAAGTAAATTTTCATAATCTCATTGATAAAAGCTCTGTATTGATTTCAGCAAGAGATGGTAAAGGTATTGATTCACTTAAAACTAAAATTCTCAAATGTTTTGAAAATTATGATTTAAAAAGTGTTTTAAATTAATAGTCTAATCAGATTAGAAGTATCTTCTTTTTCATATCCAAGTTTTATCAATTTTTTATAATAACTTTTAATTAATTTTGTTTGAGGAAGTTTGATATTTGTTTGATCAATTTCATCAAAAATTATATTTAAATCCTTGAGCATGAGTTTGTTCATAAAACCGAAGTCAAATTCATTTTTACTCATCGTAATTCCTCTATTTTCTAATTGCCACGACTGACCAGCGCCACTTTTTAATACACTTATTAAATTTTCTATATTAAGTTTTTTTTTTTTTGCAAAATTCAACCCTTCAGCTAATCCTTGTATTATTGAAGCTACACATATTTGATTTACCATTTTAGTCAATTGTCCAGAGCCACTATTACCCATATATACTAGTGTCTTGGAGTACAAACTTAAAGTACTTAACAAACTATTGAATTTTAATTTTTTTCCTCCAACCATTATTGATAAAGTTCCTTTCTCTGCACCAATTTGACCTCCACTAATTGGTGCATCAAAAAAAAATGATTTCTTTGATAAAAATTTTTTGTATAAAATTTTTGATACCTTACATGAAGCAGTTGTATGGTCAACTATGATTGTATTTGGTTTTGTTCCCTTAAGAATTCCTTTTTTTGATAAATATATTTCATTTAAATCATTGTCATTACCAACACAAGAAATTATGAAATTACAATTATTTGATAGTTTTTCCAAACTATCATGAATATGTAGAAATTTTGATTTTATATATTGTTTTTTTAACTTTTGAGTATTTTTTGATTTTCTTTCAATTATATGAACATGTTTTTTTGCTTTTAATAAATGAGATGCCATGTGAAATCCCATAATCCCAATTCCAATGAATCCAATATTTTTATTCATGATCTATTATTAATTCGTTATTTTGATTTAAAGTTATTTTTAAAATTGAACCTTCTTGAATTTTGTTACTAAGCATTAAATGTGCTATTTTATCAATAATTTCTGTCTGAATTACTCTTTTTAATGGTCTTGCACCATATGTACTTGAAAAACCCTCATTGACTATCCATTCTTTTGATTTTTCGTCTAATACAACAGATAATTTTTTTTGCTTAAGAATATTACATAAATTCTTTATTTGAATTTCAATTATATTATTTATTTCTTTTTTAGTAAGCCTATTAAAGATTATTAAATCATCTATTCTATTCAAGAATTCTGGCTTAAAAGATTTTTTAACCATTTCCATAATTTTTTCTTTGGTAAAAACTTCTATTTTATCTTTTTGTTCTTCTGAAAATTCAATTAATTCAGCACCAATATTTGAAGTCATTATAATTATAGTATTTTTAAAATTAACAACTCTACCTTGAGAATCTGTTAATCTTCCATCATCAAAAACTTGTAATAATAAATTGAAAATATCTGAATGTGCTTTTTCAATTTCATCAAGAAGAATCAATTGATATGGTTTTCTTCTTATTGATTCAGTCAAAATTCCACCCTCTTCAAAACCAATATAACCGGGTGGAGATCCTATTAACTTTGAAACAGAATGTTTTTCCATAAATTCTGACATATCAAGCCTAAATAGTGATTTTGAATTATTAAAAAGGAACTCTGCAAGTACTTTTGTTAATTCTGTCTTTCCAACACCAGTAGGACCTAAAAATAAAAAAATTCCTATAGGTCTGTTAGGATCTTGAATGCCAGCTCTAGATCTTAAGACAGATTTAGATATTTGTTTTATGGCTTCTTGTTGTCCAACAACTTTTTTTTCTAATTCCCTTTCCATATTTATAATTTTTTCTTTTTCACCCTCTAACATCCTATCAACAGGAATTCCTGTTGATTTTGAAACTACTTCTGCAATTTCATCAGAAGAAACAGATTTACTTAAAATTTTTTGTTTTTTTTGCGATTCAAGATCTTTGAGTTGTTTTTCTAAAGTTGGGATTTTACTATACGCAAGCTCACCCGCCAAGGATAATTCTCCTTCACGTTGTAATATACTTAGTTTATTTTTACTATTTTCGATTGTTGACTGAATTTTTTGGATATCGTTAATGATATTTTTCTCTTTTCTCCAATCTTGATCAAAATCTCGGAATTCTTTTTCAAGTTTATTTATCTCTTTTTTTAAATCATTTGTTCTGTCTATTGATTTCTTATCATTTTCTTTTTTCAAACTCTCATACTCAATTTTACTTTGAAGAAGTTTTCTTTCAATTTTGTCTAATTTTTCAGGTTTAGAATCTATTTGTAATCTTATTCTTGAAGCAGCCTCATCCATTAAATCAATTGCTTTATCCGGAAGGAATCGGTCATTTATATATCTTTGTGAAAGCTCTACGGCAGATACTATTGCGGAGTCTAATATTTTAACTCCATGATGAACCTCATATTTTTCTTTAAGACCTCTTAGTATTGAAATTGAATCTTCTAAAGAGGGTTCTTCAACTAAAATTTGTTGAAACCTTCGGGCTAGGGCAGCATCTTTCTCGATATTTTCTCTATATTCTTTAAGAGTTGTAGCTCCAATACAATGCAATTCGCCCCTTGCAAGTGCTGGTTTAAGAAGATTGGAGGCATCCATTGTACCATCAGTTTTACCTGCACCAACTAAAGTATGAATCTCATCAATAAATAAAATAATCGAATCTTTATTTTCCTCGATATCTTTTAAGATTTTCTTAAGCCTATCTTCGAAATCTCCTCTAAACTTTGCTCCAGCTACTATAGACCCCAAGTCCAATGAAATTACTTTTTTATTTTTTAGTGAATCAGGAATGTCATTATTAATTATTCTAAGTGCTAAACCCTCAACAATAGCAGTTTTACCAACACCTGGCTCTCCAATTAAAACTGGATTATTTTTTGTTCTTCTTGATAAAACTTGGATACTTCTTCTTATTTCTTCTTCTCTTCCAATAACTGGATCTAATTTTCCAGTTTTAGCAAGCTCAGTCAAATCTGTTGAGTATTTTTTTAATACATTAGAGTCAATATTGGTATTTTTATTTTCTATTGTTTGTCCTTTTCTTAGTTTTAAAATTGCTAATTTTAAGTTTTCCTTATTAATATTATTTTCTTTAAGTAACTTGGATACCTCTAAGTTTTCATTCTTAACTAAAGTATACAATAAAATCTCGGGAGATATGAACGAATCATTAAATTCATCTTTAATATTTTTTGAGTCCTCTAAAACTTTTACCAATTCATCTGAAAAAAAAATATTTAAATTTCTGCCTAAAACTTTAGGGATTTTATTGATTTGAATTTCAACTTCCCGCTTTAAACTTGAATTCTCAGCTTTACAGTTTTTTAATAATTCAATTAAGAAATCATCATTAGAATTAATTATACTATGAATTAGATGTGAATTAAGTATCTGCTGATTATTTAACGATATTGCTTTATTTTGTGCTTGATTGATAACTAATTTACTTTTTTCATTGAATTGATCAAAATTCATGCTTTATTTTGATTATATTAAACCAAAATCTCAAGTATTTTATTGGAAAAAAATTTAAATAAGCTACCCTTGGATGGTGTTGTTGTTCTAGACTTAACAAATGTTTTGTCTGGTCCTTTTGCCACTTTAATTTTATCTGAGTTAGGAGCGAATGTAATTAAGGTAGAGAAACCTGGAGGTGATGATTCAAGAGCCTTTGGTCCTTTTGTTGATGGTCACTCAGGTTATTATATCTCTTTAAACAGAGGTAAAAAAAGTATCGAATTAAACCTTAAAAAAAAAAAAGATAAAAATATTTTTGAAAAAATCTTAGAAAAATCAGATGTTTTAATCGATAATTTTAAGCCAGGGACACTTGAAAAACTAGGATATAGCTGGGAATATTTATCTAATAAATATCCTGAGTTAATTCATTCTAAGATAAGTGGTTTTGGAGAAACTGGACCATTTAAGGATTTACCTGCGTACGACATTATAGTTCAAGCTATGGGTGGGCTTATGAGTATTACAGGAACTGGTAAAGATAATTTTGTAAGAGTCGGAACATCAATTGGTGATATTGCTGCAAGTTTATTTGCTGTAATTGGAATTTTATGTCAATTAATAAGAAGAAATACAACAAATAAAGGATCCAAACTTGATCTTAGTATGCTCGACTGTCAAGTTGCAATTTTAGAAAACGCTATTGCAAGATACACTATTACTGGAATAGTACCCGAGCCGATGGGCACAGATCATCCTTCAATAACTCCTTTTGGTGGGTTTGAAACCAAAGACGGTAAAATAGTTATAGCAATTGGGAATAATAAATTATTTAAAAAATTCTGTAAGGTAATAGGTGGGATGACGATTTCAAAAGAATATGATTCTAATAAAAAAAGAAATTTAAATATTAATAAACTTAGAAAGAGAATAGAGAGGTATTTGAAAAAAAAAACAAGTGAATACTGGTTAAAGCAGTTTGCTACAGAAAAAATTCCTTCAGCCAAAATTGATTCAATAAGTGAATTGATTATGAATAAGCAGATAATTCATAGAAATATGTTAATAGATTATTCATTAAATTCGAAAAAAAATAATGAAATGAAAGTTACAAATATGCCATTTAATTTTAATTTTATTAAAAATAAATCTAAAGTAATAAAAGCTCCAGGTTTAGATGAGAATAGGAAAGATATTTTGAAATTCTTTGGAATTGATTAATGCCAAGGTCCTTTTCTTCTAGCTAGTATTGATTTTCCCTTTTTTATTTTTGAAGACCTAGTTTTTTCAACAAAAATAACAGCGTATACTAAACCAAAAATAAACCCTCCAATATGTGCAATCCAAGCTATATTAGAACCTTGACTTCCAAGATTAATAAATTGATAAAAAAACCAAAAAATTAAAAGATAAAATGCTGGAATTCTTATTGTAAAAAAAATGAAGAATGGAATTAAAACTAATACTTTTGCCCTGGGATATAAATAAAGATATGCCCCCAACACTCCTGCAATAGCTCCTGATGCTCCGATTAGTGGAGTGTTTGAGGTGATATCTATTAAGCCGTGACAGATTGATGCAAAAACTCCACTAATCAAGTAAAAAAAAATAAATTTTTTTGCACCCATTTTATCTTCAATGTTGTCCGCAAAGATCCAAAGGTATAACATATTTCCCAAAAAGTGCATCCATCCACCATGCATGAAAAGTGAGGTTAATAATGTAAGAGTGGGTGAGAATGACGGTATTTCAGAGTTTAAAAAAAATGTAGAGGGTTTAAATCCAAAATAGTATGTATAAAAATTATAATCATTAGAAGTTATTTGCAAGAAAAACACAAAACTACAAATTAATAAGATTATTAATCTTATATATGATTTATTTTGGGTGGGGTTATCGTCTTTAAGAGGAATCATATTTTATATTTTTTTAATAAAATTTTTTTTTTTCCAAGAACAATAATATCTGCTACATCATTTATTATTTCTTTAAAATCTTTTGAGTAAATATCCATTCCTCCAGTATAATATCCAAAAGATGGTAGAATGCAAAAGTCCTTTGAAACTATAAAACATTTATAAAAGAATCTTGAATTGTTAATTTTAATTGAAACTTTAGGATGAAAATGACCAGAAAACTCAAAATTCTTTGTTTTTTTTTTAGTTTTTATATGTCTAAAATAGAAGTTATTTTCCTTATAACTATCAAAAAAAAAACCTCCAATTTTATCTTTTCCTATTAAATCATGGTCATGATTTCCATTGATCCAAAAGAAATTAACTCTTTTTGTAATTTTTTTTAATTCATTTAGATCACTTTTTTCCATATTTAAAATAGAGAATTTATCATGAAAGCTATCTCCTAATGAAATAATCTTTGAGGGACTATATTCATCTACAATATCATTTAATTTCTTTAAAGTTTCTTTTATATCGTAAGGTGGAACTTGGATACAATTTTTATTTAAAGATGTTCCTTTTCCAAGATGAATATCAGCTAAAACAATCGTATTCGTTTGTTTGATCATCAAAAAACCAGATTTGTGAAAATTTAAATCACTATTAAAAATTTTTTTTGATAAGTAGTTTTTTATCATAAAGGATCGCTGGCTTTGATTTTTTCCTTTTCCATTATCAATGCTCTTGAAAATTCAGATAAGTTTTTAAGGTTATTAAAAGTGAATTTCATGTTTTTAAATTTAATTATTTGACTTGAATGCAAAAGATGATTTTGAACTTCTTCCTCGGTAATTTTAAGTATTATATGCTCAGGTTCGTATTTCCTAAGAGTATCAAATATAATATCACTATTAACATAATTTTTTTTTAAATTTAAAGTGGTATTATTTTTTTTAACTAATCCGCTAATCATAGAAACTTCTTTAAATACTTTCCTAGCAATTGCAGTATCTAATTTGATTAAATGATCAAAATTCAAATGAAAAAAAACTTTAAAATCCGAACTTGTTATTGTGGTTTTATTTTCAAAAAATAGACCAAATGAATAGTCATTAAGTATATAATTTATTGTAAATACTCTCTTTTTATTTAAGAATTTAATTAATAAATTTGCTAGAGTCTGATTAGTTTCTCTTCCAGAAAATGTATGAATAAAAATATATTCTCCTTGCTTGAATGGAAACTTTTCAATTAAAATTTTATTTTTTGATGGAATACCTGATTCAATCTTTTGTTTTTTTATAAATTTTTGTATTTCTTTTGGAAAATCATAATTTTGATTATTTAACAGATTAAGTATTTCATCTGAAAGATTAGATTTTAAAGGAAGACTTCCCCCCCAATAAATTGGTACTTTATGAGTTTTATGTTTTTTCAGATCAACAATTATTTCATCATTTCTAATTTTCACGCAAACAAGGCTTAATCCAGCAAAAATGAAAACTTCTTTCTCCTTTATCGAATTTAGAAAAGATTCTTCAACGGTGCCTAATAATTTACCTTTAATGGTTTTAATTTTAAAATTAAAGGAATTAATAATAGTCCCAGCATTGATCAAAACATTTATTTTATTATTATTATCCTTGATTACATATCTCCCGTCTTTTTGTTTTTTTAACTTTTTAAGATCTTGATAGTTTTGAAGAGCATACCCACCATTATGAATAAAATTCAATATTTTAAGGTACACCTCTTTAGATAAATCCCTGTATGGATAAGTTCCTTTTATGGTTCTATATAGATGATCTGGGCAGAAACTAGAATGACAGGCAACTAGCAACAAGTGTTGGCATAAAACATCTTTAGCACCTTTTTTTTCAAAAATAGTGTCAAACTTTTTTGAATAAATTAATTTTTTTATTGCTTTACACTCTAAAAATTCAAATTTGTTGGTTGGAATTAATATAGCTTCTGAAACTTTATTATATTTATGATTTGATCTTCCAGTTTTTTGAAGGATTTTATTTACACTTTTTGGTGCACCAATATTAATTATTTTATCAATATTTTCCCAATCAATCCCCATTTCAAGGGCAGAAGTAGTAATGACAGATTTTAAAACATTTTCTTTAATTTTTATTTCTGTATCAATTCTTACTTTTTTTGATAATGAACCATGATAAATGCCAATTTTTAAATCAGGATAATTAAGATAAAGATTTTTAAACAACAACTCTGATTGTGCTCTTGTATTTACAAAAATTAAAGATTTACAACTTTTTATTATTGTGTAAATTTCTTCTAATGCAAAATCTACTGAATGACCATAGTTTGGCGTTTTATCTAAAAATAAAATATCAAGATTAAACTTTTTTATTGTTTTATTTTTAATAATTTTAGTTTTTCCATTAAAACTTAACCAATTTGATAAATAATTATAATTTTCTACGTTAGCTGAACATGAAAATAATTTTATCTTCCTATTTTGACTTAGTATTTGAGATATAGCTAAAGCAAGTTGATCTCCTCTTTTTGTATTTACAATTTCGTTTAATTCATCTATGGCTATGTATGATGTACTCTTGAATAATTTATCAGAATCAGTTCGGGATATCATCAAAGCTAATGATTCGGGTGTTGTTAACAAAATTTCAACAGGATTCTTTAATTGCGTTTGTTTTAATGAATGTGATTCGTCTCCTGTTCTCTTGCTGACATTAATTTTCAGATTTAGTTCGGATATGATTTTTTTGAGATTTTGGTATAAATCAGAAATTATTGATTTCAAAGGTGATATGTATATAAGTTTTTTTTTTTTTTGGTTAAGAATATCTATTAACAATGGCAAAAACAAAGTAATTGTTTTTCCAGTACCTGTGTCAGATGAGATTAAATATCGAGTGTTAACTGAAAATTCTAATTCTTTTAGAAATTTTTTTTGATAATTGAATAGTTTCCAATTTCTATTCTGAAGAAAATTATAAAAGTTTTCTGGTAACTTGATTTCAGTCATATAAATAAGAATATCTTATTAATATTATATGGTATGAATAAAACGAATATAAATTGGTTAATAAAAAAAAAGGAAGGTTTATACTGCATTCCTGGTGATTTTTTTATTGACCCAATACTACCTGTTAAAAAAGCGCTTATTACCCATGCTCACACTGATCATGCAAGGCCAAATAATCAGTTTGTACTTTCTTCGAAGAATACAATTGATTTAATGAAATTAAGGTATGGAAAAAATTGTTTTAAAAGTTCTCAGGTATGCAAGTTTCGAGAAAATTTAAATATAAACGATGTTAAAGTAAGAGTATATCCAGCCGGTCATATATTAGGTAGCATACAATTTCTGATTAATTATAAAGGCTATAAATTACTAGTAAGCGGAGATTATAAAAGAATGTATGATCAAACTTGTGATTCTTATCAACCAGTTAATTGTGATACATTTATTACAGAGGCTACTTTTGGATTACCCATTTTTAAACATCCAGATGATAAAGAGGAAGCGAAAAAGTTAATTAAATCAGTTACTGAAAATAAAGGGTCAACTCATCTTATAGGAGTGTATGCTCTTGGAAAATGTCAAAGATTAATATGTCTATTGAGATCACTTGGTTATGAGGATACTATTTATTTACATGGTGCTTTAATAAAAATTTCGGAATATTACTCCAAAAATGATATAAAACTAGGAAAAATCAAAAGTGCTTCGGGAAAAAATCCCGAGAAATTAATAAATAAAATAATTCTTTGTCCACCTTCATCTTTAAATGACAAATGGTCTCAAAAATTTATAGAAGTTATTAAGGGCTATGTTTCTGGTTGGATGAGAATAAGACAAAGAGTTAAACAAAAAAATATAGAATTACCTATTATTATCTCCGATCATGCTGACTGGAATGAAATTCTTAAAACTATAAAGGACGTAAATGCTTCTGAGGTATTGGTTACTCATGGAAGAGAAGAGGCTTTAGTAAGTCATTTAAATAATCATAATTATAAAAGTAGTGCATTAAATTTAATTGGATTTGAAGACGAAAATGAATGAATTCTCAAACTTACTAAATGATCTATTACTTACCTCTTCAAAAAAAAAAAAGATCAAGCTTCTTTGCAAGTTTTTTAATAATTCCAATCTGAAGGATAAAGGTTGGGCATTTTGCATTTTGACAGATAGATTTGAAAAAAAAATTATTAGTTCAAAGGATTTAAAAGATCTTATTTATGAAAAAATTAATGAGGAATTATTTCAGTATTCGTATGATTATGTTGGCGACTTAGCTGAAACTATTTCATTATTATGGAGAAGTGAAGTTGAAGAAAATATAAGTATAGAATTGTATAAACTTATGGAGTTTTTAGTTAGTAATAAATCTAAAGAAGTTTTAAAAGAAAAATTAAAATATGTACTTAATAATTCAAACGAGAATCAAAGATATTGTATTTTAAAGATTCTTACAGGAGGATTGAGAGTTGGAGTTTCGGTTGGATTGATAAAAGATTCACTTGCATTGTATGGAAATAGGAAAATAGAGGAAATTGAAGAATTTTGGCATGGATTTAAATTACCATATACCGATTTTTTTGAGTGGTTAGATGGAAAAAGTCTTCCTCAATATATTAATAAAAAAAGCATGTTTAAATCATTTATGCTTGCAAATAGTTTTAATCTAGATGATTTTAAAAATCTTAGCATATCTGATTATTTTGCTGAATTTAAATGGGATGGAATCCGAGCTCAAATAATATTTTCTAAAGAAGGAAAAATTTATTCAAGAAATGGTGAGGATATAACAGAGTCTTTTCCTGATATTAATATATATCATGATAAATATTTTGTAATTGATGGAGAATTGGTTGTAAAGAAAAATGATCAAATACTCTCTTTTAATGACCTTCAAAAAAGGATTGGTAGAAAAAAACCAACAAAAAAGTTATTAAACGATTTTCCAATCTCTTTTATCGCATACGATATTCTTTTCTATAACGGCATTGATTGCAGAAAACTAAAATTAATTAAAAGAAGGGAATATTTAAAGAAATTTGTTCAATCACATAAAAATAAAAGAATTTCTTTATCTTCATTAGTTAAATTTACAAGCTGGAATAATTTAAAGGATATAAAAGAGAACTCAATCAATAATCATATTGAAGGTGTGGTTATAAAAAAAAAAGATAGTTTTTATAAAAAAGGCAGAATTATTAACTGTTGGTACAAATGGAAAAGAAACCCTTTTTCTATTGATTTTGTCATTATGTATGCACAAAGAGGTCATGGTAAAAGATCTTCGTTTTATTCAGATTTTACTTTTGGCTGCTGGGTTGACGATAAGTTTAAAGATCTTGTTCCGGTTGGTAAAGCCTACTCTGGTTATACTAATGATGAATTAATAAAGTTAGATCGTTGGGTTAGACACAATACTTTACAAAGGTATGGTCCCGTAAGATCTGTTAATCCAGGACTAGTTGTTGAGATTTCATTTGATAATATTAATTATTCTTCTAGGCACAAATCTGGCATTGCACTTAGATTCCCAAGATTTTCTAGGATACGTTGGGATAAGCCTGTATCTGAGGCTAGTTTATTAAAAGATGTAAAAGATTTAATTAATTAACTTGAAAGTTCTACTTTTGTTCTTATAATAAAATATGAGGAATAATTTAGTGGTTAATAAAATAAAGTTAATTAATGCAGCTGCAGGATTTCCTTCACCTGCAGAAAACTATATTGAAGAAAAATTAGACCTAAATAAATATTTAATAAAAAATAAAGAGTCATCTTTTTTTGTAAGGGTATCAGGAGACTCTATGATTAATGTTGGTATATTTGATAATGATATATTGATCGTAGACAGATCATTAACTCCAACAAAACAGTCAATAGTTTTAGTTTCAATAGATGGAGAATTAGTTATAAAAAGGCTAGTAAAAGATCGATCAAGTAATTACTATTTGAAATCTGAAAATAATAACTATCCCAACATACAACTAAACTCGAATACAGATACCATTATATGGGGAGTAGTTACCTATGTAATTCATAATTTGAGATAAAATTATGCTCGCCTTGTTAGACTGTAATAATTTTTATGTATCTTGTGAGAGATTATTTAATCCAAAATTAATAGGTAGACCTGTTGTTGTTCTTTCAAATAACGATGGTTGTATTATTTCTAGATCCAATGAAGCAAAAAGTATTGGAATAAAAATGGGTGAACCATTTTTTAAAATTAAAAATAATATATTAAGTAATAGAGTTGTAGTTTTATCGTCAAATTATTCTATTTATGGAGATATTTCAGATAGAATAATGAACATCTTAAAAAATGATTTTCCTGAAGTTGAGGTTTATTCAATAGATGAGGCATTTTTTAAATTGAAGGGAATAAAAGATAGAGAGCGGAGATGCGTTGATGTAGCTAATAAAATATTAAAATGGATAGGTATTCCTGTTAGTATAGGAATAGCTAAAACAAAAACGTTAGCAAAAATTACTAATAGAGTCATAAAAAAAAAACATGAGTATAGAAATATAACTTTTAATAATAATGTCTTAGAAATAAAAAACGATAATGATCTAGAATATATTCTAAAAAATACACCAGTTGAAGATATTTGGGGGGTTGGAAAAAAATTATCTGTTTTCCTAAAAAAAAATACCATTAACAGTGCTTTTGATTTAAAAGATTGTGATGAGAATTTTATCAGAAAAAAAAAGGGAGTTATATTACAAAGAACAGTTCTTGAATTAAGAGGTGTTGAATGCAACTATATTGAAAGTACTAGACCTGTTAAAAAGTCAATTTGTGTTTCAAGGTCTTTTGGTACCAAACTACGTTATCATGAAAATATAAGAAGTGCACTGATTGTTTATGTTCAAAAGGCTACATCTAAGATGAGATTAAATCAGCTATTTTGTAGGACGATAACTGTTTTTCTAAAAACTTCTAGATATGAAAGTCGTGCTTATTCAAACAGTAAAACATACACTTTAATAGAACCAACAATTGATTTAAGGTTAATTTGGAAAATTGCTGATAAATTACTAAAAGATATTTATAAAGATTTATATTTATACAGTAAAGTTGGCATCATACTATCTGAATTTTATGATGAAAAATCTATACAACAATCATTGATAAATAATAAACTTAGCCAAAAAGAAACGAATAATGAAAAAAAACTTATGCAACTAATAGATGATATTAATGGGAAATTTGGGTATGGAAAATTAAAGCTCTCATCTGACTGTGATAAAGATTTTTTTTCAAATAAAAAAACCAGAAATAGTAGAAATTCCAATTGGAAGATGAAATCCAAATATTGTTCACCTTGCTATACTACAAGATGGTATGATATACCAAAAGTTAAGGTTTGAGTAATGGATCAAAAAGATCAGAAAAAATTAGCATCGGCGATAGTTTTAAAAGCAAGAGAAGAGTGCAGAAAAAGAAAAATTGACCCTTATATTGCAGTTGGTGCATTTATAGATGAAACAATAAGAGAGCTTTCAAAAGTAAATTCAGACGAAAAAGTAGCAGAATTTTTGATCAGTATCGCTGGAAAAGTGAAATTAGGAATGTACAAGAAGAAAAAATCAAACTGATTTTGAAGAAATATACTTTTCTATCATTTTATCAAGCTTTGAATATCTTGGGTGATTACCATCAATTTGTTTAAGAAGATTTTTTGCCTTGGTGGAGATTTTTTTTTTAACAACAAAATCATTGGACTGACATAGAACACCGTTCTTATTTTTTTTGTAATAATCTGATAATTTGTAGAAAGTTTGCATTGATCTATGTGAAACATTTTTTAAAACACTCATTTTAAGATTCTTTGGGTATGCTGTATCTAGATTTTTGGAGTCAGATAAACCTTTAACTACATACTTTTTTAATAAGTTATAGGCTTCGAAAGAAATAACATGTTTTTCGCTAAAATATGTTTTGTTAATATGTTTTTTTGCTTTATGATAGATATTAAATACACCCATTATTACAATATAGTGTATTAAAGCTTAGTTGTAAATACTAGATGTTGTTTTATGTATGAAATTGAAACTTTTTTAAAAATAGATAAAATTAAAGATTTATTACCTTTTCTTGATAATACGATTTACCTATATTTTTTTTTCATTATCATATTTTTTCTTGTTTTTTTTCTAATATCTACTGTTGCCAAGTCTTCTAAAAAGAGAAAAACTGAAACTATTGAACGGAAACAGCCAAACCTAGATGAGATAGTTGATACTAGGAACTTAAATGTGAATGACGATAATGAATTTGTAGATGTTCTTGTTGCAATTGAAGAGGAAATGACAGCTATCAGAGAGTTATACGTTGGAGGTTATATTAGCAAAGGTGTCTATATATCAGAAACAGATAGACTTTATGAAAAAGCAAAAATCTTTGGTATATAATTAAAATTTAGTTATTAGTTAATTATTAAGTGAATTATGAGATAACTTCCTTTATAGTAATTATCACTATATGACAAAATTTATTGAACATATTTCTAGTAACATCATTGAAATAGCTTCTAATAATTCAGGTCAAAATGCAAACAATTTTCATGAAAATCTGAATAATACAATAAATGATATATCTACTTTTATGCAAAAACTGGGAATCAATGATAATATAATTGAAAATGTTTCAGATGCTTTAAAACAAAAATTTAATGATCTCATAGATAGTGGTGTTCTACCTAAGGAAGCATATTTTCAGACATTTGAATCAGTATCAAATATTCTAAGTTTATCAATTTCAAATGAATCTCTGATAGACGATTTGGAAAATGAAGATGGTCAATATGATTTAAATTTCGCAAGTTCAACTGTTAATGATAAATCTTTATTAATTGATGATGCAATGTCACAGGGAATGACAGTTGAAGAAGCAATACGATACGTTAATAGTCAAGTTAATCCCTCAAATAGTGAGGTTTTTGGTCCCCCTAACTTCGTAGACTCTGAAAAAATAAATTCTAATAATCAATTAATTGCTAAATCTGAAGATGAAATTAATTTAGATAAAATTGAAGCGGATATGGACGAACAAGCTAATAAAATGAATAGAAATGATTCTTCAAACACAGAAAAATCATCATCTAAAGAAATATTGGTTGATACTAAAAACGAAAATCTAGAAGAAGATGATATGAGCTAGTTCTAAAATCTTTAAATGAAAATTATACTTTTTTTTTCATTTAATAAAAAAAATAATATTTTAAAATCAATATTTAAATTATGAAAGAAATAACTAAATTATACAAAAAAGTTCTATTTAATCTTAAAAATAAGATCAACATTGATAAGGAATCATTAGATAATAAATCTTTAGACGAATTGTTCAATTATTTTGGAACTGATAAAGGAACAAAAGTTATTAATCCATATTTACATGATTCCAATGAAATATTGGGTCATGGCTTTGCAAAGTTTTATGAAAAAAAACTATTTGATTTTAAATATGATATTTTTAAAATATTAGAAATTGGAACATGGGAGGGAGCGTCAACAGCAGCACTTGCCTCATTTTTTCCAAATTCAATAATTTACGGTCTTGACAAGAATTTTAGATTTAAATTTAAATCCCACAGGATTTTTTTTAATTATTGCAATATTAATGACTATAAAGATTTAAAAAAATTCTCTTCAAATCATTCAGTTAAGAAATTTAAAATTGTAATAGATGATGCATCTCATATTTTGACAGATATGATAAGGAGTCTTAGTTTTTTCTTTAAATACGTGGAGCGAGGAGGATATTTCATTATTGAGGATTTTAATGCACCTGTTTATTTCAAGAGCCTTAATGATTCAAATGGAAAAGAATTATTAATAAATGATATACTTGAAAATTTAAAAAGAAAAAAACATTTTAAGTCTTCTATTTTATCAAAACAAGATCAAGAATATCTATTTGATAATATTCTTAGTGTAGAAAAATATAAGGGTAAAACAGAGATATCTGATATTGCATTTCTCCAGAAAAGCTAAAAATAAATACCAGAGAGCAAATTTTTCTTAGTTAGAATTGTTCTAATTTATAATTTAAATTTATTGTAATAATTTTTAATAAATATTAATATTAGATGTTGAATAGTTAAATTTTTTTTACATATCTTAAGTGGAGAACTGAGAGTAGATATATTTATAAATTGTATTTAAATCCGTTCTTTCAATGATACAAAAATGAAAGGATTAGTTTATGGATGATGTAAGTAAATGCCCTGTCATGCATGGCTCTGCAACTAACAATAAAGGTGTTAGTACTTCAAATAAAGATTGGTGGCCGAATCAGTTAAATGTAAATATTCTTCACCAGCATGACAAAAGATCTAACCCAATGAGCGTAGACTTTAATTACAGGAATGAGTTTAAAAAATTAGATTTTAAATCACTTAAAAAAGATCTTAATGACTTAATGACTGATTCCAAAGACTGGTGGCCTGCGGATTATGGTCATTATGGTCCTTTTTTCATTAGACTAACTTGGCATGCAGCAGGAACTTACAGGACATGGGATGGAAGAGGTGGAGGAGGTACTGGAGATCAAAGGTTTGCTCCACTTAACAGTTGGCCTGATAATGGAAACTTAGACAAAGCTAGAAGATTGTTATGGCCTTTAAAAAAAAAGTATGGAAGCAAGATTAGTTGGGCTGATTTGTTTATCCTAGCTGGTAATGTTGCCATAGAGTCCATGGGTGGTAAAACATTTGGTTACAGCGGAGGTCGTCCAGATATTTGGACTCCTCCAGAAGATATTTACTGGGGGAAAGAAAATGAATGGCTGAAAAACGAAAGATATACTGGGGAAAGAGTGCTTGAAACTCCTCTTGGTGCTGTTCAAATGGGATTAATTTATGTAAATCCTCAAGGACCTGATGGTAATCCTGATCCAAAAGCTAGTGCCATGGATATTAGAGAAACATTTGCTAGAATGGCCATGAATGACGAAGAAACTGTTGCATTAACTGCAGGTGGACATACTTTCGGCAAAGCTCATGGAGCAGCTCCTGAAGAAAATGTTGGTCCAGAACCAGAAGGAGCTCCAATTGAGCAGATGGGTTTTGGTTGGAAGAACGTACATGGTGTTGGAAAAGGAGGAGATACTATTACAAGTGGTATAGAAGGTCCTTGGACAACCAACCCCACAAAATGGGATAATTCTTATTTTGAACTTTTATTTAAATATGATTGGGAATTAGTTAAAAGCCCTGCTGGAGCGTTCCAGTGGCATCCAATAAATCCGGATGAGAATGATTTAGCACCAGATGCCGCTGATTCCTCAAAAAAAGTCACAACAATTATGACAACGGCAGATATGGCCATGAAAGAAGATCCAGCTTACAACAAGATATCAAGAAGGTTTCTTGAAAATCCTGATGAATTTGCTGATACATTTGCAAGAGCATGGTTTAAACTTCTACACAGAGACATGGGGCCTAAAACAAGGTATTTGGGTCCAGAAATTCCTAAAGAGGATCTTATTTGGCAAGATCCTATCCCTAAAGGTGACTCATCTTTTGATGTAAAGAGAGCTGAAAAAGAAATTCTTGATTCAGGTCTTACAATCCAAGAGTTAGTTGAAACAGCCTGGGCAAGCGCCTCGACATACAGACAGACAGATATGAGAGGTGGTGCGAATGGGGCTAGATTAAGACTTTTACCTCAGAAGGATTGGGATGTTAATAAACCTGACCAATTAAGTAAGGTAATTTCAGTATATGAAAAAATAGCTAGCAATGTTAAAGCATCTGTATCCGACATTATTGTACTTGCAGGAAATGTTGGAATTGAAAAAGCTTGTGGTGTTAAAGTTCCTTTTACAGCCGGGCGAGGCGATGCTGTTCAAGATCAAACTGATATTGACTCATTCAAAGTTTTAGAACCTATGGCTGATGGTTTTAGAAATTATCAAAAACAAGATTTTGAAGCTAGTCCCGAAGAAATGCTTTTAGATAAATCACAACTTCTCGGATTAACTGCTCCAGAAATGACAGTCTTAGTTGGTGGCTTTAGATCGCTTGGTATAAGCAGAAATAATGATGGAGTCTTTACTAATGATATCAATAACTTATCTAACGACTTCTTTATTAATTTATTAGATATGTCTGTTGATTGGAAACCAACTGGTAAAAACTCATTTGATGGATTAGAGAAGAAATCTGGTAAAAAAATAAAGTCAGCTTCAAGAGTTGATTTAGTTTTTGGATCTAACTCACAATTAAGAGCAATCGCCGAGGTTTATGCGTGTGATGATTCTAACAATTTATTCATAAATGATTTTATTTCAGCATGGAACAAAGTAATGAATGCAGATAGATTTGATTTGGAGTAAAGACGATAATTTAGATTCTGGGTATTTACTAATAATACCCAGAACTTTTAACATTAAATTATCACTACGAATCCCTCAAATATTGGGTGTCCGACGTAAATTTCACTGTGTTCTCCAGCATTTTTATGTGCTTTTCTGAACGAATCCGACCTTGTCCAATTGGTAAAATCATTCTCAGTATTCCATGTACTATGTGAAGCATAAAGTGTGAAATCTTCATTTGCTCTACCCTTAATTAGATGAAAATTTAGAAATCCCGTTACATTTTTTAAATGTGAATCTCTATTTTTCCATATATCCTCGAAAATTTTTTCCTTACCCTTTATTATTTTAAATCTGTTCATGGCTATGTACATGTTTCACTCCTTAAAGATTTATTCTAAATAGATGAATTACGAAATTTATGTATTCATAATAAAAATAATATAAGTTCAATAAATAAATTTTACAAATATATATATTTAAAATAACTATTAATTAAATAATTTAAAGAAAGGAATGATGTGAAATTTATTATAATTACTTTTTTAATATCTAGCTTAAATTTTAATTCATATGCTACGGAAAATATTAGCATTAAAAATAAGGAGGTTATTTATTCTAACCTTCTATCAAGATTTGAATGTGTAAGAGGTCCTAATATTAATAACCCTCAATGGATATGTAACGAAGAAGCTCCTAAAGGATGGGGTGAATTTTACAGTGATAAACTAAAAAGGCAAAAAAACTTAAGAAAACAATACGTTGAAAATTAAGTTTTTATAAGTTGAAGATAGTGAGTTCAGTTAATTTTTATATTTTAGTGACTTCTACAAGATTATCTGAAAAAGTTGGAGCGTTTCCCATGTCTGCTAAGTTAGCTGAACTTATACTATTAACTGTTCCTTTGTTCAGTTGTCTCCAATATCCCAATGACGAAACAACTATTCCTTCTGAAACATCATCAGAAACATCAGCAACTCCTTCATAAGATCCTCTGTCATTGTGAACTTTAACTTTGTCCCCAGTTGATATTCCTCTTTTATCAGAATCAATTTTATTAATCAAAACAAATTGTTCTCCTTGAACTCTTTGTTTATCTTCCATATTTGCATAACAACTATTAAGAAAGGCATGACTTTTTGGCGAAATTATATTTAATGGATATTTTTTAGCCAGATCTGGGTTAGTATCTTTATTTTCGAACTGAGGAACATAATCAGGTAGTGCAGGGAGATCTTGTCCAGGTTGGTACCCTTCGTACATTTGTCTAAACGGTCCTGCAACAAAGTTTTTGACACCTTTTATACTAAATTCACATTTGCCTGATTCAGTGGGAAAGTTTCCATTTTTATGTGGTACTCTAGTATCTTTGCAACCTACATTTAGTCTTGCATATCCTTTTTGTTTAAGTAATTCTAAGGTAATACCTTCACAGGCTGGAGCATCCCAATCAACATAGTTTTCTAGACATTTCTCGTCACTCCATTCAAACTGTTCTTCTTTAAGATCCATTTTCTTTGCTAACCTTCTAAATATTTCATAATTAGGAAGTGCCTCTCCAGGAGCATCGATACATTTTTCATTATAAGTAAGATATAAATGCCCCCAAGATAATATCATATCTTGGTGTTCAGCCCCCATTGTTGCTGGTAAAATTATATCAGCATAAGAAGCTGTGTCAGAGATAAAATGTTCTGCTGAAACAAGAAACAAGTCTTCTCTTTCAAGACCTCTTACTATTTTATCAGTTTCTGTTGCTTGTGTCACAGGGTTTGCATTCCAACACATCATCGACATTATTGGATTTTCTTTATCAATGTTTTCTCCAAGAAGTGCTCTTCCGATTTGCAATGCATTAACTACCCTTGTTCCTTCAGGTATAAGGTCAGGTCTACAAATTACATCAAACTTGTATGGATGTTCCCAAACAGGAAATTGAGTGATTCCTCCACCAACATGTTTCCATGCTCCTGTTAGCGCGGGTATGCAAGTAACAGCTCTGATTGTCTGACCACCACCGTGGTGTCTTTCTAGAGCTACTCCAATTCTAATGCCAACTGGTTGATTTGTAGCAATTTGGTGTGCAAGTTTTTTGATTTCTTCTTCAGGTATTCCGGTAATTTTTGAAGCCCATTTTGGTGTTTTGTCCTTAACATGAACTTTTAAATCATCAAACCCATTAGTATAATTTTTTATATAATCTTCATCAGTTAGATTATTATAAATAATATAATTAATTAGTGAAACAGCCAAGGCACCATCTGAACCTGGTTTTGGCTCGATATGCCAATCTGCTTGCTTTGCAGTCCTTGATTTATATGAATCAATAACAACAACTTTTGCTCCCTTTTTTTTTGCCTCTTGAACAATAGTCCAGTGATGAAGATTAGTGCTCACGCTGTTACATGCCCAAATAACAATATACTTGCTGTGAATATAACTTTCTGGATCTAGTCCAGCAGTTGGACCTATGGTAGTTAACCATGCTGTACAAGAACCCTCACCACAAAAAGTTCTCTCACAAACCGTTGCTCCCAAAGCATTAAAGAAAGAATCTCCCCCATTTAAACCATGAACAAGTCCTTGGTTACCAAGATAACTGTATGGTATTATAGATTCGGGTCCATATTCTTTAATTAGAGCTTTCCATTTGTTTGCTATTGTGTCTAACGCTTCATCCCAAGAGATTCTTTGGAATTTTTTTTCGCCCTTTTTTCCCACTCTTTTTTGCGGATATAAAACTCTGTCTGGATGATAGTGTCTATTTTCGTAATCTTTTAATTTAACACATAAAACACCACCCGTCATAGGGTGTTCATTGTTACCTTTAACACTTACTAGTTTTTTGTCTGATACTTCATAAATCATCGCACAAGTATCAGGACAGTCGTGGGGACAGCCACCGAAATATTTTTTTATGGAATAATCATCCATCTAATTCTCCACATATTTTAACTCTACACTAAATTTTAAAAAAAAAAATAACTTTTAAATATTTTTGAGTTTAACTAATATGTAATTATCTAATTTCTTTTAAATATCTATCGACTATATGATTTTCGTAATACTTTAAATTAAGTTTTTCACCAGTTATATTTTTCATGAGATCATCAATTTTAAATAAACTTCCATGAGTGTGTATATTTTTTCTTAACCAACTAATGATCGGCTTAAAGTTTCCATCTTTTAACATATTATTGATTTTTGGAATTTTTTTACTGATTTGATTATTAATCTGCGAAGCTATAAATGCACCTATGCTATAAGTTGGAAAATAACCAAAATCACCTCCAAACCAGTGAATATCTTGAAGACAACCTTCATTATCATTTTTAACTGTTCTATTAAAATATTTAAAGAACTCCTCATTCCATAGATCTGGTAAATTCTCCACATTAAAATCTTCTTCAATTAATTTTTTTTCTATATTAAACCTATGAATAATGTGAAGCGGGTAATGTACTTCATCAGCATCAACTCTAATATTATTTTCAGTAACTTTTTTTCTAATATTATAGATATTTTGATAATTCCAAATTGAATTCTTTTTTCCTAAATTTGTTTTAATAGTTTTTTCAATAAATTGGCTTACAGGTAGGGATTTTATAATTTGCATTTCAATGAAAAGTGATTGGCTTTCATGAAGAGACATTCCACCAGCGTTTCCTATAGGTTGATGCAACCATTTTTTTGGTAACCCTTGCTCATATAATGCATGTCCAGTTTCGTGCATTAAGGCATCAAAACAGGAAAATGAACTATTTTTATCAAATCTTGTTGTAATCCTAATATCTTGTGGATTTCCCCCACAAAATGGATGCAAACTTTTGTCTATCCTTCCTCTTGAAAAATCAAACCCGAGTTTTTTCATAAAGATCTTTGATAATTTAAATTGTTCGTTTTCCGATAAGTTTTCGTCAAAGGTATCGAAATTCAAAGTTTTTTGTTTTTTAAGAATAAATGGAAGTTTTTTTTTGATAAATTTTTCCACTCTTTGAAAGATTTTAGTTATATATCTAGAGTTTAATGATCTGTCATAATTTAATAGTAAACAATCGTACTTAGATTTGTTTTTTTTCTGTGATAATATTTCTGATTCTTCTCTAATAATGTTAATTAGTTTTTTAAATGATTTTTTAACTATATTAAAATTTGATTTGACTTTAGCTTCTCTCCAAAGTCCTTCACATTCGATCGATAGAGTTGCTTTTTGTTTAATTTTCTCATACGGAATTGTATCAAAGTATTCAAATCTTTCTTTCATCAAATCTAAATTTGATTTATTTACTGAGTCTAACTTTATTTGATCTATTTGTTTAAATAATTCATTTTTTTTAATTTCATCAAAGATTTTTTTTCTATAATCATGAATTTTTTTTATTTGCTCTACTCTTGTAGCTCTAGATTTTTTAGGCATATATGTTGCCATGTCCCAGCTTAAAATTCCATTAATGTCGTTTAGGAGACTTTGTTCTTCAAAAAGTTGTTTTAATCTTAAATAACTCATTGTATTTTTAAGGATTGTATTAAAAATTAATTGTTGTTTAAATTATAATCTAATTATTAATTTTAAAAAAATAAGTATTACTATCAATATTTATACAAAAATTAAAAAATAATTCTCATGGATACAATTTACTTGCCCATTTTAGCCTTTTCTCCGATCCTTTTAGCTGGAATACTTTTAATTGGTTTTCGAATTGCAGCTAAAATAGCTATGCCAATTGTATTTTTGTATACTGCTTTGATTGCATATTTTTTTTGGGGAATGAGTGAGAATAGAATTCTAGCGTCGACTATTCAAGGACTAATTATAAGTGCTGGCATTTTATGGATAATCTTTGGTGCTTTAATGTTATTAAATACTCTTCGGTTTTCAGGGGCAATAAGTACAATTAGAAGTGGTTTTTCTAATATTAGTCCAGATAGACGGGTACAGGTAATATTAATAGCTTGGTTATTTGGATGTTTTATTGAAGGTGTATCTGGGTTTGGTACCCCCGCAGCGGTCGCGGCACCTTTAATGGTTGCAGTTGGTTTTCCTGCATTAGCATCGATTGTTTTTGGAATGATGATACAATCTACTCCTGTTTCATTTGGAGCAGTAGGTACTCCATTGATAGTTGGTGTTCAAGGTGGCCTAGATAAAACTAATTTAACAGAAAAATTGATGGAGAATGGAGTTGAATGGGATTTGTTTTTTAGAACAATTGTATCTGAAGTTGCAATTATTCATGCAATTTGTGGAACATTTATGCCACTTTTATTAGTGATGATAATGACAAGATTTTTTGGTAGAAAAAAATCTTGGACGGAGGGATTATCCATATTACCTTTTGCAATTTTTGCAGCTTTTAGCTTTACTATACCGTATGCATTTGCTGGGATAATCCTAGGGCCAGAGTTTCCTTCTATTATAGGAGGACTGTTGGGTTTGTTTATAGTAACTTTTTCAATAAAGAAAAAGTTTCTTATACCTAAAGATAAATGGGATTTTGATTCTCCAAAAAATTGGCCCGCTCATTGGATGGGAATAATTAAGAGTAATTTAGAAATAAAAAGTAAAAAAAAAATATCAAATTTCATGGCTTGGTTTCCATATTTGTTGCTCGCAATATTATTGATTTTGTCAAGAACTTATCAACCTTTAATGACCTTTTTAAAGTCAATTAATTTTAATTTCTTAGATATACTAGATGAAGAGAAAATAAATGCTAGTTTTCAAATTTTATATTTACCAGGTGGAATTTTGTTTTTTGTGTGTGTAGTAACTTTTTTTCTGCATAGAATGTCATTTGGTGAAATAAATAAAACTATTACTCATTCCATAAAAACTATTTTTAGTGCTGGTTTTGTTTTAGTTTTTACAGTTCCACTTGTTAGAATAATGATTAATTCTGGAGTTAATTTTAATGAGCTGGTTAGCATGCCAATCGCCATGGCTGAAGGAGTTTCTAACTTAATGGGACAAGTTTATCCTCTTTTCGCACCTTCAGTTGGTGCAATTGGGGCATTTTTGGCAGGTTCAAACACAGTTAGTAATTTAATGTTAAGTCAATTTCAATACGAAACAGCTAGTTTGCTTAACCTATCAGGGACTTTAATGGTTGCTGCCCAAAGTGTAGGAGCTGCTGCTGGAAATATGGTTGCTATTCATAATGTTGTAGCTGCTTCGGCTACTGTGGGTTTGTTGGGAAAAGAAGGTTATGTTTTGAGAATAACAATCATTCCAACTCTTTACTACATAATATTTGCAGGAATAATTACTTTTATTTTTTTTAGCACAATTAAATTTAATAATACTTTTAAAGATTCCAATATTTATAATGAAAAAACTTTTTCAGGACCAATGGGTATGGGTTTAGCTAAATCCTATGAATTGGAAGGCAACACAATTTGTATTTACAATACGATTAACGGGCAGGAGAAAATTACGTTTAATAGAATTTCTGAGTGCCCAATCAAAATCAAAAAAACTAAAAATGAATAAGTTGAAAAATATATTATAGAATTTATAAATATTTAATGGATCCATTCACCCAGAGTTTAATTGGAGCAACAGCAGCTTCAGCCTTTTCTAGAGAAGAAGAATTAAAAAAAAACTCTCTATTCGGTGCCTTAGGTGGAATATTTCCAGATATAGATGTTTTTATAAAATCATCAAATGATCAATTGTTATTTGTTGAATATCATAGGCATTTTACACACTCAATTTTTTTTATTCCTTTTGGGGGATTTATATTATCTATAGTTCTTTTTTTAATCTTTAAATCAAAAACCTCATTTAAAAGATTATATATATACACTACAATTGGTATTGCTACTCATGGGTTATTAGATGCTTTCACAACTTATGGAACCTCACTTTTTTGGCCTTTGTTCGATATAAGAGTTGCTTGGAATGTAATATCAATAGTAGATCCAATTTTTACCCTAATCTTATTATCATTTTTAGTATATTGCCTTACCAAAAGTTCAGTTATTTTTTGTAGGTTAGGATTGCTTTTGTCTGTTATATATTTATCTTTTGGTTTTCAACAAAATCAGCAAGTTAAATCCTTTATAAATGAAATTGCAGATAAGAGAGGTCATAAAGTTGAAAGATTAATTGTTAACCCTACTATTGGAAATTTAATATTGTGGAGAAGTGTATATCAAAACGAAGGTAAATATTATGTTGATGCAGTCTATTTCCCTTTAATTTCAAAGCCAAAACTTAAACAGGGAGTAGTATTGGATGTAATAAATAAAGAGACTATATTTCCTGAATTAGGACCAAACTCAGTGCAGAGAAACGATATAAGACGTTTTTCATATTTTACAAATGATTATATTTATTTACATCCTAATTATGAATTTATAATTTCTGATTTAAGATATGGTAGTCTTCCAAATGACCACCTATCATTGTGGGGAATAGAAATTAATATAGAAAAGCCTGAAAATCACGTTATATTTAAAAATTTACGAAATTTTGACGAGAAAATATATTCAGACTTTTGGAAAATGATTAAAGGAGACTTTACTGAAACTATAAAATAAAACTCTTAAAAATATTTATTATTAAGATGTTTTGTTTATAAATTATTTAATTAAATTATGTCTCATAATATAAGAAATATAGCTATCATTGCACATGTTGATCATGGTAAAACCACACTTATTGACGCAATATTAAAACAAAGTGGTATGTTTCGTTCTAATGAAAAAGTAGAAGAAAGATTATTAGATAGTGGTGATTTAGAAAAAGAAAGAGGAATAACAATTTTAGCAAAGCCAACCTCAATACAATGGAAAAATATAAAAATAAATATTATTGATACACCTGGTCATGCTGATTTTGGTGGAGAGGTAGAGAGAGTATTGTGTATGGCTGATGGTGTGATTTTATTAACGGACGCCTCAGAAGGTCCTATGCCACAGACAAAGTTTGTACTTGGAAAAGCATTGTCTCAAGGTCTTAAACCCATTGTAATAATTAATAAAATAGATAAAAAAGATAGTAGACCAAATGAGGTTTTAAATGAAGTATTTGATCTTTTTGTGGCATTAAATGCAAATGATGATCAACTTGATTTTCCAATTTTGTTTGCATCAGGAAAAAACGGTTGGTGCGTGCAAGATTTAAAGGAACAAAAAAACAATTTATACCCACTTTTGGATATGATTTTAGAAAAAGTACCATCACCTAAAGTTAATGATCAAAAAGATTTTTCTCTTTTAGCAACCCTTTTAGATTCAGATCCATTTTTGGGCAGATGTCTGACTGGGAAAGTTGTAAGTGGATTTGCTAAAGTGAATGATGTTGTTAAAGCTATTGATTTAAATGGAAACCTTGTAGAAACTGGTAGATTAACAAAATTATTATCTTTTGAGGGTAATAAAAGAGTGGCGGTAAAAGAAGCAAATGCAGGCGATATAGTTTGTATAGCTGGATTAACCAAATCATCAGTATCTGATACTATATGTAATCCATCTATTTCTAATCCGGTAAAATCATCACCTATAGACCCTCCTACAATGGCAGTAACCATCACTGTTAACAGTTCACCTTTAGCAGGACATGAAGGTAAAAAAGTTACTTCAAATATTATTAGAGAAAGACTTTTATCTGAGGCTGAGTCAAATGTTGCTATAACCTTTAAAGAAAATGATAAAAAGGATTCTTTTGAAATAGGAGGAAGAGGAGAATTACAGTTAGGAATTTTAATAGAAACTATGCGAAGAGAGGGTTTTGAGTTATCTGTTTCACGGCCTAAAGTTCTATATAAAACCCAAGATTCTAAAAAACACGAACCAATTGAAGAAATAATAATTGATGTTGATGAGCATTATACTAGTACAGTTATAAGTTCAATGAATAAGAGGAAGGCTGAAATGATTGATATGAAAACTACTGCATCTTCATCAAAAAGTAGAATTATATTTCTTGCACCATCTAGAGGTTTAATTGGTTATCAAAATCAATTTCTCACAGAAACAAAAGGAAGTGGAGTTATTAATAGAATTTTTCACTCATATCAACCCTTTAAGGGAGAAATAGCTCGTAGAAGAAATGGTGTATTAATATCAACAGACACTGGAACGGCTGTGGCTTATGCACTTTTTAACCTTCAGGAAAGAGGGAATATGTATATTGAACCTCAAACCAAAGTTTACAAAGGAATGATAGTAGGTGAGCATAATAAAGATAATGATTTAGAAATTAATGTATTAAAAGGAAAACAATTAACTAACATAAGAGCATCTGGATCTGATAAAGCAATAACTTTAGTTCCTCCAAGGAAAATGACATTAGAACAGATGATCTCTTACATCAAAGACGATGAATTATTAGAGGTAACACCTAAGAGTTTAAGGTTAAGAAAAATGTATCTTGATCCAAACGATAGAAAACGTATGTCAAAAAACAAATCAAACTGATTCATAAAATTGAATATTAGAGGTTTTTTTAGTTATTTAAATGTAGACAAAATTTAATTAATCCTTATTTCAATATAGTGTTTATAATAAAATTTAGTGTCTACTTCATATTATCTGTTCTATTCTTTTCTAGTGACATCCTAGCACTACCTGCTTGCAACGGAAAATATATAGATCCATGTTATGGAACAATCTTTCATCAAAATGGTGAAAAGTACGTTGGAGAAATAAAAAATAATAAATATAACGGTAAAGGGTCATACCTATATATAAATGGAAATGTTTATATTGGTGATTTTAAAGATGGCATCCAGCATGGAGAAGGTGTGTTTACATATGTGAATGGAGATAAATATGAAGGTGGTTTTAGAGATGGTTACTATAGTGGCAATGGCACATCGACTTTTTCTGATGGAGAAATATATGTAGGTGAATTTAAAAATGATTTACCTAACGGGCAAGGTACTTTTACATATTTAAACGGTGATAAATATGTTGGAGAATTTGTCAATGGCATAAGGTCAGGCAAAGGAACACTAACTTTCGTTAACGGAGATGAATACATAGGTGAATTTAGTAATAATATGTTCAATGGTTTTGGTATTTTAACTCTAAAAAATGGAATAAAAAAAGAGGGGCTCTTCGAAAATCACAAATTTTCTGGTATTGAAAAGGATTAATAATATGACAGAAAAATATTTTTTTGTTTTTTAAATCTTCAGTTATTTTGGTTTTGATTTGTATTTTAGTAAACTCGTAATCTAAAATTACCTTAAAAGTTATCGGTTATAAAGTATCAAGTGAATTTCACTGTTGTTAATTGCTTTATTCATCTATGAAAGAGAACAAATATTTAGGAACTCCTAAAAAATTTAAAAAAACTTAAAGATGAATTTGAGTTTAAGAAAATGGGTATAAAAGCAATTTTTATTAAACAATCATAAAGAAGATATTAACGAATCAGGTGAATGCTATCTAGCTGAGAAGGTTAGTAGATGTAGTGAGTTAATGATAAGGAAATTAAAAAAAAGAGAGCTTTACGCTCTCTTTTTATAGATAGTTAGTTGGTAAATAGGGCTAATGCTCTATCGAAAATCTCTTCAGCATTATCAAGTTCACCAATTTTTAATTTTTTTTCGCCTTGCATTCTTAAATTTGAAATTTTAGCGAAAGTTTCAGTATTTATTTTGCTCTGATCAGAAAAAAGTTTAGAGTCAACTTCAGCCATCTTTTGATATGGACAAGCGTCTAGATTAAGAGCAAAGGCAAAAACAATACAGAAAGTTAGAAAAGTTTTTTTCATGATTAACTCCATTCTAATAAATATATAGTGTTAAATATAATTATTTCTATTAATTTTGGAACAAATTAACATATTTATATTAATTTATTAATTTTTTATTTCATTTAAAATAATTTTATTAAAATATTCTAAGTAAACTATTAAAAAAATTTAAGGAAAAAAATTATGGAATTTTCTGGTACTAAAGATTACGTATCAACAGATGACTTAACTGTCGCCGTAAATGCTGCAATTTCTCTTGAAAAACCATTGTTAGTTAAAGGAGAGCCTGGGACAGGAAAAACTGAATTAGCCAGGCAGATTGCTAAAAGCTTAAATCTTGAAATCATCGAGTGGAATATTAAGTCTACAACTAAAGCTCTTCAAGGATTGTACGAATACGATGCTGTAAGTAGGTTAAGAGACAGTCAATTGGGAGGTAAAGTTCAGGATATATCAAAATATATTAAAAAAGGAAAAATATGGGAATCATTTGAAACCAATAAAAAATCAGTTCTTCTTATTGATGAAATTGACAAAGCGGATATAGAGTTCCCTAACGATCTTTTACAAGAACTTGATAGGATGGAGTTTTATATTTATGAAACTGGTAAACTAGTAAAAGCTAAGAAAAGACCGATAGTAATTATCACTTCAAATAATGAAAAAGAGCTTCCAGAAGCCTTTCTAAGAAGGTGTTTTTTTCATTATATTAGATTTCCAGATATAGAAATATTAAAAAAAATTGTTAAAGTTCATTTTCCTGAAATAAAGAAAAATCTTTTAGATTCAGCTCTTAAGACTTTTTTTAAGATAAGGGATATACCTGGTTTAAAAAAAAAACCTTCAACCTCGGAAGCACTTGATTGGTTGAAACTTCTTTTAGTTGAAGATTTAGATTCAAAAGATTTAAAAACTGATGGCAAGAATATTTTACCTAAACTCCATGGAGCTTTGATAAAGAATGAACAGGATATTCAGCTTTTCGAGCAATTAGCATTTATATCTAGAAATGAATAAAAAAATAAATGTTTTTAGACTTCTTCATTAAACTAAAAAACTCTAAAATTCCAGTTTCATTAAATGAGTTTTTAACATTCTTGAATGCCCTTAAATATGATTTAACTCAGTATGATATTGATAAATTTTATTATTTAGCTAGAACCTGCCTAATAAAAGATGAAAAGTTAATTGATAGATTTGATGTAGTTTTTGGAGAGCATTTTAAATCAATTGAAAAAGTTAAATTTGAAGATATTTTTAACTTTTTAGATATTCCATCCCATTGGTTAAAGAAACTTATTGAAAGACATTTTACAGATTCAGAAATTAAAAAAATTAAATCTATTGGTGGTTTTGATAAACTAATGGAAGAGTTAAAAAAAAGAATTAATGAGCAAAAAAAACGTCATCAAGGTGGAAATAAATGGATTGGAACATCTGGTACTTCTCCATTTGGAGCTTATGGATATAATCCAGAGGGAATTAGGATAGGACAAAGTAAGAGAAGACATGGAAGAGCTGTAAAGGTTTGGGATAAAAGGGTCTTTAAGGACTTTGATGCAAATAACGAGTTAAATAATAGAGGCTTTCAAGTTGCTTTGAAAAGATTAAGACAATGGGCAAGAACGGGCATTGAAGATGAGTTAGATATAGAACAAACTATAAATGAGACTGCTAAAAATGGATATTTTGATATCAAAACTAGAAAAGAACGAGAGAATTCTATCAAAATTTTATTATTTTTAGACGTTGGAGGCTCAATGGATGATTATGTTAAACAAGTAGAAGAATTATTCTCCGCGGCTAAAAATGTATTTAAAAATCTTAAATACTTTTATTTTCATAATTGCTTATACGAGGGAGTCTGGAGGAATAATTCACGTAGGTGGAAAGAGAGATTTTCTACCAGCGAAGTAATAAGAACCTATGGAAAAGAATACAAATGCATTTTTGTTGGAGATGCTTCAATGAGTCCATACGAAATAATGATTCCTGGTGGTGGAAATGAGCATTATAATAAAGAGTCTGGTAAGGTTTGGCTGGAAAGAGCTATCGAAAAATGGCCTTCAAATATTTGGATAAATCCCATACCTAAAAAATTTTGGGAATATTCTCAATCAACAACAATTATTAGAAAAATTTTCAATAATAGGATGGTACATCTTAGTAGTAATGGGATATTAAAGGCAACTAATATATTGTCAAAAAGATATTGAATACTAATGATCTTTTTAACAAATAAAAAAAAAG
>CACEWP010000005.1 GCA_902563305.1 uncultured Alphaproteobacteria bacterium
ATAATTAATCCTGAAATTATTACTTTAAATATAAAAAAGCCCATTAATCTTAGCCAAAGAAGTTTTTGATTTTAGAAATTGGGTTACGTAAAGGTTCGTAAACTCTATCTATAAATTCTATGTGATCTGATAATTTTTTTTCCAATCTAGTAATTGATCTTTGTAGCTTATCAATCTTGGCTTCTAGAACCTTTATTTTTTGAGAATCCTTATCTGACATAATAGATATAATTTAGATCTTAGACAAAAAATAGCAAATGATTTTTTTTAATTAATTTAGATTTTATTTACTTTTTTATCTGTTTAAGAATATATGTCTTACTGAACTTTTCCGTATATTCATTTGGTTCGTTTCTTTTGGAGAAAATCAAATAAAGACTTATCAATACTATAAAAATAGAATTTGATAACATAATGATTTTTAATACATCAGAGTACATATAATCTCATTACGACAATATTGAGATTTAGTTAAGTTGTTCCCACTCAAGTTCCGTGTAAACCTTAGTAATATTTGAATAATGATATTCAGTGAATAGTTCCCATTTCTCAGGATTCACTTTTTTTGAATCAATAATTTCATTTTGAAGTACAGAATTTATTGATTCTTGAAGAGATTTATTTTTCTGATGAAAATTTCTAACTTGTTTAATTAATCTATCGAAATAGTTTATAATTGGATCTAAAGCTTCTTCTTTTTTCTTAGCTTTTCCATGTCCAGGAACAATTAGATTTATATCCATTTTTTTAATTTCATTTAAATTTTTTTTCCATCCCAGAACACTTGCTCGAATCGATGGTGTTCTTCCAACAAAAATATTTTCAGACCAAAAAGTTTTAGTTTTCAGATCATAAACCGATAAGTCGTTATCTGTATGACCACTTTCCCATGCTTTAATTTCAATGATTCTATTTCCAAGATTAATTCTAAGAACTTTGTTTGTCTTAATAATTGTATCTGCTTTAATTAGTTTGGAATTTTTAAGTGATTCATCTCCTATATTATTAATTTGAAGGTCTCTATAGAAATTAAAATTGCTTAGAAGAGACCTATTTAGTTTCTCATGGCCGACTATCTTTGAATTTTGAGACAAAAATGATTCTGTACCGAAGAAATGATCTGGATGCGAATGAGTAATAACTATATGCGAAATAGGGAGATCAGAAATTTTTCGTATTCTTTTTAAGAGCTCTGCACCTATATGTTTTGAACCTCCTGTATCAATTACTACTATTGACTTTTGACCAAGAATAAAACCAATATTTGCAATATCTCCATAATTGGATTTATTTGTATCTTCCTGAACACCATAATGAACAAATATTCCTTCAGCTATTTCTTCGATTTCAAAACAACTACTTAATTTTGCATTAAATAAAAAGAATATAAAAAGTATTTTTAAATACATAACCTAAAATACTTAAATTTTATATAAATAAAAGTTCAGAAAAATTTATTTACTAAGCCTAAAAAGAAAATGATAATCATTCTCAAAAAAAAGGTTGACAATAATATTAATAATCATTATTAATATAACTTGATAATAATTATCATTATTATAACCTTCCTTTGATAATGATTATTATATTCAATAGTAAGTTTTATTAGATATAAATATTTTATCGTGAGGTAAAAAGATGATAATTAAAAAATCGAGGTTGGTACCTAAACATACCCATTGGATGTCACGGTTAACATTCTTCACTGGCTTGTTAATTGCCGGAAACTCCTTCGCACAGGATACAGTCTATGTTGCTCCTGATGTGAATATATTTGAATCACCAGAGCAGGTATTCGAGCTACCTGGTTCTGGTGATTATATTGGGCCAGAGGAGATTAGAAAGTACAACTTTAATAACATTAATGAAATTTTAAGAAACACAACTGGTGTTTACTCAAGAGAAGAAGATGGCTTGGGGATATTCCCTAATATAAGTATAAGAGGTGTTAATACTTTGCGATCTGCTCAGGTAAATATTATGGAAGATGAAATTAATATCATGCCAGCTCCTTATTCTGCACCAGACGCTTATTACTTTCCTATTACAGGTAAAATGAATGCTGTAGAGGTCTTAAAAGGCACTAGTCAGTACAGATATGGTCCACATTCCACAGGTGGTGCAATGAATTTTGTAACAACACCCATTGATTTCGGTCAAAGGTATTATGGAAGTGTATCCTATGGTTCAGGTAACGACGTTATTACTCATGATTACTTTAACTATGGTATTTCAGGAAGTTACGGCGCTTTAGCTTTATTGGGTGAAATGTATTATCGTAATAGTGATGGTAATGGAAAGGAATTCAATATTAATCCTCCAGCAAGTTCACAACACAGAAAAGGTTATGATAGTGATGAGCTTGGTGGAATCAATCATATTGCTCCTATGGTGAAGTTGTTATGGCAACTTCCAACAACTAGGAATATTACCTTAGAAGTAAAAGCATCATATAACGATATGAATTATAATGAAGGGTATGCTGGATTAACCACAGCAGATTTTAAAATTAACCCTGACGTAACGTATGTTGCACATCAACTTGACGAAATGAACACTGAACAGCAAACTTATTATGCTAAACTAAGGGCTGAATTAAATTCAAACATTACAAACAACTTAACTATAGGTTATAATCGTTATACAAGAGATTGGTTCAAGCTAGCAGATGCTAATGGTGATTCTCTCACATCTATTATGTCTAAAGCTGGAAGTGCTGCTTCATTAAATATTGTAAAGGGACTAGCAGCAGGTACCATTAGATATGTAAACAATGATAGGCAATATGGTTCTTACGTTCTTAATAATGAGACAGAGTTTAACTTTAACACAGATTATTTCGGTAAAAATATCAAACATAATCTAAAAGTTGGGTATGGATACCATTATGATTATATTAACAGAGACCAACAGCGTCATTCATTTACTCAAGCTGTTGGAGGAGCTTTAACTGCAACTGGTGTGACTTTCAAAGATGATAGACATGAGAAGGCCAGAGGTCATATCGGTTATATCGAAGAATCAGCAACCATTAATAATTTTGTTGTTTCGCTTGGTGGTAGGTTTGAATATGTTGACTACCATTATAGAGATAAAGTCGCTGCTCAAGGATCAACGTCTAATATGCATGAAACTATGTATGCTTTTGCACCTGGTGGTGGATTAGTCTATAATCATGACGATAATTGGCAGTGGTTTGGTGGAGTTTATAAAGGATTTAATTTGCCTGGACCAAGTTCTGCAAGAGATGATGGTTCACCTGTAGAAAAAGAAACAAGTATAGCTAAAGAGATTGGTGTAAGATACTCTTCTCCAACATTCTTTATATCTTGGACAGGTTTTCATACAGACTTTAAAGATTTAATCGTTATTGATAATAGTAATTCTGACTCAGCTCCTGACAATGCAGGTAACGTTGTTTCAAAAGGATTTGAACTCTCTACGACATACGCTCCAGAGAACTTTAAACCTTTTGGAGGAGATATCTCATTCTTTGCTAATTATACATTTACAAACGCTAACTTAGATGGTGCGGCTAATTCAGAAGATTCAGAATCAGCTTTTGCTGGTGGTAGGGATGGTTCTAATGTACCATACGTACCAGACCATCGTTTATCATTCGGTGCTGATTATGAGTACAATGACTTTGATTTTGGAGTAAACATGACTTATCACTCCGAATCACATGGTACCGCTGATGAAAGTGAAACTGAAGTATTTTTAGGTGATGCAGATGCTAGAAACGGAAAAATTGATGATGCATTCCTATTAAACTTATATGCAGGTTATGACTTTATGGAAAATTTCAGGTTTACAGCTGGAGTAAACAATGCAACTGACTTAGAGTATATCGCTTCAAGACATCCGAATGGAGCTCGAAGAGGTGCACCACTTACTGCATACTTCAAAGCTGCAGCAAAGTTTTGACCAAGAATATGGATGGAAGAGATCAAATTCTCCACATATAATTAATCATACTCTGATTTCTTCCATCTCATATACCAAGTATCACTAAATGAAAAAAATATTTAATGAATCAGCTCAATCAAACCAAGTCGTAACCGAAGAAAGTTATGAAGAAACTTTAGTAATCATCATTAAACAAGTTATTGAAAAAAGAAAAAATATCCATGATGGATATTCTTTATTAATGAGAAGCCTATATGACTCATCTAGACCTATTAGAAGTAAAACATTATTGTCGAAATATCTTTTAACTAGATTACTTAGGGAATCTGATAGAGCTTTTAACGAAGCCAAATTGTTAGCTAAGAAACTCTGTCCAAAATGTAAAAAAGATTTCTCGAACTATGAAAATATATCCGAAAAACTTCATTAATGAAATCTAGTTTTATTGTATCTAGCTCAATCAAATCAATCTATCTAAGCTTGTTTTAGTTTCTAAAAAAATGATTTGATAAAAGAATTAAAACTAATATGTTGTCGAAAACAAATGAAGATTTTTCTAACCTCAATTATTTTATTATTTTTATGCTCTGGATCTATTCATTCAAGAGAATTTATAGTTCTACAATCAACAACTTCAACAAGAGACTCTGGTTTTTATGATCATCTATTATCGAAATTTTCGGAAATATCAGATTTTGATGTTAGAGTTGTTGCAGTAGGAACTGGTCAAGCTTTAAAAAATGCTAGAAAGTGTGATGGTGATGTATTGATTGTGCATCATAAGGAATCAGAGGAAAAGTTTATAAATGATGGTTTTGGTATTTTTAGAAAAGAATTCATGTTTAATGACTATGTACTTGTAGGACCTAGAGATGACCCAGCTAAAACACTAAAAAGTAAATCAATAAAAAGAGCATTTGAGAAAATTATCCAATCAAAATCTTTATTTATTTCAAGAGGCGATGATAGTGGAACAAATAAAAAAGAAGAAAGCCTATGGGAGGCGATTGGTAAGATTCCTAGTCCAAAGACTAATAAATGGTATCTATCTGTAGGACAGGGTATGGGTAGTGCTCTTAATGTAGCAGTTAATAAAAATGCATATATTATTTCAGATCGAGCGACTTGGGTAAGTTTTAATAATAAAAGAGAGCACAAAATATTAGTTTCAAATGAACCTTTACTACTTAATCACTATGGGGTGATACCTATTAATCCGAAAAAATGTCCGAATACAAAAGTTGAACTCGCAAATATATTTATTAATTGGCTAACATCAGAAAATACAAAACAAATAATCGATAATTTTAAGATTAATGAGAGTCAACTTTTTTTTTCAATTTCAAAAAAAAATTAAGTATTTTGTAAAACAATAAATCATATTAGTATTATCAAATGCCTCACCTTCAATTTGATATAAATGTAAAGCTTAATAACAAAACAAGGAAAACTTTTTTAGATTTTGTAAGAACTGAATTTTCAAAAATAATGAGAACAGGGGAAGGACATATTGCAATAAGTCTCAGAGAATTTGCAAGAAGCTCCTTATCACTGGGTAGGTCCTCGCCAGAAGACTATGTTTGTTTTATGAATTTAGATATAAGAGAAGGTAGATCATTGAAACAAAAAAGAGATCTAGTAAAAAAATATATGGAAGGTGTTAAACAAATTCTTGGAATCGATTTAAATAATCAATACATAACTTATACGTCACATAACGGAAGGGACTTTAATTTGTATGAAAAAACATTAAAAGAATGGTCTGATAATGACAACCCTGTAAAATAAAATTAAAATGAAACTATCAATATCAGAAATTTCAGATTCATTGTTTAAGGTTACTATTTTAGATGAAGTAGAAACATCTCATTTGGTCACTGTTAGTGACGAATTTTTAAATAAATATATTAAAAAAAAAATTTCTAAAAAGAAGTTAATTGAATTAAGTTTCAATTTTTTACTGGAAAGAGAAGGAAACTCATCAATTTTAAAAGAATTTAAATTAGAGGTAATTGCAGAATATTTTCCAGAATATTTAGATAGTGTGAAGACATGGGTAAAAGGAATAAACTGAACTACTAATAAAATTTTCTGATAATTGTAACTTGTTTTTGTTTTAAATAATTAATATCTTATATCATAACCATTTAAAGGAGGTGATCTGATGTCTAGTATTATTGATTTTAATCAACTTAAATTATTTATCTATTTATCAGAGCAACCTTTGGTAGAAAGTAAATAAATACCATAAGTTGATAAGCTTTAGTACGAGGGGGGGGGTATTCCCCCCTTTTTTTTAAATCTTTTTGATCTTTTTATAAAACTCTGGATAGCTATAAATTATGAATTTTTTTAGTTTTTTGATTTTAATTTCGTTAACTTTTAATGTGTTTGCAGATGAACTTAATTCATGGAGTCAGTTGTTAAAGAGAGGTAACACTTATTACAAAAAATCAGATAATACTCCATTTTCAGGAGTGTTAAAAAATTTTTTTCCTTCGGGTAAAATTTCTGTAATTGACCATTTTAAAGATGGTAAACAACATGGAATCTTTAAGAGTTTTCATGAAAATGGTAATTTGTCGATGATTGGTCAATTTCATGATGGAAAACAAGTTGGTGAATGGTCAGAGTATTATGATGATGGATCTCTTTACTGGAAACTAGAATATTTAGATGGAAAAAAAGTAGATGGTTTGTTCCAGATGTTTCACAAAAATGGTTCTATAAAATCCGAAGTAATTTATAAAGATGATAAACCATCAACAAACTGGAAATATTTCAAAGAAAATGGAGAAATCGAGAGGATTGATATTTATAAAGACGGAAAGTTTTTTTATGAAAAATATATTAACAATTAAATCAACTTTTTAAACATTTATATTATTTCCACCTTTTATATAAAAAAATTACTAGCAACCACATTCCTACTACAGTTGTAATTTCTAACCAAGACATAAATGTACCCCTACCAAATGATTGAAGCTTTTAAAATATTCACTAATCTTTAAAAAAATTTTTTTAATTATTCAAAACAAATCAAACAAAATTTTTATAATAAATTAGAAAATGATAATATATGAGATAACAAAAAAAATCCTAATGTCAAATTACATAATGTTTTTAAGAGTTTTATTAATTTTTTCTATTTTTTATAAATCTGAAGTCTTTTCAAAACAAAGTTTTACTTTGGAATGTAAGATATTAATGGAAGTTGAAAATGATCAAATTACTAAAAAAAAAATGTATGACCAAAAGTCGCTCTTAATTTATATTGATAAAAGAAACTCATGGATAAATGATCTTTCATTTGAAAATTGGTTATCCAAGAATTCTGAAGATCAAGAAAAAATAGAAAAAAGCTTTGAAGAGGATAAGAAAAGGTATTTCTTTATATTAAGAATATTTTCAGATAAGGATAAACAAAAATTAGAATCAAGCGATTTAATTAAATACGAAAAGTTTGGAGGAGATTTGACATTTAAAAAAAATTTTTACGATTATGAAGGCAAAGTTTTTTTTAGCTCAGAGGTTAGTGGGCGATGCAAAAAAAAATAGTTATTCTATTATAATTTCTACCACCTCATTCTTTGAGCCCAATCTCATCCTTGGACCCCAACAGCCCGCACCACAAGAAACAAAAAGTATGGAGCCGAATTTCTTATAAATACCATAAATTTCACTAAACTTAAGTTTAACTAATAGATTAAATGGAAATATCTGCCCTTTATGAGTATGTCCAGCTAACATTAAGTCAATTTTAGATGGAATTTTTCTCCAAAGAGAGGGTTTGTGGGTAAGAATTATATTCAATTTTTCTTTTTTATAATTATTCATAACTATAAGTTTTTTTTTTTCAGTTGTCATATTATCTCCGACTCCTATTATATTGAGTCCTTTAGATTTAAAAGTTTTCCCATCTATATTTTTAATATTAAACTCACAAAGCTTCTTAGATATTCTATCCCAATCTGCTAAATAATGCTCATGATTTCCTGTAACAAAAAGAACTGGTTTATTAATTAAATTAAAAACCTCTAAATTTTGTAAATCAAAATTATTTAAGTCTATTAGATCACCACCAATTAGTAGGATATCAAAATTTATTTTTTTTAACTCATTAAAGATTTTTTGTAGATGTTTTTCTGAATTTGATCCTAGATGGACATCACTTATGAAGACTAAATTAACCCTTTTTTTTATTTTATTTGATGAAATCCTCACAGTTTTTAATCTAACTGAACGTCCATTAATAATACTTATTATGCTAAAATAAGAAATAGTTGCAAAACATATTAAAGCTAAGTAAAAATCATTGGTATTAAAGAAAAGTTTAAATGTTAATGCTGTTAAAGCAACATACAAACTAATAAAGCCTATCCCCATACCTTCAAATATTAGTAATTGTAAAAATTTTGGTTTAGTTGCAGACCTGAAATAAAAAAAAATAACAACATAAAAAAAAAAACATTGAATGATGGATGATAATCCAAAAATACTACTTCCCGAAAAAAATGAAATGAGAATATCGTAGGGTAAACAATATATTAAGTAAGTTAATGATATTCCGATAAAATTAGAAATAATTTTTTTTTTGGTAAACATAATAAATTTAGTTAATGTTATATAGTTATTAATATAATCGGAAATATAAATATTCTATTTTCGAGCTGTTTTAAACTAATATCTTTTGTACGGGTTGATGAAAAATTATTTTAAAGAAAGTATCCATCAAGAATTTGGAAGATTTCTTAGAGATGAAATGGAAGATATTGAAAAAGAAGAATATATACGCTCTGAAAGATATAAAAGTTCTATAAAGCTTATATCAAAAATATTCCAAAAAAACTCCATAAAGTAAATTGTCTTAACATTAATTATGTTATTTTTCATAAGCTAATTGAAAATTTACCTTAATAAAAGTTCAATTATAATAGATTAAAAACGCACTGCTTTAATAAAATTTACTTTAAAAAAAATTTAATCAGTGTTTTTCAAAAACTTAATAAGTAAGTTTTAGATTTTTTTTAATATTCAAACTATTGATAGCTCATTTTCAAAATTATATAATTGAATGTATGTTGTTTAATCTTGAAAATATTCAATATAAGTATGAGGATAAAGTTTTTTTAAAAGAGTTGAGCTTAACTATTGAAAGCGGAAATCATCTTTTAATTCATGGTAGATCAGGTTCTGGTAAAAGTACACTAATTAATCTCATGACAGGCCTATTAAGGACAGTTTATGGAAGTATAACTTTTGAAAATATCAATTACAATAATTTAACTGATTCAGATTTAGATGTTTTAAGGTCCAAGAATTTTGGATTTATTTTTCAGAGGTTACATTTAATTGGTCACTTAAACGTTAAACAAAATATTTCAATTGCAATTAACAAAAATAATTGTCTTTGTACTGAGGAATTAATTAAAGATCTTGGTCTTGAAAAATTAAGAAATAAAAAAGTAAGTGATTTAAGTGTTGGTGAGGCTCAAAGAGTTGCGGTTGCTCGCGGAGTGGTTAATAATCCAAAAGTCATCTTTGCTGACGAACCTACATCAGCATTGGACAATTCTAATTCTAAAAAAGTAATGGATCTTATATTATCTCAAACAAAGAAAACAAATTCAACATTGATTGTTTCTACTCATGATGAAAGAATCAAAAATTATTTTTCAAAAGTAATAAGGCTAAAATAATGACAGACCTAAGTTTTGTATTCTATTCCTTAAAGTCACGATGGTTGAATTGCTTGTTGTCAATTTTTCTAACTGCATTTGGTGTTTCTATAGCAATATTAATTACTCAGTTTGGGAATAATATAAAAGATCGGCTTAAGAAAGATGGAGCAAATATTGATCTTGTTGTGGGAGCAAAAGGTAGTCCAATTCAATTAATCTTATCTTCGGTTTATCACATTGATATTCCAACTGGGAATATCTCATGGGAAGCTGCTCAAGATTTAATAAAACATCCTCAAATAAAAAAAGCAATACCTGTTGCATTAGGAGACAATTGGAAAGGAAATAGAATTGTGGGTACAACAATTGATTATTTAGAACATTATAATGCTGAACTTAAAGAAGGTAAGATATGGGATAAAAAGTTTGAAGTCGTTGTGGGCTCATCTGTTAAATTAGATATAAATGATCAAATTGTAGGTGCTCATGGTCTTTATGACGGTGGAGAGGTTCATGGAGATAAAAAATATAGAGTTACTGGTATAATCAAACCCACTAAGACCGTCCTTGATAGACTTATTTTTACTTCTATCAACTCAGTTCTAGATATTCATGGTATAGAAAATATTGATGACAAAGAGGTTTTTAAATCAAATCACGATCATCATGACGATCATAAAACGCATAGTGAAAGCAGTCATATTAATACTAAGAGTCATCATGATCATCATGATGAAGATTCACATGACCACGAAAAATCTGAGCACGGGCACGCAGGTAACAATCAAGTTAGTAAGCACGGTGAAGCAAAAATGGCAGAGATAACTGCATTATTGTTAACAACAAGTTCACCAATTGCAAATATTAATCTTCCTAGATTTATTAATAGGAATACTTCCTTCCAGGCTGCTAATCCGGCTCTGGAGATCACACGTTTAACATCTATGCTTGGAATAGGAGCCAAAAGTTTTGGGATATTATCTTTTATTTTAATTATTATAGCAGCTTTAAGTGTATTTTCTGGTTTAGCTGCAAATCTTGAAAATCGCATGTGTGATTTAGCAATTTTAAGAGCTTTAGGCTATACAAAAAATAGGATATTTAAGATTATATGTCTTGATGGGATGATGATAGTTATTGGTGGTATATTGATTGGAGTAATATTTAGCGTGATAACATTTGAGACATTAAATTATTCAATTGTCACTCTAAACACAGTTCAAGCAAAATTTAGTTTAACATTAGATTTATTTTTTATAATTCTTGTTGTTTTTCTTTCAGGAATTGTGGCTGCAGTTTTTCCTGCATTACGTGCATCTAAAATAAGTGTTGCAAAACAATTATCACAAAATATATGAATAATTATGACCATTAATAATTTCTATTTTTCTGGTAGTCTAATTTTTAAATTATGCTTAATTCTGTTTTTTTCGATAAACTTTAAGTTGAAAAATGCCCACAGTTTTATTTTAAAAGGCAATGGTCCACAAGTTAAGAACATTGTAGATAATGTTTTTTCTACCGAATCTTTTGATGATGAGTTTGATCTTCAATACGATATGCTTTCGAGCGTAGAGGATTTCATAAATTTGCCTGAAGGTGGAACACCATGGGAAGTATTCGCTGACACTGGTATGGATGAATATATATTTGAAGATAAGGAAGGGTTCGAATGGACAGGTGTTCGTCCAAAATTTACTGAAAATATAAAAATGTTAGAAGATAAAAATATATTAGTTCAAGGCTACATGTTTCCTCTCGATCAAAACGAAAAGCAACAAACTTTCTTACTCATCCCATTTCCAGTTCACTGTCCATATTATCCGCATGCTACATCGAATTTGATTATTGAAGTCCATGCTAACAAACCAATTCTTTTTTCATATGACCCTATTAATATTGAAGGAAAATTGGAGTTAGTTCCTAAAGATGATTTATACAATATCTTTTTTCGTCTAAAAAATGCTAAACTAGCATCCAAATAAACAATAAAAAATCTATATACATTGATTGCATATTCCATTGACCTCTAGGTTCCAGTTCAACGGCATAAACGTTTTTTCTTCTACATTTTCTTTGATTGCTGAAGGTAACTCACACATATGCGATTCAATAACCTTGCCGCATACATTGCAAATCATAAACTGAGAACCCTTATGGAAATGATCAGCTTTACAAGCTGAATAGGCATTTAAACTTTGAATTCTGTGAATGAAATTATGTGATTGCCAAAATTCTATTGCTCTGTAAATGGTTGGTGGTTTAGGATTATTTAAAACTCTTGCTAATTTTTTTAACACTTCGTAAGCTTTAAGTGGTTTTTCACTATTAGCAATTACCCGTAACACATTTTTTCTTGGTTTTGTATACCTATGTTTATTTTTATTACAAAAATCTATTGCTTTCTTTTCAATGGTTTTGGTCATAAATATCTTATATTTTTTTAGTTACATTATAACATTTTATAAACTTATAATAAAATTATATTATTATATTTTTGATTAAATTTTTTGTTTAAAAGTATCTTATTTTCTTATTGATTTTAATAAAAAAAGATTGTTAATAAATTAAATATGTTAAAGAATTTTGAAAAATTTATAGAAAACCTAATGTTTGCGTCTAGATGGTTGTTAGCTCCATTTTATTTTGGTCTTATAATATCACTCTTTTTTTTATTAATAGTTTTTATTAAGGAAATTATTCATTATATAAGCCATTTCAGCACAGACGAGACTGAACTTATTTTATTTATTCTTACACTGATTGATTTATCTTTTGCCGGTAATCTATTAATCATAGTTATTTTTTCAGGATATGAAAATTTCGTTTCTAAAATAAATATTAGGAATCATGAAGACAAACCAGAGTGGATGGGAACAGTTGATTTTGGTGGTCTAAAGTTAAAATTGATTTCTTCGATTGTTGCTATTTCAGGGATTCATTTGTTAAAGATTTTTTTCGGACTTGAGAATTACACTCAAAGTCAAATACTTCTTTTTATAGCAGTGCATTTTACTTTTGTCTTAAGTGGAGTTTTGTTAGCATATATGGATTCATTAATAGCAAAAAGTAAATTAAAAATGAAATAATTTAACTTTGTTAGGAATTATTACTGTATTTTCTAATTTAATTCTTTTTAACTTTTATCTCTACTGACAGCAGTTATCTGAATCAACACAACATCCATCTTTGCAACATTTGCTGCTACAATCTCCTGTTTTACAACCATCACTACAACATCCATCTGCACAACAAGTGTACTTGCAGCAAGTCTCATTAATATTATTTATTTTACTCACTTTAACCCCCTTTATATCTCTAATAATATTATATCATTAATATAATAAGTATCAATTAAAATACATTGCTTAAAAAGCACCAAATTTTGTTGTCACAGGAAATAATAAATTTTTTATTTCTCAAGGGATTACATTATAATTAATTGGAAAAAAACCTTCTACTTTTTCAGTCTTTGGTGCAGTATGATAAAAAGAAATTGTTAATTTATTATTGTTTCTATATATCTTAAAATTAGTCGACATATTATTACTCATCTTATAAGTCTTAATTTTTATATTGAAAAATTTCTTTGTTAATTTTTCGATATTAATACACTCTGCACGCAACCTACTAGTGTCAGGACTAAATAAAATAATTCTTTCTAACTTCTGGTTTTTATATTTGATATCATTTAACATATCATGAAATTCTTTTGTTTTGATTGAATTATTTTTGGGAATACTATTGTTATGTTTAATAAATGTTTTATTTTTAAAATTAAATATAATTAAAAAGCATGTAAAAATCCCATAAGTGTAATAATATTCATTATTAGAAATTTTGATCAATTCATTTTTTGCAGTTTTTATTTTTCCATTGGAAGAGATTCCAGTGTAATTTTCTGATTTGTAAGGACGAAATTTAATGTATCTATTTTTTCGATAATTAATAATAGCGATATAGTCATTTAGTTTTTTTTTCGATAACTCTTTAATTAAGAAATTGTAAATATCTTTTTCATACTTTTGATAATTCCTCGTAAATTTAATTAAAGTTGGATTTATTTTATATTGTCGACTAATTTTTAAACCTAGATTAGTTAAATGAAAATTAAGAGAATCTTTATCAAAAAATAAAAATCTATTTTTTCTTAATTCACTAAAGATAATCAAGTACGATTTTACCGTTTGTTCTAAAGGTTTATTTCTAAAGTTTGATAACTGGATTAGTTTAGGAAAAAATATTAAGGAAATTATTTGTGTTAAGGTTGCCTTTGATCCTAGAGGAAAGTAATACTGAAAATAAGAAAATATGATTTTTAAATATACAATCACTTTTAATAATCTTATGGTTGTGTTTAATATAATATATTGAACGTATGATTGTGTTCACAGATTATTATAATGTCTCTGTGATATCAATAAAAAATTTTTTCAAGAATTTAATTTGATAAAAAATGGACTTAAATGATCAACCAAAAGATTTTATAAATTTAATGATTATGAAATACCGGTTATGGTGGTTAGAATTAAGTATCAAAGTTTTGTACTATATCATACAAGTATGCATTTTTTGGGGTGGTGTTGTTTCATCTTTTATCTTATCAAGACCATCGGTGTTGAAGTCTTTACTTTTTTCTTTTGGAATTGCCAATATATTTTCCTGACAAATATTTGGGAAATAATTAATATTTGATTTGTTGTGATTGTGAGGATTGAATAGATACGATAATACCCAGTATAATGCATAACCAGACTTTAAAAGTAATTTATTTAATTTATTTGGGAAAACTCTTTGATTTTCAATCCACATGATTGGTCTGAATTTATTTATGAATAATTTACCTCCATTAAGGACATCTAATTCCATACCTTCCACATCAATCTTAACAAAATTACATTTTTTTAAATGTAAAAATTTATCAAGATTGGTGATTGATATTTTTTGTTTAGCATCACTTTTATCAGGAAAGAAAGGATTATCTTTATTCTGAACAAGACTGACACCGCCAAAGTTGTCTACAACATTATAGTTAATGAATGTTAAATCTATAGTTGTTTTTTCTAACCCCACGCCTGATCGAAATAACTCAATATTATATTTTTTATTTTTCTCTACATTCATTTTTAATATTTCATAAATTTCTTTTTGAGGTTCAAATGAAAAAACTTTCCCTGATTTACCGATTTTCTTTAAGAATGGAACTGTAAACGCTCCAATATTGGACCCGATATCAAAAACGTAGTCACCTTTTTTGATAAATTTCATAATAATTGACAACTCAATTTCTGAATACTCTCCATATAATTTTAAACTGTTTCCAATATACAAGTCTGAACTTAGAGAATGAAACATTCCATGTTTAGTCTTTAATAAATCTACATTACAACTCATCATTTTAATTTCTTCTTAATTATCGGTTATTACTTCAAATACAAACTTTATTAAAATCTAGCAATTTTAATACCATTTTGAATCTTGTAGTTTGTCTTCTATCTCTTTGTATTGTTCATTCAACTCTGATCGTATGTCTTCGTTTCATTTGCCCTTATTTGTTAAAGAGTGAATCCTCTTAAACCCTTTGTGAGTCTCCCTAAAACAAACAAGGGGGAACAATTGCCCCCCCTTGCCGATGAGACTTCTGTTGCCCGGTGGTCCCACAACCGCGCTTTCTTAATTTAATTAAGCAGCGAGTGCCATTTCATTATCATTGGCATTTATATGTTTAGTCCGATAACGTTGGTACTATTCCGGGCAAAGTTTTTGACTATTCACACGCACGTCGATCCTGTTTCACCCCCATAAAATGTGGTGGAGGTGCCGGGTACCGCCCCCGGGTCCGCATCGGCTCAAAATCAAACGTTTATTGCCATAGCTGAAATTCAGCAATTTAATAATAATGAATGATAAAAAAAATAAAACCTATAAATTGTTTTAGTATAAAAAAAAGCTAATATAGAAAAATCAGAGTTTTTTATGAAAAAAAAATCCAAGGCACAAATTGAAATCGAACAATTAAGAAAAAATAATTTTTCTACAAAAAGAGCTACTGTAAAAAATTTAGAAAAAATTTTGTATAAGTCATTCAAAGTTTTAGATTACGGGTTTATTAGGGTGGTAGACTATATGGGAGACGACTCTTCTATTGTTCAGGCAGCAAGAGTTTCTTATGGAAAAGGTACCAAAAAATTAAATCAAGATAAAAGTCTTATTAATTATCTCATAAGTCATAGACACTCTACTCCCTTCGAGATGAACGAAATAAAATTTCATGTAAAGTTACCAATATTTGTAGCTCGACAATGGATCAGACATAGAACAGCCAATGTTAATGAGTATTCTGCAAGATATTCAATTTTGGATAAAGAATTTTATATTCCTAAACATAAAGACCTTAAACCACAATCCAAGTCAAATAATCAAGGGAGATCGGGTAAACTTAGTTTGGATGAAGCAGAAAATTATTCAAAAATAATCAAAGAAAACTCAAGGATTGGTTTTGAAAATTATTCCAAATTATTGAATGAAAATGAAGAGGGAGAAAAAATTGAAAATTCAAGAGAAGGTCTAGCAAGAGAACTCTCAAGAATGACATTGCCTTTAAATGCCTACACCCAATGGTATTGGAAAATTGATTTACATAATTTGATGCATTTTTTATCTCTGAGGTTTGATCCTCACGCACAATTTGAAATAAGAGTGTATGCAGAAATAATGATGGATATACTTAAAAAATGGGTACCTCTTACACACAACGCCTTTGTTACCAATAGACTTAATGCATTAACAATTTCTTCAGATGGAATTAAGTATTTAAAATCCTTGATTAATGGAAAAGGACCTACGCCAAAAGGTATTTCAAAAAGAGAACTGGATGCATTAAAGAAAATTTTTAATTGCTAATTTTTACATCTTGAGTTTTGTTTTTATCTAATACTTCAATTAACTGATCTGATATATTCTCAAACACATTATTAATACACGAATTGTTTTTTGATGTAAGAGGAATTCCAGAGTCTCCTGCATTTGAAATTTCTGAGTAAATAGGTATTTCACCAAGAAACTTTAAGTTTTGTTTTTTAGACTCCTCCAACGCACCATTCTTTCCAAACAAGTACTTTTTTGTTTCATTTATTTCAAGATAACTCATATTCTGAATAATTCCTAGGATTGGAACATTTACCTTTTTAAACATATTAATTGCTTTCCTTACATCTAAAAGAGATACCTCTTGAGGGGTAGATACAATTACGGCACCATTGATCTTTAAACTTTGACACAATGATAATTGGATATCTCCAGTACCAGGTGGCAAATCTATAATTAAAAAATCTAAATCACCCCACTCAACGTCATTTAGCATTTGCTTTATAGCACCGGAAGCCATTGGTCCTCTCCAAATTATGGCTTCATTTTCCGGAATCATATTGCCAATTGACATAGCAAATATTGAGAACTTTTGGTAAGGAAGCATTTTTTTTGTTTTTGATAACTGGGGTTTTTCAGATACTCCTATCATTTTTGGAACCGAAGGACCATAAACGTCAGCATCTAAAAGACCAACTTTAAAGTTTTTGAAACGTGCCAAAGTTATCGCCAAATTTAGGGCAACCGTTGATTTCCCTACCCCTCCTTTACCTGAAGCAACTACGATAATATTTTTAATCATTTTACAAATATTAATAAAAAAAAATAAAAATTAAATTAGAAAAATTATTCTTTGCATGCTGAAAACATTTCTTATATATAAGTTATCAATAAAGAAAAAAAAATGTCTTGGTCATCTAACGATAATAACAGTCCCTGGGGTAAAAAACCAAGGGATAATAAAAATAATTCATCTAATAGCAGTGGAAATGGCTATTCAGACGATTATTTAAAAGGATTTCAAGATAAACTCAAAAATATGTTCCCTAAAAACAACCCAACTAGTCTTGGGCTTGTAACAGTCATTTTATTAGGAATCTGGACTTTAAGTGGATTTTACAGAGTCGGAACCGACGAACAAGGTGTTGTCACTAGGTTTGGAGAATATGTTAGAACAACTGAACCTGGACTTCACTATCACTTCCCTTTTCCTATCGAGACAGTATTTAAACCTAAGGTCACTAAGGTAAATAGAATTGAAGTTGGCTTCAGAACCTCTCAATCTCAATTTTCTCAAACGCCTCAAACAAGACAAACACCTGAAGAAGCACTAATGCTTACTGGCGATGAAAATATAGTAGACTTAAACTTTACTATCTTTTGGATTATTAATGACGCTAAAGATTTTTTATTTAATGTCAGGAACCCTCAAATTACTATCAAGAGCATTGGTGAAAGCGTTATGCGAGAGAAAATTGGCCAGACCCCAATCGACCCGATTTTATCTGAAGGTAAATCAATTGTTGAAGAGGATGTAAAGAATAATGTTCAAAAAGTTTTAGATTACTATGAGGCCGGGGTGTTAGTAACTCAAGTTCAACTGCAAAAAGCAGATCCACCAGAATTAGTTATTGAATCATTTAGGGATGTTCAAAGAGCTAAAACAGACGAACAAAGGCTAAGAAATGAAGCTGAGGCCTATAGAAACGATATTATACCAAAAGCTAGAGGAGAAGCAGAAAAAACAATACAAGAAGCAGAAGCATACAAACAAGAAGTTGTGGCAAAAGCTGAGGGTGAGGCTCAAAGATTTTTATCAGTTTACAATTCTTACAAAACCTCAAAAGATGTTACAAGAGAGAGAATTTACCTTGAAACCCTTGAGAAAACTCTAGGAAAGATTGACAAAGTAATCGTTGATAATAAAGCTGGAGGTGGAGTTGTTCCCTACTTACCTTTACCAGAATTAAAAAAAAAATTAAAAAACAATAATCCTAATCAAAATCCATCCAATGAGTAAAACCAGTTTATTCTCTATACTATTAATTGTATTAGCATTTGTTGGTTTAAATGCTTTATTTACAATGAGTGAAAAAGAACAAGGCCTTGTTCTCCAATTTGGTGAACCAAAAAGGGTTGTCAAGTCATCAGGCCTTCATTTTAAAATACCATTAATCCAAAATGTTGTTAGATATGATAGAAGAATTCTCGAATATGATCTTCCTGTGGAAGAAGTAATTGCTGTAGATAAGAAAAGAATGTTAATTGATTCATTTACTAGGTTTAAAATTATAGATCCACTTGAATTTTATAAAACAGTAGGAAACGAGATTAATGTAAGAAATAGGCTTAACTCAAACGTTATTTCGTCCCTAAGAAGAGTTGTAGGGCGAGTTACTTTAGATGAACTTTTATCTCAAGAAAGAACAAAAATTATGGAAGATATAAAACTTGAAGTCAACAATGAAGCCTTTAGATTTGGGATCGAGATTGTTGATGTAAGAATTAGAAGGGCTGATTTACCCGAAGCAAATAGTCAGGCTATATATGAAAGAATGATTAGTGAAAGAGTTAGAGAGGCTAAAGAGTTTAGAGCCAAAGGCTCAGAAGTTGCTCAAAAAATAAGGGCAGAAGCTGATAAAGAGAAAACTGTTATATTAGCAGAAGCTACTAGAAAATCTGAAATTTTAAGAGGTGAAGGAGAATCAGAAGCTATAGATATTTATGCAGATGCATTTGAGAAAGATTCTGATTTTTATTCTTTTTACAGATCAATGCAGGCTTATGGAAATGTATTGGGTGAAGATGGAACAACAATGATTTTATCTCCAGACAGTGAATTTCTAGAATTTTTTAATAACTCAAAAGGTAAATCAAGATAAAAAATGTTTAGAAATTTTTCAATATTTGTATTTTTGTTTTTGTACTCACTTAATTTGAAAAGTCATCCTTTATCAGATGATTTTGCTGATCTTGTTCAGAAAAAGTCACCTAGCGTTGTAAATGTCTTTACAGTTCAAAAACCTAAGCAATCGTCCAATAATCAAAACCCATTAGAAAGTATTCCTCCGCAGTTTAGAGATTTTTTTAAAAATTTTCCTCCTGGATTTCCTTTTGGTCCACAACCCCAACAACCAAATCAGCAAGAAAGTGAGAGACCTCAAGCTTTAGGTTCTGGGTTTGTGATAGATCCTACTGGTTATATTGTTACAAATAATCATGTGATTGAACAAGCAAATGAAATTAAAGTGAAATTTCAAGACGACTCTGAGTTAGAAGCACAACTTGTCGGAACAGATAAACTCACAGATATTGCATTACTAAAAGTTGAACCAAAAAAACCGCTATCCTATCTCAAATTTGCAGATTCTGACAAGGCTAGAGTTGGTCACTCTGTCTTTGCAATTGGAAATCCATTTGGATTGGGGGGCACGGTAACCTCAGGAATTATTTCAGCTTTTAACAGAGACATCAATGCTGGTCCTTATGATAGTTTTATTCAAACTGACGCATCTATTAACAGAGGAAATTCTGGGGGGCCACTTTTTAATTTAGAGGGCGAAGTGTTAGGAATTAATACCGCAATTTTTTCACCCACTGGTGGAAGTGTTGGAATTGGTTTTTCAATTCCAGCTAATTTAGCGAAGCCCATAATTGAACAATTAAGAAAATTCGGAAAAACGCAAAGAGGATGGCTTGGAGTTCGAATTCAGGAATTAACACCTGAAATTGCTAAAAGCCTAGGATTAAAAAATGAAGAAGGTGTTTTAATTTCAATGGTAAATCCGGGAGAGCCTGCTGAGAAAGGCGGGTTAAAATCTGGAGATGTGATTTTAGAATTCAACGGGAAAAAAATTAAAGATGTTAAATCACTTCAGAGGACCGTTGCTGAGTCTGCGGTTGAGAGTAAAGCTAAAGTTAAAGTATGGAGAGACAAAAAAGAAAAGAATTTTACTGTTAAACTTGGAGAGCTAGAAAAGTTCAATACAGCCAACAATGAAAAATCTGATTCTAATAAAGAAGTTGTAAGTGACGAAGTCGAGATTGACGCAGTTGGTTTAAGGCTTCTTGGTCTTAATAAAGAAACTAGATCAAAATATAATATTTCTAAAAACGTAAAAGGAGTTGTTATCACTGCAGTTAAAAGAGATTCATTTGCATCTAAAGCCGGTTTGAATGTTGGAAACGTAATATCCCAAATTGCACAAAAAGATATAGAACGCCCAGCAAAAGCAAAACAGATTTTTGAGGAATTTCTTAAAAAAGATTCAGATGCTGTCCTCTTACAAGTTTTTGAGGGAGACTTTTCAAGGTTTTTAATACTTAAATTAAAGTAAGGTATTGTATCCATTTGCAATTTTGATAGGGGGACCTACTGCGGCCAAAAAAACAGAGCTAGCATTTGAAATTCAATCGAAAATTCCTGGTGTAGTTATTAATTCAGATAGCATGCAAGTTTACAGTGAATTAAGGTCTCTGACTAATATGCCCTCAAAAGGTGAAATTATTAAGCACTCCTGTAACCTCTTTGAATTTGTCAATTATCCAACAAAGTGTGATGTTGGATATTGGTTTAAGAATGTTAAACTGATTTTATCAGAAACTAAAGGCAAAATACCAATTTTTGTGGGTGGTACGGGATTATATTTAGAGAGTTTACAAAAAACAATTTCTCCGATTCCTAAAATTTCACTAGCAGTAAAAAATAAAATTCAAATTTTACATCAAAAACACGGTAATTCATATTTTTATAAAAAACTCAAGGCATATGACCCTGAATACTCAAAAAAAATTTCTGAGAATGATACTCAAAGACTCTTCAGAGCCATCTGTGTGAAAATATCAACTGGTAAAAATTTAACTTATTGGCATAGTATAAAATCAAAAAAAATATTTAGAAGGATAATTTACGTTACAATTTCAACTGACAGGGAGGAACTCTACAAATCTATAAATCAGAGGTGTTTAAAAATTTTAAAATCTAATGCTATACAAGAAGTGTCTGAATTTTTAAAAAAAAAAAAACCTATAGATCATCCGTTACATAAATCTATTGGTTTTAAAATAATAGAAGATTATATAAATAATATAAGATCTTTTGAGGATTCTCTGGAGTTATTTAAACAAGAAACTAGGAGATATGCAAAACGTCAGATCACATGGTTTAAGAATAGATCAAGAGAATCTAAAAAAATGAATTTTAAAGAAGCTAAAATATATTTATTGAAAAATATTTAATTTTTCATTTTTTTGGTGTTTATAACTGGTTTTTGGTTTAATTTAAATTATTATGAAAAAATTATCAGGTGCAAGAATTGTAATCGAAACATTAATTCAAGAGAAAGTGAAGGTGATATTTGGTTACCCAGGTGGAGCTGTATTGCCGATTTATGACGAATTATTTAAGCAAAAAAAAATAAGACATATTCTTGTTAGACATGAGCAAGCCGCTGTTCACGCTGCAGAGGGTTATGCAAGATCTACAGGTAAAGTTGGAGTGGTTTTAGTAACATCTGGGCCTGGAGCAACAAATACAGTCACAGGTCTCACTGACGCAATGATGGATTCCATCCCTGTTGTATGCATCTCCGGACAAGTCCCTACACACATGATTGGAAATGATGCATTTCAAGAGGCTGATATTGTAGGTATAACAAGACCATGCACTAAACATAATTATTTGGTAAAGGACATATCAAAATTAGCAAGTTGTATCCATTCTGCATTTCATATTGCCAGAAATGGAAGACCTGGACCAGTTTTAGTTGATATACCAAAAGATATTCAAACATTCAAAAGTACTTACAATGGAAAAAAGCTAACTAAAAGTATATCCTTTTATAAACCAATATTAAAACCTCCTATAGAACAAATTTCAAAATTTGTAGATCTTTTAAAAAGTTCAAAGAAACCAATATTTTATATTGGAGGTGGAGTAATAAATTCTGGCTTAGGAGCTTCCAAGTCACTTAACACTCTTCTTAAAGTTACGGGGTTTCCTTGTACACAAACTTTAATGGGCCTAGGTGCTACTCCTACATCCGATAATCAATTTGTTGGAATGTTGGGGATGCATGGTACTTATGAAGCAAATTTATCTATGAACAAATCAGATTTAATGATTTGTGTTGGAGCTAGGTTTGACGATAGGATTACAGGAAAAGTTTCAGGTTTTTCACCGCATTCCAAAAAAGTTCATATGGATATCGACGCTTCATCTTTTAATAAAAGTGTAAATGTTGACTTACTTATTCAAGGAGATCTGTCTAAAATTTTAGACATGACTATAAAATTTATTAAGGATAAAAAAATTACTTTTAAATCAAAGTCTATTTCCGACTGGTGGAATCAAATAAATAAATGGCGATCAAAAGATTGTTTAAGTTATAAAAATTCTAAAACAGTCATTAAACCTCAATATGCTTTACAAAGATTAGATACTCTAACCAAAAAATTAAACCCATTTATTACCACCGAGGTCGGACAACATCAAATGTGGGCTGCCCAATTTCTCACTTTCAATAAACCTAAACACTGGATGACTTCTGGAGGGCTTGGAACTATGGGTTACGGTTTACCAGCCGCGATGGGAGTACAAATTGCTCATCCGGATGGCTTAGTTATTGATGTTGCAGGTGAAGCATCAATTCTTATGAATATACAAGAAATGTCTACAATTAAACAATATAGATTACCTGTAAAAATATTTATTTTAAATAATCATTACATGGGTATGGTCAGACAGTGGCAAGAACTACTTCATGGAAATAGGTTATCTGAATCTTATATGGATTCACTACCTGATTTTGTTAAACTTGCTGAATCATTTGGTGCAACTGGCCTGAGAGTCATAAAGCCTGGAGAGGTAGATGACTTAATTAAAGAAATGATAAAAATTAAAGGGCCTGTTATTTGTGACATAGTTGTAGATCCAAAGGAAAATTGCTTCCCAATGATTCCATCAGGTTCTTCACATGACCAAATGCTTCTTGGACCAAATGACAAATTGGAAGGGGAAATTTCAGAAGAGGGTATGGTTCTAGTATAGTTTCTAAGAATGACAGAATCGCACTCAAAACATATTCTTTCTATTATGGTTGATAATGAGCCAGGGGTTTTGGCCAGGGTAGTGGGATTGTTTTCAGGAAGAGGTTATAATATAGAAAGCTTATCAGTTTCTGAGGTTGATTCAGATAAATTTCTCTCTAGAGTGACGATTGTCACTTCTGGAACCAAGAATATTATTGATCAGATAAAAGCACAATTGCTCAAACTCATACCCGTCCATAATCTTATAGATATTTCTGAGTTAAAGACCTTTATAGGAAAAGAGTTGATTTTAATCAAATTGGATGTAAAAAAGAAGTCAGTTTCAAAAATTTACAAACATGTCAAAGATTATGGAGCAAAAATTTTATTCGATAACAGAACTGAAATGATCATCGAATTTTCAGGCACCCCCTCTGAGATTTCATCTATGATTAAAAAATTAAGATCATTTAACATTATAGAGTTAACAAGGTCTGGTTTAGTATCGATAGCATTAGGAAAAGATTATATTAAAAAATAAGGAAAGTTAAATGAAAGTTTATTACGATAGTGATTCAGATCTAAGTTTAATTAAAAAAAAAAAAGTTTGTATAATAGGATATGGTAGTCAAGGTCATGCCCATGCTCTCAATCTAAGTGATAGTGGTGTAAAAGATATTGTTGTAGCTCTCAGGGAAGGCTCAAGTTCTGTTAAAAAAGCTAAAGAGGATGGTTTTAAAGTTCTAAATGTCGAAGAAGCATCAAAATGGGCTGATGTATGTATGGTTTTAGTTCCTGACGAGCTTCAAGCAGATTTATATACAGATTATTTGGAGAAAAATCTTAAGAAGGGTGCTTGTCTTTTATTTGCTCATGGGCTTTCTATTCACTTCCAATTAATATCACCAAGAGCTGACTTAGACGTCTTTATGATTGCTCCTAAGGGACCTGGTCATACTGTTAGAGGCCAATATCTCTCTGGAGGTGGTGTGCCATGCTTAATAGCAATTCATCAGGATGCCTCTCAAAATGCGCTTGAACTTGGACTCTCTTATGCCTCTGCAATTGGAGGTGGGCGTTCCGGAATAATTCAGACAACATTTAAAGAAGAGTGTGAAACAGATCTCTTTGGAGAGCAAACTGTATTATGCGGTGGTTTAACAGCTCTAATTCAAGCTGGTTTTGAGACTTTAGTGGAAGCCGGTTATTCACCTGAGATGGCTTATTTTGAATGCCTTCATGAAGTAAAGCTGATCGTAGATTTAATTTATGAGGGTGGAATTGCAAATATGAGATATTCAATTTCTAATACAGCAGAATATGGTGATCTTACCAGAGGACCGAGAATTATTAATGAAAATGCTAAACTTGAAATGAAAAAGGTTCTGAATGAGATTCAATCCGGAAAATTTGTTAGAGACTGGATTTTAGAATGTAAGTCAGGTCAGTTAAATTTCAAAGCAGAAAAAAGGATCCAGAGTCAAAAACAGATTGAGATTGTAGGCGAAAAATTAAGAAAAATGATGCCTTGGATAAGTTCAAATAAACTAGTAAATAAGAAGAAAAATTAATATTATATGAATATGAATAAAGAGAAAGTTCTGATTTTTGATACCACACTACGAGACGGAGAACAATCTGCGGGTGCTTCAATGTCTATAGAGGACAAGGTCGAGATTGCATCCCAACTAAATCAAATGAAAGTGGATATAATTGAAGCTGGTTTTCCTTTTGCTTCGAAAGGAGATTATCAATCAGTAAAAAAAGTTTCAGAAATATCTGATTACTCCATTGTGTGTGGTCTTGCTAGAGCACATTATAAAGATATTGATGTTGCCGGTGAAGCCTTAGCAGATGCAAAAAGAAAAAGGATACATACTTTTATCTCCACAAGCGATCTTCACATGAAATATAAATTAAAAATGTCGAAAAAAGAGGTTATTGAGTATATTAAAAAAAGTATAAAAAGAGCATTGAAATACACCGACGACGTCGAATGGTCTCCAGAAGACGCCTCAAGAACAGATCTTAATTTCCTATATAAGAGTATAGAGATAGCAATTCTATCTGGTGCAAGAACTATAAATATCCCTGATACAGTTGGGTATTCAATTCCAGGAGAATTTGCTACTCTAATCAGTAATGTTAAAAATAATGTCACAAATATCGACAAAGCTGTAATTTCTGTACATTGCCATAATGATTTGGGTTTAGCTGTTTCTAATTCTTTGTCAGCAATTATCGCGGGTGCTAGACAAGTTGAATGTACAATAAATGGTATTGGGGAGAGAGCTGGAAATGCCGCTCTTGAAGAGATAGTTATGTGTTTGAAAACAAGAAGTGACAAGCTTCCATTTTTTACAGATATTGAAACAAAAAAAATTACAATGATATCTCATCTTGTTTCAAGTATTACTGGATTCATGGTGCAGCCAAACAAAGCAATTGTGGGTAAAAATGCATTTGCTCATGAATCTGGAATTCATCAGGACGGGATGTTAAAAAACGCTAACACATATGAAATCATAACTCCTGAGTCAATTGGGCTTTCATCATCGGAGTTAGTATTAGGAAAACATTCTGGAAGGCATGCATTTAAAGTGAAATTAAATGATCTTGGTTATGACTTAGAAGATAAAAATATAAATAAGCTTTTTGAAGATTTCAAAGATTTAGCAGACAAGAAAAAACAAGTTTTTGAAGAAGATTTAATAGCTCTAGTGGAGAGTGAAAATAAACATCCATCAAATATGTTTATAGATTTAATTGACATGTCTCTTAAATGTGGAAAAGGAAAAAATTCTGAAGCTGTTCTAAAATTAAATGTGTTTGGTGAAAAAAAAGAGATAAAAAAACATGGAAACGGCCCAATCGATGCAATTTTTAATGCGCTTAAAGAATTAATTCCTAACAAGGCGAGTTTGATAGTTTATCAAGTAAATGCAATAACTAAAGGTACTGACGCTCAAGCAGAAGTTAATGTTAGACTAGAGGAGGATTTGATAACAGTTCAAGGACAAGGAAGCGATGTAGATACAATGGTAGCTTCCGCGAAAGCTTATATTAACGCACTGAATAAACTAATAATGAAAAGGAAAAAAGCAGAAGATTCAAAGACTATGTTACAAACTTCTAATAAAAAACTAAATAAGCATGTAATATAAATCATTGATTTTTATTGTATATACAGGTAGAAATTTAAAAATGAAAAAATTCTTTTCTTTCTTATCCCAGGATATTGCTATTGATCTTGGAACTGCCAATACCCTAATTTATGTTAAAGGGAAGGGAATTGTTTTAAATGAACCTTCCGTTGTAGCTTTATCAAATGACAAAAAAGAGGCAAAACCAAAAGTTCTTGCAGTTGGGCATGAAGCTAAAACAATGTTAGGAAGAACACCAGGTAATATTGTTGCTATTCGCCCGATGAGAGATGGAGTTATAGCTGACTTCGATGTTGCCGAGGAAATGATTAAGCATTTTATTAGAAAAGCTCATAACCATAATAGTTTTTTTAGTCCAGTAATTGTTGTATGTGTTCCCTCTGGGGCAACATCTGTAGAAAGGCGAGCTATTGAGGGTTCAGCAGCAGCAGCTGGGGCAAGAAAGGTTTATCTTGTAGATGAGCCCATGGCTGCAGCTCTAGGTGCAGGTTTAGCTGTAACTGAACCCTCCGGCTCAATGGTGGTTGATATTGGAGGAGGAACTACCGAGGTAGCATTACTGGCTCTTGGGGGGATAGTTCATGCACATTCTGTTAGAGTTGGTGGAGATGCAATGGATTCAGCAATTATAAATTATATTAGAAGATCGCATAATCTTTTAGTCGGTGAAAGCAGTGCTGAAAGAATAAAAAAAGCTATTGGTGTTGCAGCAGCTCCAAGTTCAGGAGATGGAAAAGTTCTTCATATAAAAGGAAGAGATTTATTAAAGGGTGTTCCCAAAGAAGTTGTAATCAATCAAAGGCAAATTGCTGATGCATTGCAAGAGCCTGTTCAAGCTATTATTGAAGCTGTAACTAATACCTTAGAAAATTCAGATCCTGAGTTAGCAGCAGATATTGTTGATAAAGGAATAGTTTTAACAGGAGGAGGTTCATTATTAGGGGAATTAGATCAAGTTATAAGAGACTCAACTGGTTTGCCAGTTAGTATTGCAGACGATCCTTTGAGTTGTGTGGTTCAAGGAACAGGAAAATGTGCAGAAAACTTAAAAGATCTTCGTTCTGTTTTAACTAGTAGCTACTAATTTATGGTATACAGGTCGTCTTTTGGTAGGGGATTTCAGTCAAATTTTCTCAACAAATATGTCTTAAGTCTAATATTATGTTTAATTTCTTCACTAATACTTTTTATACTTTCTATTATAGACTCTAAACCCCTAGAATCTTTAAGATATAATACAATCTCATTTTCAAAACCTTTTATTGTTTTTGTTGGAAAGCCCTTAGATATATTAAATAGCACATTTGTATTTATTAAAGAACTTAAAGAAGCTAAAAAGATCAATAAACTCTTAACAGAGGAAAATAGTAAATTAAAGAAGCAAATAGATAAAGATAATTTCTTAATACTTGAAAATTATAGGCTTAAAAATTTATTAAAAATAGATGAGACTGATTACGTAAAAAAAATTACAGCAAGAGTATTGATTGATTCATATAAAGATGGGGGCTCATTAATATATATTGATGTTGGAAAGAGTGACGGCTTGAAAATTAATGATATTGTTTTTAATGAAAATGGATTATTAGGTAGAATTATAGAGTTAGGTTCGTTTTCATCAAAGGTTATGACAATCTTCAATGAAAATTCTGTTATACCTGTTCTATCAGTCAAATCAAAAAAATCATTTTTCGTAGAAGGAAGTGCAAGCAAATTGAAGCCTAAGCATATTGAAAGAATGTTTGACCTTGATCATGGTGAAATTATAGTTTCTACTGATGCAGCTGGATACTTCAAAGAAGGTATAAGAATTGGAAGAGTCGTTAAAACATTAAATGAAGTTTTTGTGGTACCATTTGCAAAAAAAACAGATTCAATTTATGTTAATGTTTTGATTTATGATTTTAAAAACGAATTTAAAGACTAATTATATTACTAATGTTCAATTCCCTCATATTTAGATCTTTACCATATCTATTTGTCTTGTTTTTTATTTTTTTTGAGTCAACACCAAATTATTTTTTTGAAAATGAAATGATTAAACCTTTGATGTTTTTTTCAGTTCTGTATTGTTGGTTAATAAATGACTTTAAAAGATTTTCACCAATAAGCATTTTCATATTCTGTAATTTATATGATCTAATTCAAGGTGGAGCAGTTGGTATTACTGCATTATTTTTTTTATTATTACAATACACCCAAAGAAAGAAATTTAATGATCTTATTTCTAATGACTTTAAAGAAACTTGGATGAAATTTATTATAAGTCTGACATTTTACTTGTCTTTAACTTCCTTTACTAGACTGTTCTTTGATACTGAAGCAATAGTTTTAAAGAATTTGATAATCTGTTTTATTTTTAGCATTGCTTTGTTTCCATTATTTTTTTCAATTACGGACAAATTGAGTTATAAATTTAGAAATTATAATGAATAGAGAAATTAACCATGAAAAGAAAATCCGAAGAAGAACACTTGTTATAGGGTTATCTAAAACCTTTTTTATGTTATTAGTTTCAGTAAAACTTTTTTATCTTCAAATACTTCAAAAATCAAAGTATGGAAAACTTTCAGATACTAATAGGATAAAAATAAAGATTTTATATCCTGAAAGAGGAACTATTTATGATCTTTATAATAATGAGATTGCATCAAATAAAATTGATTACCAACTAAGTATCTTTAAAGACAAAAAAAATTTAATCAATAGGTATATTAATAAATTAAAAGGTCATATTAATTTTTCAGATAAAGATCTAGAGGAAATTAAAATAAATATAAATAAACAAGATCTTTCAGATTTTATAACAATAAAAAGAAATTTAAGTTGGAACGATCTAGAGTTTTTTGAATTTATGAAAAATAAGTTTCCTTTTCTTTTAATTACAAAAGAAAAAGTTAGAAACTATGATAATGAAATGATTTTTTCTCATGTGCTTGGTTATGTAGGTTTTAATAAAAATATTAAAAAGAAAAAATTATCGAATCTTAAGGTTGGTATTTCAGGAATTGAGAAAAAACTTGACTCTAAATTGCTTGGTGCGGACGGATGGATCAAATTTGAAACAAATTCTAAGGGAATTGTTAAAAAAGAATTAAATAAAAAATTTGCAATACCTGGCGGAAATATAAAAACACATTTAGTGAGAGAAATTCAAGAAAAAGCTTTTAATGAGATGCAAGGTATTAATGGAGCAGTTGTTATGATTGATTGTAAAGATGGAGGAGTTAATTGTCTTTATTCATCACCCTCTTTTAATAATAATGAGTTTAGTGACGGAGTAAGTAGAGAAAGATGGAATGAATTAATTTCTGATGAGTATAACCCTCTTCTTAATAGATGTATTGCTGGTTTATATTCGCCTGGTTCAACTTATAAATTAATCACGGCACTTCATGCTATAGAAAATGAAAAATTTGGCAAAAATCAAACCTATTTTTGTTCTGGACACATTCAATTTGGTAGTAGAAAGTTCCATTGTTGGAAAAAGGAAGGTCATGGAAAGTTAGATTTACATGGAGCAATTATGAAATCTTGTGATTGTTATTTTTACAATTTAGCTAAAAAAATTGATATTGACAAACTTGCGAGTTTTTCAAATAAATTTTCATATGGAAATGTTACTGGAATTGATATTCCTAATGAACTTAACGGAATAATGCCTAATAGAAATTGGAAAATTCAGAATAGAGGAGAGAAGTGGCAACGCGGTGAAACTCTGAATAGTGCAATTGGCCAGGGTTTTATGTTATCCACTCCTCTTCAAATCACTTTAATGACAGCCAGAATTGCCACAGGTAAAAATATAATTCCAAGTATAATTTATAAAAAAAGGAACTTTGAGCGTCTGAATATTAGTGAAGAAAATCTTAATTTTATAAAGAAATCTATGTTCTCAGTTGTAAATGATAATAATGGGACAGCTTATAATTCGCAACTTACTGGTTCTCTAAAAATGGCCGGAAAGACCGGTACTTCGCAAGTTAGAAAAATTACTTTAGAAGAGAGAGAAGATGGTGTTATAGAAAATGAAAAATTAGATTATAGATTAAGGGATCATTCAATCTTTACATGTTTTGCTCCTTTCGATGATCCAAAATATTCTCTCACAGTTGTTGCTGAACACATGGGAAGTGGTTCAAAAGTAGCAGCCCCAATTTCGAAAAAAATAATGCAATCAGCTTTAAAGAAATTTACTTAAAAATGATAGAAAATTTTATTAAATTAAAAAATTTAAATTGGTTATTTATTTTTTTAGTTTCTTTCTTGTCTTTTGTTGGTTTGATAATGATCTATAGCGCAACCATCGGAGAAGAATCAAAAATTTTTATATCCCATATATATAAAATTCTATTTGGTTTTTTTTTGATGATACTTGTAAGTTTAATTGATTTAGAATTTTGGAAAAGAAATGCGTATTTTTTTTATTTAATCGGACTTATTCTTCTAATATTGGTTTTTTTTTATGGTTATCTTGGAAAAGGAGCTAGAAGATGGATTAATTTTCTTGGTTATAATTTTCAACCTTCAGAGATTATGAAAATTTTTTTGATAATCACTTTGGCAAAGTTTTTTGATGAGAAAAAAATTAGAGAACCAAGGGATTATCTCTTTCTGATTCTTCCTATTATCTTAGTGACCATACCTTTTGTATTAATCTTGATTCAACCTGATCTTGGAACAGCAATGCTAATTCTTTTTGTAAGTATTGTAATTTTTTTTATGTCTGGAATTAATTGGAAATTTTTTTTTTTTTCAGGCTTGTGTACAATCATTATTACTCCTTATCTATGGGGAGGTCTTAAGGTGTATCAAAAGAAGAGAATTCTAACTTTATTTAACCCTGAAAGTGACCCCCTCGGCTCAGGCTATCATATTATTCAATCTCAAATTGCAGTTGGTTCAGGAGGAACTTTTGGTAAAGGCTGGACTAAGGGAACACAATCCCATTTAGATTTTCTTCCAGAAAAACATACTGATTTTATATTCTCAATGCTAGGAGAGGAATTTGGTTTTTTAGGAACTTTGTCTGTTATTGGACTTATATGCCTTATTACTTATATGGCTTATGATATTACTGGAAGATTTATACACAATAATTTTAACAGGATGGTTGGCATAGGAATTATCTCTAACTTTTTCTTTGCATCCTTTATCAATATATCAATGGTTATAGGGATATTACCAATAGTTGGTCTACCGTTACCTCTAGTATCTTATGGTGGTTCCTCAATGCTGACATACTTTATTGGATTTGGGATAATTTTATCATTAGATAGAAATCAAAGTTAATTATAAATCTCCTTTTTCGGACAACAAAATAGCAATCTTTCTTGTTGATTTGATTCTACTGAGAGTAATCAAAATTACTACTAAAAGTGGAACACTCAGAAACATTCCTGCAATTCCCCAAAATTTCCCCAAAATTGTTAAAAAAATTATCATAACAAGAGGACTTATATTAAGTGTTTTTCCCATCAGTTTGGGTTCTAAGATATTTCCAATATAAATTTGAACAAGTGAGAGACACAAGAAAGTAAACAATGGTTCAAAAAAGTTTAAAAACTGAATTATTGAAAAAAATAGTGGTATTAAAATTGACAAAACGGAACCAACGAATGGAATAAAATTAAGAAAGAATGATAGAACCCCAAAGGTAATAGCTAAATCATTTTTGAGAACAAATAAAGAAAAAAAAGTTAGTAGTCCGGTTAATATACTTGTGAGAGTTTTAAGTTGAAAATAATAAAAAATATCCGAATTAATTTTGTTGAGTATTCTAATTTTTGGAGCTGAAAATATTGATTTTATTTTCTTTATAAAATTTTTTTCCTCTACAACAAAAAATATAAGAAAAATTATTATAAAAGAAAAATTTCCAGCGAAATCTGAAAATCTATTTAGAACTTTTGTGAATATTGAAAATAAATCCAATGAATTCAAAAATTCATCGTTTTGAAGAAAATTATTAATAAATGTGTTTGATAATATTGAAATAACCTTTTCAAAGTTATCTTGATAGACTGAGGATTTTTGTATTACACCGTCAAGGTTAAATTTAAGGATAAGCCAGAGAAAATAAAGGACAATAAATACAGCTAAAAACATTATAGGTATTGCAGTAACTTTGCTTAAGTTAATTTTTAATCTTTGGTGAATTAAATCAATTAATCTGGATGTGATTGATTTTATTATTAGATAAAATATTAAAGATAAGAAAAATGGAAGTAATATAAACTTTCCAAAGTACATTAAGATAAAGAAAAAAAATATATACAAAATAATATTAGTAATTTTCATTGATCTATTTTTTTTTATAATTCTCAAGAATCTGTGTCATTTTTGTTGTTCCAAATAAATCTGAGTCTGTTTCCTCTATTCTATTACTTTTTATAAGACCAATTCCCTTCGCATACCATTCTTCAGATGTTATATTTATTTCAATCGATCCAATCTCGCTATCACCAATAAATTTTGTTTTACCTTCGCCTCTAACTAACATACAGTCATTAAATTTTCCAAGGGGCGTAGAAACAAACTCACTTGTTGAGATAATCTCATAATTTATTTTGAAATTGGTCGTTGCTCTATAATCATAGTATGGATAACGTTTAAGAATCAAAAAAGTTTTACTTTCCACTGACCATTTTTTACCTTTTTCATAAGGAAGGGGCAAAACTACTCTTTTCTTTTTTTCAGGGTTAATTTTATTATCTTTAGCAAAAGCGAAGCCGTTTCTGTAGATTCCATTGTTTTCTTTTTTATAAAAAAAGATAGATCCATCTTCTCTTAGAAAAGGATAGATAAAGCTTTTTTTGCCGTCAATTTCTAGGAGTTTTTTACCAAGTGATAAGTTAACTTTTTTATAAATTGTTTTTTTTTCTACTTCAGGTTTTATCTCTATTTTATAAGACCAAGATTTTATTTTGTCTAATGGAAAGTAGGAATCATTAGTCTCTGAACAACTAGCTAATAGAACAAAAAGAAAGAGATATTTCATTACTTTTCTGGCAATAACTGATTTGGCATATCAAAAAAATTTAATTTACTGCTTACTGTGGTTGTTTTTTCTTTCTTTAATACTGATGAAATTATATTCTTTTTATTTTCGTCTATATTCTCCCCCATTTGAGGTATTCCATTTTTTAAATTTACAAGTGCTTTTGAAATTCTCTCGTGTACTTCTTTATTATATTCTAAACTATATGATCTTGGAGTACTTAACCCTGCAAGATCATCCATATTTGTAATCCACAGAAAGATTGCTCCTTCTGAGTTAATTAGTGCGTTAGGTTCATAGACTTGCGCTGCAACTAGCCTAAACCTATCTGGTAATGAGTCATTTGTTGGCCAACCTATAAGATCTTTATAAGAATTATAGGTTACTATATAAAAAAACGTTGTTAATATAATCATCGACGATTTTACTAACCAGTGAAAATTAGTTCGCAAGTTAAATAAAACTAGCAAAAAACCTAAAATAACATAACAAATTATTATTAAAAAAATTTCTGAATTCATAATGACCTTTCCTTTAATTCTCTGGGACTAATTTTTTAAAAAGACTACCAGAGACACTTACTTTACCATTTTGAGTAATATTAAATCTTGTTGCAGTTTTTTCTACACCTTTTTTTTCTAAATTTATTGTTCCATAATAAATGACTTCTAACTGTGGGTTGACTTTCTCAACTTTTACATTCACATCTACGGGTTGCTCGGTTTTTGTTGCATAGTAATGTACATTAACAATATATTCTCCTGGAACAACAGCTCTAATTGTAACAACTTCCTGATTAAGTGGATTTTGAACTTTTTCACCGTTAATTTCAATTGTATCATTCAGTAGTCCTCGATCGTCTCTGTCTAAATGCACAAACCCTGCTTCTTTACCTCTGAACCAAACCAGATCTCCAGTTGGACTTTGAACATAAGTATCCACATCATCCGGATTATTATCCTTCCAACTTACTGTTATTATATATTCAGCTTTTGGATTTATAACTCCTGTTTTGGGAATTGGATTCATAAAGATTATAGCAAGAAACATTAAAAGTGTAAAAGATAACAGAATATTGAATAACAAATCAGTAAAAGGGTCTGCCCTCAATCTTCTTCCAGAGTATGACATTATAAACTATTATCTATGCTTACTTCGGATATCTGGTTTAAAACCGAAAACAACTCATCACATCCACTTTCGAGGTTATAATATTGAATTGCTATCATTACTCCTGCCACTAATGCTGAGAGAGTTGTGTATAAAGCAACTCCCATTCCACTTCCCATTGTTGTTAAAACTCCTTGCAAAAGAGTTACATCGAAAGTTGTAATATCAGAAAGAGAACCTAACATAATAATGAAACCAATTACAGTCCCAATTAACCCTAGTTTCAACATAATATCTGAGCAAAACCATCCAAATTCGTAAAAACCTACTGTTTTTTTTATATAACTATCGAGTATTTGAACGTGAGATGTTGCTCCATTTTTTTTTAGTCCTATTAAATCTTTAAAGTAATCTCTCACTATTCCGTCAGAAATCTCTCCTTTTGAAGTTAATATTAAAACATCTTCAATAATTCTAAGTTTAACATTCTCGTCTAAAAGACTTTTTTTAATAATATGAGCTTTATTTAATTCATCAGAGATAATGAAAGTATGATAAAAGCAATGCATACTGATTATAATAAACAAGACTAAAATTAAACTTGTAATGTAACTTTTATCTGAACTAATTATTTTAACAATTAGTCCTTGGTCAAAAATAAAAAAAATAAAAAATGTCATTAAGCTAAATTGTAAAAGCCATTTTAAAAATAGTTTATGTACCCTTGTCATAGTTTAATTTAATAATGAATTAAGGTTTCAATTGGGACGCTAATATTTTTTCTTCCATTTAAAAAATTTAATTCAATTAAAGATAGAAAACAAGTTAATGTCCCACCAGATTTTTCTAAAAGTTTACAAGCTGCATTTGCAGTTCCGCCTGTAGCTAAAAGGTCATCAACTAAGAGTATATTTTTGGATTTAAGATTTACATTAACTTCTAATGTATCTTTGCCATATTCAAGGTCGTAATCAATGCTTATTGTTTTACCAGGTAGTTTATTTTTCTTTCTAATCATCACAAACCCTTTATTTAATTTGTAAGCAAGCGATGATGCGAAAATGAAACCTCTTGCATCAATTCCTGCAATTAAATCAAATTTATAATTTTTTATTAAGTCATATAAGCTATCAACTGTGGCTTTAAATGCTTGGTCATTAGAAATCAAGGTGGAAATATCATAAAAAAGTATCCCAGGTTTAGGGTAATCTGGGATCTTAGAAATAAATGTTTCAATCTCTCTTATCTGCATACTTTGAAAATTAAAATTCTAAAAACTCTTAAAAAAACTAGTAATAATGAAAAAAATATTGAAAAATAACATTATAAAAATTTCTTAATATTTTTAAATATTAAGAATATATATAAATATTTCATTTACAACTGAAATGTATGAATTCATTAGAGAAAAAATTTAAATTAATTGATGCGTCATTTAAAATAATTGAGATTGAAGGTTGGAATAATTTTTCTTTAAAAAAGCTAGCTGAATCTCAAAAAATTGCGCATAAAGAAATCATCAATATTTTTAAATCAAAAAATCAAATTCTTAAGGAATTTTCAAAAATGATAGATCATAAAGTAGAAAATAATTTTGATATCAGGGATTTAGAGAACACATCAATAAAAGATAACTTGTTTGAACTAATTATGCTCAGACTTGAATATATGCAACAGTACAGAAAAACTCTAAAAATTATCATTGAAGTTTTTAAAACAAATCCGTTGATTGCAAAATCTGTCACTACAAATATTTTGGATTCACTAGATTTTTATTTAGAATTAACTAATGCATACGAAGATTCAATTTTTGATATTTTCAAAAAGAAATTAATTTTTGTTATTTATGGTTATATATTTACAGTTTGGTTAGATGATGATTCAAATGAATTATCAAAAACTATGTCAGAATTAGACAGACTTTTGACATTTTCAGAAAAATTAGCTCTTAACTTTAAAAATTATACCCCATTTTAACGTTTTTAAGAGCATTTTGTTGTCTTTTGTTCAAGTCCTTTTCACTGAACCCACTTATTAGCTCATGGAATAGTTTGTACCAATTTAGTTTAGCATCTAGGTGAAGAAATACTGACCCCAGACCAATCGCTGCTCTGTCCATAAAAACAAACTCTCGAGGCGGTTTGACACCTCCAATTTTTTTTAGTTCTTTGTGAACTTTTGATGCCGCTTCAGCTCCGTATGTAGAGGAATTAGTATCTTGCATCTTCCTTATTTTGTCTTCCATAAGGGGAGAGTAAAGAAATTTTGCCCAAATGTTTAAAATGTCAATTAGGTCTTTAGAAATATTTTCAAATCCCCAGCTTTCGTAGGCATGTACTGCTAAATCTTGATTATTTTGTTTTATAGCATAATAGAGATCAATAACTCCTTTTACAAATGATGGTTTGAAAATTCTAATACAACCAAAATCTAGAAGTTTAATGTTTCCTTTATCATCAGATAAATAATTTCCTAAGTGTGGATCACCATGAATTATTCCATAGTTATAAAAAGGATAGTACCAGGCTTTAAACATATTTTTAGCAATATTTTGCCGGAGTCTATGTGAATGTTTCTTGAAATTTAGAAGTTTTTTTCCAATCAAATAATTCATACTTATTAATCTATTTGTGGAAATAGTTTCATATACTTTTGGAATTTTTATTTCTTTAGATTTGTCAAAGATTAGTTGGAATAACTTGATATGTTTTTGCTCTTGAAGATAACTTAATTCTTCTTTAATTCTAACACTTATTTCTTTTTGGATTTCCGTGGTGTCGATACTGCTATCAAATTTCTTATAAATTGAGAATATTAATTTTAATTGGTTAATATCGGCTTCAACTATAGAGTTCATATCGGGATATTGTAACTTACAAACAATCTGCTCACCCTTATGTTCAGCTCTATGAACTTGACCTAGAGAAGCTGCGGCAAAAGGTTGTTTTTCAAAAGAGTCAAAAGAATCAAGCCAATTGAACCCTAGTTCATTTTTCATCCTTCTTCTTACAAAATTCCAGCCCATCGGTGGAGCATTAGACTGTAATTTTGCAAGCTCTTTAACGTACTCTTCAGGTAAAAGATCAGGTACAGTGGAGAGTAATTGAGCTATTTTCATAATTGGCCCTTTAAGACCACCTAAAATAGTTTTTAGTTCCATTGCATTCTTCTCGTGCTCTTTATTTAGAAATTTTGTCTCTAAAAACTTATAGGCAATTGACCCTGCTGATGTGCCTAAATTAGCATATCTTATTACTCTTTTTGAAAACTTATTAATTTCGTCCATAATTGATAAATTAATGGAAAAAAAAAAAATTTAAATGAAAATCATTAATATAATAAAAAATATAGACAGAGGAATATAGTTTTTTGAAATGAATTCAAGAAATCTTGCTTTAAAGTAATTTGATAACCCGATTTGATTAAACTTTTCCATAAAGAAGCTTGTGCAATAATTATTCCAGATTTATTTAGTTCTTTCTGTTAAGAAATCTGCCAAATTTATCATCTTTTCTTTTTCTTGTGAATCTGAAAATGTTCCTAGACTATCCTTTGCCATAATTGAGAAATGTTTAGCCTTTTTTATACAATCAGCTTTAACGTTGTATTTATTCATTAATTCAATCACTTTATTAAAGTCACTCTGATTTGAAGTGTCTTTAGAAATTATAAATTCTATAATTTTTTTCTCTTTTTTGTTACACCTTTTAAAACAGATTATTAATGGTAGAGACATTTTTCCTTCTTTAAGATCATTACCTGTATTTTTACCAATTGTTTTACAATTTGAAAAATAGTCGAGTGTATCGTCAATTATTTGGTATGCAATACCCAGAAAAGTTCCAAACTCTGCTAAACTACTTTTTTTTTCGGAACTTACTTCGCTAATCTCGCCCCCTATCTGACAGGCAGCTGAAAATAATTCTGCAGTTTTATGATCAATAATATCTAAATACTCAGACTCTTTGGTGTGAAGTTTTTTTATTGAGACTAATTGCTTAACTTCACCTCTAGAAATTTTGACTGAAGCTTTTGAAATAATATTTAAACAATTAATAGAACCATCATCTATTAACATTCTAAATGCTTTACTGAGTAGAAAGTCTCCAACTAAAATACTTGATTTGTTATCCCAAATGAAATTTGCTGAAGATCTTCCACGTCTTTTATTGCTATTATCTACAACATCATCATGCAGAAGAGTGGCTGTGTGAATAAATTCAATAATAGAGGCAAGAGTTATGTGTCTATTCCCTGTATATTTGCATAATTTTGAGCAGGCAATAGTAAGTAATGGTCTTATTCTTTTGCCTCCAGAATTAATAATGTGACTTGTGAGATCAGAAATTAAAGATTCACTACCAGCTAAGTTATCTATGATTGATTGATTTATTTTAAATATATCAGGTTCCAGCCACTCAACGAAAGTTTCCAGTGGGTTTTTTAAGTTTTTTCTTTTTAAATTTATTATGTTCATTTGCTTTTACAAAAATTTGGTAATATTTTTTTTGAAAAAAATCTATTAGAATATAGTATTCTAAAATTAAATTTTAAATTAAAATTTTATATTAATTTTTTATATGTTAACTTTTCAAAAAATAATTGATAATCTTCAAAGTTATTGGCGTGATAAAGGGTGCCTTCAAATCCAATCTTATGATATGGAAATGGGAGCTGCAACTTTCCATCCTGCGACAACATTAAGGGCAATTGGAAAAAAACCTTGGAAGGCTGTTTTCCTTCAACCTTGCAGAAGGCCATCCGATGGAAGATATGGTGATAATCCAAATAGACTACAGAGTTACTATCAACTTCAAGTTCTAATAAAGCCTAGTCCTTTGAACTCTCAGGAACTCTACTTAAACAGTTTGAAAAAAATTAGTATTAGTAGAGAGTTAAATGATATTAAATTTGTGGAGGATGATTGGGAAAGTCCAACACTTGGTGCAACTGGCTTAGGTTGGGAAGTGCAATGCAACGGAATGGAGATAAGTCAATTCACTTATTTTCAACAAATAGGAGGATTGGATTGTAGACCAGTTAGTTTGGAAATAACATATGGACTTGAACGAATTGCAACTTTTGTTCAAAATATTGACAATGTTTATGATATTGTTATGGATAACACAGGTATCACCTATGGAGATATTTATTTAGAAAATGAAAAACAAATGTCCTCTTTCAATTTTGAACATGCTTCTAAAGATTATTTATATGAATCATTCAAACATTATGAGAAGAGTTCTAAATTGCTCATTGATAATAATTTACCTATTCCTGCTTATGAACAATGTATAAAAGCTAGTCATTCTTTTAACCTTTTAGATTCAAGAGGGCTAGTATCTGTATCAGAAAGACAGGCATATATTCTTAGAATTAGGACTCTTGTACAAAGTTGCTGTAAGTTAATATTAAAAAAAGATGAGTGATTTTTTACTTGAAATTTATGGGGAAGATATTCCTTCATCCTCTCAAACCTTGATTCAAAATCAATTTGAAGAATTATTCAAGAATTTATTTTCTAATTTAGAAATTAATTTTAGAGATGTTCAAACATTTTCTACATCCAGAAGAGTTACAATTTTTGTTAAAGAATTATCTAAATCCACTAAATCCAAAAAAATCGAAATAAGAGGGCCACAAATAAATGCTAATGAAAACGCAATAAATGGTTTTTTAAAATCAAACAATCTTAATAATATTAAGTTATTAGAGAAAAAAGAGATAAATGGTAAAGTTTATTATATTTTAAAAAAAAATAGTAAAGGTAAAAAGGTTTTTGATTTACTAAAATCAGAGGTTCCAAAAATCTTGAGATCAATTAGATGGACTAAATCCATGAGGTGGGGGGAAAATAATGATAGATGGATTAGACCAATAAAAAATATTTTATGTTTATTTGATAAAAAAATTATTAAATTTGAGTTTGCTGGCCATCTTTCTAATAATTTTACGTATGGAAATTATCATTATTCTGAGAAAAAGATAAAATGTGAAGACTTTTTAAATTATAAAAAAAAATTAAAAGAAAATTATGTTGTTTTAGAAAGATCACTTAGACAAAATGAGATAATAAAGAAAATTAAAATTTTTTGCAGAAAAAATAAGCTTAACTACTTTATTACGCCATCATTTTTAAAACGAGTTTCAGATTCGGTAGAACATCCAAATATTTTTTTTGGGAAGTTTAGTACCGACTTTTTCAAACTTCCAGAATTTTTATTAACAAATATAATGACCGATAAACAAGATTACTTTTTTTTTAAAGATCAGAAAAATAAACTTAGTGATAAATTTGGCTTTGTAGCTGGTATCAATCCTAATGAACAAGACAATTTAATAATTGGAAACCAGAATGTACTTAAGGCAAGATTTAGTGATGCTTCTTTTTTCATAGACGAAGATAAAAAAAATAAACTAAGTCAAAGACATGCTTCTTTAGATCAAATAATTTTTTACGAGAAAACTGGCTCACTTTTTGATAGAGCAATAAGGATAGATAGTTTGGTGAAGTATATTTACAAGAGTTTTGGAACTGAGAAAAACGATCGAATGTTTGATTATTTACTTTTTTCCAATGCTGATTTAGTAACTGAGTTAGTCAAAGAGTTTCCAAATTTACAAGGAAAAGTAGGTGGATATCTTGCTAAGCTAGAAAATTTCCCTAAAGATATATGTGATGCATTTTCTGACCAGTATGAATATGAGTTTCCGGATTCATATTCAAATTTTTTGACTTTTATACTTTCAATTTCTCAGAAATTTGATTCTATTTTGGGATATTTTGCTTCTAAAGACCATCTCTCTGGAGCTGGAGATCCATTTGGAATAAGACGTTCAACGCTGTCTATTATAAAGATTTGTATCGAAAAAAAAATTAGAATTAATTTTTATAATTTATTCTCATTAAATAATGAACTTTACAAAAAGCAAAATATTTCTCTTAAGATAGATTATAGTTATTTATTAGAATTTTTCAAAAAAAGAATTTCAATATTGCTTGGAGAGATGGGTTTTAGACAAGACCTGATTAAAGCGTCTATTAATACTGAGTTTGATCCATATTTTATTTTTGAGAGATTAAGAAATATGGATCATTTATATAAATCTAAAGATGGAATTAATTTTCTTAAGGCCTTTAAAAGACTTAATTCATTAAGCGAAGAAATGGAACAAAACAAAATTAACACAACTCTTTTTCAAAAAGATGAAGAGAAAAAACTTTTCGAGTTATTAAATGATTTAAAATTGAATATTAAGAAGAATTACGATTTTATTTTTCAGAATCTAGAATATCAAAAAAAACTTAGCCAAACCCTTGATAACTTCTTTGATAATGTGGTTGTAAATGATGAAAATAATAAAACAAAAATTAACAGAAAAATATTAATTAATGAATTTCGTAAGGTACTAAATAAAGAGTATAGGTTTTCACTTTTAGAGATTAAATGATAAATAACATTAAAAAAAAAATAGAATTATCTAATCTCTTGGAAAAAATTGAAACTGATTTTGATTCTTCAGAAATAATAGAAAAACTAGATAAACTTCATTCGCAACCAAAAGCTCATGTAATAGGAATAACAGGATCTCCTGGTGTTGGTAAGTCTTCATTAATTAACAAATTAGTATCATATATCAGAAAAAAAAAAAAATCAGTTGGTATCATTGCAATTGATCCATCCTCTGAGAAGACTGGAGGAGCTATATTAGGCGATAGAACACGTTTGATGTTAAATCCAACAGATAACAATGTATTTGTTAGGTCAATGGCTTCAAAAAACTATTTAGGTGGAATCTCAGAATTAACCTATCCAGCTATGATAGTTATGAGATCTATTTTTGACTTTATTATTATTGAAACCGTTGGGGTTGGTCAGTCAGAAATATTTATAAAAAATTTATCAGACACTGTTGTATTAGGAATACAGCCGGGTAGTGGTGATACAGTTCAGTTTATGAAATCTGGAATATTTGAGATTCCTGATGTTATTATAGTTACTAAAAGTGATATTGAAAAACTCTCTCAAATTACCTTTTCTGATTTATGTGCTAGCAAATCATTTTTTCAGAATCAAAATGACTGGGATATCAAAATAATAAAAACTTCATCTACACAAAACTCTGGTTTTAAACAACTTTTTGAAATTCTTAAATTAAGATGGGAATGGTTAAAAAGTGAAAAAAGATTATTTAGATTGAGAAATCAACAAGATATTAAATGGATCCACACTTGTATTTCAAAGGAATTTGGAGATAAAGGTCTACAAAAAATCAAAAAAGACTTCTCATATAAAAAATCTCCGTTTAGTGAATTAATTAAATTAAAGAGAAAATTTAGTTTTTAACTAATCATTACACCACCATAACTTTTCTAATTTGACAATTGAGTCTCCACTCATTAGTTCCTTGTCTAAACATTTATCTATGAATTTTAGATTAATGTATGCAAAACCGTCTATTCTGTTATGACTTGTTATATTTCCAATTATTTCTTTATTAAACAATACATCTCTATCAACTTTTCCTTTAAAAAAAATTTTAATTTTAAACAATTTCCTTTTTACAATATTTCTATATTTCATTCTTGCAGTTATTTCTTGTCCCATGTAACAACCCTTGTCCCATGAAATTCCATTTAACTCATCAAATCTCATTTCGAGAAGTAAGGATTTATTTTTAATTGCATCAATGTTAAAATCAGGAATTGAATTTTTAAGTCTGATGTCATTGTAAATTGAGCTAGATATAATTTTAAGTTTATTCTCTATTAGATTAAATTGTTTTGGAGTGTTGAAAACGTAGAGTCGTTTGAATAAATTGTTAAATCTTGGATCATCAAAACAGATAAATTTGAGCTTAAGTTGCATTATAACTTCTTCAGAATAGTTTGATATTATAAATACAGAAACATTTTCTTTAATTTCCAATTCAACATCTGATCTCAATTTATAAATATTAAGTTTCTGCATCACCAATGATTCATCGTCTTTATGAATTTCAACCAAAAGAGAATCGTCGTAAACTGTTAAAAAAAAATCTGATAAAAATTTTCCTTGTGGAGAGAGAATAGACGAATAAATTGAAGTTTTTTTTTTTAAAATTTCAATATCATTTGATATAATCCCTTGAATAAAGGAGAATTTGTCTTTCCCAGATATTTTAATTATAGACCTTTGATTTAATTTGTGAAATTCTTTTTTGTGTAACATTATGCTAATTTATTTAATTTTTTTATAATTTAATAATATGATTAAAACTAAAAATATACTAATAATTTCATCCAATAGACTTGGTGATGCAATATTATCATCTGGGTTAAATGAATATTTTACTAAAAGTGCAAACTCTAAACTAACTTTTGTCTGCGGTTCAACACCATCAGAAATCTTTAAATATTGTCAAAATATAAATGAATTAATCACACTGAATAAAAAAAGATTTTCGTTTCATTGGTTCACTTTATGGTCGAAGTTGATATTTACTAAGTGGGAACACATAATTGATCTTAGAGGTACTGGAATAAGTTTTTTTTTATTTTCGAATAAAAAATATAGGTACATTAAAAAGAAAAATAATATCAAAGAGCATAAGGTTTCTGAAATCACCAAACCAATTGTTGGAGAAATCTTACAACCACATATTAAATTATCACGCAATAAAGATTTTAAGAATAACAAACTGCAAGAAATACTAAAATTAAAAAAAAAATATAAACTAATAATGATAGCTCCTTCAGCTAACTGGATAGGAAAGATTTGGCCATCGGAAAGATATTTAGATTTAGTTAATCGATTAATCAAGCACTCTTTTTTTAAAAAATCACTATTTATCTTTGTTGGCCCAAGTGATGAAAGGTATTTAGTTGAAAAAGTCTTTGGATTAAAGAAGCCCTATATATTTGATTTATTTGGAAATTCTTCTTTAATTGAGATTTTTTATATTATGAAAAATTGCAAGCTTTTTATTGGTAATGATTCAGGATTGATGCATCTGGCAGCATTAGCAAAAATCAAAACAATTGGTCTGTTTGGACCAAGTAATAAGTTTAAATATAGACCATGGGGTGAGGGAAATATTTGTATTTCTAGTCCAAAGAACCCTGATGAACTGATGGGTTTTAAAGGTTTTAACGCACGAAATACTAAATCTTTAATGCTTGACCTTAAAACAAAAACAGTCTTTAAAAAAGTAATCCTAAATACAGTTAAAGAAAAATGAAAAAGCTATCAGTCTTAATAGTTATTCATAATGAAGAGTCTCAGATAGAAGATTGTCTTAAAACTGTTAAATTTGCCGATGAAATAATTGTAATACTTGATAATTGTACAGACAATTCAATTAAGATTGTAAAGAAATATACAAAAACTTATTACTCGGGAAACTGGAAAATTGAAGGTGAAAGAAGAAATTTTGGAATATTGAAATGTACTAAAGATTGGATATTAGAAATTGATGCAGATGAAAGAATATCATCCAAACTAAAAAATGAAATAAAGCAAATAATTCAAACCAGCCAATACGATTGGCATAAAATCCAAGTAAATAATTATTTAGGAACCAAACTTGTTAATTATGGATGGGGTGCTTATTTTGGTAAATCTTCTTATGCCGGTCTATTTAAAAAAAATAAAAAAGTTTGGGGAAAACAAAGAGTTCATCCTAAAATTATTTTATATGGAGTTGAGGGGAAAACATTAACAAATAAATTAACTCATTTTTATTGTAAAAATATCTCTGATCTTTTTCTGAAATTAGATAATTATTCTTCTGCAAGAGCTAGTGACCTAAAATTCTCAAAGTCCAATGAATCACTGTTAAGAAATATTAGAAGAGTTTTTTCAAGATTTTGGAAATGCTATTTTCTTAGAAAAGGATTCAAAGAACAAGAAGTTGGTTTTTTGATTGCTGTTGTTGCTGCTTTGTACCCAATATTATCATATTTGAAATATAAAGAAAAAGATGACTAAAATATTATTTATTGATAATGGAATTGAATTTGACTCCAAAACACTTAGAGAAAAACCCTATGGTGGTGCTGAGGTTGCGTTTGTTTCACTAGTAGAAAATTTAGCTAAATTGGGTTTAAAGGTAAAAGTTTACAATAACTGTTTAAATCAAGGTAAAATTAACGGCGTTGAGTGGAAAAAAATTGACAACACCATATTTTCAGAGGATTTTGATGTGTTGGTTGTTAATCGGGGAGATAAGTATCTAGATTTTAGGAAAGAATGTAAAAATAGAATTTTTTGGATTCATAATCCTGCAAAATATATTTTAAAATATAGGTATCTCTCTAAACTTTTTTTAAATGGTACAAAAATTGTTTTTTCGAGTAATTATCATTTAAAAACATATCCATGGTGGGGTCCTTCTAAAGCTAGAATTGTGATTCCATATGGAATTGATGATTATTTATTTAAGGAACCAAATAAAACAAAGCCTTTTGGAAAAAGTGCTATCTTTACATCAAACCCCATGCGAGGTTTGGAGTGGTTATTAGATAGATGGGAAAAAAAAATTTTTCCAAATTCTAAAGAAGCTAAATTAAATATATTCTCTGGATTTGAAACTTATGGTGATTTTGGGAGAAAACATTCAAATCAAATTAATAGGATTCTGTCAAAAGCTAAGTCATTAAAAAACAAAGGTGTAGTAATCAATAAACCAGTTGAAAGAAAAACTCTTTTTAAAAAAATAGAATCATCAAGGGTATTTATCTATAAAGGAAGTGATGATGAGACTTTCTGTATGGCAGTAGCAGAATCACAAATGTTGGGAATTCCTGCTGTCGTTGGAGATTTTGGATGCTTACGAGAGAGAGTTGTAAACAATAAAACTGGTTTTGTATGTGAAAATGAAGAAGAATTTTGTTTGAACACTATTAAAATTTTAAATGATGATAAACTTTGGAAAAAAATGAATAAAGAGCTATTAATTAGAAAGAATTATTTTAAATGGTCTGAGATTGCAAAAAAATGGTTAAAAATAATAAAATAAAGATTTTAAACATACTTAGCGGTGCTAAATTTGGTGGAGCAGAATTATTTTTCGAAAGACTTACCTGTTCATTTGACAAACATAAAGATATTCAGCAGAAAATTATTATTAGACGTAATAAAAGAAGATTTAATATTCTGAATGAAAAAATTAGTGAGATTGAACAAATAAACAATTTTAATTATTATAATCCTTTTTGCTCCTTCAAGGTTGAAAAAATAATTAAAGATTTTAAGCCTGATATAGTTTTAAGTTGGATGAATAGAGCCTCAAAAATACTTCCTAATAAAAAAATTAATAATGAAAAAACAGTTGGACGAATTGGTGGTTTTTACAAGATTAAAAATTATGTTAATTGTGATTTTTTAGTTACAAATACCCCAGATTTAAAAAAATATGTAATTTCACAAGGTTGGGATCAAAGAGCTGTTGAATATATCCCAAACTTTGTTATCCAAAATCAAGATTCAATTTTATCAAAAAAAGATAAAAATAATAATGTTATCTTGTGCATGGGAAGGTTTCACCAAAATAAAGCAATTGATATAATTATTAAAGCTATGCCATTTTTACCAAAATTTAATTTATTTATTGTTGGAGATGGGAGTTTGCGAATTGATTATGAAAACCTTATTAAAAGATTTAATTTAAATTCTAGAGTTAAAATATTTGAATGGAGTGAGGATATATCTGAATTTCTTAATTCCTGTTCTGTTCTTGTATGCCCGTCCAGACATGAACCTTTTGGAAATATTGTTGTTGATGGTTGGGCACATAAAATTCCTGTTATAGTTTCAGACATTGATGGCCCGGGTAAAATGGTTAAACATAAATCAAATGGATTAAAATTTGAAAAGGATAATGTTTTTGACTTAGTAGCTAAAATAGAAGACTTACAATCAAATAAATCTTTAAAAAGAAAGATCATAAATAATGGTTTTAATACATATAAAAAAAATTTTTCTGAAGATGTTATAGTTTCTAAATATTTAAGTTTTTTTAAAAGAATTAGAAGATCATGTGCGGAATAGCAGGTTTTTCATACTTAAGACCGAAAAATAAACAATCAAATAAATTTTTCCAAATTGAAAAATTTATTTCTCACAGAGGACCTGAGAATACTGGTCGTTATGGAAATGCTTATTTAAATTTATTACATACAAGATTGTCAATTGTGGACTTGAAAGGTGGCAATCAACCAATTGAAAATAATAGATATGTTTTGATAGTTAATGGAGAAATTTATAACGATCTTGAAATTAGAAAAAAAAATAAATCATATAAATATTCTACCAATTCTGATTCTGAGTCCATTTTAGCATTGTATCATAAAGGGGGGATTGATGCTTTAAAGAATTTAAGAGGTATGTATGCATTTGTAATTTATGATAAGAATCTAGACGAAGTTATAATTGGTAGAGACGAATTTGGGATTAAACCACTTTACTTTAGTTTGTTGAAAGATGGAATAATGTTTTGTTCTGAAATCAGACCAATTAAATCATTTGGAAAATCGAATTGCAGTATTAATATATTTAAATTTTTCGAATATATGCAACTTCAGTATTCAACTGGAACTGGAACGATTTATAATGGCATTAATAGAGTAGCTCCGGGTCAAATTCTTGTAATCAAAAGGGGTAAAATAATAAGAAGTATTTCAAATTCTTTTAAAACAAAAAGTAAGCAGAATATTAATCAAACGGAAAAATTTATTGATAATAGTTTAAGAGAATCAATCGAAAGTCATTTAAGAAGTGATGTACCATATTGTCTGTTTTTTTCTGGGGGTATTGATTCAATGCTACTTTTGCACTATTTATATCAATTGAAAAAAAAAAATATTGTCGCATTCTCAATATTTTTTGATGAATATTCTAAAGAAGATTTAAAAAAGATAACCGATAAATATAATATTGACTTAGTGTATGAGAAGTTTTCTGAGAGAGATTTCTGGGAATGGATCTTTTTTGCTGCTGAGAAAATTGATGAACCAGTTGCAGATTATGCAATTTTACCCACCTTTAAACTTGCTTCACTAGCTTCAAAGAATTTTAAAGTTGCACTTACTGGAGAAGGTGGAGATGAATTATTTGGAGGATATGGGAGATATAAAAAATCTCAAAGATCTATTTTTAAAAATACAGATTATATCCCAAGAGGTGCATTTAAAAAAATTTTTAAGAATAAAAAATTTTCTAACTGGGAATATGAGTTAAAAAATCTTAATAGTTTTACATTAAGAAATGAATTTTCAATTCTTCAAAGATTTCAAATATTTGATTACTACAACTGGTTACCTAATAATTTACTTGTTAAATTAGATAGATGCCTGATGGCATTTGGTATGGAAGGAAGAACTCCATTCATCGATAAAGAATTATTTAATAAGTTATTTTATATAGATGATGATAGGAAAATTAATAAAGGCTTTGGAAAATTTTATATAAGAGATTTTCTAAATTCAAGAATCCCCGAATATAATTTTTTTAAAAAAAAAAAAGGTTTTTCTGTTCCAATTTATGATTGGATACCAAGTAAAGTTGACTATTTAGAGGAATTGCTCTTAAAACAAGAGTTTTTAGGGGAATATTTCTCTAAAGATGAATTAAGACATATTTGTAAAGCAACGAAATATAATAAAAAATTTTCTAAACCACTTTGGCATATCATTTTTTTTACGTCATGGTATCTTGTAAATATTCTTGGACTTAATAAAAAAGGAAACTTTTTTGATGTCTTATCTGATAGATAAAATATGACGGATACTTCACAAAGATTTGATTTAATATTGAGGAATGCAAAAGTTCTACTACCGAATGATAAAATTGAAGAAATAGACATTGGTATTGCTGATTCTAAAATTACTTCTTTAGGCGATTTAAACGGAAAAGTTTCTATCAAAACATTGGATATAAAAGGATTATTGGTAATCCCTGGAGTAATTGATACTCAAGTACACTTCAGAGAGCCTGGACTAACTCATAAAGAAGATATTTTTCATGGTACAAAGGGAGCGGCACTTGGTGGAGTTACAAGTATTTTTGAAATGCCAAATACAAAACCACCTACCACTAATATCTCTGAACTTAGACATAAATTTGAAATTGCTAAAGAAAACGCATTTTGTAATTACAGTTTTTTTGTTGGTGCGACAAAAGATAATATAGATGATTTAAATAAATTAGAGAACTTTCCAGGTTGTTGTGGAGTTAAAATTTTTATGGGATCTTCTACAGGTGATCTTTTGGTTGAGGATGATCGTAATATTCTTAAGATTCTAAAAAGTGTTAAAAAAATGATTGCAGTTCACAGCGAAGATGAGTACCGATTGAAAGAGAGGAAAGAGAATTTTTCTAAAAAATCAATATCAGTTTTGGATCATCCTCATCTCAGAGATGTTGAATCCGCTGTAAAAAGTACAAAGAGACTTTTAAATGCGGCTAATATATCTAAGAAAAAAATTCATATTCTCCATTTATCAACTTCTGATGAAGTTGATCTGTTAAGATCTAATAAGAATGTTGCTACATGTGAAGCAACACCCCAGCATTTATTTTTTAGTGCTCCTGAATGTTATGAAAAGCTAGGTTCACTTGCCCAAATGAATCCTCCAATTAGAGATTTTTCTCATACTAAGGGAATTTGGAAAGGTGTTTCAGACCAGGTAATTGATATTATAGGTTCAGATCACGCGCCTCACACTATTGAAGAAAAAAGAAAAAAATATCCAGATTCACCATCAGGTATGACTGGCGTTCAGACGCTACTTCCAATTATGTTGGATTTTGTAAATAAAAAAAAATTGTCGATCTTTGATCTTGTAAGATTAGTATGTTCAAATCCATGTAAAATTTATAATGTTGTAAATAAAGGTCAAATAAGTCTTGGATTTGACGCAGATCTAACCGTTATAGACATGGAGAAAAAATTTACTATTACTGACGACTGGATTCAAAGTAAATCAAAATGGACACCATATAACAATTACACAGTTAAAGGAATGCCGGTTTTAACAATTATTAATGGAAAGTTAGTTATGTCTGATAATGAAGTGCTTCCTAATCCTGAGGGTAAAAAAATAAATTTCAAGTATTGATCTCCCTAACTATTATTATTTTTATACTTTCTTCTGATACATAGTACTGATCAATAGTATTTTTTATTGCAATTTTTATTGCACTTTCTTTATCTGTTGCGTGAATAGTTTCAAAATTTTTTCCATAAATTGGAATTTCTAATTCCACTTTATACCATTTCATTCTTTTTCACTTTTATTTATTACTATGGTTACCATAGCATCACCAGTTATATTGATTGACGTTCTTAGCATATCCAAAAATCTATCAACACCCATCACAATAGCTATCCCCTCTAAAGGCAAACCTACTTGGTTTAAAACCATTCCTAACATTATAATACCAACACCTGGAACCCCTGCAGTACCAATTGAAGCCAGCGTAGCAGTTAGGATAATTGAAATATAATCAGAAAAAAACAAATCAATACCATATAGATTAGCAATAAAAACTGTTGCTATCCCCTGCATTATAGCAGTTCCATCCATATTAATTGTTGCTCCAAGTGGAATGGTGAATGAGGCAATATTTTCTTTAATATCAAATTTATTTTTCATACATTGCAATGTTATAGGAATAGTTGCACTGCTACTTGATGTCGAAAATGAAAATAATAGTGCTTCTTTAATACCTTGAAAAAAATTACTAAGATTCAACTTCCCATAAAACTTTATTAGAGTTAGATAAACCAATACTGCATGAAAAATAAGTACAGTAATAACAAGAATAAAATACTTCAACAATTCAATTATTGATGAAAGACCCTGAGTGGCAAAAGTTTTGGCTATTAAACAGAAAATACCTAATGGTGCTATGATCATTACAAATGAGAGAATTTTCATTACAACATCATTAAAATCATTAAAAAATTTTTTTAATGTTTCAACACGCTTTGATATCGATAATGCACTCCCAATTAAAATTGCGAAGAAAATCACTTGTAACATTTCTCCATCCACTAGGGATTCGAAAGGGTTATTTGGAATAATATTTAATAAAATTTCAAAAAAGGAAGGCGGATCGGAAACCTTGATGTTAGTCGTTTCAAAATTCGAGTCAATGTTTTTTCCTGGTTGAAACAGATTTGCAAAGAAAAGAGAAGATGTTATGGCTAAAAAGGTAGTAGTTATATATAGCGCAACTGACTTTATACCTATTCTTCCTAAAGTATTAAAATTATTGAGATTGGCCACACCTTTGATGAGTGAAAAAAAAACAATTGGGACAACCAGCATTTTAATTGTCTTAAGAAAAATATTTCCTCCAAATTCTAAAAGATTTATAATAATTTCTTTAAAGTATATAGGTATATTTAACCATCCGATTACAATGCCAAATAAAACTCCTAACATAAAACCAATGAAAATTTGTTGAGTTAAGTTTTTTTTCATACTGGTGCCCTCTACTGGTTACGCTCCAGTGGCTGAGTCTTACCAAGACCCTGTTTTACTATTAAACTAAGAGGGCGGTTATTTGATAAATAATTAAACATTAATTAATAATAAACAAAATCCTTTTTAACTCAAAGGTGTGTTTAAAAAGAAAATAAAATGAGAATGAATTATATATAATTGAAACTGTTTGGTGTTACTTTGTTCCAATAAACATTTAATCTCGGGTCTGCAACATTTAATTTACCTTTTTTCATTAATTCACCAGTTTCAACTTTTGGATATATTTGGTCAGCCAATCTAATTTCACTTTCAGATAGTCTTCTAACTATATGCCTTCTGCTTAGTTCAGAAGGGTGATTGACCCCTACCGATTCTAACAATTCCTTAAATACGAATAGTGTGTTTTTATGAAAACTTGAAGCTCTTTCTGATCTATCTTTTATATCAATAGCTCTATAACGCATGGGATCCATAGTTGCAATACCGGTAGGACATTCTCCAGTATGACATGATCTACATTGTATACATCCAATTGCAAACATAAATGGTCTAGCCATATTAACCCAGTCCGCTCCTAAAGAGCACATGTGAGCAATGTCAAAAGCTGAGACTATTTTTCCTGACACACCAATTTTTACTCTTTTTCTTAAATTTGATCCAATAAGCGCATTATCAACAAAAATAATTGCATCTTTAAGAGGTGAACCAAGATGATCAGTAAATTCAGCTGGTGCGGCACCAGTGCCACCCTCAGCTCCATCAATTGTAATAAAATCAATATATTTTTTTTTTAATACCATGGTCTTAACAATTGATATCAGTTCCCACGGATGTCCAATACACATTTTTATTCCAACGGGTTTATTACCAGAAAGCTTTCTTAATTTTTCTACAAAATCGAGTAGTTGTTTAGGTGTAGAAAATTCTTTATGTTTTGCTGGTGAAATACAATCCTTACCAACGTCAATTCCTCTTGTTTCTGCAATTTCTTCAGTTACTTTAGGCGCAAGTAGCATGCCACCATGACCTGGTTTTGCTCCTTGACTAATTTTTATTTCAATCATTTTAATCTGATTTTTTTTGGCCTTACTTGCAAAAGTTTTTGGACAAAAATCACCATTTTTATTTCTACAACCAAAATATCCTGATGAAATCTGCCAAATTGTATCTCCACCTCCACGCTCATGATATTTAGACATTGATCCTTCGCCAGTATTATGAGCAAATTTTCCAATTTTTGCAGCTTTATTTAAAGAAGTAATTGCAGGAGGCGAAATAGCACCAAAGGATGTTCCTGAGATATTTAGAACAGACATATCATAGAAATTTTTACCAATACCTACTTTGGTTCTAAAATCTGAATTTGTAATTGAAGATGGTGTAATTGAATGATTCAGCCATACAAAATCGTCGTCATACATTTTCTCCAGAGAACCAAACGGTCTCACACCACCGATATTCTTTGACCTTTGGTAAACCATTGTTCTTTGGTTTCTAGAATATGGAACTTCATCATCATCTGTTTCCCAATAATATTGCCTTAATTCTGGCCTTATACTTTCTAAAAAAAATCTAAACCTACCTAAAAGCGGAAAGTTCGATAAAATTGACCTCTTTTTTTGTAGGAAGTCCTTGAGCGAAATAATAAATAAAAAAAAACTTAAGAAAAAAATTATAGTAAAAAAAGAATTAAAAAAACAAGCTACACCTGAAATAGCAGATATCACAGCTGTGTAAACTAATAAAGAATATCTTCCCCAAATAATGTCGATCATACAAACACAACACTATCAAATTATAAATTAAAAAAAAATGTTTAATATAAAATTAATACTAATTTTTATATTTCATATTTTAATCCAACTATTGTATATGTTAATATTATCATTTCCGATTAATAAAAGGTAAGTAAAGTTCTAAAAATGGATGAAATAGAAATACAAAAAAAACTAAAACAATTTGCAAAAGATAGAGATTGGGAAAAATTCCATAATTTAAAAAACCTGGCTATCTCTATTTCTTTAGAGTCCTCTGAATTATTGGAAATATTTCAATGGCAAAATGAAAATTCAGCTTTTTGGAAAAATAAAAAAATAATCAGAATGATAGAAGATGAAATTGCTGACGTTATGTTGTACCTATTGAGGTTTTCAGATATTGCAAAAATTGACATTCAAAAAATTTGTGAACAAAAAATAAAAAAGAATAAAAAAAAATATCCAATTAAATTTGCTAAAGGAATATCTACAAAATATAACAAACTTAAGAGATGAAATTATTGAAATAAGATTTTTATGAAGAACCCCCCAAATAAATTTGCTAAACTTTCTAAAGCTTTAAGAAAAAATTTAATTAAAAGGAAGGAAAAAAAAAATGGGGATAATGCCTGATTCTTGGATACAAAAAATGGCCCAAGAAAAACAAATGATAGACCCATTTGTTAACAAGTTAGAAAAAAAGAATGTTCTTTCCTATGGTCTCTCTTCATATGGTTATGATGCAAGAGTATCTAGTAATTTTAAAATTTTTACAAATGTTAATTCTGCAACAGTGGACCCTAAAAGTTTTAGTGAATCAAGTTTTGTTGATAGAGATGTTGATTTTTGTATTATACCTCCAAATAGTTTTGCTTTGGCAAGGACTGTGGAGTATTTTAAAATTCCAAAAGAAACCTTAGTAATCTGTGTAGGAAAATCTACTTACGCTAGATGTGGAATTATTGTAAATGTTACTCCTCTTGAACCAGAATGGGAAGGTCATGTAACACTAGAATTCTCAAACACTACCCCACTTCCTGCTAAAATTTACGCAAACGAGGGAGCCGCTCAATTTTTATTTTTTAAGGGAGAGAACATTTGTGAACTTTCCTATGCAGATAGAAAAGGAAAATATATGTTTCAAAAAGGTATAACTCTTCCAAAATTATAATAATGGATAAGATAGTAATAATCGGAGGAAACCCTTTAAATGGAAAAATTAAGATTAGTGGATCAAAAAACTCAGCACTTCCTATTTTAGCTTCTTCGCTTCTTACTAAAGATAAAATCTCAATTTCTAATATCCCAAATTTATCAGATGTAACTTCGATGTTTGATTTGTTAAAATCTTTGAATGTAAATATAAGAAAAAAAGTTAATTCAATTGATCTTACATCCTCTACTCCAGAATCTTTTTTTGCTCCTTATGAAATTGTGAGAAAGATGAGAGCATCTTTCTTAATATTAGGTCCGCTACTCGCTAGATATGGTGAAGCTTCGGTATCTCTTCCTGGTGGTTGCGCCATAGGAACAAGACCTGTGAATTTGCATCTAGAAGGGTTGGCAAAAATGGGTGTAAATTTTAAAATTGAAAATGGTTATGTACGAGGAAATATCAATGGGAGGTTAAAAGGAACAACTTTAAATTTAGATAAAGTATCAGTTGGAGCAACTGAAAACTTGATTATGGCAGCAACATTAGCAGAGGGAACTACAATAATTAATAATGCAGCGAGAGAACCGGAAATCTCTGATTTGTCAAAACTATTAATAAAGATGGGTGCAAAGATAAATGGTTTTGGGACAAAAAAAATTGTTATCAAGGGTACTAGAAGCTTAAAAAGTTGTTCTTACAAGATCATGCCAGATAGGATTGAGATGGGAACCTTTGCTTTATGTGTTTTTGGTTGTTCTGGAAAAGTAGAACTTGAAAATGTGAATGAGGAAATTTGCGTTCATTTAAAAAAAATCTTCAAACCTTTGAAATCTTTAAAGTTGAAAATTTTTAAAAATGGTAAAAGAATATTGATACAAAAGGACGCAGATCAAGAAATTTCTTTAAAAATCAAGACTAAAGAATACCCTGGATTTCCAACAGATTTACAAGCACAATTAACTTCAGCTCTTTTAAAAACTAAAGGAAAAACTGAAATAATTGAGAATATTTTTGAAAATAGGTTTATGCATATTAGTGAATTAATTAGAATGGGTGCAAAACTTAATCAAAAAGGTTCAAAAGTTATTGTGAGTATGTGTAAAAAATTAAAAGGTGCAGAAGTAATGGCAACGGATTTAAGAGCATCCTCCTCTTTAGTTATTGCTGGATTGATGGCGGAGGGAGAAACCATTATAAATAGAGTTTATCATTTAGACAGAGGTTACGAAAATCTAGAAAAGAAGTTACAAAGTTGTGGAGCACAAATAAGGAGAATAAGATCATGAAAAAAATAATTTTAGCTGTTCCTAAAGGGAGAATTTTGAATGAACTTATTCCACTTATGAAAAAAATTAAAATTGATCCTGAGAAAGATTTTTTTGAAGAAAATTCTAGAAAATTAATGTTTGAAACAAATTATAAAAATTTATCAATAATAAGAGTTAGGGCATTTGATGTCGCAACATTTGTAGCATTTGGAGCTGCACAAATTGGAATAGCCGGTGATGATGTTTTAAATGAATTTAATTATAAAGAAATTTATAAAGTTTTAGATTTAGGAATTGGAAAATGTAGGTTGTCTGTTGCTAAAAAAATTAATAAAAATAAAAACAATCGTCAGAATAATGGTCATATAATGGTAGCTACAAAGTATAAAAATTCTGTAACTAATTTTTTTGCAAGAAAAGGAATTAGAGCAGAGTGTATCAAATTAAATGGTGCAATTGAGCTTGCACCAAAGTTAGGAATTTGTTCAACAATAGTTGACTTGGTTTCAACGGGAAGGACTTTGAAAGAAAATGATCTTGAGGAATTAGATGTACTCTTAAATATTACTTCTAAATTAATAGTAAATAAAATTTCATATAAAGTGATGAATTTAGAAATATCTAAAATAATAAAAAAATTTTCTACGGTGATAAATGGTTAAAATCTTAAATACGAAAGAAAAGGATTTTAAAATAAAATTTAAAAACCTTCTTAAAAAAAGAGATCAGGATGATTTTAAAATTGACAAAGTTGTTTCTAATATTATTTCAGAGGTGAGGTCTGATTCTGACAAAGCAATAGTAAGATTAACTAAAAAATTTGATAAATTTAATTTTGATAATTTTGATGACTTGATTGTCTCTGATGAAGAGCTTCAAAGAAGTTATATTGGTTTAAACAAGGAAACAAAAAAATCATTACAAAGAGCTATTACAAGAATAAAATCATATCATAAGAAGCAAAGACCCTTAGATTCAATGTATAAAGATAGCGAGGGAGTGGTTTTGGGAGGAATATGGAATCCAATTGAGTCAGTCGGTTTATATGTACCAGGAGGTACAGCTGCTTATCCATCTTCTTTAATAATGAACGCTGTTCCCGCAATTGTTGCGGAGGTTCCAAGAATAGTCGTAACTGTTCCAGCTACTAATGGAGAAGTGAATTCTCTTGTATTAGCCTGTTGTAAAATGCTTGGATTAAATGAGATATATAAAATTGGTGGTGCACAAGCTATTGCAGCAATGGCTCTAGGAACCAAAACAATTAAAAAGGTTGATAAGATATTTGGGCCAGGAAATGCATTTGTTGCTTCAGCAAAAAAGCAATTTTTTGGAACTGTGGGTATTGATATGATTGCAGGACCCTCTGAAATCCTAGTGGTTGCTGATTCAAAAAATAACCCCGATCACATTGCAATAGATCTATTATCTCAAGCTGAACATGACAAATTAGCTCAATCAATTCTAATAACTGATGATAAGAATTTTTCAATAAGAGTTTTAACTAGCATTGAAAATTTTTTAAAAAAATTGGACAGGAGAGAAATTGCTAAATCAAGTTGGAATAATTACGGTGCTGTTATAATTTGTGAAAATCTTTTAAATTCATCTGATTTAATTAATAAAATTGCTCCTGAACATCTCGAGATTGCAGTAGACAAACCGAAAAGATTTTTAAAAAAAATAAAAAATGCTGGTGCAATTTTTTTAGGTCGATATACACCAGAGGCAGTGGGAGATTATATAGCAGGACCAAATCATGTTTTACCTACAGACAGAACTGCTAGATTTTCTTCAGGATTAAATTTATTAGATTTTTACAAAAGATCCTCTATTGTTGAATGCAATAAAGAAAATCTAAAAAAAATTGGAAAGGATGCAATTAATCTTGCTTATGAAGAGGGTTTACAAGCTCATGCTTTATCAATAGAATGCAGAATAATTAAAAACTAACGCATATGGCTAAAGATGAATTAATGGAATTTACAGGAACAGTGAAAGAACTGTTACCAAATGCAATGTTTAGAGTTCAGCTAGACAATGATCATGAAATAATAGCCCACACGGCTGGAAAGATGAGAAAATTTAGAATAAGAGTGCTTGCTGGTGATAGGGTTACAGTTGAGATGACACCATATGATTTAACCAAGGGTAGAATAACTTTTAGACACAAATAGTTTTTTGATACGATCAAATAAAATATTACTTGCATCTGAATCTCCTAGGAGAAAAGAACTTTTAAAATTATTGGGTTTCAAGAGTATACAGTGCTGCAAACACCTTATAAACGAGGATAATTTCAATTTTAAAAAACCACTATCAAAATCAATAATTAGATTAGCAGAACTAAAAGCAGATTCAGTAAATTCATCACACAAAAAAAAAATAATCATTGCAGGTGACACAATTGTGATAAGGGCAGGAAAAGTTTTTAACAAAGTTAGCTCACAAAAAGAGGTCAAATCTTATTTGAAGCTTCTTTCAGGAAGAAAACATTTTGTCTATGGCGGACTTTGTGTAATATCATTAAAAGGGAAAAAATTTACAAGATTTATAAAAACAGAAGTTTATTTTAATAAAATAGAAGAAAAAGAAATGACTAATGAAGTCTTACAAGATGGTATTGGAAAAGCTGGAGGCTATGCAATCCAAAATTTTGGATCAAGGTTTATTAAAAAAATTCGTGGATGCTATACAAATATTGTTGGCATATCAATTCCAGAGTTGTATAAAATATTTAAAAGTCCGGAGTTTTAATTTGAATTTCTAAAAACGTATGTTAAGTAGTTTTAATATTTAATTTTTTTGCCCAGGTAGCTCAGTTGGTAGAGCAAGCGACTGAAAATCGCTGTGTCGGTGGTTCAATTCCTCCCCTGGGCACCATCCTATGAATAAACTTAGAATTTTTATAGTTTTTATTTTTTTTGTTGCTCAATCATGCGAATTCAACGAGAAAAATTATTTTCCATCGGAAGGTGGTCTTAAGTGGTTATATTCAGTTAATATCAAATCTTCTTATACTGGAAAAAGTAATATAAAAAGAATCATGGTAACTAATTTAAGTGAGAATAATGAATCCAATGGTAAAAGTTTTTCAAGGTTGTACTCGGATGGAAGTTATTATTCATATGCTATAGATGATAAGAAGATTATCCGCACATCTGTAATTCTTGCTTTTTCTGACGGTATTGATGAGCCCGTCGAAAAAATAATCTATCCTGATTCTGATTTTATCCAAAAAGAATGGATTGTCCGTGAACAGCTATTTCTTGTAAAAGGTTTCCAACCACCCCTTTTGAATGTTCGACCAAGATCACAATTTGATATGAATTATAAGATTAAGAGGAGGTATAAAAAATTTAAAGTAAATGATTTATTTTTTGATGATTGCATTGAAATAGAAGGCAAAGGCAATTCAAACTTTATTGGTGATACCCGGTCAGGACCAATAGATGTAAAAATTGAGAATGTCGAGATTTTATGTAATGGAATTGGATTGGTGAGGCAAATCCGTTCTGAGAATACAAATGCGTCAGCTTTTGGAAATATGACCTTAATTAAAAATCTAATGAGTTTTAATAAATGAGTTCAGTATCATTTGTAATTCCAGTTTATAATAAATCGTCTTACTTGGATCATGTTGTAAAATCACTTAAGAATCAAATTGGTGATTTTCAAAAAGAATATATTTTTATAGATGACGGATCTACTGACCAATCCTACACCAAATTATCAAAGCTTACTAAAAACTTAAAAAACAGCAAAATCTTAAAACAAAAAAATAAAGGATCAGCCAATGCAACAAATCTTGGAATAAAAAAAGCTAAAATGAAATATCTAAAATTTTTAGATGCAGATGATGTCATTCTTAGTAAAACTACATTATCTTTAATGAATATTTTAGAAAAAAATCCGAAGGTTGTTTTAGCTTATGGTCTCCAAAGAAAAGTGAATAATCTTGAGAGTGTTAATTTGTTGGAGGATTTTGATTTTAATAATTTCTCTGTTATTGATAAGCCAGTCAAGAAGGCTATGAGAAATTCTATGTTTAATCCTTCACAATTTTTAGTTAGAACTGATTTGTGTAAAATGGTTGGTGGCTGTGATGAACGAATTAAGTTTAGTCAAGAATATTCATTAACATTAAAATTATCTCTATTGGGAAGCTTTGCAAGGTTAAATTTTCCAGTAGCTGTTCTTCCTTTTAATGCACCTGGTCAAATTTCCGAAAAAAAAAATAACCAGATTTACAGAGTTTCTAAAGCTCTTGAACTTTTTATATATGACAACCCAAAATTAGATAATAACCTAATGCTTTATGCCCAAAGAAGACTTACTGCAAGATCTTGGAGATTTGCAAAAAGATTTAAAAACGCTAAATTTTTTTCAGAGTGGTTTTTATTATACTTGAGAGGTTTATTCAATATAAATACAGATATACTTACAACATGTAAAAGGGCTAATAGTATCTATCAGGAATTTATTGATTAAAAAATTTTTCCAGGATTTAGAATATTTTTTGGGTCAAATACCTTTTTAATATTTTTCATTGTCTCTATTTCATTATAGTCTTTATGCTTTTTTAACTCCTCTATTCTTAGTTGACCAATTCCATGCTCAGCACTTATTGCACCTTCATATTTAGAAACGTAATCAAAAACTATTTGATTAACTGACCTTTTAATTGATTGTTTATTTTTTTTTTCTGAATCGTTAATTAAAACATTAAAATGTAAATTATTATCTCCTAAATGACCAAAATTTATTATTTTGCTAGATCGTGAAAAAAGTTTTATTTTTTTTGTGGTATCGTTAACAAATTTGTCAATATTAACTAAAGGAATGGAAACATCGTGTGGTATTATAAAATTTTCTTTTCTCTCTGCAAGTGGTATAGATTCTCTATAGTTCCAAAATTTTCGGTTTTCCTCTTCCGATTTTGAAATTATGAACTCATCATTTTCAAACATGTTAGGTTCAATACTCGAAGCGATAAAGTTGCTAAAGTTGTCAATTTGGTTAAAATTTGATAACTCAACTAGACAATAGCATTGATTTCTTTTTAAATTGTTTAGCTTGCATTCATGTTTTTCTAAAACTTCGATAGACTCTTTATTCATAAATTCAAAACTGGTTATTAAATCTTTGAATTTTTTATTCATGTATACATAAAAGTCTAATACTTTTGAAAAAATATTAAATGATACCCAGATAACTATTTTCTCTTTCGGTAATGGGTAAAGTTGTATAGTTGCTGCTGTTATAATACCTAAAGTACCCTCTGAACCAATTAAAAGATTTTTTAAATCGAAACCAGTATTATTTTTTTTAATATTTTTTAAAGAACTATAAATTTTACCACTAGCAAATACAGCTTCAATTCCCATGACACTTTGTCTGATTGTCCCATATTTTATAACGTTTACGCCTCCTGCATTGGTTGCTAAATTTCCACCTATTTGACAATTTCCTCTAGATCCCATTGATAGTGGAAACTCAAATTCATATTTAATTAATTCATTTTTTACATTATCTAAAATACATCCACTCTCAAGAGTGATAGAATTTCCAATGGGATCAATTTTTCTTATTTTATTCATTCTTGATAAATTAATAATTACCTCTTTATGGTTTTTTCTTGGAACACCCCCTCCAACTAATCCAGTGTTTCCTCCTTGAGGAACAATTTGAATATTTTCTCTATGACAAAATTGAAGAATTGAAGAAATTTGTTTTGTATTTTTGGGAAATATTATTAGATCTGAACTACCTACATATTCCCCTCTCCAATCAACACAATGTTTTTCTAGAATATCTGATTCAGTTGAATAATCCATAGGATTAAGGGTAGAAATCAACTTATTTATTTTTGTGGTTTTCATTTAAGATGATGCTCTTTGGAGTCTTTCATTAATTGTTTTCCCAATACCATTATTTGGAATCGGAGCGACAACTATTCTTTTTTTATTATATTTATCTAATTTTCTTAAGAAAAAAAATAAATTGAAAGCAGCCTCGTTTAAATTTGAAGATTTTGAAAGGTTAAGAGTTGGCTTATGAAACGTAATAATTTCAGATCCAAAATTTAGGAAAGCATCATCTGAATTTGGACTGTTTATATTGATTTTCAAAGGGGTTTTGGGTGCATAGTGCTTCAGCATTTGACCCGGGGAATTAGGTTTAAAAATTTTATTTTTTTTTGGATAAAATATTTTAATTTTCTTTCCCAATTTATTTTTTATGAGATTTGTGTCAATTACTCCAAACCTTTTTATTTCGTATGGTTTAGATGTCATATCTAGTATAGTCGACTCTAGACCATACTTCGCCCTCCCAGAATTTATAACCAAATCAATCTTTTTACCAAAAGAATCAAAGACATGCTCTGCATCGGTTGGTGAAATGTATCCACTTTCATTTGCACTAGGAGCTGCTAAAGGTTTTTCTAATTTAGTTATTATTTTATTAATGAAAGTTGATTCAGGATGTCTGACAGCAATTGTTTCAAGTCCTGATACAGCAAAATCGTGAACAAGTAAATTTTTTTTTTTAGGTAATATAAGAGTAATTGGTCCAGGCCAGAACTCTTCCATAACTAATCTCGAATCTTCATTAATGAATGCTATTTTCTCGGCTTGTTGTATTGAATTAACATGAATAATTAGTGGATTAAATTTTGGTCTATTTTTTAGTTCATAAACTTTTTTAATTGCTAATATACTACTTGGATCACAAGCAACACCATAAACAGTTTCAGTTTTTAGCCCAACCAATTTGTCATTTCTAAGAAGTGAAACAGCTTCTTTGAAAGAACTATCTGATTCTAACTTTATGTTATGTCTCATCTGCATAATATATGTAAAAAAAAAAAAACTTTAAAGCTTATATTAAATTACTGAAAGTTTAGTTAGAAATTTTAGACATTTAATGATTAAATACATCAAAAATTCTTTTAAACATGGACCCTAGATTTCATAAATATTTATATATAATTGCAGTATGTGCTTTAATAATTGCATTTTTAACAATTTATAAGGGTTTAAATGAAATTAATGTTTTTTTTAATGAGAGGATAAAAATTTAATAATTTATCTTATTAGTTAATTCATCAAATCTGTTTATTATAAAATTTGAGTGAAGAGATTCATTAAGCTCTCCGTAGCCATAGGTTACAAATATCGACCTCATTAAAAGGTTGTTAGCAGGTATAATATCATTATCACTGTCTCCTACCATCACTGAGTTTTCTGGTTTTTCTGAACATTCTTTCAAACATTTTTCTAACATTTCAACATCTGGTTTTAGCTTTAGATCTGAACAGGAGCCTAAAACAAAATCAAAATAAGAATCGATTTTAAAACTTTTGAGAATTTTTTCAGTGAGAAATTGCTTTTTATTCGTGCAAATAGCGAGTTTAAATTTAGATTTTAGTATCTTCAGAGTTTCAGCCACTAGTGGGTAAAGTTGTGATTTCTTATCACAATTTTCATAATAAAATCTTAGAAAATCATTTATCATTGAATCCATTTTGTTAAGAGGAATTTGGTGTCCAAGGTGCTTAAAAGCTTTTTCAATCATTGACTGAGCACCACCACCTACAAGATTTCCAACAATTTTCTTATCAACATTCTTCATTTCTTGCTTATTCAAAACAAAATTAAGTGAATCTATCAAATCTGGCCCACTATTGATAATTGTTCCATCAAGATCAATTATTATAAGTTTAATCGGTTTATTCATAAAAAGAATTTTCTCCTCAAAAAAAATGTTATAATATTATTTTAATTTTTATTTCAAGTTTTATTTAATGTCTTTATCAATAATTGTCTTAGCAGCGGGAAAAGGCTCAAGAATGGCTTCCTCTAAACCTAAAGTTCTACATGAAGTTGGAAACTATCCAATGTTATTCCATATTTTAGATACTGTAAGTTCTTTTAAAAACAGTTTTGTTAATATTGTAATTTCTCATTCATTTTTAGATTATAAGGATTTGATCATTAGTAAATACAATAAAGTAACTTTTTCAATACAGAGTCAACAAAAAGGTACCGCTGATGCTGTTAAATCTTCTTTAACAAACATCAAAAAAAATCCAACTGACTACACCATAGTGTTGTGCGGTGATACACCTTTGATTTCAAAGAAAACAATTGAAAAATCTTTAAATAAACTTGTCAAAAATAACTTGGATCTTTGTGTTATATCAATGAAACCAGAAAATAAAAAAAATTCTTATGGTAAATTGAAATTTAAAGAAAATAAACTGATAGGAATTATTGAACAAAGTGAGATTAAAAAACAAGATCACAAGGATATTTGTAATTCTGGAATTATGATTTTTAAAACAAAGAGATTAATTGAAAACTTGAAACTTGTTAACAATAATAACAGAAAAAAAGAATATTTTTTAACAGATTTAGTTGATATCTTTTATAAACAAAACTTTTCAATAGATCATTATGTATGTAATTTTAATGAAACCTTGGGTGTAAATAACTTAATTGACTTATCAAGGGTCAATAATGAATTTCAAAAAATAAAGAGAAGAAGTTTTCTTTCAAAGGGAGTTATCATGGAGGCTCCTGATACTGTTTACTTTAGTTACGATACGAAAATAGCAAAAAATGTAATTATTCAGCCAAATGTTTATTTTGGTCCGGAAGTAGAGATAAAAGATAATGTAGTTCTAAGAAGTTTTAGCTACCTTGATAATGTTAAGGTTAGTCAGAATGTTTTAATTGGACCCTATGCCAGAATAAGAGATGGTGTTAATATTAAAAAGAATTCAAAAATCGGAAATTTTGTTGAAATAAAAAAATCAAATGTAGACGAAAATGTTAAAATATCTCATTTATCATATATTGGCGACTCAACAATCAATAGTTTTAGTAATGTTGGAGCAGGAGCAATAACTTGTAATTATGATGGGAAGAGAAAAAATAAAACTATAATCGGTAAGAATTGTTTTATAGGATCTAATACATCATTAGTTGCGCCTCTAAAAATAAAGAATGGTTCAATCATTGGTGCAGGTACTGTTGTAAATAAGGATGTTCCAAATGAAACTGTTGTTTATAGAAAATCAGAATTAATTAAAAAAGATAAGAAAAAATAATGTGTGGAATTTTTGGTGTTTCTTCAAATAATCCTGTGATTAATTCGATAATTAAAGGTCTCTCAAAATTAGAATACAGAGGATACGATTCTTCTGGTGTTTCTATTTTAGATAATAAATTAATAACAACAATCAGAGCTAAAGGAAAATTAAAAAATTTAAATAGAAAGATAAAAAATTCTAATCTCTGCGGGAATCTTGGAATTGGACATACTAGATGGGCAACACACGGTATTCCTTCCACTGAAAATGCACACCCGCATTCATCTGAGAGTGTTTCAATTGTTCACAACGGTATAATTGAAAACTATTCACAACTAAAAAAAATGCTTAAAAAAAAAGGATTTATATTTAAATCACAAACTGATAGTGAGGTTATTGCTCATTTATTAAGCTATCAATTAAGAACTTATAAACCAAAAGAAGCGATAAAAAATACACTTAAATTTTTAGAGGGGGCATTTGCTATAGCAATACTATTTAAAGATTTTAATTTATTAGCGGGAGCTAGAAGAGGTAGTCCACTCGCTCTTGGAATTTCAGAAAATACAACGTATCTTGGGTCAGATTCATTGGCATTAGCTCCATTCACCCAGAAAATTATTTTTATGGAAGAAGGGGACAGTGTATTAATAGATAAAGATAAATTTGAAATTTATGATAAGAAATTCAAAAAAGTAAAAAGAGAAGTCACAATTTCTTCATTTACGGGTTCGAATCTGGATAAAGGAAATTTTAATCATTTTATGCAGAAAGAAATTTTTGAACAACCACTTATTATAGGAGATTCAATATCTAGATTTTTAGATCCAATAAATAAAAAAATAAATATTCTAAATTTAAATATAAGCTGGATTACTTTATCTAAGTTAGATCTTATAGCTTGTGGCACGTCTTTTTATGCATGTCAAACTGCAACTTATTGGTTTGAAAAGTTTGCAAATTTATCCTCAAGCGCCTACCTAGCTTCAGAGTTTAGATATAAAACTTATATCAAATCAAAAAATACTTTATCAATCTTTATTTCACAATCTGGAGAAACAGCAGATACCCTAGCAGCTCTTAGATTTGCCAAGAAAAATGGAAGTAAAATTTTCAGTATTGTTAATAATTCAGAAAGTAGTATTGCAAGAGAATCGGATTTTTTTATAACCATTGAAGCTGGTCCAGAAATAGGTGTTGCTTCTACTAAAGCATTTACGGCACAACTCAGTATTTTAGCTTGCCTATGTCTAATAGCTGGAAGAGACAGAAAAAAAATTAAAAGTTCTATGGAAAAAAAACTTACTGAAAATTTGTTAGAAGTTCCTTCAAATATGTCATTAGTTTTTAATGAATTAGATAAAATAAAAAAAATTAGTAAGCAAATTGTAAAGGCCAAAAGCGTTTTATTTCTTGGTAGAGGACATTTGTTTCCAATTGCTTTAGAAGGAGCACTAAAATTAAAGGAAATTTCCTATATTCATGCTGAAGGATACGCCTCTGGGGAAATGAAGCACGGACCAATAGCATTAGTTGATGACAAAGTACCAGTTGTTGTTATAGCACCTAAGGATAATCTTTTTGAAAAGAATATTTCAAACATGCAAGAGATTCTTGCAAGAGGTGGTAAAGTGATATTGATAACTGACAGTCGAGGAGATAAAGAGGTTGAGGATTCATCTATGAAAAGATTAGTATTAAATAATTTGCCGGAGTTTGTTCAACCAATAATTTTTACAATACCTGTTCAACTTTTAGCTTATTATGTTGCAGTTTTAAAAGGTACGGATGTGGATCAACCAAGAAATCTCGCAAAGTCAGTAACTGTGGAGTAATCTTGAAGGTGGGGTATTTCAATCCCAACATTGAAAAAATTGATATAAATTTCTCTTTAAATTTCAAAATAAATTCTCACCAAACCTACAGTATATCTAGTTATCAAAGACTTTTACTTGACCTCATTAAGGTGAAATTAAATGAGGGATTTAACTACCATCAGGTAGGTCAATTTTTACACATCAATGGATACAAAACCACCCGGAATAAACAATTCACTGGAAGACATGTTGAGAGGATTATTAAGAAGTATAGTGTGTTTATAAGGAACAAAACTCGATACCATCAGTCAATATTAAGGGGTTTATGTGTATCTATAAGGTGGTTATAAGGAAAATAGGGGAATCTTTAAGGGAGGTTTAAGTAGTTTATAATCAAAATAGTGTATTTTTGTTTAAAATAGGGGAAACTTTAAGGAAGTCATAAGGAAGTTATAGGGGAGTTATGAGAGATTTTACAAAAGTGATTTTAATCGATATTCTTATATTTGGATCATTATGGATTTTTTTTAAATGAAAAAACTACACTTTAAAATATATAGATACATTTTAAGTAGATCATATCCGTTTGACCATTGGTTGGTAATATTGACCTCATACTTTAACCTTTGGTTTTATTCTATAATTTTTTCATCAATCTTTTGTTTTATTTTTGAAACTACATTTGTTGAATATATGAAGTTTTATTTTGTTTTTAATTTTTTATTTATGATTATTTATATTTTTTATTCCTATAAACTTGAATTCTTTAAATTAGTTTTTCATACATTTGATCAACTATTTAGAATGACTATTGGAAGACTATTTGGGTTAAAACCAATAGATTATAATTACAAACCATTTGATCAAAGAAAATATTATGGAAAGAATGTTCTAGATTTAGATAACGAAAGATCTAAGATATTTGAAAAAAAATATGAAGAAATAGATTTCCTAGTCCTTAATGATTACATCACGATAGAAGAGGGGAATAGAAGAACAGACGAATTATTAAAAGAAGAATATAGATGTGGTTTTTATCGTACTCTAGGAAGTCATTATTATACTTATTAGTGTGGATTAATGAAAAATTTAAGAAATAGTATGTAAATGTCAAAAGATAATGATTGGTCAAGTATTAGTTTTTCCTCTAATAAGAAAAAAAAATGGAAAAATAAATTTGAAAAAGTTGAAAATGATATAGATGAAAAAATTACCAAAAAAGATTGAATATCGTTGTATGGCAAGGGTTAGGCATCTTCATCTTCAAATAGGTCAAGAGTATTGTAAAAAGGAAGAAAAAGACAATTGGGGTTGTAAATATTTCATAAAAGACTTTTATCGTTCTCTCAACCCACATAATTATTGGGCTGACGGTCCAAATAAAGTTTCGTGTTTTGAAGATAACAAAGATTTTGTTAATGGTGTTATAACCTATCCCTTTGCATGCAATAAGATTATAAACTAAAAAGATATGTAAGAAGAACTCTAATTTCTCTCTATTTATTCCTCCTTAAATGAAAAAAAAAACATAGAATCAAACTTCTTAGCCCTTGATTCAAGAAAAAATTATCTTTCACCGTACCTTTCGAATTTATTAATTTTTGAATAGTTAAATTCTTTTATGATTTCTAAATAAATTTCATTTAGTAAACTTTATATTTTCATTTTTTAATCTTTTCTTCAATTTCATGAATATCATTATCGATATCCTCTAAAAAACTTTTTATAACAACCAATTCTTCATAAAGTTTTTCAGTTTTAGAATTTTCATTGAAAATTAAAACTATTAATAAAATGATAATACCTAAAATCCCAATCAAACCAATATTTACTTTCATCATTAATTATCTCCTATATCGTCAAGTTTTTGCTAATTAAATATTGTTTATGAATCATTTTCATAAACGCTTTTATTTAGATTTTTTTTCTAAAAATCTTTTGTACAGTGTCATCCACTCCTTTTCACTTAAACCATTCAATTTTACATTTCCTACTTCCACAGATTCCCAATCTTCTAATATATAATCAGTAAAATCAGCATTTATCTTTGAAAGTAGATCACAAAATTTGTCTAATCCGATTTTTTCTTGCATCATTCCTCCGCTATCAAGTAAGAGTCTTGCTAATTCTTTTATAATCCATTTTATACCCCTAACTTTCTATGTTCTAATAACCATCATAGCAATTAAATCTTTTAATTTTTATTTCCAGGAACCTTGATTACTATCTGAATTATACGGGGTATCAAACCCACCTGAAACTAAATTACTTTTATGGACTAATATTGATACAAAAGACATTATAAATTTTATATTTACATTAAATCAATAGATTTTTGAAGATAAAAATATTTATTATTATGGAAGCCAATAAATGTATCTAAAAATAATGTAACTTAAAAATTATAAACTCTCACCAACATCTTTACCCAGCATTAACCGACTGTTTTCATATTGCGGGGTGATTTAATAGTTTTTTCAGATTTATTTTTAAGATGGTAAATATAAATAACTTGAAAATATTATTATTTTGGGCATTACTTTTTACTAATTTTTCATATTATATTATTTATGTAAAAATGTTTATTCCAAAGATTAAAAAAATATTAAAATTTAATTACTCAATTGAAAATAGTTCTAGAGAGCTTTATTATTTTTTAATTAGATTAAGAAGAATTCTTTCACTAACATTTAAAAGTAATAGGTATATCTTTGAAGAATATTATAAAAAAAATTCTTGGGGTTCTGAGGAATCTTTTTCCGGACCAGGTTCTACAAAAAAAAATACTTATCTCGTAAGAAAAATTTTAAAGGAAATATTAATCAGGTATCAAATAAAATCTATGTCAGATATCCCCTGTGGGGATTTTAATTGGATGAAATATATTGATCTGAAAAATGTTAAGTATACAGGATATGATATCGTAAGTGATATAATTAAAAGTAACAATGTAAGCTTTTCAAATGAAACCATTAAATTCAATCATTTAAATATAATAAAAAAAATACCTAAGAAAAGTGATTTAATTTTTTGTCGTGATGCTTTAGTTCATTTTTCTAATAAAGATGTAATAAATTGTCTACAAAACTTTAAAAAAAGTGATTCTAAATATTTACTAACAACAACCTTCCCGTATGAACACAAGAACAAATGGATTAAAACAGGAATGTGGAGATCAATCAATCTAACTAAACCACCATTTAATTTTCCTGAACCAATCGAACTCTTTTGTGAATCGAAAAAAATAAGAAAAAAAAGTCTTAGTAAATTTCTTGGATTATGGAAATTAAGTGATCTGAATTTAAATTAATAGATCTTCCCATTTTTTATTAATGACACTAGAACTTAACTCACTTTTAGCAATATCGACTTTTTATAATAAGATACCTTAGAAATATAAATTATAAAAACAATTCTTATTATTTTATTTAATTTATATTGAATTTTTTTTCAATTTTTTTTAATTTAACATATGGGGAGTCTTAATTTATCTTTACGATGACAAGAAAATAATTTAAAAAAAAAAGATAAATTTTTCTCCCCAACTACTCCTATACTTAATGCTTAAGTTTTCTATTCAACGGTCATCCAATTCACCAACTCTGTAGGTTGATCATCAGATTTTATCACATTTTTCAGAGGTTTATGAATGAGTAAAAGTTTATACATTTTGTAAAATTATATTATCCCTTAAATCCAGTCCAATATTTCTTCACATAATCTCTTTCAATTGAAATTTTAAGTTCTTCAAGATGTTTACTTTTAATTTCTTTCTTAATTAACATTTTTAATAACCTTTTATTTCTCAAATTTAATTTATTAATTAAATCTTCGTTTGGTAAACGATTACTTTTTGAACTATTTTCTTCTGGTTTAACATACACTAAATTCCACAAATCATCTGAATACATATATGACCATGGTATTATATGATCTACTGAAGTTGTTCCAATTATCTTTTCTCCAGTTAAGAAACATACTTTTTTTGGATTCTCAATATCTAAAAACTTGTGAAATAATTTCAAGTTTCCTCTTTTGGGTGTTTTATCCCTTTCCACACCTCTTATTTTTTTAGATATTCTTGGTGAACCATCCGTTTCCTCAAGTTTTTGAGTCCATCTATAATTGATTATTTGATAAAGAACCTCTGAATATTCTTTTAATAATTTTGGGTTAGAAATTTTTATTTCTCTTTTTAGTAAATCATATTTGTAGAAGTTAGAAATCTTTTTATCTAATTTCAAAAACCTTTTACACACATCTTGAGTTAATACTTTACTTATTTTCTGTATAGGAACTTCTATTTTATTTTGAACTCTAATAAACGACTCTGGTTTATAACCAAATTTTACTTTATAATCTCTTATACATTTCTCCACTATTTGAATAATTGTGGGTTTGTTATTTCGATTTTGTCCCTGATTTAAATTAAAAAACATACACTGATTCCAATAGTACTTGAAAATGAGAGGAGATAATTCATCAAAATGAATAATTTGTTTTGGTGACTCCTCACAAATTTCGACTATTGATCTAATCCATGACATCTTATAAGTATTCTCCATGGATCCATTGTTTATTAAATTTAAGAGTTCTTTTAGATCAGTATTCATTTATATTTTTGTTTGTTTGGTATAACACATCTTATACCTCCAGTAGGATCATCAACATCTTTTGGATACCTTGGAATAATGTGTATGTGTAAATGATCTACTGTTTGACCACTTACCTTTCCACAATTTATACCTACATTAAATCCAGATGGATTAAATTTTTCATCTAAGTATTTTTTAGTTTTAAAAAGTAATTTATTTAATCCAATTATTTCTTCTTCTGATGAATCGAAATAATTCGAATATACTCTATTAGGAATAATCAAACAGTGACCCTTACTCACAGGAAATTTATCAAAAATAACAAAACCTACAGAATTTTCAAAAATTCTTTCTCTATTATCTAAAAATGGACTTTCAGACATTAGAGGATTTCTCTTTTACTACTACAAAAACACACAAACAAACAAATCAATATCAGAAATAGTTTTTTCATTAACGAAACGTTTTACAGAGAAATTTATCATTTTTATCGAATTTTGAAAATATCCTTCCATCTTTTAGTTTATCGAGAATTATGTGAAAACAAACCAATAAAAAATCACTATATTTTTTATCTCTAGGATAATAATATAATCGAAAAGACTCATTTGATAATTCATGTTCTCGAGAATTTTCTTCTAATTCTATTGGACTGAAATGTACATCTCTTTTTTTTGTTTCCAACTCGTCATCCAAAAACATTCTGACGGATACTTTATCTTCATAATCACTAAATAATCTAAAAACTAAACTATCTTTTATTCGTTTTTTAAGTTCATCTTTATTTAATAATTCGTCACGATTAAAATAATGGTCATAAAATGTTGAACGGTTTTTATCAAAATACTCTTCATTAACTCTGTCATTTGGATATCCAGTTTTATCAATTTTTATAATAAGTTCTTCTTTTGAAATATCAGTTGGAGGTTCAAAATCATCTAATGAAAGATAGAATATCTCTTTGTATTTATTTTTTTTTTTCTCTTTTGTCCAGTAATCAGTTTCATTATAAGAAAATTTAATTTTAATTAAAATAAATTTGTCCATTGAAAAATTAAAAATATTCTCTGAATTTTTAAATTCATCGTTTATGTAAAGGTATTGGGAATCTTTAAAAAACTTCATATCATCATTTTTATTTTCAAACTCTTTCCCAAGATCATCAATCTTTACTGAATTAATTTTCTTGAAACACCCAAAGTTATTCTCTCCAATGTTTAAATTTTCTCCTATAATTGAACATTCTATGTGGGTTGAAATTTTATCAATTTTTTTTTTAACAATTTCCAACTCACTTTTTAATTCAG
>CACEWP010000006.1 GCA_902563305.1 uncultured Alphaproteobacteria bacterium
TGAAGAATTTAGTTCAACAACTACACAAACACAAACTGGAACATCTGGGAGTGATACGATTTCCAAAGTTAATTCAACTAATCCATGGACATTAAACGGATTAGATGGAAGTGATATTCTTGTAGGTGGCAACCAAAATGATATTATTATTGGTGGTCTTGGAGCAGATACCATGACTGGAGGCCTTGGTGATGATAAATTTTATTATAGACAAGGAGATGCGGATGCAAATATTTTTGATAAAATAACTGACTTTAGGCAAAGTGGGTTAGGCAATGACCAAATAGTTGCAGGTGTAACTCAAACTAGTTCGTACACTCGTATACCAATTTATAACGACGCTGCTCAAGGTGGTAGTTATTATATTTTTAATAACCACTCTAATCAGTTGCCAACAATATTTAATTTTACTCATGATACGAGCACATCAAATATAAATACTGCAAGTTCAGTAAGTTCATATTTAGACCCTGATTTTTGGGTAACCCCAGACGGAAACACTTGGACTTCATCACTTGTAGAACAATTTATATTAGTATTTGGCGATGGAAATGATACATATACTTGGCTTTGGGAAGATACATCTAAAGGAGGAGCACCAGATGCCGATGAGCTCTACCCAATAGCAATATTACCCGGTTTCGATAACGATACTATGGATGGAAGTGAGTTCCAATACCAAACCATCTCTGGTGTATGATGATTTTCTGTTGTATCTTTCAATTAATTAAAAGTTAAATTATGATGTATTGGTTTCATATATTAAAGAATAGTAATTCATTAGGAACAATATTACTTTTAACCCTTTTTATTACAATTATGGGGCTTCTCAGTCCAATTTTTATTATACACATTTTTAATAGATATATAGCATTTGGATTACAGGGGACTTTAATTTTTCTTTTATCAGGAGCACTTGCAGTTGCAACTTTTGAATTTATTTTTAGGAATTTAAGAAATAAAATCTTATGTGACATTCTTATTAACCCAATTAAGACTTTTAAATTAGATTTAATAAAAACATTTTTTGAAAGAGAGAGTAAACTTAAAAAAAGAAACTTTATTGAAATTATTGATTTTAATAATAATTTTTTTCAATTTATCTCACCTAAAATTCAATCAAATTTATTGGATGCCTTTTTTGTAATATTCATTGTTATAATTTTATTTTTTCTTAACCTTTTATTGGCAATTATTTTTTTAATTCTAGTAATATTTTTTTTAATATTTCAACAAAGGTTGATAAAAGCAAAAAACAATCTACTTAATAAAAAAAGTCCTCTTATAAAAGACAGATTTATTATGAAGGAGTTAGGTTCTAATGAGGAATTATTGAAATCAACTCATTCATTTAAATATACTGGATTCTATATAGAAAGTTTTTTAAATAAAAAGCTCGACTTTGATTCCTCCCTAGCGAAATATGACGCTCAGCAAATATCATCAACTAGTTATTTTATATTGATTTTCTCTATTTTAACAATTGGTATTGGGAGTATGTTAGTAGTGAATGGAAATTTATCTATAGGAAGTCTTATAGGGTTTAATATATTTGCAACTAGAGCAATAGGTACAATCTCGTCAGTACAGAATTCACTTTCAGTACTTGAGAAGATTAATGTTTATCTCGAAGATTGTAAAAACTTTTTTAAAGATTCAAAAAATAGAGCAGAAGGAATGCAGTTAAGTAAACTTACAGGTAATATTAATCTGAATGACATTAGTTATGTATACGATACTGAGTCTAAATATGTTATAAAAAACTTTTCAACAAAATTTAGCTCATCAAAAATTAATGTTATTTTAGGAAAAAATGGATCTGGTAAATCTACTTTGGCTAAACTAGTAGTAGGTCTATTAAAGCCAGAATCTGGAAACGTTTCAATAGACGACACGAACCTAGATAAACTCTCATTGATTTGGTTTAAAGAGAATGTTGCTTATATACCTCAAGAATCAGATATACTCAATTCTTCTGTTTTGAATAACATTTTGATATCTAATCCTGACTTAAATCAACAAGAGGTGAGTAGGTTGTTACAAAATGTTGGATTAGACGAAGAATTAAAAAATTCAAATTTAACCTTAACAGACACAGTTAATAATAAATTATCAAAAGGAATTTTAAAAAAAATTCATATCGCCAGATCAATTTCTAAAAATTATCAAATTTACGTTTTTGATGATCCAACACTTTATCTTGATAGTGAGGGAAGGATTATGGTAATTAAATTAATAACATCGTTAAAGAGAGCTGGTAAAACGATAATATGCTTTTCAGAAGAAAAGGAAATTATTGAGTTAGCTGATACTAAAATAAAATTAGAATAAAAAATGAGCGATAACTGGACTAAATGGAGCATTAATGAAAACGTTAAAACTGAAGCCAGGGTTTTAATTAGTAAAAAGCTAAAGTTATCTTTACTTTTTTTTCTTATTACTTTCTTAGTTCTCATTAATGTGAAGATTATTGAAGTATTAAGCTTAGCAGAAGGTAAAATCATACCACAAGGAAGAATAAAGTATGTTCAACATTTAGAGGGTGGTATTGTTGAACAAATTTTAATCAGTGAGGGTGAAAAAGTGCAAATTAATCAACCTCTCGTTATTTTATCTAAAGAAAAAGCATCATCAGAATTTGAAGAAATAAATGCAAGACTAAAATCCATTGAATTATCAATTTTTAGAGTTGAAGCAGAAAAGAATCAAGATATTTTAATAAAGATTCCTGAAAGCAAAAAGAAATTATTTGACAAAGAACTTGTTAAATCTGAAAATGAGCTTTTTAAAAGTAGAAAAAAGGCAATTAATTCTGAAATAAAATCTAAAAAAGCAAACATTGATAAAGCTACAAAAAATTTAAGAAATTTAAAAAAAAGATTAAAAATAGTTAAAGAACAGGAATCAATTAGTCAGAAACTATTGGAGGTAGAGGCAACTAATAGACTAAAACATCTAGAGTTACTTAGTGAACGTCAAGAAGTTGAATCAAGTATTGATGAACAACAATCAATTATCGATTTAAGTAAAAATGACTTGGAAAAGGTCAAAAATAATTATGCTGAGCAAATTAATAGAGAATTATCTGAGTACAAAAATGAAAAAGAGGAATTAAATAAAAGAATTCAAAAATATTCTGATAGCCTCAAAAGAACTGTTTTAAAAAGTCCAGTTTCTGGAACTGTAAAACTTATTTCAGTAAACTCAAAAGGTGCGATTGTTGCTCCTGGTGTAACAGTTGTAGAAATAGTTCCTGAGAATGAAAAACTCATCATTGAAGCAAAACTTCCTTTGTCTGAAATTGGTTATGTAAAAAAAGATCTGGAAGCAAAAATACGTCTAAATACCCCTGAAGGTTCAAGATTTAGATCAATTAAAGGAAGAGTTGTGTTTGTTGGGGCAGACAGAATTTCAAGTAAAGAAGATGATGGTTTTTATTTGGTAAAAGTCGAAACTTCTGAAAGATCATTTTCACGGAAGAATGAGGAATATCGGCTTTTTTCAGGAGTTCCTGTTGTTGTGGGTATAATTACTGGCAAAAGAAGTTTTATAGACTATTTTTTAACTCCATTTTTAACAAATGTATCTTTTGCGTTTTCAGAAAGATAGATATGATTATTTAACAGACGATTTAGCTATTGTATCAGATTTGAAAATAACCCCATTTTTTTGAGTAGCTAGTTTAAGATGATTGTATAACTCATCAAAAACTGAATTTCCTTTTCTTTCTTTAACTATTAAAGTTAAAATATCAGCTTCACTTGCATCACCAAACTGTTGGATATCAAAAATATCTGAAGCTCTTCCATTTGCAAAACCTACAGAGACTACATCTTTATTGTTGGAAAATTTTTTAACAACTGATTGTCCAAGCCCTTTTTTGATTAGACCGCCAATTTCAACAAATTTAGACATTATCTTGTTCCTCCAGCTCTTTTTATAACGTCTTTAGGTATATGGGTAGCTACCCTGTCTAATTTTACCATCCACATAATTCCTTTTCCAGGGGTATCAAGATCTCCTGCTAAATACATTGATTCAAAAACTCTGTTTGACTGTTCTTTTGAAACAATAATCCTTATTATTTCTTTTTGTTCGTCGATAGTTACTCCCAACAGTCCCATTCTATTTCTGATACCTGTTCCTCTAGCATAGTTGATTGTAGCACCCTGAGCTCCTACATTGGTTGCCGCATCAATTATCTTGTCGGCTAAGCCACTTTCAACTACACATGTTATTAAAAAAACATCTGTTAAATAAGTAATTTCTCTAGCCATAATAATTTATCCTTTATTTTTTTGTTTAAATTGTATAAAAAGTCCCATCAAAAGCACAGCAAGTATAGGGCAAATACTTGCCATTGATAAGATACCAAAACCTTCGGTAGCTGATACAGCATTACCTAACCCAAGACCCATTGCGAGGACAAGAGGTACAGTTACTGGCCCAGTAGTCACACCAGCACTATCCCATGCAACATTAACAAATTCTTCTGTTGAAAAATAAGTTAAAACAACAGCTAGTAAATATAGAGGGATTAGAACAGTTGCCAAATCAAAAGCAAAAACAATTTTTCCTACTCCCAAAGCAATACCAAATGCAACCCCGCCTGCAACGCTGTACATTAGCATAGATTTTTTAAAAGCTCCGTTAGTCAATTCTTGCACAGTTAAACCTAAAGCATTTAAAGCAGGTTCTGCAAGTGTAGCACCGAAGCCTAAAAGCCAAGCAAACAGTATAACTATAGTTAGGCCTAGCAATTCAGAATAGATAGGGGAGACTTCACTAATTGAAACTTCCATAAATGCAGCGGGAAGATTTGTTCCTGCCTGACCACCAATAGCTCCTAAACCGTACGTAAGACCAATATTAAAAACACACATTCCTACAATTGAGAGTGTTAAACCATATGTTGTAATTAAATTATTTGGTAACTTAGATCGTAATATTACAAATAGAACAAGCATTAAGAAAATTACAAGAGGAAGTATTGCTCTTACACCGCCAATTATTTCAACAAATGGTGTTTGCGACCATTTTGAGATTTGAGATGAGCTTGCATCAGATGCTGTTGATGCTATAGCTAAAATCTCATCAACTGACATTGTTTGAGAAACTTGAATAGCTAGTATCAAAACAGCAATAATTGGAAATAGCGAGGCCATTGTTACAACACCAAATCCAGATAAAGATGAATCTCCTTTTCCAGCAGATGCAGCTATTCCAATTCCCAGAGATAGAACTAATGGAACAGTTACTGGACCGGTTGTCACTGCTCCACAATCCCATGCCAGCCCAAGTATTGTTCTTAAATCAGGGTTGCTCCAAACATACGCAGTTAATAATATTGTTGGTGTTAGTGCAAGATATATAAGTGGTTTTAATGACCATCCTCTCACAAAACGAATTGTTCCTATTATAGCAGCGAGCCCTACACCTGCACCCACCATCACTACTAACGTTTCACTTCTATTATTTAAAATTTCGTATAAATATGGTGCATCCTGAGGATTGATTGATGATCCAAATGCTTTCAAGGCTCCTATGGCCGGTTCTGCATATGTTACACCAACACCTAAAATTCCAATAATTATCAATACAAGAAACATAGGTGCTTTTTTAGGTAAAGTATCACCAATTACATTTCCAAAAGGCATTAATCCAGTTTTCAAACCCTCCATGAATATGGCAAGACCTACAATAACTGCTATTAGTCCAAGACAAATAGTGGTTGCAGAAGATATTGGTTGTCTTAAAATCAAAAGTTGAAAAAGAAATAAATAAGCCGCCAAAGGAACAACAGCTTTAATTTGTTCCATTATACGAGTTAATGTATAGGGTGCTAAAAGAGAAAGCGCTTTGGCTGGCGAAACTTTTATTTTCCCAGGTTTAAGGGATTTTCCTTTTGCGGGTTTTGGAGTAAGCAGATTATAACTTAAGGATTTATGATTAATTTCTGATTCGTGTATATAATCTGAATACTTCATTTCTCTATAATATCATATTTGTAAAAAAATTAAAATATTTATTCAAATGGAATAGAAGGTATGATCTGTGGATCTTTCTAATCTATAAAATATCTGCTTTGTTATTTTAGTAATTAACTCATTTTCTGATTTTAATATTTCGTCAATCTCTACTCGAGAATATTTTACAGTCTGAAACTCTGATCTTTTAGACAGTTCTTTACAAAGTTCGATTATTAATTGTTTTGCTTTTTCAGAAGCCGAACTTAGAAGTTCATCAAAGTTTTCTTTATTTATTGATATCAATTCAGTGGGTTTGTTTGAGATAATTGTAGCACTTCTATTTTGATCAAGAATTAATGCCATTTCTCCAAATACTTCACCGTCTCTCATTGCTCCAACTTTTTTTCCGTCAACCAATACATCCATTACCCCATGTACAATCATGTAAGCATGATCTCCTTTATCTCCTTGATTAAATAGGGTTTCTCCGTCTAGCATCAAAACCTTCTTTGTTTTTCCATAAGTAATAAATTTCAAGAAAATATCCTTTGTGAGAGTCTGTAATGCAGTTGTAAAGCCAATGCTCTAATCACATTGGGAGCATCTTTTGAAAGTTCAAGCAGTTGAGATTTTGTAATTGGGAGTTTCTGCTCATTGTTTTTACCCAATTCTTTAGACATTTCATTAATTGCTTTGTGAAGATCGATATTTGAGGACAGTAAAATTGCTTCAAGAGCCTTTTTTTTAATTTCTACTACCTCACTTGGCACAATAGCTTTTATACTAGCTTTTCTATTTTCATTAAGAATTAAAGATAGTTCGCCAAAGATTTCTCCGGTTTCAATTTTTCCTACTTTTTTACCATCCACTTCAGCAACTAGTCCTCCAGATATAACTAAAAATGCTGTTTCACCCTTATCATTTTGCTTAACAATATACTGATCTGGTAATACTCTTATTTTTTTTAAACCCATTTTTAAACTAACTATTTTGATGTAGCAATAAACACTCCATCCCATTCTTTAGGAGGAGGTGATAATTTAAATTCATTAATTCTTTCTGTCATCATTTCATAGTAATCACTCATTACATTTTTACAAAGAGTTTTTGCTTTTATAATCTCTTCGAGTGCCTCTTTCCATTTTTGATTAAAATAAAACTCTAAAATTTTGTTATGTTTTTTTTCAAGTTCTTTAAATTCTTTTGATTCTTTATACTCAGGGTCTCCAAGTAAACAATAAATTGATACAGCTTCTTTTTTTCCTTTCACTGCCAACATATCAAGCTGAAGTGTTGCAAAAGAATTTTTAACCGCTTCATTGGTTTCCTGTCCGATTACAGTTTTAACTCCATAACCTTTTGATTGTCCTTCTAATCTTGAAGCTAAATTTACAGCATCTCCAAGAACCGAGTAATCAAATCTCTGGTCAGACCCCATATTTCCAACAACACATCCTCCAGTGTTTAAACCTATTCCTATTTTTAATTCTAAAAATTTTTTATTTACTTCTCTAGCTTCCTCTTCTCTTTTATCATTAAGTTCTTGGAGTGCTTTATGCATACTTAGAGCAGCTTCACATGATATTTTCTCATGATCATTAACATCAATCGGAGCATTCCAAAAAGCCATAATGCAATCCCCCATATACTTATCAATTGTTCCATTCTTACTAATAATTTCATTTGTAAGTGGAGTAAGGAATCTATTAATTAATTTTGTTAAACCCTGTGGATCAGATTTGAATGCCTCCGAAATTGTTGTAAAACCTCTTACATCACAAAAAAGAAAAGTCATTTTCTTTGTTTCTCCTCCTAAAACTAACTTTTCAGGATCTTCTGCTAATTGCTCAACAAGGGCAGGGGAGAGGTATTGAGAAAATGCTCCTCTAATTTGTTTTTTCTCATTAGCATCTCTTAAATAATTGGCAAATGTATTACTAAAATAGATTATAAAAGTTGATACTCCAGCAAATGTTGGGTCAAAAAGAGTTTTTTGGTCTAAAAAGAGTTTAACACTCATGTAGAATGCAGATCCAATAACAGTAACTAAAAGTGAAATATTTAGAATTGGTCCAAACTTTAATGCAGATATTGTAATAAACAAAGCTAACAGAACTGAAAATAGAGCCTCATAAAATTTCATATTAGCTCCAGACTTAAGAAAAGGCGATCCTTTTATCTGAACCTTATTTTTTTGAACTAAAGCATCCTCTTCAGACATTCCTTTTTTAATAGCCTGTTGGTATGTTTTTTCTGAATTTTTAGATGATGTATAGAATAAAATAGCAGAAATCACTGTATCAATTAAGTTTGCATGAATTTCAACTCCAGGCATTCTGTCATCAACAGGAGTCGGACGAATGTCTTTTAAACCAGTTGCTGAAGTTCCTAGAATTCCAAGTTTCCCTTGAAGCCTCTCTTTGCCAACTCTTCCTTTGATAATGTCTACAGCACTTACATAATATCTTGACTCATTATCTTTAGCTTTAGGAGCGTCAGACTCACCGTAGTATATCCATACTCTTCCATTTTCATCAGTAGGAATTGCAGCATTTCCTATTGCTTTAGTTTGAATTATAATTTCTTCAATTCCAGTTATACCCGTTCTTGTAGCAATACTATTTCCTTGAAATGCCACTCTAATCATATCTAAACCAAGAGTTGGTCTAATTTTACCTGCTACATTAGATATTAGTGGAACTCTTCTTATTATTCCATCGGGTTCCTCTGCAACGGAAACTGTACCAGAGCCTGAAGCTGCCTTTTCAAATTCCTTAACATTAGCAAGTAACCCAGGGTAAGATACAAGCCAATCTTTTGGGCTTTTTCCTTTACCTAAAAAAACTTTGACTGAGGATTCATTGATGTCCTCTCTTTTTGCATCACCTTCAACATCAAGTCCTGAATGACCGATTACAATTGGAAATTTTTCCATAATCGCCATTGCTAAAAGTTCGTTGGAAGGTAGCTCTTTCAGAAGCCTTGCAAGTTCAGGGTTTCTCTTTTCCAAATCTTTAGAGATTAATTCAGGGGAGGTCCTATCTTTTTCGGCAAATAATACATCTAATCCTAGAACCAGCATACCCGCATCTTTAGATTTTTCAAAAAGATCAGCTAAAACAGTTCTTGGCCACGGCCATTGCCCAATTTCCCTTAAGGATTTTTCATCAATGTCGACAATTACGGAATAAGTTTGACCATCTGTTGATCGAGGATACTTTTTTTGAAGAACATCAAAATATTTCAGTCTCATTACTTCAACAATTTCAGGGTCTGCTATTCTCACCAACCCAAAAAACAATGCCATAAAAATAGAAGCTAATGTAACAATAAATCTAAAGCTTACTTTAAATTTCATTAAGGCTCCGCGAAACTATTACCAAGTGTTCTTATAAGGGGATATATAAAGTATGTGATCAATCTTCTTTGACCAACTTTAAATTTTCCTGATACTTTCATTCCAGGCATTAGATTAAATCCTGGTGGGGTGTCCTTTAATTCATTTTCTGTTATCTGTGCTCTTGCTCTGTAAAAATTACCTGGATTACCATCAACATCTTTGTCAATTGTATCTGCTGAAACATAAATAAGTTTCCCTTTTAATTCTCCGTGTTTTTGTGCAGGCAGTGCATTTAGTTGAATCTTTACTGATGTATCAGTTATTAATTTACTAATGTCGGATGGGTCAACATCAAAGACTGTTAGCAACTCAACTCCAGTTGGAACTAATGTAACAACACTTTTCCCTTTGGTTATAACAGCTCCAGGGTATAATGAATGAAGATTTAAGATCATTCCATCAGAAGGAGCTCTGACTATCACATCAGTCTGTTCACGTTCAAGTTTTTTCAAATCCTCATTTAATGACATTCTTTGATCTTCAAGTCCAACAAGTTCATCGTTAATTCCTCCGAAAAATTGGCTATTATATTCTTTTCTATTAGACTTTAACTCACTTAGTTTATTACTTGTTTTGGTAAATTCCTTTTCAAGAGATAGACTTTTATTTTTTTCAGCTAAAACTTGTGATTCAGCTACAAGATCAAGTTCAAACAACTCCACTTTTGAATCTTCAAGCTTTTTTTGAATATCAAGTTGTTCCTTAATGAATTTTAGATCATCTTCTGTTGAACCAATTTGTTGATCAAGTGACGCAATCTTTGCTAAATATTGATCTTTTTTATCCCTAAAGATCCTACTTTGTCTTTCATCATTAGGATTTGCTACAGACACATTGTTTCTCAAAAGTGACTGTTTTTTTAATCTATCAATTTTTGAATTAACTACAGTAAGTTGATAATCAAGTTTCATTCTATCGGCTTTTTGAAGTGTTGCATCAAATATTACAAGAGGCTCTCCTTTTGCAACACTTTCACCTTTTTTAACTAATATTTCTTTTACAACAGAATTGTAATTAGACTGAACTTCGACGTTTGGAACTACTGTAGTTATTTTTCCGGATGCGGATATTGTTGTATCAATTTCAGAAATTGTACCCCATGCTATCAAAAATAAAACGAGAAAGCCAAATGAATAGACTGACATTTTTACAGATTTAGGCACTTGCTTAGTTTTTATTCTATCAATATCATCGTCAAACTCATCTAAAAGCTCATTCATCATTTTTTTCTTAAATCTACTTTCTTTATCCTCTTTGGTCAGTTCTTCTTCTGATTGTTCCAGGATTTCTCCATCATTTCCAGATTCAAATGCATCGACTGAAAGTTTTTCGTTTGCATTCCTTGCATAACTTGCAAGTTGTTGCATCATGTTAAAAGCAGTTTGAGGTGAGTTTTTTAAATAACCTAACAACGCATTCTGATCTATTTCTTTAACTGTTGTTTCTTCTGTTGCACGAGCCATTGCACTTCTAGGTTGTTTATCAATTAAAGCCATTTCTCCAAAAAGCGCACCTTTCTCTAATATAGATAAAGTGACGTATTCATCGCCATTAAACTTACATACTTCTATCTTTCCTTTGACAACCTGGTAGGCAAAGTCTCCTACTTCACCTTCTCTGAAAAGAACATCTCCTGCTGCTAAATTTCTAACAGCCGGTTGTTGGGTTTGTGAGGACTTTTTTTCAGCCATTTAATTATCCTGCCTTTTTCATTGATTTGACTTTAGTTTCTAATCCTAAAATTGACATTTGTTTTGTATAGGTTTCGCCAAAATATCCAGATGCGTTTTTTAAGTCTTCAAAGGATCCACTCTGAATAATTTTACCATCATTTAAAACAAAAATTCTATTACATAATCTCAGATGCCATACACGATTTGACACAATAATTATGGTTCGTCCAAGAGCAATATCCGACAATGCATCATATAATTTTATTTCACTGTCTACATCAAATCCTGTAAAGGCATCGTCTAAAATTAAAATTCTAGGATTTCTAATTAATGCTCTTGCAATTGCTAATTTTTGTCTTAACCCTGTTGACAAATTCGTGGCATTTTCTTCTAGAAAAGTTTCATATCCATCTGGATATGATTCTATTTCATCATGTGCAAAGACCTTTTTTGCTGCCCATGTTATTCTGTCCATTGATGAATTAGGCATAGCACTCGCAATTGTTTCTCTTATTGTACCAGGAAAAAAATAACTATCAGTTCCAACCAGTGAAACTTGAGACCTAACATGACTTAAATCTAACAAACGTAGGTCAATATTATCAAGTGCAACAATTCCCGCCTGAGGTCTATACAAGCCTTGAATTAATTTAGCTATTGTACTTTTACCACATCCACTTTTTCCTGTAATTCCAACAATTTGCCTAGGATTAATTTCTATATCAATATCATTTAAGACTTTAGTATTGTCATCATATCCAAACTCAACATTTTTAAAGCTCACTTGTCCCATAAGTTGAGGTTTTTGTCCTCTAACAGTTGTTTCTGAATTTGCATCAACAATACCAGAAATGATTTGGAGTGATTGAACTAATTTTGTAATTTCAGTTTTAAGTGTAACTAAATCAATAATTGGTTTGGATACTCTCGATGCTAGCATATTAAAACCAACCAATATACCTGCAGAAAGCGAGCCAGAAAAAACTAGATGAACTCCAACAAAGATCACCATTGCTGTCATTAATTGATTTATAGTAGAAGAGATATTATTCAAAACTGCAGATTTTTTTTGCATCTCTTCGTTGGCAATAATATAGTTTGCTTCTAAATCTCTCCATTGATCTTTTAAATTTGGCTCAAGCGCAAGCCCTTTAACATTTTCAATACCATTTACAGCAACAGAAATAAATTCTTGCCTTTGGGATTCAGCCTTACTTAACCCTGACAAAGAATCTCTTTGTTTTTTTGAGTAAAACATTGATGCTAGGGCTCCAAGAATACTGAAAGAGAAAACAACGATAAAAAGTAAAGGACTATAAAAAAATAAAATTGGAACAAAAACGAGGAGACTTATTGAGTCTAATCCTGTAGATATGACTTTTTGTGTTAGAAGGCTTTTAATCTGAGAGATCTGACCAGTAAATCTTAAAAATGTAGCAGATTCTTTGTGGAACCTCTGCATTGGAAGAGCTATTAGTTTTTCAAAAACTTTAACAGAGAGTTTGGCTTCAACTTTTTGTGCGAAAAAATCTAAAAGATAAGATTTTAAATAACCTAATATTCCGTTAAAAATATATGCTACAACTACCCCAGATGTAATTACGTATAAAGTTGAGTATGCTTCGTAGTTTACTACTTTATCAAGTACAAGCATCATAAAAACTGCTGGTATAACTGCAAATATATTAAGAATTAAAGCTACAATGATTACCTGAGTCATTACTGACTTATTTCTGAAAGACTCGCCAATAAGCCATCCTAATTTTAATTCACTGTCCTCCTCAAATTTTTTTAACTTGGCTTTTAATAGAATTACTTCGCCTTCCCAACCTTTGGTTAGTTCTTTAATATTTATTTGTTGAGGTTTTGGTGAGGTTACACCTGTGTCCAAACACAGTATAGATTTGTCACTTTCTTTTTCGCCAGTTATTACTCTAAGTGCAATAATATATCTTCCATTTTTTAATCTTAGGATTTGTTGTTTTTTTGTTAATAATTTTAATAATTCTTTTTCGTTAATTTTAGTTGCTTTTGCTTTTAAATCAAATGTTTGGGCTAGCTCACACATTTCAGATGGTTTTAATTCTCTATCATCGATTTGAAATCTCTCTGGAATATCATTTGGACCAATATGGACCCCTAGTTGTCTTGCAACTAAAATAATAGATTTTTGAGAACCACGCATTGCTTCCATAGGAATATAATATATTAATTTTTCATTTAATCAAAAAAAAAACCCCCTTAGAAACTCTAAGGGGGTTTTAAACATAAGAAGTGTAGCTTTAAACTACTTCTCCACCATCATTTGGATCATCAGGAGGTGGCGGCATATCTGCCGGCATATCACCTGGTTCCATTCCAGCAGCAGGGTCTATTGGAGGCCCTTCTGGAGCATGATGAGCTCCTGCGTCGTCCATGTGCGTATGCATATCACCCATTCCATCTGGAGGGGGCATATCACCTGGTCCACCTGGTCCACCTGGTCCCATATCACCCGGAGGAGGCATGTCGCCTGGAGGAGGCATATCACCTGGTGGTGGGCCACCAGCTGGTCCACCCTCACCAAATAATGGATCTGGTCCGCCTGGTCCCATATCGCCTGGAGGAGGTGGAGGCATTCCGTCACCATCCATATCAGCACCTGGAGGAGGTCCACCTGGTCCCATATCTCCCGGAGGAGGCATATCACCTGGTCCGCCTGGACCCATATCTCCCGGAGGAGGCATATCACCTGGTCCGCCTGGACCCATATCTCCTGGAGGAGGCATATCACCTGGTCCGCCTGGACCCATATCTCCTGGAGGCCCCATTTCTGTCATAGGTCCTGGTTCCCACGAATCAGGCATAGCTCCAGCGTCAAATTCAGGTCCACCAGCAAAGTCTCCATAAGGAGGTGCACCGTCCATAAAACCGCCAAAGTCATCAGGCATAGGAGGCATATCGCCAGCCATATCCATACAAGGCATATCAGCAGGAAAATCTGCTAAAAACATATCAACTCCACCGCCGACTGCATCAAATGCATCCATTGGGGGAGAATCAGGATTAGCTGCCATGTGGGCATCAAAACAACCCTGAGCGACATCTGCTATATTTGCCATCATATCAGGTGGCATACCAGCATCAGCCATAAAGTCCATTGCTGCTCCCATACCTTCAGAGAAGGCTGCACTGGGATCCGCAGCAAAGTCAGCCGCTTGAAACGGACCCATTGCTGCATCGCCGGCGGCTTCAGCAAAAGCTTCCATTTCAGGTGGCAAAGTAAATTCTGCCATAATAAATTCCTTTATTTATGTAAGATTATTTTGTGTTAATACTTTTTAATTTAAAGTCAATACAGTCTATTTTAACAATATAATAAATTAATAATTTAATCAATCTTTTTATAAAATTAAATTCCTAGATTTTCAAAATTCAAAATACCACACAATTTGAGAAGTTCAAAAGATGATACTATTAGTTGAAATTGGGCATTAACCAAATTTGATTCGGCATTAGTAAGATCTTTTTGAGCGTCTAATATTTCCAATGTAGTTCTTGTTCCAACACTTGCTTCCTTAGTTACACCTTCAACCGCCATAACATTCGATTCAACTGATACTTCTAATGATTCAATACTCGATTTAGAACTTTCAATTTTTTTCCATGCAGATTTTATTTGAAAAGTTAGATCTAATTTTTTAGTTTCAATAGACTTAATGATTGTCAGTGCGGAGTCTTTTGATTTTTCAAGATTCAACATATTATGCCCTTTGTTAAATAAAGGTAAAGTTACTTTTCCTGTAACTGAGAAGGAATCAGTTCTTTCAACTGTTCTCGATGAATCAAGAGATTTTCCTACTGAACCAGTTACGGAAAATTCAGGAGCGAAATTTAGATTATTCTTTTTAATGTCTAGCTTAGAATTTGTTAATTGAATTAAGAGCTTTCGATAATCTGGATTTTTTTTTAAACCAGTTTCAATTGAGTCATCAAGAGAAGAGGGTATAGATGGCATTTCACCAAATCTTGACCAATCTTTTGGATTAGATTCTACAACTTGCGTATCATCAGAGTTGTCAAACCATTTAATATTTGGTTCTCTTCCGACTACAGACTTAAAATCTGATTCAGAGATTTCAAGATTATTTTCTGCTTCTATTCTCTTTGATACAGCTTCTGCTAACCTTGCTTTAGCTTGAAATACGTCTGTTTTTGTAACGTCTCTAAACTCAAATCTTTTTTCAGTGGCCTCTAGTTTGGTTATGAGATTTTGTTCGTTTCTTTTTGCTACATCAAGAAGAAAGTGATCTTTGAGAACAGTATAATATGCTTTGCTAGCCTTAAAAAGTACATCTTGCGTAGTTGCATAAAAACTTAATCTTGCAATACTCAGTTTATTTTTTGCTTGCTTTAAATTTATTGCTTTTGTGTATCCTAAGGGTTGCGATAAATCAACATCAAACGTTGAAGGATTGAATGCACTGTCATTAATTCTTGAAGTATCTGGATTGCTTTTTGTAATTTTTCTACCCTGAGTAGCAGAAAAGTCGAGAGAGGGTAAAAAATCAGTCTTAGAAATAGTTACGTCTTTTTCAGAAATCTTTAACTCTGTTTTGCTTTTTTCAATATCAGGATAAAAATTATACGCATCACGTAAAACATCAGCAAGTTCCTCAGAGTGTGAGGTAAAAGGTAAGAATATACTCAGTATTAAGATTAACTTTAGTTTACAATTCACTTTTTTGGCAACCATTTCCTCACAATTATTCAATATTAATGTAAGTTACATTTAACAACAACATCTAAAAGAAAAATTTAAATATAATTTTTCTCTTTTAATTGACGAGTTCATATATTATAAGCAAATTATCGGGGAGTAGCGCAGCCTGGTAGCGCATCTGTTTTGGGAACAGAGGGTCGCAGGTTCAAATCCTGTCTCCCCGACCAGTGGCAGTGTTTGGGAAGCATAAATATTGATCTTATAGGGAGAAAATTATGTTTAAAAACTTTATTTTAATATTAACTTTAACATTTATTGTTACCAGAGCATTTGCTAATGACTATTTTAAAGCTTTGGAATTTTTCAATAAAAAAAAGACCGAACAATCCTTGGTTCATTTTAAAAAAGTTGCTGAAGATGAGAATCATGAAAAAAGAAGCGATGCAATGTTTAATATAGCTTTAATTTATGATAATGGTTTAGGAGTACAGATAGATAAGACTAGAGCTTTATATTATTATGAAGCCGCATCACAATTATCTAATAAATTTGCATTATTCAATTTAGGGTGGATTTATTATAATGGTGAGAATGTAAATAAAGACGTTATCAAAGCTTTTGAACTTTACAAGTTAGCATCAGATTTTGGACACCCAAGAGCAATGTATAACTTAGCTAATATGCATTTTTCTGGAACAGGTACTGTTAAAGATTTAAAAATGGCATATAAACTTTTTTTAAAATCAAAAATGAACGGTATTGTTGAAAGTGAATATTTTATTAATCAAATATCAAATATTTTAAGTCCAGAAGAGTTAAGTTTGCTAAATAGTGAATTTGAATCACTGATTGAAAAAAAGATTGTTTTACCAGTTTCAAATAATTGATTTTCAGCTAAAAGTTGAATAAATATTTTAGTAATACTAATGTAATGTAAAACGAAACGAAAAAGCAAAGTAAGGTTTTGCTTAATTTGTTATTTTTTGAACTAAGATAGTACTTATAAGAGTAATAAGTATCAAGGGTTGCAACAATAAGGGCAATCAAATATATATTCATGAAATAAATAAACTATATTAGTAAAATAAATTTTACTTATTACTATCAATTGTTATCTTTAATATAACTTCCTCCCCATGTTAGTATAAAAAAGGCGTTTTTTAAAAACGCCTTTTTTCCTTTGTGCAATTATATATTTTAACGAATTGCCCCTTATACGTTATCCATTTGCTAGTGTAAATATTGTATGTACTTCTAGTATCAAAAACTTTATTATTTAGAACAATCTCATTTCTTCCAAATAAAAGTACATTATCAAAATAACCTCCAGAGTAGTTCAATAGCGTTTGTTCTTTAAAATTAACTATTTTTGAGAAACTTGAGCTTAGTTCACTTTTGGGTGATACATTGGTTTCGGAGCAAACAAGTTTAAATTCCTCAGATAAAGAAATCTTATGAAATAAAATAATTATTATGACAAATATTTTAAACATACATAATTGGCATTGGCGACCCCGGTACGATTCGAACGTACGACCTACTGCTTAGAAGGCAGTTGCTCTATCCAGCTGAGCTACGGGGCCATAAATTTATTTATACATAAAGAAATAAAAGATTTAAATATTTCTTTTTTTAAATTGTTTTTTAAAATTCTAATTTTAATTATTGCTTAGCTAATTTTTTTTTCATCATTACAGCAGGAAACAATGTAATAAAAGAAATTACTAGTGAAATTATTGAAAAAGTTATCATCCAATATGTAGTAATTATTTTTTCACAAATGTTTGCTTTTTTATTTTCATTAGATTCACTACAATATTCGTGGTTGGTGAATAAGTATTCAGATAGGTCTAAATTTGAAAAATAAAGTGTTTTTATTAAAAAAAATGAGCTGCTACAGAAAATCAGTAGAAAAACAAATCCAATCAGCCCTAAGAACAGTCTTAAAAAAAAAAATCTAATTATACACCACCGTATTTTGATTAGCTCTTTATTTTATATTCCAATTCATTAACATTTCTTTGAAATTTGTCTTTAAGAGATTTATGATTTTTTAAAAACTTTTTAAAATTCTTACACAAGCCTTTATAATACCATAAAATATCTTCCGGAGTTTGAAAATAATTTTTCCAAAGTTTTTTACCTATCTTATTATGATCATTAATCATACAACCGATACTGTGAAGTTTATCGCATAAAATTACTAAAAGAGAAGATTGAGATTTTTTTTGCATATTTTCTAGATATTTCTTTTTTTTAACCATCCAAAGATCTTGATCCATATTATACTCTTCAAGATCCGAACATTGTTTAACAATATTAAATACCTTAATTCCAAATTTTTTCTTGATAAAATTTGATTTTCTTGAGATCTTTTCTAATTCAAAAAAATCGTGAATTAATGCTGCGATTGCCTCATCAGTATTTCCATTATTTTCTATAATTAGGTTACTTACTGAAGATAAGTAATTAAAATAAGGAAACTTTATACCTTTTCTAAACTTGTCTTTATAAAAGATGTAAGAAAAATCTAAAGCTTTCTTGTATTGTACTAAGTCTAATTTCTTTCCCATTGCAATTATTTAATGCATAACAGGATTAATAACAGTATTGGAGTTTATTTTAAATGTTTTTATTAAAATTATTTAAAATATCTATATGTGCACATGCAGCCAGAGCATTTCCTTCAATATTATAGCCTCCTTCTAAAATTGATAAAACCCTACCATTACAAAACTTTTGTGCTATTGTCATTACGATTTCAGTTAGTCTTTTGAACCCTTGATCTGAAATATTAAAACAACCAAGTGGATCATCTTTTCTACTATCAAAACCTGCAGAAATTAGAATAAACTCTGGCTTAAATTTATTAGCTTTTTTTAATAGTATATTTTTAAAAACACCTAGAATTTTTTTATCTTGAGTTCCACAAGGAAGATGAACATTAATATTAAAACCTTTACCTTCACCTTTGCCTTTTCTATTTTCAAAACCTGTTCTTGGATATGCATTAACGTCATGAGTTGAAAAAAAAAGAATTGATGGATCTTTGTAAAAAAAAAATTCTGTAGAGTTACCATGATGATAGTCCCAATCAACAATTAAAATTTTTTTTAGAAAATATTTTCTTTGTATGTACCTTGCTGCTATTGCAATATGATTATAAAAACAGAAACCTTCATCTTTTCCTGTATTTAGTGCATGATGACCTGGAGGCCGAACAGCACAAAAAACATTTTTAGTGTTTTGATTCATTATTTCGTCAACGCCTTGTAAGCATCCTTTAACTGCAAATGCAGAAGATTCTTCACCAATCGGAAAATTTTTCTTTAGTGATTCAATATGTTCTATTGAATGAATTGTTTCAATCCATTTTCTTTCGTTGATCTCAATATTAATTTCTCTTAGTAGTAAGTCTAATTTTTTTTTTCTTAAAATATTGAGAATACTAATTAATCTGTCAGGACTTTCAGGATGCTCTTTACTGAATAAATGATTAAAAAAAGCTTTATGAGTTAAAATTTGTGTTTGATTTTTTTTAATAATATTAGCTAAAAGTTTGTTAAACCATTTAATTTTTATAAATGAGGTTATTAGAATAAAAAGACTGACTAATAAAAATACTCTTCTACTCATGCGAATTAATTATTGCACTACTCGAAATACAGATTCATAAGTAGTTTCGTATATTTTCTTAATCAAATTATCTAGAGCTTTTTGTCCGGACTTAATAGCACCATCTTGCAAATTACAATTTAGAAAGATATTTTTTTCCCAATTCATATTTGAGGATATTTCATTAGTTACATTTCTAGAAGAATTCTCAACTTTAATAGAAATATTTAATGATATTTCGTATTTTCCAGTATTTCTTTCGGTTTTAAATTTTGAAATACTTTTAAAATTCATAAAAGAGATCTGCGATTCATAACCTTTTTTCTCTATTTCGGACTTCAAAAGCTTTTTTCCAGTTATTGTATAATCCATAAACATTTCTTTTAACAAATTTTCAATAGATGATCGTAATGGTTCATCAATTTTCAAATTTAGAGCCCACGATTCACAATCTTCAGATTTAATATCTTTTATTTGATTTAATTCTTTATCAGAAATATATATTAAATGTTTACCTTCTATTTTGGCAGCTACTGGAGGATTTACAGCAAGTATGTTTTGTTTATTAAATTCTTTTGCGCAACCTGCTAATAAAACAAGAAAAAATATTAAAATAAATTTATTCACTATAATTTAAATATTATGAAAGTTTATTACACTTTACAATTATGAAATTATAAAAAAAATACGTGGAAAAATAAATTTATCTCCACGTATTTAATTTCAATGTTTTCTAACCTTTTTTACAAAGTCTGAATCCCCACCTGTTTTCAGAGGTATCCCAAATTCGTTTTGTTTGGTTTGGAATTCTAACGAAAAAATTATTAAACTTAATGATATTTTTAGTTAATAACATACCTTTCACTCCATTGTGTTAAAGTTAATTAGCATGTACTTTTGACGCATGTACGATGCGCCACTTTTAAACCATGTGGATGGTAAGGTTATAATACTATTAAATAAAGTTATTACAATAACAATTATTTCATTAATAATATCTTCTTCATCTTTGTATTAATTAAATTAAAAATTATTAAAATAAATTGTTATTTTTATAAAAAGTAAAATAGATTAGTAATATTAAGTATAAAATTGGATACCATAATAGATTAATGCACTCAAGAGGATGAATGATTAAAATTTTTTTTCTTATTTTATCTTTTTCATTCCCAGTCAATTCTGGCGAAATTGACGGAAAAGGGGTAATTTGTAATATATATGGAGATACCATAGGTTATTTTTTTGACGCTGATAGGGCTTATGAATATAAGATTTCTGGGGGAAAAGAGGGTTTAGAAATTGTTAAAAAAGATATTGGCAAATACATTACGAATGAAAATTCTATTTTTATAAACGAAATTAAAATAAATAGAAAAAACTTAAATTATCAGAAATACTCGTCTTTTAGAGGAGAGTGTGAGGCGTATGAAGATTTTGATTCTTTTAAAAAAGGTTTTGATATAGAAAAATTAATAAAGGACAATAAAATATAGTGAATGAATTTAATTTGACTTATGCAGCATTTCTTTTTCCTGCAATTCCACTTATGATGCTTACTTTTGGAAATAGATGGATTTCTATTAGCAAATTGATTAGACAAATGCATTATGATTTTTTAGACAAAAAAAAAAAAAGAAGCGAGTCAGCTTCTAAATATCTTGCACAAATTAGAATTTTAAATCAAAGATTACATTATGTTAAATACATGCAGTTATTCTCAGGAACATCCTTTATACTAAATCTTTTTACGATCCTATTGGGAATGAGTGGGAATAATTATTCTAAATACCTATTTGCACTTGCTTTGATCTTTTTTTCTATTGCTTTGTTTATTTTCTTAATTGAAATTAATCTTAGTAGTAAAGCATTGAAAACCCACTTGGAAGATATTGAGTACAAAGAAAATAATTAAAATTTTTTTTAGTATTAAATTTGTCTTGTGTTTTTTTTATTTAACATTAAAAAACTATTATGAATTATTTTTCATCAGACAAAACTTTTGTGTTTTTGTTTATCCTCTTGGTATTAATTTCTAACCCAATTTTTTCAAACGATTTTAGTTCGAGAGATAATTTCGATAAAGTTCTAAAAGGCTTTTACAAGAATGACATTTACAAATGTAACTATATTAATAAATCATGGAGTACTGGTTTTGAAGAATATCCCTATGGTATGGTTGTTAACAGCGGTGCATTCTCAAATATACTTGTATTTACAAACAGAAATATCGTTGGAACTTTGTGGCCAAATATTGGAGAAATATCTGTTGAACGTGGTGTAAGAAAATATCAGCTGTGGAAAAAGAACAAAAACGATGAATATAACCTTTTAAATTCTGATTATTTAGAAGATTCAAATAGTGCTGATATTGATTTAAAGTCTAAAACTGATGAAAGTTACAAAACGTATTTTGATAAAAACACTCTAAAAATTAACATCAAACATTGGATCACTGATTTCTACAGCTGTGAAATTATTGAATCATCAAGATTTGCAAAAAAGAAGCTCATAGATATTTTTGTAAATCAAAATGAGTATGTAAAAAAAGATTTTGCGTATAGAGAAAAAAATCCTAGTTTGTTTAACAATAAAATTGAGTTACTACCAAATTAAAATGTGGTAGAAATGTGGTATAATTCTTAAAAATACCCTGAAAAGAAAGAATCTTTACGGTATATAAGCGAATACTAAATTTACAGGATATATATTACTTTTTTTAAATTTTTAGTACGAATTAGAGCTGATCCTCCTTGATAAAGTATAAATCTTCTTTAAAAAAGGGGTATTAGATATTTATAAATAATGACTTTGATGTTAAGAAGTGAAAAGATTAAACTTTTAAATTGACTGCTGCGTTTTTTCCATTTTCCTCAGCAATCTCAAATGTTATATCTTGACCCTCTTCTAAATTATCAATTCCAGAATTTTTTAAAGCGGTTTTATGAACAAAAACGTCTTTTGAACCATCTTCAGGCTGGATGAAACCATAACCTTTTTTAAAATTAAACCACTTAACTTTACCTTTTATCATTATACTCCTTATTTTAAAGTTTATTTAGTAACATTATGTTCTAAATTCATCAAATAAACTGAATTGATTCCGTACGATATTTCAAGATGAGATATTATTATAGTATTCAATAACATTTTATTTATAGCTTTTATATTATACATTATTAGATAGTTCTATAAAATAAAAAAGCAATATTTAATTAAAAATAAAGTTTTAATGTGAAACCACCTTGCTTTTGCTTCAATCTAAGGATTTACTGTTACAAGGTGGCTAATTTATTTTATATCTTTTTTAAACTTTTAAAATGGTAATCCTTTTTTATTTTATGTGTTTTACTTTTTTCTCCACGGAATCTAATGACTTCTGCAATGTTGAAAATCTGTTATTGAATACTAAGGTTAAAAACTGCAAAAAAAATCAGATATTATTTGGAAACATTGATTTTAATAGTAAAATTTCTAAATTAGAATTTGAGTATAATGATGAATTTAATGTAAAAATCCCAGTAATTTATAAAAACGAAATAGTCTTATTCATTAAAAAAAATTGTCGCAAAGATAATATGAAAATTAAAACCATTACAAATTTGATTCCAAATACCAACATTAATTTATATAGCAATAGAGTTATTGTTTCTTGTATATTTAAGTGATGGAAAAAGATAAACAAATTTTTTTAAGAGTTTGCAGAAAATGTGATGCTCCATTGCCATATAGGCCGGATACTCTAAACTATTTTAATAATAGTAAAATTATTTGTGATGACTGTTTGGAAATTATGACAAGTGAGAATTAGAGAAACCAGAAACTGTTTTAAATGTGATAAATTATTTTCCGAATTGTTTAGATGTAAATTTGATGAATCTGGAAATTGGGTTTTTTTATGCAAAACATGTCTTGAACACTCAAAGATAAATAATTTATTTTATCAATATGGAGGAACATGGAAATCAAAAAAAAAAAAATAGGTTAGACTTATGTGTGGTAGATATGCTTTGTTTTCTCAAAAAAGGTTTGAATTAAAATTTAAGTCTAATATTAATAAAAATTACAATATTTCTCCTGGCCAAAAAGCTGTAGTTATTAATGAAGAAAACAGTCTTAAAGCAATGAACTGGGGAATTAAGCCTAATTGGAAAAAAACAAATATAATTAATGCACGATTAGAAACGCTAAATCTAAAAAAAACCTTTTATAATACAAAAAGATGCGTTTTTATTGCTGACGGTTATTTCGAATGGCAACGTAACTCTGGATTAAAAATTCCTTTTTTCCATTATTTAATAGACAAATTTTTATATTTTGCTGGAATATACGATTCCAGTGGTTGTTGTATTGTAACTATGAATAGTTTTGACTATCTTTCAAATATTCATTCAAGACAACCTTTTTTTTTGCAGGAAAACCAGATAAACCAGTGGCTTAATAAAAATATTAAATCTAGCGCTTTCAATGAAATTATAAATTTTCATAAAGTATCTACAAAAGTTAATATGGCCTGGAATAATTCTTCTGATTTAATAATGGAAAGTTAGTATGATAAAAATATATATAAAAAACATAATCCAATATTTTAAAAGAATCTCATTAGTAATGATTAAATTCAAAATTATTTTAATATCATCATTTTTTTTAATTTTTAATTATTCATATAGTTCGCCAGTTGGGAAAGGGTTGTCATGTATTATTAAGAATAAAAAAGATTTAGCGAATTTTGAGGATTTTCGTGGACTTTTTTTTGAGACTAATGAATCTGTTCGTGTTGTAATTTTCAAAAATAAGAATAATTCTCTAAAAATTATATCAAAACAAACTCCATTTAGAGCTACAAACAGTGATATTAACTTTAAAATTAAATTTATTTGGTATGGAAATATTTCATTTGAGAACTTTGTTTTAGATAGAAAGTCGTTAACACTCCATCAAAAAATTGATAATCAATCTAATAAATTTGAATGTAAAGTCTTAAATGGTGAATTTATGAATGAAATGAATCAGTTTAAATCTGAATTTCAAATCAAATTAAAAAATGATTTAAAAAATAATAAAATTTAATATGACAAAAGGAAACAATAAAATTGATATTAATTCTAAAATTGACTTTTGGCGTTGGTTAGGCTTCGGTCTGGCCGTTTTAGGTGCGTATATTCTAGGAAGTGCGGAACTAAGATCTCAGTGGATAGGTTGGACAATATGCAGTATTTCTTGTTTTATTTGGATCATTATGGGTATTAAAGATAAAGACACACCTAGAACACTTATGGAAATAATGTATTTACTAATTGGTATAAGAGCTATAATTAATTGGTTAAATTTATGATGATTAGAAAAGGAACCCTTTTTCAAAAAAAAGTATGGAATGAGGTGAAAAAAATTCCTGTCGGAGAAGTCCGTACTTACAAACAAATTGCAATATCTATTGGGTGTCCAAACTCCTATCGGGCAGTCGGAAATGCATGCGCCAAAAACTCGAATCCTCAGAAAATACCATGTCATAGAGTAATTAGGACTAATAATGATCTTGGAGGGTATAGCCTAAAAGGTGGAAAAATTAAAAAAAAAGAAATTCTTAAATCAGAAGGGTTTAAGTTTGATAAGCAATTAAGATTTAAAATCAGACACTATTGAATTTGATAATATTATCTAAGAATGATGAATCATCCAATCTCATTAAAATGGAGGATTTTTTGTTTAATGCAGAATTAGGAGTCCTATGAAGTATACCTTTTTGCCCACCCCGAAAGATTGATATATCCCAATTATTTAAAAATTGCAGAGCAGATTTATCTTTAACAATTTCATTATTTGGTTTTCCCTCAATAAATGCATTCCTATCAGCCGCATTATTTGGTAAAATTTCAGTTCCTTTACCAGCATACGTAACCAACAATCTAAATGGTACCATATCAACATGGTATCGTTTGCAACCCCTTTCTGATCCAAGCCAGTAACTAATTCGATCTTGATTTTGAAAAGAACAAAATATTTTACATACTTTGCTCATGTCATCTAACCACCTCTCATAAAAAGGATCGCATTTAATATCATTCGATATTTTTTTTTCCAAAAGTTCATGAATATTTTTTTTAGCACTACTTAGAGTAACATAACCGAATATCGAAAAAGGAAATGAGTTAAACTTTTTAAAGAAGAGATCTGATCTTTGGGGTGCTTTTCTTTCAAATATTCCTATTTGGTCTTTTCCATTTTTAAAGTCTGTTAATGATTCAACATTATCATAATAATGAATCATTTTCTACTATATCATCTCTGATAACAGAAGAGAGGTGTTAAATAAATAAAGTATACTAGATAAAACAATATTATATTTAATTTTCTTCTTTGTTGTTTCACATTCTTCTTCGGTGCAACAATCTGCTGCTACAACACATTTGATTTTTCTGTTATAAACTTCTAATGAAATAATTAGAGAGAAAATTAAAGAAGTGAAGATAAAAAGAAAGAGTTCAGCTTTTTCTAAAAACTCAAAATTTAAAGCAAAAGATTCAAAAATAAAAATATTACTTAAAACTGAGCTTAGTCCGATTAAAAAGGGGAACCCGCAACATATTAAATGCGTTAGACACGATAGCATTAATAGATATGACGAGTAAAACTTAAACATTGTTAGTTAATAATATAGTTTTAACATAAATTGAAAGTTTCTCCCAGGTAATTGTACTTGTCCTTTCTTTGCCTCAAGATGATCGCGACCAACTGTATCTAATAAATTACTTACACTAAACATTGCATGGCCATATAAATCAGAATAAGAGAAGTCTCGTGTAAGATCAAAGTCTAATCTTGAGTGACCACCCGTTCTTGTGTAAAAAGGTCCTGTAAATTCTTTATCAAAATAATGATAATATTTAAGATTTGTATCCCAGTCCTCATTTTTTAACTGTAAACCTACATTTACTTTTGATTGTGGAATTCGTGTTAAAGCTTTATCATTAGATGTTCTATAACCCTTCAAAAAGTCACCAACAAAATTAGCAAGAAAATCAAAGTCATTAAATCTTGTAATACTATATTGTCCACTCATTTCTAGTCCAGTAAATAAAGCGTTATATTGATCATGAACAACTACATTAAAATCTTCTCCCTCTACTTCTTGGGTAGAGCCGTCTCTATCTGCAGCAATAAAATCCTGTATATAGTTGTAGTAAGCTTCAATTTTTAAATTATTTAAATCTTTATCATAGTTATATCCCAGTGTTACATTGTAAGAACTCTCTTTTTCTAAGCTGACATTTCCTGTTTCAACATTTTCTAATGCATGATGTGGTCCATCTGCAAATAATTCGACCGCATTTGGTGCTCTTTGCGTAAAGTCAAAGCCAAAAAACACATCATTGTTTGGTATGATTTCTTTTTTAGCGGTGGAAGAAAATGCAGCAGGAAAAAAGCCTGTTTCATGTTGTGTTGTTTTTAAGTTTACAGATTCAACTCGACCACCAAGATCTAAATCAAATAGATCGAATTTTAATTTTTCCAGAACAAAAAATGCGAAACTATTAGTCTTAGTTGGTGTCAAATGACCTTCCTCTGCCCCTGTTGCACCTTGATTTTTGTTTTGAAAGTGAAAACCAATTAACCCCTCAATACTTTGACTAAAAATAGATTTATGATTTAGAGAGGTTTTTAATTCATAGGTATCATTAAAAAAAGTTATATTGTGATTGTTTCCATCACCTGTTCTTTCGGCGTGATTATACTCAGAGACTGTCCCTTCTAAATTAAACTTTTCGAAGATCAAATAGTCTAATGCTAATGATGATTTAAAATTAATTGTGTTTCTTGTAGGATTCAGCGAGGTCATGTTCTCTTCTCCTTCGGGACCAGGATTTTGATATACAGCTTCAAGTTTATCAAGAGAAACTCCCAAATAGTTATCATCGTCATTATAAGTTACCCCAACCCCACCAGATGTCATAAATTTTGATGAATTGGCTTGCTTAGTTGATACATTTGCAAGGTCGTAAGGACCTGCACTAACTAAACTACCCGAACCTCTTACTGTAAAATTGTCAATTGATTTACTTAGTTTTAAAGCTGTACCAAGCTCACCTCCGGAAGTTTTATATCCAAAACCTAGCTGATAGTTTTCATCTGCTAATGGTTTGTCAACAGCAATTAATGGATTTAAAATATTTACTACTCCAGCAAATCCATTGTTTCCATAAAGTAAAGTACCTGGTCCTTTAATAATCTCTATTTTATCAATTAAAATTGGATCATATCCAACAATATGGTCCTCACCAAATTCAGATACGTCAGCAAGTGAAGCACTGTTTTGTAAAATTTTGACCCTAGAATTTCCCAGGCCTCTAATAACTGGACGAGAAGCATTACCAAGACCCTGTGATGCTATTCCAGGTAAATCTTTAAGCATTTGTCCAACAGAATATTGTCTACTCTTTTCTAATTCATGGGAATCAAATAATATATTTCCTCTGTCACTTTCGTAATCAGAAGTTGGTTTAATTTTTGATGTTATGAATACTCCCGGTGTAGTAAAGATTGACTCTAACTTTTCAGCATTAAGGTTATTAGATAGAAGAACGATTGAGATTAAAACTATGATTTTGTACATGATACCTTGTAATTATATTTATTGGTTAATAAAGCTTTATAAAGTGTTATAATATAACATTAATTATTTGTCAATATGATCAAAACTATTCTTAAAGTATTAAGAAAATTTTGGTTGGACCTTAGTTTGAATTCACGTGCTTTCCAACCAATCTTTTAAAAAATATTATTGTTAAAAAAGCTAAATATTACATATATATATTATAAATTAAGTTTGAGAATAAAATGATGAAATTAAAGCTTCTTATCTGGGTTTTTTGGGTTTTTATTTTTACCAATGAATCTCACTCAAGACCAATATCTTATCCTGGTGGGTGGACAATCATGCAAATGAATAACTTAAACACTCATAGTTTCCATTTGCATTATAGTCCATCAATAACATATTCATTGGGTTATAAAGGTGAATACTGGCGAGAAAAAGAATGGCAATTTCATGGCATACAATTAAATTATTTAGTAAAACGTTTTAATACTTCTAAATCTCAATCAAACTTTTATCTAAAAAATGGAGTGGGCTTTGCCTTTAGCGATTTTGGAAATCATGAGGCTAAAGCTGAGTCAAATATTTTTTCCGGTATTTCACTAGATTGGGAAAATAGACAATATTTTACTAGTTATGAAAACAAATTTAATTACAATAACTCTATTGATAAATTTTTCTTGCAGAAAACACGTATTGGATATGCTCCATACGTAGGTGAGTATGGAGATTTGCACACTTGGATTATGTTGCAAGTTCAGCATATGCCAAATAACAAAAATATATTTGTATATACACCTATGTTAAGAATGTTTAAAGGTGATTATTTAGCAGAGGTGGGGTTAAGTAATACGCGTGACTTTATGTTTAACGTCATAAGGAGATTTTAATGAGAAATAAAATGAGAGCGCTTTTATCATGTATAATTTTTACTTTTTTTTTAATAACAAATAAAAAAATACATTCACAAAATAAATTAGACGAAGAAATTTTATATATTTCCGTTAACGGATTAGTATGTGATTTCTGTGCACGTTCAATCGAAAAACTTTTTAGTAAAAAAGACTCAGTTGAAAACATAAAAATTAATTTAGAAAAAATGCTTATTACTATTCATTTAAAAAAAGGTAAGTATTTAGATGATGAAACAATTAGTAAACTAATTGTAGACTCTGGCTACAATGTAAGAGAAATTAAACGTGGAAAATAGTCTATACAAGCAACTTATTGCTCCTTTTATTAGTTTGTTTACTAGTATTAGTACTTTAATTTGTTGCGCCTTTCCTGCTTTACTAGTAACGCTTGGTATGGGAGCATCATTAGCTGGTTTAATATCTGTACTTCCATGGATTACAATTCTATCCATATATAAACTACATATTTTCATTATAGCTGGATTAATATTAATGTTATCATTTGGATTGTTTTGGCGTGAAAGAAATTCTCCATGTCCTGTTGACGAGTCATTAGGAAGTTTGTGTTTGAAATTAAGGAGATTTAATCTTATTATATTAATTTTTTCATCTGTTATTTATTTTGTTGGCTTTTTTTTTTCATTTTGGGCATCAAAGATTCTATAAGTTCCAATCAATAGAATATAGAGCTTTCTTATTTTTATTATTTTCAATAATTCTAATATTAAATTCCAATAAAATTCACTCAAAATCACCTGAACAAATAATTAAAGATTCTATTTCTCAATATCCAGGAAAATGTCCATGCCCTTATTCAGTAATGAACAATGGAAAGAAATGTGGAAAAAAAAGTGCATACTCTAAACGTGGAGGTTTTCAGCCATTATGTTATTTATCGGATATTGAGAAAAACAAAAAGAAAATTGAAAAAAAAAGAGTTAGAGTTGTTGATGGTGACACTATTATTGTTGATAAAGTCAAATATAGATTACATGGAATTGATGCACCTGAAATTGATCAAAAGTGCAATTTAAATAAAAAAAAATATGAATGCGGCCTAAAGTCCAAGGATCAATTGAAATCTTTAACTTATGGAAAAAAAATTAAATGCAAACAAAAAGATATTGATAAATATAATAGAATCGTAGCCGTTTGTTTTGCAGACAATTTGAATTTGAATAAGAAAATGGTAAAGTCTGGATGGGCTATTGCTTATAGATATTATTCTAAGGATTATGTTAAAGACGAAATTTTTGCTGCAAATAATAAATTAGGAATTTGGGAAGGTTCATTCATTAAACCTTATATATGGAGAAAGAAAAACAAAAATTTGAAATTTTAAGATTATAAATTCTTAGGTCCTCTTGGTATGATTCTATATGGATTAATTTGTTGATGACTGAAATAGTAATGGCGTTTTATATGATCAATATAATATGTTTCCTTAACGGCTGGTATTTTAAGCATATTATACATGAATCTGTGTAAATTTTTGTAATCGATAATTCGCTTCATATTGCACTTGAAATGTGTGAAGTAAACTGAATCGAATCTCAGCAAAGTTGGAATAAGTCTTAAATCAGCTTCAGTAAAATATTCGCCAAGAAGATACTTTGTTTTACTAAGAATTTCTTCAAGTATATCTAGAGTTTTAAATAAATTAATAACTGCGTCATCGTAGGCGTCTTGGGAAACTGCAAAACCACTTCTATAAACTCCATTATTTATATTTGTATAGATTAAGTTGTTCAACTCATCTATTTTTTTCTTCTTTTGTGATGGATAATAATCAATGTGATTATTAGTTAAATTATTAAAAGCTGAATTAAAAATACGAATAATTGTTGATGACTCATTGTTAACAATAGTTTCAGTCTTTTTATCCCATAGTACTGGAACAGTAACACTAGTCGTTATACCTGAATTTGCCTTAAGATAAATCTCTCTTAAGTACTTGTAATTATAAATGTGATCTTTAGTTGCATGGGGAAATGAATCATCAAAAGTCCATCCATCCTCTAACATATCTGGATGAAGAACACTCACACTTATATGCTTTTCAAGATCCTTAAGTTTCCTGTAAATAAGGGTTCTTGTTGCCCACGGACACGCATAACTTACATATAAATGATATCTACCTGATTCAGGTTTGAATACTTCATGATTTTCAGAGATAACATCTAAAAAGGTTCTAGGAATACGGTTATAGGCTCCAGAATCGTCTGAATTTATAATTGATTTAACAGTCCACTTTCCATTTATTAGTTTACCCATGTAATTGATGACATTAATTTAGCTGATATTTTTGAAACTGGATTTTAAAAAATTCAGGTTAAAAAAAAACCTGACTCATTAGCCAGGCTTTTTAAAAGAAATTTGATCTATACTTTGAAACTACTTCTCAGCGCAAGCGTAAGAATTGATTTCAAGACCAACAGAGATTTCAGCAATCATAGGTTTTGTCCAAGCCATTTTCATATCCTTTAAAAAGTTAATATTAAAAATAAATTTATCAGAAGCGTCTTAACAAATACTGAGTTCATTATTCATATGTTGTTAATATTAAAATATAGTTTAAATCTACTAAAACTATTAGATATACCTGTTTTACTGCTGACTTTAACTTAAATGAAGGTTAAAATGCCGATTAATGACAAAACTTTTAAATCAATATATATATCACGCAGTGATTTTATTGGTGATTATTGCCTTTCTTAAAGCTTGTTCAAGTACACGAATTGTCTACACATTTGTAGAAAATTATATACACGAAGAGATTACCTTTTTTTTTGATTTGGATGAAGATAAGGAAGTATTGTTAAGCCAACAGATTTCTGAATTGGTTGCCTGGCATAGGACGTCAATGTTACCAATGTACTCATTTTACCTTAATGATATTGCTGATAAGCTACAATTTGGTCAATATGGTGCTGAGGATATCGAAAAGGTATTAGCAGACGGCCGCTCTATTATAGAACAAACCGTAATTGGATTAACACCTTATGCTTCAAAATTTCTTATTAATCACCTAACTGATCATGACATCGAATTCTTGGAAAAAAAAATGTTAAAACGACAACAAGAGCGCATTGAAGAACTTTCAATACCCGAAAAAATACTTTACAAACAACGTTTGGACCGATTGACTTCAAATTTTGAAAGATTCCTAGGTAATCTTACTGATGCGCAAGTTCTTTTACTTGAATTTTATGCTCGTGAGACCCTAGGTGATTCTAAGACTCGATTACATAACAGAACATTGCGACAAAAAGCGTTTGTTAGGTATCTCCGAACCAAGCCTAACAGTTATGAACTTATCAAGTATATGAACAAACTACTTTTACAGGGGCATTTAATAACAAATCCATCCTATAAGGCTTTTTCAATTATTTGGATAGAACGATTCAGGGACTTACTTGTAAACATTTTAGCTATTTCCTCAACATCACAAAGAGATAAAATCATAAGAAAACTTCGAGATTATGCAGATGATTTCCAATCAGTCTCTGGTGACTAACAGTCAGGTATTTTTCCTCCCCCGGGTCTAAAATTTATGGGGAGTAATCTTGGCGGGGTAAAATTACAAAATCAAGGTTCTAAAGATTATATTTTGAATAGTATACGTAAGTGATTGATAATCTGTTTCCCAATTGATAGGGTTAGAAGGGTTTACTTAAATGCTAATTTTTACACTCATAACGTTAATAATATTTGGAAATTTGATTTATGCTTATCAATGTATTTTCCAAACACGCAAGTACATTGAGAAATATGGCTTCGGTGAAGGCAGTGCAATTATGACAAGACTTGTTGGTACTTTTGCTGCCGGCTTTGCAGTCACCCTAGCTATTGCTTTACTCACTTCTATCGAAGGCGCTTGGTTACTTTTTGTCTATGGTTTTGTGCAAGCATGTATAGGGGGAGTTGTTTGCTTTAAAACTATCCATAGTTATTGGGGTTCTGTTGACGGTGTAAAGACATCTGCTGAAGGGTACGTCGCCCCTGCTATAATGGCATTTTTAAATTTAATGGTACTTATTACTGGTTGGGATTTCCTGTTTAAAATATGAATATTGAATTCAGACTATAGGAGCACTTTTTTGCTGTTCAGGAGGTGGCGGAGAGACAGGTAAAAGGCCAGGTTTTATTTAGGCAAAAAAAAACCTGACTACTTAGCCAGGTTTTTTAAATTTCATCTTATAGATCGAAATTACTTCTCTGCGCAAGCGTAAGAATTGATTTCAAGACCAACAGAGATTTCAGAAATCATTGGTTTTGTCCAAGCCATTGTTTACTCCTTAAATAAAAAATTAATAAAATTGTACTTTTTATATTATAATTTTCTTAATCAACTCTGATCGAGTTATTCATATTTGGTTAATCTTTAAATTCAAAATTATGAGGGGTAATTTTAGGGGTTTAAGATAGGTAAGGAGAGATAAAGAAGTAAACAGATTAAGATTTAAATTTATAAATATAATAGTAAAAATAAATTTACATATTAGATAATTAATATGACAATTTTAATTATATTTTTTTTAATAAGTTTTATTCCCGTTTTGTGGGTTAACTATATATTTAAGAAAAATGATTCAATTTTGCCAAACATGCCCTTTAACGCATATGAATTTGGTGAAGAGATAATTAGTGAATTAAAATTAAAAAATGTTATGATTGAAAAGACTTCAATTGGTGATCATTACGATTTAGTTGAAAAAAAAGTTAAGGTACATGAAGATCGGTTCAAAAGGAAAAGCTTAACTTCAATTAGTATTATATGCCACGAGATAGGTCATGCAATTCAACATTCACAAAATTATTCGCCTTTAATTACAAGAACTAAACTTGTGAAAAACACTCAATGGATAAACAAAATAAGTATGGCAATTATTTACATTGGATTCCCCTTGATTTTTGCTACAGGATTTTTATCGCTTATAAAACTCTGTGCCTTAATAATACTGCTTAGTACATTAATTGGAGTAATTATTCACCTTATTACACTTGAGGTAGAATTTGATGCTAGTTTTAATAGAGCTTTCCCAATAATTAAAAAGAAAATACCTGAAGTATATCACAATTCCTGCCGTTCTGTTCTAAGGGCAGCAGCTTTCACATATGTTGTTGGTGTATTTAAAAATTTGATATCTTTACGTATGATATGGACAGTTCTGTCTAAATTAAGATAGTGGCGAAGAGACATGGATTATCATTCAAATATATTAGTATAATTATAGCAGTAATTTCAATGAGTTACACACCATTGTCGGGTATTGCAAGTTTTAAGAATTTTAAATAAAGATAATTCAAAAGAAATAATATATAAATTAATAAAACTATTTAATGCAATTTAGTTATAGTAATTATTTAAAATTTTATACAAATAAGATTTCTTTTCATTACATATTAAAATATGATTGAAAACATAAATTTAAAGAAAAAAACTGATTTTAAATCCAGCGAATCAAGCACCGGTGAGAATAAGCAATGGGATAAGGATAATCAGGCTTGGTGGGATTGGTATGTTTCTCTAGCGGATAACTCAAATTCTAAAACTAAGGAGGTTCTTTTAGAACTGCCTGAACCGCCAAATATAAAAGATGCATCAAAAATTGATTTAAAACAGCAACTCTCAGAACCTTACAACCTAACAACACAAGATATATCAAATTTTCAAAAAAACGGTTTTATAAAGTTAAAGAACGTTTTAACACCAGCTGCAATTCAACTTTTAAGACATGAAATCCTATCGCTTTTAAAAAAGACATTTGAAAATTATAACGAAAATAAAAAAAATCGTTTTTTAAGTCTTGAAATGATGTGGTTAAAAAATACTGTAATCAAAGAATTTGTTTTAAGTTCACGTATTGCAAAGATTTGTGCTGAATTACTCTCAGTAAAAAAAATTCGTCTTTATCATGATAACGCCTTAGTTAAAGAATCAGGCTGTGGTCGTACACCCTGGCATTATGATGACCATCATTTTCCATTAGAAACAAATGATGTGGTAACGGCCTGGATTCCTGCTCAAGCAATCCCGATTGAGATGGGTCCTCTAACTTTTGCAAAGCCATTAGAGATTCATAAACTTGTAGAAAATATTGAATTTAACGAATTTGATACTAGTTACGATAAAAAAATAATTGATATTTTTAAAAAGGAAAAAGTTTTAATTGTTGAAGAACCTTTTGAATTAGGTGAGGTAAGTTTTCATCATAATCTTAGTTTCCACACTGCCTCTGAAAATAAAACAACCCAAAGTCGAATTGTTTTAGCCAATACCTATTTTGCAGACGGTGCGCGTGTTGTAAATAATCCTACTATGATCTCAGGAGATTGGAAAAAATTTATTCCTGCAACTAAGCCAGGTGAAATTGTCTCAAGTAATTTAAACCCAATTTGTTGGCCTGCAAATAATCAAATTTAGTCTAAAAGTTTAATGCTCCTCAAAAATAATTATAAAAACTTTAACTCTTCATGGATGAATAAAATCGATTCAGGTGAAAACCCAAATAGTCAAGATTTACTAGATCATCTTCACACTATTCACAATAGATATACAGGTTTTACTGAAAAGATTGCAACCAGTTGTTGTGATTCAAATGGAAAGAATAGTTATGAATTACTAATTGATACTATCGATCCAAATTCTCATATCGATATTCTTGATTTGGCATGCGGAAGTGGGATTCTTTTAGAGTATTGTAATAAACGTTTTCCATTTAACGTCAAACTTTCCGGAGTGGATATGAATGATAACGAACTTAAACTCGCACGGACCAGACTTTATGATCAAGATGTAGATTTTTATAACGCAAAAGCTCAAAAATTAAACTTTATCAAAGATGCCTCAAAAGACGTTATATTTTGTCATTGGGCTTTAACTTTAATGGACCCTTTAGTTCCAGTGTTAAAAACTATTAAAAGGATACTTAAAAATCAGGGTATTTTCTCAGCAATTGTTGATGGAGATTTACATTCTGCAACTGGATATTTAGAAATCCACAACATAATATATAAATTTGTTCAAAAAATATTTCCTAATTATGGATTATTAGAATTAGGTGATCCAAGGGTTAGATCTTTAAAAACTTTAGATGAACTCGTTAAAAAAATATTTTATGACTGTGAAATAAATATTACTCCTCATGTGCTTTCTTTTAAACAAACCCCAAAAGTATTAGCTAAAGAAGTTTCAGGTTTTTTCTACGCTTCACTAGTTCTATCGCCCAAGCATTATGAGATTTTAGTATCAGAACTTTCAGATTACTTTGATAAGACTTCAGTTGATGGTTTTAGTGAGTTTAATCTTCCAGTAAATCGATTAGTAGTAAAGAAGACTTCAAAAATCTGCTTTCTAAAAAAATAATATCTTCATGATATTTTTTAGTTTTTGTTTATTTCTTTTCTTATTTACGTTGATAGGATCTTTGTCAGTTCTTAAGAAAAAAAATACGTCTCTAGACTATCTCCTTGCAAATCAGGAAGTTAAGCCATGGTTGGCAGCTATATCAGCCATCGCAACATCAAATAGTGGATACATGTTTATTGGTCAGATTGGGTTTACATATGTTTATGGTTTGCAATCTGTCTGGCTGATGTTTGGATTGATTTTTGGTGATTTTATTTCATCTCTTTTTGTACATAAAAATTTAAGGAAGAAATCACAGGAATTAAAGGTTGTTAGTTTTGCTAATTTGGTAAGCCAATGGCATGGCAAAAATTATAAATATGTACAATTGTTTGGTGGATTAATCATTCTTATTTTTTTATCTACATATGCAGCAGCTCAGCTTAATGCTGGAAGTAAGTCGATGCATGTTATATTTGGTTTAGATTATAGACTAGGTGCCATAATCGGTGGAGTTATTGTATTACTTTATTGTTTTTCAGGAGGAATAAGAGCTTCTATTTGGACGGATGCCGCTCAATCTTTTGTAATGATAGTTGCCATGTTTTTAATGGTTTTTTTTGGAATTAAAGAAGTAGGTGGGGTTTCTATCTTTATAGATGAATTACACAAAATATCTCCAGATTATATGAAATGGTTTCCATCAACAAATTTTTCAGAATTTTTATTAGCTCCATACATGTTCATTATCGGTTGGTTTTTCTCAGGTGTGGGTGTGATAGGTCAACCTCACGTTATGGTAAGATTTATGACAATTGATAGTACTAAAAACATACCAAAAACAAGAATATATTATTACACTTGGTATACTTTATTCTATTTATTTTCCATTTTAGCGGCTTTTGTAGCAAGATTACTAATCCCAGAAACCAACAATATGGACCCAGAATTAGCCTTACCAACTTTGGCACAAAGTTTATTACCTGAATTTTTTGTTGGAGTAATCTTAGCTGGTATTTTTGCTGCCACAATGTCAACAGCAGATTCTCAAATACTTGCTTGTACAGCTTCAATTACAAACGATCTTTCATTGAATAAAAATAACAATTATTTAATAAATAAATTAGCAACTTTAATTATCACAGTCTTTGTTGTTACAATTGCAATAAATGATAATAAAAACGTCTTTAACCTTGTCTTAATGTCATGGTCAACATTAGCTTGTTGCTTTTCTCCTTTATTAATAGTTAACTCACTAAAACAAAAAGTTTCTCAATTTTCATCATTAATGATGATGATTATACCCTTGATAACATTAATGGTATGGAGACATTACGAACTAAATACTTATATTTACGAGGTAGCTCCAGGTATAATATCTGGAATTCTTACTTTTTTTGTTTTTAAACTATTAAGAAAATAACATCAGTTCGAGCTGCTAAATCCTAAAAAGCTTTATGAAGGAGGGGATCGAGCAATTAAAAGATTAGGTGTTAATATTGCAAAAATAATTGAGCAAATAAAGATATAAATTACAAATATAATAAATTGGATTTCCAATGTTACACCTGTGTCTAATAATAATCCTATAAGTGCTGGAGAGATTGAAGTAGTAAGCACAACCATAGAAAAAAACATAGATCTGATTGAACCAAGATAATTAATTCCATAAAGTTCAACCCACAGAGTACTTATGACAATAGTTGCTGATCCAGCAGATGCTCCCATTAAGATCATAAATATAGGAATAGCAAATGCCTTGTCTGTAGCTACTATTAAGAGCAAACCAAATGCAAGCGGTAACAAAAAAAAACGCAATAAATGCACTGTGCCGAATCTATCGATTATCCAGCCAGCCCCAAAAGTTACCCCAATTACACTTAAAGCAAAAAAAGGGTATGAGGATGCTAAAAGTGTAATCGACCAAGATTTAGTTTCAATCAAGTGAATCTGATGAAAAAAAACTCCAGTCACTATGAAGGGAGAAGCAAGTAATCCAGGAAGAACCTGGTAAAATCTTAAATCTTTTAACACTTGTGATCGATTCCAAGAAACAATCAAATTTTTTTTTGATTTTGTTTGTTTACTATTATATGAATCATGCTTATTTAATTTGATGTGTCTTCCAAGCCAGTAAACTAAAGGTAAAAAAATAATTATTATACACGTACCTATTCCAATCCAGATTTCTCGCCATGTGTACTGAAATAAAAAGAAAGTAATGAGAGATGGTAATAGTGCCTCTCCAATAGGGTGTCCCATTAGTGCAACACTTAAAGCTCTTCCTCTTTTCTTTGAAAACCAGCGGGCCATCGCGGTTACTGCTATATGACTAATCATACTTTGACCAAATAAGCGAAGACCTAATAAAGACAAGAAAAGTATGAGAAGTGTTTCAGCACTTGATAAAAGAAATGAAAATCCGCTTAATATTCCTAGTGTTATTAATCCAAGAACAGTCAAATTTAATTGGTCTGTAAGTTTTCCTAACCAAAAAAAAAGTATAGCACTTGTTAGTGTTGCAACTGAATAAAGTATTCCAAACATTCCATGAGAGAGATTAAATGCATTTCTTATTTCTCCAGAGAAAAGAGAAATAAAGAAAGTTTGACCAACGCTCGAGCTAAAAATTAAAAATAAACCTAGACTAAGTTCTGGTGTGGTAGCGAGTAAAATTCGTTTTATAAACATGTATTAAAAATTATGATTGCTTTCTCACATTCGACATCTAGAAAAAAAATACTCTTAGTCATAAAAATTAATCTTTTGATAGAAAAATCATCATTACTTCTTGCTTAAAACACCATTGTCCATCTTTGATACAATTGTCTAGATAAGGTCCAGTAACCGAATTTTTGAGCATTTTCTCAAGGTCAATTGTATCATCAAAAACACAACGTTGCAGATATCCTTCAACTTGTAAAGATGCTGCCTCTGAAACACCATTTTCGTATGTAATTTTCTCAACTTTATGAGGAATATCAATCTCTTTTAGTATTTGTAAAATTTGTTCAGCACTTGAATACGGTTCTCCAGAACCACCTTTGAAACCATTTAAATAATGTCTGTAAAATCGAAGGTAATGAGATTTTTCACTTGCATGAGCAATAAAACCGGATCTAGCCATACCAAAAATAAAACGTTTTAAAGCCTTTTTAAGTTCGTTTTTTGGAATTGCGTAAAGAGCGTGCGTTGCCCAGACAATGTCATAAGTTTCTCGCTCACAAGAAAATTCCTGTAGAGTAGTTTCAAATTCTGAACTAGTTTTAAATGGTGACTGAATAACCTTGCGTGCTTCTGCAATTGAAAATGAAGACGGATCTAGTAGCGAATATTCCACTGGTAATATTTTTGCGTGTGACAAATTAGCATTTTGAATTAGTGCTGAAGGAAATTTACCTGATCCACAGGCAATATCTAGAAGTTTTAGTCCACGCTTGCCAATATTAGCCTGATGTGCTTCAAACCATTCTTTCCAGTTAAATTTCTCTGCTAGATGTTTATAATCAATAGAGGCAAGAGTATAAAAATTCTGCATTTCATTGCGACTTGATTCACTCCAATGTTCACAACTTCGCATAAATGTATCTTTCATCTATTAAATCCCTTTAAATTTATCTAAACTAAATTGGTGATCGTAACTTGTTATTTCACTTTAAACAACTCTATCGGTGAATATAATTAAACAAGTATGAAGTGATTTTAAAAACTTCATAATGAAGAAACAGCGAGGAAATGTATTGCTTCTATATGATATCAAAGAAAATTTAAAAACTCGAATGAGTATATCTTAACAGAACATTAAAATGAGATGCATTTGTCAAACTATTTTTTTTCGGGTCAATATTTTTTAGGGGTGAAAGTTAGGGGTAAAATTACAAAATCAAGCTTCTAAAGAGTAGGGAATCCTTGGCTTTCAGATAGTGGCGGAGAGACAGGGAAAAAGGCTAGGGTTTTAAGTAGACAACCTCTAGGTTAATTATTTATCATGAATAGATGAGAATACTATTTCAGGCAAAAATTCTGATTCTTGTTTTAAGTTTATTTGTAAATGGTTGTCAAACAATATCAAACAAGAGAGAGAATGTTATATCGAATTCAACCAACAATAACCTAAATTTAGAAAAAGGTGATTCTCATAATAAAATAACCAATGAAAGTTTTCATAAAATTGAAAACGGAATGGATTATATAGAAATAAACTCTGATAATTACATTAACTTTTTATTATGCAGTAATGGTAAAATTAAAGAATTAACTAAGAAATATGAAGATAAGGTAATACATTACCAAGAAGCAAGAAAAACTAGGCCTGGAAACATGCCAGATTTTGGAAATAAATACTTCAATAATCTTAAAGAATACAAAAAAAATCCATACAAAATATGTCCCATTGATAAGTTATTTATCGAAGAATATTTAACTAATTATTGTAACAGTAAAAACTTTGGTACTCTTAAAAATTACTATTTTCAAGCTTCTAATCAACATAATGTATATCCCAAAATTTTTTATAAATGTTCTCAAGTAAAGAAAGAACTCCAACAAGCAAAAGAAATTGATAATTTTAAAAATATAGGAATTTACAAAAAAGCATGTTCATCTATAGGATTTGAAAATCAAACAAACGATTTTAATCAATGTATTATTGAATTACATAAAAAAAAGAATGATTTAAAAGTTTTTAAATTAGAAGATTATTCAGTAAATAAAAATGTAACTAATAATTTAAATGAATATTCATCTTATACCGAAGCAAAAAAAAAATGTAGCAAGAAAAAAATGATAACAATTTTTGAGAATAATTCTTGGATTTGTTACCAACCAAATATCAATAATAATTATGTCCGTTCTGATAATGATAATACAAATGTCGTTAAAGTTTTATCTAATTTATTAGAAATTGGAATACTATTAGGTGCTGGGTATTATTTAGGTACATCATTAAATACGGGCTCAACTTTTTTAAACTCTGCTACAACCATAGACCCAGGTGTACTTTGTGCAACTGGACTTGCAGGTGTTTGTAACTGATCAATATCCTCATAGACACTACAACAACCAAAACAAGCCGGGGTATTTTTCCTCCCCCGGGTCAATATATTCATGGGGGGTAATCTTGGGGGGTAAAATTACAAAACCAGGCTTCTAAAGATTAGGGAATCTGGGGCTTTCAGATAGTGGCGGAGAGACAGGGAAAAGGCCAGGTGATTTTTGATGAGAATAAACTAATTCTGTTATAATGTAAGGTCATGAATATGTTATTTAGTTTTAGTCCTCGAGAAAGATTAGATGCTCTAAAATCCACTGATCCTAAAGAGCTTATTTTATTAAAACAGCAACTAATTGAAAGTTCACCCCAAAAAAGATGGCCTTTTGGAATGCCAACCTCAATTAATCCATTAATTCTTTTTGTTGGAGCATCTCCTGGTGGATCACCAGACCCATATCAACCTATATTGGATTATAGTCCTTCAATTGGAAAGCCGCATAATGGTTTATTTTATGACGATAAAGCTGGATTTTGGAGAAAAACACGAAAACTCGGAACTTTAGTAATAAATAATTTAGATTCAAAAGTAACTGAAGATGAAGCTCTGAGCTTAATTGGTGCATTAAATCTAAGTGAAAGTCAATCATCGAGTGCTTCGGGAATAAGTGAGTTAAGTTATGCAGAATGGACGTTTAATATAATTAGTAAACTTAAGCCAAGATTTGTATTAATGGGTGGACTGAAGGGTGAACTTCTAAAAAGAAAAGAGATTGGCAAAGCATTTAACAGTTCTTTAAAACCAATTAATTGGAATAAACCTGAATTTATTATTCGATTCAGAGAGACCAATTATAAAACTTCTGTATGGTTAAGAGATAATATTAAGTTTATTTTTTTACCTAATCATGTTGGTAGAGTTCCAATGACTGCAGAAGGTTCATTAAAATATGCCGCACAAGATATTATTAAAATAGAAAATAAATACTAAAATAGTCCATTCTAAAATTTCCTTTTTAATATTAATTTTATGGGGGGGTAATCTTGGAGGGTAAAATTACAAAATCAAGGCTCTAAAGCTTACGGAATCAGGGGCTTCTGGATAGTGGCGGAGAGACAGGGAAAAGGCCAGGTTTTAAAACTAGACAACCCCCAGGTTAATTATTTATTATGAATAGATGAGAATACTATTTCATGCAAAATTTCTAGTTCTGCTAATTGTTTTGGCTCCATACATTACAAACTCTAAAGCAAGATTATTTTCTTGTTACTATGATACTGGTGTTAAAGAAATTAATGGCAGCAAAGTCGATGAAGAGTTTGAGAACAAATCTTTTGGTATGGTTTATCTTCCAAAAAAAGAGTGGTTTTGGTGGCATCCCCCTAATGTTCTTCAGGTAACCGAGGAAGAATGGAAAAGAGAAAGAAACTATAAGTTTAATCTTGTTGATAATATATTGATTGTATCAACTTACACTCATTTAAAAAATAATGAACTTAATTTAGAGAGCAAACAAAAGGAAATACCAAAGGAAATTAATGCCACACAAACTTATGAATTAGATACAAAACTAAATATAACCTGGACTAGTTATAAGGTATTTTCTTACAATTATTATGAAAAGAAAATTAAACTAACTAGAACTGGAAAGTGCTTATATTAAATGAATCAGAAAATAATTTTTTTAAATTTAGGGTGATATTTGTTTGATTGGATAAAAAAAAAGGGCGAGAATGCTAAGGTTTGGGCTTGTGTTGATATTCTAAAAAGAGATTTAGAAATGTATGAACCAATTTATAGAGCTAAAGTTTTAGCAATGGCTAATGTACACAGACTTCAGTCAAGTGCAATGATGCCAGAATTTTCAGATGTAATTAGGAATACATATGATTATCCAAGACAACAATTAATTCGACTTTACGATGAAATCGAATATGTAAGAAATACCTCAAAGATTCAACAATCGCAAATGAGAGCAAATATAAAAAAAATGGGTGGTGATATTCAAGATGATATTAAGGAAATTCATAAAGTAACAAATGCTTCCTTAGAAGTGTGGATGACACTCATTGCTTGTGGAATCAAACCTGATGTCAGAGATAAGGTAAGAGATATTTGGGTTCTACTTTGGAACTCCAGACATCTTTTACCTCAAGCAATTGATCAATTAATTTTATTCTTCAATCAAGGAACACAATTAATGGGAGGTCAACCTGCCGATAATATGGATAAAGATGAATGGCTAAAAATTTGTGATTTTTTTCCTGAGCAATTTTCAAAATCACTTTTTTAGTTTGTAAATATTTTTTAAAAATTATAAGATTTAACAAGGGTACATTTATGGAAGTATATTCATCCTCAGAAGATTTTATTCGTGCTATGCATAGTACAACTTTTATGACTGTTGGTAGTAAAAATACAATTAACTACAGCCCGAAAGTTGTATACAATTGTGCTTATGACTCAATTCATTGTGTTAGAGAAACAAAATTTTTGGCTGTTATAAGTAATTTTCCACCAAAATTTGTGCTTAGGTCTTCAAATGGTTGTGTAACTTTAGTTCAAATCAAAGGAATTTTTTCACCGAAGGCGACACCTATTTGGTCTTGTCAGCCTGGTGTCTTTGAGTCATCTGTAGAATCTTTACAATGGTTAACTCAAAATTAAAGATTAAGAAAACGTTTGAAATGTTTATTCTTAAATCTGGTCTTTATTTTTTTATTTCCCTTTTAACCCTAAGTTCTTATAGTTTTGCATCCGAATTTAAATATGTAGGAACAAGTAGAACTGGAGATGATTTCTACCTTGATATTAATTCTATCAAATTAAAAAGAAACAATAAGGTTATAGCTTGGCATATCATAAATTACAATCCACCTTCTAATGGTTTGGTTGCGTCCGAATTAACTAAATTAGAATATAATTGTGAAGATGATATAATTAGATTCTTGACTATATTTGCCCATCCTAAAAAAAATGGTGAGGGAAAAGTTTTAGCTAAAGATGCAAATATTCCCAAGGGTGATGTACATGTTCCACCCAACTCTCAATTTGAAAAAATGTTCAACTATATTTGTGCAAGGTAGAATCGGTTATAAAATTATTAACTAATTATTTTTTTCTAGTGAATAGAAAAATAATCAAAAATAATCCACCTAAAATTATAAAGTATATAAAATCAGAGTCTGTTACAAATATATTATATAACATATTTAAACTTTATCCTACTATTGACACTTCAACAACTCATATAAGTCGAGCTTATTTATCCTACTTTGGTTTTAATTATTTATGGGGGGTAATCTTGGGGGGTAAAATTACAAAATCAAGCTTCTAAAGCACAGGGCTTCTGGGGCTTCTGGATAGTGGCGGAGAGACAGGGAAAAGGCCAGGTTTTATACTAATTTAAGCTACCTTCTGAAACCATACCGGGAAGGGATCAAGGGCTTTATGATATGAATTTGGATCTTCAAGATAGTTCTTTATCAAACAAGCATCCAGTCTCTGACGAATATTCTTTTCATCCATCTCAGATTTTAAACCTATAAAAACAATTTCTTGTCGACGGTCACCAAAATCTTTATTCCAATATTTATCCATTAACGCATCAAAATCAGGTCCCTCTGGCCAACGATCTTTAGGTACAGTCGTCCACCACCTACCAATTCCCTGATGACGAACAAATGCACCTGCCTGAGAAACTTCACCAATAAATTCAGGTCGACTTGAAATCCAAAAAAAACCTTTAGATCTAATTACACCTGGCCATTCTTGATTAAAAAAATTATGGATTTTTGATGGATCAAATGGTTCACGGGCTAAATATACAAAACTTGTAATCCCATACTCTTCTGTTTCTGGAACATGATCTTTAAAGTTATAGAGTTCTTTTGCCCACAAAGGATGTGTATGAGCTTGTTTAAGATTAAACAAACCGGTACCAATAACTTCATTTAGATTGACAGTGGAGTGTGAGCATTCAAAGACTTTTGCCTCAGTATTAAGCCCACTTATAATTGCTTTAACAGTTTTTAATTCCTCAGAGGATATTAAGTCAATCTTATTCAATAGAATTACATTAGCAAACTCAATTTGTTCGACAAGAAGATCAACAAGTGTTCGTTCATCATCTTCTAGACTTTCTCCTTTGTCTTTTAAAAAATCAGTGGAGCTATAATTTTTGATAAGATTTGCAGCATCTACAACAGTTACCATTGTGTCAAGTTTTGCTACATCGGATAAACTTGCTCCATCCTCATCACGAAAGTCAAAAGTAGTTGCCACTGGTAAAGGTTCGGAGATACCAGTACTTTCTATAAGTAGGTAATCAAATTTACCTTCAGTTGCTAATTCTCTAACTTGTACCAAAAGATCTTCACGTAAAGTACAACAAATACATCCATTACTCATTTCTACAAGTTTCTCTTCAGTTTGAGATAAGTTACCACCTCCACGTTCTACTAGATTAGCATCTATATTTACTTCACTCATATCGTTTACGATAACTGCAACCTTGAGACCTTGTCGATTGTTAAGGATGTGATTTAAAAGAGTTGTTTTACCTGCACCGAGGAACCCCGACAATACTGTGACTGGAAGTTTTTTATCTAAAACTTTCATAATAAATTCTCCACAAAATTTAATTAAGTTAAAATCAAAAGACATATATTAAGTGTTATAATATAACATTTCAATAATAAATTTATTTTGGGGGGTAATCTTGGGGGGTAAAATTACAAAATAAAGGTTCTAAAGAGTAGGGATTCTGGGGCTTTCAGATAGTGGCGGAGAGACAGGGAAAAGGCCAGGTTTTAACTAGAAAAAACTTTTAATCTGTTTTATTTCTTTTTCTGAATTAAAGAATCTAATTATAGATGGGACTATTTCATTTTTTTTCATCCAAACACTTATAGTATTTACAAACTCACTTGGTAATTCCTTATAATAATTTGAAAAAATAAATATTTGATTCTTTTTATATTCTGATGGATTATCCCAAAAGGAATGTTTTATTAGTCCTATTGATTTTTCATCTTTAGTATCAAACCAAATTAATCCTTTTGAAGTACATTCACTTGGTCTACAAGCAGAAGCTAATAAATATCTTCTATTTTTTGAATAAATCAATTTATCTGGTGGGCCACCTATGACTGCTCTAAAGCTTCTGATTAATTTCTCTTTTTTTCTTTTTGTAAATCCTAACAAAACTTCTATTTCTGGGGTGGTTTTATTAATGTATATTTTGAAATCTTCATCCCATATAAGTTGATTAGTATTTGTGTACTCCTTTTGTGAACCCAACCAGGAAAAAAAATCTTTTCTTAATAGCTTTGTTTGTATTTTTTCTTTTTTTTCAATGATAACATCGAAAGCCAAAGGAAGTATAATTTTTTCATTATTTAATTCATAAATTCCATAAATATTGTGGTGAGCTACTGGGGGCATAGAACCTGGGAAAAATACTTCAGTATATTTAATGGTTTTTATATCTAAACACTTAAGTTCACGAACAAGTTGAGGTGATAGAATTTGGCATTTAGTTTTTAGATCCTTGTCTTTTAATTTGTCATTAACAACAACCTCGTAAAAATTTTTTTCATAGTTGATTTTAAAATTCTTTTTTGTAGAACAATCATTTAAAAAAGTAGTTAAGGTAAGATTATCTTTACCCCATGACGCTTCAAAAGTTTCATTAAGTGGGATATATTTTTTAAAATAATGACCTATCCTTTTAAAAAAAAAATCACTTTTTTGTTGTGAACTCATATCCTGAGTATGATTAGAATAAGCTTCGATAACATTTGGTCCGTATTTTAGATAATAATCTTCAAAATTATCACTAGACATCCATTCGTAAACAAAACATTTGGGTGTTAAGTAATTATCTAAAAATTTCCATGATTTATTCTCAACTGCAAAAGTTTCTGAGCTATAAAATAAGATCAATAATATTATTCCAAAGTATTTTTTCATTTTTAAAAGATTAAACTAATATAAAATAAAAATAAACAATCCATTAAATTTGTAATCCAAATAACCTGGATTATTTTCACCTCCCCCGGGTTAGTATATTTATGGGGGGTAATCTTGGGGGGTAAAATTACAAAATCAAGGCTCTAAAGATTAGGGATTCTGGGGCTTTCAAATAGTGGCGGAGAGACAGGGAAAAGGTCTAGTTATTAAATGAATAATATATTTTATCTTTAATTAATTTTAATATGAGGGAACATAGAAATTCCAAACTCTATTATAAGAATTTATTGCCAATTCTTCTGCTCTTTGCTCAATCACTTCTTTATTCCAGTTATCAAAGTTTTTTTCATACTTTAGAAAAAATTCTTTTATATGAGGCATTGAATAAAACTCGTCATTTGATAAAAAATCAAATTTTTCTTTTGGTAATTTATTTCCTAGTTTAATATTAGTTCTAGACGGAATAACTAATAAATTACCAATATTATGAATAACAAAACTCATTTCATTATTATGACTTTGTGATGGGTTTTGAGGTAACCAGTGTTCAAGGTTATATCTTTTCCTTAGCGTGGGATTCTTAATATCAAAGAATTCATATGCATCTGACACATCTTTCTTTGAATTAGTATTTTCAATTTTATCAAAAATATACATGAAATCTGAGGTATTATCATCTAAGTAATTTAACTGAGTAAATCTTTCTGTAAATTCTTCTCTACCAGCTAATTTCTTTTTTAGCTCTGAAAATAATTCAACATATGTTGATAGAAAACTTTTTTTATCTTTAGCTAATGCAAATTTTTTACAGGTATTTGCATATAATTTTTCAATTTCATTTCCAACTCGATCACAAATGAAATTGTTAATAAAATGATAGTTTTCTAATAATAGAAAAAAATTTAAGAGCACTTTATGTTTTCGATCATAATCTTCAGATAAATTCAATGATCTAAAAGCATTAATAAAAGAATATATTAAGGGGTAACACTGTGTTACTCTAAAAAAATTTATTCCAACAATTGATTTTCTTATTTTATGGATTTGCAATTCGTCAACACAATATGTACCATTTTTTTTCAAAGTTATATTTAAAAAATATTCAAGGAATTTTTGTTTATCACAATTCATGAAAACGTCAAAAAACTCTGAAAATCTTTTTATGTCAATCAATAATTTTTCAACATTTTTTTCTTTACTTAAATCTTTAAAACCTTTGTACAATTTTGATTTAGTAATGTATCCATTCTGACTTACATAAAAGTATTTTAACATTCTTATTAGTTGATTTTGAGAATTCGAAGAAATTTCATCCCATTCTTCCTCTAAAACTAAATTACTTTTTTTATTCCAATTCATGAAAAGGTGATTTTTAAGTAGGTCTGAAACCTCTAAATCTTTACCTCTTGCATTAGTTCTTTCAAAAAGGGCAAATGCCTCTTCCATATCATTAATTTCAATTCTTATAATTTTAGTATGTAAGATTGCCTTCATAAAATACTTGAATTTTTTCGGCTCTATTCCCTGTAACTGTTTACACAAAAATTCAAAAATCGGCTTTATTATTTTGGTTTCTTTTTTTGTATTTATTCCATTATATTCATCAAGAAAGTTTCCATCCCAATTGTCATGACACATATACTCTATTGTATTAGCAATTTTTTTTGAGGCTTTAAGTTTAGTGCTTTCAAACATTCCAGTAGAAGAATCTGTATAGGCAATATACTCAGAAAACTTATCCCTTATTTTTGAAAAGTTATATCCTTGAACTTCAATTTTTTTTTCTATCCATTCAGATAACTTTGACCTTAAGGCAATTAGAAGTATAAAAATAGATGTAATTCTTTGTTGTCCATCCACAATTTCATAAACACTATCATTGGCCTTATATAAAATAATAGTTCCTAAGAATAGATTAGTTCCGTCCGATGATTGGTTATTTTTTCTTTTAGATTTATCATTATAATGCATTTCAAGGTCATTCCAAAATTCTTCAATTTCTGATAATTTCCAGTCATAACTTCTTTGATATGACGGAACAACTAAATCGTTTTTTTCTATTAAATCTTCTATTTGAATAATATCTGATTTTATCATAAGTAAAATTCTATTAGATTAACTATTAATTTCAAATATAAATATATGATTACACGCTAATCTTAAAACAATAATAACCCGCGATATTTTTCCTCTCCCGGGTCAATATATTTATGGGGGGTAATCTTGGGGGGTAAAATTACAAAATTAAGGCTCTAAAGTTTAGGGATTCTGGGGCTTCTGGATAGTGGCGGAGAGACAGGGATTCGAACCCTGGAAGGACTTGCATCCTTGCCGGTTTTCAAGACCGGTGCATTCGACCACTCTGCCATCTCTCCGTTAAGATCAGTAAAGAATTTTTTTATTCTGTTATCTTTTTATTAATCAGTACAAAAAATATATTCCGCATAAAAAAAACAAAGATCGTACTCATTCTTAGAAAGAAAATATAATAAATGTCTTACAATTTCAAGATGTGATTTTGAGTAATATAATAAAATTTGGATATAAATTTAAAAAAATATATAAACGTAAAAATAAATAACTATCTAAGTTATATGCAAATCTTTATTTTACTTTTAGCTATTACAATATCTTCATGTACTCCAATTAAATATTCTCATGATTATTTTTTACGTTGTGAGGATAAATATAACGATTTCACAAGTTTAGCTTCATGTGCTTTGGGAGACATTATGAAAGATTGTGAAAATAAACCTGATTGTAAAATAAAGAATAAAAGATTCGTGAAAATTATCGAAAGACTGAAACTCATGGTTATTAATAAAGAAATTTCAGACAATGAAGCAATGTTTAGATATATGAATTTAATTGATATTGAAACCTCAAAAAATAAAGATTTTATACGAGGGTATTATTCAGAGTATATCAATAATTATTATACAAGACCGATATTACCAATGTATTTGAGAAATAATTTTTATTAAAATTAAATAAATTGAAAACCTTAATTTACATAATTATTCTTTTGTTTAACTTTTCTAAAGTAAACGCTAGCTCAACAAATATAATAAAATTTGAATGCGAATACGATCCAAATTTAATTGCAAAGAAACAAAAAAATATTAGTCAAAATAATAACCCGAATCTTGACCGAACAGAAATTTGCAAAAATTATAATTGTAGGGATGTAGTTGAGGTAAATGTTGAAAAGAGAATATCCAGAGACAACATTAAATATCGGCTTAGAAATTCATGGTTTAATCATCAAGGAATACTCATCGATGATTTTGTTCAAAAAAAAAATATTATAATTATTAATACTTTCGTTTCTCAAGCATATTATCTGGAGTCTTATATTATAAATAGATCGACTGGAAAAACAAAAAGAACATTCTATAAGTTCGATTATTATGAACTTTTGGAGGACATAAATAAAATTGAAAAGACTACCAACAAAAAGATTAATCTTTACAATAAAAACGGAAAAATATCTTTAAAAACTCTAAAATTATTTGATTTGAAACCTCAAAAGAAAATTATTTTCGAGGGAAAATGCATGGAAGGGGTAGGGGTATAGATTCTTAATAATCAATGTTATTAAACGAGCGTCTTAAAAAATTTCCATATTCACAATTTTCTGAATGATTAGGCCTAGACTTTAATCTTAAGGTTTGATAAATTTGCTTTAGTGTCTCTTCTATCCAATTAAAATTAGTCTTGTATTCAATTAATGTCATCTTGAACTCCATTAAAGCTTTATCTTTTTTTAAAAAATTATGTTGAGTAAATCTATCTCCATCGCAGTATAAAAAGAAACCTATATCATCAACATCAAATCCCTTTTTCTTCATAATCCAGACGTATAAATCCATCTGTCTTTTGTATGTTGATTTCCAATGATCATCAAGATTTATTGGACCATTATCTTGTTTTTGAGAAGTACTTTTGTAGTCAACTATATGAATTTTAGAGGTCTTTTGATTAAGCCATACATCATCTAACCCACCCCCAACTCTTAAATTTGTATCTAGGTGATCAAAATGCATTCTGTCTTTTGCACCAAAATGTAAACTTTGAGTCCATAATTCAAAATTTTCGTGTTGAAAAGGAATTAGGAATGAATAACCTCTACTGATTAAGAAAGGATGACATTCTTGTTTTTTTCTATAAAAATCAAAGTCCCTTTTTAATAAAATATCTGTAGCTTCATTAATATTGAAACCTGGAATTGACGGGAAAACAATTCCCTCTACTTGCTGCATATAAAAACATGCAGGGCATTTACAAAAGATTTCTATTCTTGATCTACTTAGTTCATATGGTTGAGTATTATTAAGATCAAATTTTCCTCTATGTCTTTTCATTGATATTTAAGTCTATTATAAAAATTAAAAAAAGTTATATTAATTTTAAAATTAAATAAACTTTCTCATGAAAAATCAAAAATTTAAAGCATTTGTAATCCGAGATAAAAATAAAAGTGGTATAGAAAGTATGTACACTGACGAATTAATGCCAGGAAACGTGCTTGTTAAAATTATGTTTAGTAGTTTTAATTATAAAGATGGATTGGCTATTTTAAATAAAGCTCCAATTATAAAAAGATATCCTATGATACCTGGATCAGATTTCGCTGGAGTTGTTCTAGAGTCCTCTCATAGAAGATTTAAAAGGGGGGATAAAGTCATTTGTAATGGTTGGGGAATTGGTGAAAAGCATTTCGGAGGTTTTTCTCAATTTGCAAGAGTAAATGGTGATTGGCTAATACATCTACCAAAAAAAATTTCATTTGAACAATCAATGGTCATTGGTGCAGCAGGTTATACTGCTGCTCTTTGTGTAAAAGAGATTATTTCAAAGCTAAAACCTTCGCATGGTAATATCATTGTCACTGGATCATCAGGAGGTGTAGGTTCAATAGCTGTAAATTTATTATATAAACTAGGCTTTTCAGTAATAGCCTTAACTAATAAAGATTCACAATACTTAAAAAACATTGGCGCATCAAATATTCTTAAAAGAGAAAATTTTAAATACTCTAATAAGCCTCTATCTAAAGAAAAATGGTCAGGTGCTATAGATACAGTTGGAGGAGATATATTATCAACTATTTTAACCGAAACTAAGTATAATGGAATAGTTGTTTCAACTGGTTTAGCAAAAAGTCATGTTTTAAATACCACTGTTTATCCATTTATTTTAAGAAATATAACTCTATCTGGGATTGATTGTGTTTATGCATCTTATAGAAAAAGATTAAATGCTTGGAATTTTTTAGTGAAATATTTAGATTTTAAAATTATTAAAGAAATTAAAAGTTCTGGAAACTTAAAGGATCTAGAAAAAATATCCAAAAAAATTCTACAGGGTAAAATTAAAGGTAGAACAATTATAAAAATAGATTGATTGTTAAAATGAAGATTCAAAAAAATGATTATAAAAAAGTCACATCTGATTTAATTAGTATTGCTAAATTAGCTTCAAGTGAAATTATGAAAATTTATAAATCAAATTTTAAATTCGTTAATAAAGAAGATAATTCTCCATTAACAGAAGCTGATAAAATAGCAAATAAAATAATTATTGAATATTTACAAAATAAATATGCTGGTATTTCAATAATATCAGAGGAAAATAAAGAAAAAAAAATTGAAACAGATGATTTTTTTTTGGTTGATCCATTAGACGGAACAAAAGAATTTATAAAAAAAAATGGAGAATTTACAGTTAATATAGCATTTTTGAAAAAATCTAAACCATGTTTGGGTGTTATATACATACCGGCAAAAAAAATATGTTATTATTCTAATGGAAAAGAATCTTTTAAAATTAACGAAGATAATAAATTAAAAAAGATTAATTCTGATAAAAATCCTTCTAATACTAATATAGTTATTAGTAGATCGCATATAGATGAGAAAACTAAACAAGTTCTAAAAAAAAAAAAAAATAATATCTTAAAAATTGGTTCATCTATTAAATTTTGTTTGATTGCGGAGGGAATAGCTAATTTTTATTTTAGATATGGAAATACTATGGAATGGGATATTGCTGCTGGTCATGCAATCTTAAAAACAGCTAATGGTAAAGTAACTGATGAAAGGTTTAATGAAATAAGCTATGGAAAAGAAAACTTTAAAAATGGACCTTTTATAGCCTATTCTAGTGCATCAACAAAACAACTTAAAGATTTTCTTGGTTATTAATTTAAAAAAAATATGTCTTAAATGTCTAATTATATTAACGTCAAAAATTTAATAAGATTTTTTATTTTAATATACTTAGTTTTTACTAATAAAAATTTATATGAAATATTATTAATTGATATAGCGCATAATAGCTTTTTAAAATTTTTATTCTTTTTTAGTATTTCCATTATTTTTTTCGTTATTTTTTACTCTTTACTAGCAATAAAATCTAGGTTGGTTAGGCTTTTAATTTTTTCGATATTTTTTTTCTCTAGTTTCTTAAGTCAAACTTTTTATGAGATCTCTGGAAATACAATTAATATAAATGACTTAGAGATCGCAAAGTTGAATTTAAGTTTATATGAAGGATTTTATTTAGAATATAAGAAAGTTATAATTAAGAATTTTATAATATTTCTGTTTGCTTTCTTATTAGTAATAAATTCTCAAAATGTTAATAATTTTTTCACAACTTTCAGATTTAGATTTTTAACTTTAGTTTTTTTTACTTTCTTATTTGTATTTTCTTTTTTTAGAGGTGGATTTGGAACACAAGGCTTACCGAGTCAACTTCAGGTATTGATACCATTTCCTTTTTTATTTATGACAAGTAATTATGAAATTATTTATGAAAATATTGGAATTAAAGAAGAAATACAAAATAAATTAGTTTTAATAATTGATGAAAGTATAAGTTATAAATATTTTAATAAAGCTTTAAAAATTAATAATGAAAACAATGATTATTTTTTAGGATTAAAACCATTCTATTCAATACATAATTGTAGTGCCCAATCTGTTTTTGCTTTAATAAACGGTATGCAATATAAAGATAGTAAAATATATTTAAGAGAAAATCTTTGGTCTTTAGCAAAAAAAAATGGATATAAAACTACTTATATTTCTGCTCAAGAAACAGATGATCGATATCAGTATATGCAGAGCCTTGATGAGTTAAGATCTATAGATAAAAAAATATTTTTTGGAGGCTTTGATAGAAGTATACGTGACAAACTAACATTAAAAAAACTGATTACTTTAATAAATAGCGATGAAAAACAGTTTATTATGGTAATAAAAAATGGATCCCATTTTCCCTATCACGCTCAGTTTAATCTAGAAAAGTATAGTTTAACTAATCAGCAAAATATTGATACGATTTATATGTATAGTATCAAGGAAAATAGCGTAGATTATTTGAAAAAGTTAATATCTATGATGGATAAAAAGACTGAAATTATTTATATATCTGATCATGGACAATATATTGCTGAAAATAAACTGACACATTGTAATAGTTTAAATCCCAATGTTAATGAATGGATAATACCATTCCTCTATTATTCTAAATTTTCAGATAAAAAAGATAATATAAAAATTAGTAATCTAACATTATATGATTTTATATTAGCAAAGTTAGGTTATAGTGTAGACTTTATCTCAGAAGAAACAAAATTCCTATTTTATGGGAATATTAACCAAAGATTTGGAAATGAACTCAAATATATGCAAGCGAATTAAGTTTTGAAAAAATTTTTTCTAATTTTTTTTCTAATTTTTTGTTTTGGTAAAATTAAAAGTGAGGAAAACGAAAAAACTCAAATTTGGTTACACAAAGCACAGGAAAAATTTATTAATTTTGAAAATGGTATAGATATTTTTAAAAATTCTAAAATTAATGGTTTAGAAATAGATGTATATTATGATAAAAATACTAAAAGGGTTTATTTATCTCATGGAAAGCCTTTGGAAAATTTGAAAAATACTTTAAGTTTAAACTATTTAGACAAATTTAAAAATATCAATCTATGGATAGACTTTAAAAACCTGAAAGAAGTTCCTTTTAATCAAATTGATATTTTGAGTAACAAATTAAATGAGCTGGCAAAATATAATAATCTCTTTTTGGAAAGTCAAAATTTACTAAAGTTAAAACTTTTATCAACCCAAGAATTTAAAATAATTTATAATTTACCTATTTTTTTTAATAACAAATTTTTTTTGATTATTATGAAATATTTTCTAAAGCTAATTCATTTCAATCTTATTAGTACTTCAGAACAAAACTTATTTTTAGTAGACCAGGTATTCGATTCTAAGAATTTATTTATCTATACTGTTAATAATTCTGATAAGATTTGCAAAATAATTAAAGAAACCAATGTAAAAGTAATTTTAACGGACTTGCTTTCATTTAATCAAAAGTGTGATTGAAAACTCTTTTGATATTAACTGTAAGGTCCAAACTTTGTTGCAGACCAAATATAGTAAATTAATAAAGATGAGAAGAAATATATTTTAATTTTCTTTGCATTTTGATTATTTTGTAAAAAATTTGATTTTAAGTAGTGTGTTAAAATAATTGCTATCGGTATTATGATAACAGAAACAATGTCTGAAGGTATATGTCCTAAAACTACGAAAAAAGAAATGTACGTAAAAATAAAAAAAATTGCAGAAAAATATATTTTTTTATCTGATTTTATTGAACATCTAATAAAAAATACTAAAGGAATAAACAAAAGTAACAAAGAATGTTCAATTAAAAATTTTTTAATAAATCCTACATAACTCATTGAAATATTAAAAATAGTTAAAGTAAGACCATTTTCAGAATAATATTTATAAATCCAAAATATAAAATCATAGTCCTCTAATGAAGAAATGTAGAAACTATTAGTTATACTTTTAATATACCAAAACCAAATAGAATAGGGTAAAAAATAAATCACTAATAATAAAATCATTAACAATAAATTTGACATAGATTTTGAATCAGGTCGCACAAAGAAAAGTATTGTAAATATTAAAAAAGATATAAAAAAGCTTGCATAAAAAAGCATTAAAAACCCTAGAAAAGAATAAACTAAAATAAATGAATATTTAGTAAATTCATTTTTAAGAATTTTGATTGATATAAAAATTGTAAATATTGCACAAAATATGTTAAAAAACTTAGTAGATGGCGAAAAAAGAAATTGGTTGACAGTATTATTTATTATTAAAGATGATGAAAGCCAAATATACCAATTCTCATAGTTTTCTTTCTTAAAAATAGAAAATTCAAATAATTTGAAAAATAGATAAATGGAACATAATAAAATAAAGATATTTACTAAAAAGTAGCTTAAATATACTACTTTTGGATTAAATTCTTCATTAATTATTGTTTTGGATCCGTTTGTTATGTTGGTTGTAATTTTAGGATAATTATCATCTTTTAAAAAAAGATTTATAAATTTTGAAATATTATAAGTTAAAAAAATTAAACCGGGACGTGATTGCCTAATTGATTCTGATTCATAAAGTCTTGATGGATTATTACTGTTAAGAATCCAATCTGCAGAGTCACAATTCATACTATGTCCAAAGAACTTATTAATATAAAAGTTTCTTACGCAAAAATCCTTTTCATCTTTCTTGTCAATTCTTGGACCAATCAGTAGAATTGTAATATATAATAAAGAAAGTGACCAAAAAATAATTGGTATTTTTGATTCGTTTAATTTATTCAGAAACATACTTTTAGTTTAGTTATTAATTGAATTATAAGAAACTACTTTGAATTTTAAATATAAAATCTTTTTTACAAAGCTAAATATTTCTATTTATCAATATTTAAAAATAGGATTCTATATGAATAATTGACCTGCTTTGTTAAATGTCTAATACCATTCTTTAATATTTTAAATTCATCATATCCAAATATATTCCTAGAATTAGCTTTATTTTTGTTTTTTATCTTTATTATAGGTTTTGTTTTGTTAAAAAGATCTCATGATTCAATTTATTTTTGAAAATATATTAGTTGCCTTTGATAATTTTTCTCAATACAAAAATTTAAAATTTTTAAAAAAATTATACGGACAGAGTTTAGATATAGTTCTTGATATTGGATGTCATAGAAGTGAAACTATAAAATTAATAAATAAAGTTTTTAATGTAAAAATGATATATGCGTTTGATGCAGACAAAAAGCTAATTGAACATAATAAAAAAATCAATTTTTCTAATGTCACTTTTATTCCTAAAGGAGTAGGTGAAATTGATGGAAAAAAAAAAATGTTCAAATATAAATTTACACCAATAAATTCATTCGTAGAACCTAATAAAAAATCAAAATATACCAAGAAAAGGCAAAAAATATTGAACCTTATTTATGGAATAAAAAAACAAAATCAGATCGTTAACGCAGAATTGATCAAATTAGATACTTTTATAAGATTAAAAAAAATTAAAAATATTGATTTAGTTAAAATAGATACAGAAGGCTATGAATTAAATGTTTTGAAAGGATTTTCTAAAGAAATCAAAAAAGTTAAAATCATCTTATTCGAACATCATTATGATAGTATGTTGAAAAAAAATTATAAGTTCTCTAATGTACATAATTTTTTAATAAAAAAAGGATTTAAAAAAGTCTATAAAAACAAAATGCTTTTTAGAAATATTTTTGAATACATTTATACAAATCAGAGGAATAAAATATAGTAACCTCTTGGTATATAACTAAATATATTTTATTTGAATGAAATTATTTTAAACTTAAAGTAAGCATAGGTAACAAGTTTTAGAAGTTTGATACCGTCCTTGAATCTTGAAATTTGAGTCTCACCATATTCTCTTGAAAAATATCTAATCGGAATTTCTTGAACTTTTAAATTTAATTTATTAGCTCCAAAAATTAAATAAAAGTCTCCAAATGGATCTAATTTATCAAAGATATTGGAAACCTCTTTCAATCTTATAAAATCTGCCTTTGAAATTACTTTTGTTCCACATAATGTATCAGTGAATCTTTGACCTAAAATCCAACTAAAAAGATGAGAAAATGTTTTATTTGCAACATAATTCAAAAACTGCATTGCGTTTTTTTTCATTGGATAAATAAGTCTGGATCCATTTATAAACTCACCGTCGTTATTTATAATTTTATTCCAGAATTTCTCTAAATCCTCTGGTTGAACTGTCATGTCACTATCAAGGATCATAAGAATTTCATTCTGAGCTTTTTCAAATCCCAACATAACTGCATTTTTTTTTCCTTTCCCATCTTGTTTAAATGACCGAATTTTAAACTTTTTTGAATATTTGTTATTTGAAATAATTTCATTAATTTTTTCCCAAGTATCATCAGATGAACCACCTTCAACAATTATTATCTCAATCTTTTTACAAAATTCTGGTATTCTCTCTATACACTTTTGTATATTTCCAGATTCATTTTTACACGGAATGATTATACTTACTGAGTCAGCTACTTTCTTATTTATGATACTATTGGACCGTGCTATTAAATATTGTCTCAAATTTAAATGATTTATAAATGGCAGGTTCGCAAAAATTCTATTTAAAATTTTTTCTATCCCCAGAAATTTCAAAGGGAAAATGATCTTTTTTTCTATTTTTATTGTTTCAAAATTAGAGATTTCTAAAAAGGTTCTAAGGTCCAAACTACTAAATAAGGGTGGTTTTAAATCAGGCATTTTAAGATTAAATTTTAATGCAAGAGATAAAATTGGAGACCATAGTGCAGAAAAGTATGAGACTACAATTCTTGTATCTTTACTACAAATGTTATGAAGTAGGTTTAAATTATTCTGTATATCTTCAAAATATCCTATTGTGTCACTAAGAATGATATAATCAAACTTCTCTGATCGTTTAAATGTCTCATCTAAATTTTCAACTGCTGAATATAAAAAATTACAGTTTGGAAATTTTTTCTTAGCCTCGTATATTAATCTATCACTTATATCAATCCCTACAGCCTTATTTACATTTAGATTTCCAATCAGATTGCCGTTACCACAACCAATTTCTAAAACACTACAATTTTTAGGAATCAAACTTTTAAAGTAAGCTAAGTCTTCTGAGTGAAAATATTTTGATTTTTCAAGCCATTTCTCTCTAAAATCTGCATAATGGTTAAAATGTTTTCTAACTTTTTCTAACGTATTCATATATTAAAAATTTAATTATTTTCTTAATCTATTAAGATTCTCTAGATACCATTGATAATAATTCTTGATTCCATTTTTAAGTCTGAATTTTGGTTTCCATCCCATTTTTTTTAGTTTTGATATATCGAGTAATTTTTTTTTTATTCCCGAAGGTTTGTTTTTATCAAAAACTATTTTTCCTTTATATCCTACTACATTCATTATCAAAAGAGCAAAGTCTTTTATGGATATATCCTCTCCAGTTCCAATATTAATGATATCTTTTTTTTTATAATTTTTTAAAATAAAAATACAAGCGTCTGCAAAATCATCGGCATGCATAAACTCTCTGTAGGGTTTTCCATCTCCCCAAATAACAACATTTTTATGGTCATGTACCTTTGCATAATGAAATTTATCTATTAAAGCTGCAGGCACATGGCTTGTTTCGGGATTGAAATTGTCATTTGCACCGTATAGATTTGTAGGCATTACAGTTATAAAATCACAATTAAATTGTTTATTATATGCCTCACATGTTTTAATACCTACTATTTTTGCTAAGGCATAATATTCGTTACTTCTTTCAAGATCACCTTTCATCAAATATTCTTCTTTAATTGGTTGTTTACTATCGTAGGGATAAATACAACTTGAACCTAAAAAAATAAGTTTTTTAACTTTTTCATTATAAGAAGCGCGGAAGATATTATCTTGGATAGTGATGTTGTTTTGAATAAAGTCTAAAGGATTATTAATATTGGCAGCAATGCCTCCTACTTTTCCTGCAGCATTGATAACGATTTCTGGTTTTTCACGCTGAAAGAATTTACTAATCTGGTTTCTATAAAGTAAATTTACTTTTTTTTTCTCAACTGTAATTACTTTACACTCTTCTTTTTTCAGTCTTCTTACAATTGCTGAACCTGCCAAACCATTATGACCAGCGACGAAGATTTTTTTTTTTTTAATACAAAATGACATTTCAAAAATCTTTTTTTTGTTACTATACATTATATTATTTAGAGTATTTAGAATATTAAAATTAAAGCTTGTGAAAAAGTGGTTTCAAACTGAGTTTAAGTTGCTTCAAAATTTTGAATGATCTAAAGTCTTAAAAATAAGTTTTATTATTGTTAATTATCTAATTAAAATTATAAGTTAATAGTCAGTTAATACTTTTGTATATGGTAAAAATTCTCTCTTTACATATAGGACATGATGCAAGTGTCATGTATATGGACAACTTTTCATTAATAGGTCTTTCTGAAGAAAGAGTTTCAAGAATAAAGAATTTTAATGGATTTCCAAAAAAAGCTATTGATTTTATTTTTAAAGAAAAAAAAATAAATTGGAATAAAATCGATAAGGTTATTATCACTAGTACATCAATAAAACACTCTAGAAGTTATAAAAATTATTTTTTTTTTAAATTTAAGTCATTTGATTACTCCAATGAGATACCTTTATTTGTTAGATTAATTTTTTTATTTTTAAGACGAAAAACATTTCATAATTACTTACAAGAATATTTATCTAATAACAGTTTTAAGGGAGAAATCGTTTATTATGATCATCATTTATGTCATATAACCTCATCTTTAGCTACCTATCCGTTAAATAATTCTTATTTATTATCACTTGATGGAGGAGGGGATGGTTTAAATTGGACCTTTTATTCTTATAAAAATTATAAACTCAAATTTCTTGAAAATAGTAAAACATTTTACACTAAAAATACTTCAATAGTCCATGATACTCCTGCTGACATATATTCAAATACAACTAAATTTCTTGGTTTTAAAAGACTTAAAGACGAGGGTAAAATTATGGGTTTATCTGCTCAAGGTAAGGATATTTATGCACAATTATTTGAATCCTTGTTAATTTTTAAAAATGGAAGGTTTATATCAAGATTTGGACCACAAAAAAGAAGTTTTTACCAAAACATAATAAGGTTTTTCAATTTCTTACTTTATGGAAAATCATATGATTCATTACAAATAAATTATATGAAAAATAAATTAAATAAAAGTTTTAACAAAGAGGATGTTTCTGCTTCTTTGCAACTTTGGTGTAGTAAAATTATTACTGAATTTATAGACTACTTATCTAAGAAATATAAATTTAAAAAAGAAAATCTTATTGTTTCTGGTGGTTTTTTTTCAAATGTTTTAATTAATCAAATGATAAAGGAACGAAAAGACATTAATAATATTTATGTTACACCCAATATGGGAGACGGTGGATTAGTATTAGGTGGAATTTACTTAAATTGCTCAAAAAAATATAAAACCAAATTTTTCAGCAAAGTTACAAATAATGTGTTCTATGGAAATGATATAAGTTCAAATTCATATAAAATAAATTTAACAAAATTTAGAATACTTAATTTATCTGATAAGCAACTTTATAACTATATTTCAAACTCCCTAATTAAGAATAAAATAGTTGGAATTGTTAATGGACAAATGGAATTTGGACCAAGAGCGTTAGGTAATAGGTCTATAATTGCAAACCCACTAAAAAAAAACATTACTGATATATTAAATAAGAGGTTAAATAGATCAGACTTTATGCCATTCGGCCCAATGCTCTTGGATAAAGATGCAAAAAAAGTCCTATTAAATTATAATGAATTAGATTTTTCATCTAAATTTATGACTATAACTTACACTGTAAAAGATGAGTATAAACAAAAGTTAAAAAATATTATACATAATGATAATACTTTAAGAGTACAAATTATCGATAAACATAATAATAAGTTGTGTTATGGCATTTTATCTCAATTTTCAAAAAAAACTAAAATACCTTGTTTAATTAATACTAGTTTTAATGTACATGAAGAACCAATTATTATGAACCTTAATCAGGGTATGATTGCATTAGAAAATAATGTTGTGGACTTGATTGTTTCTGATAAGAAAATAATTTTTAAATTATGAATAAATTAGTGGTTTTAGATCAAAAATTAATAGACTGGGTAACCAAGGGAGAGGTGAAAAAAAACTACTTCAATCCTGATAAATTCTACAAAGAGATTACTATTTTAGCTCTTGTTAAAAGTAAAAAACCATCAAAATCTATCTTAAAGAAGTTATGTGGTACTCGAAGTTTTCGTTATATTGAATTTAATAGCAAATTTTTAACAAATAATTTCCTTAAGTATTTAATTCCATTCTATTTATATAAATTGTTAATATTGAAAGAATTAAAAAGTTTAAGAATTTGCAAACCTAAAATAATATTTTGCATCGGGGACGGATATAGCGGTTATATTTCTGGGGTTATCTCTGAGATTTTTAATTGTAGGTTAGTAATAAGCCTTCATTCGTTTACAAATTTTACTGTTTTTTTAAAGTATTTTTCTTTTAAAGAAAAGATAATTTATTTGATGAATCTAAGATTTAAGCGAAAATCTCATGAATTTGCACACCAAATAAATATTGTATATAAGAAGATTGAAGAAAATGTTGGTGATGAATTTAAGAAAAAAATTAAATTAATATACAATAAAATTATTTTAAAAAAAAAGAATATAAATGAAACAAATATAAATTTACGCAAAATAAATCTTGTATTTGTAGGAAGATTAATAAAAGGAAAATCATTATTAAATATTATTAAAGCTCTTCATAATCTTGAAAATGTAACTTTAACAGTCTTTGGAGATGGTCCTGAACGATTAAAAATACAAAAACAAATTGATATATATAAGTTACACAAAAGAGTATTCTTAAGAGGTTTTATAAATAATGAAATATTAATTAGTAAAATCCAGAGTTATCATGCATTTATTGCTTTTCATAAATTCTATGAATTTCCTAAAACAATAATGGAGGCCTTAAGTAATGGCATTCCAGTTATACTAAACTCACAACCATCAAAAAGTTTATATGAGTTCAAAAAATTTAAAATAATTTGGACCTCTGATAAAGTTGAATCATATAGACAAGAAATTATTAACCTGAAGAAAGGGAAGTATAATTTAAAATTAATTAAAAAAAATAATGAAAATAAAATTAAAAATCTCTTAAATATGAATGATGATTAATATTACATTTGTTTTTGGGACTAGACCAGAATTTATTAAGTTGGCAAAAGTTATTGAAAAACTAAAAAATAATAGAAAGTTTTCAATCACAATTATCTCCTCAGGTCAGCAAGACGATTTGTTAAAAGCGTTTAAAGATTCAAAATTAAATAGCATTAATTTAAAAATCAAAAAATTTAATAATACTGAAATGTTCATTTCTAATTTTTTAGTTGCTTTTGATATGATTTTAAAAAAAAAAAAAGTAGATTATTTATTTGTACAAGGTGACACTTCCACAGTTTATGCTTCAAGCTTATATGGTTTTCTAAATAAAATACCTATTATACATTTAGAAGCAGGTTTAAGGACAAATGATATTCATAAACCCTTTCCTGAAGAATTTTATAGACAAAACGTAAGTAAAATTGCAAGTATACATCTTGCTCAAACTAATTCCGGAAAGAGAAATTTAATAAAAGAAGGAATAAAATCAAATAAGATTTTTGTAGTTGGGAATCCTGGAATTGATTATCTACTTGATGGTTATACAACTAAAATATCAAAAAAGTTAGAATCTAAGAATAATATATTAATTACAATGCACAGAAGAGAAGCCATCGATGGAAGTTTGCGAAAATTTATCTACAATCTAAAAGTATTTCTCAGAACCAATCCAGAATACTCAGTTAATTGGCCAGTGCACTCTAACCCAAATATTTTAAATCAAATTAAAGAATCATTTAAATCTAAACCTAAGGAGAAATTAAAAATCAATTTTTTAAAACCCTTGGATTATTTTGAATTCAATAAATATCTATCCAAGGCAGAATATTTAATAACTGACTCAGGAGGTGTGCAAGAAGAAGGAGCGTATCTTGGTAAGAAGCTTTTAATTGCGAGAGATGTTACTGAAAGAGAAGATATAATAAGACTCAAATTAGGTATGCTTATAAAAGCTGATGGTAGTAAACTATTTGACAGGATTCAATATTATAAGAAAAATAGTATTGATTTAAAAAACACCAATATTTGGAGGAATTATCAGGGAAGGGGTAAATCGTCTTTAAAAATAAACAATTTACTTACAAAAATTCTTTGTTAAAGAAAGTAAAGAAAAATATGAAAATATAATTATAAAAAATTTAATTAAAGAATTAAATTGATTACTCAATTGTGAAAAACTAAAATCGGAAAAAATAAAAAATAATAAAATACAAAGCATAAAAATAATTAATTTATGGTAAGTATTTTTATCAAGTATATTTCCTTTATAACCGTGCTTTCTAGCATAAATCATCAAAGAAAGCATATGTATAACTTTTGTTAGAAATATAGAAATAAGAGCTCCTAATATTTGAAATGAAGGAATCAACATGATATATAAAAGAAATCCCAAAAAACCAGCAAATATAGAATTAAGAAAAATAAAGTTACTTCTTTTGTTTACATAGCAATAAAACTCCCAACCTGTCGAAATTTGATGAAAATAGACACTCATTAGTAAAACGAAATAAATAAAGTAACTTACTTCAAAATTAGAGTTTAAGATTACAAACTGGATAATGGGTGAAAATATTATTACTAGAAAGCTTAAGTAAATTGAATACTCAGTAAAGTAGGAATTTTTGGTTTTGACCAGATCGTAAATTTCATTTTCTTTTTTTTGTTTCTTTAAAGTTGTTAACTTTGGTAAAAGATCCCACCAAAAAACTGAACCAAGAGAATTTATTGTTGAGGCAAGCATTGCTGACGTAAAATATATGCTTAGATATAGTGGCGGTAAAAAATAATTTAAGATGATTTTATCGCTAAAATTAATAAACCATTCTGAAATCCCAAGTGCAATAAAAATTAAACCAGGCTTAACATAGTTATTTACAATGTTCTTATTAAATCTAATATTCTTGAGTTTAATTATATTTCTTTTTATTAAATATATAATTATACCAATAATACTTAATGTTTTGTTGGCAAATATAAATAATAAAATACTTAATAAATTTAATTTTGATATTTCTCCAAATAAAACGATAATTAATATCAAAAAAATTGAATCAAATATTTGGAAATAGCAAAAAATATTTGACTTAAGTTTACTTCTTAAAAATTCAAATAATATAAGTTGTAATGTTGTGACATAGGTAATGATGATTATTATATAAGTGAATTCTGATAATTCGCTGAAGAATTTATTAATAATTAGAGGTGATAAAGTAATAAAGAAAATAAAACATGAAGTGATTAAAATAAAAGAATTAACTATGCCTTGAGTATTAACTTCTAAACTTTTAATAGTTGCTAATTTTTTTATAATAGTAAAATTTAAACCTAATAAAAATATTGGTAGAAAACCATTAATCAGAGATATTAAAATTATATATACACCATATTTTTCTATCCCTATATTGTAGGTAATAATTGGAATAATTAAAAAATTTGATAACTTTATTAAAAATTCAGAAATAAATCGTAATTTTATTTTGTTATCTAGATTTGAAATAATACTCATTTTTTTTTGAATATGTTAAACTCTCGTAAAAAATTAATGGCAAAGTTTTTCAATTTATTTTCGACCCTTTCTCCCCTAAATAAAGGATACATCTCTCCACTAAAACTTTTCTTGAAATGATTTAAATCAAGATTCTTCTGATCGTCATCATTAAAAAAACCTTCACCGAATTCTATATAGTTTACTTTTTTTTTTTGGAAATACTCTATGGCTTTCCACATACAATAATAGTTTGATGATTTAACAATACCATCTTTACTTGAAGCACTACTCCAGTATATTACATTCTTTTTGTAAATTCCAAATATCGCGAAACTAAGAATATTTTCATTTTCTTTAACATAAAAAATTTTTTTATTATTTTTGGGAAATTTATAGAAAATATATTCGAAATAACTTTTTGAATGATGATTTATCTTCTTTCTATTTGAAGTATCCAAATGCAATGAAAAGTATTTATTTAAAAAAGAGTCTGAAGCTAAATAATCTACCTCATTAAATGTTAAAGTATTAATATTTTTATTAATTGATTGCTTTGTTTTACTATCAAGGTTTTTGAATAGTTCATTAACATTCTGTTTTTTTAAATTTTTAATCCAAGTAAATGAGGATTTATCAATATTAATAAATTCTCCAAGCGGATTTGGTATGACTTTTTTAGATTCTATAATTGATTTTGATAATGTTGATAGTAATATTTCACATTTGTAGACTTTATAACGACTTTGAAGGCTTGATATATATTCTTTCATAAATTTTAAAAGTTTTTTATACTTAACTTTACTGATATTATTTTCAAAAGCAGTACCACCCAGAGACTCAAGCGTAGAGTAATCAATTATTTTTTTCTTTTTAACTAAAAAAACTGGGAAGATTGCTACAATCCTATTACTGTTTGATTTATCGATTACACAAAAACTTAAGTTTTGATGGTTAATCCAAAAAGTTTTAGATATTATACTTTCATATGTATGCCAAAGCCAGGCACTATCAGACTTTAAACAAAAATCATTCCACATTTTCTTTTTAGATTTAGAAAATTCTAATATTTCAAAGTAATTATTTTTCATTTAATTTTTTTTATTTTATTTGCAAAAATGCCTAGTATAACAAAAAAAAGAAAAGTGGTTGGATGGAATCTAAATAAACTTGTATCAAAAAATTGAGTAAAATAAATCGATATTAATAATACTAAAGCATGTTTATTATTTACATCATCAAAAAAATATTTTTTTGTATTAATAATTGGATAAGAAATAATCATTGTGTAGCACAAGAGTCCAAAAATACCTGTTTCGACAAAAACCGTAATTGGAATAGAAGTTAAGCTAATATCATCGGCATTTCTATGCTCTGTAAGCTGATTATGAAAAGCATAAGTTAAAGACTCACTTGATATCCCAAAACCTAATCCACTGAAGTACTTATTAAAGTTTAATTTCGTTAATTCGTATAGCTCAAATCTATCAAATAGACTGCCAATAAAGTTTAATGAACCTGAATCAATAATAAAGCTTAAATAATCTAAGTTAATAATTAAAAAAAAAGATGCGGTTGATATTAGAGTTACTAAACTCAAAAGGAACTTTCTATTTATTATAAAATAGAGGAATGGAATTAGAATAAATAAAATAAGAATATTGATTCTTGAAAATGTCCAAAAAAAAGAAAACAAAAGTAAAAAAAAAATAATTTTTGAACTAAAATTGTACTTTATCTTATCGATTTGAAGCATAAAAATAATTGCATAAAGAATTAATTGTGAAAATCCAATGACATTAGAAAATAGACTTGATGGTCTGTAAAAAAAATTATTACCACCAAAAAGATCCTCTCTAGTGTAATAAATTTGACCAAACTTAGAAAAATTATTGGTTACAATATGTGATTTTAAGAGTTTAAGATCCGGGTTATACGTACATGTTTGAAAATTGGAAATAAATGGATTTTCTTGGACATAATAACAACTCTTGGAAAATACTAAGAAGTCAAAGTCAAAAATATAAATTACTAATGCATAAATACATAGACACACTACAAATAAAATAAATGTAGATTTTAGTTTATTAAATACAGAGTCAATATTGGGATAATTAGCATAAGCATGGACTATAACTAAAGATGGAATTAAAATTATTAAAAATCTTTTAATAGAAGTTAATTGCAACTCACTTGAAGCAACGCTTACGGAAGAATAGAGACTAACTATTATAAAGAAATAAAAGGGCAACAAAGCATTATTTAGAATAAATAATCTTTTATTTAAAAACGGTAAACAAAGAGTAAATACAAAAAATACAACTGTTAAATCAGAAAGTTGAAATATATTCCCATCAAAATAAATTCTTAAAAAGATTGAAAAAAGTAAAACAGGAAAAATTGATAAATATCGTTCGTAAAGAAAATTAAAGCTTTTTAGAATCATTATTTACTGCATTTTCAATCGTTTTTAAAACCTTTAAAGCTATTTTTTGTGAAGAAAAACTTTCTATCAGATTATAGTTTGGTTTAAATTTATTAATTTTTTTTAACATTATCGATAATTTTTTGTAAATCTCTACAGGATCATTTGTACAACTCATTCCATTATTTTTTAAGATAATATTTTTATTATATGTCATGGATTTTCCTATATGTAGTATCGGACGATATGATTGTAAATAATCAACTAATTTACTCTGAAAAAATAAATTTCCAAAGTCTTCATCTATATCTATCAATATTAAAATAGATGTTTCATTTAGTTTTTTTAAATAATTTGAATAACTTAAATAATTTAAAAACCTAATTCTTGAAAACTCTTTTATTAAATGTTCATAATTTATAAAAAAATCATCATCAACATAAAATTCAGCTCTAATGTCTGGGTTGTTTTTAACTAGATATGAAATCGCAATAAGCGAGTTTTTAACTTTTCTTCCCGCATAAATCTTGCCGAAGAATCTAATCGTGTATTTTTTATTAATTTGTTTTTTTGCTTTATAATACTTTGCAATAGAGTGGGGAACTATAATGCTTTTTTTCCCAATATCTGTATCTGCTTGCATATTAAAATAGTCTTTTAATTCATTTAAAGGAAACATGTTTATATCTGTATTTGATAAGATTTTTTTTTGCAAGAAATGGCTTATTTTTTCAAACAAAAATATTTTTTTTTGTACAGGATTATTAAACCAAGGATCTGAAAAATGAGCTAGCCATGGGATTTTTAATTTTTTTTTTAAAAATAATCCTAATAAGTGACTTGAATGAAACTGAGATCTAGTCATAAGAAAATCAAACTTTTTTGTATCTAATTGTAATAATGTTTTTTTGAAAAATAGATAATAAAGAAGAAATCTGTCTGGTCTTAAAGGTAGCCTCTTTATTGATAATAATTTTTTTATATAAAAAGGGATTTTAACTTCTATTTCTTCAATATTGGTTTTTAAAATATTTTGATTGACGTATTTTGTTTTTTCAGATTTAGGTTTAACTATTGTTAAATTGCAGTAATAAGAGAGTGCATCAATGAGCTTATAGGTTACAAAAGATTCTGGAGATTCGTAAGGTGGATAACAGTAAGTAATAACTAACCCATTTAATTTTTTTTTCATAGTTGAAATTTTAATTGTTCTATAGTTTTTTGATATTTTGCAAGATTTGAAAATCTATGAAAAAGCATCTTATTGTCAATAATATCACATGGATCAAAATAAATATTGAAAAAAAAATTGTAATTATCCAATAGTTTTGTAATTTTTCTCAATTCAATATTTAAGTCATTAAAATTTAATTCAGAATGAAAAATACTCCAACTATCAATTATTTGCAAAGGATTACTTAAGTAAGAAGAAGAAGTTAATTCATAAATTTCATTTTTAGTAAATATCGGAGCTTCTATTATTGAATAGATAGGAGTAGTTGAACTTGAAAATTTATAACCAAGGCTTCCAATTACTTCATAAATATATTTCATATCTCCATATTCCGCATATTCACCAAAATGAGGTGTTCTGAAAATTATCGGTTTTTGATGGCAGATTGAATTAATGGTCTCATGTCCCAATACAATATCTTTTTTAATTTCATGTTTATTAAGATTTAAATAGGAAAGTAATGAATAATTTTTTTTTTTTTTTTTACAATATTCAGTATGAATTTTATAGCCATGATTAATCAATGTAATTTTTTTACAAATTTTTTTTATTTTCTTTTTATTATTTTCAATTAACTCACCAGGGATTGCGTAATAAGGTTTAATTTTTAACTTTAATAGTTTAGTTGTAAGCAATTCAATTTGATTTATATCTCGTTGTGTTTCAAAATCAAAACTTAAAAAAAATATGGGGTTATTTAATTTTTCATTTCCCCATTTAATATGTTTTTTAAGATAATAATTCTTAAAAATTTTTAAAATAAATTTGAAAAAGTTTTTTTGTATATTAAATTTCATTTGGTTGGAAAATTTAATGTTACAATACCACAGTATATGGAAAATAAAATCACATTTAAAGATATAGTTAACTATTCAAGCAACATATTTAATGGAAAATTTATCCCATTTCTAAAAAGTGAAATAAATGATTCTGATATTAAAAAATTGTTTAGAAAAATGAAAGAAGGAAAAGTTACAAACAATTATAATGATCAGTTATATAATTTTTTAAAAAAATATTATAATTATAACAGAGATGTTTTTCTTACAAATTCAGGTAGAGATGCGTTATACTATTTATTGCTAAATTTAAATTTTAATAAAAAAGAAATAATTATTCCTTCATATTCTTGCCTTGGATTGATAGAGCCAATTTTACAGCTTAACTTTAAACCACATTTTATTGATATAGATAAATCTCTAAACCCTTCTTTAGAAAGCATAAAAAAAGCAATAAACGTCAATACAGCTGCAGTTATAATACCTCATCTCGGTGGAACTTTTGCAAAAGATACTTTAAAAATTATTAGTTTATGTAAAAAAAAGAAAATCATAGTAATTGAGGATTGTTGTCAATCTTTTGGCTTAAAAATAAATAATAAACAAGTTGGTACTTTTGCCGACTTCTCTTTTTTTAGTTCAGGAGTTGGTAAGCCTGTATTTACACCATTGGGGGGTTGGGTTTTAACCAAAAAAGGTTTTTTTAAAAAGTTTATGCAACCAACCAGTAAGATTCAATCAACTATCGATGATGAATATAGAAATTATAAAAAATTTGTAAAAAGATATTCCGATAATCCATTTCAAGTATTTAAAAACATAGCTACTGATAAGATTAATTCTTATTTTGATGGTTCAAAACGTAGTTTTTTTTCCATGAAAGAACAAAAAGAACCTAGACAAGTATTTAATAATTTAAATGCTTATATAATATTAGATCAATTAAAACGCTTAGAGCAAAAGTTGATAAAAAGAAAACAAATTGCATATAAATGGAGTCAAAAACTTAAAAATAATAAAAAAGTACAACTTATTGCTTCAACTAACTCAATTTACAATAAATTTTATGTATGTAGTGAAAAAAATGAAAAGAAAAGATTTTTATTAAAAGGTTGGGAAGTTGAAAATGGTTATACTCCTTTACATCTAAGATACGATTTTGATAAATTTAAGTCAGCTGATTTAAAGATAACAAATAAATTATGGCAAAAAATTTATTCTTTACCAGTAAGACCTTCATTAGATTTGAATATAATTTAACATAATATATATTATACGACTTATATATGTTGGTAATATCTATATTGTGCTAAGAACTATATTAGAAGATGATAGGGTGTCATTGTTAAAGTTTTCAAGCTCTGCAATAAACGTTAACTCACTATTTCCAACACCATATCCTTGAGAAGTATCATCCCATAACCATATTGCTGAATCTGTTCCATTTCCCACAATAAAGATCTGCTCAGTTCCATTTCCTGATGTTGCCTTAGTATATCGAATACTTGATACAACATCAGATTTAAAGCTTTTTGTTAAATAAGAGCTTGTGTCTTTTGTAAAATTAAAAATATACGGCAACTCATTACTATTGGATGAGGAATTATAAGTTAATCTAGATGAGTCACTATGCTCATAAAAATGCGATCTAGTTACTGAATATTGAGTTGTAGGTGTGTCAAAAGTCAAATTAAATCTTAATTCATCATTTACAGAAAAATCTTTGATAGTATCTCCAAAGGAACTAGTTCCATTAAAATAGAATATATCGTTACCTAATCCACCAGATAATTCATTTGTACCACTGTTTCCAATAATAATATTATTAAGTTCATTGCCTGTAGCATTAATGTTTGATGATCCTGTAAGCGTTAAATTCTCCACATTACTTGAAAGTGAGAATGAAACAGACGATTGTACTGAATCGGTTCCCTCACCTGTATTTTCATTTATAATATCATTAATATTATCTACCAAATATGTATCGTCTCCAAGACCACCATTCATTGTATCTATACCTAATCCTCCGTCAATAGTGTCATTTCCCTGTAATCCATGGATTGTGTCATTACTAGTTGTTCCATTTAAAGTATCATTAGATGAAGTTCCAACAATCCCC
>CACEWP010000007.1 GCA_902563305.1 uncultured Alphaproteobacteria bacterium
GGAAGAACTCTTTGAATTATTGCTAGTAAAAAACAAATTATTGATAAAATAAATGTTAAAAGTTTGCTTCTGTAAATATTTTTTATTCTCTGATAATTTTTTGTATCTAAGCTGTCTAAATATCCAGATTGAAAATTATGAAAGTTATGTTTGAGAAAAAGTTTATTTAAATTCTCCTGATTAAAATAACTGAGATGTGGTGAACTCATATTTTTTTGCCATAGCCTCTCATAAAACTTTGAATAACCAAGCTTCATCATAATATCTGAAATTTTAAATATTAAACCATTTGAGGACGGAAGATTTACGATTACTGAACCATCAATTTTCAATACTTTTTTTAATTGTTCTATCACATTGTCAAGGCCATTTAAATGTTCAAAGACATCATTAAATATAATGAAATCAAACTTTTCTTTAGTTTTTTTATGAATTTGCTCAGGTAAGGATAACTTGAATAATTTTATTTTAGATTTAAATTTTTTTTTTAATCTTCTAAGGCTTTTGTTTGATGCCTCTGAACCCGCAATAGATATCTTTAATTTAATACATTCTTCAATGAAATAGCCATCACCTGAACCAATTTCCAGAATTTTTGGATCATTCTTAATCTTGATAATTTGCCTTAAAATTTTTTTAAAATTTTTCTTTCTTAAATTTTCAATCCCTAAAACATCTTGACCGTAACCTGGCTTGAGGTTAGAAAAATAATAATTACACGCGCTACATTTAAAACAAAAATCATAATTTTTTATTACTTTTTCGTTACATATAAAACATTTTTTTTTCATTTAAAACTTCTATTAGTCTACTCAAATTCAACAGTTCCAGGAGGTTTCGAAGTGAAATCGTAGCAAACTCGGTTTATTCCAGGCACTCTATTAATAATTTCATTCGAACATCTTTTTAAGAAGTCATCTTCAAATTTAAAGGCTTCAGCTGTCATCCCATCTACTGAGGTTACTGCCCTAAGAACACAAATTTTTTCATATGTTCTATTGTCTCCCATTACACCCACTGTTTTTACTGGAAGTAAAACGCAAAAAGCTTGCCAGATTTTATCATAAAGACCCTCTTCTTTTATCAAATTTATAAATATCGCATCTGCTTTCCTTAATATTTTAATATTTTTTTTATCAACACAACCAAGCAGTCTTATTGCCAGACCGGGACCTGGGAATGGATGCCTTTCTGTAAATGACTCAGGTATATTTAATTCTTTACCAAGCATTCTTACTTCATCTTTAAATAACTCTTTAAGAGGTTCGAGCAATTTGAGTTTCATTTTTTTTGGAAGTCCACCAACATTATGATGTGATTTAATTGTAACTGAAGTTTTACCAATTTTAGATAAGGATTCTATAACGTCAGGATATAAAGTACCTTGAGCCAAAAATTTAACATTTCTTTGTTGTGAAGCAAATTTCTCAAATATTTTTATAAATTGATTCCCAATAATTTTTCTTTTTTTTTCAGGATTACTTACACCTTGTAATTTTTTATAAAAAATTTTACTAGCTTTTATTATTTCTAACTTTATTTGAAAATGCTTTTTAAAGAGTGTCTCTATCTGTGCACTCTCTCCCTCTCTCATAAGTCCAGTATCAACAAAAACACAAATTAACTTTTTACCAATAACAGAATTTATCAATACAGCTGTAACCGTTGAATCAACTCCTCCTGATAAACCACATATTACTTTGTCCTGTCCAACTTTTTTTTTTATCTCCTCTATAATCTGATTTTTAAAATATTTCATATTCCATTTACGTGAACATCCACAAATATTTTTAATAAAATTATTAATTATTTTTTCTCCCCCAATGGTATGAACAACTTCCGGATGGAATTGCACTCCAAATATTTTCTTTTTTAAATTCTGAATTACGGCAAACTCACAATTTTCAGTTGAGGCAATTTGTTCAAAATTATTTGGAACTTTAAAGACTTTATCTGAATGACTCATCCAAACCTGATTTTTTTTTTTTAGAAAAACATTTTCTAATAGTGGTGATTTTTTTTTTAATGCAATGTTTGTCTTTCCAAACTCCCTGTCTTGCGATGGTATGATCGTTCCACCAAATTGCTGGGTTATTAGCTGTAAACCATAACATATTCCTAAAATGGGAATGTCTAGTTCATAAATATACTTAGATATTTTTGGAGAATTTGGTTCATCAACTGACTTTGGTCCGCCAGAAAAAATAATTCCTTTAATAAAACCTTCTTTAAATGTTTTCTTTTTAATATCACTGAAGGGAATTATCTGACTAAAAACACCTAATTCTCTAATTCTTCTTGCTATTAACTTAGTAACTTGCGAACCAAAATCAATTATTAGTATTGATTCTTTCATTTATTGAGCTGATAATTGGGGGATTCTCTGGTTATTGAAATACTATGTACATGACTCTCATTTAGACCTGCAGATGTAATTTTTATGACCTTAGTTTTGTCCTTAAAATCTTTTATATTCTTATTACCCGTATAACCCATTGAGGCTTTCAATCCTCCAATTAATTGTTCAATAATTTTCACAACAGTCCCTCTATATGGAACTCTTCCCTCTACCCCTTCAGGTACAAACTTATCATCATTAATTATTTCTTCTTGAAAATATCGATCAGCAGAACCTCTTCCCATAGCAGCAATTGACCCCATACCCCTATAAGATTTATAGGTTCTTCCATTTGAAAGGAATATTTCTCCTGGTGATTCATCAGTTCCTGCAAACAAAGAACCAATCATAACAACATCAGCACCAAAAGCTATAGCTTTTGCTACATCACCCGAATACTTTATTCCTCCATCAGATATAATTGGTATATTATTTTTCCTCGCAATTTTATAAGTCTCGGAAATAGCGTGTAATTGGGGCACGCCTACTCCTGCAATGATTCTTGTTGTACAAATTGAGCCAGGACCAATACCTACTTTTAAGGCATCAGCACCAGCTTTTATTAAATCTTTTGCTGCTTCAGCTGTAGCAATATTTCCAACAATAACTGGAAGTTTTGGGAAATTTTTTTTTGATTTCTTTAAAGTTTCAAAGACATTTCTAGAATGACCGTGAGCCGTATCAATTACTATCACATCAACACCTGCTTTTTCAAGAAATTTAATTCTTTCAATCCCTTGCAGATCTCCCACGCCAACGGCTGCTCCAACTAATAACCTACCCAACTTATCCTTAGATGCAAGTGGGAATTTTTCAGCTTTTTCAATATCTTTAACTGTTATTAAACCCACACATTTAAAATCTTTGTCTACAACTAACAGCTTTTCAATTCGATGTTTATGCAATAATTTTTGTGCTTCATCCATAGAAATATTCTCTGAAACTGTTATTAAATTATCTTTAGTCATCAATGTACTAACTTTTTGTTCAAGGTTTTTAGCAAATCTTATATCCCTATTTGTCAGAATTCCTACTAATCTTTTTGAAATATTTTCTACAACAGGTATGCCAGAGATATTATATTTCTCTTTTAGTTTAAGAGCTTCACTCAGAGTATTTTCAGGATCAATTGTAACTGGATTTACTACCATTCCAGATTCAAATCGTTTGACTTTTGAGACTTCAAGAGCTTGTTCATTGAAATCTAAGTTCTTATGAATGATTCCTAGACCACCCATCTGAGCAATTTTAATTGCCAAGTTTGATTCAGTGACTGTGTCCATTGCAGCTGATATTAAAGGAATATTCAGCTTTATCTCTTTTGTTAAATTTGAGGAAACGTTCGAATCTGAGGGTTTTATTGAGGACTTTGAAGGAACAATAAGAACATCATCAAATGTTAATGCTTCAGTTAAATTCTTCATAAAATAATTTAATCTAAAATGTAAAATTTTTAAACTAAAATTAATTTTTTTTTGCAACTAAATATGTTTCAGCAGATTCTTTTCTAGATGATTTAGGTTTAAAATACTTGATATTATTTAATTCATTTCTCATTGAGTCAATTAATTCACCTTGGGCACCACCTTGAAATATTTTTGAAATGAGAAAACCCTCTGGTTTTAAAATTTTCTTTGAAATCTCTAGTACCCTTTCAACTAAAGATATAATTCTAAGGTGATCTACACTTTTATTTCCTGATGAATTTGGTGACATATCACTCATAACTATATCAACTTTACAATTAAAATTGGTTTTAATTATTTGCAATATATCTTCATCGAAGATATCTTTCTCAATAAAATTAACTTTCTCTATTTTTTCTATTTTTATTCTATCAATTCCTAAAATATTGGAATCTTTAGGACAAAATATTCTTGCAACTTGAAGCCAGCCTCCAGGAGCACAACCAAGATCTAAAATATTTTTTGATTTTGAAAGTATTTTAAATTTCTTTTCAATTTCTATAAGTTTGTAAGATGATCTTGATCTAAAACCCTCTGTTTTTGATTTAATTACATAAGTATCATTTAGGTGTCTTTGCAGCCAGCGATAACTTGTGGTACTCCTATTCTTTTTTTTTAATTTAATCTTTTTCATATCTTTCTACTAAGTCCTTAAAGATACCCTCTCGTAAGCCTAATTGAGTTACAATTACCTTATTAATAGGAAATATCTCTAAAATATATTTTAAAATAATTACCCCATTTAATAAGAGATTATACCGAGATCCAACACAAGGAAATCTTCTTAATTCGCTTTTACTTTTTTTATTAACAAAAGCTATTACATTTAACAATTCTTCTTTGCTGATTTCGTAACCCTCAATTCTTTGTGGATCAAAAAATTTCAAATTTTTATAAATAGCACACAAAGTTGTAACTGTGCTACATGAACCTATTGAAACAAAGTTAGGTTTCAGAAGTTCTAATAAATCATTTTTGAATAAAAGAAAATGATCAAATAGTTGTTTGTTAATAAGTTTTTCATTAAAAAGATCTTTTTTCTCTGACAAATTAATTACACCATAAGAAATTGATCTAGAATTAAATATTTTTTTATTAAAATCAAAAAAAGTAAATTCGGTACTACCTCCTCCAATATCAAAAATAACGCCGTGATTATGTATTTTTTTTAAATATTTTTCACAACTTTTTAAACATAATTTAGCTTCCTCGTGGGTCGAGATTACTTCAACATTAATACCAGTTTTACTCCTCACCTTTTCTACAAAAAATTCAGAATTAATTACCTGTCTGCAAGCTTCAGTTGCAATACATCTGTATATATCAACATTAAATTTTTTTAGTTTTTTAGAGAAGTTTATTAAACAACCTAAAGTTTTAGAAATATTTTCATCTGTAAACTCATTATTGTATGATAGATTTTTAATTAAATTGGTGCTGTGAGAATAATTATGAATGATCTTAAAAAATCCATTCTTTCTCTTAAAAATTGTTAATCTGCAATTATGGCTTCCTATATCAATTGCTGCATATGTTGAATTTTTCAATTTTTTTAATTAATTTATTAGACTTTATTTTATTAATAATTAATTGTTTAATCAAACTCGTAATTTAATTTCAAGATCGTCATGAAAATCGTATTTTTAATAATATTTTTTATTTTAGGCTCACTTTTCCTTTTTTTTAAAGAAGATCAAAAAATAAAAGTAACTGAAAAAATTCAAATCGAAAAAAAAGTAGAAGTAAAAAGTTTTTCAAAATCAAAATTTTCAAAGACTATAAAGTTAAGAGGATTTAGTGAGGCATCAAGAACAGTTATTTTAAAAGCACAAGTTGATGGAAAAATAAGTACAAAACAATTTAAAAAAGGTAAATTTTATAATGCTGGTGACCAACTCTTACTTATTGATCCCGAAGATAAGATAGCAAAAGTCAAAGAGATGGAGGCTTTATTAAATCAAAGAAAAAAGGAATATGAAGTTGCTGAAAGTTTATTTGAAAAAGGGTTTAGGTCAGAAGTAAAATTAAGTCAATCAAGGACTAACTTTGAAAATGCTTTAGCACTCTATGAAAAAAGTCAAGTGGCGTTAAATAATACTAAAGTATCAATGCCTTTCGATAGTGCAATTGACGAAAGCTTTGTTGAGTTAGGTGATTATTTAAAAAAAGGTGACTCAATTGCGAAAATTGTAGATCTTGATCCTATTTTTGTCATTGCAACCGCTAATGAGAAAGAAATAAATAATATTAAATTAAATCAGACAGCAAATGTAAGAATAGGTGGAGAAATAGAAAAAGGAATTGTTGACTATATTTCAAAAACCTCAGACCCTCTAACAAGAAGTTTTAAAATACAAGTTAAAATTAAAAATACTGATTATAGTATATTAAGCGGTCTATCAAGTGAAGTTGAAATTATGGGGCCACCTACAGATGCTTTTTTTATTCCGTCGTCATTAGTCACTTTAAATAACAGTGGTGAAATTGGAATTAAAATCATAATAGATCAGAAGGTTAAATTTATACCGATAACTATAATTAGTGATACTGGAAAAGGATATTGGATAAGTTCAGTGGATTTGATGAAAAACGACGAAGTTTCAATCATTATACAAGGTCAAGATTTTACTCTTGATGGTGAAAACGTTAACGTAATTAAAAATGATTGAGAAAATCCTAAACCTAAGAAAGTTAATTTTAACCTTCTTATTTTTCTTCATTATTTTTGGTTTTTATAAATATGTTTCTTTACCCAAGGAATCAGATCCTGATATAAGTTTACCTGTAATTTATATAACTTTTTCTCACAAAGGTATTTCAGCAACTGATTCAGAGCGACTCTTGATAAAACCATTTGAAAAAGAACTTAAAAATATTGAAGGAGTAAGAAAAATATCATCTACCTCTTACTTGGGTGGTGGAAATATTGTTTTAGAATTTGATGCAGGTTTTAATTCAAACAAAGCTTTGGCTGATACCAGAGTTAAGATTGATATTACAAAAAATAAACTGCCTGAAGAAACAGAAGAACCAAAGGCGACAGAGGTAAATTTATCAAGATTTCCTGTTTTGGCAGTAGCTATTTCAGGTAATGTTGAAGATAGAGTTATTCAAAAATACGCAAAATTTTTAAAAAGAAAGATTGAAAGTTTTTCTGAAGTTTTGGAAGTAGCTACATTAGGAGAGAGTGAAAGAGAAGTAAAGATCATAGTTAACCCAGATACAGTTGAAAATTATGGTCTTACCGATCGAGATGTTCTTTTATCCATCGCGAATAGTAATATAATGATACCAGCTGGAACCTTAAGTAATGAAAGGGGAAGTTTTAACTTAAAAATTCCTAGTCTGATTGAAAATAGGAACGATCTCCTAAATATTCCCATAAAATCAACTCAAGATTCAGTTGTAACTCTTAAGGATGTTGCAGAAATTAGGGACTCATTTAAGGATAAGGTTGGTTACGCAAGGAATAATGGTGAAAATGCAATTATACTTGAAATTTCCAAAAGAACAGGTGAAAACATTATTGAAACAATCAATAAAATAAAAAGCCTCCTAAATAGTGAAAGCGCAAGTTTACCTGATTTTTTAAATGTTGGTGTCTTTCAAGATGAATCAGAAAAGATAAAAAATCAGATTAATGACTTGGAAAATAATGTCATCCTTGCAACCTTGATTGTATTGATAATAATAATTTTGTTTATGGGATGGAAATCTGCACTTTTGGTTAGTATTTCTATACCATCGTCATTTCTATTATCTATGATAATTTTATCCTTTTTTAATGTAACTATAAATGTTGTGGTTCTTTTTTCTTTAATTTTATCGGTTGGAATTTTAATAGATGGAGCAATTATAGTCGTAGAATATGCAAATAGACGAGCAAGCGAGGGAATTGAAAAGAGGAAAGTGTTTATATTGTCTGCAAGAAAAATGTTAATACCAGTTTTAGCTTCAACACTTACAACATTAGCAGCTTTCTTCCCATTAATATTTTGGCCTGGAGTTGCTGGAGAGTTTATGTTTTTTCTTCCTGTAACTCTTCTTGCTGTTCTTTCATCATCTTTATTAATGGCATTAATATTTATTCCAACCATTGGCGGAATATTCGGATATGACACTTCTTTATCAAAACAAAATCAAAAAAATTTAAATCTCTTGGAAAGTGGAAACCTTAAGGAGGTAAGAGGGTTGCAATCTAAGTATATCCAACTAATTGAATTTTGCCTTGATAATCCTAGGAAGCTTATTGTCCTAACATTTTCTTTTTTAATTTTTATACAGTTTTTATATCTAAGATTAGGTAAAGGGATAGAGTACTTCCCTCAAATTGAACCAGACTACGCAGAAATTGTTGTACATGCAAGAGGTAATTTCTCACCTGTGGAAAAGGATAATATTTTGAAACAAGTTGAAAGTAAAATCATCGAAAATAAATTTTTGAGGAATATTTATTCAAGAAGTGGTTTGGTAAAAGGCCAAAAGAGGAGTGAGTCTGAGGATGTAATTGGAAGTATTAAGATTGAATTAGTTGATTGGAAGACAAGGCCTAAGGCAAAAAAGATTATCAAAGATTTGAAATTAAGTACCGATGATTTCCCAGGTATGTATATAGAATATATTGAAAAAAAAGATGGACCACCAAAAGACAGAGATGTGGAAATCAAAATTGTTAATTATAATAAATTTACATTAAATAAAGATGCACAAAACCTCTATAATTTATTGCAAGAAAAAAAATGGATTAAAAACATTGATTCTGACATTAATAATCCAGGAATTGAATGGGAACTAATCATTGACAGAGAACAAGCAGACAAACATGGTGTGGATATTAAAACTGTGGGCGATGCAATTCAAATGCTTACACATGGATTAAAAGTCACTGAATTCATGCCTGCAGATAGTGACGAGGAAATAGACATTGTTGTAAAATACGATAAAGAATTTAGAACTTTAGATGAATTAGATGAAATATTAGTAGAAGGAAAAAATGGAGCTGTCTCTTTAAGTTTATTTGTTAAACGAATTCCAAAGAAAAAGATTGGAAAAATATCTAGGTATAAAAATATCAATTCTAAAACAATAAAATTTGATGTGACTGAAGGGGTTGTAAGCAATAATAAGGTTAGAGAAATTGAATCTTGGATAAAAGAAAATAACGCAACATTTAAATCTCAAATTATCTTTAGTGGACAAGAAGAAGATCAAAAAGAAGCAAAAGACTTTTTAATTAAAGCTTTTTTTATTTCGTTATTTTTAATTACTATAATTTTAATTGCCACGTTTAATAGCTTTTATTTTTGCATGATAATTCTGAGTGCAATAATTTTTTCAACAATTGGAGTCATGATAGGCCTATTAATAACTGGGAAACCTTTTGGAATTATTATGAGTGGAATTGGGGTAATTGCCTTAGCAGGTATTGTAGTAAATAATAATATTGTACTTTTAGATACTTATAATAATTTAAGAAAAAGAGGTGAAAATATTAGAGAAGCAATCATAAGAACTGGTGCACAAAGGTTAAGACCTGTGTTATTAACAACATTAACAACTTTTTTTGGTTTAATACCAATGGCTATCGGCTTAAATATTAACTTTATTGATGCAGAGATTAATTTTGGAAGCCCAAGTTCGCAATGGTGGATTCAACTATCGAATGCGATGGTTTTCGGTGTTATGTTTTCATTTGTTTTAACATTAGTAATTACACCATGTTTGATTTATGTTGGAGAGAAGTCAAGACTACTTCGTTATTTTTGATAGTGAGCCAAGTTGAGACTTTTTGAACTCTAATATTGCAAAAGGAATACTCAAAAAATATACAATAATTAGAATTATCATTGCTAACCAAAAATCTGTCAGTAACAATGAAAGAAAACTCGCAAGTAATATTATTAGAAAAGAAAGAAGTTTCTTTTCGAACTTAATTCCTTTTAATGAATAAGTTGGTATATTTGTTATCATAAGAATCGCTGGAATAAATAAGTAAAATTTCATTAAAGCCTCGTTAATTTCCATAGAAGTGTCAAATCTAAAAAAAAACATCATAGGTAACAAAGATAATCCGGCAGCGGCGGGAGTTGAAATACCCGAAAAAAACTTTATTCTTTTTGAATCATTATTTTCATAAAAATTTGTAATATTAAATTTAGCAAGTCTTGATGAAGAGCAAATAGCATAAAATATAACTACAGCCCAGCTACTCTCAAAGAATAATGATTTTGACCAAAGATAAACAACCACTGCTGGGGCTACTCCAAAACTTATAAAGTCAGACAATGAATCCAATTCAATACCAAAATCAGAGTTGGTCTTAAGTAATCTTGCCAACTTTCCATCGATATTATCGAGAAAAGAGGCAAAAACTATTAATGAAACAGCAATTTGCCATTTCTCGTCAATAGCGAATTTAATTGCAGTTAAACCTAACGTCAATGATATAAAAGTAAACAAATTTGGGATTAATCGTCGTAGAGATAGTTTCTTCATTATATTTTAAATACTTTATTTTTTTATATTGCCATCAAGTTCTGCGATTATAGTTTCCCCTGCTATAGTTATTTGATTCTCTAAAACATTAACCTTAGAGTTATTTGGGATATACAAATCAACCCTGCTTCCAAATCTGATAATGCCAAAACGTTCACCTACCTCGACATTCTGATTTTCTTCAAGATCGCACTTGATTCGTCTGGCGATAAGTCCTGCTATTTGAACCACATAAATAAATACATCCTTTTTAACTTCTATCTTTGAAATCATTCTTTCATTTTCTTTACTCGATTTATCTAATGACGCATTAAAAAAAGCTCCTGGAACATATTTCAGCCAAGCTATTTTACCTGATATAGGAATTCTATTAACATGAACATTAAATACATTCATAAATATTGAAATCTTTTTCATTTCTTCATTTTTAACATCACTAAGATTTTCCGGTACAACCTCATTAGAAATTGACAAAATTTTTCCATCTGCTGGAGAAACTAATATATTTTGTCTTTTTGGAGTTATTCTATCTGGATCTCTAAAGAAATATACACACCAAATTGTAAGTAAAATTCCTAACCAACCTAAAAAATCAGAAATTGTAGAGAGTAAAATTGTACCAAAAATGAATAAAACAATAAAAGGATAACCTGTCCTGTGAATAGGAGGGAAATAGTTTTTAACTGATTCTATTTCTTTAAGAAATTCTGAGAATCTATCAAAAAAATCTTTTTGTTTATTCATAAAATACTTTTTTTTTATCAAATGGTATATTGAAAACCTGTCCTGGAAATATTAAGTCAGGGTTTTTAATTTTTTTATAATTATTATTATATATTTCTGTATAAAAGATACCCCCGCCTAATGTTTTTCTTGCTATCCTCCACAAACTATTACCCTTTTTAACAACTATTTGATTATTATTTAATTCAACATTTTTTTTGTTTAATTTTTCTTCAAGTTTTGATGCGCTAAACGATAAAATGGCTTTTTCTCCATTTATAGTGGTCTCAATGTTAATGTTCTCATCTGAAATTTGGTTATAATTTATTATAAACTTCCATTTACCTGTTTCATCCGATTTAGACTCGCCTAATTTTTTAGTAAGCTGGTTAATTTCTAAATTAGTATTTGGCAATGTCCTTCCAGAAAAAATCACAAGTCCTGACGAGGAATAATTCAAGAAATCTAATGTAACGCCATCAGAAACTTTATCTAAATTTAACATTTCTAAACTTCCGTTTTCATCATTAAAAAGTTTTACAACCTTTGGCTTCGATTGCGCTATCTTATCTACAAATACAATTATTGTTTGATCCGATTGAATTCTTGAGTCTTCAATTTTACTATACTTTAATTTAAATTTTTTAATTCCACTTTTTAGAGGAATCTCACTAAGCCATATCCATTCTCCATTAGCGTCTGATTCAAACTCAGCCAAAAGGTCTTGTCCATCAAATAATTTAATTTTTTTATTTGGTTCAGATTTTCCAGCCATTACGGCATCACCCTCTTGTGAAATTCTCACAAGATCAAAAGACAACTGAGCATCATTTAAATTCTCATAAGTCTCTTCAGTTCTCAAATAACTCTCAAAATTTTTGTCTTCACTATTAAATTTATTAGTTTGATCAGCCTCTTCCTGTAAGTTTGGAAAGATAAAGTAAACTATTACTAAAGTTATAGATAAAAATGAAAGTAATAAAAATTCTTTTTTCATGCCTATTTTCTCTCAATTTATAATATATCCAAATTTATACTTTCCAATGTTATTTATTTTTTTTTTGAATCCGTTGATAAGTTTAACAATTTAATAGAATATATTGAGATGATTTCTGTATTGCTCAGTTTGAATCAAAAATAATCTTTTTTTTATGTCAAAAATTTCCGTAAAAAATCCTTTAGTAAATATGAATGGTGATGAAATGGCCAGAGTTATCTGGGATAAGATTCAAAATGAAATCATACTACCTCATATTGATTTGAATTTAATTAACTATGATCTCAGCATTAAAAGTAGAGATGAGACTAATGACAAAATTACAACTGAAGCAGCCAGACAAATCAATAAAGTAAAAGTAGGGGTTAAATGTGCCACCATTACTCCAGATGAGAAAAGAGTAAAAGAATATAAACTAAAAAAAAAATATCCTTCTCCTAATGGAACAATTAGAAACATATTAAAAGGAACAATTTTTAGAGAACCGATTATTATCAATAAAATTCCAAAAATTGTTAATCATTGGAATCAACCAGTTATTATAGCTAGACATGCATTTGGTGATATTTATAGATCAAAAGAAATATCTGTAAAAAAAAAAGGTAAGCTAACTATTTGCTTCGAAGATGAAGAAGGAAATAAGGAAGAAAAATTAATTCATGACTTTGATTCTTCAGGTGTTGGTTTAGCTTATTTTAATGTAAATGATTCAATTTATGATTTTGCCAATTCTTGTTTTAATTACGCTTTAATTAGAAATCTTCCTTTATTTTTATCTACAAAAAATACCATCCTACAAAAATACGATGAAGCATTTAAGGAGATTTTTGATGAGGTTTATAAAAAATTCCAAATAAGATTTGAAGAAAATAACCTTACATACCAACACAGATTAATTGATGATATGGTTGCTTGTCTTATGAAATGGAGTGGAGGATTTCTTTGGGCATGTAAAAACTATGACGGAGATGTAATGTCAGATTTAGTAGCTCAAGGATTTGGTTCGTTGGGTCTTATGTCATCTGTACTTCAGAGTCCAGACGGAAAAATTTTAAAAACAGAGGCAGCGCATGGCACAGTTACCAGTCATTACAGACAACATCAAAATGGTATTCAAACATCAACAAATCCTATTGCTTCAATCTTTGCTTGGTCAAAGGCATTAAAGCACAGAGGAGAATTAGATTCAAACCTTGACCTAAATAAATTTGCCCAAAATTTAGAAACCATATGTATAAATACTTTAAATGAGGGATATATGACAAAAGATCTAGCTTTAATGTGTGGACCTGAACAAAAATGGGTTACCACTAATGAATTTTTTGAAATAATAAAACATAAAGTAGAAAACTAAACTATTAAATTGTCTAACTTATCTTTTAACTTTTTGAAATTTTCGTTAAAAGGAGCACCACCCTGAGAAAGATCTCTTCTACCACCTCCTCCTTTACCTCCTAAAAAAGTAATAATCTCTTTAATGATTTTATTTGAATCAAATCTATCAATTAGACTGTTGCAAACTGATACAACAACCGAAACTTTTTTTTCGTTGAGACAAGTTAAAATTATTATTCCATCTTTGAATTTTTTTTTTATTAAATCGGCATTATTTTTTAGTTCTTTTGAATGACAGTCTAAATCATCAAAATAAATTGAATAATCATTTTTATTAATAATCTTAGACTCTTGAAAACTAGGTTCTTTTAAAGGAATATTCTTTTTTGAAGATAAAGAATTTTTTTTCAACTGTTCTATTTTTTCTAAAATGTTTGTATCAGATGCTTTTAAAATTTTCTTAATTTCTCTTAGTGAATTAATTTTTTCTTCACAATAAATTTCAGCATCTTGTCCTGTTAATGCCTCTACTCTTCTAATTCCCGATGAAACTGAAATATCACTCAAGATTTTAAAAAAACCTATTTGGCCTGTTTGTCTTACATGCGTTCCGCCACAAAGCTCAATCGATGAAAGTATTTCCTTTGTTTTTGTAGAGTTAAGCATACTCACTACTCTAACAACTTCAGGATATTTTTCCCCAAATAAAGCTATAGCTCCACTCTGCTTAGCCTTTTTTAGGGGCATTTTTCTTATATCGATCTTTATATTAGACCTGATTGAATTATTGACTAAAGTTTCTATTTTTTCTTGCTGAATTAATGTAAGTTGTTCGTTTGAAGAATAGTCAAATCTAATTTTTTTATCATTGACAAGAGATCCTTTTTGACTGACATGTTTACCAACAACTTGTCTTAATGACTCATGCAAAAGGTGAGTTGCAGAATGATTATTACTAATCTTGGATCTTTTAAATTCATCAATAGTTAAAAAATAACTTTGATTAATTTTAAACTTATAATTAATATTTTTTAAAAAATGAAGGTAGATATTTTTTCCAACCTTTTTTGTATCCGATATTTCTCCTAACAATTTTTTTGATGAACTAAATATTTTACCTGAATCACCAATTTGTCCGCCTGCTTCTCCATAAAATGGGGTTTTATCAAAAATTAGAAAACATTGGTTAGAGTTTTCAATCGTTTTAACAAATTTTCCATTGTTAACGATATATAACAATTTTGCATTACAACCAACTTTTTCATATCCACAGAAATGAGTTTCTGGAGCAAGTTTTGAAATTTCATCATATATTTTATTACTTTCTATTTCACCACTCCCAACCCAAGAATTTTTTTGTAATTTTTTATTATGCTCAACCAGAAGCTTATATTTTTTAATATCCAAATTAATATTTTGAGATTTCAGTATAGATTCCGTCATATCCACAGGAAATCCATATGTATCGTAAAGTTTAAAAGCTATCTCAGGTTTGAAGTTTTTTCCGTTTAGTCTTTTAATTTCCTTATCAAGTAAATCCAAACCTATCATGAGTGTTTCAGAAAACTTTTCTTCTTCATTTTTTAAATTATTTTTGATAAATAAGGAAGCTTTTGTAAGCTCTTCGTAATTTTCACTATATTTTTTTATCACCTCGTCAGCGAGCTTATATAGTATAATTGACTTAGGATTCAGTTTATTAACATTCAATAATGCTCTTCTTATTATTCTTCTAAGCACATAACCTCTTCCCTCATTAGAAGGAAGAATCCCCTCAGACATCATAAAAATAATTGATTTCAAATGATCAGAAATAATTCTGTAAGGTATTAAAAAATTATCATTTAGGGTAGTTTTAGTTTTTTCAGCAATTTCTTTGAATATATATTCAAATAAATCAGTTTCATAATTATTAACTTTTCCAGTTAAAACAGCTAAAATCCTTTCCAAACCCATGCCTGTGTCGACAAACTTACCTGGAAGATTTAAAATTTTTCCATTTTTTTTCTCATATTCCATAAAAACTAAGTTCCATATTTCTACAAATCTATCTCCATCTTGATTTTTAGAACCAGGTGGGCCTCCATTTATTTCTTTTCCATTATCAAAAAAAATTTCACTACAGGGTCCGCAAGGACCAGACTCACCCATGGACCAAAAGTTGTCATTAGATGATATGCTAATAATTCTATCATCTTTAAATCCAGAAACTTTTTTCCAAATTTTGTATGAATCCTCATCATCTTTGTAAACTGTAATTAGAAGTCTTTTTTTGTCGATTGAGTACTCTTTTATTAGTAAATCCCAAGCTAACTTGATTGCCTCTTCTTTAAAATAACCCCCAAAAGAAAAATTTCCTAACATTTCAAAAAATGTATGATGTCTAGGTGTAAAACCTACATTTTCAAGGTCATTGTGTTTGCCACCTGCTCTAATACATTTTTGAATAGTTACTGCATTTTTACATGAAGGAGTTTCATCACCTGTGAACCATTTTTTAAATTGTACCATTCCAGAGTTTACAAATAATAAACTGGGATCATTATTTGGAACTAGAGATGAGGACTGAATCACAGCGTGTGAGTTTTTCTTGAAAAAACTACGGAATGTTTCTCTAACTTTGTCTGAGTAATTTATTAAATTCATCATTTTATCTAAATGATTATAATGAAAAAATTACTATTTAATCAACTTTGATTTCTTTATCTGTTAAATCTTTTTCAGAATCTTGAATTTCCGTTACTTTTCCATTGTTTTGCGACCTTATGGTGTCTTCTATTTTTTGAGCGATCTCGGGGTTTTCCTTAAGATAAATCTTGGCATTTTCTCTTCCCTGTCCAATCCTGTCACCATTGTACGAGTACCAAGCCCCTGCTTTTTCTACTAAACTATCTTTTACAGCTAAATCCAATATCTCACCTGTCTTTGAAATTCCTTCACCGTACATTATATCGAATTCAACTGTCTTAAATGGTGGTGCTAATTTATTTTTTACTACCTTCACTCTTGTTTGATTCCCAATAATTTCTTCTCTATCTTTGATTGCCCCAATTCTTCTAATATCCATTCTTATAGAAGCATAAAATTTGAGCGCATTTCCTCCTGTTGTTGTTTCCGGGTTTCCAAACATAACCCCAATTTTTTGTCTTATTTGATTTATGAAAATGACAAGAGATTGTGATCTTGAGATTGATCCAGTCAGTTTTCTCAGCGCTTGACTCATTAATCTAGCATGTAAACCCATATGTGAATCACCCATATCTCCTTCAATTTCTGCTCTAGGAACTAGTGCTGCTACTGAATCAATAACTAATACATCAATTGCATTTGAGTTTACGAGTGTATCAGCAATTTCAAGAGCTTGTTCACCATTATCAGGTTGAGAAATCAGCATTTCATCAGTATTAACTCCTAACTTCTTTGCATAAACTGGGTCTAAAGCATGTTCAGCGTCAACAAAGGCACAAGTTCCACCTTTCTTTTGAGCTTCAGCAATTACATGAAGTGCAAGGGTTGTTTTACCAGAACTCTCAGGACCATAAATTTCAACAATTCTTCCTTTAGGCAAACCACCAATGCCTAATGCCATATCTAAACTAAGTGATCCAGAGGATATTGCATCTATTTCAACAACTTCCCTTTCACCTAGCTTCATTACAGAACCTTTTCCAAAGTTTCGCTCAATTTGGCTGATGGTAGATTCTAAAGTTTTTAATTTATCCATAAATGTTCTATAAATGTTCTCATTAATATTATCATTAAATTAAATCATATCAACTAATAAATTAATATTCTTTCTCTTTATAAATTCTTTCTGATTTTTCGTGCGATTCTTGAGCCTCTAATGACAAAGTGGCTATAGGTCTTGCAATCAGCCTTTTTAAAGAAATGGGTTGGTTTGTTTCCTCACAATAACCATAAGTTCCATCCTCTATTTTCTTTAATGCTTTATTTATTTTGCTGATAAGCTTTCTCTCTCTGTCTCTTGTTCTCAACTCTAAACTTCTTTCTGATTCAATTGAGGCCCTATCCGCATTGTCTGGTTTATTGGATGATTCCTCTTTTAAGTTACTAATAGTATGCGATGAGACTTGTAGGAGATCATTTTTCCAATCAACTAATAATTTCTTGAAGTATTTTTTTTGTTTAGCACCCATAAATTCCTCTTTGTCAGAGGGAACGTAGGAACCATTTATATTTTTTTTTTTACTAACCACGTTTCAACTATTTAATTTTATGCACTATAATTATATTTGAAAAAAAATGAATCAAGAAAAATTTAAAAAAATTAATAAAGCATGTTTTTTAGACAGAGATGGTGTCATTAACAAGGACATAGGTTACCTTCATAAAATTCAGGATTTTGAATGGATTAACGGGGCTAAGGAAGCAATTAATCATTTAAAACAACTCAATTTTTTAGTAATTGTAATTACCAATCAATCTGGAGTAAAACGGGGTTTTTATTCTGAAAAGGACATCTATAATTTGCATAAATGGATAAATCTAGAACTAAAAAAAGCATATAATGTTAAAATTGACGAGTTCTTTTTTTCAACAGACCTTCCAAATACTGATCCCAACTCAGATAGAAAACCTTCTCCAATAATGATCAATAATGCTATAAAGAAATACGGTTTACAGAGAAAAAATTGTTTTTTAATTGGAGATAAATTAAGCGATATTAAGTCAGCTGAAAATGCTGGAATAAAAGGATTTTCTTTTAAAAGTGGAAATTTGTTGGACAAAATAAAAAAAATTTTACAAGATCATTTCAATTAAAAAAAAAAGTTCATATATATGTATATATTATAAAATAAATAAGACATGCTCGATATAAATAAAAATAAAAAATTTTACCCTAAAGGTCGTAATACAGAGGAATCTGCAGTCAAGGAAATAAAAGACCTAATACAAAATCTTCCATTAAAAAGAGATCTTTTAATTGAATATCTTCATCTTATTCAGGATAAGTTCGGTGAAATTAGGAAAAAACACCTTGCCGCTTTATCAGAAATTTTAAAAATCCCTTTTGCAGAATCTTTTGAAGTAGCAACCTTCTATGCTCACTTTGATGTTATTGAAGATAATGCTCCATCAATTCAAGATTTAACTATCCGTGTTTGTGATAGTTTAACATGCGAGCTTTTTGGTTCAGATAAACTAATTGAGGAGCTTAGAAGTAACTTGGATCAAAAAAAAGTTAGAGTATTAAGAGCTCCCTGTATGGGATTATGCGACAAAGCACCAGCTTGTGAAATTGGACACAAACATCTAAATCATCTCACTTTAGATAAAGTAAAAGAAGTAATTAAGAATAAAAACTTTCATCCCGAGGTTGTAAAGGGAAAGTCTTTTGAGGATTATTTGAAAGATGGTGGTTATGAAATTTTAAAAAAGTGTTACTCAAATCAACTAAATGTTGAAAACGTAATTAATGAATTAAATGACTCAGGTCTCAAAGGCATGGGAGGTGCTGGTTTTCCATCGGGGCAAAAATGGAAATTTGTTAGAATGGAGCCTGGACCGAGACTTATGACGATTAATGGTGATGAGGGAGAACCCGGAACATTCAAAGACAAACTTTATTTAGAGCAAAATATTCATAAGTTTTTTGAAGGGATGCTCATAGCGGCATGGGCTGTAGAAGCTAATGAAGTTTATATTTATATGAGAGATGAGTATCCAGGAATTCGATTGAACATGATTGAAGAACTTGAAAAGTTAAGAGCCAATAAAATCATTAATTCAGAACTTAATATTCACGTAAGAAGAGGCGCAGGAGCCTACATATGTGGGGAAGAATCAGCAATGATTGAATCTATTGAAGGAAAAAGAGGACTTCCAAGACATAAACCACCTTTTGTCTCTAAAGTTGGATTATTTGGAAAACCAACACTAAATCATAATATAGAAACTGTTTTTTGGGTTCCTGATATTTTGAGAAAAGGTCATAAATGGTATAGTAGCCAAGGAAAAAATGGTCATAAGGGGCCACATAGTTATTCTGTTTCAGGAAGGGTTAAAAATCCCGGAGTTAAACTAGCACCGGCTGGTATCACAATGAACGAGTTGTTAGATGAATATTGCGGAGGAATGATGGATGGACATAAATTTCTTGGTTATCTTCCGGGTGGTGCCTCTGGTGGAATCTTACCAGCATCGATGGCTAACATACCTCTTGACTTTGGAACTTTAGAAAAACATGGGTGTTTCATAGGATCGGGCGCGATAGTTGTTTTTTCAGATAAAGACAACATAAAAAAAATAGCCTTAAACCTATTAAAATTTTTCAACGACGAAAGTTGTGGTCAGTGCACACCTTGCAGAGTTGGAACTGAAAAAGCAGTAAAGCTTATGGAAAAGAATAATTGGGACGAGAACCTTCTTAAAGAATTAGTAGAAACGATGGCGGATGCATCTATTTGTGGTTTAGGGCAGGCTGCAGGTAATCCAATAACCTGCACTTTAAATTTCTTTAAAGATCATATATAATATTAGCAGAAAAAATTAATCTATGGTTGAATTCTTTTTAAATAATAAAAAAGTCAATGCAAAAAATGGCGAAACTATCTGGCAAGTAGCCAAGAAAAATGGTGTTGTATTGCCTCATCTTTGCTATATGGATAAACCCGGTTACCGTCCTGACGGTAATTGTAGGGCGTGTATGGTTTCTATTGAGGGAGAAAGAGTCTTAGCTGCATCATGCTTGAGGAAGCCCACAGAAGGCATGAAAGTATTTACCGAAGACGAAAGATCAGTTAAATCAAGGAAGATGGTTTTAGAATTGCTTGTAACAGATCAACCAAAAAAAGAGGACTGTCATGATCCTGATTCCCACTTTTGGAAAGTTGCTGATAATGTAGATATAACTAGTAGTAGATTTGATAAAAGAGAAAAAAAAGATGTTCCAGACTCAGATAACTCTCATGTTGCAATGGCTGTAAATCTTGATGCATGTATCAATTGTAATTTATGTGTAAGAGCATGTAGAGAAGTTCAAGTAAATGAAGTTATTGGAATGGGTAATAGAGGACATACTTCAAAGGTGATTTTTGATTTTAATGATCCAATGGGAGATTCAACCTGTGTAAGTTGTGGAGAGTGTGTTCAGGCATGTCCAACTGGAGCACTAATGGAATCAAATTTACTTGATGAAAATGGTAAAAAAGTTGTTAACCCCGAAAGGAAAGTAGATTCACTTTGCCCATACTGTGGCGTTGGTTGCCAATTAACTTATAATATAAAAGATGAAAAAATCGTTTCTGTTGATGGAAGAGAAGGTCCTGCAAACCATAACCGTCTTTGCGTGAAAGGGAGGTTTGGTTTTGATTACATTCATAACCCTGAGCGAATAACTAAACCTTTAATTAGAAAGGACGGAGTGAAGAAAGATCCCAAAGAAAGAGTCGACCCTTTGAACCCACTTTCACATTTTAGAGAAGCGTCTTGGGAAGAAGCTCTTGATTTAGCGGCAGTTAAACTAAAAAAAATAAGAGATTCTGAAGGTGGAGAAAAAGCCTTAGCTGGTTTTGGCTGTGCAAAAGGCTCTAATGAAGAAGCATATTTATTTCAGAAGCTAGTAAGAACTGGGTTTAAAAATAATAATGTTGATCATTGTACAAGAATGTGTCACGCCTCTTCAGTTGCCGCGCTAATGGAAGCCATCGGTACAGGTGCTGTAACTGCTCCAGTTTCTGAGGTAAAGAATGCAGATGTTGCAGTGCTAATTGGATGTAGACCTACACAAAACCACCCAGTAGCTGCAACTTTTATAAAGAACGCGGTTAAAGATAATGGACTTAAACTAATTGTGTTAGACCCGAGAGAACAGGATCTATCCAGGATTTCTGAACAAAGTCTGCAATTTAAAGCTGGTTCTGATGTTGCTCTTTTAAACGCAATGTTAAATACAATAATTGAAGAAGGTTTGGTGGATAGACAATATATAGAAAAAAACACGCAAGGTTATCTCGAACTTAAGCAACATGTAAAAGATTTCACACCTGAAGAGATGTCAAATATTTGCGGTATTGATGCCAATAAAATAAGAGAAACAGCTAGACTGTTTGCAAATGCAAAATCTGCGATGATCTTCTGGGGAATGGGAATATCCCAACATATTCATGGTACTGATAATTCAAGATGCCTCATTTCTTTAGCATTAATAACAGGTAATGTTGGTAGACCAGGAACGGGTTTACATCCTTTAAGAGGACAAAACAATGTTCAAGGCGCTTCTGATGTTGGTCTTATTCCTATGGTTCTTCCTGACTACCTTCCAATTGCTGATTCTAATAATGTTAAATTTTTTGAAAAATACTGGGATTGTGAAATTAATCCAACTCCAGGCCTTACCGTTGTAGAAATTATGGAGGCTATATACAATAAATCTATTAAGGGTCTCTATGTAATGGGAGAAAACCCAGCCATGTCAGATCCAAATGCCAATCATGCTAGAGAGGCCTTAGCAAGGCTCGATTGTTTGATTGTTCAAGACATTTTTTTAACGGAAACTGCATATTTAGCAGATATTGTTTTTCCCGCATCAGCTTTTCCAGAAAAAACAGGCACATTTACCAACACTGATAGAAGAGTCCAATTGGCAAGAAAAGCAGTAAATCCACCCGGCGATGCTAAACAAGATTTATGGATAATACAAGAACTTGCTAAAAGAATGGGATTAAAGTGGAACTACGCAGGCCCAGACGAAGTTTACGATGAATTAAGTGGTTGTATGGAGTCTATGAAAAATATTACTTGGGAAAGACTGGTAAATGAAGGAGCAGTCACATATCCTTGTGATGATAAAGATAAACCAGGTAATGAAGTAATTTTTGGTGAAGGTTTCCCAACAAAAGATAAAAAGGGGAAATTAGTTCCAGCTAAGATAGTTTCTCCAGACGAAGTTCCTGATAAAAACTTTCCATTAATCTTAACCACTGGAAGACTTTTAGAACATTGGCATACCGGTTCTATGACCGCAAGATCCAAAGTATTAAGCACGATTGAACCTCAACCCTACGTAAATATGTCAAGAAACGAAATGAAACGAAATAATTTTTCTCAGGATGAGACAGTGGAATTATTAACTAGAAGAGGAAAAGTTAAAGTCAAGGTAAGATTGGATAAAATGATACCAGATGGTATGGTATTCATGCCATTTTGTTTTGAAAATGCGCCAGCTAATTTTTTAACAAATCAAGCTTTAGATCCAGATGGCAAAATACCTGAGCTAAAATATTGTGCTGCAAAAATTCAAAAATATTCAGCTTAAACCCAACATTATTTAAGGAAATATTAATCTTTCATGTGATGTTTTTCGTGAACAGGCCCAATTAATAAATTTGATATAAAAGCAATTGCCAGTAGACCAGCCATTGCGAACATAGTAGAGTTATAAAGTGTTGTCGATGGGTTAATTGTTCCCTCTGGCATATGAGGCATTAGATTTGATATCGTAACTGTTTTTTCTTGTACTAACAATGACAAATTTTCAATTGAATCTCCATAGATTTCAATAAATTTATCTGGACTTATCTTCGTAGCAAGATCATTGATAGCATTGTCTACAGAATTTTGTCTAAGTTGAGTAATAGCAACCGGGCCCAAAACACCTGCCGTAGACCATGCTGTTAAGAGTCTTCCATGAATTCCACCAACATAACGGGTTCCAAAGATATCAGCAAGATATGCAGGTATTGTTGCAAAGCCTCCTCCATACATAGTAAATATTATCATTGATGCGGCATAAAATAATATCAAATAGGTGACTACAGGATCAACACTCATAGCTTTAGCTGTAAAAGGTATTGATAGATACAGAAGAATCCCTAGAGAAAAAAAGATAAAATAGGTTGTTTTTCTACCTATAAAGTCTGACATAGAGGCCCAAAAAATTCTTCCCACCATATTAAAAACACTAATCATAAGAACATAAGTACCTGCAAAACCAGCAGTTACAATTGCTGGAAGACTTGGCTCAAAAATTTCAATCATCATCGTTTTTGCAACACCAATCACTCCAATACCGGCAGTTACATTAAAACATAAAACTATCCAGAGGAAGTAAAACTGTGGGGTTTTTAAGGCTTGGTCAATGTGAACATTATGTTTAGTAATTAACCTTGTTTTTTTTGAATCTTTTGGAGGAGTCCATCCCTTTGGTTTCCAACCCTCTGCAGGAACTCTGTAAGAAAATGCAGCAATCGTCATAATAACAAAATAAACTATTCCAAGGAATAGAAAGGTTTGAGCAGCGCCACTAGATCCTGTTCCCACAATATAGACCCCAGGGTCTCCAGGAACTATCATTTTAGCTATATCATTGACTGTAACAATTACAACCTCAACCATTGCACCAGAAACATCAACAAACCTTCTCCCACCTTCAGTTATTAGGTTTACAGAATCTATTTCGCCTAAATATTCCGGAACTTTGTAGAATTTAGCAAGTAATCTATCAATCGTTACTTTAGCTATCATGGCACCTCCACCAAAACCCATTATAGCCATCCCAGTAGCCATACCTCTTCTATCAGGAAACCATCTTATCAAAGTAGATACAGGTGATACGTAACCTAAACCTAAGCCAATACCTCCGATAACTCCGTAACCCAGATACAGTAAATATAAACCAATACTAAGAACCAATGGTTCGTTACTTATCATAGGAAGCGACATGGTTATTTGAACTCCTATTTCTTGCAAATATATTCCAAGAGAGCCAATTACAAAACCCCCTCCCCAACAACATGCTGCGACAAAACCGACCATTCGAGGACCAACCTCCTCTAACCACTTGCCGGCGTAAGCAGCAGCAAAACCTAAACTTACAATTGCAACAGAAAAAATCCATACAACTTGACCTAGGTTCCAGTCATCGCCAGAAGATGTTACAACTCCTAGAATTTTTACTAAAGCTGGATTAAACATACTCCAAGCATATACCGAACCTATACATAAATGTATGGCAATTGACGCGGGTGGTACTAACCATCTGTTAAAACCAGGTTTGGCGACTATATTTTTTTTATGGAGTTTGTCAACGAAGCTCATTTGAATCTCCATTGGTACTGATTGTAAATTTTCTCTGCTTTTTCTAAATCGATCATAGTGTTAACGTTAAAGAAAGGATCATATCCAACTTCTGAAAATTTTACCACCCTCGTTTTAAATTTTTTTGTAAATTTTTCGATTTTCCTTTCACCATTTACAAGAAAAGCTTCCAATTGACCTTCAAGATTCTCACTTACACGCCACATTGAAAAAACTGGATGTAATCTTTCAGCACTCTCAGCTAAAACAATTTTATAGTTTCCACTTTCTTCAATGAATCTTTTTACAATATTTTTTGGAAAAAATGGACAATCTACGGGAAAACTTACAAGCCACTCATAGTCTGAATTTTTTCTTGCCCATTTTAAACCAGATAGTACTCCAATTAATGGTCCAAGGCTTCCAGGTATACAATCATTGATTACTATATCCATCCCAAGTTTTTTAAAAATGTTATTAGACTTGTTTGAATTTATAATCAGTTTATCTACTTGATCTGAAGACCTAACAATTACATGCTCCAGTAAACTTTTTCCCGAAATCTTTTTGGTGGATTTATCTTCTCCCATCCTAGTAGACAATCCGCCAGAAAGTATAATTCCTAATACATTGTTTTTATTCAACTCTTTTTTCTCCAGATAGAACAAAAAATTTTTTTCCTTTAGCTCTTCCAATTAGGGTCAAGTTTGCTTTTCTTGCCAACTCAACTCCCCAAGCTGTAAATCCAGATCTGGAAATAACAATAGGTATTCTCATTTGAACTGACTTAACAACCATTTCGCTTGTTAATCTTCCCGTAGTGTAAAAAATTTTATTTGAAGAAGAGATCTTATTGGCTTTCATATATCCGGCTATCTTATCTATCGCATTATGCCTTCCAACATCTTCCATATATACTATTGGATTATTCCTCTGACATAAAACACATCCATGTATAGCTCCTGCTTTAAGATAAAGACTAGGTGTTAAATTAATTTTTTTCGATAAATCATATATCCATGATTTCTTAATCTTACCATTGTTTTTAAACCTTAGTTTCTTAAAATTCTCCATCAAATTTCCGTAAACTGTTCCTTGAGCACAACCAGAAGTTATAGTTTTTTTTTTTAATTTTTCTTCATAATCTGTGATTTTATTGGTTCTAACTACAATTGTGCTTAAGTCAGGATGATATTCTACAGACTCAACCTTTGTCCTAGTACCTATCATGTTTTGATTTAATAGATAACCCAATGCTAAATACTCAGGATAGTCGTTAATTGTCATCATTGTAACGATTTCTTGATCATTTAAAAAAAGTGTGACTGGTCTTTCCTCGATTACATCAATCTTTTTTTTTTTCAAGGACTCGTCAAATCCAAAAATCTTTCTTGTGAGAGATGAATTGTTAAGATTTGGTTTAATTTTCATTGCTTTAAATATATTTAAATTATGATTACTTTATTATTTTAACCTAACACATTAAAATATAAACATTGTAAAGAGAAAATTTATGTTAGATAGTTTTGGAAGAAAAATTGATTACGTTAGAATTTCGGTCACTGACAGATGTGATCTGAGGTGCAAATACTGTATGCCAAATGTCAATCCCCATTTTTTTAAAAAAGATGAAATTTTGAGTTTAGATAAACTTAAATTAATTTCAGAAGCATTAATTGAATTAGGAATTAAAAAAATAAGAATCACAGGTGGTGAACCATTAGTAAGAAAAGATATACTTCAATATTTTCAATACTTATCAGAGAAGCTTAAAGAAAAAATGATTGATGAACTTTTACTAACAACCAACGGAACACAATTAAAAAAATATGCAAAAAAATTATCTCAACTTGGGGTTAAAAGAATAAACATTTCTTTAGACTCACTTATCGGAGAAAAATTTAATTTTATAACAAATGGCGGTTCTCTTGAAAAAGTAATAGAAGGTATTGAACATGCCAAAGAATGTAATCTATCAATTAAAATTAATACTGTTCTCTTAAAGAATTTCAATGAGGATGAAATTATTAACATAATGAAATGGTGTAGCAAAAATTCATTCACCCTTTCATTCATTGAGGTCATGCCTGTTGGAGATACACCATCGTCAAGGGTATCGCAATATCTACCTGTTACAAAAGCAAAAGAAATAATAAAGAAAGAATTTGAATTGCAGGATTGTTCCTTAAAGTCATCGGGACCATCTAATTACTATTTTTGTAAAAAACTCAATCTATTTGTAGGCTTCATATCTCCAATTTCTGAGCATTTCTGCTTAACATGCAATAGGATAAGAGTTACATCTAACGGTATTATATATCCATGTTTAGGAGATAATAATTCTGTAGATTTGAACCCATTTTTAAAAGAAGGAAAAAATCAAGAATTACTTTCAATTCTCAAAAATGTAATTTATTCAAAGCCTGAAAAACATTATTTTAGAATTGACGAAAAAAGCTATATAAAAAAAAGGTTTATGAATACCACAGGAGGTTAAAATGACTAAGATTGGATTCGTTTCTTCTGAAAAACCAGATGCTCTTAAATCTCTAAAAGTTATGAAAAAAAACTATAACTTTGTTTCACCAAAAAACGCAGATGTAATAGTAGCTCTAGGTGGGGATGGAACTATGCTAAAGTCACTTCACAATTTTTTACATTTAAATAAACCAATCTATGGAATGAATAGAGGACATATTGGTTTCTTGATGAACCAGTACTCTGAAAAAAATTTGGAGAAAAGACTTCAACAAGCGATTTCATATAAACTTGCACCTTTAAAAATAAAATGCTTTAACCAAGATAGTTACGTTACAGAGAGCCTTGCATTCAATGATGTATCACTTATACGAAATAGCTCTAAGATTGCTAAAATAAAGATTGAGGTAAATAATAAAACACGTATAGACGAATTTTTAGGTGATGGATGTCTAATTTCAACACCAGCTGGAAGTTCAGCTTACAATCTATCACTCCGAGGACCGGTAATACCAGTAGGAGCGAAAGTTTTAGCATTAACTCCTATTAGTCCATATAGGCCACGAAGATGGAGGGGAGCATTGCTAAATAACGATGCAAAGATAACGTTGTATGCATTGGATTCAGAATTAAGACCTGTAAGAGCCGAAGCAGATTTTATGCAATTTCAAAATATTAATAAACTCGAAATCGAGCTAGAAAAAAAACTTCATGTCAATTTGTTATTTGACCCTGGTCATGATCTTGAGGAAAGAATAATAAATGAACAATTCAATAATTAAAAAAATGGATTTAGAAAAAATACTTTCTAAATTAATTTCTTACCCAACTATCAGTGAAAAATCAAATAGAGAGCTTGCAGACTTTATTATTAATTTTTTAGAAATTTATAGAATTAAAGCAGAAAAAATTGAGGGAGAAAAAGGTAGATTTAATATTTTTAGTATGATTGGCCCAAAAAATGAAGGAGGAATTGTTTTATCTGGACATACTGACGTGGTTCCAGCGGAAGGTCAAAATTGGTCTTTTGATCCTTTTAAAATGACTAAAATTGAAGATCGACTTTATGGAAGAGGTACTTCAGACATGAAAGGATTTATATCGGTTGTCCTCTCATTAATGAAAAAATTAAAAATAAATAAAATGAAAAAGCCTCTTTATTTAATTTTTTCTTATGACGAAGAAATAGGTTGTTTAGGGATTCAAAAATTAATCCCCTTCTTAAAAAAAATAAGACCTAAACCCAAATTTTGTATAGTTGGGGAACCAACAGAGATGAAACTTGTCAATCAACATAAAGGGAAAAAAAACTTCTATGTCCGTTTTAAAGGGGTTGAAGCTCACTCTTCACTTATAAACGATGGTGTTAATGCTATAAATTACTGTTCTAAATTTATAAATTTCCTGGAGAAAAAACAAAAATATATTGAGAAACAAAAAGACACAAATTTTAAACCAGACTTCACAACTATTAATATTGGCAAGGTTTTAGGTGGAATTGCTGTAAATATTATACCCAATAACTGTGAACTTGAGTTTGAAATAAGAGATACCCCAAGATTTAAAACCGAAAAACTTTTAGGTCAAATCAATGAATATTTATCTAAGTTAGAAAGACAAATGAAACAAGGGAATAGTAAATGTTCTATAAAATTAAAAGAACTGAATGATTTTCCTCCTCTCAAAACCAACGAAAATTCAGAAATAATTTCACTATGTTCAAAACAACTAAGATCTAATTCTATTAATTCTGTAAGTTTTGGAACAGAAGCGGGTGTTCTGAGCAAATTAGGTTTCCAAACAATTGTTTGTGGACCAGGAAGTATTTCGCAAGCCCACAAGCCTGACGAATATATTGAAATAAATCAATTGCAGAAATGTGAAGATTTTTTAGAAAAAATAATCAATACACTCTATTAAAAATGAATTTGAAAGACTTAGATTTCAAGCTTCCAAAACAATTAATTGCTTTGTATCCAAAAAAACCAAGACATAACTCAAATTTAGTAATAGTTAATTCAAAAAATAAAATTGTTAAATTTAAAGAAATCATAAACGAATTAAATTCTGGTGATGCAATAATTTTAAATGATACAAAAGTAATAAACGCTGATTTCGATGGTTTTATAGATAATCAACGAATCTCTATAAATCTAAATAAGCTCGAAGATAAAAAAAAAAATATATGGAGTGTCTTTATTAAAGCAAAAAAAGAGTTAAAAGTAGGTGATAATATTAAAATTTTTAATACCTTCAACGCTCAAGTCACCTCAACAAACAGAGGTATAATATATTTGAGGTTTACTTTAACATATGAGAAATTTAAAAAAGAAATTAAAAAATATGGAAGAGCACCTCTCCCACCTTACATAAAAAAAAGAGGTCATAAGAAATCCGATTTAGCTAATTATCAGACAGTTTTTGCAAAGAATGATGGAGCAGTTGCGGCACCTACGGCTAGCCTCCATTTTACTAAGGAACTTATTGATAAATTAAAAAAAAAAAAAGTTAGAATTATTAAAATCACTTTACATGTGAATGGAGGAACATTTATCCCAATTAGAGTCAATGATGTAACTCAACACTCTATGCATTATGAAAAGGGAATTATTTCAAAAAAATCAGCACAAGAAATCAATAGAGTAAAAACAAATGGCGGAAAAATTATAGCCGTCGGAACGACAGTCTTGAGGCTTCTTGAATCTTCAAAAGATAAAAATGGATTTATTAAGCCATTTAACGCTAATACAAATATATTTATAAGGCCTGGATGGAAAATTAATTCAGTAGACGGAATTATTACTAACTTTCACACCCCAAGATCAACACTCTTACTTCTTATTCATACTCTTATTGGAAAAAAAAAAACACACCAACTGTATAATTTTGCAATTAAAAAAAAAATTCGCTTTTACTCTTATGGTGATGCTTGCTTAATCTGGAATAATAATGTCAAAACTTAAATTTTCTCTTGAAAAGAAGGATAAAAATGCTCGTGCTGGATTAATAAAAACGTATCATGGAACTATAAAAACACCAGTTTTTATGCCGGTAGGAACACTCGGTAATGTTAAAGCAATTTTGCATAAGGATTTGGAAAAACTGGGCTATGAAATTATTCTTTCTAACACATACCATCTAATGTTAAGACCTGGTGAAGACCTTATTAAAAAAATGGGTGGTCTTCAAACCTTTATAAGTTGGCAAAAACCAATTTTAACTGACTCTGGAGGATATCAAGCATGGTCGCTATCAAAATTAAGAAAGATCACTGAAGAAGGAATAAACTTCTCCTCTCATCTTGATGGAAAGAAAATTAATTTAACACCTGAATATGCAATTAAAATTCAGGAAAAATTAAACTCTAATATCTCAATGGTTTTAGATGAATGTACGGAATATCCAGCTACTTTTGATAGAGCTAAAGAATCTATGGAACTATCAATTAGATGGGCCAGAAGATCTAAAAATGTTTTCAAACAAAGACAAGGATTTGGCTTGTTTGGAATTATTCAAGGCGGAATGTATAAAGATCTAAGAAAAAAATGTGCAGAACAATTATGTAAAATTGAATTCGATGGTTATGCATTAGGAGGACTTTCTGTTGGTGAAAGTCATGATGAAATGAATAAAGTAATAGATTTCTCGGTTACCAATATTCCAGAAGATAAACCAAGATATTTAATGGGAGTCGGAAGGCCATGTGATATTTTTTGTGCTGTTGAAAGAGGTATAGATATGTTTGACTGTGTTTTGCCAACTAGATTTGGAAGGAATGGCAGGGCATTTACTCAAAAAGGAGAAATGAATTTAAGAAATTCAATTTATGCTAAAGATGAAAGTCCTTTAGATAAAACATTAAACTGTTACGCCTCCCAAAATTTTTCAAGATCATACATTCATCATTTAGTAAAAAGTAACGAGATTCTTGGTTCAATGATTTTAAGTCTTCACAATATTGCATTTTATAAAATGATGATGTGTGATATACGAGAGTCAATAATAAATAATGAATTTTTAAAATTAAAAAAAAAATATATGAAATATCATGAAAAATATAAAAAAACTTAAATATCTTGGTTTAAAATCATCAATAAAAGGATCTCCAGATGATTTTATTTTAGATTGTGTTGAAAACCCACACCCAAAAAATGAATACTCTGTTAGATTTTCAGCTCCAGAATTTACAAGTATCTGTCCAATAACTGCTCAACCAGATTTTGGATACTTTATAATCGACTACATTCCTGCAAAAACTATAGTTGAAAGCAAATCATTAAAGTTATTTCTATTCTCTTTCAGAAATTATGGCGGTTTTCATGAGGATTGTACTATTAAAGTGGCAAAAAAAATCATCAAATTTGCTTCTCCCAAATGGATAAGAGTGGCAAGTTTTTGGAATCCAAGAGGCGGTATACCTATAGATGTTATTTTTCAGAAAGGAAGAAAATCTAAAGATGTTCATATTCAGGAATTGAATGTACCCTACTATAGGGGCAGATAATCACTTCCCATTAAAAATACATCCACCTATTCTTGGTCTATTGATTTCAATACTTTCAAGATTAGGAATCTTCTTTATTAATTTTAACCAAAGCCACTTTGCTATACTTTCACTTGTAGGTTTTTCAAGACCTTCTACTTCATTAAGTATAGAGTGATCAAGTTTAGATATTTCTGGCTTCACATATGAATCTAATTCCTCTAAATCCATAACCCACTTATTTTTTTTACAAATACTACCCTTTAACTTTACCGTTACTTCAAAACTATGACCATGCATTTTTCCATAACTATGATTTTTTTCAAACTCTGGCATAAAATGAGCAGCATCAAAATAATATTTTTTAAAGATAAACATTCACTTCACTCCAAATGATTTATGAAGTTGGAGACTTAGCATCCATTGGGTATTTAATTTGCAATAGTCGATAGTCTTATTTAAATTTAATTTATTAAATTTATCATATTTTGGTTGTAGAAAAAAATATTTAAAATCTAGTTTTAATAATTCCTTTAAATTAAATTTATCTTGAGGAAAAATAATCTTTAATTCATCACCTTTTTTTTGCTTCCAGTAATTTGGGTCTTTTGGACTAACGCAGATCCAATCAAAGTTTATGTCCGTTGCAATTGATCCATTTGTTTCAAGAGCAACCGTGTACTTTTTTTTCTTTAGTAAGTTTACTAGCGCCTGGTCAACTTGGAGTAAAGGTTCGCCACCAGTTAATACAACATATTTATTTTTAAGCGTGAAAGCTGATTCCCATACTTTCTCAACTTTTTCAACAAGATCATATAAACTGTACTTACCACCATTTTCTCCATCCACTCCGACAAAATCTGTATCACAAAAATCACATACAGCTTTCAATCTTTCCTGAACTTTTCCGTTCCATAGATTGCAACCTGCAAACCTTATAAAAACTGACTCTTTTCCTGTTTTATATCCTTCACCTTGAATTGATCTAAATATTTCTTTTACATTATACATAATTTTAGTTTCCTAAAGGGTCTATTAATTTAGCTTCTTCAAAACCTCTTTTTCTTAAAAGACAAGAATCACAAAAACCGCAGCTTTTTTTTAACCCTGGGTTGTAACAGCTTGAGGTCATTGAAAAGTCAACACCATTTTTATTACCTAATTTTATAATTTCTTTTTTTGATAAGTTAATCAATGGTGTAAAAATTTTAAATTTATTTCCTTCTATACCTTTTTTAGTAGCTTTATTAATTAAATTCTCAAAATCATCTATAAATGTTTTACGACAATCAGGATATCCAGAGTAATCTATTGAGTTTACACCTATAAAAATATTATCTATATCAAAACACTCTGCATAACCGGCTGCAAATGAGAGGAATACGATATTTCTACTTGGAACATATGTTACAGGTATATTATTCGGAATTAACTCTACATTAGTATTTGAAGGCACATCAATATTATCAGTTAAGGCTGAACCTCCATAAAAATCAATTTTAAAAATCTCATGAGAAATACATTTAAAGAAGCTAGCTTGAAATTTAGCAAATTTCAGTTCCACAGCATGTCTTTGTCCATAATCAAAAGAAATTGCATATATTTGATAACCCTCTAGTTTGCAAATTGATAAAACCACACTGGAATCTAGTCCACCACTTAAAAGAACTAAAGCTTTATTTGATTTATCTGTCATTTAAGAATTATAATATTTAACAAAATAATGAAAATGAACCATTTAAAAAAAATAATTTCTGAAGAAATAATAAAGTATGGTTTTGATACTATAGGATTTTCCAACCCATCAGTCTCGAAAAAGACTTCAGAAAGATATAAAGAATTTATTAGTAAAAATTATCATGCTGACATGAAATGGTTAGAAAGACATTATGAAAAGAAAATTAATCCAAAGAAATTATGGGATAAAGTAGAAACAATAATTGTGATCGGTCATAATTATTCTCCAGAAAAAAATCCATTATATCTTAATAATTTGAAAAATTTAGCCAATATTAGTGTTTATGCTCAGAATCAAGATTATCATTCTATTATAAAAGAAAAATTAATTAAAATTCAGTCATGGTTGCTAAATACATTAAATTTAAAGACAAAAATATTTGTTGACACATCGCCAATACTAGAAAAATATTTTGCAGAAAAATCAGGTATTGGTTGGCAAGGTAAACATTCTAACATTGTTTCGAAAAATTTTGGTTCTTGGTTATTTCTTGCCGAAATTTTTTTACCAATCAAATTATCTGAAACAAAATCTTCACTTGATGGTTGTGGTACGTGCGAAAAATGTATAGAAATTTGTCCAACTGATGCAATTTCGGAAAATTATAAAATTGATTCAAGAAAGTGTATTTCATATTTAACAATTGAGAATAAAGGACCAATACCATTTAGTCTTAGAAAAAAAATCGGTAATAAAATTTATGGTTGTGATGATTGCTTGTCAATTTGTCCTTGGAATAAATTTTCAAAAGAAACATCTGAAAAAAAATATAAATCAAGCACTCATAATAGTTTACTATTTTTTCTAAATTTTGATGAAGAGAAATTTGAGGAATATTTTTATAAATCACCTATAAAAAGAATTGGATGGATTAGGTTTCTGAGAAATATAATTATTGCATCCGGTAACAGCAAAAACAAAAATTTTATCAAATACATTTTTAAACATATTAATAACAAAAGTTCAATTGTAAGAGGAGCATGTATCTGGTCGTTATTTCAATTGTTAGATGGAAAAGGTAAAGAAAAACTCAAACAAAGCATTATATCAAAAGAAAAAAATAAATATGTTTTATATGAATTAGCTTTGGTTAGTTAATTCTTTTAATCCAATTACAAGGTTTTCTATAATTCCTTGATCTGCTGAAGAGTGTCCTGCTGTATTTACAAACTTTATTTTAGAAGATTTCCACTCTTTATGTAAATTGTATGCATTAATTGGTGGACATATTAAATCATATCTTCCCTGGACAATGTAAGAGGGTACATTATTGATCTTTGAAATATTATTAACTATCTCGTTGTCCTCCATAAAAAATCTATTTTTTATGTAAAATAACTCCATATAAGGCGAGTTTGGGAGTCCTTCCCTTTTCAATAATTCTTCCTTTGAATCAAAAAAATACTTTTTTGGGTTTAGCTGCGATAGAATTCTTTCATAATCGTGCCAAATCCATGAATGAAGCTTAGAATTATTTTCAACAATCTTATTATAATACGAATCGATGATATCTTTACCATTTGAAAAATTGGTAAATGTTTCGAAAAGGTTCGGAGCAAAATTTTTAGGGCCATTAATAAATGCCCAATTAATTTCTTCTACCGTACCTAAAAATACTGATCTTAAAAGAACACCAATTAAATTTTTTGGGAATTTCAATGCATATTTTAAAGCTAATGTTGCCCCCCAGGATCCACCAACTATTAAAAACTTTTTAATTTTGAAAAAGTCTCTAATTTTATCAATATCTTCAACTAAATTTTCTGTATTGTTTCCTATTAAAGACCTATAGGGAAGACTTTTTCCGCAACCTCTTTGATCGAAAATTATAGATCTAAAAACCTGAGGATCAAAAAGTGAATGATGTTCACTTCTACATTGACCTCCAGGGCCACCATGAACAAAAATAACTGGAATTCCATCTTTCTTCCCACTTACTTCGGTATAAATTTTATTGTCATCTCCAACATCTATGTTATACATTTCAGGAAGGGTCCGATGAATAAAGAGTTTTTTGATCATAGTTAAATATAATGGAAAAGTTTGAAAATTTAAATGAGCTTATAGTAGCATTACTTTTATGGATCACAACCCATACTGAGTACAAAGATCCAAAAAAGTTTCCTCAAATAAAATTTATTGAGCAAAAAGAATTATCTGAAATGGCCTGCGGTAGGGAATGCGAGATCTTGGCATTAACCCCTGAATCACCTAAGTACACTATTTTTTTGTCTAAAAATCTATCGCCAATGGATGATGTATGTCATAGAGGAATACTACTTCATGAACTAATACATATATTGCAAGAAGATCAAAAAGTTTTTTTAGAATATGATAACAGAACAAAAAAACATCTCAGAGAAATGGATGCATTAGTAAATCATAATATATATTTAAGTCAGTTTGGAAAAAAAATTTTATACAGTAATGGATTTGCAGCAAAATTTAAAAGTGAATCAAAAAACAATCTTTATTGCTGATCTAATTTTGAAAGAATTTCTTCATAACCGATATATCCAAAGATAATTTCATTACCAATAATAAATGCTGGTGTTCCTCTGAGTCCTAAATTATTTGCTAAATCATAATCATTTTTAAGTTTTAAACTTATTTCTTCATTTGTTATTCTTTTTTGAATATTATCTTGATCTATTCCAAGATCATCCATCAAATTACTAAGGACATCTTTATTTATTTGGCCTTTATTTGTTAAAATAAAATTGTGAAATTTTATGAATTTGGTTTGATCAATTTCGGATATCGCAACTGCATATTTCGCAAGCTCTAAAGAATTATCAGATAAGATTGGAAAGTTCTTATAAATAACTTTGACATCATCGTATTTTTTAAGAATTTTCTTTAAATCTAGATGGGCTCTTTTACAATATGAGCAGTTATAATCAAAAAATTCGACGATCACTTTATTACTTAATTTTTCTCCTTCATACAAACTTTCTGAATCAAAAATTTTATTTTTGAATGAGTCTATGTTCTTGGAATTTTCAATTTTCTTCTCCTCTTCTTTTTTTTTCTCAAAACTTTGCAATGATTGAATTATCACTTCAGGATTTTTTAATATGTAATTTTTTATTTTCTCATCAATCTCATTAGCAAAGATTTTACTGTTTAACACTATAAAGAAGAAGAAGAGGAGATATTTTGTAAAACTTTTCATATTTTTCATGTTTTTATTTGGTGCGAGCGGTGGGACTTGAACCCACAAGGGTGTTACCACCCGCAGGATTTTAAGTCCTGTCTGTTTACCAATTTCAGCACGCTCGCTAATCTAAATAACTTTGGATTACAGGCTAATTCTAACTTTTCAAAAAAACGTAAAGTCATATTAATTAAACTCATTTTTTATTTTTCCACAATCATTTTATTAAATATTACAATCTTTATATCATAATGAATTTTGAAAGATAAAATAAAATTACTTCTTAAAAATTTTTCTAACCTCATCTTGAATTATATCTTTAGCAATTTTTTCCGCATGCTCATCAATCCATCTTTTGATTTCATTGTCAATTGAACTAATTTCTTCTTTTGATTCAGATTTTAAACTATTGTTGACCTTAAATTTCTTTTCATTAACAACATTTCTTACTTTATTTAAGATTTCTGAATTACTTTTCTTCATAAATATTCCCAGATTTAATTTTATTATCTACAGCTGTAATTAAATTGTCTATATTAGTTTTTGGCATATCTACTTGATTATAATCAATTTTTCTTTTTATTTCTTTTTTTAAATCACTATAAATGATTTTTTTTTGAATTTCAGGTATTTCCATTATATCATTACCTAATTGATCACTTAGATTTGATGCAACAATTTCGGTTTTCCTAAGATATATGCTCGCATCAATTAATTCTTGATTATATAAATCTTTAAGTGCCATTAATTTATTTTCTGCGTTCTCTAGTAATTGTCTTTTTTCCTTATCATCTAAAGGCAAAATTTTATCAATTTTGATTATCTCTTTTTTTATTTTTTGTTTTTTCATAGCCAATAGAAATATTAAAAATATAAAACAAAAGGCATAAGGTAAAATTTCGTTTGGAATAACAGTCATTGACCTTAATATATCAAATAAAAAAATAAAACTTACATAATTTTTAATCAAATAAAAATAATTTAATATTTATATAATTGTAATTTAATTTATTAAGGTAATAATAAATTATGGAAAAAAGGAAGTCGATAGAAGACCTCATAAGCTCCATCTATAATTTAGTAAATGAAGCTAAACAAGAATATGAGAACAAACAAAAAATAGATCTCAATCAATCTGCTTTCTCCGCAAGAGGAATAATAGAAAAAGAACTTAGTGATGAGTTCAAAACATCTTCAATCTCAAATTTCGAGTCAGAACAAAAAAAAATAATCAATACAGAGAATAATCCAGCAAATTGGAAAGGCATAGAGTTTAATAAAAATTCAAATAAAGCTTCAGAGAAGATTAATGTTCTAAAAAAAAATAGAAATCTCGAGGATGAAATTATTAAAGAGAAATTTAATATTTCATTGAATATCTGGATTGAAAACAATCTTCAAAGGTTAATAGAATTAGAATTTTCAAATTATATTAAAGTTAGGAATAATCAGTAAAGCTGTGGGTTCCCATTCTTTAAACTTATATATTCAAGAATTTCTGAGGTGGCCTTTGAAACTGTTTCATTATCATCTCCTTTCACAACAAGTGAAACACCAAAAGAATTTTTTTTAAAATATGGATAGCTACCAATTTCAAGTGAAGGAAACTTATTTTGTATTTCTTGAATATAGTCTCCAATAATTCCCTCCGAAAGAGTAGTCGATATAGTTTTTTTATAATATCTCAAACCTTCATCTAATGATTTGACAATTTCATCAAACATTGTTTGCATAATTCTAGGAACGCCTGGAAAAACATATAAATTTTCTATAAAGAAACCTGGTGCAATACTTATTGGATTATCAATTAATTTTGCATTTTCAGGAAAGTATGCCATTTTAAGTCTAGCTTTTGTCAAAACATCATCAGAATAATGTTTTTCTAGAAGCTTTTTTGCTTCTTGATTAAGTACCAACTTTCTCTTAAAGGCTTTTGCTATAGAGGCAGAAGTTATATCATCATGAGTTGGGCCTATTCCTCCTGATGTAAAAACATAATCATATTTTTTTCGAAAAAGATTTACTTTTTCTATTATTTTGGGTTCTTCATCTTTAATTGTATTGATTTCCGAACACGAAATACCAACTTCGTATAGTTTATTGCACATAAAGTTCGAATTTGTTTCAAGTGTTTTTCCTGATAAAATTTCATTACCAATAATAATGATTCCAGATGATTTTTTTTTTTTTGTCATTTAATATTTACTGTTTATATTAAGTTTTTTATTATAAATTGTTCCCTTAATGAATAATATTATCAAATTACATACAAAAGATGAATTCGAATTTATGAGAAAAGCTGGTCAGCTCGCAGCAGAGTGTCTCGATTATGTGACTGATTTCGTTAAACCAGGCGTTTCAACATTGGAACTAAACGATATTTGTCATGAATTTCAAATCAGTAGGGGCGCGGTTCCAGCACCTTTAAATTATAAAGGTTTTCCAAAATCTGTTTGCACATCAGTTAATCATGTGGTTTGTCATGGAATTCCAGGAAATAAAATTTTGCAAAATGGAGACATTATTAATATTGATGTAACCCCCATCTTTAATGGTTGGCATGGAGACACAAGTAGAATGTTTTACGTAGGAAAAGTAAAATTAAAAGCCAGAAAGCTTGTAGAAATAACTTACGAAGCTATGATGAAAGGTATTGAAACAATCAAGCCTGGAAATACAACTGGAGATATTGGTCATGCAATCCAATCCTTTGCAGAAAAAAATAATTATTCAATAGTAAGAGATTTCTGTGGTCATGGATTAGGGAAGGTTTTTCATGATCATCCAAGTGTTCTTCATTTTGGACAACCTGGCGAAGGAGAAACTCTTGAGGAGGGTATGTTTTTTACTGTAGAACCAATGATAAATATTGGAGATTATAAAGTTAAAATATTGTCTGACGGATGGACAGCTGTAACATCTGACAAATCATTATCAGCTCAATTTGAACATACAGTTGGTGTTACCAAGAACGGTTATGAAATATTCACTTTGTCCAAAAAAAATTATACCTTACCTCCATATTTAGAAAAATGATTCCAAGATATAAAAGAAACGAAATTTCAGCGATTTGGGAACCAAAGAATAAATTCGATATTTGGCTCAAAATTGAATTATTAATATGTGAAGCGCTAGCACAAAAAGGTGAAATACCAAAGAATTCATATAAGAAAATCAAGGAGAAAGCCTCATTCAACATAGAAAGAATTGACGAAATTGAAAAAGAAGTCAAACATGATGTAATTGCTTTTTTGACATCCATCTCAGAAAGTGTAGGAGCCGAATCCAGATTCATTCATAAAGGTATTACTTCATCAGATATAATTGATACATCGTTTTCAGTGCAACTCAAACAATCATGTCTAATAATTAAAAAAGAATTAAAAGATTTAATTGAAAACCTTCGGTCTAAGGCATTGTTATATAAAAGCACACCTTGTATTGGAAGAAGTCATGGTATTTTTGCAGAACCAACAACGTTTGGATTAAAAATGCTTGGAAGATTTTGTGAATTCAATCGACATTATAAAAGACTGTGCGAGGCAGAAAAAGAAATCTCCATTTGTAGCATTTCTGGTGCAGTAGGAACTTATGCAAATATAAATCCTTTTGTAGAAAAATTTGTAGCACAAAAACTTAAACTAAAAATTGAAGATGTTTCAACTCAAGTAATTCCAAGAGATAGACACGCTTTTTTATTTTCAACTTTGTCGTTGATTGCATCATCAATTGAAAATCTGGCAATTGAAATAAGACACCTTCACAGAAGTGAAGTGAGAGAAGTAGAAGAATTTTTCTCTAAAGATCAAAAAGGGTCTTCAGCTATGCCTCATAAAAAAAATCCAGTTTTAAGTGAAAATCTTACAGGTATAGCAAGGGTTATAAGGTCCAGTTGTATACCTTTTATGGAAAATATATCACTATGGCATGAAAGGGATATATCACATTCATCAGTCGAGAGAACATTAGCACCTGATATGATTATATTATGTGATTTTGCTCTAAATAGGATGACAAATATAATTAAAGATATTGTAATTGATAAAAAAATGATGGAGTTTAATTTAAAAAAAACACATGGTTTATACAATTCACAAAGAATTATGTTGAAATTAATACAAAAGAAAATTTCAAGGGAAAAAGCTTACCGAATTGTTCAGAAAATTGCCTTAAGATCATGGAAAGAAAATAAGAGTTTCAAGATTTTGCTACATAATAATGCTGAAATAAAAGCGCTTTTAAATAAGAATGAAATAAATAAGTTATTTGATTTAAACTATTTTTTAAAGAATATAGACAAAATCTATAAAAGGGTTTTAGGATGAAAAACAGAAAAAAATTATATGAGGGTAAGGCTAAAATCCTCTATCATGGACCTGAACCTGACACCTTAATCCAATATTTTAAGGATGACGCAACAGCATTTAATAATAAAAAAAGAGCACAAATCCCAGGAAAAGGTGTTCTTAATAATTTTATTTCTGAACTTATCATGACTAGACTAAAGGAGGTTAACATCGCAACACATTTCTTAAAAAGACTTAATATGAGAGAACAGCTAATAAAAAAACTTGATATAATTCCAATCGAAGTTGTTGTAAGAAATATTGCAACAGGCTCATTAGTCAAAAGATTAGGTATCAAAGAGGGTAAAGTGCTTCCAAGACCAATTATTGAGTTTTATCTTAAAAATGATAAGTTAGATGATCCAATAATCTCGGAAGAGCACATAATCGTTTTTGAATGGGCTTCACCAAGTGAACTAGAAGAAATAATTTCCTTATCATCAAGAGTAAATGATTTCTTAACGGGATACTTCTTTTCTTTAAATATTAGATTAGTTGATTTTAAATTAGAATTTGGAAGATATTGGAAAAACGATGAAGTAAGAATAATTTTAGCTGACGAAATTAGTCCAGACAACTGTAGACTATGGGACCTTAAGACTAACAAGAAACTAGACAAAGATAGGTTTAGACAAGACCTAGGTGAGGTGGATAAGGCATATAAAGAAGTTGCTTACAGATTAGGTGTTTTATCAGAAAGTGAATTTAAAAAAGTAATAAAAAATGATATATAGAGTTTATATTAATTTTAAAAAAGGAATCCTCGATCCAGAGTCTGAAGCAATTATGAAAACAATTTCTAGAATGGGCTTTAGTTCTATAAAAAAGGTTTCCAAAGGAAAATTTTTTGATGTGGAAATTTCAAAAACCAAAAAGGGACTTAAAGATTTAGAAAAAATTAGTTCGGACTTATTATCTAACCCAGTTATAGAAAATTTTAAAATCATAAAAAAATAAACTGTGTCTAAAAGAGTTGTATCAATTATTGTATTTCCAGGTTCGAATTGTGATCGAGACTTGGAAATTGCAGTGCGCAATCACATGAATGTTAAAACTGAATACATTTGGCATAACGAAACTAATTTAAAAAATAAAGAAATGATATTTATTCCCGGAGGTTTTTCTTTTGGTGATTATTTGCGGTCAGGAGCATTAGCAACAAAATCTCCTGCAATAAAGGAAGTAATCAGATTATCAAAAAAAGGAGTTCCGATTATTGGAATATGTAATGGTTTTCAAATATTAACCGAATGTAATTTGTTGGAAGGTTCATTAATTGATAATTATAACCAGCTATTTATTTGCAAGGAGTGTTTTTTAAGAGTCGAAAATTCTGAATCAATGTTTTCGAGTAACTTAAACAAAAGTGTTGTTAAGTTCCCTATTGCTCATGCTCAAGGTAATTTTTATACATCTAAAGATGATCTAAAAAGACTGGAAGATAACAATCAAGTTATTTTTAGATATTCATCAGAGAAAGGTAGAGTTAGCAAAATCAGTAACCCAAACGGATCACTTAACAACATTGCAGGAATAATTAATAAAGAAAAAAATGTTTTAGGTTTGATGCCTCATCCAGAGAGGGCAGTTGATAGTTTAAATGATAGAGATGGCATTAAATTTTTTAATGGACTAAAAAATTTTATATGAAGAAACTTTCAAAAAAGATTATAGAGGAACATGGACTCACAGAAAAAGAATTCAGTTTAATAAAAAACATACTCAACAGAGATCCAAATCTTCTTGAATTAGGAATTTTTTCAGTAATGTGGAGTGAGCATTGTTCTTACAAATCAACAAAAAAGTGGCTTAAAACACTACCAACAAGAGGAAGAAGGATAATTTGTGGTCCAGGTGAAAATGCTGGAATAATAGATATAGGAGACAATGATGCTATAGTTTTTAAAATGGAAAGTCATAATCATCCTTCATTCATAGAACCCTATCAAGGAGCTGCTACAGGTGTTGGAGGCATAATGAGAGACGTTTTTACGATGGGTGCAAGGCCTATTGCCAACCTCAACTCTTTGAGGTTTGGTTCTCCAAAACATTCAAAAACAAAACATCTGTTATCTGGAGTTGTAAAAGGCATTGGTGATTATGGAAATTGTGTTGGCATTCCAACAGTTGGAGGGGAGTGTAGTTTCCACGAATCATATAATAATAATATTCTAGTAAATGCTATGTGTGTTGGTTTAGTAAAAAAAGATAAAATATTTTATTCAACTGCCAAGGGAAATGGTAACCCAATAATTTATGTAGGATCAAAAACTGGTCGTGATGGTATTCATGGAGCTACGATGGCCTCTGCAGAATTTGATGAAACATCTAATGAAAACAGACCTCAAGTTCAGGTAGGAGATCCATTCATGGAAAAATTGTTGTTAGAGTCTTGTCAAGAGTTAATGAAAGAAAATGCAATTATTGCAATACAAGATATGGGAGCTGCAGGACTAACCTCATCATCTTTTGAAATGGCATCCAAGGGTTCATGTGGAGTAAAATTATTTCTCGAACGTGTTCCGTGCAGAGAAGAAAATATGACTCCTTATGAAATGATGTTATCAGAAACTCAAGAGAGAATGTTAATGATCGTTAAACCATCAAAAGTAAAATTAACTCTTAATATATTCAAAAAATGGGGACTTGAAGCAGTTGAAATTGGATTAATTACTAATACAGGAAATATGGAGATGTTTTTTAAAAATAAATTGGTAGGAAATCTTCCAATTAAACCTCTTGCTGATTCTTCCCCAGAGTACGATAGACCATCTGTAAAGCCAAAATTGAAAAAAAAAAAAAGAAATTATAAAAACCTTTCAATTGAAGAGGCATTAATTAAAATTATTTCGAGTCCAAATCACTCTTCCAAAGCATGGGTATATAACCAATATGATAGATCAGTAATGTGCGATACCATTCTCTCTTCTGAACAAGGTGATGCTGCTGTTGTTAGAGTTCATAATTCAAATAAAGCTATATCTATAACATGTGACTGTAATCCAGTATTTTGCAAATCTAATCCTCTATTAGGAGCTTCTATAGGAGTGGCTGAGTCGTGGAGAAATCTAATTGCTTCTGGAGCAGAACCAATTGCTATTACAGATAATTTAAATTTTGGAAATCCTGAGAAAAAAGAGATCATGTATCAAATAAAACAATCAATAAAAGGAATTAAAATAGCATGTGAAGCTTTGAATTACCCAGTTGTTTCAGGTAATGTATCTTTATACAATGAAACTAAAAAAAAATCTATTTTCCCTACTCCAGTAATTGGTGGAGTAGGATTAATAAAAAATATTAATCATGCAAAAGGTTTCAAAATGAATGAAGGAGATAAAATTTATCTAGTAGGTGAATCAAGTGGTCATTTAGAATTATCAGAATACAATATGATGTGTAATAACTTTGAAGGTTACCCACCTTCATTAAATCTTAAAAAAGAACTTAAAAATGGTCTTTTTGTTCAAAAATTCATTCAAAAATATAATAATGTTGTGAGCGGTTGTCATGATATTTCAGAAGGTGGAATAATTTTAGCACTAGCTGAACTAGCCATTAGTAATAAAAAAGGATTAAAAATCCAATCAAAGAAAAGTCTAAAAGAGCTAAAAAAGTGGCTTTTTTGCGAGGATCAATCGAGATATCTTTTAATTATCAAAAGTGATGAAGAAATTGTTAGGTATGCAAAAATTAAAAAAATTAAAATCAAAAAAATCGCAAATGTAGTTGGAGAAAGCTTTACCGTTACAAATAGATTTGATATTCCTGTAAAAAAGCTTATAAATTATAATAATAAATGGTTTAAAAAATTTTTAGATAAATGACACTAAGTGCTGATGATATTGAAAAACTAATAAGGAAAAAATTACCTGATGCAATAATTGAGATTGATGATTTGAAAGGTGATAGTAATCATTATCATGCAAAAATCATTTCACCAACATTCAAAGGGTTATCAAAGCTCAAACAACATAAACTTGTATACGAAGCAATTGGTTCTCACATGGGAACCACATTACACGCATTAATGCTAACCACGTCAGATAATTAAAGGAGAAGAGATGACAAAAATCCAAGATAAAATAGATAAAATGATAGAAGAAGATGATGTTGTACTTTTTATGAAGGGCACTCCAGATTTTCCACAATGTGGATTTTCTGCGAATGTAGTTGGTATACTAAACCACTTTGGTCTAACCTACCAAAGCTATAATGTGTTAGAGGATTTAGAATTAAGGGAAGGAATTAAATCTTATTCAGATTGGCCTACCATACCTCAGATTTATATTAAAAAGGAATTTATAGGTGGGTTTGATGTTCTCAAAGATATGCTAGAAAATGGAGAAATAGAGGACTTATTAAATAAAAAAAAGGTAAAATTTAATATCAAAAATTAAAATTAATCTTCCTTTGATTTAATTGCAGAAATGAACGGATAAATAGAACATAAAAATCCTATTAAAAAACCAATTCCTCCAGATCTAAAACCTCTTCTGGATATGAAAGACTTAAAAAATCTTGAAAAAATCTTTCTGAGTGAAAACAATCTATTCAGTTTATTTTTCTCCAGCTTTAGGTCTCTTGCATAGAGACTTGTATTCCTATTAAACTTTTGTAAAAGATCAGAAAGATTTTTTGACATATAATGATCAATTCTATTTTTAAAGTGATCTCCTTTTATTCCATTTAAATTATAATTTGGATGAACACTTCCATTCACCCAAGACTTCTTTCCTTTTCTAAATAAACAAAACTTTCCATCAGGAGCAAGACATGCCATCCAACCATTAATAATTTTTTTTTTTCCTATATAATTAAATAAATTAATATAATAAAAATCTACTTTGTTTGTTTTAATTTTAATCTTTATTTCTTTAGTTAGTTTTTTGTTAATTATTTCATCAGCATCAATTTCAAGAATCCAATCAGAACTACATTTTGAAATCCCGAAATTTCTTCTTTTTCCCTCACATTCCCATGAGCCCTCAAAAATTTTCTTTGTAAATTTAGTAGAAATTCTTTTTGTTTTATCTTTTGACCTATCCAAAATCACAACAATTTCATCAACAAAATTAAGGGATTCTAGAGTTTTCTGGATTCTATCTTCCTCGTTTCTAGCAATAATCAATGCACTTATGGTCATTAATACAATCCTACTCAGATTATAATTTTTTTAAACAACTATTTGCGGTTTGGTTATCTAGAGTAGTATTCAATTACCAGATTTGGTTCCATTACGACTGGATATGGCACTTCATCTGGTTTGGGTCCTTTGACAAAGGTCCCTTTTAATTTATCGTAATCAACCGACAAATATTCAGGTGCATCTCTCTCAGTGGAACTTATAGCTTCTAAAAGAACAGGTATTTCTCGACTCTTTTCTTTAATCTCTACTATATCTCCGTCTTTAAGAGTATATGAAGAAACGGTAACTCTTTTGCCATTTACCAACACATGTCCGTGACTTACAAACTGACGTGCGGCAAAAATAGTCGTTGCAAACTTCATTCTGTAAACTGTGGCGTCAAGCCTTCTTTCTAATAATTCTATTAAATTTTCACTAGTATTACCCTTTATTTGAGATGCCTTGAAAAAAATGTTTCTAAATTGTTTCTCTGTAATGTAACCATAATGACACTTAAGCTTCTGTTTAGCCATCAGTTGGATTGCAAAATCTGAAGGTTTTTTTTTTCGATTTTGACCATTAAGACCTGGGGGATAATCTCTTCTATTAAATGGACTCTTTGGTCTTCCCCAAAGGTTGCATCTCAACCTTCTATCAACTTTATATTTAGATTTAAGTATTCTGGTCATGCTGGAAATATACTTTTAATTTGATTTATGTCAATTCACTTTTCATTGTTTTTTTTTAAACTTTTAATAATACCTAATAAAGTTGAAACCTCTCTAGATGTAAGTTCAATTTTATTAAATATATTATAAATTTTTTGTATTAATATTTTCTTTCTTTCTTTAACAGAAAAAAAACCTGTTTCATCTAAAAGTTCTATCAAAATAGAGAGAAAATTCATGAGCTCATTTTTAGTTGCACGTATGTCTATAAGTTTTTTAGCATTTATTTCATTTTTTTGTTCAGTTTTCCTACTATACATTATTTCATAAGCAATAATAGAAACTGCATGTGAAAGATTTAGAGATGAAAAATTTGGATTTGTATTGATTTTCAAAACAAAGTCACATATTGAAATGTGTGTATTTTTTAAACCACTTTGCTCAGGACCGAAGATTATCGCAACTTTATTTGAGGATTTGTAAATAATATTATTCAAGTCCTTAAAACTAATTTGTTTTTGTTTTATTGCCCTTGATCTATTTGTTGTGGCAACTAAGATATTAAAATCCTTAATCGAATCTTCAAAAGATTTAAATTCCTTAATATTTTTTATTATTGAATCTGCACCCGCAGCCAGTGGAAGAATTTTCTCGTTTGAGAGTTTGAAAAATGGAGAAACCAATCTCAAATTCTTGAGATTAAAGTTAAGCATTGCTCTAGCAACTGCTCCAAGATTTTCTGGGATCTGAGTATTAACCAAAACTATCTCTGGCATAGTTGGATCTTTCATAACTTACTTTGTTTTCAGAAGATGATATGTAATACTGTCATGCAGAGCAATGTAAGAAGCATCTATTACATTATATGAGACTCCAATAGTTGACCATTTTAACTTCTCATTCTTTGACTCAATTCTCACCCTCACTAATGCTTTAGTTCCATCTTGGGGAGTAAGTATTCTCACTTTATAATCAATTAGATTTAGTTTCTTTATTTTTGGATAAAACTTTATTAATGCGTTTCTTAGTGCCATATCTAGTGCATGTATAGGACCACTACCCTCTGCTGCACTAAAAAATTCTTTTTTATCAACATAGATTTTTACCCTAGCTTCTGAAAACGGAACAAATTCATTTTTATTATTTTTTCTTTTCTCATCTGTTACCCTAAAACTTTCAAGACTGTAAAATTCATTGAATTTTTGAAACATTCTTTTAACTAAAAGCTCAAAACTAGCCTCTGCTCCATCATAAGCATATCCAAGAAATTCCTGTTCTTTGATCTTTTTTAAAAAATTAACTACTTTTTTTTCCTTGCCTTTAATATCTATCTTTAATTTTTTAAGTTTATTAATAATATTGCTTTTTCCAGATTGATTTGATACGACCAAAACTCTTTCATTGCCAATTTGATTAGGATCAATATGTTCATAACACCTGGGATCTTTTTCTACAGCAGAAATGTGCAACCCACCTTTATGCGCAAATGCAGCAGAACCAACAAAAGGTAGGTTTCTTGGAGATTCTCTGTTTAATGTCTCATCTATAAATCTACTTGTTAAAGTTAACTTATCCAATCTCTTCTTCAAGTTACAATCATAACCCATCTTTAAAATTAGATTGGCAGCAACATTAATCAGATTTGCATTTCCGCATCTTTCACCTAAACCATTAAACGTGCCCTGGATCTGGCTCACTCCATTTCTGATAGATTCTAATGAATTTGAAGTAGAATTATCAGTATCATTATGGAAATGTACACCTAAACATTTTTCTGGAATTATTTTTTTAACCTCAGAAAGTATGCCTTCTAATTCATTAGGTAAAGTCCCTCCATTAGTATCGCATAAAATAATCCAACTAGCTCCCGAATCGAAAGCTCTTTTGATAGATTTGAGTGAATAATCTGAATTATTTTTGAATCCATCAAAAAAATGCTCGGCATCAAAAAGAACTTCATCAACCCTTTTTGATGCAAATGCTATAGAATCACTTATCATATCAAGGTTCTCATTTAATGAAACTCTCAAAGCATTTTTCACATGAAAATCCCATGACTTACCCACCAGACAAACAGAAGAAACACCAGATTTTAGAACGTGATTCAAACCTGGATCGTCATTCGGAATTTTTCCAGATTTTCTCATCATTCCAAAAGCAACTGCTTTTGAATTTTTTAATTTAGGTAGTGACTTAAAAAATTTGTCGTCAGTTGGATTTGCTCCTGGCCACCCACCTTCAATATAATCAATTCCTATCTCATCTAAGACAGTTATAATCTTAATTTTGTCATCCAAGCTAAAATTTACTCCTTTAGTTTGAGCACCATCTCTTAAAGTACTATCGTATAGTTTAATCTTTTTCTTCACAATTTAATTCCAACCTTCTCATAATCTCATCTTTTTTCATTAATGTCAGCAAGTCATTCATACTTGGACCAAACTTTTTTCCTGTTAATATTTCTCTTAAGCATATATATAGGTTTTTTGGTTTAATCTCAAAACTTGCTAAAATCTTATTAGTCCAATCCAACCAAGAATTTTTGTCAATAGTCTCTGGTAGAGAATTTATAATGATGCTTTTAAGATTTTTGCTCAAAACAATCTTCTGTTTTATATTAAAATTTTTCTGGATCAAGTCATGCCATTCCACAGCTTCGTCAATCGAATCAATATTTGATCTAATTATTTCCCAAAAATCAGAATCGAAATCAAAATTAAAATTTTTTTTTACAGTCTTAAAGTCAAGTGTTTTAAGGTACTTCGAATTAATTCTTTCAATATCATCTGGATCAAAAATAACAGAGTTTTTTGAAAATTTTTTAAGGTCAAAGTTTTTATATAGCAATTCCTCATTATCAATTTCTTCTATAGACTGACTAGTTCCAATCTTTTTCAGATAATTAAGAATAACCAAAGTTAAAATTTTTCTATTTCTAAATTCTCTTATTGAAAAATCAGATGTTCTCTTTGATAAACCTTGTCCTGACTTTGATTTTATGAGAGGAAAATGTCCGAATTCAGGTATTTTTTTATCAATAAATTTAAAAAGTTGGATTTGCGCAGCTGTATTAGTTATGTGATCATCTCCCCTAAAAATATGCGTAACACCCATATCAGCATCATCAACAACAGAAGTTATTGTAAATAAAGGCATTTCATCGGATCTAAAGACCACAGGATCTGAGACAGATAAATTTGAAAAAGTTATTTTACCATGAATTAAATCAACCCATTCTATGGGTTTATCATCTAATTTTAATCTCCAATGAGGTCGTTTACCTGCAAGAAAAAAAGATTTTATTTCACTTTTGCTTAATTTTAAAGAAGATCTATCGTAGATTGGTGGTTTACCTTGTTTGAGAAGTATCTTTCTTTTTAGAGAAAGCTCATCGGCTGTCTCAAAACATGGATAAATATAATTTTTTTTTTTTAGAAAGTTAAAAGCATCTTTGTACTTAATTTCTCTATCAGATTGTTTGATTATTATTTTGTAATCAATTCCAAGCCAACTTAAATCTTCAATGATATTATCTATAAATTCTTTCTTTGACCTTTCTTGGTCAGTATCATCAATTCTTAGAAAAAAATTCAAATTATTTTTTCTTGCAAATAAATAATTTAACAATGCTACTCTTATATTCCCCATATGAAGTAAACCTGTTGGACTTGGAGCAAATCTAAGCATTTTATAAATCAAATTTGTTTGTTATTGGGAATCTTCTATCCGCTGATAAAGACATTCTTGAAACCTTTGGGCCAATGGAACTTTGATATCTTTTAAATTCAGAGTTTTTAATCATTTTCCAAATTTTCTTTACAGTATTTTTAGAAAAACCTTTTTTAATCGTAAAATCAAGACTTCTATTTTCATCAATTAACAATGATAAAATTTTGTCTAATATTTTATAAGGTGGGAGAATGTCTGAATCCTTTTGGTTATATCTAAGTTCAGCTGTGGGTTCTTTTGTAATAATCTCTTCTGGTATTATATTATTTTTTTTTATTTTAAATTCATTTAAAATATTTTTATTTCTCCAATCACATAATTCAAAAACTTTTGTTTTGTAAACATCTTTTAATAAGGAATATCCTCCACACATATCTCCATAAAGAGTCGAATAACCTACGGCTAATTCAGACTTATTACCTGTTGTTATTAATAAAGAGTTAAATTTATTTGATAAAGCCATTAAGATTATTCCTCTCAATCTTGATTGAATATTTTCCTCTGTTATATCCTCTTTTAAATTTTTAAATATAGGTTTTAGCTGTGATGAAAGTTTTTTTCTAATCATTTCTATCGAAATTTCAGTAGTCTTAATTCCAAGATTAGTTGATAATTTATATGCATCCTCTTTACTTTGTATACTAGAAAATTTGGATGGAAGAAAAAAAGATGAAATATTTTTACTCTCAATTGTATCAGCTAAAATTGCTAAGGTTAAAGCTGAATCAATTCCTCCTGATAGTCCTAGATGTGCAAAAGTAAATCCATTTTTAAGCATGTAATTTTTTAAACCTACCATTAAAGCTCTATATAATAATTCAAGATCATCTACTTTCTTAATTTTTATCTTTTCAATTTTTTTATCTAAATCAATTATCATCTCAGATTCATCAAAAAACTTTTCCTGTAAAATAATGTTTCCATATTTATTCATAAAAAAAGACCCGCCATCAAAAATTAGATCATCTTGAGATCCCACTGTATTTATATAAACTAATTCACACTCGGAATGTTGAACTCTTTTTTTTGCAAAAGCTTTTCTCAAAGTGAACTTGCCAGTCTCAAATGGAGATGCATTTATTACAATAATAAGATCTAACTTTATATTTGATTTTTTTTTAAAAAAATTATCTGACCACATGTCTTCACAAATAAGAAATTGTATTTTCTTTTTTTTATATACAAAGTATTCATTAACTTGATTTGGGGATACAAAATATCTTCTTTCGTCAAAAACACCGTAATTTGGTAATTCATTTTTTTGAATTGAGTAAACTATTTTTCCTGATTGTATTAATAATAATGAATTAAAAGTACTATCATTGCTCAGAGTTGGTATGCTAAGTGCAAATATAGTTTTTGTTTTACTTGTTAAATCAAGGATTTTCTTTTTGAAAAAATTAATTTTTTTTAAAAAGTCTTCTCTAAGTAAAAGATCTTGTGCTGGATAACCAGTCAACGAAAGTTCTGGTGTAATAAAAAAGTCACAATTTTTTGATACAGCATTCTTAAACGATTTTTTTAATATCTCAAAATTTCCCTCTATATCACCAACTGTGGTATTTTTTTGAGAAATAAAGAGCTTTATATCTAATCTCCCCAAACTATTTTATTTTCTTTAAATATGAAGCAATTTGAAATGCAAGTTCTATGGATTGTGAAGCATTTAATCTAGGATCACAGTGAGTATGGTATCTGTTACTTAAATCCTTATCTGAGATCTTTTGCATACCACCCATACATTCTGTAACATTTTGTCCTGTCATTTCAAGGTGAATTCCACCTGCATAACTTCCCTCAGATTCATGAATTTTAAAAAATGATTTAACTTCGGATAAAATATTTTTAAATACTCTAGTTTTATAACCACTTTTTGCTTTTTCCGTATTAGCATGCATCGGATCACAAGACCATATAACGTTCAGTTTAGATCTACTAATTGACCTAATGATTGGCGGTAAGGTTTTTGTAATTTTCTTTGAACCCATTCTTATAATTAGAGTAATTTTTCCTTTTTCATTCTTTTTATTTATTTTCTTGATAACTCTTATCAATTCCTGTTGATCTATAGACGGTCCTACTTTTATCCCAATAGGATTACTTATACCGGAACAAAATTCAACATGTGCTCCATTTATATTTCTTGTTCTATCCCCTATCCAAAGCATATGTGCACCAACATTATACCAATGACCAGTTGTACTATCTATTCTTGTGAATGCAGCCTCATATGGCAATAGTAATGCCTCATGAGATATATAAAAGTTAGTCTCGGATAATTGCCTTACATTGTGATTATTCACACCGCAAGCATTCATGAAGTTTAAACACTCAGATATTCTATTAGCTAGTGCCTTAAAATTTGAACCCTGCTTGGATTTTTTTACAAAATCTAAGTTCCAGCTTTGAATTGTGGATAAATCAGCGTAACCACCATAAGCAAATGCTCTTAATAGATTTTGAGTTGATGCTGCTTGATTATAAGCTTTTATCATCCTTTCTGGATCTGGTTCCCTTGCTTTTTTGTTAAAATCAATAGAATTGATCATATCTCCTAAATAGCTGGGTAGTTCCAAATTGCCTTTTTTTTCTACTGGTGAAGACCTAGGTTTAGCAAATTGTCCAGCCAACCTTCCCAATTTTATTACTGGCACCCCTGAAGCAAAAGATAAAATTACTGCCATTTGCATTATAACTCTGAAAGTATCTCTAATATAATTAGGATGAAACTCAGCAAAACTCTCAGCACAGTCTCCTGCCTGCAAAAGAAAACCTTTTCCATCCACACATTTGGACAGTTCGCATTTCAGTTCTCTTACCTCTCCTGCAAATACTAATGGAGGTAACTTCTTCATTTGATTAGTAACTTTCTTTAACTTAGATATATCTTCATAATTTGGTTGATGAAGTGCTTCTTTGCTTTTCCAAGTTTGAGGTGTCCAATTTTCTTTCATAATAATCACTTTTATAATAACTTATAATTTAAAATCAAATTAATATTCTTTATTATTTATTCCTTAATGTAACAATCTCCTCTGCACACGTAGGATGAATACCAATGGTTTTGTCAAGTTGCTTTTTAGTGAGACCATTTACCACGGCTACTGAAAAACCTTGAACTATTTCAGCAGCATTTTCACCAACATAATGGAGACCCAAAATCTTATCATTTAAAGCATTAGTTACCAATTTAATAAAAACTTTTTCGTTTAAATTTGATAAAGAAAACTTAAGAGATTTAAATTGTGATTTATAAACATTTATTTTTTTAAAAGATCTTCGGGCTTCATTCTCAGTATACCCAATAAAAGAGTAGTTTGGGGTTGAAAAAACGGCTGTAGGAATATTTTTATAATTAAATTTTTTCTTAACACGAGATTTTAAATTATCTACAAAATTCATAGCTTCTCGAATTGCTACTGGTGTTAATTGAATCTTATCTACAACATCCCCAATAGCATAGACATTATTTACAGAGGTTTTAAAATATTCATCAATTTTTATTGCTCCATTCTTAGTTAATTTTATTTTAGCTTTATTAGGGTTAAGTTTTTTTAAATTAGGAACTCTCCCAACTGCTTCCATTACAGTTTCATACCTTTTGATTTTTTCTTTAAAAAATACATTGTATTGGTATTTTTCATGAATAATTTTTTTTGGAAAATCTTTAAAAATAAATTTAACACCTTTATGCTCCATCTGTTTCATTAGAAATTCAGAAACTTCTTTATCAAAATCTTTTAATATTCTTTCACCTCTTATACATAGAGAAGTTTTTACGCCCAGACCGTTAAAAATAGATGCAAATTCGACTGCAATATATCCACCTCCTAAAATTAGAATACTTTTAGGTAACTTTTTTAAATTAAATGCTTCATCAGAGGAAATAAGATTACTATTATTAAATATTTCTAACCTTCTTGGCTTTGTTCCTACAGCAATAAGAATGTTCTTTGATTTTATTTTGATTTTTCCAACTTTAATAGTATTTCTGTCAATGAACTGAGCATAATCATTAAAAATTTTTACTTTTGAATCTTTTAAAAGATTTAAATAAATGGAATTTAGCCGGGTTATCTCTTTCTTCTTGTTACTAACCAGTTTCTTCCAATTGAATTCTTTATTTTTTACCTTCCATCCAAATGAGTTCATAACCTCGAAATCTTCATTAAAGTTTGAAGCATACGAGTAGAGTTTTTTTGGAATACAACCCCTATTTACACAGGTTCCACCAAGAGACCACCCTTCAGCAATACCAGTTCGGATTCCTAAGGACGAGGCATATCTTGCTGCTCTTACACCACCAGAACCAGCACCAATAATAAATAAGTCAAAATCATTCACAATTTTATTAAACTTTCAAAATATACTGATTAAATATCCATTTTTTAAATATCATTCTTTGATTTATAATTAAAAACATGAAGATTGCAAAAAAAAAGGGGTGTTACCACCCCTTTTTTGCAGTTAATGGAAAGCAAGCTTGCATAATAATTAACGACTTAAAAAATATATATTTACTTTATTTTAAAACATTTTCGCAAAAATCGTCTAAAACTGAAGAAAACTCTTTTTTGTCTATTTTTTTTGCATTAGTTTGAATGAGTGATCGTTCAAAAACGATTGATCCTAAATAACCCAATTGAAGCTTAAATCCTTTAATGAAATTTTTTCCGTTACCTCCTGATGAAGTACATATTAATGAATGTTTATCTTTAAAACCCTCTTTCCAATCTTCAGTTGCCCTACTAATCCATGCTATAGCATTTGTAAATATTGGAGAAATGCCCCCATTATATTCAGGACCACACCATATCATAGCGTTAGAAGTACAAATAAGCTCTTTAGATCTTTGAATATTTTTTGGGAATGATTTATCTTTTTTATAAACTGCTTCCAGTGTCGGAGTATATAAAGGTAAGCTAAAATCCTCTAATGATACAACTTCACAATTAAACTTCTTTTGATCTTCAATATAATTTTTTATACCAATTGATAATTCAAAATTTGAATTTTTTGTTGCAGAAATAATTAGCATATTTGACATTAGGAGATAATAATTTAGTTTAAATCTATTGCAAACTTTTTTAATATTTTGAGGTCTATCAGTTTTAAAACATCAATATGAGTAGATAAAAGTATAACTGGTGATGCGCATGCGTTTTTGTAAGCATCTATCCATCTACTTACACAAACACACCATTTATCTCCTGGTTTTAAACCTGGAAAATCTAAATTTTCCTTTGGTGTAATTAAATCATTGCCAAGTGAAAACTGATATTCTAAAAAACTTGTATTCATCACAGAACAAATATTATGCTTTCCTCGGTCATTGGGATGTGATTCACAGCATCCGTTCCTCAAAAATCCTGTCATAGGATTTTTTGAACATTCAACCAGTTTTCCTCCCAAGACATTTAATTGTTGTTTTTTTTGCATTTAAAGTTTCCTAGCTAATTTTTTATGGGATCCAATCAAAGGAATATTGAATTTTTCTCCGACCTCAATAAACTTATTTCTCTTATAAAACTTCAGAGCAGATATTCTTGCATTGCACCAAATAATTTTAACTTTGTTTTGTTTTGACTTAATTATAACATTTTTAATTAACATTGAGCCGTAACCCTTCCTCATTTCGCCCTCGATGGTAAACATTCCTCTAATTTGAACGTCTTTTTCCATTAAACCTTTCGTGTTTTCAATCAAAGTTAGCCCTGAAACCAATTTGTGATCTTTAAATATACCATAATGTTTTGTTTTTTCATATGCGTCTTCTTTATATTTTGACAAATTACTTAAATTATTGCTGTATAAATTTATCTTTCTTAGTTTTTGTATCTCTTTTAATGAAACACTTTTGAACTCAATTTTTTCTCTGACAGGATCAAATCCACTTTTTCCAAATGGATGACATTCTTTTAGTCTCATGAAACTAAAAAATAAACCTTTAAAAAGACCAAATTTTTTAAGTGACTCTATACAATACTGAGAGCAACTTGGATAAAATCTACATTTTGGTCCTAAAATTGGAGAAATTATAATTTGATAGAATCTTATTGAAAATACCAAAATAATCAAAATTGGATTTCTTAATCTAACTTTTTCCACACTGTTCCTTCTTGAGTATCTTCTATTTCAATTTTTTGACTTTTTAACTTTTCTCTGATTTCATCAGCTTTATCAAAATTTTTTTCTTTTCTGGCTTTGTTTCTTTCCTCTATCAGCATTTCAATAGATTCACTGTAAATTTTTTTAATAGGTTTAGCTTTTTTACTTATTCCTAGTAATTTTAATGACTCGTTAATAGCTTGTATGAGTTTAATATCATTACCATTAGATTTATTTTTTTTTAAATTTATTAATTTACTTAATATTCCTAGAGCCTTTGGTGTATTAAGATCGTCATAAAGACTTTCTAGAAACTCTAAAAAAAACTCATTTTCAAGAGGTAAAGGAAATTCATAACGTTCATTATGAATTTCTTTAGAGTTTTTATAAATTCTGTTAAGTGTTGTTTTCGATTGTTCAAGAATGTCTTTAGTCCAATTTAGAGGTTGTCTGTATTGAGCGCTTATCAAACATAATCGTATTGTCTCTCCATCATATTTTTTTAATAAATCATTTACCAATTTAATGTTTCCCAAGGACTTGGACATTTTCTCTCCGTTATATGTAACAAACCCATTATGGAACCAATATCTACAAAATTTACCTGGCTCAGCATTAGGTTGAATAGCAGAACAACTTTGGGCAATTTCATTTTCGTGATGAGGAAAGGTCAGATCCACCCCTCCGCAATGAATATCAAAAGGGGTTCCTAAACATTTTTTCGACATAGCACTACATTCAATGTGCCACCCAGGTCTTCCTCTTCCCCATGGTGATATCCATCCAGGTTGATTATCATCACTAGGCTTCCACAATACAAAGTCTCTTGCATTTCTTTTATATTCTCCAATTTCAATTCTTGCACCATCTAATTGTTCTTGTATACTTCTTCGTGATAACTTCCCGTAGTGTTTATAACTTTCAACGTCAAACATGACATGATTTTTTTCAACATAAGCACATTTATTTTTAATCAACTTTTCAATCATTATGATCATATCTTTAATATATTCAGTGGCCTTTGGTTGTATATCAGGAAGATTTACATTAAGGGATAGCATTTCATCGTTATAAATTTTAAAAAATTTGCTAGTCAAATCTTTTATTGATATTTTTAATTCATTTGAAGCCTGAATAATTTTATCATCTATATCTGTAATATTTGAAACAAAGGTTACATTTTTAAATTTTGTTTTAAGAACTCGTACAAGAAGGTCGGTAACAACAGCCATTCTTGCATTACCAATATGAGCGTAATCATATACTGTTGGACCACAGGCGTATAATCTGACATTGTTTTTATTAATAGGAATAAATTTCTTTTTTTTCTTTGAAAGACTATCAAATATCAAAATATTCATAAATTTATTTTCTTTTTAATTTATTTATTTTTGCTCTAAAACTGTCATTAACTTTAAAAAAAAATCCATTTTCCTCATGAATCGAACTTCCTTGGGCGTGGTATTTGTTTATATGTCTCAAAAATTTTTCTAAATTTTTGATTTCGTACTCATTATCATACAAATCTTTTATCTTTAATTTTTCACACATTTCTTTTGAATATATATCGGAATCTTGAACTTTTTCCATCTTTATTAGTGTTATTCTCGCCCATGTCAATTACCTCAATTAATTCAAAACCTTTTGATCCCAATTCACAAATAAACTTTTCTACATCTGAATTGTTATGATGTTCTATATTCAAATAGTCAATTATTTTATATTCAAATTTTGATTTCATTTTTAATTAATTATTTGAACTAAAAAAATTTATATATAATTTTAATAGTTTGTTTTTCATTTACAAACGCCAATTAAAGAGTGGAGAGTTTTATTTTTCTTTTTATTTTGTAAAAATTCTTCAAACCTTGATGAATACATAAAGTTTCCATTAAAATCCAAACTAAAAACTCTATCTTTCTCTGGAAATCCTACACAATTAAAATCTTTATCGTTAATTTTATTATATCTTATGTCATAAACCCATGAACAATGCATAGGAATAGGATAACCTGAAGATTTTATAATGACAATTTCAAAAAAATGTGATGTTTTAGGAATATAATTATTATTTTTTGATTGTTTGTTTTTTTCCTGTAAGTTGATGTCTTTTCGACTTCTAGAAAGTTTAATTTTAAAATTTTTAAGACCTAAGTAATTTAAAATTTTTTCATACTCTGAACCTAAAAAATGCAAACCTATATGTTTTTTTGTTGTGCATTCTAAAATTTCTTCAGATTTAATAAATATTGGTGATAATATGAAAATAATAATCAGTAATTTCATTTAAAACTTTTAAATTTTATTTTTCTTTTTTCTCTTTAATTTCAAATCTAAGATTTTTTTATTAAGCAAAATCAATGGATCTCCTTTTACTAACTTACATTTCTTATTTCCCAGGGTTAATCGTGATCTGTTGATGATATATTCAATTTTTTGATCTTTACTAACGATAATATCTTTCAAATTTGTTCTGTAAGTTCGTTGGTATTGATAGATTTCATAAAGTGATTTATCAAGTGAATATAAAACAACTTTTTTATCTATTAAAAACTTTACACCCCAATCATCCACACTTAAGGAATTGTTAAAACAAATTAAATTTTTTCCTTTTAAGTCATCATCATGAGGTTCTTGAGCAAGGAGAAGATTATTTAAAAAAATAAAAAAAATAAGTGTAATAAATGATTGCATAAAACCATAATTTATTTTTTTTTAACTAGTGTCAAGTTTACATATAAAGTTGATAAAGTTTTTATGATAATTTAGACTAATTGTATGTATAGTTTATTTATAAAATTAGCTTTAATTCTTTTTATTGCCTGTCCTAGCTATTTGAAAGCCGACTGGATAAAGCTTTTTTCCATAAGTGAGGGTGATTTATACATTGATAGCCAATCTATAACAAGACATAAAGATCGGATTTTCTTTAGCCAATTAGTAGACTACAATAAAAAAAGACCTAATGAAATCTTATCATTCATTTCACACTCAGAATTAGATTGCTTAAGTCTAAAAATTAGAGATTTAAATTATGAACTCTTTAAAAATCAAATGGGACAAGGAGGAAATTATTACAGTGGAACTCCAAGTAAAAAATGGAAAAAGTTTAAAAATGGTACAAGTGCACATTTAGTGAATAAATTACTTTGTGAAAGAGTTTATAAGAAATAATTTAATTATTTTAGAATAGATTAATGACTTCAAATCATTTTGCAGATATCGTATTATCTATTCATTTTATTATAGCATTTTTTATAGTTAGCTTATTTTTTGTTATACCGTTTGGGTATAAATTTAAATGGAATTGGATTAAAAATAGAAAATTAAGATTATTTCATATAATTTTAATGTTTTTTGTAACATTAGAAACAATTTTGGGTATTACATGCCCTCTAACAATAATAGAAAATGATTTACGTGGAATTATGACGTCTAATTCATTTATAAATACATGGATTAGTAAGATTTTATTTTTTGATTTTCCGAATGAATATTTCTTGATAACCTATATATTATGTTCTTTGTGGACAACATTGATTTGGATAAAATTTCCTCCTGAAAAATCAAAAGATTGAGTGAATTTAAAAAAATATTAGACTGGTTCAGTAAAAATTATTTAAAAATAATTATAATATTTATTATTCTTATTTCTGTTTACTTTTTTGTTAGTCTTCTTTTTCCAATTTTTCAATTTTTTGGATTTATAATTGAAACAATTTCTATTATAGAAGATTCTTTTAATGAGCTGAAAGATAAACTTGAAAATAAAAATTTTGATTTTAAAAAATTCTTAGAAAAAAATGACGAAGCATAAAATAATTGAAATATTTTATTTTAAATCTAGATTGAATTATGTTTAAATTTTTTTTTACTTTGATCTTCTTGCTTGATTTTCAAATATCGGCAAAAGCTAAATTTGATAAACTTTTTTCAGGAAAGGATGGATCAATTTTCTATATTGATTTTCAAACACTTTCAAAAAATCAAGAAATGAGGATTATTACAATAATGATAGATTTTCTGAATCCCAATGAGAACGGTGATCTATCCAGAACGATAAAAAGAGAAATTAATTGTAATGAATTCATGTACAGAGATTTAGAGGTTAATTTTTTTAAGGATAACTTAGGTAAAGGAAAATTAAGTCGGGGATCAGGTTCGATTAACAATCCAAAATGGATCTATTCTCCTCCAGGAGGTTCGAGTGGTGCTATCATCAAAATAGTATGCAATATCAATTTATGAGAAGTTATAATGTTTTATAGAATATCGGCTTCTCTAGTCTATCAAATTTCTTTTGTAGACTTGAGAAAATTCCATAAAAAATCAATATCAATATTATTAAAAGTGGTAAAAATTTTTTTCTTTTAAGAAGAAAATGGAATAATTTTTTTAAAGATTCCATCTTTTAGAATTGATCGTTAAGGTTATTACCATTATTTTTTTATTATGCTAATAATTTATATAGAACATTAAAGTGATTCCTTTAAAATGTACTTTAGAATCCTTACAACTTGATGCTCGTTATTTGCAACTGCAGATGCTGAGGCATCAACCTCTTTTAATGCATGTTGATTTTCTTCATTGTGAATAACAATAATAGATTTGTTTAAAGCTGAAGCAAAACCTGCGTCAAAAGCAGCGTTCCATTGTTTATACTTTTCGCCAAACTTCACAATTACCACGTCACAATCTTTTATTGATTTCTTTGTTTTAATGGAATTAATTTTAGCTCCTTTATTGTCTTTCCAAAAATTTTTATCTTCAGAACCTAAAATTTCAATACCACAATTGTCCGATGCACTGTGATCTGTTACAGGTGAAGTGAATTTAATATCCAAATCTTCTTTTTTGCAAAGATTTATAATTTCTTTTCTCCAATCAGTATGAATTTCACCTGATAAATAAACGTTTAGCATTTAATCATCTCTCCTAAAAATTTTTTCGTTTACATTAACTTAAATAATTCTTTAATAAATAAAAACAAATAATATATATTTAATATGAACCAAGTAAGAAATATTTTATTTTTTTTTTTTAACTTAAAAATAATCATCATATCTATTTTCTTACCATTAAACCCTTATAGCCAAGTCTCTTTCGAAGATGAATCATTTAAACTAAACAATATCCCACTTCAATGTGAAAAGTCACTTGAATGGTATATCGATAATCCACAATATAAGGGAGAATATACCAGAGTTCTTGATTACTGTAAGAAATATGCCAAAGATGTTAGTCCAGAGGGTTTTGAGGCAAACCCAATACTATCAGATTTTGGAAGTATGAGTGGTGTAAATACTCGTCCAAGAGATAACATTCATCAAGGTATAGATATAATTGGATCAAAGAATCAACCAGTAATTGCAATTGCTGATGGAGAGGTATTAGAAACTACTGTTGAAGATTGTTGGGGAGCAACCATGATAATTGATCATGGTAAGTCGGTTGATGGAAAAAAATTAAT
>CACEWP010000008.1 GCA_902563305.1 uncultured Alphaproteobacteria bacterium
TATATTGTGTATAATTCTATCTATGGTACTAATTGTAGTTGTTTAATATTAATATATATACTATTATTATGTCGTGAGTTTTGACAGTCAAAAAAAAATTATCAGTAAAAACAATCCTATTGATTTCATCGAGGAATATCTTCTAGGTGATGAAATCGAGAAATTTAGAAGTTGTCGTGATGAAATAACAATCTTCTCAAAAGGAGTCTGGAAGAACTATGATATTTCATTTAAGTGGGATAGTGAAAAAAAGATTATTGAGGTTAACAGTTATTTTGATATGTCAAAAAAAAATAGAATTAGCAAATCAATTTATTCACTAATTTCAAATGTTAATAACAAAGCATCAGTTGGTTTTTTTAATTATTGTTCAAAATTAAATACAATATTTTTTAGCTATAAGATCTCAATAAAAGGACAAACAATCCTTTCAGTAGAACAAATTCAAAATTTTATAGATATTGTAACAAACGAGTGTGATAGATTTTTTCCAGTGTTTTTTGTTTATTTTTATAAGAAACAGGATCCTATTCATGCTATTGATATTGCATTACTAGATACCCACGGAGAAGCATGACTTCCCTTTTAATCGGTTGTGGAAATTTAGGAACAATTATCTTAAAAGGTTTTATTTCAAGCAAAAAAGAGATACTTGTCTTAGAAAACGATAACAGGATAATCTCCAGTATGACTAGAATCTTTAAAAATGTTAGATTTTTTAAGATGTTAGAAAAAATAGATTGGGAAAAAATAAGTTACATAATGTTATGCGTGAAGCCAAAAGATGCAATAAACACTCTAAGAGAAATAAAAAAATACTGTGATAAGACTCATATAATTGTTTCATTTGTTGCTGGCTTGCAAACAAAAACTATCAGTAAAATTGTTTTATCTAAAAGCCCTGTTATTAGAATAATGCCAAATATATTTGTAGATTCAAATAATAGTTCAACAGCATTTTTTTCAAATAAAATCAGTGAAAGTTTGAAAAAAAAAGTTACTAAAGATTTTAGAAGTTTCGGTGAGTGTATTTGGTTGAAAAATGAAAAAAAAATGGATTTTTTTACAGCAATGTTTGGTGGAGGTCCAGCATATTTTTTTTATATTTTAGATTGTTTCGATCAAATAATAAGGAAAAATGGTGTTAGTGGTGATGATTCATTATCATTATTAATAACTTTACTTGAAGGAACATTAATTAAATTAAAATCAAGAAATGTTGACTTTAAAAAATCAATCAAAAATGTTGCAAGTAAAGGTGGAACAACCGAAGAAGCCCTTAAAGTCTTTGATAAGAATTCAGCGCTTTTCAATCTATTCAATACAGCTATAAATTCAGCTAAACAAAAATCTAGTCAGATTTCAAAACAATTAAAATGATCTATTTCTTTTGAGGTAAAATAATTGAAAATAAACTTCCTTTTATTTTTCTTGATTTTTCAAGCTTAATAGAAGCATTAATTTTTTTTCCTAACTCCCTAGAGATACTTAAACCCAAACCAGAACCACTTTGATTTATATTCCTTGAATCATCAATTTTAAAAAATGGTTTAAATATTTTTTGTCTAAATTGATCCTTAATTCCAGGTCCATTGTCTAAAATATTAATTTTAACATTTTTCGGTTCTTTTTTTGCGATTATGTCTACTTTAGTCCCATACCTTGATGCATTTTCGAATAAATTAAAGACAATTCTATATAAACTGTTTTTATCTGTGATAAGAGACAAACTTTTGTGACATTTAATATTAATTTTTTTATTCTTAAGTTTTGATGAATTAACAACTTGATTGAGAAGTTCAAGTAAATTTACTTTCTCAAGTTTTTTAATTTTTTCTTCTTTTGAGTATTCAAGGTATTCTTTGAGGAAAATTTGCATAATTTCTACATCTTTTTTAATTTGTTGAGTATCTTTTTTGTTATCTAATAACTCTAACCTTAATTTTATCCTGGTTATAATAGTTCCTAAGTCATGGGAAATTCCAGTGAGAAAACTAATTTTTTGATTTATATAGTTATTTATTCTTTTCTGCATTTGCATAAAAGCATTTCCAGCAGCTCTGATTTCCAAAGCTCCTTCAGGTTTAAAGTGTTTGATTTTTTTTCCTTTCCCAAAATCTTCTGCTGACTTAGCTAACCTATGTATTGCCCTGATTTGAATTCTTAAAAATAGAAATGCTATCAATGACAAAACTAAAGAGGTCGAAACGATCCACAAAAGATAAATTGTTGGTGTTTCACTTAAAAGATATTTTCTCGGAAAGTTTATCTTTAGAAAACCATTTTCGACTGCCAAGCTAAATGAGATTATATCCTCATAAAATTCACTTTTAATATTTTGGTCTACTCGAGTTTCTAGAATTTTATGAATTTTTTTTTCTAACTTTGATTTGCTTTTAAAATTATCATTCGGATTGCTTGTAAAGTTTAGGCTTATATTTAATTTTGTTGCAATTAATTTTGCTTCTTTTAAACCATAATTATTATATTGATCTACTAAAAGATTTATATTATTGCTCGCTATGTTTGAAAATCTATTGATTATTTTTTCCCAATGCCTCTCATAAAAAAAGAAAACAACTGAGCATTGAACAGAGATAAGTGGTATAAGAAATATCATCAATAATCTTGGAAGCAACTTTCTTGGAAGTATTTTTTTGAGATATTTTTTAATCATATTCACTTATAAGCATATATCCTTTTCCTCTAATAGTTCTTAAAAATGAGTTGCTCTTATCAGAGGTTAGTTTTTTCCTTAATCGCGTAATTGTCACATCAACTGATCTTAGATTCATTCCTTCGCCAAGTAAATCAGATATTTGCTCTCGCGAGACTTCCTTATTTAAATTTTTCGATAGATATTCGATTATTTTAGTTTCAGAAGTTGTAAGACTTACATTAACTTTATTTTTTGACAATAATTTTGTATTTGAATTAAATTCAAATTCTCCGAAATATCTTTTTTTCCCAGTTATATTTTTATTAAATCTAGGATTCAGAAGTTTACTTATTCTTAACAAAAGTTCTGTAGGTTCAAATGGTTTAACTAAATAATCATCACAACCATTTGAATACGAAGAAGTCTTTTTTTCTAATTGACTATCTGCTGTCAGCATTAGTACAGGTGTATTGATATCAAATTTTCTAAATGAATTCAAAAATTCAATACCACTTTTTCGAGGCATCATTATATCAAGAATAATAAGATCAAATAAAAAAAAACTAGTTAATTTCTCTGCTTCAAATGAATCTCGGGCAACGCTAACTCTATAGTTTTTATTAGTTAGATAAATTTCAAGCAATTCTCTGATTTTGTTGTCATCGTCAACACATAGTAAATGGGGTAAATTTTTCATATAATAAATAAAGATCAAGCTATTTATAAATATAATTTCAATGATATATTATTTAATTTTAACTTTATTGATAAAATTATGCAAATAATCCCTTTTGATAAAAAAGAAGGTCACATATGGATTAACGGTGAGTATGTTGAATGGCAAGATTGTAAAACTCATGTTTTGAATCATGGCTTACATTATGGAAGTTGCGTATTTGAAGGAATAAGAATATATAACGGTAAAATCTTTAAGTTGGATGAACATATTGAAAGACTTTTTAAATCAGCAGAGTTGCTTGATTTAAAAATACCTTTCAATTTAGAAAAAATTAAACAAGTAACATATGAATTGACTAAAAAACAAAAAGTTAATGACGGTTACATAAGACCTGTTGTTTGGAGAGGAAGTGAAAAAATGGCAATTTCAGCCATTGATGCTTCCACTCATATAGCAATTGCAGCTTGGCCATGGCCTTCGTATTTTTCACCTGAGAAAATTTTAGAAGGTATAAGGCTTACAAAATCAAATTGGGTTAGACCATCTCCAGACTCTGCACCAACAAATAGTAAAGCAGCTGGTTTGTATATGATTTGTTCCCTTAGTAAACATGAGGCAGAGAGAAAGGGTTTTGATGATGCGTTAATGTTAGATTATAGAGGTTTTATTGCTGAAGCAACAGGGGCAAATATTTTTTTTATAAAACAACAAAAATTATTTACACCTATACCCGACTGTTTTCTTGATGGAATTACTAGAAAGACTGTAATAGAGATTGCCAAAAAGTTAAGAATAGAAATTGAAGAAGGTCACTTTAATTATGAATTTTTGGAAAGTTGTGAGGAAGTTTTTTTAACTGGAACTGCTGTTGAGATAACTCCTGTAACATCAATTGATAAATATGAATTTAAGGTTGGAGAAATCACAAAGTTATTAATAAAAGAATTTAACAGAGTAGTTAAAGGTTAAGTCTTAATCAATTTTCTATCAGATTCTTTTTGTGAAACCCATTTAGAATTTTTGGAAAAATGCTCTTTTTTCCAAAAAGTAGCTTTAACTTTAAGCCAATCAATTAACTCCTCTGAGAACCCGAAACTCTGTTTTCTATGTTCAGAAGAAACCAGAATTAATATTATATTTTCACCAGGTTTTATTTTACCAAAACGATGTATTAACAAATAGTCTAAAATATTGTATTTTTTTTTAAGATTTTTTATTATTTTTTTTGTTTGGAATATTGCCATTTTCTCATACAACTCTATGTCGATAGATAAGATTTTTTTGTCTTTATATTTATGCCTGGCTTTTCCAACAAATAAAACAATTGCACCTTCATTTATTTTATTAGTCTTAGAAAATAAACTTATTTGTTTCTCTATAACAAAATTTTGTTTTTGAAAAATTACTTTCATTATCCTCCTGTTACAGGTGGAAATATAGCAAGTTCATCTTTGTTTGTTACAAAAGAGTTTTTATTCACGTATTCACAGTTTACTGCGTATTGAAGATTTTTGATTTTGGTAAAAGCAGTATTATAATTTGAATCACTATTTTTGAGCTCATCTATGATTTGATAGATTTTTTTTTTCCCATCAATTTGGATTGTATCTTCTCTTTTTCCAATCGATTCTTTTAAGCTTGCAAAATATAAAATTTTCAATTTAGCATATCCTCGTATTTATAAAATTTTAATAAAGTTCCTTTTTTAATATAATCTTTTTTTTCATCTAACTCTATTATTCCTTGGCTCTGACTTATTGAAGAAATAATTCCAGAACCAGTTGATGAGAACTTTGTAAGGTAAAATGAGTTTTTCTTTTTTATAATTTTACCTCTTAACCACTCAGTTCTTCCTTTTCTTTTTTTAAGGCTAAAATCACATGGTAATACTCTTTCATTGAAATCACTTTCTCTTATCCCAGACAGAAGTTTAATATAATCAATAATTAACATGAAAAAGGTTATGATTGCCGCAACAGGATTTCCTGGTAGGCCAATAAAGGGTTTACCTTTAATTTCTCCAAATGCGAATGGTCTTCCAGGTTTGATAGCAAGTCTCCAGAATTTTATCTTGCCATGCTCTTTTAAGAATTTTCCAATTATATCGGTTTTACTTTTAGATACACCTCCACTAGTAACAAGAATATCTATTAAATTTAGCTTACTAAAAATTTTTTTCTTTGTTTGTAGATACTCATCTTTAATTATTCCAAAATCATGTACTTCACATCCTATTTTTTTAAATAAGGAAATTAAAGTTAATTTATTTGCATCATAAATTTGATACTTAGACTTTTTTGATTTGATTTCACTTAATTCATCTCCAGAAGAAAAAATTCCAACTCTCAACTTTTTATAAACTTTTAATTTCTTTATTCCTATAGATGATAACTGAGCAAGATCTAAGCCTCTAATTTTTCTGCCTATCTTAAATATTTTTTTATTTTTTTTAACATCTTCACCTTCCAATCTTATATTTGAACCAGTAGTAAACTTTTTTTCTAATTTTAATTTATTACCCATTGTAATAGTATCTTCTTCCATACAAACAGTATCTATTTTAGTAATATCTTTTAATAAATATGCTCCAGTAAAAACTTTAATAGCTTGATTTTCATTAACCTTACCGAGAAAGGGTTTTCCTGGTTTTGATTCTCCTACAATTTTTAATTCTCTTTTCATCTTATTTGAATTTATGAATCCAAAACCATCAACTGCTGAATTATCAAATTCAGGAACATTTATTTTTGAATATATATCTTCAGCTAAAACTCTGTCTTGAGAAAATTCAAAATCAATAGTTTCTATCCTATTTATTTTTATAGAGTTAAGCATGATTTTTTTTGCCTTATTAAAAGATAAGAGGTTTTTATGTAAATCAACCATTTTCAAAATACTCTAAAATAAAATTACTTATTCTCTCTGTTTCTGAGAATATAAAAATAGGAAGGTTTGACTTTTTTAATTCCGGGATTTCTTGATCAACAACAATAGCTTTGATGTTTTTATCTTTTTTGTATATGTAGGGTTTTTTAATTGATGAGCGAATGACTTCAATTTTTGGAAAACTACTATATTTCAATCCCTCAATAAGAATTAATTGATCTCTTTTCTCAAATTTATCCAAAATATTATTAATACTTGTATTTTTCTTTTGAAGAGAACTAATCAAAGCCCACTTTTTTTCATTATATAGAATTACTTCGTTTGATCCTGCATTTAAGTGTTTAAAACTATCTTTTCCTTTTTTATCAATATCAAATGAGTGGTGTGAATGTTTTATAGAAGATACATTTATTTTTCTTTTAGAATAAAAAGATATTACCCTAGTTGTTAAATCTGTTTTTCCACTTCCACTCCACCCTACGATTCCGAAAACTTTTCTCATTTAAATAATCTTAAATTTTTTTTAAAATAAATATAGCCTGTATGGATTGTCATTAAAGATGCAACTGTCAATCCAAAATAACCCACAAAAAGGATTATTTTGGTCTCAAAGTGATTTGATACAATAAGGAATCCTAGCGAAAACATCTGGATTAAAGTTTTCCATTTTGATAATTTTGTTACGAGAAGTGTATCTGTTGAGTGTGCAAAAAAGTCCCTCAAGCCCGAAACTAAAATTTCTCTTATTATTATAATAAGAGCAGGATAAACAAAAAATCCATTAATTATACTATTAGATACTAATATAAAAAGAACAGATACTACTAGTATTTTATCAGCAATAGGGTCAAGAAATCTTCCAAAACTTGACTCTAATTCAAATTTTCTTGCTAGATATCCATCAAGAAAGTCTGATAAACATGCTAGAGTATATAAAAAAAGAGCAAGCCAGCTATAAAACTGATCTCCTATCTCTAAAAAAACAATAATTATCGGAATTACTAATATTCTTAGGAGAGTTAAAAGGTTGGGAATGTTTTCTAACTTAAACATTTTTATTAAATTCTTTATAAATCTTTTCAGCCATTTTTAACCCAATATTCGGAACTTTTTTTAGATCTTCAATGCCTGCAGTTTTTATATTATCAATAGTTCCAAAATAGGATAATAACAATAATCTAGTTTTTCTTCCTACACCATTAATTTTATCAAATAAAGAATTTTTTAATGATTTTTGGTGTTTATTTTTTGTCGATTGAATCGCAAATCTGTGAGCTTCATCTCTTAATCTTTGTAAGAAAAAAAGTATTTTGTCATTTTTTTCTAATTTAAACATTTCGTTTAATTTAAAGATTTTTTCATCGCCAGCATTTCTTTTTTTCCCCTTAGCAATTCCCAATATATCTATATCTTTTATTTTCTTTTCTATCAAAACCTTATTTACAACATTTAACTGACCTAAACCACCGTCAACCAAAATTAACTGAGGAAATTTTAGTTTCCAATCGTTTGATATTTTGAATCTCCTTTCCATTACTTGACTCATCATAAAATAATCATCGCTTGTATTATTATTTTTACATTTAATGTTAAATTTTCTGTAAGCACTTTTTATAAATTTTCCATTCTCATAAACAACCATTACGCCGATTGGATTAGTACCACTCAAGTGACTATTATCATAGATTTCAATTCTTTTAGGTATCTCGTTTAATTTTAATTTATTTTTTAATGAACTTAATGTTAAATTAGAATGTAATATTTCATTCTTCTTTTTTTCCAATGAAGCATCAACGTTTTGTTCGACCATATTTAATAATACTTTTTTCTTACCTTTTTGAGGAACTTTTATAGAGACTTTATTTTTAAAACTTAGGAATAGAGATTTAAGTATATTAATATCAATCGGTTTAATATTTAATAATATTTCCTTAGGGGGAACATTTGAGGTGTAGAAAAAATATAAGAATTGAGAAAAAATTTTTTCTGTTTCATCAAAAAAATTGTTTTCAAATAAATAATCTTTATTCCCTAGGTTTCTTCCCCCTCTAAAAAAAAAAATATGTATTGATACAAGATCGTCTTTTTTTTTTAAAAAAATTATATCAAAATCTTCCTTCCTGTTTAAATCTGAATATTTCTCATTTGATATTTTTGATAAAGCACTAATTCTATCTCTTAATCTGGCTGCTTTTTCGTAGTTCTGACTTGCACTTTCCAATTTCATTTCATTAATTAATTTTGACTTAACATCATCATTCTTACCATGGAGAAAAGAAATTGAATTTTTGACTAATTTATTATACTTTTCTTTTGAAATAAATTCTACACAAGGTGCACTGCATCTTTTTATTTGATGCAAAATACACGGTCTTTTTCGCGATCTAAAAATATTATCTGTACAACTCCTTAACAAAAAAGCAGCTTCCATTTGCTTGATGACACTATCAACAGCATTGACACTTGCATATGGTCCAAAATAGTTGTCATCTTTTTTTAATTTACCTCTGTATTTTTTAATCCTTGGCCATTCAGAAGAAGTTTCGATACAAATATAAGGATAACTTTTATCATCAATGAGCCTTACATTGAACCTGGGTTTATTCTGTTTAATGAGATTATTTTCAAGAATAAAAGAGTCAACTTCAGTTAGCGTTTTAATAAATTTGATATCTGTAGTTAAATTTATTAATAGTCTGATTCTATTTGTCTGATATTTACTGCTTAGATAACTTGAAATTCTTTTTTTTAAATTCTTGGCTTTTCCAACGTAAAGTATTTTTTTCTTTTCATCTAAAAATTTATATACGCCCGAACCATTAGGAAATATTTGGGTTGCTTTTTTAATAGCAACCAAACCTTGATTAAAGTTATATTTTAAATCTTCACTCATATTAAAAATTTCTAAATAATTGCTTTCATTATAAAAAATTGTACGAAAATTACTATCCACTATTACTGTGGATAAATCTGTTGGTAATCTTTGGGTTTTGTTTTCAATGTAAACAATACTGCAGATTTTAATAAATTGATTAAAAATTAAGCAATTTTATAAGTAGTTGATTATATTAATAAAAAAAATATTTTCCTCTTTACCAAAAAACGAAATTTTGTCTTAAGAAGATAATTTTATATAATTTTTTTTTTTTTTTTTATTGTTGACAACTTCTAAATCTTTAGTCAGTGGTAAATATCTTCGATTTTGAATGTGCCCAACCTAGACTTTGCCCTGAATCCAAAGTAAGTATCTCACCTGTAACTGACAGATTATTAATAAGATATCCCACAGCATAGTTAATTTCTGAGAGTTTTATTTGTTTTTTTAATGGAGTTCTGAGTATTTGTTTTTTGAATTGTACTGAACTTTGGTTTTTACTCATCAGTGTTGGTCCAGGTGATATTCCATTGACTCTGATCTTTGGCGCTAAAGAAAGGGATAAACTCTTAGTTAAAGCAAACAATCCAGATTTACTAATTGTGTAGGAGGTAAAGTAAGGAGTGATATTGTTCACTCTCTGGTCGATAATATTGATTATCAAGCCATTTTTTTTTTTAAAGTTTTTTAAAAAATTTTGTGAAAGAAAGAAAGGGGCCTTTAAATTCACATTTATATGTCTGTCAAAAATTTTTTCAGTAGATGTTGAGACAGTGTCAAAATCAAAGGTTGAAGCATTATTTATGAGAATATCAATATTGCCAAAATCATTAATTATGTTGTTATAAAATTTGGAAATATTCATGTCATTTTCAAAATCAAATTTATATACGGAAAATTTTTTTTTTTTATCGAATCTTTTTTTTAACTCTAATGCTTTTTTTTCTGATTTATTGAACTGAATTGCGACATTCAATCCAGAGTTAGCTAGAAAACTAGCAATAGATTCTCCTATTCTTTTTGCACCTCCAGTGATTAGCACTGATTTATAAATTTTGTTTAATTCCAAGTTCTTTTCTTTCTAAAACCTTAATTTTGTCTCTAATTTCAGCTGCACGCTCAAAATCTAAATTTTCTGCATATTCAAGCATTTTTTTCTTTAATTCGTCTAGTGATTCGTTTTTTTTATTTAAAATTAATTTCTTATTATCAACCTGATTCATGCTTTCTTCTATTGTTCTTGTGGTTGATTTTGGGATAATTTGATTTTTTTTATTAAAGTTTATTTGTTTGATTCTTCTTCTACTTGTTTCTTCAATTGCAAGTGAAATAGACTTTGTTTTTTGATCTGCGTATAAGATGGCTCTACCATCAACATTCCTTGCAGCTCTACCTATTGTTTGGATTAATGAAACTTGTGAGCGAAGATAACCCTCTTTATCCGCATCTAAAATAGCAACTAACCCACATTCTGGGATGTCTAATCCTTCTCTAAGAAGATTAATACCTACCAATACCTCAAAGTTACCTAACCTCAAATCTTTAATTATTTCGATTCTCTCAAGAGCATCGATTTCAGAATGCATATATCTAGCATTCACGTTATTTTCATTAAGAAATTCAGTCACCATTTCTGCATTTTTTTTTGTTAAAGTGGTTATCAATACTCTCAACCCCCTTTTTGTTATTTTTTTACATTCTTCAATAACGTCTTCAACTTGATTAGATGCTTTTCTTATTTCACATATTGGATCAACTAAACCTGTTGGGCGAACTATCTGCTCGATAAAAGAACCATTTGTCTTTATAAGTTCATATTCTCCTGGTGTTGCAGATACATAGATTGTTTGACCTTTAAACTTTTCCCATTCTTCAAACATAAGTGGTCTGTTGTCTTTACAGGAAGGTAGTCTAAAACCATAATCAGACAAAGTATTCTTTCTAGATCTGTCTCCCTTAAACATTCCCCTTATTTGAGGAATGGTTACATGAGACTCATCTATAAATAAAATTGCGTTTTCAGGCAAATATTCAAATAGAGTTGGAGGTGGTTCACCAGACGCTCTCCCTGAAAGATGTCTAGAATAATTCTCTATTCCAGAGCAACTTCCGGTAGCTGCAATCATTTCGAGATCAAATTTTGTTCTTTGTTCAATTCTTTGAGCTTCAAGGAATAATTTTTTAGATTCGAAAAACTTTATTCTTTCTTGAAGCTCAGACTTAATTTGAGTGATTGCCTTAACTAAAGAGGGTTTTGGAGTTACATAATGACTATTCGCAAAAATGGTTATTTCTTCAAGATCTTTGGATACAGATCCCAAAAATGGATCAAACTCATCAATTGATTCAATAGATTCTCCAAAGAATGAAATTCTCCATGATCTATCTTCCAAATGTGATGGAAAAATTTCTAATAAATCTCCTCTACTTCTAAAAGTTCCTCGACAATGTACTTGATCATTTCTTTTATACTGAAGTTCAACAAGCTTTTTCTTAACTATATCGATATCATAAGTTTTATTCTTTTCAATTTTGAATGCCATAGAGGAATAAGATTTAACTGACCCCAAGCCATATATACAGGAGACGCTGGCCACAACTATTGTGTCTTTTTTTTCGAGTAATGACCTAGTAGCTGAGTGTCTCATTCTGTCAATTTGTTCATTTATAGACGACTCCTTTTCAATAAATGTATCAGTTCTTGGAACATAGGCTTCAGGAGTATAGTAGTCATAATAAGAAACGAAATATTCCACACTATTTTTTGGAAAAAAACTTTTCATTTCACTAAAAAGTTGGGCTGCAAGTATTTTATTAGGAGCAAAAATTAATGAAGGTCTTTGAAGTTTTTTGATAATATTTGCCATTGTGAAGGTCTTGCCAGAACCAGTAACACCAAGTAATACTTGATCTTTTATATTATTATTTAAACCTTCACATAACTTTTTTATTGCGAATGGCTGATCACCTGCTGGATTATAAGAACTTATCAGTTCAAATTTTGAGTTTTCCATAATTTACGTACAAAAAAAAAAATCTAATATATTTTTATATAAGTTTATATATAATCGATTAATTGAAGAATTACATTTTTTTCTTAATAGATGGCTCTAATTTCAGATCGATTATCTAGGTTTAAACCTTCCCTAACTGTGAAAATTTCTCAGATTGCACGAGAAATGACACTTTCTGGTCAAAAGGTCATAAGCCTTAGCTCAGGAGAACCAGATTTTGATACACCTATTCACATTAAAGAAAGTGCAATTGAAGCTATCAATAGTGGTTTTACAAAATATACGCAAGTAGATGGTATACCAGATTTAAAAAAAGCAATTATAAATAAATTTAAAAATGAAAATAAAATAAATTATAACGCTGACCAAATAACTGTTGGTGTTGGAGGAAAGCATGTAATTTACAATTTATTAATGTCCACTTTGAATAAGCACGATGAAGTTATAATACCAGCCCCTTACTGGGTTTCTTATCCAGATATGGTTAATCTGGCAGGAGGGAGTGTGGTTATAATTGAAACTGGTATGGAAGATAACTTCAAAATTTCTGCTGAACAATTAGAGAGAAGTATATCAAAAGACACTAAATGGTTTGTCCTCAATTCACCAGGAAATCCAACTGGCGCGGTATATGGAAAGAAAGAGCTAGAAAGAATTGCAAAGGTTTTAATTAAGTATCCGCATGTACACATTTTGTCTGACGATATCTACGAACACATTATTTACAAAGAAAATTTTTATAACATTTTAAACGTTGAACCTGAGCTTTATGATAGAACTTTTATTGTTAACGGTGTATCGAAAGCTTTTTCAATGACTGGGTGGAGAATCGGTTATGGTGCTGGTAATACAAAATTAATTAAAGCAATATCTAAAATTCAATCACAAAGCACAACAAATCCATCTTCTATTAGTCAAGTTGCAGCAAAATTTGCTCTAGAGAGTGAAAAAGTATTTTTAGATAATTGGTTAAAAAAGTTTCAGAATAGAAAAGATAAACTCATAAATTTTTTTAATTCAATAAATGGACTGAAGCCATTTATTCCCTCTGGAGCTTTTTATCTTTATGTGTGTTGTGAGGGATTTATTAATAAGAAAACTGCAAATGGAAAAAAAATTTGTAATGATTTAGATTTTGCTGAATATTTACTTCATGATGCAAAAGTTGCAGTAGTCCCAGGTATAGCATTTGGAAAATCTCCATTTTTTAGAATTTCATATGCGACTTCCTCAGAGGCTCTCCATGAAGCATGCCAGAAAATAAAACTTTCGTTAGATAAAATTAATAGATGAGGATATTAATTGTTGGTGTTGGAGGCGTAGGTGGTTTTATAGGGTCACAAATAAATTCTTCTGATTTAGAAATTGCCTATGTTGCTAGAGGTAAAAGGTTAGAATTTTTAAAAAAAAATGGGTTAAAAGTTAAAAGTAAATTAGGGGAAAAAGTAATAGGAAATTTAAAAATTTTTGATTCTATTCCTACGAAAATCAAATTTGATGTAGTCATTTGTACAGTAAAATTATATGATTTCGACGGTTTTATAAAAGATTTTAAAAATACAAATCAAGAAGATACAATTATCTTACCATTTCAAAACGGAATTTATTCTGAACAAAAATTAATAGAAGAATTTGGTGTAAAGAAAACTTATGGAGCAGTTGCACAAATTTCCTCTTTTGTTGATGAAAAAGAGTATATTATCCATAAAGGAAGTTTAGCAACATTTTTTGTGGGTAGTATGGGAGATTTACAAAATAATAAATTAAGAATTTTTTGCGAAAAGTGTAAAAAATCAGGATTAGATATACGACTAAAATCAAATATCAAAGAAAAAATATGGGAGAAGTTTATTTTTCTATCAGCGTACAGTGGAATCACAACTCTAACAGAGAAAACTATAGGTGAAATTTTTGCTTCTCAAAAATTAAAAAACTTATTTATTAATGCAATGAGAGAAACATATAATTTATCTAAATATTTTAGTGTTGAATTTGGATCTGATCCGATACATTATTGGTTAGAAAAAATTAAGAAAATGCCATACGACATGACTTCATCAATGTATATTGACTATACAAAAAAAAAGAAACTTGAGTTAGATTGGTTATCAGGTTTCATTGTTACTTACTCGGAAAAATTTGGTAACGACTGTCCTACTCATAAATTGATATGTCGAGACATTTTGGTTAAATAATTTTTTTTTTTGTCAAAAAACTTTCGGCTTCTAATGCACCCATACAACCCATGCCTGCTGCAGTAACTGCTTGTCTGTAAACTTTATCAGTTACATCACCTGCCGCAAAAACTCCTTCTATACTTGTTTTTGTGGAGTCTGCATCTGTAAAAATATATCCTTCGCTATCCATTTCTAATTTATTTAGAAAAATATCAGTTGTTGGGCTATGTCCTATTGCTACAAAAAAGCCATCAAGTTTTATTTCTTGTTCACTTTTATTTTGAACATTACTTACTATTATTGAAGAAATTATTTTCTCGTCATTTTTACCTAGAATTTTTTCTACTGTTGAATTCCAAATAAATTTTATATTTTTTTTTTCAAATAATCTTTTTTGTAAGATTTTTTCTGCTCTAAGTTTGTCTCTTCTATGAATAAGGATAACTTTTTTACACAGATTAGATAAAAAAAGTGCTTCTTCAGCAGCTGTATTTCCTCCTCCTACAACAGCTACATCCTTATTTTTATAGAAAAAACCATCACATGTTGCACATGCAGAAACTCCATACCCTCGAAATTTTTCTTCTCCTTCTATATTTAACCATTTTGCTTTTGCACCTGTAGCTATTATAACGGTATGAGATAGGAACATTTCCTTCTCAGTTTTTATTTTGTGTATATCTTTTTGGAAATCAACACTAATTACGTAGTCATTAATAATTCGGGTTCCATAAGCTGAAGCTTGTTTTTTCATCTGTTCCATGAGCCATGGTCCTTGAATTGGATTTTCAAATCCTGGAAAGTTTTCTACTTCTGTTGTTATGGTTAATTGTCCACCGGGCTCTAATCCTGAAATCAAAATTGGATTTAGTCCTGCTCTTGATGCATAAATAGCTGCGGTATATCCAGCTGGACCTGAGCCAATAATTAAAACTTTTTCTTTTTTCATAAGTACTAAATAAAATCAATAGAGTTAATTTGATATTCTTTAAGCCCTTTAGGTGTTTGAACCTCAAAAACATCGTCAACTTTCTTATTTATCATTGCCCTACATAAAGGTGCAGACACAGAGATTAAATTTTTTTCAATATCAGCTTCATCAGCTCCGACAATCTTAAAAGTATTCTTAGCTTCTGTTTCCAAATCAGTTACAACAACAGTAGCTCCAAATGTAACCTTCGAATTATCAAGTTTAGATGGATCGATTACATCAGCACGAGTGACTTTGTTTTCCAACTCCGCTATTCTTCCCTCTATAAAGCTTTGTCTTTCTCTTGCAGCATGATATTCAGCATTTTCAGAGAGATCGCCATGTTCACGTGCTTCTGCAATTGCTTTAATAATATTGGGTCTTTCAGAGTTTTTTAGATTTTCTAACTCTTCTTTTAGCATTTTTAGACCTTCAGCAGTCATTGGAAATTTTTCATTCATAATAATATATTATAATAAATTACAAATTAAATTCTAGGTATTATACAATTCTTGAATTGATTTTACCGAAATCTCATTGTCAGAAATTAAATTAAGCCCAGTAATAGCAATTTTTGCTGCAGAGATCGTAGTAAAGTATGGAATTTTTTTAATTAAAGCAGTTCTTCTTATTGAAAGACTATCTGCTAAAGACTTTGAGCCACTAGTTGTATTAATTATAAGGTGGATTTTATTTTTTTCAATTTGATCAACAATATGTGGACTACCCTCATTAACTTTTTTTATCACCCTAACATTAATAGCAAATTTAGAGAGAAATTCTGCAGTACCTTTTGTTGCCAAAATTTTAAAATTAAGTTTTTTAATGACTTGGCATAAAAGTATTATGTTTTCTTTATCTTCATCTCTAACTGAAATAAATATTGAACCTCTTTGAGGGAGTATGTTTCCAGCTGCCATTTGAGACTTTAAAAATGCCATTGGAAAGTTCTTATCTACTCCCATTACCTCACCTGTAGACTTCATTTCAGGACCTAAAATAATATCTTCTCCTGGAAATCTATCAAAAGGAAAAACAGACTCTTTTACAGTAACATAATTTGAATCTTTTTCATTTAAATTGAAATTATCAAGTTTTTTTCCAAGCATTATTTTTGTAGCTAACTTTGCTAATGGAATCCCTTTAGATTTACTTATGAAAGGTACTGTTCTACTTGCTCTTGGGTTTACTTCTATAACAAATATTTTGTCATCTTTTATAGCATACTGAATATTTATGAAACCGACAATTTTTAATTTCTTAGAAATTAATTTAGTAATTCTTTTTAATTCATTAATTATTTTTAGAGAAAGGGTTTGGGGCGGAAGAGAACATGCAGAATCACCAGAATGAACACCTGCTTCTTCAATATGCTCTAATATTCCACAAATAAAAATATCTTTTCCATCCGAAATTGCATCCACATCTAACTCTTTCGCACCTACAAGAAACTCATCAATTAATATTGATTTATTATTTACTATAAAATTACTGTTAAAATAATTTTCAAGTTCCTCAACATTATTTACTATTCTCATCGCCCTTCCACCTAAAACATATGAAGGTCTTATGACGATTGGGAATTGAATAAGTTTTATTGCTTTTTTAGCTTCTTTATAATTAAAGACAATATCACTTTTTGGTTGCTGAACATTTAAATCTTTCATCAATTTGGAAAACATGTCTCTGTCTTCACATAAATCGATAGACTTAAAAGAAGTTCCTAAAATTTTTATTCCATTTTTGGATAGTTTTTCTGATAATTTTAAAGGTGTTTGTCCGCCAAGTTGTACAATGACCCCAAGTAATTTTTTTGTTATATTTTCAGCATTACATATTTCTAGAATTGACTCTGTATCGAGTGGTTCAAAATAAAGCCTATCTGAAATGTCATAATCAGTTGAAACGGTTTCCGGGTTACAATTAACCATAATTGATTCTATTCCCAATTCTTTAATTGCAAATGAAGAATGAACACAGCAGTAATCAAATTCGATTCCTTGTCCAATTCTGTTTGGACCTCCCCCCAAGATTATTACCTTTTTTTTGTTTGTTACTGAGGTTTCTTCCTCAAATCTTTGATTTTGGTCAGTACAACTCCAAGAAGAGTACATGTAAGGAGTTGTTGATGCAAATTCACCAGAGCAAGTATCGATATTTCTATATGAAGGAAAAAGATTATTTTTCTTCTTAATGTTATTAATTATATTAACTGAGGAGTTTGAGATTTGTAAAATTTTTTCATCAGAAAATCCAAACTCCTTAGCTCGTAAATAAATCTCTTTTGAAATTTTATTTTTTTCTAAAACAAACTCAAATTCAATTATCTCTGATATTTCTCTTACAAACCAAGGGTCATAATTAGACATATCAGCAATTACTTTTTGATCAATTTTTCTTCTTACACACTCTGCAATTATTAAAAATTTATTAGGAAGATTTTCTTTTAATAGACTTAAGAGTTCTTTTTTATTTTTTTTTGCAAGAAATTTGTTTGAATCTAAACCAACTAGACCGATCTCTAGACTTCTAACTGCTTTTTGAAAGGACTCTTTAAAGTTTCTTCCAATCGCCATACACTCACCAATTGATTTCATAGCTGTGCCAAGCTTTTCTTCAGTCATATTAAACTTTTCAAATGTGAATCTAGGAATTTTTGTAACAATGTAGTCTATTGTTGGTTCAAACGATGCTGGAGTTATTCTCGTAATATCGTTTTTCAATTCGTCTAAGGAATATCCCACTGCTAACTTTGCTGCAATTCTCGCAATTGGAAATCCTGTGGCTTTAGAGGCTAGCGCTGATGACCTAGATACTCTTGGATTCATTTCGATAACAACATTCCTACCTGTTTTTGGATGTATTGCGAATTGCACATTTGCGCCACCTGTATCTACTCCAATTTCTCGTATAACCCTAATCGAGTCATTTCTCATTTTTTGGAATTCCTTATCTGTTAAAGTTAGAGCAGGAGACACAGTGACAGAGTCTCCTGTATGAATTCCCATTGGATCAACATTCTCAATTGAACATACGATAATACAATTATCTTGATTATCCCTAATTACCTCCATTTCATATTCTTTCCAACCTATTAATGATTCTTCAATTAGAACTTCATTAATCGGAGAAAGACTTAGTCCTCTCTTTACAATTTGTATATACTCTTTTTTATTGTTAGCTGTTCCACCCCCTGATCCACCAAGTGTGAATGAAGGTCTAATTATAATAGGGAACGACAAATTTTTTAAGACTTCTATGCTTCTGTTTAAACTAGAAACAACAAAACCTCTAGGCGTATCTAAACCAATTTTTGACATTGACCTTTTAAAAAGTTCTCTATCTTCGGCTTTTTGAATTACCTTTTTTGAAGCACCAATCAATTTGACGTTATTTTTTTTGAGGATATTTTTGTTTTCTAGTTCAATTGCCAAATTTAATGCCGTTTGTCCTCCCATAGTTGATAATAGAGCATCAGGCTTCTCTTTAACAATAATTTTCTCTAGTGTTGATAAATTAAGTGGTTCAATATAGGTGCTATCCGCAAGCTCAGGGTCAGTCATGATAGTTGCTGGATTTGAATTAACTAAGACAACATTAAATCCTTCTTCCTTAAGAGCCTTACATGCTTGTGCTCCAGAATAGTCAAACTCACAAGCTTGACCAATAACAATCGGACCAGCACCGATTATCAAAATTTTTTTTATATCCTGTCTTTTAGGCATTTTTAATAAGTTTTATAAATTGGTCAAACAAATATCTACTATCTTGAGGTCCTGGTGAGGATTCCGGATGATATTGAACTGAAAAGAAAGGTTTTCTTTTAACCTCTATTCCTGCAATAGTATCGTCAAATAATGAGGTGTGCGTAATTTTTAATTCATTTGGAAAATGTTTTTTAGAAACAACAAAGCCATGATTTTGTACAGTAATTTCTACCTGTTTTGTTTTAATATTTTTTATTGGATGGTTTGCTCCTCTGTGTCCATGATGCATTTTCTCTGTTTTAGCATTAAAAATTAACGATAGAATTTGATGACCTAAACAGATTCCAAAAATAGGTTTTATAGACTTTCTAATAAGACTTAAATTTTTTTTATTCTCTTTGAAAGTTGCAAGTGGGTCACCTGGACCATTAGAGAGAAAAATTCCAGATGGATTAGTCTTAAAGATTTCTTTCATTGGATAATTATGAGGGAATACAACAACTTCATATTCATAGGAACTCAGTATATTAAGGATATTTCTCTTTATTCCAAAGTCGATAACTGCAATAAACTTTTTTTTGGTATTATTAAATTTAATTTTTTTACCCTTAACCCACTTGTATATATATTTTGTTGAAACATTGCCTACAAGTTCCAGGTTGTTCATACTAGGAAAATCATTTAGCTTTTTTCTAAGATTCTCGATTTTTTCAAATTTTCCATTGCTTGGAAAATGAATCAAGGCTTTGCAGGCACCAGTATCTCTAATTTTCTTTGTAAGTTTTCTTGTATCTATATTTGTTACGCAAACTTTTTTATTAATTTTTAACCAATTTTCTAAATTCATCTCGGATCTATAGTTTGAAGGATTTGTAAGAGAATTGTTTATTATGCATCCCGAAGCAAAAATTCTATCACTCTCGTAATCTTCAATATTAGTACCTACAATACCAATATGAGGAAAAGTAAAGTTTATTATTTGATTATAATATGAAGGATCGGTAAGGATTTCTTGATAACCTGTAATAGATGTATTAAAGCAAATTTCCCCGAAATAATTTCCAAAATGTCCAGCCCCGTTTCCAATAAAAGTAGAATTATCATCAAGTAGTAAAATACAATTTTTACCATTTCTTTTGACACTATTTTTCATTTGATCAATAATATACTTTGATATTAGTAAATTCCAACAATTAGATAGTAATATTGAATTTTTTTTATATTAGATCATGCAATCCCTTAGAGAAAAAATAAAATTAAGCTTAGATCAGAATCTAAAAAATAGAGATGAAATTGCTACGTCGACTGTTCGTTTAATTCTTGCTGCAATAAAAGACCACGATATCCAAAACAGAACCAAAAAAAAGGGAGAATTTATCTCTGATGAAGATATTTTGAATTTGTTACTTAATATGATTAAACAAAGAAAAGAGAGTGTAAAGATATACTCTGAAGCAGGAAGAGAAGATTTAAAGAAAAGAGAACAAAAAGAAATAGAAATAATTAACTCATTTTTACCACATCAAATTACCTCAGACGAACTTGATAAAATCTTGGAAGAAACTACTAGAGAGTTAGACTGTAAATCCATAAAGGATTTGGGAAAACTCTTAGGTCTTTTAAAAAAGAAATATCCAGGACAGCTTGATTTTCAGGAAGTTGCGCACAAGGCCAAAAAAATCTTAAATGATTAAAAACGATAACTCAATTAATGAATTCTTAAACCAAGTAAATAATAAAGTTAGATTATCTGACTTCATTGGTCAATTCGTTGATTTAACCGAAAAAGGAAATTCATTTGTGGGGAAATGTCCGTTTCACAACGAGAATACACCTTCTTTTAATGTTAGTAATGATAAATCTCTTTTCCACTGTTTTGGATGTAAAGTTGGAGGAAACATATTAAATTTTATCAGTAAGTATAAAAACTTACAATTTAAAGAAGCAGTTAGATATATTTCTAATTACTCAGGAATTCCATTTATTTTCGACGAAAAAAGAATCAAAACCAATGCTGAAGAAAAACTATTATTTGAACTACTGAATCATACTAATCATTTTTTCAACCAACAACTAAAACAAAACTCTTTTGCTTATAAATACATAAAATCTAGAGGTGTTAGTGATGAAGCAATAAGTACTTTTGAAATTGGGTTTTCACCTGATCACAATTTACTAGTAAATTATTTAGAATCTAAGGGGTTTAATTTAGATCACATTAAAAAGACAGATCTACTGATAAAAAATAAACAAAATGATTTTTTTGGGAGATTTAGTAATAGAGTTACATTTCCTATTTATAATTTTTCCAACAATATTGTTGGATTTGGCGGAAGGTCTATAAAAAACTCAAAGATAAAATATATAAATTCACAAGAGAATATAGTTTTCAAAAAGAGTCAAATTCTTTATGGACTAAAGCAAAATCTAGCACATATTAGAGAAGAGAAAGAGGTTTATTTAGTTGAAGGATATATGGATCTAATAAAACTATATTGTTCGGATATAAAAAATGTAGTTTCATCTCTTGGTACAACATTGTCAGAAGTACAATTGCAACGAATGTGGAATTATTCCGATATTCCTTATGTTTGTTTTGATGGTGATTCAGCTGGAATTAATGCGACAAAGATAATATCAGAAAAGGTATTAAAATTCCTTGTACCAGGGAAATCATTAAAATTCATTCAAATTCCTGATAATAATGATCCGGATTCTTTTATACAAGAAAATAAGAAAGATGATTTTTTAAACCTTAAAATAACTTCAAAAGATCTCTCAACTCTAGTTTGGGATAATATACAAGATTCAATTGAGATTAACACTCCAGAATTTCTTGCAATTATAGATGAAAAAATTAATGATATGATTTCTAAGATTAAACATCCGAAAGTTTCAAAGGAATATTTAAGATTTTTAAGATCTAAAAAAGACAACTTTATTTGGGAGAAAAATAGAATTAAGACCTCTAAATCAAACAAAACAAATGTTGAAGTTTTCATTGAAAATATTAACGAAAAAATATTTCTTCTTATGATTATTTCGGAGAAAGATTATGTTAGTGAATTTCAAGAAGAAATTTTCCAAGTAAAACTTCTGGATAATACGCTAGAAGAGTTAAAAAATAAGATTTTAAAAAATCTTTCTGATCAACAATTAATTTATTCATGGAGTGTTAATGATTTTAAAGATACAAACCCTAAACTTTTTAATGAAATTAATGAACTTGAAAGAGTTCATATCAAAGGTCTCAAAGAGGGAGAAAAAAAACTTTTTTTCAAACAAATTCTTAACAATTTGAGGCTACCTTTTTTGGTAGATGAAAGAAAAATAATTCAAAAAGAAATTATTGAGTCAAGCGATAATGTAATTTCAGAAAATTTACTTAAAAGGTATAATAAATTATCCAACGAAATTAAAAATATTAGAAATAAAGATCTTGAATAATATTCATCTACTGTTCATGTATTAATTGTAAAAGAATGATTCTCATGAACAAAAAAAAATCTAATTCCAATAAAGATGAAACAGAAGAACCTTTGATTGACCAATCAAATGAATCTCTTAAGAAATTGATATTAAAAGGAAAAAAAAAAGGTTTTTTGCAAAGGTCAGAATGTGAAAAAGCTTTGGAAAATGAAAAATTCGATGATAAAGAAGAATTTTATTCGAAAGTGGAGAGTCTAAATATACAGATTTACGATGAAGACAATGAAGAAAATCTTTCTGATGAAAATGAATCTGGAATTATCGTTTCTGATAAAGACGAGGATACTGGTCGAACAGATGACCCTGTAAGAATGTACCTCAAGGAAATGGGTAATGTAGAACTACTTTCAAGAGTTGGTGAAATTGAAATAGCTAAAAGAATTGAAGTTGGTAAAAAGAAAACTTCAGACGCATTTTCAAAAAGCATAATTTCGATGATGTCAATTCAGAAGTATCTGGAAGATTATACAGCTGGCGAGAGACAAATAAGAGATTTTATTGATCTTGACGCTACATTCAGAGCAGTAAATGGTGAACAAGAGGACTTTGAAGAGGATATGTCTATTAAAGAAGAACAAATTTACGATAGCGAGAATACAGGCGATCAAGGTGATCAAGAAAAAACTAATGAAGAAGAACAGGAAGACTTTGAAACAGAAACAAGTGATGATAATAACGAATTATCTGATTTATCGATTTTGGAGAAAGAAGAAAATCTAAAACCACAGATTGTTGATGATCTGGAAAAGTTCTCTAAATTGTTCAAGAAATTTAAAAAAGTAAAAGAGGAATACATAAACCTAAAAATATTAAATAAAAAAATAGATATAAAACTTGAAAAAAAAATAAAATCCTCAGAAAAAGCGGTTTCAGACCAAGTAATGAATATCTTTGTAAACCAAAATAGGATAGACGATGTAATTGAAACACACAAAATCTATAATCTACAAATAATGGCTGGCGAGAGAAAGTTGTCTGAAATTGCAACAAAACTTAAAATTTCAGAGGAGGAGTTTGATAAAGAATATAATAAAAATGGTCAATATAAAAATTGGTTGAGAAATTTATCCAAAAAAAATAATAAGAAATGGTCAGCATTTTCAAAAAAAGAACTAACTATTGAGATAATATCAAAATTTAAAGAAATTATGCTTTCAACTCTTATGACAATTAAAGAGATCAAAACTGTATCTAGCCTCGCAAATGAAGGAGTGCTTCAGTCAAGTAAAGCAAAAAAAGAAATGATTGAGGCTAACCTAAGATTAGTTATTTCAATTGCAAAAAAATATACTAATAGGGGACTTCAATTTTTAGACTTGATTCAAGAGGGTAATATAGGTTTGATGAAAGCAGTAGATAAATTTGAATATAAAAGAGGTTATAAGTTTTCAACTTATGCAACTTGGTGGATAAGACAGGCTATAACTAGATCTATTGCGGATCAAGCAAGAACAATCAGAATTCCTGTTCACATGATCGAAACAATAAGTAAGTTAGTTCGTGTATCAAGACAAATATTAAATGAGAATGGGGTTGAACCTCAACCAGAAGAATTGGCTTCAAGACTTGGAATGCCGTTAGAAAAAGTAAGAAAAGTACTTAAGATTGCTAAAGAGCCCATCAGTTTAGAAACACCTGTTGGTGACGAAGATGATAGCCATTTAGGTGATTTCATAGAAGATAAGAACATCAAACTACCACTTGATGCAGCAATTCAAAATAACCTTCGTGAAGCCACCACTGGAGTTTTATCTACTTTGACACCAAGAGAGGAAAGAGTGTTAAGAATGCGCTTTGGGATAGGTATGAACACTGATCATACACTAGAAGAGGTAGGACAACAGTTTTCAGTTACAAGAGAGAGAATTAGACAAATAGAAGCTAAAGGATTAAGAAAATTAAAACATCCGAGTAGGTCAAGAAAATTAAGAAGTTTCCTTGATAACTAGAAATCCAAGTAATAAAATTAAATTGTTTATTTTAAACTTTTCTTTTTTAGGCCCGTAGTTCAGTTGGTTAGAACGCACCGCTCATAACGGTGTTGTCGGGGGTTCAAGTCCCTCCGGGCCTACCAGTGATATTTCTCAAAAAAATTTTGTAATTAACGAACTATAAAATTTTCCCTAAAGTTTATTTGAGAGACTGAATGTAAACAAATTAAATTATCCAGAGGTTTTTTTATCCATTGCCTCTATTAAACCAATAACTCCTTTAGGATTATTTTTAATAACGGACATGAACTCAGCTCTCTGAGTGACTAGCATGCTGACCCCGTCAATGTTTACGTCTAAAATTTTGAAATTCTTATTTTTGTCTAAATAGATTTTCCACATAAGCTTTAGTGTTGGACCATCTTTATTTAAAACGTTCATTTTTACATTGTAGTAATTATTTTCAATTAATGAGTCAACAGCTTTGAATGTTCCCTCCCATCCTTTAAATTTTGGAGCATAGGTTGCCACAATGTAATCATTAAAGCTTTCAATAAACTGTTTTCGCATATTACTATCTAGTCTTTTCCAATATCTTCCGAGGACAAAACGAGAAATATAGTAGTTATCAAATGAGCTTAAATATAGATTTCTAAAGTTAACTGTTCTTTCATTTTCTGATAAATTAATATTAGATACTTGTTCAACAACTTGTTTTCCTAAATTTTCAACGAAAAATTTGCTTTGTTCAATCTTTTCATCAGACAAGCTTACGGAAGGTATAGAAAATAATGTAAGGATCAAAAATTTTCTGAGAAAAACCATTATTTACTCAATCAAATTAACTCTCGACTCGTTGAAGCCAGGATAACCAGAAGAAGGTAAAATCCCATTGTAATATCTTGGTTTTTTAACTTCTTTATTAGAATTATCAAGATTCATGGTTGTTGTAATAACATTTTGAACTTCAGTTTGAACTTCAGTTTTAAGTTCTTCATCTTCATACACATCGATAGGAAGCATACTTAAGGATAAATCCTTACTTTCTAGTTCTCCTGAAATATCCTTTCTTCTTTTTTGTCTGTATAAGCTTCTCATAGTAGCATAGAAGTCAAGAGAACCCTCTTTCATCTCGTCTAAATAATCTAGATACTTTTCTCTTTTAGCTACTCCTCGAACTCCTGGTCCCGATAAACGAGCTTCTAAACCAATATTGTTCATCCTGTAAGCAAAAGATAGGGGATTAGTAACTGTGTCTACTCCAAGCCCCACAGCGTCTCGAACGCTAGACGGACCAAAAATAGGAAGCATAACGTAGGGTCCGTCAGGCACTCCCCAAACAGCTAGGGTCTGACCAAAATCCTCTTCAACTTCAGAGACATTTCCAAAGCTATCTGTTCCAGCTACGTCGAACATTCCTCCAAGACCAAATGTCATATTAATCAAAAACCTTCCAATAATATTACCAATACTTTGTTTATTAAGTTGTAGGATCGCATTTGCTAGACTGATAGGAGTCTTCGCCGTCGATGCCAAGTTTGATAGAGGTTTCCTTGGAATATCAGGAATCTTTCTCCAACCTTTAGCCGCAGGTTTAAAAAGATAATCATCTAAGGTATTGTTTAACTTAAAAATATTTCTGTTTACTGTCTCAAATGGATCATTAACATCTTCGGCAGCCTTGCACTGGTCGGCTAAAAGGGTATAAGTACAGAAAACGAGTAAGGAAAACAATAATTTGTTATAATTTAAGATAGTTTTTACCATATATAGTACATAAAAAAAAATTAAGTATTAATTTAAACTATTTTATATTAAAAAATTAAACTTAAAACATAAAAAAAAAATTTTTAAGGTTTTAATTTTAAATACTCTTTATTTATATATTAAATGCTCATTATTTAAATATTATGATATCAAAAAAAATAAATGTTTCATTTGAATTTTTTCCACCCAAAAATGAGGAATCAATAACTTCACTTTGGACAAATATAAAAAGATTAGAACCCTTAGAACCTAAATTTATCTCTGTCACCTACGGTGCAGGCGGATCAACACGAGATTACACACATACATTAGTCAAAGAAATTAAGAAAAATACATCTCTCGTACCAGCTGCACATTTAACATGTATTGGCACCTCAAAAAATGAAATTGAAGCCATAGCAGAGGATTACTGGATTTCAGGAATAAAACATATCGTCGCACTTAGAGGGGACAAGAGAGATGAAGGTGAAAAAGAATTTAGTGACTTCACATATGCAACTGACTTGATAAAAGTCTTAAAAAAGAAATTTGATTTTGAAATTACTGTATCTGCTTATCCAGAAATGCATCCTGATTCGAGTTCGATGTCGCAAGAATATGATGTTCTAAAAAAAAAAATTGATTTAGGCGCAAGTAAAGCAATCACTCAATTTTTCTTTGATGTAAACTGTTACTTTGATTTTATTGATGGAGCCCTTAAAAGAGGTATCAACATACCAATTATCCCAGGAATACTTCCGGTTACAAATTGTAAAAGAACACTAGATTTTGCGAGTAAAATGAACTGTAAAATGCCAAAATCTCTAATAGACATGTTTGATGGCTTGGACTCAGATCCTGAAACAAGAAAATTGGTTGCGACTACTATTGTATATGATCAATGCAGAAAATTAATTGAAGGAAACGTTAGAGATTTTCATTTTTATACTCTAAATAGAGCTGATTTATCATTTGCTATTTGTCATATACTTGGTATCAGAACCTTAGGAAAGAATTAAATAATGTCAAAAATTGATCAACTAAAAAAATTACTTGAACGAAAAATTATGATTCTTGATGGAGCTATGGGGACGATGATCCAAAAAAAAAAGTTAAATGAGAACGACTTTAGAAATGAAAGATTTAAAAATCATAAAAATAATTTGTATGGGAATAACGATATCTTAAATCTAACTCAGCAAAAACTTATATATGAGATTCATACTCTTTATCTCAATGCAGGTGCAGATATCATTGAAACTAATACTTTTAACTCTACAAAAATTTCTCAAGCTGATTATAATTGTGAAGATCTTGTATTCGAATTAAACTTTGAAGGTGGAAAAATTGCTAGAAAAGCAGTTGATGATTTTTTGAATAAAAATCCCGATGAATTAAAGTTTGTAGCTGGAGTTCTCGGCCCTACCAATAGGACTTGTTCCATGTCGCCAGACGTCAATGATCCAGGTTTCAGGAATACAAGTTTTGATGATTTGTTGGGTGATTACGAGGTTTGTGTTAATGCTCTTGTAAAAGCTAAAGTTGACATTATTTTTGTTGAAACAGTATTTGATACCTTAAATGCAAAAGCTGCGTTAATGGCAATTAAAAATGTTGAGAAAACAAGTAATATAAAAATCCCAATTATGATCTCTTCCACTATAACAGACTTATCTGGAAGAACATTGTCAGGACAAACAGTAGAGGCATTTTATAATTCAGTAATGTACTCGGAACCTTTAAGTATAGGTTTAAATTGTGCACTTGGTCCTAAAGAACTAGAACCATATCTAATAGAGTTGAATAGGATTTCAGAAACGTACGTAAGCGTTCACCCAAATGCCGGTTTACCAAATGCATTTGGAGGATATGATGAAACACCGGAATCAATGGCAAAATTTGTTAAAGAATGGTGTAAGAGTAACTATCTTAATATCGTAGGAGGATGTTGCGGAACAACTCCAGAGCATATTAAGATGATGAGCAAAACAACCAATAATGAAAATCCAAGGGAATTAAAAACCCAATCTAATAAACTCAGATTATCAGGTCTTGAGCCTTTCAGTTTTTAATTATGAATTCAAATGTAAAATTTATAAATATTGGTGAAAGAACAAACGTTACTGGATCGGCAAAGTTTAAGAAACTAATATTATCAAACGATTTTCAAGAGGCTATCAAAGTGGCTAAAGAACAAATTGAAAATGGTGCTCAAATAATTGATATAAATATGGATGAGGGATTATTAGATTCAGAGAAAGCTATGGTTACATTCTTGAATCAGATTTCTGTTGAACCTGATATTGCTAAAGTTCCCTTTATGATAGATTCCTCAAAGTGGTCTGTAATAGAGGCTGGATTAAAATGTGTTCAAGGAAAATCTATAGTTAATTCTATTAGTTTGAAGGAAGGAGAATCTTCATTTTTAGAGCAAGCATCAAAAGTAAAAGCATACGGTGCTGCAGTTGTAGTTATGGCATTTGATGAAAAAGGGCAAGCGGAGACTACAGAGAGAAAGTTCGATATCTGTAAAAGGGCTTATGAAACGTTAACTAAAAAAATAGACTTTCCTCCACAAGATATTATTTTTGACCCTAATATTTTTGCTGTTGCTACTGGAATCGAGGAGCATAATAATTACGCTGTAGATTTTTTTGAGGCTACAAAGCTTATTAAAAAAAACCTTCCTTTAGTGAAAGTATCTGGAGGAGTTTCAAATGTGTCTTTTAGTTTTAGGGGAAACAATCAAGTAAGGGAAGCAATGCATTCTTGTTTTCTTTATCATGCTATAAAAGCAGGACTTGATATGGCAATCATAAATGCTGGCCAAATCACTATTTATGAACAAATTCCTAAAGATTTAAAGACATGTATAGAGGATGTTCTTTTTAATAAAAAAAAAGATGCTACAGAAAATCTTATTGAAATTTCTAAAAAATATTCTGGTACTACCGAAAGAAGAAAGATTGATAAGAAGTGGAGAAATAAAAAATTAGAAAAAAAAGTAGAGTATGCACTTGTTAATGGAATTAATGATTTTATTGAGGAGGATACCGAAAAACTTAGACAACAGTTTAGTTCACCACTTGAAATTATTGAAGGTCCTCTAATGGATGGTATGAATGTAGTAGGGGATTTGTTTGGATCTGGCAAGATGTTTTTGCCTCAGGTTGTTAAGTCTGCGAGGGTAATGAAGCAGTCAGTAGCTTACTTATTACCATTTATGGAAAATGACAAAAAATCCAAGAAGACTTCCAAAGGAAAAATTCTTTTGGCAACTGTCAAAGGAGATGTTCACGATATTGGTAAAAATATTGTTGGGGTAGTCTTACAATGTAATAATTTTGAGATAATCGATCTGGGAGTTATGGTTCCATCAAATCGGATAGTTGAAACAGCAATTAAAGAAAATGTTGATCTAATTGGTTTATCGGGTTTGATAACTCCCAGTCTGGATGAAATGTGTTTTGTTGCAAGCGAATTAGAAAGGAATAAAGTAAATAAGCCATTATTAATTGGAGGTGCAACTACAAGTAAAATTCATACTGCAATAAAGATTGATCCACTTTATAATTTTGGAGTTTGTCATGTTAACGACGCTTCTAAAGCAGTATCTGTTGCTTCAAATATGATCTCAAAAAGCAAATGTCGTCCATTTGTTGAATCATTAAAAAAGGAGTATTCCAATCTAAGAACGAATTATTATAAAAAAGAAAAAGTTTCTAATAATAGTCTGAATATTTGCAGGAAAAATAAATTCTTGATTGAGTGGGATAATTATACTCCAAAAAAGCCAAGCAATTTAAAATTACAGATTTTAAATAATGTTTCCATAAATAAAATTCTAAAGTTTGTTGATTGGAAACCATTCTTTGAAGCTTGGGAACTTTATGGAAATTATCCGGATATTTTTAAAGATGAAGTTGTAGGAAGTGCGGCCAAAGAACTCTGGAACGATGCGCAAAAAATGATAAAAAAAATAATAGAAAAAAAACTTACAACTCCAAAATGCGTTTTTGGTTTTTGGCCCGCAAACTCTGAGGGTGATGATGTAATTATTTATGACTCAGAAAAAAGAAATAAAATTCTAAAAAAATTCTTTTTTTTGAGACAACAAGTAAATAGAGCAAAATCTAATAGATCTAATTATTGCTTAGCAGATTTTATTGCTCCTGTTGGGATGAAAGATGATTTTATTGGTGGCTTCTTAGTAACTGCAGGCATTGGTATTGAAAAATTAGCAAAAAAATACGAGATGGATAATGATGATTATAATTCAATATTAGTAAAATCTATCGGTGATAGGATAGCTGAAGCCTTCGCTGAAATGCTGCATAAAGAAGTGAGAACTAAGCATTGGGGTTATAAAAAAAATGAAAACTTGAATAATAAAGATTTAATTGCAGAAAAATTTGACGGAATAAGACCCGCACCTGGATATCCAGCTTGTCCAGATCATACCGAAAAGAAGACTCTATTTGAGTTATTAGAGGTTTCTAAGAACTTGAAGGTAAATCTGACTGAGAGTTTTGCAATGTCTCCAGCTAGCTCTGTTTCAGGTTTATACTTTGCAAACCCAAACTCGAGTTATTTTGGAATTGGAAAAGTCTATAAAGATCAGATTGAAGATTATGCAAATAGAAAAGGAGAAAAGGTAGAAGTCATTGAAAAATGGCTAGGCCCTAACCTCGGATATTCCCCCGAATAATTAAAACAGTAATTAATGAATAAACTAAAAATACCCACCCCAGTTTTTTTGGATAATTTAAATGAACAGCAGAAAAAAGCTGTTTTAGATACAGAGGGACCGCTTCTAGTTTTGTCAGGTGCTGGTACAGGAAAAACGAAAGTGCTGACAACAAGGTTGGCAAGTATAATTTATAATAGAAAAGCAAAAATATCAGAAATTTTTTGTGTAACCTTTACTAATAAGGCAGCGCTGGAAATGAAAACAAGAGTAGAGAAGATTCTAAGTCATCCAGTTGAGGGGATGTTCATTGGAACATTTCATTCAATTGGATTAAAATTTCTAAGAAAAAATTCTGAATTAGTTGGTCTGAAAGCTGATTTTACTATTCTTGATAAAGATGATCAACTGAGGCTTATAAAGCAAGTAATTGCTATGGAAGATTTGGATCCTAAGCTTTATGTCCCAAAAAACTTTTTATACATGATTGATCAGGTTAAAAATTCAGGTTTAGAAATAAATCAAACAAACAATCATAAATTCGAAATTGAGACCAAAGGTAAATTCAGTCAGATATATAAATTATATCAAATGAGACTTTTAAACTATAATTCTGTTGATTTTGGAGACCTGATTTTATTACCCATAAAGTTGTTTAAAGAGAATAGAGATATCCTTAGTTTTTATCAACAAAAATTCAAATATACCTTAGTTGACGAATACCAGGATACCAATGCAGCACAATATATGCTTTTAAGATTACTAACTGAAGTTAAACAAAATATTTGTTGTGTGGGTGATGAAGACCAATCTATATACGGTTGGAGGGGTGCTCAACTTAAAAATATTCTTAATTTTGAGAAGGATTTTGAAAATTCTAAGATAATCAGGTTAGAGCAAAATTATAGATCCTCGGGAAATATACTTCAAGCTGCCTCTTCGCTCATTTCTGAAAATAAAGAAAGAATTGGAAAGAAGTTATGGACTTCAGATGGAGACGGTGAGCCTGTAGTCATAAATAATCTTGAGGATGACGATTTTGAGGCGATTTTTATTTCTCAGAAGATTCACGAATTAAGAAAATCTCAAATTTCTCTTTCACAAATTGCAATTCTAACTAGAGCAAGTTTTCAATTTAAAGATATTGAGGATAGATTCTTGAAAGAAAATATAAAATATAAAGTTATTGGTGGTCTACGATTTTATGAAAGGGCAGAGGTCAAAGATGCAATGGCGTATTTAAGAATAATTATTAATAAATCAGATAATTTATCTCTAGAGAGAATTTTGAATGTTCCAAAAAGGGGCATAGGTAAGGGTTTGATTCAAAAGCTTAATGATATTGCAAATAATAAAAATGTTTCACTTTTCAAAGCACTTAAGTTAATTTGTGAATCAGGAAAACTTAATGTTTCTCAAAAAAAAAATATCGAAGAATTTGTTTTAATTATAGAAAAACATACATCAATGTTGAAAAGCCAAAATCATTTTGAAACAGCAGGATCTCTTCTTGACGATATTGGTTATACAGGAATGTTACAAAAAGAGAAAACTCCGGAATCAGAGGGTAGATTAGAGAATCTAAAAAAGCTTATCACAGATCTTAAAAACAGGAACTCTATTGAAGAATTTATTGAAGAGGTAAGCCTTTTGACAGACACATTAAATGAAGGAAACTTTGCAGAAAAAGTTTCAATAATGACACTGCACAGTGCTAAAGGACTTGAATTTGATTATGTTTTTCTTCCAGGATGGGAAGAGGGAATTTTTCCTAACCAAAGAAATATTGATGAATATGGTAATAAAGGTCTTGAAGAGGAAAGACGATTGGCTTACGTAGGTATAACTAGAGCAAGAAAAAAACTGAATATTTCATATGTAAACTTTAGGAAACAATATAACTATAGTATTTATCGTTCAATACCTTCTAGATTTTTATCTGAGCTTCCGCAAAAAAATTGTAGACTAATCCAAGTAAGTAAAAAAATAGATAAAGAAAGAAAGAAACTAAAACAATTTTCAAGCTCGGTTTTCTCTATAGGAGAAAAAGTAAGACATAAAGAATTTGGCTTGGGCATTATATTAGGAATCTCTGATAATAAACTTCAAATCAGATTTGATAATTCAGGAGAAGTGATTAAAATTTTCTCTGACTACGTTTCAAAAATATAAAAAACTTGAAAAAAATTTCAGCAAAAATCAAAATTGAAAAAAAAAACGATAGGATTCTATCACTTTTAAACACATTTGATAATATTTCAATATTTCCGTCGGACCAAAACTTTCAAATAGAATTATTTCTTGAAGATTCAAAAATTAAAAGTTCATTATTAGACAAAGTTAAAAAAGAATTTAATGATTTTGAATGCAGTGAAATAAAGAAGAGAAATTGGGTTATTCAAAATAGAAAGGACGACAAGGGCATTCGGTCGGAATTATTTTTTATATCTCAAGGGCTATCAAATAAAAAAAAAGAAAACAAGAAATATAAATTAGTTATTCCAGGCAATAATGCATTTGGAACAGGTTGTCATGCATCTACTTATCTATCAATTAAAGGAATAGAATATCTTACCAAAAAAATAAAATTTTTCAAAATTTGTGATTTAGGGACAGGTTCCGGAATTCTTTCATTTGTTTTATATAAAATAACTAAACAAAATATTATATCTGTAGATATAGATCCAATTACAAAAGAATGTTTTTTAGATAATACTAAGAATAATTTTTTAAAAAGAAACTTTTTTTTAATAAATGATGGACTTAAATGTAATTATCTTAGAAACAAAAAGTTTGATTTGATAGTATCTAATATGTTATGCAATGTTCAAAAGAAAATTGTAAAAGATTCTTACAAGAGACTCAAAGTTAATGGACGAATTATAATTTCTGGAATCATAGTTGAACAAGAGAATGAGATAGTTTCGTATTTTAATAAATTTAATTTAAATTTAGAAAAAAAATTTTATAGTTCTAACTGGGTAGCTCTAATATTTGTAAAGTCAGGATAAAGGTTTGGAAAATAATTTAAATAAAGTTTTAAAAGAACTCTCAAAAAATAAAAATGATTTTTATATGATTTCTTCTTCTGATGAAAATCTTGATGAATATGTTCCTGAAGAAAATAAGAGATTGCGCTGGCTCACAAATTTTTCTGGTACGAATGGTATTGCACTTATTTCAAAAAAAAAAAAATATTTTTTTACTGATGGTAGATATCTTCTACAAGCTAAAAAAGAAATTAAAAAAGATTTTCAGATCATTGATTTATCTGACGAAGATTTTTTTTCTTTTATAAAAAAAACAATTAGTAATAAGAAACTATTGATAGATTTTAGACTTTTTAAAGTGAATTTTATAAAAAATCTCATCAAAATTTCACAATTAATCTCTTTGAAAATAAAACATGATAATAATAATCTGATTGATAAGATTTGGGAAAATAGACCAACAGAAAAGAAAAGAGAATTTTTTTTTTTAAACCATGAAATCTCTGGTGAGAATACTTCCTCAAAAAAAAAAAAAATTTTTGCAAATTCTAAATACGATTACATTATTTTAACATCATCTGCTTCAATATGTTGGTTGATGAATATTAGAGGATACGATCTTGAACATACGCCTTTAGTTTTTTGTAAGGCAATTATAACAAAATCATATACAAAACTATTTATTGATAAAAGTAAAATTCCCAATAGTACTAAAATAAGAAAAGGATTGAATATTTTAGATATTACAAAGTTCGATAAAGAGATTACTAATCTTCCTAAAAGCTCAAAAATTCTTTTAGATTCTGAAGTTTCATATTTTTATTATGAATTAATGATAAATTCCGGACTTAAACCAGATTTGCAAAATGATCCTTGTGAACTTATCAAATGCCAAAAAAATGATATAGAAATTAAAAATGCAAGAAAATTTCATATTTGGGATGGCGTATCTTTGGTTAAATTTTTTCATTGGTTAGAGAAACAAAACTTTAATTTAGGTTTAAACGAAATTAAAGTTTCGAAAAAACTTGAAGAAATAAGAAAAAGTAATACAAGATTCTTCTCATGTAGTTTTGATACCATTTCTGCATGTGGAAAAAATGGATCTATAATTCATTACAATCCCAAACAAAATAATAAAAAATTAGAATCTGGTGAACTCTATTTATGTGATTCGGGTGCACAATACATTGGAGCGACTACTGATTGTACCAGAACTATTTATCTTGGTAGTCATAGGCCCAAGAAAGAGTTTGTATCAAACTATACTAGAGTTTTACAAGGACACATAAATTTAGCAATGCTCAAGTTCCCTTATGGAACTAAAGGTCACCAAATTGACAGCATTGCAAGATATTTTTTGTGGCAAAATGGGATGGATTATAATCATGGTACTGGACACGGTGTTGGAAGCTTTCTGGGGGTTCATGAAGGTCCTCAATCAATTTCAAAAAGAATTAATAAATTTGTTTTAAAAAAAGGAATGATTGTTTCAAATGAACCCGGTTACTACAAGGATAACAAATATGGAATAAGAATTGAGAATCTTCTTTTAGTGAAATTATCTAAATATAGAGGTTTTTTAGAATTTGATGACCTTACACTATTTCCATATGAAAGAAATTTGATAGATATAGAAATGCTTTCTAATCAACAAGTAAGCTGGATAAACGAATATCATGAAAAAGTTTACAAGAAACTAAAAAAATATTTATCAGAGGAAATTAAATCATGGCTGTATAAAAAGACGAGAAAAATTTAGCCTACTGATTTTTAATTAAAGAAATCGATAAAATAGATTTGAAGAATAAAATCTAGTATACACTTCATGTTTGGAGATTGCTTTCCATTAATTTTTTAGCTGCAAGAATCGCTTCTTGCGTAATTTGCTTACCTGAGAGCATTCTTGCTATTTCATTGATTTTATTATCGCCCTCAATTTTTATAACTTCAATAGTTGTATTGCCCTGCGATATTTTTTTTCTTACTAGGAAGTGGTTACGACCCTGAGATGCTACTTGTGGGGAGTGTGTAACAACTAAAACCTGTCTTTTTTCACCTAATTTTTTTAATCTTTCCCCCACAGCGTTAGACACAGCTCCTCCAATTCCGCTGTCAACTTCATCAAATACCATAGTAGATGAATTCGCTTTTTCTGCAGTAACTTTGATTGCAAGAGCTATTCGACATAATTCACCTCCAGAAGAGATTTCTTTTATATCACCCATCTTTGATTTTGGATTTGTTCTTATTTTAAAAATAACACTATCCTTACCCAATTGATTATATTCAGATTCACTAATAGAAGTTTGGAATTCAGCATTTTCTAGTTTTAGATCTGGAAGCTCGATGTTAATTTTATTATCGAGAGTCCTTGCATTTTCTTTCCTTAATTCAGAAATTTCTTGAGATTTTTTATTATATTTTTCTTTCAATGAAATCAGTTCTTTGAAAAGTTTCTCTATATGTAATTTACTTTCATCAGTTGAGTTAAGTTTCTTTTCTATCTCAGTAAGCTTTGTATCTAGCATATCAGGTTCTATTGAGTGTTTTTGTGCTAGTTTTTTATATTCAGATAACCTATCATCAATTTTTTCAAGAGAGCCGTGATCAATTTCTTGGTTAATAAAATCTTGAAAGATCTTTGATATTTCGGAGATTTCAATTGAAATAGATTTTAATTTTTCGACCTCTTTTAATGTTTCAGAGTCTAAAAGATCTTTAATTTTTTCTAAAATAACAATATTTTTTGAAAATAAATCTTCAATTCCTGGGGGATTTTCGGATTGAAAGTTATTTAAAACAGAATTGAAACTCTCATTTATCTTTCTGGAATTTTGAAGAATTTTTTTTGTTTGATCTAATTTCTCAAATTCACCTTTTTTGGGTTCGAAAAGATTAAGCTCCTTAATATCATAATTGAAATCTTCTATCTTTTCTTTAATTTCTTGATATTTAATTTTCTCACTTTTATATTCTTCTTCAACTCTTTTGTATTTTATCCAAATTTCAGATAAATCATTTAATTCTTCACCGTAATCTCCAAAATCATCTAGAGTAGTTATGTGTGTTGCGTTGTCCAACAACCCTTGCTCAGAAAACTGGCTGTGAATCTCAATAATACTTGTAGCTATAGTTTTTAATGTTGAAAGACTCACTAGATGTTCATTTATCATGGCTTTACTTTTTCCATCACTTTCAATAACTCTTTTGATAATAATTTCGTCCTCAAAATTGATATCAATCTTATTTAATAAATCTTTTATTTCGTCAAATTTTGAAATATTAATTAAAGCACTAATTATTGTTTTTTTTTCATTTTCAGGTCTGATATTTGGTTTTACTCTTCTTCCTGAAATAAGCTCTAATGATTCAAGAATCATCGATTTTCCTGCTCCAGTCTCCCCAGTAAGGACACACAAGCCTAAACCAAAATCAAGTTCGATTTTATCAATAAGTAATAGATTATCGATTGATAGGTGTCTGATCATAATTACAGTAAATCAAAGTCTGATGATTTTAACTTCTCTAAATCAAGTTGTCTTTTTTTATATTTTGTTAAATTTCTATTAATTTTATATTTATTTACAATTTTTATTCCCTCATTAGTCCACTTAGATTTTGGAAAATTAAATTCCAATATTTTATAGAGGTAATAAGACTGCTTTACTAGACCCAATGAAACATATGATTCAATAAGTCTAAAGATTGATTCTGGTATCTGAGCAGATTGTCTGTAATCTTTTAAGACAATTTTATATCTCTTTACTGCTGCTAGATAGTCCCCTTTAGATTGATAAAATTTTCCAACTTTAATCTCTTTTGCTGCTAAATGATTTTTTAGTTTTTTTATGTGTTTATATGATTTTTTTGCATATTTTGACTTTGGATATCTATTAATCAGTTCAGAGAATTCTTCATAAGCTCTAATTGAAAATTTTTGATCTAGATTTATATCTGGAATTCTTTCAAAGTAGGAGTAGGCTTTTAGATAAATGGCATAGGGTATTAGATTATGATTAGGATTAAGTTCTACAAATTTACTTAGATTCAGAATAGCTTCATCATATTCGTTAGCCGTGTAATGTGCAAAACCAATCAATAATTGACCTCTAGATGCCCATGGAGAGTAGGGATATTGTATTTCCAGTTCTGTGAAACTGTCTATGGCTTCACTAAAATCTTGCTTCTTCAAGTGCTTCATCCCTTCATTGTATAATTTGATATCATCATATGAAGAGTAGTTCTTAGTAATTTCTTCATCTGTAGAACAGGAGTATACAAAAAAGTAAATTATTAGAATCAACACTTTTTTTCTCATGTTGAATATTTTTAATTGATTTATAAAAATTATAAAGGAATTTTTATTTTAATTTGAACAGACTAATTCCCAATTGTTAGGTGATTCAAAAATTTTCTTTAAAAGCTTATTATTAAGTTCATGACCAGTTTGTGAGCTGAAGAATGAACCTAATATTCTATATCCTGCCAGAGAGATATCACCTATAAAGTCAAGGAGTTTATGACGAACAAATTCATCACTAAATCTTAAACCTTCTTTATTCATGATATTTTTGTCATCTAATACTATGGCGTTATCTAAACTACCACCAAGAGCCAACCCTTTTTTTCTCATCGTTTCGACATCTTTAAGAAATCCGAAAGTTCTCGCACTACAAATCTGAGATTGATATATTTTTGAATTTAATAAAAGTGATATTGTTTGTTTTCCTATTAATTTATGGTCATAACTTATTTCAGTCGTGATTAAGGTGTTATCAAAAGGGGAGACTCTAGCTATTTTATCACCATTTTTTACTTCAACATTCTTCTTAATTTTAATGAATTTTTTGTAAGAATCTTGTTCTTCAAAACCTAGTTTTTCAATTTTATTTACAAACTCTAAGGCAGAACCGTCATATACGGGGATTTCATTAGAAGTCAAATCAATATATATGTTGTCTATTTCATAAGCATATAAAGCCGATAATATATGTTCAACAGTTGAGACACTGTTTCCTCTATTATCTGAGATGAGTGTACACAGTTTTGTAGATCTAACATTGTTGAAATTAGCTTTAATATTCACATAAGAATCTTTAACTTTTCTTCTAAAAATAATTCCTGTATCAACTGGAGCAGGAGATAATTTCATTTTAACTTTATTACCAGTATGCAGTCCAATACCAGTGAAATTAAGTATTCCAGCTAATGTTTTTTGTTTGGCCGCGGACAAAAACTTTGGAAGTTTTGAGTCAAAGAATATTCTTTTATGAGTAATTCTTGGTTTAGTTTGTAACATAAATTAATTAAACGATATGATGTGGTATTTTGCAATTCACAAAAAGTTACAGTTTATTTCAAAATCATGCATAACTCTCTTCGATCCAATTTTCCAGTTTATCAAAAGCTGTAAAAAAATTATTTTGAATCAATTTGTTTGAATATTCATAATTTTTGCTTTCTTGTGCAAGTTTTATCAATCCTAATAATGTACTAAATTCTGGTTTATTGTAGAAAAAGCTTTGCTTATTAACTACCGAACCAATTCTAACTTTTCTATTAAATATGCTCTCAGAGATATTGGTTATTCCGTATATTTTGCTTGCTCCACCTGTAATTACTAATGATTTGATACTAACTCTTGCATAAAGATCATCAAAAATATTATCTCTCAAGATCTCAAAAATCTCCTCATATCTTGGTTTTATTATTCCAAAAAGAAGATTTCTACTAATTAGTTTGTTTTTAAAAAACTTTGAGTTTATTGTAATTTTTTCGTTGAATTGTGGACTAAGTGTTCCGTATAAAATTTTTGCATGCTCGGAAGATTCTCTGGAGATATCAAGACCTTTAGAAATATCAGTAGTTACATGTTCCCCCCCAACTGGAATAACTTTCGTATATACAATTTTGTCATTTATAAATACAACAACTTTTGACGTTTTTGAACCTAAATCAATACATGCAACACCTTCTTTTTTCTCGTTATCATTTAAGTTTGCTACTGCTGAAGCTACTCCTGAATCAAAAAAGTTTTTTATATTAATTTTCTCATTCTTGAAACAATCGCTTATGGATTCAAATAGTTTGGAGCCAATGTAAATATTAAATGAAGATATACCCATTTTTTCACATTTCTGATCTATTGGATCATTAACGACTTTTTTATTGTCAATTCTAAAATTTATAGGGTAGGAATGAATAAGATGTTTTGCTTTAACTCTAGATTCAATTATTGATTTTTTGAAGACCCTTCTAACATCTTTCTTAGTGATTCCAAGCTTACCAGTATCTATTTCCGTGAAGTTTTTCCTGGTAATTGAGTTAATATCAGTAATATTGCTGAAATATTCATAATCATAAACTTTTGTATTTTTTGGTAGACCTTTTTTTAAAGTTTGTGAGATTGTAGTTGAGAGTTTTTCCTTATCGATCTTATTGTCATTTAAAAAACCGATATTTTTTTGATGGTCCATACCTAGAATAAACGGTTTTCCATCTTGTATTCTAAAGAAAAGACACACTAACTTTTCTGTCCCAATATCGAATACACAATATTTTTTCTTACTTGGTAAAAGTTTCAGCATTTTTTTTTGCTCATATACACTCTTCCAATTATACGTAAATCAAAGAAATTGAATTTACTATATAAGCCAGAATCTTTTATATTCTGAAATAAATCCATTACTTTATCAAGTTTTTTTAACGGAATTAAAATACATTTATTATCAACAAAGTTTATTTGCCATCCAATATTATTTTGATAAATAATAGACCTTGTATTTATGTGAATATCTTTTCTTTCTGAAAAAACTTTCCAAATTAGATTAATGTTTGAGTTTGCGTTTTTACCATATAGTTTTATCATTTTTATGTTTTGATCTGCTATTGCCATTTTAAGTGTATTTCCTTGTATATCAATTAACCTCTGTTTGTTTCCAATTATCCATTTCATAAATGGTTTTTTTTCTTCTATAGATATTTCAAGGACTCCGTTCCAATTTAATTTGTAGGAGAAATTTTTTATCTCGATGATATTATTTAATTCTTTTTTTAATTTAAATGGATTGAAAAGCCAAAAGCTTTGACCTTCTTTAACACTAATTTCTTTAATAATATTTTCTCTAGAAATATTGGTTATGTTAACAAGCTCTATTTTATTTATTTTCTTATATTCTAAAACATTCTTCAATATCTCACCTTGAGTATAAAAATTTACAAAATATAGGAATAGTAAAATGATAGTTATAAATATTATATTACTTCGCATCGGGCATTATAGAGAATTATTTCACATAATTTAAGAAAATCTATTCCATTATCTTTTGCCATTTCAGGTAATAATGAATTGATTGTTAGTCCGGGTTGCGTATTTATTTCCAAGAGGAAAATTTCATCTATTTTCTCATTATATCTAAAATCTAGTCTAGAGAGACATTTACAATTAATCTCATTATGAATTACAAGTGATGTTTCTTTTAATTTCTCAGTAATTTTCTTATTCAACTCCGGATTAATTATATGAGTAGCAATCTCTTGATATTTATTTTTGAAATCATAGACATCACTATCAAAAATTATTTCCATTATACCGCATATTTTGTCCTCCAAAATACCTACGGTTATTTCTCTTCCATCAATAAATTCCTCGAGCATAAATTTATCTAGGTTGTTTTTATTTTTTATTTTAAAAGCATTAAGTTGTTCTTTATTTTCAGCTTTTATAAGGTTGTTACTAGAACCCCCACATATTGGCTTGATAATAATCGGATAGTGAGAATCTTTAAGTTCATTCAAAATATTAAAATGTTTTGGATGACACACATTAAATGATTTAAAAAAATTTTTTGAAATTATTTTATTCATTGCAATTGATGAGGCCAGTACACCTGAATGTGTGTAAGGCAACTTAAGGTAGTTCAGGATTGATTGGATTTGACCGTCCTCACCAAAAGATCCATGCAAACAATTGAAAACTATGTTTGCATTACAACTAATGAGGTCATTAACAAGTTTTTTACAATCATATCCAACATCAATCAGTACAGTATCATATTTATTTTGAAGTGTATTATAGACTTGATTTGCAGTAAGAATCGAAATTTCTTTTTCATCTGAGATACCACCTCTCAAAATTGCAATTTTGTTAGATTTTTTTAAATTTACCAATTCTTAATAACTCCCAATCTAATTTAATTTTCTGTTGCTCCCATACGTTTCTTTTTATTTCTTCACCTAGCATTTCAATATCAAGGGATGAAGCATCATTGTCATTAATTAAAAAATTTGAATGAAGTTCGGATACTTTTGCACCGCCTTGCCTTTTTCCTCTAAATTTTATTTTATCAATTAATTTCCATGCTGAATGTTCATTTGGATTAGTAAAAGTACTTCCCCCGGTTCTTTTTGCTACAGGTTGTGTTTTTTTTCTGTCATTTGTAATTTTAAAAATTCTTTTCTTAATTTTATCTTTATTGTTTTTATTCACTTTAAATCTTGCTTGAATTATGATTTGATTACTATGAAACGAACTTTTTCTATATTCAAAATTCATTTCGTCCTTTCTCAATACTTTTATATTTAATTTTCTATCTACTATTGTACAGTCAATTAATTTATCGCTTATTTGAGAGCCGTAACAACCAGCATTCATTTTTAAGTTTCCACCGATAGTCCCGGGTATTCCAGATAGGAATTCAAGCCCCGATATTCCGTTGTTTAAGCAAAATTTAGAAATTTCTGAATCTTTTACTCCAGCTCCTACTGACAAAATTAAATCTTTTTCATGAAATTTAATTTTTGTGAATTCTCCTTTTAACTTTATTACCGCTCCTTTGTATCCGCCATCTCTTATAATAACATTAGAGCCAGAACCTATTATTAAGATCTGAAAAAACCTTCTACTTAACTTAAGGATTAGTATTAATTGATTAATTGATTTTGGTTCAAAATATAAACTACATTTACCTCCTGTGCCAAACCAGGTTTTTTTACCTAGCTCGTAATTTAATCTCATTATTTCAAATATTGGAAAATTAAATTTCATTTTTCTTGAGAAAATTTGCAAAGGAATCTGCGATTCTGGAACTTTGTCCAGCACCCAAAAAAATCACATTATCTCCATTACAAATAATTTTTTTTAATGATGAATTAAGTGTTTTTTGATCAGATATAGATCTGATCATTTTATTTCCATATTTTTTTTTTAGTAATTTAGAAAAATTTAAATTAGTAAATTCTCTTTTCATTTTTTCACCTGCTGTATAAACTGGTAAAACAAAAATAGAATTTGCTTTTTTAAAACTTTTTATAAATTCGTCTTTTAAGTTTTTCAATCTACTGAATCTGTGAGGTTCAAAAACTACAATCAATTTGTCTTTAGTTATTAATTTTAGAGAATCAAGAGTCATTTTTATTTCTTTTGGATGATGAGCGTAGTCGTCAATAACCATAGTATTAAAGGAATTGTATATAATAGAAAATCTTCTTTTGACTCCCTGAAACTTCTTTAATGCCATTTTAATTTTTGAGTCTGGAACTTTTAAAGCCTTACAAATACAATATGCAGCCAAGGTATTAGCCACATTGTGAGGCCCTAGAAGTTGGATTAAAATATTTTTAAGAACTTTTTTGTTTTTTGTGTTAGTAACAATATCAAAACAAGAATAAAAAGAATTACCCTTCTTAATAATTTTCGTATTTTCAGCATAAAAGTTAGCATCTTTTGAAAGACCATAAGTCAAGATTTTTTTATGGCTGATTCTCTCTTGGATACTTTTTATATTTTTATCATCAATATTAATCGCAAGAAATCCATAGAAAGGTATATTATTAGCGTAACTTACAAAAGAATCTTTTATTTCATTAATATTGTTATAAAAATCAAGATGTTCTAGATCTATATTATTGATTACACCAATAGTTGAAGGTAGCATTGTAAACGAACCATCAGATTCGTCTGCCTCAGCAACAATCCATTCTCCATTTCCGAGTTTTGCATTGGCATTTATACCGTTAATTATACCGCCATTAATTATAGTTGGGTCGTATCCAGAATATTCTAGTATAGACGAAATAAGTGAAGTTGTTGTAGTCTTGCCGTGTGAACCTGAAACTGTAATCGATTTTTTTAACCTCATCACTTCTGCAAGCATCATTGCTCTTGAGTATAAAGGAATATTTTTCCGAGCACCTGAATTAATTTCTACATTATTTGCTTTAATTGCAGAAGAATAAACAATAATATCCGCTTTTTCAATGTTCTTGGAAGCATGTTGGTTATAAACTCTAATTCCTTTTTTTATTAATCTTCTAGTTATTAAATTTTGAACAATATCACTCCCTGATACTTTGAAACCTTTGCTATGTAAAACTTCAGCTATTGCACTCATGCCTATACCCCCAATACCGATAAAATGAACATTTCTTTTCTCAAACATCTTTAATTATTCTTCTTATTAAATTTGATAACGATTTTTTTTGGCTTAATCTTACAGTATCTATTATTTTATGTGATTTTTTGTTAATAAAAATAATTTTTTCAATCTTTTTTGAAATTTTTGAAATATCGATGTTTTTTTCGTCAATAATTAAGCAGGGATTATATTTCTTAAACTCAATAGCATTATAGTATTGGTGATTGTCCATTGCACTTGGAAGAGGAAATAATATTGAAAATTTTCGATGAAGTTCAATCTCTGCAAGAGTAGACGCCCCACATCTTGAAATAATCAAGTCAGCTTTGTTTAACTGATAATACATATCGTCGAAAAACTCTTTGATTATAAATTTAACATTCATATTATCATAAATTCTTGCAGTAGATTCTTTATCGATACTTCTAACTTGTTGAATTATAAAGATTTTCTTTTTGTTTGAATCACTAAAGTTTGAAATTATTGTAGGTATTAAATTTGAAAAGACTTTAGCTCCTTGGCTACCTCCAATCACAAAAACTCTTTTTATTTTAGAATTTCTTACAGCAGATTTTTTTATTTCTCTAACAGGGATGCCAGTATAAATAGCACAATTTTTTGCATGCTTTGTATTAGAGAAAGTAATAGCAATATTGTTAGTTAAATTTGATAATAATCTATTTGTTTTTCCCATCACAGCGTTTTGTTCATGGATTAATATTTTTATTCTTAAGAATTTTGCCGCTAAAATTGATGGGATAGAAGTGTAACCACCAAACCCAATAACCAAATCAGCTTTATATTTTAAAAAAATTTTAATGGATTGAAAAAAACCAAAGATAATTTTGATTAAGTAAATTGGTAATAATAAATTAATTTTAATTCTAGAAGATTGAATTTTAAAATATTTAAGTTTTTTTCTTTCAATAATTTTCTCGGTTCTATAGTCTAGTAAAAAATAATATTCAAAATTTCTATCAATTTGTGACAGGGATATTGCAGGAAAAAGGTGTCCACCAGTTCCACCAGCAATCAAAAAAATCCTTTTACGCATTTTTTTCTTCTTTTATCAATAACAATAAAAAACCAATAATAATTGAACTTGAAATGAAAGATGAACCGCCATATGAGATAAAGGGTAAGGTCATGCCTTTTGTAGGAATAATATTTAGTGATGAAGAAACATTGATTATAACTTGAAAGATTAAAATATTCGATAAACCTGTTAAAGCTGTAACTATAAAAAAATTATTTGATCTTTGGGAAATTATTTGAGCTCTCAAATAAACTATAAAATACAATGATAAAATCAAAAGTGCAAAAAAACCTCCCATTTCTTCCCCGATTAATGCAAAAATAAAATCAGAATGAACATCTGGTAAATTTTTAGCAACAGATCCCTCACCAATTCCTTTCCCAAACAATCCTCCCTCTATAAAGGAATTAATTGATTTAGAAATTTGATAATTATCACCTATATCAGAGAAAAGAAAGTTCATAATTCTAAATCTTACATGTTCAAGACTGAAAAAGCATAATAAAAAAACAAACACAAAGCTTAAAATAATTGGAATGATTATTTTAATTTTTATATTTGCAGAGAAAACTTGTATAACCCAAACAGCGGAAATTAAAATAAACATACCAAAATCTGGTTGAAATATAAGTAAAGACGAAGTTAAAATTAGAAGTAGAATATTTAAAATAAAAGAGTAGTCATTTTTACTTTTATATCTTCCGAGTAAAACTGCGCTTATAATTATAAATGATGGTTTTAAAAGTTCAGAGGGTTGGAATGAGATATTAAAAAAATTGATCCATCTATTTGCACCCTTAGTCTCAGGAAAAAAAATTATAGCTACTAGTGACAATATTATACTTAAAGCAAAAAGAAAAAATGAAAAGAAAATAAGATTTTTAAGAGAAAGTTTAGGAATTGATGACATTATAACTATACCAATAATGCAGAAAATCAGATGTTTTTTTAATAATAAATTTGATGAAAAGTAGAATTTACCGTTTAGGTGCTGAGTTATACTTGAGATTGAGATTATTCCAAAAAGCAGAATTAAAAGAGTTGGAACCATTATAAACTTATCAAAATTATTCCAGAGATAAATATTCTTATCTATGCTTCTATTTTTTCTCATAAGTCTTAATATATTTTTTTACAATTTTTGAGAACTGTTCACCTCTGTCTTGAAAATCTTTAAATTGATCAAACGAGGAACAAGCAGGAGATAGAAGAATATTAATATTTTTATCTAACCTCAAGGCATCATTAAAAGCTTTTTTTGTTGATTCCTCTAGGGTATTGAATTCTTCACAATCAACAGATTTAGTTGTTAGGAATTTTTTAATTCTTTTCCCTGCTTCTCCATAACTGTATGCTTTGGTGATATCATTTAAATTATTTTCAATTCCTTTGATTCCTCCTTTTTTTTCTCTTCCACCAAGAATCCAAAAAATATTATTAAATGATTTTAAAGCAGTTATTGCAGAGTCGACATTTGTAGATTTGCTGTCATTATAAAAATTGAGATTTTTAAATTTTCCAAGAAATTCAATTCTATGTTTTAAGTTATCAAGATTGTTTAAAGATTCTACAAACTTTTGTTTTGGTTGATTCAGAATATAACCTGATACATATGCTGCCAAAAGATTTTGGTAATTATGATCTGCATTTGTGAATTTTAATCTAGAATAAGGTATTGAAATTATTTCGTTAGAAAATTTATTATAAATTTTTAACTCATTTTTATTTTTAGACAATAAAATATCTGCCTTTTTATTTTTTTTACAACTAGTAAGTATGAGTTTTGAATTAAACTTTGTATTGAAAGTAGAAGCTATTTCTCTACAATGTTTGTCATCGATACAAATAATAGCATAACAATCTTCATCTTGATTTTTAAAAATTTTGAGTTTTGAGTTTATGTATTTTTTTATCGATCCATGCCATTCGATATGATCCTTAGAAATATTTAAAAGAAAAGCAAAATTAAATTTAAGTTTATCTATTTTTGCTAATTGATACGAAGAAGCCTCTACAACTAATATAGTTTCTTTATTAATTTTTAAGTCTGTGAAAGGTATTCCAATATTTCCACAAGACAAAGATGAACAAAATTTTTTATATGATAAGGATTGGTTGATAAAATGAGTTGTCGTAGATTTACCATTAGTACCGGTTATACCTATCAGTAATTTTCCGCAATCAAAAATATTTAAAAATTCTAAATCAGTAACAATTTTTATTTTTAATTTTTTTGCAATTGAGACGGCTTTGTGAGGTTTCTTTGCCAAGTGATTAATACCTGGACTTAAAACGAGTAGATCACAAGTTTTTAAAGTTTTAATTGAGATTGGTTTAATATTTAATTTTTTTTTCTTAGCAATCTCTCTTTTCTCTGGATCATCATCCCAACAAAAATTCATAATCTTTTTCTTTGTTAAATATTTCGCAAGTGAGGTTCCGGATACACCCATCCCTAATAAAAAAATTTTTTTATTTTTCTTATTAATCATCTAAGCTTTAAGCTTGCAAGTCCAACTAAGGCTAAAATAATAGAGATAATCCAAAATCTTATAACAACAGTTGATTCGGACCAACCTTTTTGCTCAAAATGATGGTGTATTGGTGCCATTCTAAATATTCTTTTACCAGTTAATTTAAAAGATATTACTTGTGCAAATACAGATAGAGCCTCTAATACAAAGATACCTCCAATTATGGCAAGTATTATTTCATGTTTAGTGGCTACAGCTATTGCTCCAATTGTCCCGCCCATAGAGAGGGATCCGGTGTCGCCCATAAATACCATGGCAGGCGGTGCATTAAACCATAAGAACCCAAGTCCTGCTCCAATAAGAGATGCACATATAATAACTAATTCTCCGGTATCATTAACATATGGAATTTTCAAGTAATCTGAATAAATCAAATTTCCAGTAAAATAAGCAATGAAAGCAAAAGATAATGCCGTTATCATTATAGGACCGATTGCTAAACCATCTAACCCATCAGTAAGATTTACAGCATTTGCACTACCAACTATAACAATTGCAGCAAAAATATAATAAAGATTACCTAAATCAAAAAAATATCCTTTAGTGAAAGGTATAAAAACAATATTCACCAAGTCAGGGTTAATAATTTTATTAAATAGGAAAACAAATAAGAAACATATAAGAAACTCAACAATTAATCTATGTGATCCTTTAAAACCCTCAGGACTGTTATTTTTAAGTTTTTTATAATCATCCAATGCACCTATCAGTCCAAAAAGAATCGTTATACTAAAAATTAACCAAACTATACTACTACTTAAGTCTGCCCAAAATAGGATAGAAACGAATAAAGAAATTAGTATTAGCATTCCTCCCATAGTCGGAGTTCCAACTTTATTAATAAGATGACTTTTAGGCCCATCTTTACGAATAGGCTGCCCCCTTCTTTGAACGCTCTTAAGTTTTTTTATGAATTTAGGTCCTAAAAAAAGTGATATGAAAAATGCTGTAAAAAGAGCTCCTCCAGCTCTAAATGTTAGATAATTAAATAAATTTAAAAAATTAAAACTTTCAATATATGGTATTAAAAAATAATAAAACA
>CACEWP010000009.1 GCA_902563305.1 uncultured Alphaproteobacteria bacterium
GCTTCAACAGATGAGGCTTCTGCAGCTGCATCACTCATTTCTTGTTTTGATTTAAGTTTTTCTTCTTTTGCTTTTGCCTTTTCAAGAGTTTTCTTTTTTGGTTTGTTTTGTTTAGTTTGTTTTGTTATTACAGGTTTTTCAGCTAAACCTTCCTTAGCTAAAAATTTTGTAACTCTTTCTGTTGGTTGCGCCCCAACAGACAACCAGTACTTGATTCTTTCAATATTTAAGTAAACTCTCTCTGGATCATCTTTTGATAACATTGGATTATAAGTGCCTAGCCTTTCTAAATATTTTCCGTCTCTTGGTGCTCTTATATCTGCAGCGACAATTCTAAAAAAAGGTCTCTTCTTAGAACCACCTCTTGATAATCTTAAAGATACTGACATACTATTTCCTTTCTAATGTATTGGTTTGTTTTTATTTAATAAATTTTTAAGATCCCCAAATTGATCTGAATTCATTATGCTATCGAGGTTCTGATTTTTACCCATTTTTTTCATCATCTGACTCATCTTTTTAAATTGCTTCAATAGTTTGTTAATATCCTGAACATGAGTTCCAGATCCATTAGAGATTCTTATTTTTCTTGAGGCTTTTACAAGTTCTGGATGAACTCTCTCTCTTGGTGTCATTGAATTTATAATCGCTTTTTGCTTTTTAAAAATATCATTATTTTCCATTTTTTCTTCCATTTTGTCTTTCAATCCAGATAAACCAGGTAAGTACTTCATAATACTTTGGATACCACCCATTTTAGTGAGCTGATCTAATTGTTTTGAGTAATCCAAAAGAGTAAATCTCCCTTTCAGGATTTTTTTTTGCATCTGTTTTGCTTCTTCTTCATTTATTTCTTCAGAAGCTTTTTCAACCAATGAAACAACATCTCCCATTCCTAAAATTCTATTTGCAATTCTATCGGGATGAAAAATTTCTAAATCATCAATTTTTTCTCCAATTCCCATAAATTTAATTGGTTTTTTTGTAACAAACCTCATTGATAATGCCGCACCGCCTCTAGCATCACCATCAATTCTTGTTAAAATTATTCCACTAAGATCTAGCTGATTTGAAAAACTTTCTGCTGTATTGACTGCATCTTGTCCAGTCATAGAATCAGAAACTAACAAAATTTCAGAGAATTTAAATTTCTCAGAAATTTCCTTAACTTCATTCATCATTTTTTTATCAATATGATTTCTTCCAGCACTGTCTAATATTAAAATATCTATATCAGAATCTTTTGCAACATTAAATGCTATCTCTGCAATTTGTAAAGGAGATTTGTTATTCTGTAGTCCAAGTGTATCAATATTATTATCCTCTCCAAGTTTGATTAGTTGTTCTTGAGCAGCTGGTCTATAAATATCCAGAGATGCCAGCATAATTTTTTTATTCTTATTTTTTGTAATCCATTTTGCAAGCTTTGCAGACGTAGTAGTTTTTCCAGAACCTTGTAAGCCAACCATTAGTATAAGACAAGGTGGTTTTGAGCTTAGATTTAAATCGTCATTTTCAGAGCCAAGTAACTTCGAAAGTTCATCATTTACAATCTTAATAATCATTTGATCAGGTGAAATACTCTTTATTATTTCCTGTCCAACTGCATTTTTTTTAACCTTTTCAATAAATTCTTTGGCTACTGATAGAGAAACATCAGATTCAAGAAGTGCAACTCTTATTTCTCTCATTACATTATTGAGAGTATCTTCATCAATGATACCCTTACCTTTAATTTTTTCAAAAATTCCAGAAATTTTATCGGTTAAATTTTCAAACATTTTAATTCCAAATTTTAAAACAAAAAAAGTCAGTGCACGAAACTCGTGGACTGACTAATATTTATTGATTGTGTTTATAACAAAAAAGATTTAATTCTAAAAGTAATTAATTAAGATTTATAATGACTAAGTTTAATTTTCTAAAGGCGCATGGTTTGGGTAATGATTTTGTAATACTCTCAGACTATACTGGTCTTGAAATTTCCAAAAAATTAATTGAATTTATTTGTGATAGAAAAATTGGAATTGGATGTGATTTAGTTGTTTTTTTAGATGAAACAGATAACAGTTACTCTGATTTAACTTCTAGATTTTTTAATAAAGATGGATCTGAAGCAGAGATTTGTGGTAATGCATTAAGATGTATTGGTAAAAATTATTTTAAAAAATTAAAAAAAACTAATTTGACTGTTGAAACTAATTCAGGTTTTATCGACATCGAAGAACAAGATGATGGTAATATTGGAGTTGATCTTGGAAAACCTAATTTAGAATGGGATAAAATTCCTCTAAATTTTGAAATTGATACTTCAGACCTCAATTTTGATTTAAAATACTTGAAAGGAGGATTTGCGATTAACGTTGGGAACCCTCATCTTATTTTTTTTGTAGAAAAATTACATAAGAAAGAATTAGAAATTGATTCTAGTAAAATTTTAAAAAAAAACTTTTTTCCAGACGGAGTAAATATAAGCGCAGTTCAAATTCTTTCTAAGAACAAAATAAATATTTTAACTTTTGAACGAGGGGTAGGCCTTACTAATGCTTGTGGCTCAGGAGCAGGAGCCTCAGCTTTTGCATCATTTAATTCAAAATATTGCGATAAGAGAATTGAAGTTAATATGAGTGGCGGTAATTTAAATGTTGAAATAACTCAAGATGGACATATTTTAACTATCGGAGATGCTGAGCTCGTGTATGAAGGAAAGATTGACTTAAATGGTTTTACAAAATGAAAAAAAATGATTCAAAAGTTATTAACTTAGGGTGCCGACTAAATTTTTTTGAATCCGATATTATTTCAAATATTATTCAACAAAGAAATTTAAAAAAAAAAATTGTAATTAATACATGCGCAGTTACCAACCAAGCTGTAAAAAAATCCATTAGTGAAGTTAAGAAAGCTGCGAAGGATTTCCCAAATCATCAGATTATTGTGACTGGTTGCGCAAGTCAGATAAATAAAGGAATCTTCTCAAATCTAAAAAATGTTTATACGATTGTTGATAATAATAGAAAGACTCAACAAGAAAGTTATACCGATGAACCATTTGAAGAAGAAAAATCATTTAATTTCCCATTCCTTGACAAATTTTCTTCAAACAGATCCAGAGCAATGTTACAAATTCAGCAAGGTTGTGATCATAGATGCACTTTTTGTATCATACCATTTGGAAGGGGAAATTCAAAAAGTCTTGAATTTGAAGAAATAAATAAACGCACCTCATCTATCATTAAAAAAGGTTACAATGAAATTGTCTTTACTGGGGTAGACTTAACCTCATACGGACATGATTTACCAGGTAAACCGAAACTAGGTAAAATTTTAAAAAGATTACTTAATTTTCAACCTGAACTAAAAAGGCTTCGATTATCTTCCATTGACCCTGCAGAAGTGGATGAGGATCTTATGGAGCTTCTATCCAATGACAAAAGACTTTTACCTCATATTCATCTTTCGCTACAATCAGGTGACGATTTAATACTAAAAAGAATGAAAAGAAGACATAACAGATATGATGTAATTAAACTTTGTAAAGGATTAAAAAGTTCTAGATCTGAATTTACTTTTGGTGCAGATGTAATAGTTGGTTTTCCAACAGAAACAGATTATAATTTTCTTAATACTTTAAATTTAATAAAAACTTGTGATTTTTCAAACGTCCATGTTTTTCCTTATTCACCAAGAGATGGAACACCAGCATCAAGGATGCCGCAAGTTGATGAAAATGTAAAAAAACAAAGATCAGAATTTCTTAGAAAAGAATCAAAGAAAATTCTTATTAACAAACTTAAAAAAGAAATTGGTAAATCAACCACAATTCTATTCGAATCATTTAAAAAAAGTTACACCGACGGTTACTATCAAGTCAGAGTAAATTCACCAAAAAATAAAGCACTTCATCCTAAATCTGGTTCATTAGTATCTGTAAATCTTATTTCAAAACAAGATAGTTTTCTAATTGCTGAGTTAGCTGAATAATAATGGTCTTAGGTTGGTTTAAAAAATTAAAAGGTAGCTTATCAAAATCATCCGAAAAGATTTCAGATGGAATTAAAAAGGCGCTAAAAAGCAAAAAAATTGATGATGAAACACTCGAGCAATTAGAAGAGTTACTAATCTCTTCGGATTTGGGAGTGGAATGTTCATCAAAGATCACAGAGGAATTAAGGAAATCAAAATTAATTGATCCTTCATCCAAAAAAGTTAAAGAAATAATTAAGAAAAAATTAAATGAAACACTCATTCCTTTAGAGAAACAAATAAATTTAACAAATGAGTTGCATGTTGTTCTAATAGTAGGTGTTAACGGTGTGGGAAAAACTGCAACAATTGGAAAACTTGCACATAAATTCTCTAAAGATGGAAGAAAAGTAGGAATGGTTGCAGCCGATACATTCAGAGCTGCAGCAGTTGAACAGTTAAAAATTTGGTCAGAAAGAACAAAATCAGATTTTTTCTGCGCAAAGGAGTTTTCTGATCCAGCTGCTCTTGCATATCAATCTATACTATCAGCTAAAGAGAAAAAATTAGATTTGCTTTTAATTGATACTGCTGGAAGGTTACATAACAAGATTGATTTAATGAATGAGTTGACAAAAATAATAAGAGTGATGAAAAAAATTGATGAATCTATGCCAAACGAAACAATGCTCGTTTTAGATGGAAATATAGGACAAAACTCAATAAAACAAACAGAAGTATTCAAACAGATATGTGATATCGATAGCTTGATTGTTACAAAGCTTGATGGATCCGCAAAAGGAGGTGCATTGGTTCCAATCGCAGAAAAACTTAAGATTCCAATTTCTTTTATTGGAACCGGCGAATCAAAAGAGGATTTAGCAAGATTCGAATCTGATCAATTTTGTTCTGCATTACTTGGCATTGATTAATTTCTATAAATCTTCCAAAGTGATGATTGATCGTCATCCGATACTAAATAAATGTTTCCATCAGAGTCAAATGTAAAATCTCTTATCCTCCCTATTTTTTTATGATCTTTCAAAATTATCTCTTGGTTTACTATTTTATTGTTTTTAAAGTCCATTCTCGCAAGCATCCTTGCCTTTAATGCACTAACTATCATATCACCGTTCCATTCTGGGAAAACTTTGCCTTCATAAAATTCTATACTTCCAACTCCTATGGAAGGAATCCATGTAACTAAATTTTGATCGTAAATATCTTTGAATGGTACATTTCCAATTTTTCTTCCTGAATATTCAGTTCCACCCCAAGCAATATCTTTCCAACCAGAATTCCCTGCAAAATTTACTATTCCTAAATTATCCCCACCCATCGGACCATGTTGTGAGAAAAAAATTCTCCCATCGTGAGGAGAAATTGCCATTCCTTGAGGATTTCTTAATCCAATTTGAAAAATTTCAGGTAACCATTCCTCATATCCTCTGAAAGCTGGATTGTCTGTTGGAACATTTCCATTGGTTTTGATTCTTATAATACTTCCAGGATGTTTTTGAGGGTCTTGAGCAATCATTCCTGCATCTCTTTCACCAAAGCTAACATATAGATTATCATTTTGAATTACAATTCTTGATCCCCAATGTTTATCTATTTTTAGTTTTGGCTTAGCTATTAATAAAGTCTCTAGTCCTATAATTTCGTCATCATTGAGTTTACCTCTTGCTATAGCAGTGCTGGAGTTTTTTAAACTCTTTCCATCTGAATCTTCGTCATTAAAATCGTGACTGTATGTAAAATAAATATATCCATCTTTGTGTGCATGTATATCCAACAGTCCTCCTTGTCCATAATTAAATTTTATGTGAGGAATATTATGTTTGATTCTGCTAACAATACCCGATTTGATATTTACTTTTAATAACCCCCCTGCTTTCTCTGAAACAAGGAGAGTATTCTTATCAATGAAAGTCATGCCCCAAGGATAATAAAAACAACCTTTTGCAATTTCTTCAATTTTTACATTTACTTTTGTTTTTTTATATTTTTTGTAATCAATAAAATCTTCTGATTTAGTAAATGAAAAAAAAATAATGTAAATTAATGAAAAAAAAAAATGTATCATATAAAAATAAGTATTAATTAATTAGTTTAACAAATATGACTCAAAACTACTACTTGAAAAAGCATGGATTATTCTTGGAGGATTTAAAAATAGGCCAAACAGCTAATTATAAAAAAAAAATTTCAGAAGAAGATATCAATATTTTCGCTGATATCACCGGAGACAATAATCCAGTTCATATCGATGAAAAATTTGCAAAGTTCACTATTTTTAAAAAAAGGATTGCACATGGTTTTCTCTCTGGAAGTTTGATTTCTACAGTAATTGCGACCAAACTCCCTGGTCCTGGAAGTATTTATCTAAATCAAAGTCTTAAATTTTTAGCACCTGTTTTTATAGGAGATACTGTTAATGCAAAAGTTACAGTTAATGATATTCAAATAGATAAAAAAAAGGTTACACTTTTAACAGAATGTTTTATATCTGAAAAGAAAGTTCTGACAGGACAAGCAGAAATACTTGTTTCAGTAAAAGAAGAATTCAAATAAATGCGTGTTTTTAGGTCATTTAAGGTTTCAAAAGATTTTATGAATTCAACAATAGCCATTGGAAATTTTGATGGTGTTCATAAAGGACATCAAGCTGTTATCAATGAAGCAAAAAAAATTGCAAAAAACAAAAGAACAAAAATAGGAGTCCTTACATTTGAACCACATCCAAAATGTTACTTTAGGAAGAAATATGACTTTTTTAGACTCACTCCCTTCAGAGACAAATTGGAAATCCTTAGTTTAGCTAAAGTTGATTTTATTGTGAATATCAAATTTAATGCAAAGTTTCTTAAAAAGAATGCAAGTGAATTTATTAAGAATCATCTTGTTAAAGATCTGGGTGTTAAAGCGGTTGTCACTGGTTTTGACTTTGTATTTGGTAACAATAAAGTTGGTAATGTTAACTACATGAAAGAATATGTAAATAAAACAAATGATTTTGAGTTTTTTGTAGTCTCAGAGGTTAAAAATGAAGGAAATCTAGAGGTCTCTTCATCAAATATACGAAAATTTTTAAGAAGTGGAGAGATTGAGCAGGCAAATCAACTTCTCACAAGGAAATGGACTGTATCTGGCATTGTTATTCAGGGTGAGAGAAAAGCAAGAGAATTAGGTTTTAGAACGGCAAATATTAGAATGAACGATTATTGTGATATTAGAAAAGGGGTTTATTTAGTTAGTTTGTACATTGGAGGTAGTTATAAAAAAAAACTATTTGGATTAGCAAACTTTGGAGTTAAACCCACATTTAATAAGACTCAACCATTACTTGAGGTTCATATATTTAAATTTCAAGATAATATATATAGTAAAAGAATCAAAATCAGCTTTCATAAATTTATAAGAGTTGAAAAAAAATTTGAATCTATTAAGAACTTAAGGGATCAAATATCAAAAGATATTAATCAAGTAAAAAATTATGACCTACTCAAAAACCATTAATCTTCCCAATACTAATTTTTCTATGAAAGCAAATCTTTCTGAAAAAGAAGATCAATGGCTTGAATTTTGGAATAAAAATAAAATTTATGAAAAACTCAAAGAACAAAATAAGAATTCAAAAGAATATATTCTTCATGATGGCCCTCCTTATGCTAACGGTGATCTTCATTTAGGACATGCATTAAATAAAATATTAAAAGATATTATATGTAGATATAAGTTTCAAAACTCCTTAAATGTAAATTTTATTCCTGGATGGGATTGTCATGGGCTACCAATAGAATGGAAGGTAGAGGAGAAGTTTAGGAGTTCTGGAAAAAAAAAATCTGAAGTAAGTTTAAAAGAATTTAGACAAGAATGTAGAGAATTCGCAAAGAATTGGGTGGAAATTCAAAAAAGGCAATTTAACAGATTTGGTATTCAAACTGATTGGAAAAATATTTATTTGACGATGAATAGGCAGGCTGAGTTGACTATTGTCTCTGAACTTCTTAAATTTCTAGAGTCAGAACAATTATATTTAGGATTCAAACCAGTTATGTGGTCCGTTGTTGAACAAACAGCCTTAGCAGAAGCAGAGATTGAGTATCATGAAAAAAAATCAAAAGCTATTTATGTCAAATTTCCTGTAACAAATTGGGAAGAAAACTTAAATATTATTATATGGACAACCACTCCTTGGACAATTCCATGCAATAAGGCTATAGCTTTTTCAAAAAAGTTAGATTATAAAATAATAAAGATAGAAGAAGATTTAGGTTCTCTTTCACTAAAAAGTGGTGAAAAAATTATTTTAGCAGAAAATTTAATTCAAAATTTTTTAGTAACCCATTCTATTAAAAAATTCTCAATTCTTAATTCAATGAAAGTTGCAGATTTAGAAAAGTTGATTTGTGAACATCCACTAAAATCTATTGGATATAAATTTGAAGTAAGACTCTTTGATTCTTGGCATGTAACTGATGAAACAGGAACAGGATTTGTCCATATTGCACCCAACCATGGAATTGAAGACTTTGAAGTTGGTATAAAAAACAATTTAGATAATTTGCCTACTGTTGATGATAAGGGAATTTATACTTCAAATGTTCCTTTTTTTGAGGGCGTGCATGTTTTCAAAGCTGACGAGAAAGTTGTAAAGGAACTAGACAATGTTAACAAACTTATAAGTTGCATTGATTATACCCATAGCTACCCTCATTCATGGAGGTCTAAGGCCCCATTAATTTTCAGAGCTACTTCCCAATGGTTCATTTCGCTTGAACAAAAGGGTCTTAGAAATAAAGCATTAGATGAAATTGAGTTGGTCAAATGGATTCCGGAAATTAGCAAAAATAGGATTAAATCGATGGTAAAGGATAGGCCTGATTGGTGTGTCTCAAGGCAAAGGTCTTGGGGAGTTCCCATAACAGTTTTTATTTCAAAAAAAAATGGAAAACCTCTTATTAATGAAAAAGTTAATAAAAGAATATTATCAGTTATTGAAGATGAAGGAATTGATTCATGGTTTATAAAACCGAATGAATATTTTCTGAAGGATATTAAAAATCATGAGGAATTCGAAAAAGTTGATTCTATATTGGATGTTTGGTTCGATTCTGGATCAAGTCATGTTTATGTTTTAAAAAATAATGGAATAACCAATAAAGCAGACCTTTATCTTGAGGGTTCCGATCAACATCGTGGCTGGTTTCAGTCATCTTTAATTGAAAGTTGTGCAAATTATGGTGAAAGCCCTTTTAAAACGGTTTTGACACATGGTTTTGTGATAGATGAAAAAGGAAAAAAAATGTCAAAGTCTTTGGGTAACATTATTTTACCATCCGATGTTATTAAAAAATATGGAGCAGATATTCTTAGAATTTGGGTTGCCAATTCAAATTTCAACGAAGATATAAAAATCAGTTATCAGAACTTGGACAGACAAGCAGAGAGTTATAGAAAAATTCGGAATACAATTAGATTTATTCTAGGTAATCTAAATAATTTGTCACCAAATAAGAAAACTGATCATGAAAAACTTTTGCCCTTAGAGAAGTTTATAAGACACAAGTTATACACATTAAATAAAAAAATAAACTTAGAATATGAAGAATTTAATTTTAGTAAAGCTTTCCAAATTATTTTACATTTTTGTTCTCAAGAACTGTCAGCATTATTTTTTGATATAAGAAAAGATGCTTTATATTGTGATGGAAAAGATTCATTAGTAGTACAGTCAACAAAAACTGTCATGGCTGACGTTTTTCAGTGCCTAATTAGATGGCTTTCGCCGATAATACCGTTTACTTGTGAAGAAGCATGGCAATGTTGGAGAGATGATGTAAAGGAGGAGGACAACGTGAGTTGTCATTTACTCAATAAAATAGAATTGTCAGACGATTGGAATAATGAGTCATTAGAGGAAGAATGGACAAAAATCTTAGAGATAAAAAATGCATTTACTTTTGCAGTTGAAAAAAAAAGAAATCTCAAAGAAATTAAATCTAGTCTTGAGGCTAGAACATTTATTTTTTTTAAAAGTAAAGAATATAAAAAGATTGTTGACTCACATGATTTAAGCCAAATTCTAATCTCTGCTGATGTGACGATAACAGAAAATCTTGATGAGCATTTTTTATTTAATTCGGAAGAAAAAGTTATAGGAGTAAAAATTATGAAAGAAGATGGTGAGAAATGTCCAAGATGCTGGAAATTATTTAAAAAAATTGATCAAGGATCAGAGCTATGCAAAAGATGTGAATCAGTAATAAATGAAAATTAAAAAAAAATATTTCTTTTCATTCTACGTTACTTTTTTAAGCATTATAGCTGATCAATTTTCAAAATTCTTAGTAATAAAAAAAATAGAACTCCTTCCTCTTTATGATCCATTATTTAATGGACTAAATATAGTTTATGTTGAGAATAAGGGTGTGAGTTTTGGCATGCTTTCTCAGTATAATATTCCGTTTTATCTTGGAATATTATCAATAATTATAAGCTCTTACATAATATTTTTAATAATTAAGTCTGAAAGGAAAATAGAGGTCTGCGGTCTGTCTTTAATATTAGGTGGAGCACTTGGAAATGGTGTAGATAGACTTTTAAAGGGTTATGTAGTTGATTTTATTGACTTTTACTTTGGAAAAGCACATTGGCCAGCTTTTAATATTGCAGATACTTGCATTACAATTGGAGCGATTTTATTTTTCTTTAATGCATTTAAAAATAAATGAGAATTATGCTTTTCAAAACCAAAAAGTAATGTTATTTATATACTTGAAATACAACAAAATGTTTGTATAAATGTTTTATAAAACACTATATATAGTATCATGATACACTTTTTTAGCAAAATCGGGAAATTTGCAGCATTCGTAATTTTTCTACTATTTGGAGTCCAATCCTGTACCACACTAGAATCCACAGTAGATTCTACATGGGATTCAATTTCAGAGGCAGGTGATTTTATCTACGACTCAGTAAACTTTTGGGATGAAGATGAACCTGAACAAAGCGAAGCAATTGTAATAGAAGAGGCAGTTGAAGTTCCAGAATATGCTCTTCCTGATGAAAATTATTTTGAAAGTAGTCCTCAACCATTTGAAAGCTTAAGTCAACAACAAAATTTCCAACCTCAAGCTAATTTTAATACTTACTATGATCCAATTTACAGAAGTCAAAGACAATATTATTTTGTAGGGCCTAATGGTACACCAATGTTAGCACCACCACCACCTCCATTTCCGCAATATTCGATTGATCAGGTAGCACCTATTCCTTACTCCTATTCAAATAATTTAGGTATACAACGACCTTTGAACCCCATTAACCCATTAAATCGGAACTCTTCTAGAAATTTAAATAATCTAAATAATTTAAAACCTACTGTTACACTTGAGGAAGAAATGGAATTGTTCGGTATTCAGAACGATTGCGTTAGAGTCAAAGAAGACTTTGTGAATGGGGGATTTATGTGTGACGATTATGATTGATAAAAAATTAAATGTTTGGATATTTTTATTTCTTTTTCTTGTAAGTTCTTGCGAGACTCTTCAGGACTTCGCTGGTCTTAGTAAACCCGATTTAGAGAGAGAACTTATAGATGAAACACCAGAATTAGTTCTACCACCTGATTTCAGTAGAGTTGCGAGGCCAACTAATACAAGAAAAATCCAACAAAATAATAATTTAAATAATACCTTCCAACAAACCCAATTTCAAACTATTCAGCCACGCGTTACAAATTTTATAGCTCCGCAAATTAATATTCAATCGTCTCCAACTCCTTCAGATTCACTTGAAAGATTTAAAGAAAATAAAAAATTTACAATTGGAGAATGGGTTTATGGTCAATACGTCCAGGGTTTTAAACAGGGTAATCTTTATTATAAGCCAATTTATGACAAAGGATATAACTTTTCTAGGAGATATCTACCTGATCAGAATGTTTCATCATTTTTAAATCAACCCATACCCCAATCTAACTATGGTAATTTTGATAATAGACAAATGATTCAAAATGAGCCAAGTATTCAGAATATAGACAACTTACCAATTATTGAATAAATGAAATTAGTTGCTTTTTTGCTAGTTTTGTTATTTTCTTTCGAATCTTCTTCAAAGAAGCTTTTTAATGCAAAGTCAACTAATTTAGATAACGGTTTAACGCTTGTGGTCGTTGAAAATTCAAGAGCGCCTGTTGTGGCCCAAATGATTTGGTATAACTTTGGATCAAGTATCGAAAAAAGAGGTAAAAGTGGTTTAGCACATTTCATGGAACATCTCATGTTTAAAGGAACTAAAAAACATCCGAAAAGCTTTTTCTCTGACTTTCTCTCAAAGGTTGGAGGTAGTGAAAATGCTTTTACGAGTTATGATTACACAGCATATTATCAGATATTTCCAAGTCAGCATGTTGAAAAGTTAATTGAATTAGAAGCGGACAGAATGAAAAATCTAACTCTAACAAAAAAAAATGTAGAGATTGAAAAACAAGTTATATTAGAAGAGCGTTTTCAAAGGATTGAAAGTGACCCATCGGCACAATTAGACGAATCAATGAGAAGTATCTTATTCCCTAATCATTACTATGGTAGGCCAATTATTGGCTGGAGGCATGAAATTGAAAATCTGTCCTATAAAGATGTTATAGATTTTTATAAAGAATTATATAACCCTCAAAATGCAACGCTTATTTTATCTGGTGATGTAAAATTTGATGATGCAAAAAAATTAGTTAAGAAATACTATAAGGATTACAAATCTCCAATTAAGTTAGAGCAAATTAATCTTGAGAACCCTGACCTCAAAACTTCCACAAATGTTGAATTAAAGAATGAAAATGTAAAACAACCAATTTGGAAAAGAATATATAGGACCAAGTCATACGGTTCATCAATTGAAGAATCTATCGCACTAGACCTCGGAATTAAAATATTAGCTGGAGGAACTTCTAGTATATTGTATGAAGAATTTGTTAATAAAAAAAAAATTTTTTCTATGATAGGTGGATTTTATCAAGGTTTAGCAAGAGGTGAAGGATATATTTATTTGTATGCAATTCCAAATAATGAAATAGATCATGTAAAAATTAATTATCTACTCGAAGATTTTTTAATTAATGTTGATAGTGAGATTACGGAAGAAAAATTGAAATTAGAAAAAAAAAAATATTATTACGATAGTGTTTATGGAATGGATGGGATACTGAAACCTGCAGAGGCAATTGGCGAGGCTTTAACTGTAGGCATTAGTTTGAAGGATATTGAAAATTGGAATAAGAAACTAAGTGAAGTTAACTTAAAAATGGTAAAAAAAGAATTGAAAGAATTTATAAAAAATAAAAATTTTGTCACTGGAAGTTTAAAGAATTGAAATTAATTTTTGTTATCCTGTTATTTTTCTTCAATAGTTCACATAGTTTTGAATATGAAAAGCTAGAAACAAAATCAGGAATTAAATTTTGGTTTGTGGAAGATAAATCTATTCCAATAATAAGTGTGAGTTTTAGTTTTAGAGGCGGAAGTTCAATTGATTTTTCAGAGAAGAATGGTATTTCAAATCTAATGACTTCATTAATGGATGAAGGGACTAGCAAACTAACTTCCAGTGACTTTAAAAATCAAATGAAATTGAATGGAATGAGATTAAATTTATCTTCACAAAAAGATAAAATTGATGGATCATTTCAAATTATAGCCTCACAATTAGAACAGGGGTTTGAGCTTTTTTATCAGGCATTAAATCATCCTCGTTTTGATGAAGAGGATATTGAAAGAGTAAGAAAACAAATAATTTCTAGTATTAAACTAGATGAATCTGATTTATCGACTTTAGCATCTAATAAATTTAATCAGTTTTTTTTTAATGAACATAATTTTTCAAGAAATGTTAAAGGATCGATTAATACTATATCGAACATAGACCGTTATGATCTAATTAATTTTCATAAAAATGCATTTCAGAAAAATAATGTTATTATTGGAGTAGCAGGAAATATAAAGAAAAAAAAAATAACAGAGTTAATTGAAAAAGTTTTTGGAAATTTAGAAAATTCAGAAAAGATACCTCCAGTTAAAAAATTTACACGATTAGCCAAAGGAGAGGAAACTTACAAAATGAAAACACCGCAGACAAGCGTATTATTTGGTCACCCTGGATTAGCGAGAAATAACGAAAATTTTTTTGCTTTAAGAATTGCAAATTATATTTTTGGTGGTGGAGGTTTTCAATCTCGATTATATAAAAATGTTAGAGAAAAAAAAGGGTTAGTATATTCAATTTACTCTTACTTACTCTCTTATGACAATGACGGGGTAATAGTGGGAGGGTTTCAAACTCGAAATAAATCAGTTTATCAAACTATAAAAAATGTGAAAAACGAGTGGAAGAGACTACAGAGTAAGGGAATTAGTAGGAAAGAATTTGAGAATGCAAAAGCTTATTTTAAGGGATCTTTTACGAGAAATTTTACAAGTACAATATCAATTGCTAGATTATTACAGATCGTTCAATATTTTGATTTAGGTGAAGACTATTTTGAAAAAAGAGATGAGATTATTAATAATTTGGAACTTAAAGAAGTAAATGAAATAATCTCAAAATTTTTTTCTAGTGATGAATTATTTTTTATGATTGTGGGAGAACCTGAAGGATAATGGTTTTTTCGCAGGAAACATTCAATCTTGAAAAAGGCTCAAATCAAAAAAGTAAAGCTAAATATGATAAAGCAAAAAACCATGTTTTAAATTGCATTAAAAATAAATCGTTTGGATTTATAGAAGATTTGTATTCCAAGAATTACAATGAAATTTTTTCCACAGTTAACAAACTAAAAAAATTTGATAATGTGATATTTTTAGGAACTGGAGGATCAAGTTTAGGGGGGAAAACATTAGTTTCACTAGTAACAAATTTTTTTTTAAATATTTCTAAACCAAAAATCTATTTCATAGAAAATGTAGATTCATCATCAATACTTGGTTTACTAAAAAATATTAATCTTGATAGAACTGCTTGCGTTGTTATTTCTAAATCAGGCGAGACAATTGAAACAATTTCTCAATTTTTTTTGATTTTAAATCAATTTGAAAAAAAAAAAATTTCAATTAAAAAAAAGTTTTTTGTAATTACTGAAGATAAAGAAAGCTCCTTAAAAGATATCCAAGAAGAGAAGAAACTATATTTCTTAAATCATCCTGATTCGATTGGTGGAAGATTCTCTGTTTTTTCAGTTGTAGGACTTCTTCCGGCATCTTTGGTTAATTTTAATATAAAAAAATTTTGTAGTGGTGCTAAAGATTTTTTGAGTGAAATTGAACATGGTAAAAAATTTGACTATTTTTTTTTACCTATTTTCAATTTAATCAAGCTTTATGAAAAAGGAGTAAATATGTCAATTATAATGCCTTATTCTGATTCTTTACAAAATTTATCTTTTTGGTACCGACAATTGTGGGCAGAAAGTATTGGTAAGGATGGTAAGGGAATAACTCCAATTAATTCTCTCGGAACAGTAGACCAACATAGCCAGTTACAATTATATCTTGACGGTCCTAGGGATAAGTTTTTTACAATTATTGGTGAAAGAAAAAGAAAAAAAGGTGCAAAAATTGATTGCCGCTACTCAAAGAACAAAACTTACACAAATCTTCACAAAAAGTCTTTAGATACTTTGCTTGAAGCAGAGATGATGGCAACTATCCAAACAATAAAAAATAAAAATTTACCTATTAGGGTGCTAATTTTAAAATCACTAAATGAAAAGCAAATGGGAAGTTTAATGATGTTTTTTTTTATTGAGACTATATTTAGCTGTTTTTTATTAGACCTAAATCCATTTGATCAGCCAGCAGTAGAGGAAGGTAAGAAGTTAACTAAAGAACTCCTTAAAAAAAGAAAATGAGTGATATTAAAATATTACCAGATAGTGTAATAAATAAAATAGCAGCTGGTGAAGTCTTAGAGAGACCTGTATCGGCAGTAAAAGAGTTAGTCGAAAATAGTCTCGATGCAAATTCAAAGAAGATAGATATTTTTATAAGAAATGGTGGAAAAAGCGAAATTATTGTTTCTGATAATGGCGATGGAATAAAAAAAGATCAATTAAAAAATGCAATTTTAAGACATGCTACATCCAAATTAAACAACTCAACGTTGTGTGAAGTTAAAACTATGGGATTTAGAGGAGAAGCTTTATCTTCTATAGCTTCTGTTTCAGATTTTTCTTTAAGCTCTAATCAAGAAAATGACTCAGAGGGTCACGAGATAAAGATAGTTTCTGGAGATTTTAAATATTTAAAACCTATAAATCAGAAAAAAGGAAGTCGAATATCTGTTAAGAATGTTTTTTTCTCAACCCCTGCAAGATTAAAATTTCTTAGATCAGAAAACTATGAATCATTGCTTATTAGAAGATTAATACAAAAGTTTGCTATTATTAATTTCGATGTAGAATTCAATCTTTTTATAGATAATAAAAATGTTATTAAAACAAAAGTTTACGAAGACCTTGAAGAGAAAGGTAGATTTATTGCAAGAGTAACAGATGTCCTTGGAACAGATTTTACAAAGAATTCTTTTGAACTTTCTGAAGTTAAAAATAATTTATTACTTCAAGGATTATTATGTCTTCCAACCTACAATTATTCAAACTCAAACAATCAATTTGTATTCGTAAATGGTAGAATAATAAACGACAAAACATTAAATACAATTTTTAAAATTGCATATAGAGACGTTATGTTTCACGATAGATTTCCACAACTTATTTTAAATATTAAATGTCCATTAGATTGGGTAGATATTAATGTTCATCCAATGAAAAATGAGGTTAGGTTTGAGGATTTTAATTTTCTAAAATCATTTATAATTAAAGCCTTTAGAAAACGATTAGAAGAGGTTAGTCACAAAACTAGCAGTTCAAAATCAACAAAAATAGTTGAAAAATTTACAGTTCAGGAAAATTTAGTTTTAAAAGAAAATTCAAATTTAAGTGATAATTTTAAAAAAAAAGAAAATTCATTTCAACCTGAGCATCATGATGCACAAGCATTACACCCCCTAGGTTTTGCAAAGAGTCAATTTCATGAAAATTATATTATTTCTCAAACTGAAAGTGGAATTATTATAGTAGATCAGCATGCAGCGCATGAAAGAATTGTGTATGAAAAATTAAAAACAGAATTTTATAACAATAAAGTAAAGACTCAAATTTTATTGATTCCTGTCATAATTAATGTTGAAAGTTTTGTTTTAAAAGAATTAGATAAAAATTTTAAAAAGTTAGCAAATTATGGTTTAAAGATTGAGCCTTTCGGGTCAAATTCAATTATTGTGAGAGAAATTCCTAATTTGATCGCTGATTGTGATATAAAAAAACTTGTTGAGGTTTTAGTGACTGAAATTATTGATCGCGATAGATTTGATTCAGTAGAAAAAGAAATTAATCAAATTTGCTCTACTATTGCATGTCATGGTTCGATTAGATCAGGAAGAAGGCTTGAAGTAGAAGAAATGAATGACTTGCTGAGAAAAATGGAAAATACTCCTCATTCAGGTCAATGCAATCACGGTAGACCCACGTATGTTGAATTGAACCTTAATGAAATTGAAAAGCTTTTTGGAAGAAAATAGTGATTAAAGTTTTTTAATAAAAAAAAAGTGAGATTTAGATATTTTTTTTTTTTTTAAAATTTCAAAGCCTTGAAATACTAACTTATTTTTTTGAATCGGAAGTTCTACAACACCATAAGAATTTTTTTTTATAATTTTATTCATTTTATTAATTAATTTACTAACGCAAAACTTCCCATATGGTGAGTCACAAAAAAAAAGATCAAACTTATCATAAATTTGACTTAAACTATTGTTAATAAAATCTAATTTTATCATTTCCACTGAATTCATAATGTTTAATTTTGCACAATTTTTTTTACATATATTTAAAGAGTCTTCTTCAGAATCAATAAATATAACCTTTCGCGCCCCTCTTGAAATGGCTTCAATACCGAGAGCTCCTGTACCACAAAAGCAATCTAAAACTAATAAATCCGTTAAATTTTTATTATCCATTAAAAGAATAGAGTTTAGAGTACTAAATATCATTTCTTTAGCTCTGTCCGAAGTAGGGCGAATTGTTTCATTTTTTAAGTTAACTAAAGAAATCCCTTTAAATTTACCGGATATAACTCTCATAATCAAAACCTATAGAATTCAAAAATTTTTTTAAAATACTTTTTTTCACTTCAGAGACTTCTCCATCTTTAAGTTTATTTAGTTCAAAAGGTCCAAAACTTATTCGTACTAATTTTTTCACCCTGAGACCAAAATGATTTAAAATGTTTCTTATTTCTCTATTTTTTCCCTCAGTTAATATTATTTCCATAATATTGTGATTTAATTCTTTTGTTAATACTTTAAGATTTACATTTCTATATAAAACTCCATTTATAAGTATTTCCCCTTCGGTTAAATTTTCGCAAGACGTTGGAATATCACCATAGACTTTTACTATATATTTTCTTTTGATTTGATTTTTTGGATTTTCTAAATGTGATGAAAGTGTTGGGTTGTTTGTTAGTATCATCAATCCTTGCGTTTGAATATCAAGCCTTCCTACAGACACAACTCTCGGAAGGTTTTTGGGTAATAATTTAAATAAGCTTTTTTGTGAGTATTGCTCTTTATTAGATGAAACATAACCAATTGGTTTATTGAATAACCATAATTTTATTGGCTGTTTATTGAGAACTTTTTCTTTTACTTTAATCGACTTTATTGTACTTACTTCCACTACAAACTCTCTGAAAATCCTGTCATTAATCATTACTTCACCATTTTTAATAAGTACTTCTGCTTGTTTTCTTGAACAAACTCCTGCATGAGAAATAATTTTTGATAATCTAATTAGTTTATTTTTCAATTCTTTTCTTTGCTGAAGTAACTAAAGATCTTAGAATTTTTATATCGTTCGTATCTATTAAGAATTCAGGATGCCATTGAACTCCTAAGCAAAAATTGTAAGCTTTTGATTCAATTGCTTCTATTATTCCATCTTCTGAAATAGCTGAGGCAACAAGACTTTTTCCAAGCTTGTCAACAGCTTGGTGGTGAGCAGAGTTAACAAACATTTTTGAACACTTAACGAAACTATGAAGTATTGTTCCTTTTTTAATATGGACCAAATGGCTAGCTTCATTTCTCGGATTTTTTTGTTCGTGGTTTATTTTTGAATCAATAACATCAGGAATATGTTGTATAAGTGTTCCACCGAGAACTACATTAATTAGTTGTTGACCACCGCAAATTCCAAGAACAGGTATTTTTTTTTTTAAAGCTTTTGTTGTAATTACAAATTCAAATTCTGTTCTATTTTTTTTTGTTTTAACATTAGTTGAACTTTTTATTTCTCCATAAATTTTTGGATCTATATCAAAATCACCTCCTGTAACCAGTAGTCCGTCAATTATTTTTAAATAATTATTTATATCTTTAATATTATTTGGAAGAAATATACTCGTTCCACCAGCGTTTTCAATTGATTCTGAATAGTTCTTTCTTATTGCATACCAAGGATACTTAGAATAAGTCTGTTTCTCCTCTTCATCTAAAGTGATTCCAATAACGGGTTTATTCATAAATCTTTAAAAAAAAATGTTAGATGGTAATATATCATATGCAAAAAAAATCTAGAATTATTATAAAAAATTTTGAAATAATTGTTAAGCTTAATAGTTCTTTGACAGCAGAAAAAATTTGGAACTCACTACCAATTGTCTCAAAAACAAATACATGGGGAAATGAAATATACTTTAATACATCGATAGATGTAAAGCTTGAGAAAGAATCTAAGGATGTTGTTGAGTTTGGAGAAATAGTTTATTGGCCAACTGGAAAGGCTATTGCAATTGGTTTTGGTAAAACGCCTATATCCTTAAAAGATGAAATTAGATTGGCTTCAAAATGCAATGTTTGGGCCCATACTGACTTCGATCTAAAGAATCTAGTAACAGTAGTAGGTGGAGAAACAATTACTGTTGAAAAGGTTACATAATTTTATGCAAGATTTTTACATGAAATTTGCAATTGATTTGGCTAAGCATTCTAGAAGAATAGGAGAGATTCCAGTAGGCTGCGTAATCGTTGACGATAAAAATAAGATGATTAGTTACGCATTTAATTCAATGAAAAAGGATCATGATCCAACAGCGCATGCAGAAATTATTGCAATTAGAAAAGCTTGTAATAAACTTAAAACAACAAAATTATTAGGCTTTACAATTTATGTTACTCTTGAACCTTGCTTGATGTGCGAATCCGCAATTATAAATGTAGGAATTAAAAAAATTTATTTTGGTGCTTATTCAGATAATCTGAAATCTCATAGATGTAAGTTGAAAAATTATTTTTCACCCAAAAAAGATTATGAAATTTTGGGTGGTTTCCAGGAAAGTTACTGTTCACAATTAATAATTGATACATTGAAAAGAAAAAGATAATTATAAATTTTTCTGACCAATATCTTTTCTATAGAAACCCTCTTTCCACGCAATAATTGATAAGACTTTGTAAGCTAGCTTTCGTGCTAAACTAATAGAATCAGCTTTAGCTGTAATTGAAAGAACTCTTCCACCCGAGGACACAATTTTATTATTCCTTAATAGGGTCCCTGCGTGAAAGATTTCTACATCTTTTATACACTTGGCCTTAGATAGATTATTGAGAACCTTATCTTTTTTAAAGTTTCCAGGATAACCTTTAGAAGCAAGAACAACACAAATTACAGACTTTTTATCATTTCTAATTCGAAGGTTTCTTAATTTATCTTTCAAATTAAGTTCAATAATTTTTAAAAAGTCGGTTTGTAAATTTCTTAGTAAAACTTGACACTCTGGATCTCCAAATCTTACATTATACTCTATAACAAATGGACCAGAATCTGTTATCATTAAACCAAAAAATAGAATGCCTCTGTAAATAAACTTTTCTTTTTTAAGTCCTTTGAATGTTGGAATAAGAATCTTCTCTTCAATTTCTTTTTCAATTTTTCTTGTCAATAATTTTGATGGACAGAAAGCTCCCATTCCACCTGTATTTGGTCCTATATCATTATCATAGGCTCTCTTGTGATCCAAAGCATAACCTAACTTTGCATAACCATTTTTATCAAAAAAAGCAAAATAACTCACTTCAAATCCATTTAAATACTCCTCAATAATTATCTTATTACCTGCGGATCCGAATTTTTTTTGTTTAAAAATTAGATCAAGAGTTTCCTCTGCTTGTTTTTTTTTATTGCAAATTATAACTCCTTTTCCTGAAGCTAAACCGTCTGCTTTTATTACGATGGGATACTTTGCTGATGAAACATATTTCATTGCAATAGCATAGGATTTAAATTCTTTATATTTTGCTGTATTTATATAGTTTTTTTTAAGAAATCTTTTGGCAAAAGACTTTGAAGATTCAAGTCTAGATGCTTTCTTGCTTGGTCCAAAAACATTTATATCATTGGATCTTAAATAATCGCTCAACCCATTCTCTAAATATTTTTCAGGTCCAATTATAACAAGATCAATATTTTTATCTTTACAAAATTTATTTAAATTATTTTTTTTTTCTAAATCTATTTTTTTACAAATTGCAATTTCTGAAATTCCTGCATTTCCAGGGATACAGTATAATGACTTACACTTTTTTGATCTTTTTACTGCCCAGCAAATTGAATGTTCTCTGGCACCACTTCCTAAGACTAAAATATTCAAGAAATTATTCCTTTTTTATATTTTTTAAACTAAATTTGAAGAATGAATAATATTTCAAATATAGAGAATTTTACTGTATCTCAACTTAACAGCTCAATCAAAAAATTAATTGAAAAAAAATTCGAAACTATTTCAGTTACAGGTGAAATATCTCAAGTAAAGAAGCATAGTTCGGGTCATATTTATTTTTCACTTAAAGATGAAGAAAGTATTATATCTGCCATATGTTGGCGATCGACTGTGCCTCAACTAAGTTTAGATATAGAGGACGGAATCAAAGTTGTTATAAAAGGAAGAGTAACTACATATTCACAACAATCAAAATATCAACTTATTGTACAAAAAATTGAATATGAAGGAGAAGGAACTTTATTAAAAATTTTAGAGAAAAGAAAAAAAAAGTTATCAGCTGAGGGATTTTTTAATAATGAATATAAAAAAAAATTACCAAAATTTCCAAATTCTATCGGTGTAATTACGTCAGAGTCTGGTGCTGTGATACAGGATATTTTGCACAGAGTGGCAGACAGATTCCCTTTGAATTTAACTATCTATTCAGCAAATGTTCAAGGAAAAAAATGTTTAGAGGATGTTGTAAATGGAATTGAATATTTTAATGAGGAGAAAAGGAAGGAAAATAGAGTTGATATTATAATAATCGCCAGGGGCGGAGGTAGTATGGAGGATTTAATGCCTTTTAATGAGGAGTTGCTGGTTATCAAAATATTTAAATCAGTCATACCAGTGATTTCGGCAGTTGGTCATGAAACTGACTTTACATTATGCGATTTAGTTTCAGATCTAAGAGCGCCTACCCCTTCTGCAGCAGTAGAAATGGTGGTTCCAGATAGAAAAGAAATCATTTTAAGGTTAATCGAATCGGAGAGTTTGCTAAAAAAGATTATCGTAAGTTATTTGAATACTTGTACTTTAAATTTTAAACTTTTAATCTCAAAACTTCCTGATTTAATTGAAACTGTCAATAATAAGTTTCAAGAACTTGATAATTTTGAACTTGTAATCAAAAATTCTTTACTGGAAAATTTAAAAAATAAAAAAATTGAATTGTATGAGTTACTTAATAGGTTTTCTCTAAATAAGTTAGAAGGTTTGGTAAAAATTAGTCTTTCAGAATTAACAAATGACTTCAAAAAGTTAAATTATCTAATAGAAAATAAAATCAGTAGTCGAAAAGAAAATCTAATTTCAAAAGTAAGAGAATTGTCAATTCTTTCCTACAAACAAACTCTAAAAAGGGGTTTTGCGGTGGTAAGAAAATCAAAAAGAATTGTTACAAGTGACTCTGAAATTAAAAAAAATCAAGAAATAGAAATTCAGTTTCATTCAGATAAAACCTTAGCAAAGAAAATATGAAATTTTTAATCATAATAATTCTTATAACTATATTTCATGAAGTTAAAGCAACAAACTTTCCAAAAATTTATGGTTGTTTTTGTGAAGGTGGAATAATCACAGGAAAAATATCTGAAAATAGTGCGTTAAGAATAGATGATCAGAAAATTTTAACTTACAACAATCGATTTATTTTTGCTTTTGGAAGAAAGTTTAAAGAAAATATAAAAATTGAAGTAGATAATATATCTAAAGAATTTACTGTTAAAAATAAAAAATATAAGATTGAGAATATTAGAGGCCTTCCACAAAATAAAGTCGAACCCTCAAAAAAAGAATTAGATAAAATAATTTCAGACCAGCAAAAGATTAAGGAGGCGAAAAGGATTGGTATAAAAAAAAAACTCTTCAATCAAAAATTTATTTTACCTTCAACGGGTAGATTGTCTGGTGTTTATGGTAGTCAAAGAATACTTAATTCTAAACCTCGAAGACCTCATGCTGGTATTGATATTGCTGCAAAGGAGGGGACAAAGGTTATTGCACCGTCCTCTGGAGTTGTAAAGCTTGTTCAGAGAGATATGTTTTTTACAGGTAATACAATTATCATTGATCATGGATTGGGGTTGATATCAATTTTTGCTCATTTAAAAGATATTTGGGTTAATGAACAAGATGAGGTTGTTCAGGGAAAGGTTATTGGATCAATTGGAATGACTGGTAGAGCCACTGGCCCCCATCTTCATTGGGGTGTCTATTTAAATAAAACTTCTGTTGACCCGATGACTTTGATAAATTTTGAATTGAATTAAGTTTTAAGTATTTCTAAGATTTTTTTTTTGAATTTTTGTTGCTTTTTTATTTTGATAACCAGCCCTATGGGATATATAAATTTTTTAAATTTATTTGGTATCTTCAAGTAATCTTTTTCTGTGCAGACTATACTTAATTTTTTACTTTCTGCCTCCTTAATAATTTTTGAAATATCCTCGTTCTTAAATATGTAATGATCAGGAAATTTCTTGAAACTTATAATTTTAAAACCGTTTTCTACTAGAGATATATGGAAGTTATCATTATTCCCTAAAGCAGAAAAAACAAATATATTTTTATTTTTAAGTTGTTTATATACAATCTTTTTTGTTGCTAAGAAAATTTTTTTTTGCGGTACTTTTTGAAAATCATTTAAAAAATTATTTTTACCTATTATTAAGATGAGATCACAATTTTTTAGACCATCATTTATTGGTACTCTTAATGGTCCAGCAGGAAAAATTTTTTGATTTCCAAAACGATAATTTTCATCAATTACTAAAATCTTACAATTCTTTTTAATATCAACACTCTGCAAACCATCATCCATTATTATTAGATCACTACCGCAAGCTTTACAAAAATTAGCGCCATAAAATTTATTTTTGGATACGCAAGTATATCCATATTTTGAATGTAACAAGCTTTCTTCTCCAAAGTCTTCAAAAGTAGAATTTTTTTTTACAAGGATTGGTCCTTTTTTTTTTCCTTTATAACCTCTGATTAGTACATAAATATCTTCAAAATAATCTGAAAGAATTTCTCGAATTTTTATAACTGTAGGTGTTTTACCAGCACCTCCTAATGTAAGATTCCCAACACATATTACTGGAACATTACATTTTTTTTCATATTTTATTATCCTGTAAATATAAATTATAAAAAAATATAAGAATGATAAAGGTAATAATGCAGAACTAACAAAATTATTGGATTTCCAAATTTTATCTATCATTTCAATATCTTTCTTAATTTATATATTGATTCATCAGATCTTAATTTACAAAGTTTCTTGAAGTTATTAACAGTTTTTAAGTTTAATTTTCTATCTTTTAAAAGCTTTGAAATAATTTCAATGAGCTGATCTTTGTTTTTAGCTTCAAATCCTGCTTGATATTTTATTATATCTTTTTTGATTTCTTTGAAATTATACATGTGGGGACCAAATATTAATGAACAATTAAAATCTTTAGTCTCAATCGGATTGTGTCCACCATTTTTACTAAATGATCCACCAACAATAGCTATTTGAGATAATTTAAAAAAAACCCCTAATTCACCGAAAGTATCAACAATTAAAAAATTAGAATTGTGACTTTTAAAGGTGTAATTAGTTTTTAAAATATAAGAAACTTCTTGTTTTTTAAATTCACTTGTAATGCTTCCTAATCTATTTATGTGTCTCGGAATAATTATAAAAAATAAATCTTTAATTTTTTTTGATAAAATTTTATAGCTCTCAATGAACATCTTTTCTTCGTCTTTATGAGAGCTAAATAGAGTGATTACTTTCTTAAATTTTAGTTGTTTTTCAAATTTATTAAAAAGTGAATTATCAATATCCAATTTTTGCGATAAAAATTTGAGGTTTTCTATGTGACTTAAATTTCTAACTCCAAGTAATTTAAATCTTCTAATAGATTCTTTATCTTGGACAAAACAGTTATCAATTAATGGAAATATTGATTTAGATAAGAAGTTAAATTTTGTCCAATTGCTAAATGATTTTCTTGAAATTCTAGCATTTAATAAAGTTAATTTTATTGAATTGTTTTTAATTATAGAAAAAATATTTGGCCAGATTTCAGATTCTATAAATATAACTGAATTGGGTTTCCAATATTTAATGAAACTTTTAATTACAAAACTTATATCAACAGGAGTAAAGATAACTATAAAAAAACTTTTCATTCTATATAATAATTCATAAGAGGTGATAGTAGAAGTGCTGAAAAGTATTATACAATTTGGTTTAACTTTTTTTATTTCTTCGGCAATCATTATCCCTGTTTTTGATTCCCCAATACTTACTGCATTAATCCAAATTAATTCTCCATTTGGTCTTTTTTCTTTTGAAAGAAAAAACTTTTGAAGAATACTTAATGTAGTTTCTTTGGATAATAATAGTCTTAAAAAAAAGAAAATAAAAATAGGTAAATATAATAAATTTGACAGAATTCTGTATATTGTTATCCACATAATTATTTTGTAAGATTATCTGATAACATAGTTATTCTATTCATTTCTTTTTCAAGAATTTTTTTATTTTCTTTGCTTGTTTTTTTTTTATCAAATTTAAAGGGATTTCCCCAAACAGCTACAAATTTATTCAAAGGGGGTACAAAAATAAACTCATCCCAGGTTTTTAACTTAATTTTAAATTTAGCTGAATAGCTTAATGGCAATACAGTTACATTAGTCTTTTTTAGCAGTGACATAAAACCGTCTTTTATTTCCTCATTTGGTCCTCTAGGACCGTCAGGTGTAAAACCTAATATATTATTATTTTCAATTAGATTGATTATTTTTTTTAAGGAAGATAATTTTTCTTTTCTAGCAGATCCTCTAATAGTTTCAATTCCAAGATGAGAAACAGCTTCCGAAATTATTTTTCCATCTGAATGTCCTGATATTAACATTTTAAAAGGTTTTTCCCAATTCCAGCAGAATACTGACATTAATAACCTGTTATGCCAAAAGCAAATAATTACACTCTTGTTTTTATTAATTAGATCTTCTACAATTTCAGAGTTTTTACTAAACCATATAGATGTTTGAAAGCATATTCTTAGATACATTGAAATAACCCATCCTAAAAAAATTTGAAAGTATTTATTTTTAAAAATTTTTTTCATTTTTTTTGAATTGCAATTCGTGAAGATGTTTATAAATTTTTGAACTTTTAATTAAACTTGAATGTTTACCAACATCAACAATCTCACCATTATTCATAATTATAATACGATCAGCATCCATTACTGTTGATAATCTGTGAGCTATTATTAATGATGTTTTATTTGATATTAATTTATCTAAAGAGTCTTGAATCTTTTTTTCAGATTTTGAATCTAGAGAAGATGTTGCTTCATCTAATAGAAGAAATGGAGAATTTCTTATAAATGCTCTTGCAATTGCTATCCTTTGTTTTTGGCCTCCAGAGAGTCTAGTTCCATTTTCGCCGACTACTTCATTAAAACCTTTTGGAAATTTATTTATAAATTCACTGCAATGCGCTTTTGAACATGCATTTTTAAGATCTTTATCAGAATACATTTTTGCACCGTAACAAATATTATATTTTATTGTTTCGTCAAATAATACAATTTCTTGGCTGACCAATGAGAAATAATCTCTTAAAAAATTAAAACTCAGTTCTTTTATATCTACTCCTCCTATTTCTATTTTTCCTTTTGATGGATCAAAGAATCTTGGTAATAAATTCATTAGAGTTGTTTTTCCAGCTCCTGAATACCCAACTAGAGCTATTCTTTCACCATTATGAATTTCTAAATTGATATTTTTAAGAATTAATTTTGTTGAATTAGGGTATTTAAAAGACATTTTAGAAATTCTTATATTATTTTTTAAATTAAGGTTTAGGTCATTATCTTTAGGGAACTTTGATTCTTTTATCAAAGTTTTCTTATCTATAATTTCAAAAACTCTTTCAGCCGAAGCCATAGCTATTTGAAGTGTTGCATTTAAACTTGCAAGAGACTTGATTGGTTGATAAGCCATTAACAGGGCTGTTAAAAATGAAAAAAAAGTTCCTGGAGTGGTTTGGTCCTGAATGACCTGACTTCCACCAATAAATATTATACCACCAATTGCTAATCCACTAATTATTTCCATTAATGGTCTTGCAATTGAATTGACTTTTGTGGATTTATAAGTCAAATCAAATATATTAAAAATTTCTTTGTCAATTCTTTTTGATTCAAAATTTTCAGAGTTAAAAGCTTTAATAGTTTTTATTGCAGAAAATGATTCGGATAATTTTGAAGTTAATAATCCAAAACCAACTTGAGTATTTTTAGATATTTTTCTTAATCTTTTTCCAATTCTTCTTATCGGATAAATTGCAACAGGAAAAATAAACAGAGCTATGAAAGCAAGTTTTGCATCGTGATAAAACATTACACCAACAAGAAAAATGAAAGTTAAAGAATCTTTAATTATATTTATAATAACATTATGAACTCCTCTAGATAATGAACCCACATCTGCAATAAATCTTGATACTAAGGTTCCTGAATTGATCTGGTTGTGATAAGACAAATCACATCTAACAGCTGACTTAAACATTTGATTTTGTATATCTGCAACTAATTTGTAACCAATGAAACTCATAAAAATTGACTGAAAGTAAGACGCTAGTCCTTTGACTATAGCAATAATAATTATAGCGATGGGGATTATAATAATTAGAGTACGATTTTTATTAATAAAAATTTCATCCAGTACTGGTTGCATCATCCATGCATTTAATGCAGTTGCTGCGGCAACAATTATCATACAAAACATAGATATGATTAATTTCGAATAATGTTTCTTTACGTAATCAGAGAAAAGACGTTTTAGAAGTTTGGAAGTATTTTTATTATTTTTCATTAAGTTTAAAAAGTAATTTATTGATTAATTTATGATTTCCAGCAATGACAGAGTCGATTTTCATATGTGGACTATTATAAATCATTTTTTTTCCTAATATACTTTTTAATACTCCTCCAGCTTCTTCTAAAATTAGTTGAGAAGCAGCAATATCCCAGTCATTTTTTTTTGTAAAACTCATTGCAATATCAACCTTTCCCTTAGCAACCAAAGCTATTTTATAAGCTATAGAACCCATTTTAATAATATTTTCTTGATGGAAGCAATCATATTCCTTTACATTTGCAACCTCTGAACTACTGATTGCACAAATTGAGGAAGAAAGATTCTGTTTGTTACTAACATTTAGTCTATTTTCGTTGCAGTAAGCTCCTTTATTTTTGATTGCAAAGAAAAGTTCCTCTGTTTCAGGGTTTAATACAATTCCTAGGACCGGTATATCTTTTTTTATTAATGCTAAAGAAATTGTGTATTCAGGTTTACCATTGATATATGATCTTGTACCGTCAATTGGATCCAAACACCAAAAAAAATCAGAACTATATCTTGATTTGTTATCTTCCGACTCTTCGGAAACCCAACCGTAATCTGGTGTTTTTTCTTCAAAAAATATCTTCAGAAAATTATCTATAGTCACATCTGCATTTGTTACAGGTTGATTTTTTGATTTATATTTAACTGAAATATTTTTTTTTAGTCTTTTAGCTATTTTACCTGCTTCCAGAACCGCCTTCCTTGATTCATCTTCTATAAAAGATGGAAACAAAAATTCAGACAATTATTTGCCACCAAGAGTTAAATTTTCAACAAAACATGAAGGTGCGTTTAGACCAAAATCGAACTGAAGATCATCAGCAGGAATTAAAGATAAAAAAATATCTTTAAGATTACCGGCTATTGTAATTTCAGATACCGGGAAACATATTTCACCATTTTCCACCCAAAAACCAGATGCACCTCTGCTATAATCACCATTAGAATAATTTATAGAGCTACCCATTAATTCTGTCACAAGTAGACCTTTTTTTAAAGATTTTATCATATCAGATTTAGAAATTTTCCCATTTTCCATAAATAAATTCGAATAGGACACAGATGGAATAGATGAGACTGATCTTGATGCGTGTCCAGTTGGTTTATGATTTATCTGTTTTGCAGAACTTAAAGAATTAAAAAAGAAGTTTAGAACTCCGTTTTGAATAAGAATTTTTTTTTCAGACTTAATTCCCTCGCAATCACAGATCCTTGATCTCAATTTTTTTTCCAATAAAGGATTATCAACTATAGAAACTTGTTCATTAAAAATTTTCTTATCAATTTTATTTTTAAGAAAACTTATACCTTTAACTATAGATGGAGCATTGGAGGCAGTGAATAAATTTCTTAAAAGACTAGAAGAAACCTTTGAATCAAAGATTACGTCTGATTTACATGTTTTTAACTTTCTTGAGTTCAATTTTTTTACAGCCTTTTCTGAAACTTGTTTACCAATTTTTTTAAAGTCTCCTAAATCTTTGAAGAAAACTTTAGATTTGTAGTCATATTCTCTTTCCATTGATCCCTTAGAACCAGAAAGAACTGCTATAATAAAATCACTGTGTGTTTTTTCCATTTCTATTTCTAGCCCATTTGAACCCATAAGTAGGAATGAATTTCTTGAATAGGCTATTTCAGCACCTTCCGAATTTGTAATCTTGTTGTTTTCTAATGCGCTTTCTTCAAGTTTTAGAACATTATTTTTTATTTGATTTAAGGACGGTTCAAAAGGGTCTGAGACTTCAAGTTTTTTTATCAGTTTTTCATCAATTTTTCTTATATCTTTTTTTTCTGCTAGACCACAATATTTATTTTTGGGGACAACCTTTGCCATACCAACAACTTTTTCTAATAAATAATCAATATTTTTTTTTTCTAAATTAGTTGTAGATACAATGGATTGTCTCTTATTTACAATTGCTCTAATTCCAACTTCACTCACCATAGATTCTTCAGTTTTCTCTATTTTTCCAAGTCTCGATGCACTACTCAATGTCTTAATTTTTGAAAAATATACATCCGATTCCTGACAACCCATTTTTTTCAGTCGTTTTAGAATATCTTTTAAAGAATTTTTATCCATAAGATCTTAATTTATATTTTAATTTGCTATAAATACAATATAGGAATACTATTTTTTTTATGAGTTATTATGTAGTAGGCGGAACTTTTAAAGATACTTCTTTTGAAGAGTTTGAAGATGAGTCCAAAAAAGAAAAATACGGCCCTTTTAAAACTTTTGAAGATGCTAAACAGTTGTGGGAAAAAATATCTTGGGAAAATGTTGATAATTGTAATATTCGATACATAATTTTACCTCATAAGTAATATTGAATAGTCATTAATATCGAAACCACACCTCCAAAAATAATATTTGATTTAAAAATATCCATTAAATTCAAACCTTTTTTAAAAGCAAAAAATTGTCTTAACAGAAAATAAGCAATGATGGAGCTACAAAAAAAATTAAACAAATTATTTGAATAGTTTTTAAAAAAGAAGGTAGAAAAAAAAATAAAACTTAAAAAATAGATCAATAATAAATAATTTTTTTTATTTTCAAAAAGAATTGATAATGACTTTAAACCTAATTTTTTGTCCTCCTGTATATCTTGGAAACCATATACAGTATCATAGGCAATTGTCAGAAAGACTCCTGCAAAATATAGGTATAAAACTGATGTACTGAAACTTTCTGATTGGCTAATGTATCCAATAATAATTCCCCAATTAAATATTAATCCTAAAATAACTTGAGGGAAATAAGTAAATCTTTTGAATAGAGGATAAATAATAACAAATGGAATGATAATAAAACTTATAACTATAATTTTAATTTCAAACTGTATAACAACAATTAATCCAATTAGTAATTGGAAAAAAATAAAAAAAATTGATTCTCTAATATCTAATTTACCTGAAGCCAATGGTCTATTTTTTGTTCTTTTGATTTCTTTATCATAATTTTTATCAAAAATATCATTTACACAACATCCAGCTCCTCTCATTACAAATGAACCGATTGTGAGGAAAATCAAATCTTGAATGGTATTAGTCCTAATAACATTGGCACTTAGACACCCCCAATAGCATGGCCACATTAATAAAAGTGCTCCTACTGGACTGTTATAACGTCCAAGAATTAATAAATTCTTGCATTTTTCCTTAATTTTTTTAAACATATTTTCAAAATTCCTCAATTTCATAACGATGATATGTCCAAAATAAGAATATACTTAGAAAAAGAAATTATTAAAGGTCAGAAAATTTTACTTGATCATAATCACATACACTATCTAAAAAATGTTATGAGAAAAAAAAGCGAAGAAAAAATATTTGTTTTTAATCAAGACTCAGAATGGGAGTGTAAATTGAATTTTTATAACGAGAAAACTCTCACTCCAATTAATTATGTTAGAAAGAAAAACATGATACCTGATATTTCTTTATACTTTGGTATAGTAAAAATTAAAAATGTTAATACTCTAATAGAAAAAACTTCAGAAATCGGAGTTAAAAAAATTATTCCAATCTTGACAGAATTTTCTTCTAAAATATACCCTAAAATTAATAGATTAAAAAAAATATCTATTGAAGCAATCGAGCAAAGTAACTCTATTTCTCTTCCTGAAATTTCAGAAGTTCAAACACTTAAAGATGTATTGGAGGAGTGGGATGAAAACAGAATAATTTTTTTTTGCGATGAAAAGGGTGGAAATCCAATATTTGAGTCGCAATTAAAGCTCAAAAAATTTAAAAAAATTGCCATTTTTGTTGGCCCGATTGGTGGTTGGTCCTCTTCAGACAGAGAATTATTTAAAAATAAAAAAGTTTTCAAAATTAGTTTGGGTGATAATATTCTCAAGGCTGATACAGCTGCAATCTATTCATTATCTTGTATAAGGGCTTTGCTAAAGTGACAGGAAATTTATCTAAAGAAAATCTTATTGAGAAACTTTCAAGTGGATGTAAAAATAAAGATGATTGGAGAATAGGAACTGAACATGAGAAATTTGGCTTTAAAAAAAAAGATTTAAGCCCGATAAATTTTAATGATATTCAAAATATTTTTTTAAATTTAAGCTCTAAATTTAATTGGATTAAAATCGAAGAAAATGGAAATATAATTGGGTTAAAAAAGAATAAATCGTCTATTACACTCGAACCAGGTGGTCAGATAGAACTGTCTGGAGCTCCTCTAAAAAGTTTATTTGAGACCTGTAAAGAAGTTAATCAACATCATGATGAGTTGAATACGGTTTGCAGAAATTCTGAAATTGAATTTATGGGTATGGGTGTTTTACCAAAATGGGGATTGAAAGATCTAAAATTAATGCCAAAAAAAAGGTATCAAATTATGAGTCAATATATGCCAAAGGTAGGTAATAAAGGTTTGGATATGATGATGAGAACTACGACGATCCAAGCAAACTTTGATTTTATGTCTGAATCCGACATGATAAAAAAACTTAGAGTGGCGCAAGCAATTCAACCTGTAATTTTAGCATTATATGCAAATTCGCCATTTGTAGAGGGGAAACTAACTAAATATCTAAGTTATAGGTCATATATTTGGACTAAAACAGACAGGGACAGATGCGGATTACTTCCATTTATTCACGATGAAAATTTCTCGTTTGAAAGATATGTAGACTTCGCACTCGATGTGCCAATGTATTTTATAATTAGAGATGAAAAATATATTGATCTTTCGGGACAAAGCTTTAGAGATTTCCTTGGAAATAGAATTAAATTTCAAGAAGATATTCAACCAACTATTTCTGATTGGGAAACTCATTTGACAACAATTTTCCCAGAGGTAAGGTTGAAGTCTTTTATTGAATTGCGGGGTGCAGATGGTGGGCCGTGGTCAAGAGTATGCGCTCTTCCCGCTTTTTGGACAGGAATTCTATATGATCAAGATGTATTAGATCAAGTTTCTGATATTGTAAATAATTGGAGCTTTGTTGAAATAAAAAACTTCTATAGTGATGCAAGAACAAAAGGGTTTAAATCATACTCACCTAATAATGAGAGTCTTCTCGATTTTGCAAAAAGAATGATAAATCTTTCATCTCGTGGATTGAGAAATAGAAATATCAAGTTATCAGGTAAGACTGAAGATTCCTTTTTAGAACCATTAGAAAAAATTATTAACTCAGGGGTAACTCCGGCCGATAACTGGAAAAAATTATATTTAAATCAATGGTCTAATAATATTGATATGTTATACAAAAATAATTATTTTAAATAATTTATGAGTAAATCACACAAAATTAATAATATTAGAAGTGAGATAGATACAATTGATCTCAAAATACTAGAACTTATATCTGACAGAAAAGAGTTAGTTACTAAAATAGTTGAGTTTAAAGATAGAGATCAGATTATTGATCAGGATAGAATTGATAAAATTCTAAAAAGATTGGATAATGAGGCAAAAAAGAGAGGCATTCCTCCAGATTTGGTAAGAAATCTTTGGAAAAGTATGATAGAATCGTTTATTGAATACGAAGAGGAAATATTTGACGAATCACACAAAAAAAAAATTAGATAGTACCACCAACTGTTAAGTTTCTAACTTTTAGGCTAGGTTGTCCTACTCCAACTGGTACACTTTGTCCCTCTTTTCCACATGTTCCTATTCCATCATCAAGTTCTAAATTATTGGCAACCATAGTTACCTCTTTAAGTATCTCCGGTCCATTACCGATTAATGTAGCACCTTTTAAAGGACTACATATTTTTCCATTAACTATTTCATATGCTTCTGAGGCGCTAAAAACAAATTTTCCTGAGGTTATATCAACCTGTCCACCACTAAACTGAGTTGCATATATTCCTTTTTTTGTTGATTTAATTAGTTCATCATGCTCGTATTTTCCATTAAGCATGTAGGTATTAGTCATTCTTGGCATTGGTAAATGGGAGTAACTTTGTCTACGACCATTTCCAGTGGAACTTTGATTCATTAAACTTGCATTTAAGCGATCTTGCATAAAACCTTTTAATATACCATTTTCAATCAGCATTGTATTTTGTGATGGAGTACCCTCATCATCAATGGTTAAGGAACCTCTTCTATCATTAATAGTTCCGTCATCAACAACTGAAATTTGCTCTGAAGCAACTTTTTTTCCTACAAGATCGTGAAATGCTGAAGTTTTTTTTCTATTGAAATCGCCTTCTAAACCATGACCAATAGCTTCATGTAAAAGAATACCAGGCCAACCAGGACCCAAAATAACAGTTTGTTCTCCGGCTGGGGTTTCTTTTGCTGACAATTTTACAACAGCTTGTTCATATGCCTTTTTTACTCCATTTTTCCAGTTTTCCTCAGTTAAGAGTTTATCATAAAGATATCTTCCACCCATTCCAAAAGAACCAGTCTCAAGCTGGCCTTTCTTCTGGACCGATATATTTATGTTCAAGCGAACAAGTGGTCTTGAATCGTAAAAGAGATTTCCATTTTTTGTAATTACCTCTATATTTTGATAGTTAGCATTAAGACTAACCGAAACTTCCTTAACCTTTTGGTCGAGGTCTCTAGAGAACTTATTTATCGTGTTTAAAAAGCTAATCTTTTCTCGAAGTGATATTTGGTTGATTGGATTTTCATTTGTATAGAGAGATAAATTACTCTTTTGTAGAATTAATTCCGATTCTTTTTTTGAATTATAATTTTTTCTTTTTACTGAGTTACAAGCATTAATCAAAGCATCTTCTGATAATTCGCTACTATGAGAAAAATTTATAGAATCTTCTTCAACTGTTCTTAGACCAAAACCTTTATCTTGATCATAGCTTGCATTTTTAACTTTATTATCATCGAACAGTATGTTTTCAGAAAAAACTTCTTCAATGAATAGTTCGCCTTCATCAGAGTTATTTAGGAGTTCATCAACTTTTAATTTTACTTTTTCATCATCCCATTTTTTATCAATTCTTCTCATAATTATTATGTCTTTCAAGTTAAATATTCTGATTTACTTTATACAAACCTATTCATATATTTTATATAGATTATATTTATTAATATTAAATGAATATTTATTTGTTTTTTTTTAAATGATCATTATATTAATCCTATTAACAATTACTATATGTGGAAATATGAAGTTCTTAAGTTTTTTTAGTTTTTTACTTTTCTCTAATGCATTACTGGCTAAAGGTCAGCCCACAGAATGGCAACTGAGTTTTCAAGAAGCAGGTTCACCGCTAATGCAAAAGTTGATAGATTTCCATGATTTTGTTTTTTGGATTATAACAGCAATAACCGTCTTTGTTTTCCTACTTTTAGCCTACGTCTGCGTCAAATTTAGTGCCAAGAATAATAAAAAGCCATCCACAACTACCCACAATTCTCTTTTAGAAGTAGCATGGACCTTAGTCCCCGTTTTAATATTAGTAGTAATTGCCATCCCATCCTTTAGACTACTCTACAATCAAAATGATTTCTCAAATATTGATATGACAATTAAAGCTACTGGCTACACTTGGTATTGGGGTTATGAATATCCTGATCATGATGGTATAGCTTTTGATTCAATAATGCTCCAAGATGATGAATTAGAGGAAGGCCAACCAAGGCTCCTTTCTACAGATTATCAACTGGTAGTTCCTGTTAACAAAAACATAAAAATGCAAATCACCAGCGATCCTTCTGGCGTTATTCACTCATGGGCAGTTCCATCATTAGGCGTTAAAATGGATGCTATACCAGGAAGATTGAATGAAACTTATTTTAATATTAAAGAACCAGGTATGTATTATGGTCAATGCTCAGAACTTTGCGGTATTGGACATGGATTTATGCCAATCTCTATAAGAGCAGTCACTGAAGATGAGTTTGCATCTTGGATAGTTACGGCAAAAGAAGAATTTGCAAGCAATATTAACGAAAAATTTGCGATCAAGTAAGGGAGGAATTTTATATGTCTAGTCACGCACCATCTTTTTTTAAAAGATATTTTTTTTCAACCAACCATAAAGATATAGGGGTTCTCTACCTCGTATTTGCGATAATAGCGGGTTTAATTGGTGGAATTTTTTCTTTATTAATTAGAATGGAATTGGCTGAACCTGGAATGCAGATTTTAGGAGATGATTATCAAAGATACAATGTTTGGATAACTGCGCACGGACTCTTAATGATTTTCTTTATGATTATGCCTGCCATGGTGGGTGGATTTGGAAATTATTTTGTTCCGCTCTTGATTGGTGCTCCAGATATGGCTTTCCCAAGAATGAACAACTTAAGTTTTTGGCTGTTGCCCCCTTCAATAATATTACTTATAGGTTCCGCCTTTGTTGGAGATGGTGCTGGGCCGGGCTGGACACTCTATGCTCCATTATCAACAACTGGCCATGGTGGGCCCGCCGTTGATATGGCTATACTCTCAATGCATTTAGCTGGCGCATCTTCCATATTGGGTGCTATCAATTTTATTACCACAATTTTTAACATGAGAGCCCCTGGGATGACAATGCATAAGATGCCCCTGTTTGCTTGGTCAATTCTCATAACAGCATTTTTGTTACTCTTGTCACTTCCAGTTTTAGCTGGTGCCATTACAATGATGCTTACTGACAGAAATTTTGGAACTGCCTTTTTTAATGCTGAGATGGGTGGAGATCCTGTTCTCTTTCAACATCTCTTTTGGTTTTTTGGTCATCCAGAAGTTTATATTTTGATATTACCAGGTTTTGGAATTATAAGTCACGTCGTTTCCACATTCTCTAAAAAACCAATTTTTGGATATTTAGGTATGGCTTATGCCATGGCTGCAATAGGTGTTGTAGGTTTTGTAGTGTGGGCTCACCACATGTATACAACTGGTCTGGACGTTGATACTAGGGCTTACTTTTTGGCCGCTACCATGGTAATTGCTGTTCCGACTGGTATTAAAATATTTAGTTGGATCGCGACTATGTGGGGTGGATCAATTGAATTTAAAACTCCTATGCTTTTTGCGATTGCTATGATTTTTCTTTTCACCCTAGGCGGGGTGACAGGGGTTGTTTTGGCGAATACTGGTATTGACGTCGCATTACATGACACTTATTACGTGGTTGCACATTTCCATTACGTAATGTCTATGGGTGCCCTTTTCTCAATATATTCAGGTTTTTATTACTGGTTTAGTAAAATGTCTGGAATTGAGTATAGTGAGATTTTAGGAAAAATACATTTTTGGCTAACATTTGTAGGTGTTAATATTACATTCTTCCCAATGCACTTCTCCGGATTAGCAGGTATGCCTAGAAGAATTCCAGATTATCCAGATGCTTTTGCTGGATGGAATTATGTATCAAGTATTGGAGCATATATATCTGTTTTTGCTGCCTTCTTCTTTGTTTTTGTAATTATTGAAGCATTTATGCGCTCCAGGAAAGCTCAGAAAAATCCTTGGGGAAAAGGAGCCACTACTTTTGAATGGCAATTGAGTTCGCCTCCACCGTTTCATTCATTTGACGACCTTCCTAAAGTTAAGTAAGATTACTTTAAGTAAGTTGGAGTAAACTTTGCAGTCTAAAATCTTAAAATATAACGACAGCATTCTAAGTGAACAAGATAGTTCAGTTCAAGATTACTTTAGCTTACTAAAACCAAGAGTTATGACTCTTGTTGTTTTTACCTCTATTTGTGGAATAATCCTTGCCCCTCAGAATATCCATCCGTTTTTCTTTTTTATTTCTGTTCTCTGCATTTCAGTTGGAGCAGGCGCGTCTGGTGCTATAAATATGTGGTACGATCGAGATATTGACTCTTTAATGGAAAGAACAAAACAACGACCAATACCCAATGGTAAAGTTCAGCCTTTAGATGCATTAGGCTTTGGTGTCGTTTTATCCATAATTTCTGTTATTATGCTTGGTCTTGCAGTTAATTACGAAGCCGCATTGTTATTAGCATTTTCAATTTTTTTTTATGTGTTTATTTATACAATGTGGTTAAAAAGAAAGACCTCACAAAATATTGTAATAGGTGGAGCAGCCGGGTCATTTCCTCCAGTTATAGGTTGGCTATGCTCAACGGGAGAAGTCAGCTTGCTTCCCATAATTTTGTTTTGCATAATTTTTTTTTGGACACCTCCACACTTTTGGGCATTAGCTCTTTACAAAGACATCGAGTATTCAAAAGCGAGGATTCCAATGTTACCAGTTGTTAGTGGAAAACGAGTAACAAAAAATCAAATCTTTACATATTCATTGATTCTATTTTTCATATCACTTTTACCTTATATTTTAAATTTTTCAGGCTTTTTCTATTTAAGTGTAACAGTAATACTAAATTCTTATTTTTGTTTTCTTTCTTACATGTTATTGAGAAGCAAAGATACAAAAAATTCGCTTTATGCACCAAAGCTTTTTAAGTTTTCAATCCTTTATTTATATTTGATTTTTTTATCGATAGTGATTGATTCATTCTTGTAAAAGATAATGAAAAATAATAAAAATATCGTTTTAGCTCTAGCTTTGTTTTCATTAGCCACTATATTTTACTTTGTAACAATACTAAAATTTTAAGATGAGAACTGTAAATTATAATAAAACTAATAAGCAAGCTTTTTTTCTAATACTATTTGCTTTTGCAATGTTAGCTATGAGTTATGCTGCCGTTCCACTATATAAAATCTTTTGTCAAGTAACTGGTTTTGGAGGAACACCTCAACTTTCAGATGAGAATAATGGGGAAATAATAAAGGATAAAATAAATGTTAGGTTTGATTCAACTATTGAAAAAGGTTCTGTAATTCTTTTTGAACCTGAGAAAAAAACAATCAATGTTCAAATAGGTGAAAATAACTTAGCGTTTTATAAAGCAAGAAACAATTCAAATAAACCTATAACAACAATGTCGGTTTTCAACGTTACCCCATTACAAGCTGGTAAATATTTTAATAAAATAGAGTGTTTTTGTTTTGAAGAACAATTATTATCTGCTAACGAAGAAGTAAGCATGCCCGTTTCTTTTTTTATTGACGCTGCAATTAAAGATGATAAATTCATAAAAGATTTGAAGGAAATAACCCTGTCATATACCATGTATATTAGAAAATAGATGAGCGACAATCAAAAACATCCATATCATTTAGTTGACCCAAGTCCATGGCCTCTAGTTACTGGTTTTTCTGCCTTAATAATGGCAATTGGATTTGTGTTATTCATGCATGAAGAAAAAACCCTGATCTTTTCCATAGGCTCTATTGCGGTAGTGTTATCTAGTTTTTTTTGGTGGAAAGATGTTGTATCCGAATCTGAGGGAGGAAAAGGATACCATAATAAAGTTGTTCAAATAGGACTCAGGTATGGAATGATTCTTTTCATAATGTCTGAAGTAATGTTTTTTGCAGCGTGGTTTTGGGCCTTTTTTGACGTAGCATTCTATCCAGGTTCGGATAGTCCTGAACTCATAGGAAGACAAGAATCAATGGGGGGGCTTTTTCCTCCAGAAGAAATTGAATTAATCCCACCATTTGGTATTCCACTTCTTAATACTTTTATCTTGCTCGCCTCTGGTGGAACAATTACCTGGGCTCATCATGCTCTTAGAGCTAACGACAGAAAAAATTTCCTTTTATTTTTAATTCTGACTATAGTGCTAGGAATTATATTCACAGGGTTTCAAGGTTATGAATATAAACATGCAACCTTTGGAATTGAAGATGGTATCTACGCCTCAACATTTTATATGGCAACAGGCTTTCACGGATTCCATGTTATTGTTGGGACGATATTTCTGATAGTATGTTATTTCAGGGCTCTTCGAGGCCATTTTAAACCAAATAAACACTTAGGTTTTGAATTTGCTGCGTGGTACTGGCACTTTGTTGATGTGGTTTGGTTGTTTCTTTTTACCTTTGTTTATTGGTGGGCTTCAGCTTAGCCTTCAATGAAATTTAATTTTAATTCAAGCACCTACTCTTTAAAGCCCAAGATTGTTCCGCTTTTAGGATTTATTATAGGTTTATCTATACTTCTCTCTCTGTCTGGGTGGCAAATAAAAAGATTGAATTGGAAGACCGATTTAATTTCAAAAAGGATAAATAGTTTTGAATTACCACCTTCAAGTTTTTCTCAAATTAAGGACCCGAAGTTAAATGAATTTCGCAAAATTATAATAGAAGGAGAGTTGTTAAACGAAAAAGAAATGTATATGCCTGCTTTGAGTAAAAGAGGAAACAATGGTTTTCATATCTTGGTTCCATTAAAAACAAACGATGGTAAGTTTATTGTATACGACACTGGTTGGATACCTCTCAAAATGAAGGAAAAAAAAGAAAGACTAAATAGTTTTGTTGAGAATAAAAAAAATTTTGTGGCTGTTATTAGAACCTCCGGAAGAAAAGGATACTTTCAGCCTGACAATGACATTAATACTAATACTTGGTTTTTTGTTGAACCAGAATTAATGAGTAAGTATCTAAATGTTAGTTTTGAAAACTATTATTACCTTGAAGCAGTAAATAATGGTCCAAAAGGTTTTCCAATAGGAAACCAAACAAGAATTTATCTAAGAAATAATCACCTTCAATATGCAATTACTTGGCTATTAATAGCTTTTGGGTTAATTGGAGTATTCTTTTTTGCAAATATAAAAAAGATAAAATAAGATGTTTTACTCATCAACAAGAGGGAAAGACAGAAACTTAGGATTTACTGAAGTTTTGTTGAATGGTTTAGCACATGACGGAGGTCTTTATATACCTGAGGAAATCCCTTTTTTTAATAAGAAAGATTTATCTTATTTAAGAACATTAGATTATGCCAATCTAGCTTATCATATCATTAAACCATTCATAGCTAACGAAATACCAAAAAAGAATTTGAAAGAAATTTGTGTCAAGACGTATAGAAAGTCTTTTGGAAAAGAAATAATTTCTTTTAATAAGTTAAATGACAATGAATATATTGCAAATTTATTTCATGGTCCAACTTTTGCCTTCAAAGATTTTGCACTTCAGTTATTGGGAAACATATATGACTTTATTCTAGAAAAAAAAAAAATTAAACTTACTATTCTTGGAGCCACATCAGGTGATACAGGGTCTGCAGCCATCCAGGGTTGTTCAAAATCTGATAATGTCAGAATATTTATTCTATTTCCATATGGGAGAGTGAGTGAGGTCCAAAGAAGGCAGATGACAACTGTTGATAAAAAAAATGTTTTTAACATAGCCGTTAAAGGAAACTTTGATGATTGTCAAAGATTGGTAAAAAGTTTTTTTAAATTAAATAATCAAACTAATGAATTTAATTTAGCTGCAGTGAATTCAATCAATTGGGTTAGGATTATGGGTCAAATAGTTTACTATTTTTGGATTTATTTTAGAGTTAATAATACACTCTCTCCAATAAATTTTGTTGTGCCAACTGGTAACTTTGGTAATGCATATGCAGGGTATATTAGTAAAAAAATGGGATTACCAATAAAAAAAATAGTTATTAGTTCAAATAAAAATGACATTTTAACCAGATTCTTCGATTCAGGCAAAATGGTTATTAAAAATACACTCACATCACTTAGTCCGAGTATGGATATTCAAATTTCAAGCAATTTTGAAAGACTACTTTACGATTACTTGGGAGATGGCACATACATTAGTAATTTATTTTCAAAGCTTGAGATATCAAAAGAATTCGATATTAATAAAAACCATTTAAAAAAAATGATGGATAATTTTGGGTACGGGAAGTTGACAGATGTTTTGACTAAAAAAACAATAAACCTAATTTATAATAAACATAAAATAATTATTGATCCGCACACAGCTGTCGGTGTATCAGTCGGACAAAAGGAACTAAAAACTAAAGAGAAAAGAGTATATTTAGCAACAGCACATTATTGCAAATTTATAAAAACAGTTAGAGAATCTATTGATAAAAAAATTGAGTATTCAAAAGATATTAAAAAATTATTAAGTAAAAAAGAAAATTTTTATGTTATTGAAAATAATATCGACGAATTAAAAAGTTTCATAACTAAAAGTTAGAATAATTTAAGCATTCCCAAAACTACTAGAAAATTTTGAAAGATCTATTCCTGTTTTTTTGAGCGCATTATTCCACTTTTTATCTGAATCTATGTCAAATAGTAGTTCTAATTCTTCACTAATATTGATCCAACTATTTTGTTTGATTTCATCTTCAAGTTGTCCAGGCCCCCAACCAGAATAACCTAGAGATATAAAAAATTTTTTGGGTCCTTTATTTATAGCGATGTCTGTAATAATTTCTGTCGAACACGTTAATTTCACATTCTTAGATACTTTTATAGTGTTTTTACTATTGTAATCATCCGAATGAAGAATAAATCCATTATTTTGATTTAAAGGGCCGCCTATATGGAATGGAAATTCCGTTTCTAAATTATCTGAAACATTTTTTATATTTAATTTTTTGAATAGTTCATAACCTTTTATTGTCATTACTTTATAATTCAATACAATACCAACGGCTCCGTCTTTGTTATGATGTGTTAGGTAAATTATACTCTTTGAAAAGAAAATATCATTGAGTTGAGGTAGAGCACAAATTATATTTCCCTTTAAATAATTACGTTTCATATATAAATTATTACAGATAATTTTTTTTAATTCAATTTTTTAGATAAATGTTTTTAAATTTTTTAACTATCATTATTATTTTTTTTATTAATCCAACTTTTGCCCTAGAGTTTCCAAATCAAGATGAGATTGTTAAAGTTGAAATCATTCCATCAAAAGGTATTTTTAATGAAAATGGAGTGTTTTATTTCGGTATAAAATTTGATTTAAAGGATGGTTGGAAAACATATTGGAAAAATCCAGGTGATGCAGGTGCTCCCTTAAATATTAGCTGGGAAGATAATATACATAAACCCAATGATATTGAAATTCTATATCCATTCCCAAAAAAATTTATTGATAAAGGAGTCACAACTATTGGATACGACAGTCAAGTGGTTTTTCCTGTAAAAATTAATTCAAATGGACAAAAAAAAATAAATAGAAAAATTCAGCTAGATTATCTTATTTGTAAAGATATTTGTATACCCTACTCTGAAACAAGGATTCTAAATATCGATTTTAATAAAAAAAGAGACTCTTTAATTTTTAGTAAAAGTCTAAGAACTGTACCAGAGAAAAATCAAAATTATTTCACAATATCTTATAACAATATTTCAAAGGAGAAATTGAAAATTATAATTGATGGCTATGAAAAGCTTGATAGCTTAAACGTATATGGTTATTCCGATGAAACTAACATTAAAATTGAAAAATTGGAAAATTCATTTGAAGTTTTTTTAGATGATGATGCGGCAAATCTCACCAGACCAATATTATTTTCAATATCTGACGGAGAAAATTTTGAGGAAGTCTCATTAGCTATAAAAAAAGAACAGAGATTACTTTATTTTATTTTATTGGCTTTAGCAGGAGGTTTTATTTTAAACTTTATGCCCTGTGTTCTTCCTGTTTTATCATTAAAACTTTATTCATTTCTAAAAATACCAAAAGATAATTTTAAAAATATTCGTATAAACTGCTTTTTTATAATTGCTGGAATAGTGGCTTCTTTTTTGGTTTTAGCTAGTTTGGTTATATTATTGAAATCAATCGGAGAAAGCGTTGGTTGGGGGTTTCAATTTCAGAATCGTTATTTTTTATTTTTTATATTAATAATCATAATGTTATTCAGTTTAAATTTATTAGGATTCTTTGAAATATTTTTATCCCAACGTCTATTGAATAAGATTAATACGAGTTTAGGTGCGGATAATCATAGTAGTCAATTTTTTTCTGGTGCTTTTGCAACTTTATTGGCAACACCTTGTAGCGCACCTTTTTTAGGTACAGCTATTGGTTTTTCAATGGGTGCATCGACTTTAGAAATTTTATTAATTTTTTTGAGTATAGCGTTAGGTTTTTCATTACCATATTTATTTTTTATTATTATTCCAAAAATAATAACTTTTTTCCCAAAACCAGGAAAATGGATGGAAAATTTAAGATTTTTTCTAGGACTACTTCTTTTATTTTCTTTTATATGGTTAGTAAATCTTTTTAATGTAAATCATACTTTGATTTTAGTTCTTACAACCATGATTCTAGTTTTTGCCTATCTTAGAAGAAAAACTAAATTTGTAATGTTTTTGTCTATTTTGTTTCTCCTAACAAATATATTAATCTTATCAGATAGGTTGTTTGTTGATAGAAAAGATATTAAATGGGAAGAATTCAGAGAAGAATCCTTGTTAAGATACATTGAAGATAACAGAATTGTTTTAATTGATGTAACAGCTGATTGGTGCGTAACTTGTAATTTTAATAAAGTTACAACTTTGAATTCTAAAACATTAGCAGAATTTTTTATTAAATATAAGGTTGTTACTATTAGAGCAGATTGGACAAATAAAGATAAAAAAATATTAGATTTTATAAATCAATATGGAAGATATGGAATACCTGTAAACCTGATTTATGGTCCAAAAAACAAAGAAGGAATTTTATTGCCAGAAATTCTTTCAAAGGATATTGTAATAAGTGAATTATTAAAAGTAGGTGTAAATAATGATAATTGAAAATGAAAAATTCCCAAAAGTTACTTTTTATCAAATTACTGATTCAGGTCCATCACCCATTGAATCAGACAAAATATTTAATAATAAAATAATTTTAGTTGGAGTTCCTGGAGCTTTTACTCCTACATGCAGTGAGGAACATATTCCTGGATATAAAAAATTAAAGGATGAATTCTTTAAAAAGGACATTGAAAAAATTTACGTTGTATCTACTAATGATCCTTTCATTATGAAATCTTGGAGTGTTTCTCTTGGAATTAGTGAAATTGATTTTATATCAGACGGGAATGGTGAATTCAGAGGAAAGAGCGGCCTAGAAATTGATTTATCGAGTGTTGGTTTAGGTAAAAGATTATCTAGATTTGCCATGTTGATTGAAAGTGGTGTTGTAAAGAAAGTTTTTAATGAAGAGGGCCCTGGACTTGATGTAAGCAAGGCTGAAAACGTACTCAAATCAATTTAATTTTAGAGCCTCATCTCTAGCAAGCTTATCGACTTCTTCATTAAACTGATCACCACTGTGTCCTTTAACCCAGTTCCATTTAATTTCGTGGTTTTTAGTTAGATCATCCAACAAAATCCAAAGATCCTTATTCTTTACTTTTTTCTTATTAGAGCCCAGCCAATTATTTTTTTTCCATTGAAATATCCATGATTGAACGCCATTAATAACATATTTACTATCTGTAAAAACTATTAGATTACTTTGTAATGGAATCGACTTTAAAGATTCTATTATAGCTGTTAGCTCCATTCTGTTGTTTGTGGTAGTCACTTCTGATCCAACTCTTTGTATTCTTTTTTTATTTTTTTTATCAAAAATTATTGTTGCCCATCCTCCGGGGCCTGGATTACCTAAGCATGCTCCATCGGTATATATAATGTAATCTAGATCACTCAAAATAATCTCCTGATGATTTAATATTCATATGAAAATTGAGTATCTTATAAAATTCTAGTGGATCTTTTGGTTTCAAAAATTTATTTTTATTACAATTTATTGAATCATATATTCTCGTAAATAAAAATCTTAGAGCTGCACCTCTAAGTAAAATATTTAAATTTTGAAATTCCTCTTTTTCAAGCTTTCTGATTGATTCATAACCTGACAATAAATTTAGAAAAAAATTCTGAACAAATTTTTGTTTATAAAAACACCATGCGTTAATAGTAATAGCAAAGTCATATGAAAGGAAATCAAAACATGAAAAGTAGAAATCTAAAAATCCTGAGATTTTCTTGTTTTTAAAAAAAACATTATCGGGGAATAGATCTGCGTGAATAACCCCATCAGGTAATTTTCTTGGCCAATTATAAGAAACAAATTCGATCTCTTTAAGAATTATATTATGCGAGTTTGGAATAATATATTCAAGATCCTTTGAAATTTTTTTAAAAGTTTGTTTCCAATAATTTAAGCCAAAATTATTTTTCACTAAAAGTCTATTTTTTTTATTTGCTAAATGAAATTTAGCTAATTTTTCTCCTACTTGAAAACAATCAACATTTGTCCACTCCTTTTTGGACCGACCTTCTAAAAAAATGAAGACTGCCATTTTCTTTTTCTTGATTATATTAACAAATTCTCCATGTTTATCTTTTATAGGGATTGGACAATCAATACCGTGTGATTGAGAATTTATCATTACTTCGAAATAAAAGGGAATTTGAGATACATCTACTCGTTTTTCAAAAATTGTTACTATAAATCGATCTTTGTCTGTAACAATTAGATAGTTAGTATTTTCGATACCTTCTTGAATACCTTCGTATGAGATTAGTTTACCTAGTTCATACCTTGTTAAAATTTCTTTTATATTGGCTTTCGAAAGTTCTGTATGTACAGCCATTTGTAATTAGAGGATTTGCTTTGGTATATTTTTTAATGAATTTTCAATTAACTTTATATTTTGCTTATGTGATAGATTATTTTTGATTCTAACCTCTGTGTATTGAATAACTCTATCCATAATCAAATTTTTAAGTTCATCTTTAAGTTTATTTTCCAATTGAGTTGATATTAAATTATAGTTATTTATTCTTCTTAACATTACTTCCTCAATATCTTTATTTAGTTTATCATTGATTTTTTTAATTTCTTTTTTTGTTTCATCCTGAATTCTTTTAATTAAAATTTCGTTATCTTTTTGTTTAGCTTTTTGTTCTTTATAAAGTGCTTCTGCTTCCTTTTTAAGTGTGATTGATTCATCAATACTTTTTTTAAGATCATTAATTTTTTTATCAAGATTTCCAGATAATTGATTAATAATTGGTTTGATTGAAATTAGAACAAAGAGAATAAAAGAAATCGC
>CACEWP010000010.1 GCA_902563305.1 uncultured Alphaproteobacteria bacterium
CCTAGTAGAGATTTTTTTATAAATCTTTCCAGATTTATGAAAAAAAATTTTAAATCTAAAATTCATATTTATTGCAATGAAAATGCAAATTATTTTTATAAAGATCGTAATTCTGAAAATTTATTTGAATCGATAAATAGTTTACCCTCGTGGTTAGACCCTTTAAATTCAAATCAAAGAACAAAAGAACAAGATTTAAACTTAGGTTTACTTGAAAAAAAATATATGCCTATCGTTTGGTTCACACTTAATCATAGACAATTTGGAAGAGGGTTTTCCTCCAATGCAATAAATTTTCCAAGAAAATATAATCATAGGATACCTATGAATGAATTAAGAAATAATTATCAGAAACAAATAGTTTTTTGGGAAAATGAATTTAAATGTAAAAACATTAAAATGCTTATTTCATCAAATCTTGTGGAATCAACAATTGCAAAAAAATTTGGAATAATTTCAAGACATTTTCTATCAGCAAGATTCGAGTCTTTTTATACCTGGTATACTGATGAATTTTGGAATAATTTTTTAGTGGAACAAAATTTTAAAAAATTAAACAACAGTTTCTCTAAAAAATATTTTGAAGTTAAAACAATGCCAAGTTGGAATAAAAAACTTGAAACAGATAAAATAGAGATGTCTAAATTTTCGTATCTTGTAAAAAATATCTTTAAAAAAACTTTTTATCATTTTTATTGGAGAGTTTATAAATCTAAATCTCGAAATTATTCCTTAATTGAAGAAATAAAATATCATTTTAGATGTTACAGAAATATCAATCATGTAATGAGTAACAAACTAACTGATTTAAATTATTTGAAAAATAAAAAGTTTATTTTTTTTCCACTTCAAGTAGAACCTGAGAGAAATCTTCAGGGAAATTCTCCTGAATTTTTCAATCAAACAGAATTACTACTTAAGATTACTAAATATTTACCACATGATGTTTATTTAGTGGTTAAAGAACATTGGATTTCAGCACCTGTTAGATCAGATGATTTTTATAAATCTCTTAATTTAGATTTTCCAAATGTAATTTTTATTAAAGCTAATGTTTCTGGTATAGAAATAATAAAAAAATCTCTAGGCGTTACTACAATTAACGGAACAGCTGGTCTTGAGGCTGCTTTGATGGGAAAACCTGTGATTAGTTTTAGCAAACATAACTATTACAATTTTTTGGATCACGTTCACGTAGTTAAATCAGATAAAGACATTCATAATTTTTTGAAACAAATTGTGAATAAAAGTTTTGATAATATAAAAGCAAAAATAGACGGTGCAAAATTAGCAAAAGCGATAGAACTTTCTTCTGTTAGATTACCATATTTTTCATATTCTAATTCAAATATCAAAGAAAATGACTTAAAGTTATGTTTTACGAGGTTATTAGATACACTGAGATAATTTTAAAATGATTTACCAAACATTCGTAATCTTAAATCATAATAGAGCCAAATTTATAGATAGAGCAATCAGGTCTTGTTTAGGACAGATGTATTTTAGAAAAAGTTTTGAGATCATTGTCATTGATGATAATTCAAATGATAACTCATTAGAAATAATTTCAGAATTTAAAAAAGAGATTAAGCTTATTAAAAATCAAAAAAGGATGGGGGTTGGATACTGTTCTAATCAAGCTTTAAAAATTTCACGAGGAAAATATTGGATGCGCGTAGATTCAGATGATTTCCTAAATTCAATGGCGGGGCCAGTAACTAGTATGATTTTAGATGAAAATATCAATATTTCTTATGTTTATAATGACTATTATAAGGTTGATTTAAACGGAGCTAAAATAGAGAAGATTTCTCTCAAAAATATAGAAACTAGACTTGAATATGGAGCTGGTGTAAATTTCAGAACTTCTATATTGAAGAAAATTGGGGGTTACAATTCAAAATTAAATAATTGTGAGGATTTCGATCTTTTAATGAGGCTTGAGCAAAAAAAAAACAAAGGTTTTTATCTTCCCATCCCTCTTTATAGATATTATATTCACGGTAAGAATATAACTTTAAAAAAAGAGCGTGAATTAATCAAAGACAAACTAAAAAGAAAATATGGAATTTAAGATTGGAAAAGTTCGTTTCTCAAAGGATCGAACAGTAATAATAGCTGAAGCAGGTGTTAATCATCTTGGTAGAATGGATCTTGCTGAAAAATTGATTAAAGGAGCTGCTCAAGCTGGAGCTGATATAATAAAGTTTCAAACCTATAAAGCTAACAAACTAACGACCAAAAAGGCTCCTAGATTTTGGTCGTGGGATGGTGAGAGAAAAAAAAAAGGTAGTCAGTACGATTCTTATAGTAATCTAGATTCTTTTGATATAGATGACTACTGCAACTTAAAAAAAATATGTAAAAATTATAAAATTGAATTTATGTCAACTCCTTTTGACTTTGAATCAGTTGATATTTTAGAGTCTTTAAATGTTGGAGGCTATAAAATTGCTTCATGCGATATAACTAATTTTCCACTTTTAAAATACATAGCAAAAACAAAAAAACCAATTTTATTATCAACAGGCGCAAGTGAGCTTCAAGAAATTAAAAATGCAGTAAAAGTTTTAGAAAAAAATGGGGCAAAAAATATTGTAATTATGCAATGTGTTTTGTGTTATCCCACTCAAGTAAAAGATGCTAATTTAAGTGTTGTAAATAGTCTAAAAGAAAATTTTTCAAAAAATATTATTGGTTTAAGTGACCATACACTTGGAATAAAGTTAGCAGCAGGTTCGGTTTTGCTTGGAGTACGTGTTATTGAAAAACACTTTACATTTGATAAAAAATTACCTGACAGTGCAGACCATTGGTTGTCAATAAATGAAATGGAATTAGAAAAACTAGTAAAGGAAGTAAGATTATTTGAGAGCGCCTTAGGGAAAACAAAAAAAGTCTTACTTAATTGTGAAAAGAGAGCATTTAAGTATGCACGAAGAAGTCTGGTGGCTAAACACAAAATATTTAAAGGTGAAAAAATTACAATTAAAAAAATTGATTTCAAAAGACCAGGAACTGGTATTTCTCCAAATCAACTAGATAAAGTTTTAAATAAAGTTGCAAAAAAAAATTTGAAAGAAGATCAAATTCTTAAATTTTCAGACTTTGAGAAATGAATCAAAAAGTAGGAGCAATTATTCAGGCAAGAACATCCTCAACTAGACTTCCTGAAAAGGTTTTAAAAAAAATTGGAGAATACCAGGTCATTGATTGGGTGATAAATAGAACTAAAAATTCAAAATTATGTAACACAATTGTATTAGCAACAACCGATGAAAAAATTGATGATACATTGGCATCTAAATCTGAGGAACTAGATGTTAATTTATACAGAGGTAACAAAGAAAATGTCTTGCTGAGATATATTGAATCTGCAAAAATTAACAATATTGATATTATTGTAAGGATTTGTGCAGACAGACCTTTTATTGACCCTGAATTTATTGATGATGCAATCATATATTATTTAAATAATAATTATGATCTAGTTTTTAATCACAATGCACTTCATAATTCTGCATGGCCAAGAGGTTTCGGAGTTGAAGTTTTTTCTCTTAATCTTTTAGAAGAAATATATCAAAAAAAGCTAAATAATGAATATCTTGAACATGTTACTTCTTACGTTTGGGAAAATTCAGAAAAATATCGTATAAATTCATCTCCTTACAAGTTTAAAAATAATACCCCTTTTGATTATATAAAATTAGATTTAGATACTCAAAATGATTTCAAAGAGATAAAAAAAATTGAAAATAATATTACTTTGAATTCAAATGCAATTGAAATTATTAATACATATTTACAATTTAAATAGTTATTTAAATGCTTAAAAGACAGGGCATAAAAAAACTTAAAGCAAATAATAAAAGGACTATATTTTATCCTTTTTTGGGAAACACAATAGGAGGTAGTCATCTATCAACTCTTCTATTAATAAAAAATTTAGAAAAAATTAGTTATGACTATTTGGTTATATTGATGGCCGACGGTATTTTAGAGGATTATTTAAGAAAACATAATTTTAAGTATATCAATCTTAAGTCAAAATTTGACCAAAATATTAACAATTCATTCAGGTTATTAATTAATATTTTGATAAATTTAAAAATAGTAAATACTCTATTTAAAACTTACAAACCATATTTAGTTCATACAAACGATATCAAAATGCACTATTTTTGGTCGTTGATGTGCAAATTCTTTAAAATAAAGCATTTGTGGCAACAACATTCAGCATATTATTCTAGAAAAAATATTTTTTTTTCAAAACTTTCAGCAGAGATAATTACTGTTTCTAATTATTGTAAATCTTCATTTACAAGAGAAATGTCAGAAAGAGCCAAGGTTGTTTTTAATCCTTTTGATATTTCTGAATATAAAATAAAAAAAACTAGGAATGACAAAAAATATAAAATTATATCCTTTATAGGAAGCGATAAGACTCAAAAGGGATTAAGTTTTTTTTTAAATGTAGCTAATAAATTGGTTAGATTATCAAATTATCAGATAACTTTTTTTATAATTGGAAAGATCTCTAATAAGAAAGTAATTAATAAAAACAACCCTAATATAAAAATAAAGTTTTTCGATTTTCAATTTAATTATTTGAAGATTTTAATGCGAAGTGATCTGGTTCTTTTTACTTCTATAAATGAAGGGTTTGGAAGGGTTTTAGTAGAATGTATGCTGAGTAAAATTCCATTTGTCGCAAGGAGTTCAGGAGCATTTAAGGAAATCATTAAAAATAATAAAAATGGACTCATGGGTGAAACTGAAAATGAATTTTGTGAAATAACTCTTGAATATTTAAAAAAAACTAAGAGTTCTCAAAAAAATAAAATTATTAAAAATGCTAATGCGTCTGCTAGGAAACTTTATAATAAAGATAATTTTATGAAGTTAATTAAGCCAATATACGATGAAATTTAAAGCTAGAAAAAAAATCTTGTTTATTATTTCTGATCTTGAATCTGGAGGTACTCAAAGAGTACTAGCAAATTTATCAAATAATTTAATTAAAAAAAAATACTCTGTAACGATTTTATTACTAGGTAATAAAAAATCATTTTATGAGATCAACTCTCAGATCCATATAGTAAATTTAAATCAATTAGAGATTTCTGAAAATATTTTAAATAAGATTCTAAATAACCTTAATAGAATTAAAAATATAAGGCGCATAATTAAGCAATTTTCCCCTGATTGTATTGTAAGTTTTCTATTTCAAACCAACGTCCTGTCTTTGATTGCAAACATAGGTTTAAAAATAAAAATAATTGTTTCAGAGAGAAATAATCCTTTTTATCAAATTTCAAAAATTCATTGGAAAATTTTAAGATTTGTTACTTATTTTTCTAGTGACCACATTGTTGTAAATAATCATTTTGCGTTAGAATATTTTAAAAGAATTTTTAATAAAAAGGTTTTAATGATTAATAACTCTCTAACAAGTTTTACAAGAAAAAAAAGAAAAAGAAAAAATATAATCCTTTTAGTATCAAGACATCATCCACAAAAAAATATTAAATTATTTATTAACGCTTTTTCTCTGATTCATAAAAAAATTAATAACTGGAAAGTTATAGTTATTGGTTCAGGTATATTGCTCAATCAACATAAAGGACTTACAAAAAAACTTAAATTTCAGGAAAAGTTCTCTTGGATATCTCAATCAAAAAATATCTCTGAATATTATGAAAAATCTAAAATATTTTGTTTACCGTCTCTTTTTGAAGGGGTTTCTAATGCTTTATTAGAAGCTATAAAGTTTGATTTAAATTGTGTAGTAAGTGACGGTGCTATATCAGATAGAGATAATGTTAATAATTTCATAACAAAATTTAAAAATAAAAACGACAAGGATTTAGCAAGAAAGTTATATAAAACTGTAAGAAACCCTTCTAAAAATGTTATAAAAAACAAAAAAAATTATCTAGAAAATTTTAATCAAAAAAAAATAATTTCAGAGTGGGAGAGAATAATTTGAATCAAAAAAAAATAATAATATTTAAATTAATTTATCTTTAAATACATGAAAACATTTGTTCATATTGGGTTCCCAAAATCTGCATCAACATTCTTACAAAAAAGAATTTTTTCAAAAAATGATAGAATCAACTATATTAAAGATCCTAAATTTTACGAATATTTATATACAAAGAAAAAAGTTTCAATAAAACTTAGAAAAAAATACATTAACAACTTTATAAAAAAAAAGTTTTCTACTACAAAAATTAATATAATTAGTGCTGAAGTATTCGTAATGCCCAACGATTGTTTATTTACCCATCCAAGAGACAATGATTGGAAAAAAATATTAGAAAATAAAGATATTATGTATAATTTGAGAAACCTACCTATTGATTATGAGATAATAATGATAATAAGAAATCAAAGATCATGGTTGATTTCTTGGTACCAAGAAAGAGTAAAGAGACTTGAGACAAAAAGTTTTAAAAGCTGGTTGGAATCTAAAGAAATTAAAAATACTTTAGAAGTAATTGATTTTTATGAAACAATAAAAATATGGAAAAACTTTTTTAAAAAGAAAAAAATCTCTATTATTCCTTTTGAGCTTTTAAAAAATAGTTCTGAGGAATTTATTAAAGAAATATCACAAATTCTTGGAATAGAAATAAAAGTTGATGATAATTCTATTATTAAAAAAAGTGTAAGTAACAGGGTTATTTTTTTTAAAAGGAAAATTAATTTTTTGGGAGGAATCTTAGTATCCTTTTTTGGTAAGGAAAGCTCAGTCTATAGACTCTTCTGGAAGATAAATAAAAAGTTAATGGGATTTGATTTTTTAGTGTCGAAGTTCTTTAGAGGAAAAATAAATTATATGTTAAATTCTAGATTAATTAGCCATTATGAGAGTAAGAATAAATTACTAAATAAACTGCTTAAATTTGATTTAAAAAAATATGGATATCTAAATTTAAATTCTAAAGATTAGTAAAAATATATTTGTTTTAAATTATTTTTGTATATTATACAGTTTAATTTTTAAATTTGGATGACAAATTTACAAGAGATTACATGAATTCTTAGAAACTTTATCGAGAATAATTACAATGTCTAGAAATATTTACAATACCTTCCATAAGGAATTATCAAAAATAAAAAAAAATGAGATGATTTCTCAAGCAAAGAAGATTTGGAGCTTTAATAGATCCCTAACTGGTAAAGGTAATATCGAAACTATCAACTTCTTACAAACTATAAATAAAGGTCTTAAAAACAATTTTATAAAATCTGGAAGTAAGGTTTATGATTGGGTTGTTCCCGAAGAATGGAATGTGGAAAATGCTTATATTGAAGATGAAAATGGAAAAAAATATTTTGATTTCAGTAAAAACAATCTACACCTTGTTGGTTATTCTCATAAAGTAAACAAAATAATGACTTTTAAGGAGATTGAAAAGAAGATTCATTATTTAAAAAGTCAACCAAACTTTATTCCTTATGTTACAAGTTATTATAAGAAAGACTGGGGTTTTTGTTGTAGTTATAATGAATTTAAAAAATTAGATAAAAAAAAAAAATATAAGGTCTTTATCAATTCAAGCTTTTCAAAAGGAAAGATGAATTATGGAGAACTATTTATAAAGGGAAAAAGTAAAAAAGAGGTATTTTTTTCTACAAATATTTGTCATCCTTCAATGGCTAACAACGAAATATCGGGAATTATTTTGGCCTCAACTTTGGCTAAAATTTTATCTAATATTAAGAACCTTCAATTTAGCTATAGATTTATTTTTATTCCTGAAACAATTGGAGCAATATCCTATATAAAAAAAAATTTTGATAACTTAAAAAAGAACGTGTTTGCTGGATATGTTTTATCTTGCGTTGGGGACGAGAGAAATTATAGTATTATTCATTCAAGAGAGGGAAAGTCCCTAAGTGATAAAATGCTAATCGAAGCTTTAAAAGATAAAAAATATACGGCTTATTCTTATTTAGATAGAGGATGTGATGAAAGACAATATTGTTCACCAGGTGTAAATCTTCCCATTTGTGGTTTTTCTAGAAGTAAATATGCAACCTATCCTGAATACCATACCAGCGGAGATGATTTTAGAGTTGTTACAGAAAAAGGACTTTTTGGATCTTTGAAAGTACTAATTGAAATTTTAATTGGTTTAGAAATATCCTACAAAAAACCTCTGACACAATATATTTGTGAACCAAATATGGGAAAAAGAAATCTCTATCATCTCACATCAAGCAAGTTAAGTATTGTTAATCTTAAAAAAAAAAATAACTTATTTAAAATAAATCTTGATATATTATCTTATTGCGATGGAAAAAATGATGTATTCGATATTAGCAGATTAATATCCAATGATCTAGATATTGTATGCAAACAAGTTTGTTTTTTAAAAGAATCGTCACTTTTAAAATAATGTTTTATGAATAAAAGTATTTTCTTCATACCTATAGAAAAGAAAGAAACTAATTACTTTGATGTTTTAAGGAGAGTAACTAATTTGGTTTTATTTTGTGAAAAAAATAATTTTGAATCTGCATTTTTTGGAGAACATCTGGCCGATCAATACGAAAAAATTTCATCAAGTTTAATGGTGATTGCTTCACTTGCTAATATAACGAAAAAAATCAAATTGGGATCAATGACAGCTAACTTAACATTTAGTAATCCTGCACATCAGGCATCTTTGATTTCTACGGTTGATAATTTAATAAAAGGAAGGTTATTGTTGGGAGTTGGATGCGGCTCAAATCAGTGTGATGTCGAGGCTGTTGGAAACTTAGGAAAAGACAATTATAAATTGATGCATGATTATTTAGAAGTTATTTTTGGACTATTTAAGTCTAATATCCCTCAAAAGTTTAGGTCTGGAGATGTTGAAGTAAATACAAAAAAAACTGGCAATAAAAATGATGGATTAGGTATTTTTGATGGTTTATATAAGTTAAGAAAAGACATTGAGATAATGATGCCTGCACTAGGATTGAATTCAATGAATGTAAAAACCTGTGCAATGAATGGATGGTCTATTTTATCAACAAATTTCTGTAGTGAAAATATATTAAAAAATCATATCTTAGAGTACAAAGAAAATTTTAACGGAAAAAGAGTACAAGAAAAAATAAGAATTTCTAGATTTATATTTGTTTGCGAAAAAGAATCTGATGTTGAAAAATACCTTTTTAAAAAAGATTCACCTTATTTGTTTATGATTGAGGTTATACTTAAAAAACTAAAAAAAATAAAAAAAGACTATATTTTTGGTGTTGAATCTTCAGATATTAAGGAAATTGCAAAGAATATTATTATATATGGTACGCCAGATATAGTTTCTGAAAAAATTAAGAGACTTGAAAAAAACATTGGAGAATTTAAATCAATGGTTTATGCCTCAATCCCAAGAAATAATTTAGATGTTTATGATAAATCTCTCGAACTATTCGCAAAAAACGTCAGAATATAACTATATTAAGTTATTCAATAAAAAAATATCTAAAAAAATAATAGAGGATATTCGCAATGGTAAAAAATTAAATTTGAACAGTGAATTATTGTTTTCTCAAAGAGAAAAAATACTTAATTTACAAAAAAGGTATGAAAAACAAAAAATTTTGATAAATAATAAACCTAGAAATTGGGTATTTTGGAAAATTATAAAAGAAAAATATCTTAACTTTGAGATTAAATCAGTTAAAAAGAAAAGTTCAAATATTTCTAATAAATCAAAATTTAAAGAAAATATCTGTTACACCACCTTCACCAAAAAAATTGGTTTTAATCCATCCATAATTGCATTGATAATATTTGAAAAAGAGATAAAAAAAAAACTCGAAGAACATAAAGAAAAATTCCTTTCTTGTGCTAAATTTTGGCCACCAAACAATGATGAACTTGAAAAAATTAATTTAACATTAAAGAAAAAAAAGGTGCAATTAATTTCAGTTCTATGTCCTGATTATTCATATAAAAAGATTGGAAAAAACTTCTATTCTTTTACGTTTGAGAGATTAAATAGCGGAATTGGTCTTGGTGGACAAAAATTATCTGAGTCGGTTCAAAATATATATAATTTCTTAAAAAAAAAAAAAATTACTTTTTCGCATGATATTTTTTTTGGTGATTTTGAAGCTTATACGAAAGAAAATTGTTTAAGACTTGGAATAAAAGAGAATAAATTTATGGAATGTGTAAGGCAAAGTAAAGTAGAAATGAAAAGTATATCCTCTGCAAACGAATGTGAATTATTTGTTGAAAAGTTTACTTCAAAAAATGAATGGTTAAGAAAAAAGCAAGTACACAAAACTTTAATTTTAGACAAATTTTCAAAAGATAATGAATTTGAGAAACTTTTTTTGAAAATCGCAAAAGCTAGAAGAAATTTATATGGAAATTGGTATCCCAACATGAAATCTGAAGATCATTATAAACTCGTAATAGATCAAGCAGCTGAGTATTCACTCATGGGTGAATATATATCATATAATTACGAAAATCCTTTAATTATTGGTGCAGATCATCCTCTTATGAGAATATTTTATTACTTTAAAAAACCAATATCTGTTATATATCTTTCAAAAAATTATTAATTTTCCATGCTATTGCATATTGAACACTAAAAAAAAAAAATTATAATGATATCTGTGATTATTGAAAGCAATTAACTTATGATTGAAGAACTTAGTAGAAATTATCAAGAGAATGGTTCATGTTACATTAAGCAAGCATCTGTCCCAATCTCAAAAAAAGATTTAAAAACGCTCGAGAATCTATGCAATGAAGTAAAGAAAGAGTTTATAACAATTGGTGATGCTGATGAACCCAATCATCTTTGGGTTGGGCGATTTATGAGTGATAAAGATAGGCCAAGATTACTCAATAAAGAACTTGCAAAAGTGGTGATAGAAATAGTTGGTGGTGAAAAAATAAAAAAACTTCTAAAAAATATCATGAAAGATGATAGAGAGCTATATTTAAGAAGAGTTCAGTTCAATAAAATTGATAAAGACTGTTTTATTGGACATCACCTCGATGTTGATAGCAACCCTGACTATTTATGTGCATGTGTTATCCAATTTGGTGATGATTATGATGGTGGGATTTTTAGAGTTTATACTAACAAAAAAGATTTTATAGATTATAAAACTGAATATAACTCACTCATGATTAGTAACTGTCACTATCCACACGAAGTTACCAAAGTATTAGATGGAAGTAGAAAATCACTTGTATTCTTTTTTGCTCATCATAAAAAAATGAATAGAAGATCTAGATGAATTTTGAAGAAATATGTAAAATTATATTTCTTAAAAACAAATATCTAAAATCTAAAGATTCGCAGATTCATGTTTTATCCCATTCTCTTCACTTTTCCTCATCAGTTTTTGAAGGCATAAGAGTTTATAACAAAAAACCTTTTTTCTTAGAAGAACATGTAGATAGATTATTTAGATCATGCGCAATAATGGGGCTAAACCTAAATTTAAGAAAAATACAAGTAATTGATATTTGTAATGAAGTAGTAAAAAAAAATAAACTTAACAATGGTTACATTAGACCTATAGTTTTTAGAGGAGCTCAGTCAATGGCTCCTGATACAAAAAATTGCGAAGTTTTATTGAGTGTAGCAGCCTGGAGATGGGATGCATTTTATAAAAATTCATCTTTAAAACTGACTTTAGCTAAATGGAAAAAACCAGGTCCAGATACGTCACCGGTAGCTGCTAAATCTTCTGGATCATATCAAATATTAACTTTGGCTAAAAATGAAGCTATGAAAAAAGGATTTGATGATGTAGTTATGTTGGATTACAAAAATTATGTAGCCGAATCTAGTTCATGTAATATATTTTGGTTTAAAGATGAAATGGTTTTTACTCCAACTACAAAATGTTCATTAGCCGGGATAACTAGAAAAATTGTTTTAAATATTTTAAAAAATGAAAAAATAAACTATAAAGTTGGAAATTTTAGAATTAACGAATTGATAAATTCCGAAGAAGTTTTTTTAACCGGGACAGCAAGTGAAATAGTTAATGTTTGTCAGATTGATAAAAAAAAATTTAAAAAGAAAAAATTTACAGAATTCTTAAAAACAAGATTTGATTTATTAAAGATTTAAAATGAAAAAAAATATATTCATTATGTCAGATATTTTAAATTTTCTGCGAATAAATAAAGGTGAAAAAATGAATCAATTTATTGGTTATGTTTTAAATTATATAGAAAAATTAATAAAAGAAAAATATACCATAATTATTCCAACCTATAATTTCAATTTTTTTAGGACAAGAGAAACTAGTTTGAAAATTAATTATATAACTTCAGGTTATTTAAATAAAAAAATAGTTGAAAGTTTTAAATTCTACAGAACACATCGTCCTATTTACAACTACGCAATAATTGGGCCTAATGCCAGAGAATTATGTGATCTAAAACAAACAACTGCCTGGGGAAATGATTCTGTAATAGGATCACTTTCAATGAATCAGAATTGTAAAGGTATTGGAATAGGAATCGATCCTAATAATTTCGGTTGGGTAACAATTCATGTTTGTGAAGAATTTTGTAAAGTACCCTATAGATTCTTCAAAAATTTTAAAGGATATAATAAAGATATAGAAAAAAAAGTAAGTGAAAAAATATATGTTAGAAAGTTATCTTTTAAAAAAGATATAGATCAAAGGTTAATATCAGTTTATTTAAAAAATAAAAATAAAATTAAGCAAGAAAGAGTGCACGGAGTAGATTTTTCATATATTTCTTTATTTGATTACTTTAAGTATGGAATTAATATTTTAAAAGAAAATCCATATGGACTTGCGAAATAATAATGATTGATTTAGAGCAAATAAAAGAACTTTTACATAATATTGATGATTCTATAAATATAGATGATTTAAAATCAGATCATGATCTTTTTAGAGATAATTTTTTAGATTCGCTTCAAGCCGTTGAACTATTTGTGTTATTAGAAAAAAAATTTAATTTCAATATTGACGAATATGAAAAGAGGATAAAAAATTATAAAGTTAAAAGTATAATGGACTTTATAAATGAAAAATAATTTTAATCTTATAACCTCTATTTCTAAGATAAAAAAAAAAATATTAGAAAACTTTATATCTGATAATATTTTTTTGAGAGCAGATCAAGATTATTCTTACAATCATCTATATAAATTCCTTAGTATTCTAGAAAATAGATTATGTAAAAAAAAGTTTGATGCAATAATTGTTGTTTGCGATAAATCATTCAACACTTATTCTTCTCATATTTTTTCTTTTTTGTCAGCAAAGCCTTGGATACCTGTATCAGAAAATATTTCAAGAAATGATTTAATTGAAATTATAAAGCATTTTTCTTATCCTATTATTCTTCATAATGATTTTAAAAAATATAATTTCATTTCAAAATATAAAAATTTAAATTTAGCTAATTTAAGTTTAAAAAATACTGTTAATACTTTTGAAATTAATATTAATGAAAAAGGTCCTAAAGCAATCTTTTTTACATCTGGAAGTTCAGGAAAGCCAAAAGGAGTAAAACTTTCTCTACAGAATATTATAGTTAATATTGATAATATTGGTGAAATATTGAAACTTAATAAAAATGACAATTTTGCTGACTTTCATGAAGTGTCATTCGTTATTTCTATACCAATTCTAATTTTTTGTTTTACAAATGGAAAAACTTTGACTCCGGGTAAGTTTAGCGACATTTTAAACTTTGAATCTTTTATCAAAGAAAATAAAGTAAACATCCTTATTACGGTTCCAACACTTTATAAAACTCTTATAAAAACAATGAAAAAGAAATGTAATATAAAATATTTAATCACCTGTGGAGAACCAATTGAGAAAAATTTGATTATAGATATAAAAAAAAACTTTTATTACAACAAACTATTAAATTTTTATGGTTCAACAGAAGTATCACCTTGGATCCTTTATTGTGATTTAGAAAAAATTCTTAAAGAAAATTTTTTTCAGGATTCTTATGCTCCTGCAGGAAAGCCAATGAAACACGTAAAGTTAGATTTTAATAAAAAAACAAATACTCTTTTAGTGAACGGTCCTCAAGTTTTTGAGTCATATCTAGGAAAAAATTTTCTTAAGAATAAAAAAAAGGATGGATACTTTTTATATGATACTGGTGATATTTTTGAGATATCAAAAAAATATTATTTTTGTAAAGGAAGAATTGATCACCAATTCAAACGTTTTGGATATAGGCTTAATATCCTTAATCTAGAGTTCAATTATAAAAGAATATTAAAAACAAAGATTTTATACGTTGTATATTTGGAGAAAAAATCAAAAGTTTTTTGTATTACTCAAGATAAAATAGAACTCAAGGAGAAAAGTAAGTTATTAAAAAGTTTGCCAAAATATAAACATCCAGATTTATTTCTTGAATTAAATAGATTTTCAAGTACGACGTCCGGGAAAATTTCAAGAACAGATCTTAAAAAAATTTGCGAAGAAACTTTTCAATAATTTATCCTATAAACACTTAAAATTTGTTTTATAAAGATATAATTATTTTAATTTAAATTCTAAACATTACTAAAAATATATTTTCTATAAAAAAGATATGTTGTATATTATTAGCTTAACTTTTGAAAAATAGTGTGCCCGCAAAATTATTAAATAACCTTATATCCAAAATATTTAGAAGACTGAGTCTTGTTAAAATTTTCTCGAAACTATATTCATATATTATAGATATATATCTTTTTTCTGTTAAAACCGATAAAGTTGGTCTTTCATTTAAATCATTCGATAGATTTATTGAAAATCAAGATAATTCTAAGAGGCTAAGATACTTATTAAACTCTCAAAAAATTAACGTAATTGATATAGGGGGCAGATGGGGGCACCAAAGGATTTTTAATAATTACTTAGAATTTATAGATATACATATTTCTGAACCCGAAGCTGAAGAAAGAAAAATTTTAGAAAAAAAAAAGTATAAGGTAATCCCATTTGGACTTTGGAATAAAACAACATCTAAAAAATTATATATTACGCATAAAAGAGGTAATTCAAGTGTTTTTAAAAGCAACGATAAATTAAGGAGTCTTTTTTGGGATAGAAAGCTATATGCGATAGAGAAAGTACAAAATATTAAAGTTTCAACAATTAATAAATATTGTAAAAAAAAAAAAATTACGCCTGATTATCTGAAAATTGATACACAAGGATCAGAGTTCGAAATATTAAAAGGGTCGGATGATTTTTATCCACTTTTAATAAATACTGAAATATCGTTTGAAGAAGTATATGAAAACCAAAAGAAATTTTTTTATATTTATGAGTTTCTATTTAAAAGAGATTATATGATTTTGAGCCTGCCAATTAATCCCTTTAGAACTAAGCTAAATAAAAAAGGATTTTCTAAGGGCATACCTTTACATGGAACATGTTTATTTACATTGAATCCATTTACAAATACTGGAAGGAAAAAAATTTTACAAAATAGAGAGAAATTTATAAGTCTCATGTTAATTTTTGGTCATTCCGATTTTATTGAGTTATGTAATGAAATAATTGGAGAAGAAAAATTTTCAGAATTAATATTAAATTTTAAAAAGTTACCAGTTAAAAAAAGAATTAATAAGCAATTTGAAAAAAAAGAATGGCTCGGACAGTCCTAATATTTAAGGCTTTGAATTTAATCAATGAAGATTAATGTTATAACTACAGGTTTTAGATATTCTAATGTAAGAGCTTTTATTTATCCTTTAATAAAGTTTAATAATTTTTTTAGACAAAATGGTCTTATTTTTAATTTGACTAAAAAATTTGATACCAATTGCAATATTATTTTTTTAGAGAGTAATGTGTTTGGTAATAAATACCACCAAGATTTCACGTATATATCAAATCATCTTTTAGACTTAAAAAAAAAAGTAAAAAAAGTTATTTATTTTGATACTTCTGATAGTACAAGTTTGTTACATCCAAAGTTACTTGATTACGTAGATCTGTATTGCAAATCCCAGGTGTATTCCGAAGTAAAAAATTATACTAAAAAATATTATGGGAATAGAATCTTTACTGATTATTGTAGTAGAAATTTTAATGTAAAAGATAAAAATGAATCATTTTCCGAAATAGTAAAAAATAGAAACAATTTAAAAAAAATTAAACTATTTTGGAACTCTGGCGTTTTAAATCATTCTCTGTTAGGAAAGATTTTTTCACATTTATACCATTACATTCCCATTAAAAGTTTCTTATTTCCTCCACAAATCAGTCAAATAAAAAAAGATAAAGATCTTTTCTATTTAATGACAACTGATTACACGAGAAATACTGTATCATGGCATCGAGAAAGAGCATTCGAAGTCCTTAAAATTCCAACTCCAGATAGAAAAAATATTTTAAGTTATTTCAATTTACTTTCAAAATCGAAGATTTGTATATCTCCTTTTGGATGGGGTGAAATAAATTACAGAGATTTTGAGTCAGTAATCTATGGATCTGTATTATTAAAACCTGATATGAATCATCTTATTACATGGCCAAATATTTATAATTATTATTCTGTAATAAATTATAATTGGTCATGCACTGATTTGAAAAAAAAAATCGAAAAGATTCTTTCAAATTATGATCATTACAGTGAGTACGCACAAAAATCTAAATTTGATTATATTAATTTATTAAAATCGAAAAATTTAAGAAAAGAAATCCTAAAAATTGTTAACAATATAATAAATTAATGAGTTAACTCAATTTATTATTTTTTAAAAAGCTACTTTAGATTAAAATATTCATAGGAAGATTTTCTATTAAATAAATAAGAGGATTTCTTTTTTTTTAATTCTTTAGAAGTACTGGCTCTTTTAGAGAAAACTTCAAAAATTCTTTTTTTGGGATCCCATCTAATTGATCTAATTTTATGAGATATTTTTTTACTTCGAAATAACATGAAAGTTGGGATAATAGTGTTTTCGTCACTTTTATAACTCAAACTTAAATCATTAATAGTGGGTACCGAAACTTTTATCGGGAAATCTATTTTTTTTTTCCCATTTAAATTTTTGGAATAAAGATCTAAAACTTCATCAAAAATTAGTGGTTCTTCTTCATTTTGATTAATATTTTTTTTAATGAATTTTTCTTTTCTGAATAATATTCCTAAATGTGGACCACGACTGGTATTAAATCTTGCAATAGGAAGCAAATTTACTTGCATTCCTAATAAAACTAAATTTTTAAGTGAAAAATTACTTAAATGTCCTAAATAAATAACATCATTCCAATCTTTTACGTGTTCTTTAAAATTAGGAACCTCAATGTAAACAAGACCTTTTAATTTTACTAAAGAGCATATTCTTTTTAATGTTTTTAATGGATTGTGAATATGTTCTAATGAATGCATTAATGTAAGAACATCATACTTATTTTTACTACTAAACTTATCTACTGTATTTTCAAAAATTTCAGCACCATAAAGCTTTTTCCCAACTCGAGCCCGTGAAGGATCAGGTTCAATTCCAATAATTTCGAAACCTTTTTCCTCAAATTTATGAAGTCCAGTTCCAGTACCACAACCTACATCAACGCATTTGATTATATTTTTTTTATCTCGACAAAAAACTTTTATAAATTTAGATATTTCATCATAAGCAAGAATTCTATGTTTCTCTACATTTTGATCATATTGTTTTACTTCATTATCTCTTTGTATTTTATCACGCATAATCCATGCTTTTTTAAACCAGTTCTCCTTGGGTCTTAATGATCTAAAAACAAAGCCACAATTTTCACAATAAGAAGTTTCTAAATAGTTTATTTGTTGCACGTAGGCTGATGAAATCTTTTTTATTTTTAATGACATGCATATTGGACAGGATTTTTTAAATTCTAAATCTTTTTTAGTAATATTGAATTCTGGCATAATTTAAATATATATAAAATAATTTTTATTTACAAAATAATAATTCTTGTTTTTTTATGCTATTGTAATACTTTACATAAATTTAAAATTTATTTTTCCACACATATTTAAAAATAATATATGCTCTTGATAAATAGAAATTTAAAAAAACTTAGGACGAAAAATGAATTGGGATATTGAAAATGAATTTTATCATGAAGTTCATCCAACTAGAATTCAGAAATTAATTACTCAATATGAAGCTTACAAAAAAATTATTAATATACCAGGTGACATTGCAGAGTTTGGTGTTTTGAAGGGTTGTTCAATAATAAGATTAGGTATATTTAGGAAAATTTTAGAAAACGATTTTTCAAGATATCTTTTAGGGTTTGACTCTTTCGGTAATTTTCCCACAACAAACTTATCCATTGATTCAGATATTAAGTTTGTAAAAGAGTTTTCAAAAAAAGTAAGTAAAAGTATATCAGTAGAAAAATTAGAAATGCAACTCGAAAAGAAAAAAATCGAGAACTTTAAGTTAATTAAGGGTGATATATTTGAAACCTTACCATTATTTCTGGAGAAGAATAGCCATTCTAGATTTGCACTAATTCATTTGGATCTTGATTGTTATGAACCAACAAAATTTGTTTTAGATAAAATCTATTCAAGACTAGTAAAGGGAGCTATTGTATTAATCGATGATTATGGTACAGTTGAAGGTGCTACAATAGCAATAGATGATTTTTGTAAAAAAACTAAATCAAAATTGAGATTTTTTACACATTATAATAGACCAGCTTATTTAACTGTTTAGATTCTTGTGTTATAAAAACCTTATATAAATCATAAACTAGTTTTAATTATTTCAGGCACTTAAATGATTCTTCCTAATCTCATTTTCGTAGGTGCAGAGAAATCTGGATCGACATCAATCCATAGAGTTTTAAGTAACCATTATGACATCTTTTCTATAAGAAAAGAGACAGAATTTTTTTCTTTTTATAATCAAGAGCTGAAAAGAGATTATTATATAAACTCAATAGATAAGTATTCAAGATTATTTGAAGATTCTAAGAATTATAAATATAGAATGGATGTTTCTACAACATATCTTCATAATCCTGAGGCAATTAATAATATAAAAGAACTAACTAGCGATGTTAAAATCCTAATTTGTCTAAGGAATCCTATTGAAAGAGCGTATTCAAGATATTGGATGTCTGCAAAGAATAATTTTGAGTTAACTAAATATACTTCTGAAAAATTTTTACATTATTTTAGAAATCATCAAACTGATATAAGTTGGTCAAATGTAAGAAATAGAGGAATGTACTCTGAGCAGATTAAATTAATTTATAAAAACTTTGACAAAAAAAACATTTTAGTGATGTTCTATGAAGATTTAATATTTGATGAAAAAAAATTCTTTAATAGAATTTTTAATTTTTTAAAAATCAAAACAATAGAATTACCTGTTCAGACAAAATTTGCAGATTCTCTTTATTCAACAAATAAATTTCTGCATTATATTTTTAATATTTCGTTAAAGTTTGGTCTACCAAATAATTTTTGGTTTAGATTAGCTAAAAAAATATTCAAGAAGATGAGGAGTAAAATTTTAATTAAATATCCGAAAATCGGAGTAAAGGAAAAAGAAGAGTTATTTAAATTTTACAAGGATGATATTTCCAAGCTAGAATTAATTTTAAATACAAATTTAGATTCTTGGAAAAATATAGCAAAATAAAATTTTATTCTTTTATAATCATGATCTTTGAAAGTAAATAGATTTAGATGCTTTTTAATAGTATAAATTTTTTAGTTTTTCTTATATTATTTTTATTTACGTATTTTCTATTAAAAGGAAGAGTTAGAGTCTTCTTTTGTTTAATTTCAAGTTATATATTCTATTCTTTCTTTAACTATAAGTTTTTAATATTAATAATTCTGTCAACAATAACAGATTATCTCGCTGGACTAAAAATATCTTCTGAGAAAAACAACCTAAAAAGAAAATCGTTTCTATTCATAAGTATTTTTTTAAACCTTTTAATTTTAGGAGTTTTTAAGTATTTTAATTTCTTTTTAGATTCATTTTATAATTTGATTTCAATTTTAAATATTGAAGTCAAAAAGATTTACGTCGAAATCCTTTTACCAGTTGGTATTTCATTTTTTACATTTCAATCTATGAGTTATTCGATAGACATTTATAACAGAAAAATAAAAGTAGAGAAAGATCTTTTAAGGTTTGCTACATTTGTTTCATTCTTTCCACAATTAGTAGCAGGTCCAATAGTAAGAGCAAAAAAACTCTTGCCTCAATTAGCTGTTTTTCAAGTTTTTAAATGGAGTAATTTATTTCTAGGTTCAGAACTAATTATTTATGGATTTTTCTTAAAATTATGCGTTGCAGATAGATTAGGCGTTATTATTGATCCGACATATTCTAATTTAATGGATTATGGAGGGTCTGTTCATTTAATTACATCAATTTTATTTTCATTTCAAATTTATTCAGATTTCGCTGGTTATTCTTTAATTGCAATTGGTATTGGAAGAGTTATGGGATTCAATTTTGGAATTAATTTTAAACGTCCTTATATGGCCAGTTCTATTCAAGACTTTTGGAGAAGATGGCATATATCGCTATCATCTTGGCTTAAAGATTATTTATATATTCCATTAGGTGGAAATAGATTTGGAGTTAGTAAAAAATATAAAAATATTTTAATTGTAATGTTTTTAGGTGGACTTTGGCATGGTGCCTCAGTAACTTTTTTGTTGTGGGGTATTTGTCATGGTGTCTTGCTTATAATCGGTGAAACTTTAAAAAAAATTAAATACAATGTTCCCAATTTTTTTAAACAACTTACGGTATTTATACTTGTTTCAATATTATGGATTTTCTTTAGATCTGAGAATTTAGAAATTATAAAATTAAAATTCTTGAAAATAGTAAGTTTTGAAAACTATTTTTACAATTTTTCCTATGATTTATTTAATCTGGTAATTGGATTTATAATGGTTTGTATTGTAATAATAGAAGACTTTATCAAGGAAAAGAAAATAAAATTTAGTAAAAGTTTTAGAATATTTTTAAGTATATTTTATTTATGGTTAATAAGTTTCTTTGGGATATTTAATGGTACAAATTTTATTTATTTTAAATTCTGATGTTTAAAAACCCTAAACGAACCATAATTATTTTTTGTCTTTTGTTTTTAATAGGTGATCGTATTCTATCGCATGCAGGTGTTTATATTACTAAATTCAGCTCGCTACCTATTGCACAGTTATACAATAAGAATTTAGACTCAGATATTCTTATAATTGGCAACTCAAGAGCCTACCGACATTTCTATGAGGATGATTGGAGTTCATTTCTAAATTTAAAAGTCTCAAATCTGTCATTGCCTGGAGCTCCATTAATCCATTTAGAAGTTATTTTAGATGATTATGTAAGCATTTACGGAAAGCCCGAGTATATTTTTATAGAGCTTGATAGTTTGATTACAAACTTAGATATATTACCATCTTTCAAATTTCTAATGTTTTTTTCTGATAATTATTCACTTTTAATAAAAAAATATTTTAGAAAAATATATCATATTTCCAATTTGATTAATTTATATAAATTAAATTCTACTCAATACTTGAATGTTATTCATAAAATATTCGAAAATTATGAACAACCAAAACTTTATAGTCAGGTTTCAAAGAATCAACTGGAAAATTTTAAAAACTCTTCAAACACAAATAGATTTAAATCTAAAGATTATAATTTTGAATCTCTTGAAAGAATAATAAAAAAATATAATGGTAAATCAGAAATAATTCTTTTGATATCTCCTTTCCATCCCGAGGTGATTAATAAATATCATAAGGAAATTGATGAATGGAAAAAAAACCTCAATTCAATATTTAAAAATGAATTTCGCATGCTTGATTTTTCAGATTCTATAACAGATGATAAGTTTTTCAATGATCCTTTTCATTTAAACAATTTAGGTGTGAAAAAATTAAAAGAAATATTATTATCAGATCGTTTTTTTGAGAAAATTTTGTAAGTAATTATTTTAGATGGATATTTTTTTAATTTTAAAAGATTTTTTCTTAGACTCTATACAAAAAAAAAATAATAAATTATTTATTTTTTTCTTAATAATAGGGTTTGGAATATTCTTACTTATAAAGCTATCTCCAAGCATGTTTCCCCTTTTGTTACCTGACAGTGAGGATTATTTAAGCATAAGTAATTCCAGCACAAGGACATCTATTTATCCAGGTATTAACCAACTTACCAATTATTTGAATATAGATATAATAGAACTACAAGTTATTTTATTATCATTTAGTTTGTCATCATTAATTATTTCCATAACTTATAGAACGAAAAGTCTAATAGTATTTTTACTAAGTTTAATGCTTTTGTGCTCTAACTATTATTATACATCATTCAGTAAAACTATTTTAACAGAATCCTTTTTTTTTAGTTTTATTAATTTTGTTATGACTATTTTAATTGGAGTCAGTAAACAAACTAAAAAAACTTTATTATTATTGGGTACTTTGAGTGGTTTGATAATTACTATAAAACCCATAGGAATAGTAATTGTCACTCCGATAATTTTATATTTAATTCTTTTAAACAGAAACTTTATTAAACAATTTATTCTTATTACTTCTACTTTGACAATCATTTTTTGTGAGAGTTTAATATTTTACTCTTATCATGAGCAGAGGTCTTCTATTTTACCAGAGACCATGTCAGGAAAAATTTATATGTTATCAGGTTATAAAAGTTTTGATTATAAAGTTTTTCCAAATAGGTTTCATGAACTTGTTAAAGAAATAGAGAAGAAATCTGAGAAAATTAATAGATTTCTTAAATCTGTCAATAATCCTTTACTAAAAATTGATCTTACTGCAGATTATGAGGTGGTTTTTCAAACACAAACTTTTAATATAATTAAAATGCAAGATAGTATTTTATTTCAAGAATTTAAGGATGATAAAAAAAATTTCTACATTTGTTTAAAAAATAATATTTTAAATTATCTGAGTTTGTCTTTTTCACACTATTTAGGTCAATGGCTTACAGGACCTAAATTTATTTTTTGGGATGATCTTGTAAAAATTGGAGAAAAAAATATTCCTTTTTATGAAAATCTTATTTTGTCATCCTCTGAATTTGATAAGCCCTCTAAAATCATTTTATATATTTCATTATTTTTTTTTCTTTCATTGTTTCTAATTTTTACACTGATATCATTTATTAGTATTTTGGATGTTTTCAAAAGAAGGAAAGTTGACCTTGTAGCTTTGCTGGTGGCAACAGCGCAATTATATTTAGTTACCACCTCTTTAGTTAATATATCAACTATTAGATATTTAATGCCAATATATCCAGTTGTAATACTTACTATCATTCTGTTTTTATTTAATAAAATCAATTCAATATTTATAAGTAGTAATTTTAGTAATATTAAGAAAGATTAATATGTGTGGAATTGTAGGATTTCAAAACTTTGCTAAAGTAAATTTCGATTGCATAAAAAAACTTGAGCAAATAACAAAAACATTGAATCATAGAGGACCAGATTACTGTGGATTTTGGAAATGTGATAATGGAAATACATTTTTAGGTCATACAAGGTTATCTATAATTGATTTATCAGAAAATGGATCGCAACCTATGATTTCTCTTAATGGCAGGTATGTTATTGTATTTAACGGTGAGATTTATAACTATAAATCAATAAAAAAAGACTTAGAAAAAAAATTTAATGTTAAGTTTAATAATGAAACTGATACCTCAGTTTTGCTTGAGTCGATATCCGTTATAGGCCTAAGACAAACTCTTAAATTAATTGAGGGTATGTTTGCATTTGCATTATTTGATAAAAAAGAAGAATCAATAACTTTGGTAAGAGATAGGTATGGTGAGAAACCTCTTTTTTATTTTTTTGATGAAAAAAATCTTGTTTTTTCATCTGAATTAAAAGCAATTAGAAAGTTCTTTGATAGACAAAATATGGAAATAGATAGTCAAAGCAGTCAATTATATTCGTGTCTAGGTTATATACCTGCGCCTAAAACAATTTTTAAGAAAACATATAAAGTTTTACCATCTGAATTGATTAAAATTAAAGATAAAAAAATTATTAAGAAAGAAAAATATTGGGGGTTCTTAGGTAAAAAGAATAAGCAGATTGAAATTCATGATCATAATAATATTAATTATTTAATAGAAAAATCTGTTAAAAAATTAATGGTAGCTGATGTAGAAATCGGTTGTTTTCTATCAGGAGGAATTGATTCAAGTTTAGTCGCTTCTCTTATGCAAAAGAATTCTTTAAAAAAAATTAAAACATTTACAATTGGATTTAAAGAAAAACAATTTGATGAATCAAAATACGCTAAAAAGATTTCGAACTATTTAGGAACTGACCATCATGAAATGATTATTTCAATTGACGATATGATAAATAATATTGAAAATGTATTTGATATTTATGACGAACCATTTGGTGATTCTTCTTTTTTACCTACTAACTTAGTGAGCAAATTAGCAAGTAAGTCAGTAAAGGTTGTTTTGTCAGGTGATGGAGGTGACGAGATTTTTCTAGGATATAACAGATATTTATTCGCAAAAAGAATTCAGAAGTTTAATAATTATATACCACTTGGAATTAGAAAGACGTTGAAGTATTTGCTAATAAATTTCCCTCCTGGGGTTTTGGATACTATTAGTAAACCATTCGAAAAAAATTTTGGTATTCAGGGTTTTTCTCATAAAATTCAAAAAATTTCCAATTTATTGGATTATAATGATCACATTGACTTTTATAAAAAACTAAATGTAATAGATAATGAAAATTTGAAATTTCTAGAAAAACATAAATTATTCGAACAAGTTGATGATCTAATTAGTTCGACCCAAATTAACGATGTTAATTACTACCTACCTAATGATATTTTGACTAAGGTCGATAGAGCCAGTATGAATAATTCTTTAGAAGTCAGAGCTCCGTTTCTAGATGTTGTTCTGGCAAATCATATATTCAAAATTTCTAATAAGTCTAAAATGAAAAATGGAACACTAAAATACCTTTTAAAAAAATGTCTCAATGATTACGTTCCTAAAGAATACTTTGATCGGCCTAAGATGGGTTTTGCCATCCCATTAGATATATGGTTGAAGAAAAAAAAAATAATAAAGTTATTTGATGAAATTTTTAATACAGTTGAATGGGAAAGGTTAAGTATGAGTTCATTATCAATCCAGAAAATTTGGAGTGACTATAAACTCTACAAAAATTATACGCCAACAACGGTATGGAATTATGCAATGGCAGGAATATGGTTAAAAAGAAGTTAAAATGACAAATTACTTTGCGCAAGGTATTGACATCGTCGACATAAGAAGAGTCAAGAAAATTATTAGTAAATACAATTTTAAGTTTTTAAAAAAAATATTTTCTAACGATGAAATTAAATTATTTAGTAAATCTAAATTAGATTCAGAAAAGGTAGTATCAAGAATTGCAGGCAGGTTTGCTGCTAAAGAAGCAGCCTCAAAAGCTTTGGGAACCGGATTTAGAAATGGTATTAAATTTTCAGATTTCGAGATTTTTAATGATAAACATGGCCGACCATTTATAAATTTTCGTGGTAAGGCAAAAGAAGCTCTGGATAAAAATTCTAAAGTTCAACCATTTGTAACAATTAGTAATGAAAGAATTTATGCAGTTGCATTGGTTACTATAATAGGTTTTTAGAATGAAAAAAATATTTATTATTATAGGAAGTTTAGATATCGGCGGAACAGAAAAACAATTATTAAAAAAAATTGAATATTTAAAAAAAAATTTTGATTTTACAGTAATAATATTTTTTAGAAAAGGAGAACTTTTTAATTCATTTGAAAAACTTGGTATTAGGATTATAGATTTATCCAATAAAAAAAGAGGAGTACTACATTACTTAAATGTTTTTTTTAAAATTTTTTTTATATTTAGAAAATTTAGACCAGAAATAATTAACCTTTATTTACCACATTCATATTTCATAGCTGGGTTTCTCTCTTATTTTTTCCCAAAACAAGTATTTATAATGTCACGTAGATCTTTAAATAATTATCAAAAAAAGATTCCCTTTGTTAGATTTTTTGAGAAAAATTTCTTACATAAAAAGATGACATACATTCTTGCAAATAGTAATGCTATAAAAGATGAACTTGTTCATGAAGAAGGAGTAGAAAAAGAAAAGATTAAAATAATTTACAATTCTGTTGAATTAAATAATTTTAAAAAATTTAAAAAAAAAAATGAAATAAGAATTTTACATATTGCTAATTTTATACCATACAAAAATCATAGACTACTAATAAATGCATGTGGCGAAATTAGCTCTATTAAAAACTTTAAGGTTGATCTAATAGGAGATGGAGAACTTTCTTATAAAAATGAATTAAAAGAAGTAATAAAAAAAAATGATTTAACCTCAAAATTTTTTTTTCGCGGTAAAGTTAAAGATTTTAAGGATATTGTTAAATATTCTGATATTGGGGTACTCACTTCGGATGAGGAAGGCTTTTCAAATGCTATTTTAGAATATATGTCCTTATCACTTCCAGTAATTGCCACTAAAGTTGGAGGCAATACTGAGATTATTGATCATTACCAAAATGGATTTTTAGTGGAAAAGAATGATTATAAAGGTCTTGCAAAATATCTAGAAATTCTAATATCTGATAAAGGATTGTGTAGGAAATTAGGAGAAAATGGTTATAACAAAGTAAAGGAAAATTTTAATATCAGAGGTAATATGAAAAAATACAAGGATTTATATGATAGTCTCTGATAAAATCGAAGATAATAACTGAATTAACAAATATTATACTCGAGAACATTGACTTAATAAAAAAAAATTTAATAATAAATAAATGGATGGCTCACTAAAAGATTATTTAAATAAACATTGCATAGAATATTTCTTAAATACTCGAGCAGTTACACTTGAACTAGTTAAAAATCTTTCTGCCGAAGACATGGTTGTGCAGCCCCGAGATTTTGTTAGTCCTATAAAGTGGCACCTTGGTCATACAACGTGGTTTTTTGAGAAATTCATACTAATACCTTTTCACAAAAACTACAAATATTTCTCTAAAGATTTCAACTTTATATTTAACTCATATTACAATAGTGCTGGTCCATTTAATTCAAGAGATAAAAGAGGTTTTTTGAACAGACCATTATTAGATGACGTTCTTAATTATAGAAGATATGTTGATGAGAATCTATTTGACTTTTTTAGAAAGGAGAAATCAAAATCCAAAAAGTTTCTGTTAGAGTTAGGAATTAATCATGAACAACAGCATCAAGAATTAATTTTAATGGATATTAAAAACATATTTTTTTCCAACCCTTTAAAACCAAAGTTTAATACTCTAAACCGTGCTAAATCAAAAATAAAATGCAAAAATGATTTTGTTCTTAAAAATCATAAAGATTTTATATATGGGTGTAATCAAAAATTTTTTTATGATAATGAATCGCCAACTAACAGTTGTCGAGTTGAACCAATAAAATTAAGTTCTTATATAACTAATTTAGAATGGAAAAATTTTATAAAAGATGGGGGTTATAATTCACATCAATATTGGCTTTCAGATGGATGGGACTTTATTAAAAAGAACTATATTGATAAACCTCTTTACTGGATAGACCAAAACCATCAATTTACATTAAATGGAATCATTAAGATTGATGATTACTCACCGGTTTCTCACATAAGTTTTTACGAAGCTTGTGCGTTTGCAAAATATAAAAATCTTAGACTTCCGACAGAGTTTGAAGTTGAATATTTTCTAGGTAATTGTCCAGTGAAAGGAAACTTTTTAGAAAAAAAAAACTACTGTGAAGTGGATTATTGTGAATCAACCTATAGGAATTGTCTATTTGGGAATCTTTGGCTTTGGACTTCAAGTAACTATGTACCATTCAAACATTATAAACCCTATAAAAGTGAACTAATGGAATATAATAGTAAATTTATGTGTAATCAATTTGTATTAAAAGGAGGTTCTTTCGGAACAGCTACTAAGCATATAAGATCATCTTATCGAAATTTTTATTATCCTTTTAATAGATGGCAGTTTTGTGGTCTTAGGTTGGTTGAGGACTTTTAATGACTAATGTAAATATTTCTTTTCACGATATTTATAATACCTGTAAAGATGATTATTATGACATCATTTATGGATTAATTAAAAGTAAACAAAAGACTTTAAGTCCAAAGTATTTTTATGACGAAAATGGATCAAGTTTATTTGATAAAATAACAAATCTTGATGATTATTATCCAACTAAGAAAGAAATTGAGATTCTGGAAAAACAAAATGAAGAATTTTATAATATTCTTCCAGCCAATTCCTCAGTAATTGAGTTTGGTAGTGGTTCAAATAAGAAGATAAAAAAATTATTAAATGCCCTTGATAAACCAAATGAGTATATTCCTATAGATATTAGTAGAGAGTTTTTATTTAAAAACGCAAAAGATTCTGCAAAGAGTTTTCCGAATTTAAGAATAAAAGCAGTTTGCGCAGATTTTGATCAAATAAATGATATAGAAGAAATAATTTCTACTAAAAATTCAAAAATTGGGTTTTTTCCAGGTTCAACAATTGGAAATTATAGTCCAGAGTGTGCAAAAAACTTATTAAAAAAATTTGCAAAAATCCTCGGAGAAAATAATTTTTTAATTGTTGGTGTTGATCTAAAGAAAAATATTAAGATTTTAGAAAAAGCATATAACGATTCAGAAGGAGTAACCGCAAGATTTAACAAAAATATTCTTAATGGCATCAATAAAATTAGTGGTGCAATATTTAAAGAAGAAAACTTTTCTCACAGAGCTTTTTTTAATAAAAAAAAAAGTAGAATAGAGATGCACTTAGTAAGTAAAAAAAAACAAACAGTGGAAATTTTTAAAGAAATTGTTTCTTTTAAGGAAGGTGAAACAATTCATACAGAAAGCTCATATAAATATTCTATAGAAAACTTTAAAAAACTTGCAGAATCAGCTAACTTTGATCTTATTAAAGTTCTGACTGATAAAAGATCATTTTTTGGAATTTTTTTTCTGAAAGTTAAAAGTTTTTGAAATATATAAATTTTAATAATGCGGGATCTAGCAGACCATTTTCCGGAGTAAATAGTGCTATTTCTAATTTTTTAGATGTTGAAAAAAAATATGGTGGATATTTTGCAACAGAAAAGTATCAAGAAAAGTTAAATGGTTTTTACAATAACTTATCAAGACTCATTAATTGTAGGAATGAGGAAATTTCGTTTTCATCCAGTACAACATTAGCGTGGAATATTTTCTTTAACTCTTTTGAAATATCTAAAAAACAAAATATCATTATTTTTGAAAATGAGTACGGAAGTAATTTGATTTACTTCAAAAAGCAAAATTTAAATCTAAAGATAGTAAAGATTAATTCAAATGGGAAAGTATGTTGCAAAGACTTAAAAAAAAAAATTGATAAAAACACAAAAATTGTATGCTTATGTCATATAGCTTCACAATGCGGAGAAAGGATAGAAGTAGAGAGGATTGGAAAATTAATTCATTCAATTAACCCTAATATTTTATTTGTTGTCGATGCTTGTCAATCTATTGGGCAGATTGAAGTTGATGTTAAAAAAATTGATTGTGATGTACTTGTTGGTTCAGGGAGAAAGTATTTAAGAGGACCGAGAGGAACAGGTTTTATTTTTATTAAAAATAGTATTCGAAAAAAATTGAAACCTCTTATTTTAGATCTTAAGAACACAAAATTCTCCAAAAAAGGTTTAAAAGTAAGTAAAGCTAATATTTTTGAAAATTTTGAATATTCTCCAGCTCTTAAAATTGGTCTTAGCAAAGCAATTGAAAAAATAAATCTACTAGGGATAAAGAAAATTGAAGTTGATATAGCTAAAAAAAGTAAATTTCTAAGAAAAAAACTAGAACGTTTTAATCATATAACTTTCTTTGAAAATATAGAATATTTAACAGGTATTAATACTTTAAGAATTCATGGCTACAGTTCTAATCAATTATATCAGTACTTGCTCTCAAAGAAAATCTTAACCTCTATTTCTTCGTGTTCTTCAAGTTCAATATATTTTAAAAAAAAGAAGTTGAAAGATGTTTTAAGAATATCATTACATCAATATAACACTTTTGATGAGATATGTTATTTGATCAAATGTTTGATTGACTTAATTAAAAAATAAGCAATTATATATATATATGAATGTGGTAAAATTAATAAGATTTATTCAAGTAACCTCAGTATTAGTTATCCTTGCCGGAGCAGTAATTGGTTTTATAAGTGAAATTAACTATATGTTTGAAAAAATGAAGGTTGAACTTGCCGATCTTTTACTTCTTTTTATTTATGTGGAGGTTATGGGAATGATAAGAGTTTATTTACTGAATGAAGAAATAAGAATTACTTATCCACTTATTATTGCAATTACAGCTATTTCAAGATTAATAATTTTGCAAAAAAAAGATCTTGATCCCTCGATCCTTGTATATGAATCTGTAGCGATACTAATAATTGCTATAGCCATAATTGTTCTTAGATTAAGATATTTGACTTTTCTAAAGCCAAAGAAAGAATTTAAATAATCTAAATAAATTTAAATGTATTCAAAATGTATAAAAAATATTTTTTTTTATAACTCTATTTTATTTGTTTTTTTTGGAGTTATTTTCTTGTTTTTTCCTAGAATAGATATTTATTTATCAGACTTATTTTTTTATGAATACAAATTTATTTCTGAAAAATATTTTTTTATAAAAGAAATGAGGACAATATTAAAAAATTTTATGATACTTATTCCTATAATTTCAATTATTTTATTAATAATTAATTTTATTAATGAAAAAGAGAGAAAAAATAAAAAAATAAAACTAAGAACAAAGTTTGGTTTAATTGGTTTGATTATTGGTCCGATTGTGGGATGCGGGATAATAGCAAATTTATATTTTAAAGATACTTGGGGAAGAGCAAGGCCAGTTCATGTTGAAGAATTTGGAGGAAAAAAAATTTTCACACCTGCATTCATTAAATCTGATCAATGTGAAAGAAACTGTTCATGGATTAGTGGTGAAACATCTGCAGCTTTTTCATTCATTGTAGGTTCAATAATATTAAAGAATCCAATTTTTTTTATAAGTAATATAATTTTAGGACTATTAGTCTTCTTCTGCAGAATTTCAATGGGAGGTCATTTTTTTAGTGATAATATATTTGCCATGATTTTCATGATTTATTTAGCGATAATGTATAAGAATGTAATATATTTATGTCTAAAAAGAAGAATTTTATATGAAAAGAATACTAGTTATAACTGACGAAAAAAAAAGTAGTGTTAATCAATGTGAGGCTTTAATAGCCGAATTAAAAAAAAATAAAAAAATAAACGTTGAATATCAAACTATAAAAAGAAAGTTCATTCATGAGCTTCCCAATATTTTAATATATATCTATCTACTAATAAATTCTTATAAGAAGAAGGATAATAATTTTAATATTATATTATCTTGTGGAAGGATTTGCGCTCCGTATAGTCTCATCTTAAAAAGTCAAAATCCAATTACTAAAAGTATTCATATTTTGGATCCATATTTTTTAAGAAGAAAGTTTGATAAAATTTTAATTCCCTCTCATGACCTTGAAAAGTTTCCAAAGCTCTCGAATTTAATTGAAACTACAGGTACATTGGGGCAAATAAAAAAACTAACTAAATCTGAAATAAAGACATTTAAATCGATTGGCACCTCTAAAAAACTTATTTCATGTTTTATTGGAGGAAACGGGAGAAGTTCAAAATTATTAAATAATGACGTAAAATCTATCATAAAAAAGATGAATACGATAGGTGATAACTATAAAATCATTTATTGTTTCTCAAGAAGAACGAGTATAATTACAAAAAATATTATTAAAGAAAAAAAAAATCCTAATCATGTTCACTATGACTATATAGAAAAGAATCCATATTGGTTTTTAATACAAAAGTCTGACTTTTTTATTGTTACTGAAGATTCTGTGAGTATGATCTCAGATTGTATTTCGACTGGTAAACCAGTCTATATTCTAAAAGTAAGTATTCTGAAAAAAAAAATAAAAGATTTTATTAATAATTTACTTTCAAAAGGAATTGTAAGATATTTTGAAGGTACTATAAAATCCTGGAATTATAATAAGTTTAATGAGTCTCTAAGAATATCAAAAATCATTGACTCATTACTTTAATTACTCCATCTATTATGAAACCATATCCATTGTTCAGGATATTGTCTAATCCATTTTTCAACATAACCATTTAAATAATTCATTATTTCTCTTTCGCTTCCAATACTTTTAAGTTTTTCAGGATCTATTGGTTTAAAGTATGAAATTCTAAAATTTGTAGCTTTCTCTCTGAAACATACAGCTGGAATTATAGGACATTTAAACTTTAAAGCAAATTTAGCTATGGCTGAGGGAGATTTGACAGTTTTTTCAAAAAATTTTGTCTCTATACCATCATTCATTTTTTGATCGATAAGCATTCCTATATGTCCTCCTTTCATTTTTAAAATTTTTAGGCATTGTTTTGCCCCTTCGTTGCCTTTCTTAATTAATCCAACACCATATCCTATTCTTATTTTCCTTAGAAGTTTATCAGCGAGTTTATTGTTTGGAGCTCTATAAATAAAGTTAATTTTATATCCTTTTTGAGTTAGTAGGTGAGAGGTTAACTCCCAATTTCCAATATGAGCAGAAAAAAATAAACAGTTACTATATTTATTTAAAGGCTCAATTAAATTTTTTTCATTTTCTATTGATAAATTTTTAAAAATTTTTATTTTTCCTAAATTTGGATATTCCCCTATGACTCTTCCAAAGTGAAACCACATTTTTTTTACAATTCTAGTAGTTTCTGATTTTCCGAGATTTGGGAAAACTCTATACAAATTTTCTTTGACAGTTTTATTTCTTTTTGAAAAGATTCCATAAGAATAAAGAATAACTCCACCTAAAAAAGAAGAAACTCTTAAGCCAAGAATTTTAAATAAAAAATAAAAAAAGGATAATACTAAATATTCTAAAAAATTTTTCACTTAAACCTCAATTTATTTCAGTTAATTATTATGATGGAAGGTGGTAAGATATTATTCTTGATAATTAATTCTTCCGATTTGATAAGACTGGTACTAAATACTCTCTCTGATTTAAGAGATGCATTTGAGACTATATATACCTTTGTATTCAAATTCATTCCATAATCTAAAAGGTCCGAGCATATTTTTTTTATCTGACCAATACCCATATAGATAATTAATCTTCCTTTATTATTAACTATTTTCTTTAAATCAAAGGAAACAGAATTATCATTAATTTTTCTATGACCAGTGATGAAGTTACATATATTACTACTATTATAAAAACTAATTCTGGAACTTAAGATTGCTTGCTGTGAGGAGGTAATACCCGAAAAAACTTTATATTCAATTTGTTTTTCTTTTAAGAAGTTAATTTCTTGACTACCTCTGCTAAAAAAACTAGGGTCTCCGCCTTTTAATCTGAGGACTCTCATTTTGTTCTTTGCATAATATAACATCCATTCATTAATTTCTTTTTGAGAGCAGGCTCTTTTATTTTTAGTTTTTCCTCCAAAAATTTTTTTTGAAGATTTCTTTGAGATATCTAATAATTTTTTATTAACTAGCGAATCATATATTATTACATCAGCTTGTTTTATTGCTTGATAAACTTTTAAAGTAATTTGTTTTATATCACCTGGACCGGCACCTGCTAAAATTACAGAGCCTTTGTTGAAATCAATAATAGTCTCTTTATAATTAATATTCATATGATATCGTAGCATTAAAAAGCATGAAAAATACAATCGTTTTAAAAAAAGTATCATTACAAATCGGAACAAAAGATATACTAAAAGATATTACTTTTTCTGTAAAACCCAATAAACCATTGAGTATAATTGGTACTGGTTCGTCAGGAAAAAGTTCATTACTCAAAAGTATTTTAGGTCTATTATATATTAAATCCGGTGAAATCTTAATTGATGGTGTGTCAATTAATGATACTAGAATTAATGAAATATTTAAATCATTTGGAGTGGTCTTTCAGAAAGATGCTTTATTTGACAGTTTAAAGGTTTGGGAAAATATAATGTTTAGAAGTTTAAGAGATTATAATGAAGATGAATTAATTAAAAAATCTTTTAAGATTCTAAGAAAAGTTGGTCTTGCAAATAATGATGCTTTTTTATATCCATCTGAACTTTCTGGAGGGATGCGAAAAAGAGTTGCAATTGCAAGAGCAATTTCTCACAATCCAAGGTTTTTGATTCTTGATGAACCAACAGCGGGTTTAGATCCGGTTAAAACAAATATTATTTTTGATATTATTAAAAATCTTGCTTCTAGAGAAAAAACAACCTTGATAGTAGTAACATCGGACATGAAAGGTGTTTTGAAATATTTTAAGGAGGTTGTTGTTCTTGAAAACGCTAAACTAAACTGGGTTGGAACTGTAAGAAATATAAAGACCAAGCCAACAAATTACATAAAAAGGCTTTTAGATAAGGTTTGTTAAAAAATTATTTTCTAACTAAATCCGCACAACCAGCAGTGGCGTCGATACCTGATTCTACATAACAAGCACTTAATCTATTTTTACTTAGTAGTTTTCCTAAATTGTAACCTCTACTGTTAGATGCAACCCATGTTATTGTTTGATTATCAGGATGTATTACTCCAAAGAAATTTTTTGTGCCGTCTGTATAAGAAAATGTACCTTTAAATCTTCTGCCGTCTTGTTCAATAATTTCAACTTTTTTTTCCCAAGTTCTCAATCCTCTCTGTTCGGATATTGTTTTATTTTCTCCAGTCCATGTTCCAATAATATTTGGGATATTATCAGACGAGTGGGCTAAATTTAATTCAGCAAATGAGATGATTAAAAATAAATAGATAATATATTTTAAAAGCATATTATTATTATTGTTAATAAAAAAAATAATTCAACAACTATAATGATAAAAAATATTTTCGGAATATATTATTCCAAAAAAATCCTTTTAATTTTTTTTATGGGGATAGCTAGTGGAATACCCTTATATATGGTTTTATCTACATTATTTATTTGGCTAACCAGAGAAAATATTGATATTTCAACTGTAGGTTTGTTTGCTCTCACTCAGATTCCATGGAGTTTAAAGTTTGTATGGGCTCCAGTTGTAGATACATATAAAATTCCCATTATAAATAAATTTTTAGGTCAAAGAAGATCATGGTTACTTGTAACACAAATTCTTTTAATAATTTCATTAATATTACTTGGTTTTAGCAATCCTAATAAAAATTTACTCTTGACTGCATTCTTTTCACTATTAACTGCTTTTTTTTCTGCAAATCAAGATATCATTATAGATGCTTTTAGAATTGAAGTGCTTGAGGACGAATTACAGGGTGCAGGGGCTGCAGTTACACAATTTGGTTACAGATTTGGAGGCATAATTGCAGGAGCGGGTTCTTTGTATCTTAGTAGTATTTTTAGTTGGTCTGAGGTTTTCTTAATTATTTCTATTATTATTGCATTCATAATGATAATAACTATCTTTCTTATACAAGTTCAAAATATCCAAACTAGGAAAAACTCTGAAAGTCTTCTTGCACCTTTTAGAGAATTTATCTCAAGAAATTCAACCAAGCATATTGCACTAATTCTATGTTTTATCTTCTTTTTTAAATTTGGGGATGTTGTTGCGGGAATAATGGCAAATCCTTTTTATGTAAAAATAGGTTTCTCAAATATCGATATTGCAAATGCAAGTAAAATGTTTGGTGTTATTATGACTTTGTTAGGAGTATTCCTTGGAGGGTATCTTGTTAAAAGGATCGGTCTCATTAATTCTTTAATTGTCTCTGGTTTTTTGCAAGTATTATCTAATTTACTTTATGTGATGCTTAATAATGTAGGTCCTGAATTTAATTTTCTATTAATTACAGTTGCTGGAGAAAATTTTTCAGGAGGACTGGGATCAGCTGCATTTGTTGCTTACTTATCTGTTCTTTGTAAAAAAGAATATTCTGGAACGCAGTATGCTTTACTTTCGTCTATAATGGGTTTAGCAAGAACTTTTTTGTCATCTCCATCTGGCTTTATAGTTGAAGCAATTGGTTGGAGTCATTTTTTTATCATTTCAACTATTTTTGGTTTGCCTGGTCTGATTATTCTTCTTTGGATGAGATCAAAGTTTACAATTAGGATGCAAATCTCATCTAATTCAAATTAGTGATAGATTTGAATTCTTCTAGCTGATTAAGTGGAGAATAATTATGAATTGTTTTATAATATTTTTTTAAGATCGGGAGATCATCTAAAAAAGAGCTTGATATCATATCAAGTTTACCAGAACAAAACCAATATAGAACTCTCCAAACAGTAATATCAGCTATACTAAATTTATCAGTAAAAAATTGACCTTTTTTAGATGATCGCTTAAACAAATCTTCTAAATAACCAAACCAAACAGATAAATCATTTTTTATAAATTCTTTTCTTAAACTCCTGGACTTTTCTAGATTTTTTTCACGCATAGCTGCTCTAATAGATGGAGCAATATGATTTGTAATCTCATTTGCCCAATCTAATACCTGATCAATAATTAGAACCTTAAATTCGTTATTGTCATATAGGGATGATTTAATAGCACAAAACCTAGCCAAAGTATGAGTGTGAGAAAATTGCTTTCCATTTATAACCATTACTGGAAGTTGACCAAAGGGAAATTGACTTTTTTTTTTAAACCATTCTTTTCTTGGGACCCTTTCGTATTTATAGGGTGTCTTTGAGTGTGAAAGACATAATCTAAGAATATCAACTCTCCAAAAATTAAAATCAAAATAAATTAACTTTATCATTATTTTTCTGCAAAAGCTTTTTCGATTACGAATCCACCTTGAACTTTTGTTGAACCTTCTTTAGAACCTAAATCCTCAAATATTTTTTTTAAATCAAAGGTCATCGACTCTGATCCACATATCATTACTCTATCTAATTCAGGATTAAAATCATCTGTACCAACAACTTTCCACAATTCTTTTTTTAATATCCAATCTGTTATTCTTCCCTCGCGCTCCCATTTTTCTCGCGTGACAGTATTAAAGTAAATAAAATTATTTTTAGTGATTTCAGAATATATTTCATCTTGATTTAAATTATTAAGAAGATCTATGTATGCCAACTCATTGGAAGTCCTAACGGTATGTGTCAAAATCACCTTCTCGAATTTTTCATAGGTCTCAGGATCTCGAACAATACTCATAAAGGGGGCAAGACCTGTTCCTGTTGAAAACAAAAAAAGATTTCTACCTGGCATCAGATAATCACATACAAGAGTGCCTGTGGGTTTTGAATTGACTATTATTTCATCACCTAGTTTTATATGCTGTAATTTACTAGTTAAAGGACCATTTGGAACTTTAATGCTTAAAAATTCTAAATGATCTTCATGATTAGGACTTACAACTGAGTAAGCCCTTAAGAGAGGTTTTCCGTCAATTTCTAAACCAATCATCGCAAATTCTCCGTTTTTAAATCTAAAACTTATATTTCGAGTCGTTTTGAAACTAAAAGTTTTATCTGTCCAATGATGAATACTTGTAACTTTTTCTTTTAAGAGGGCCATTAGAATTTTAATTTCTTTTAAAAAACACCATATTAATGAATTATAAATATGATATAAACCTTAATTATATAATTTTTAATAAAATGACAAGCACTAATATAAGAAAACTGACACACTCTGAAATGGATCTATATAGAAAACCATTGTTACCAGAAAAATGGAGTTGTTTTCCAGTTGATAAAGATATTGATACTCAACAGCTCAGGAAAATTCTTCAAAAAGATCTGGATAGAATTAGATCGGGTGCTGAAAAAGATCCTTTTTCCAATTCGATTACTATGCTTGCTCTTGATATATCTAGAAGGCTAGAGAAAAAAAAATTAAATTATTCTGCACTAGAAGCTCTAATTCAAAGGTTAGCAGTTGGATCCTTTGGTCTTCGAGCTGATCGATTGAAATCTTACATGGGTACAACCGAAAAAGGCAAAAATATTAATGCAATTTCTAAAATTATAAAACAACAAGCATACTTTAAAAAAAAAAAGTTAGCTTTTAGTGAATTTAATAAAAAAATTAATAAAGAGATATTTGGAATAGTTTTAACTGCTCACCCCACATTTGGAATGACATATGAGATGATGCTCCAACTGGCAAAGCTTGCTACTTCTAAAAATAATAACAAATCACTAACCGAAAAAGAATTAAAAGCGATTGTTAAAGAAGTTTTTAAAACGGAACAAAGACCAGAAAGAAAAATTACTCTTGATTTTGAGCACAATTTATCAATGTCAGCACTTAAATATCTACAACAATCATTAAGAACTTTTTATGAGGTAATTTTAAACGTTTCTAAGAAATTATATCCAGAGGAATACCACCAGATCACTCCTCAGATACTAAGATTACACACTTGGGTTGGATATGATGTTGACGGGAGAGGAGATATATTTTGGAGTGATAGTTTCTCAAAGCGACTTAAAGTTAAAATAGATCAACTTAATCTTTATGGAAACTCGATTGAAAAAATAATAAAGCGTTGTAAAAATCAAACTTTAAGGAAAGAGTTGATTCAGGTTAATGCTATATTTAGTGATTCAATAACTTACAACAAAGAGGTGTTAAAAAAATTCACAGAGATTGGGTTTGTTGATAATTTAAACTTAATAAAGACAGTTTCTAATTATCTTCATAAAAATCAAAGCAAGCTCTTGATAAATACAGATCCAATTGTAAAAAAATTAATAAATCTGATTGAGAACTTTAAAAAAGAGCCAATTGAAATAGATAAGTCTTTAATTGATGACATTATTATATTGAAAATTGAAATCAGTAACTTTGGACTCGGTTTGGGTAGAACACAATTAAGATTAAATGCTAATCAACTAAACAATGCAATATCTAAAGAGATAGATCTCAAAGGAGATCCAAATGATCCTTCAAATAAACTAACATATTTAAACGTCATATCTAAAATGATTGATAATGTTAAACCTGTAAAAATAAATTTTGGAAGTATTTTCGAGGAAAATATGAATGCTAGAAGATATTTCATGCTCACAAAACAGATCTTAAAGTATATTGATGAAAATCAATCCATAAGATTCTTAATTGCTGAGTGTGATTATCCACTAACAGTAATGACTGCTTTATATTTTTCAAAATTGTTTGGTGTAGAAAAGAAAATTGACATTTCTCCTTTATTTGAAACAGAGAGAGGGTTAGAAATTGGTCATGATGTAATAAGAATATTACTTAAAAACTCAAATTTTAAGAAATATATACTCGGTCGAAAGAAACTAACAGTTCAGACTGGATTCTCTGATGCTGGAAGATATCTTGGACAGTCAGCTGCAGTTATGTCAATTGAAAATCTTCAGCGCAAAATTGCTAAAGCTATGCATGATTTAAATATAACTGATGTAAAATTATTAGTTTTTAACACTCATGGGGAATCGATAGGAAGGGGTGGTCACCCTGTTTCTCTTATAGACAGGTTAAAATATGTAAATTGTAATTATACAAGAAAAAAAATAATTGAATGGAACATTGAATTAATACAAGAAATGAGCTTCCAGGGAGGAGATGGGTATCAATATTTTATGAATCATGATTTAGCTTTAGCTTCGATTTCAAGAATAATAGAATTTTGTTTTAATGAGGAAAATACTGAGAAACCTGACCTTTTATACCAATCAATAGACTTTGGAATTGAGTTTGTAAACACCATTAAAAACTTTAATACTGAAATCATGGATGATCCTAATTATGCTGCACTTCTAAATGTATTTGGCTCAAATCTTACCCATTCAACGGGTTCTAGATCTGTTAAGAGACACATTGATTCCTCAATCAAAACACTTGTATATCATCCAAGTCAAACTAGAGCTATACCTCAAAATTCAATGTTGCAACAATTAGGAATGCTTGCAAATTCATTGGGGGGTATTGGTGGGTTTATAAGAAAAGATCAGAAAAAATTCTTAAGAGTATATAACGGTTCTGAAAGATTTAGAAGAATAATGGATATAGTCCAGTATGCTTTTGCTTTTAGTGACATAGAAGTATTAAAAGCTTATATTGATTGTTTTGATCCTGGCATGTGGCTTTCTTGGTCAACTAGAACAGCTGACTCAGAAAGAAGTGAGAATATGAAGGAGGTTGCAAATTTATTAGAGAAGTTTGATGTTCATTGGAGATTAAATAAAGTTTACAGAAAATTACACCAGGAATACATGGAAATTAGAAATTGGATTCTAGGCCGCAAATTAAGAGGTCGAATTGCAGTTGGAAGGGGTAGGGTGATTGAAAAAGAAACAAGGGACGAATTGCTATTAATGCATGGGATAAGGGTAGCAATTTTTCACGAAATTTTTCTTCTATCGGTTAGAATACCAAAATTCAGTGATCAGGCAGGAACTTCTAGAGATGAGGTTATCGCTAAATTAATAAGATTCGATGTTTTAGATGCAGTTAGTACATTAAGAAAAATTTTTCCTGCTGAAAAAGTTAAGACTTCAAACTCTGGTTTTTCAGATAAATCCAACTATGTTAGTGAAATAAATATAAACTACACTAGGGAGGAAAAAAATATATTTCAAAAGTTAGAAGCTTTATATGAATGTGCCAAAAGAGTAAGTAACGGGATAAATCATTTTATAGGGTCTGTTGGTTAAACCTAAATTATTTCTTTTTTGTTTTGTAAAGATCTTCAATAGCTCCTATGTCTTCATCACTTAAATTTAGCTTTTCAGATAACAACTTTAACTCTTCTCTTTCATCATTATCAATAACATCATCTTTGAGCATGAACTTAAGTTTGTCCTCATATTTTTTTTGATTTCTTCTTGTAAACTCTGTAAATGCAGAAGCCATAATACCAGCTGGCAAGGCAACAGTTCCAATTCCTAATATAATACTTATAGATCCAAATAATTTTCCTACACTGGTAATAGGGTAAACATCACCATATCCTACAGTTGTCAAGGTTACTAATGCCCACCACATTGATTGAGGAATACTTCCAAATTTTTCAGGTTGAACATCTTTCTCAACCAAGTACATTCCACTCGAGACCACAATTAGTGCTATAAATAACAAAAAAAAAGCAGCACCAAAAGATCTTCTTTGATCCCATAGAACTGATATAAGACTATTGATAGAACCTGAGTATCTGGAAAATTTTAATAGTCTTATAATCCTTAAAGCTCTTATAAATCTAAGGTCAATAGATGGATAAAACAATGCTACAAGGCTTGGCAATATCGCTATAAGGTCGATCACAGCTCCAAAACTAAATATATATCTTATTCTTATTTGATAGTTACTACCTTTTTCATTTTCTTTTGAAATACACGACCACAACCTTAGCAAGTATTCAATGGAAAAAATTAATACAGAGAAATATTCAAAATAATTAAAATAAATCTCAAATTTTTCATAAATTGAATCAACCGTCTCTAAAATTACTGCAAAAACATTAAGAGTGATTAAAGAAAGTAAAAAAAAGTCTGTTAGTCTGCTAAAAAAATCTTTTTCTTGACCTGGTTCAAGTAATTCCCAACATCTTCGATTTATTTTATTTAAATTAATTTTATATCTCCAAAATTTATTTTTTAGGACAGGTAATTTCCTTTTGGCAACTATTTCCTGGAGAACCTAGGTAAATTTCTTTATTTTTATCACCTCTTTTTTGTGACTGATAAGTGCATATAACATCATCAGGAACTTTTTTTTCACTAATAAGTCTACACTTTGGCTGAATCACAATCCTTTTTCTTCGGTCGAAAGTTCCTTCCTCAGGCGCATATGTTCTACCTTTTGACT
>CACEWP010000011.1 GCA_902563305.1 uncultured Alphaproteobacteria bacterium
ATATGTCAAAATTTATATGCTGGAAAAAAAAAATTTTAATATAACCTATATTCTTAAAGAACTTGCAAAGTTAGGTATTTGCAATTTGTTGGTTGAAGGGGGAAGAGAAATTTTTACATCTTTTATAAATCAAGATTTAGTGGATAAGATTATTATTTTTAGATCTAACTATTTTATAGGCTCACAAGGTTTAAATTTAGTTGATTATTTAAGTGAAATTAAGAAAAGAAAATACGTTCTTAAACATCAATCGAATTTAAAAAATAATAGTATGGAAATTTTTGAAAAAGAAATTTAATTAAAGTTTAAGATTAATGTTTACAGGAATAATAAAAGATGTTGGAGAAATAATAAGTTTTGACTTACAAAGTAAATTGCTCGTAATAAAATCAAATTTTAAAGATTTAGTTTTAGGCGAATCTATTTCTTGTTCTGGTGTATGCTTGACAGTATCAAAGCTGAAAGAAGAAACTTTTTACTGCAATTTATCCTCAGAAACTATTTCAAAAACAAATTTCAAAATAAAAAAAGCTGGAGACAGGCTAAACCTTGAGAGATCACTTAAAATTGGTGAAGATCTAAGTGGACACTTAGTTTTTGGGCATGTTGATGGAGTTGCACTTCTAAAAAAAATTAAAAATGATAAAGATTCTTGGGTTCTTAATTTTTCTCTTTCATCAAATATGTTAAAGTTTTTAACAGAAAAATGTTCAATCAGTATTGATGGTATTTCTCTGACAGTAAATAAAGTTTATAAAGATGGTTTTGATGTAAGTATTGTTCCTTATACTTGGCAAAATACTAGTTTAAGATATTCTAAAATTGGAGAAAAATTTAATATTGAAATTGATATGTTAGCAAGATATGTATTTAAGGCTTTAAATAAATGAAAACAATTTTTTCACCAATATCAGAAATCATTAAAGATCTCTCAAAAGGTAAAATGGTAGTGATAGTTGATGATGAGAAAAGGGAGAATGAGGGAGACTTAATTTTTTCCGCAACACATGTTTCACCTCAAAAAATAAATTTTATGGCCAAATATGCAAGAGGTTTAATATGTTTAGCACTAGATAAAAAAAGATTTAGAAAGTTGGATTTAAAATTAATGACGGATAATAATCTAAGTAGGCATAGGACAGCATTCACAGTTTCTATAGAAGCAAAACGAGGAATTACCACTGGAATAAGCGCAAAGGATAGAGCTGAAACAGTAAGAGTCGCAGTTTCACAAAATTCGAGACCATCCGATTTAGTTAGCCCAGGTCATATTTTTCCACTACTTGCAAAAGATGGAGGTGTATTAGAGCGAGCAGGACACACTGAGGCAGCTGTTGATTTATCTAGATTGGCAAATAGTCAACCCTACGGTGTTATTTGTGAAATTATGAATGATGATGGCTCAATGGCTCGTTTTAATGATTTAAAAAAATTTTGTAAAAAACATAAATTAAAAATGTCATCAATTAAAGATTTAATAGAGTATAAATTGAAAAAAGATAAATTCATAAAATGTATTAAAAATGAAGATTTAAGTTTGCCAAAATTTGGTGACTTTAAAATTTTCGTCTACAAGAATTTGATTGATGAAACTGAACATCTGGCATTGGTTAAAGGAAAAATTTTACGTAACAAAAATATAATGGTTAGGATGCACAGTTTAAATATTATTTCTGATCTTCTTGATTTTAACAACAAAGATTTAGAAAAGTCTTTAGAAATCATATCTAAAAATAAGTGTGGTGTAATTGTGTTGGTAAGAAATCCCGAAAAGGAAATGAGAAAAAAAAATTCGGAAAAAGTAAAAAATAATAATAAAATTTTAAAAGAATACGGAGTTGGAGCTCAGATATTGATAGACTTAGGTGTTAATAAAATTACTTTATTAACTAAATCATCAAAGAATATTGTTGGTATTGATGGTTTTGGATTAAAAATTAATGGAACAAAAAAAATTTAAAAAGATACTAATTATTTTTTCTGATTTTTATTCAGAAGTTTCAAAAAACCTTATTGATGGTGCTGAGAGTTATTTAAATCAGAATAATATTTCTTTTGAAAAGAAAAAGGTTGATGGTTCTTTAGAAATTCCATTTTTACTCCATAAATTCAAAAATAAGTTTGATGGTTTCATTGTCTTAGGATGTGTCATTAAAGGTGAAACAGATCATTATGAAATAGTTAAAAATATTTGTTTAAATGCAGTTTATGCCTTTGCATACAAAGAATGTATCCCATTAGGTTGTGGTATCTTGACAGTAAATAACCTTGAACAAGCAATCGTGAGATCTGATGTCAAAAAAAAAAATCTTGGAGAGGCAGCGGCGAAAGCATGTTGCAACCTTTTAAAAATAATTAAAGATTAAATTCTATATTATCGTTTCCAGTATTTAGTAATAGTCAAATTAACTTTCTAATGTATTATTAATTTATGATTTAATCTTAAATTAAAGGCTAACTTTAAGTTATGAGAAAGAAAATAATTGCTAAATCACTTTCAAGATATTTAGCAGTTCAGGCGATATTTAATCAGAGTTTTGGTTTTGATAAAAAAAAAATTGAGCAGGATTTTTTTGATCAAAATGACTCAAAATTCAATATTGATTTAGACTGTGAGTTAGATATGAAGAAGTTTAATAAGATATTTTTTAAAAAAATTTTTAATAATGTTTTTGAAAAGGAAGAATATATTTACGATCTTATAAGCAAGAATCTTGAAAGTAGTTGGACTTTAAGCAGGTTGCCAAAAGTTTTGCAAGCAATTTTAAAAGTAGCGATTTCTGAAATGATAACATACCCCAGAACATCAATTGGGATAATAATAACAGAATATTTGATGTTAGCAGAATCTTTTAGTATTGAAAAAGAAACTAACTTTATAAATGCTATACTCGACAAAATTCATAAAACACTTCAAGTAAATGAATAAAGAACAGTTCATTATAGAAAATTATTTTTTGCCACTTGCTGATAATCGGGAGTCGTTGCGCTTAAAAAATGATGCAGCTTTTTTAAGAGATAAGAATCTTGTGATTTCAACAGATATGATGATTGAAGGTCAACACTTTACAAAAAAACACAATCCTGAGACTTTGGCAAAAAAGTTACTAAGAATTAATTTATCTGATATAGCTGCGATGGGAGCAGATCCTTTAGGTTTTTTGCTTAATGTTGCAATTCCTAATGTAGACTATGATAAATGGTTAAAATTGTTTGTAAGAGGTTTAAAAGATGATATGAAAAAATATAAATTGAAACTTTTTGGAGGAGACATGAGTTGTTCAAAAAAAGTTTTTTTAAGTGTTACTATTCTTGGTAAGACAAAAAAGTATTCTCACTTAAAAAACTTTACTGAAAGTAACTCAGATATATATGTTACTGGGAATATTGGAGATGCAGGCTTGGGATTAAAAATAAATCAAAAAATGCCGAGTTTTAACTGCTCTAAGGTTTGTAAACAAAGATTAATCAATAAACACCTTATACCTTCACCTAGATTAAATATTGGAAGACTTTTACTTAATAAAGTAGAATTTTGCACTGATATATCAGATGGACTGATTGAAGAGCTTTTAGTTATTTCAAAACGTTCAAAAAAACAAGTTAATATTTTTTTAGAAAACATCCCTATATCACCTGAAACACAAGAAGTTTTGAGTAAAAATAAACAAAAAGAAGTATGGGAGACCATTTTATTTGGTGGAGAAGACTATGAATTACTTTTCTCACTTAAGCCAAATAAGAACTTAGAAAGATATAAAGAAAAAATAACAAAAATAGGATTTTTCTCAGATGGAAGCGGAGTAAGGATTTATGATAAAGATGGAAATCAATTTTTAACAAAAAAAAGGGGATTTAGTCATTTTTAATTAATTTATTATTGAACAAGAAATCTAATATGTTATAAGGTTCCATTATTAAGTTTATTTGAATTATGCTTCTAGAATTTTCTATCGTTTTATTATGCTCCTTTCTTTCAATTGGTTTTGGAGCATACACAACTAAAAAAATATTGAAGGAACCTCAGGGATCAGACAAGATGAAAGAGATAGCATCTGCTATTCAAGAGGGAGCTCAGGCCTACTTAAACAGACAATATGTTACCATTTCAATTGTTGGAATACTTATTACTATTATTCTTTACTTTCTCATACATAACCCTTACGTAGCTATAGGATTTGTAATTGGTGCATTTCTATCGGGTTTGGCTGGTTACATAGGAATGTTTGTATCTGTAAGAGCAAATGTTAGAACTACGCAAGCAGCAACAGAAAGTATAGATAAGGCACTTGATATCTCATTTAAATCAGGAGCGATTACTGGTTTTCTTGTCGTTGGATTTGGTTTGTTAGGCCTTGTTGGATATTATTGGTTTCTATTCCTAAAGTTTGGTCAAACTCAAGGAAGAGAGATTGTTGAAGCAATGATTGCACTAAGTTTTGGAGCATCTTTAATATCAATCTTTGCAAGACTGGGTGGTGGAATATTTACTAAAGGGGCTGATGTTGGAGCTGATTTGGTAGGAAAAATTGAAGCAGGTATTCCTGAAGATGATCCAAGAAATCCCGCTGTGATTGCAGATAATGTTGGGGATAACGTAGGGGATTGTGCAGGAATGGCAGCTGATCTGTTCGAGACCTATGCTGTAACAATCGTGGGAACAATGGTGCTTGGATTAATTTTATTTGATAGTGGTGACCAACAAACTTTTATGATGTTTCCACTTCTAATAGCAGGCGTTTGCATAATTTCATCTCTGGTAGGTGCTTATTATGTAAAACTTGGTGAAGGATCTAAAAACATAATGGGTGCTCTATACAAAGGGCTAATAATTACAGCATTAGCCTCTATATTACTAATTTATATGGTGACTGACTTCTTTATTGGAACAGATAAGCTGATTATCAATAGTGATCTTTTTATAGAGTCATTTTTAGGAATAGATTTATTTTATTGTGCCATAATAGGACTATCAGTTACAGGCCTTATAGTATGGATAACTGAATATTATACTAGTACAGAATTCAACCCTGTAAAATCAGTTGCTCGCTCGTCTCAATCAGGTCATGCCACAAATATTATCCAAGGATTAGCTGTTTCAATGCAATCAACTGCATTGCCAACCCTAGTGATTATACTGGGGATTCTTTTATCATATAAATTTGCAGGATTATATGGAATTTCTATTGCTGCAACTACCATGCTAGCTCTTGCGGGAATGATTGTAGCTCTCGATGCCTATGGGCCAGTTACAGATAATGCAGGTGGAATTGCAGAAATGTCAAATTTATCTGAGGATGTTAGAAAGACAACTGATGCACTTGATGCGGTAGGCAATACTACTAAAGCAGTAACTAAGGGATATGCAATTGGATCAGCAGGGTTAGCATCTCTTGTCCTGTTTGGTGCATATACTCAAGACCTTAAGTATTACTTTCCAAATTTAGATATAAAATTTGCTTTAGATGACCCTTATGTTGTTGTCGGTCTTTTGATTGGCGGTATGCTTCCATATTTGTTTGGTTCTATGGGAATGACGGCAGTTGGAAGAACAGCAGAAAAAATAGTGAACGAAGTTAGGAGACAGTTTTCAGAAAATAAAGGAATTATGACTGGAAAGTCTAAACCTGAGTACGGTAAAGCAGTCGATATTCTTACTAAAGAAGCCATCTATGCAATGATTTTACCCTCAATGCTTCCTGTACTTGCTCCGTTTATTACATATTACATAATTTACATAATTGCAGGAGAATCTGGACCTGCTTTTGTAACTGTTGGAGCAATGTTGCTTGGTACTATTGTTACAGGTTTGTTTGTTGCAATATCTATGACCTCTGGCGGAGGTGCATGGGATAATGCGAAAAAATACATTGAGGATGGTAATTTTGGGGGAAAAAACTCGGAAGCACATAAATCTGCTGTAACTGGTGATACCGTTGGAGATCCATATAAGGATACCGCTGGACCTGCAATTAATCCCATGATTAAGATAATCAACATTGTATCTATACTTCTATTGTCAATGTTATCTTAAGATTTTATTAATCCTCAGCTTTTCCACTTCCAAGAATTGGACCGCCTCTTTTCATTCCAGGAACGCCAAAATTCCCTAAAAGTTGTTGTAATAATGACTGTTTCGCACCCCCAGTCTTTGTTTCAAGGGAGGACATAGCCACCTCCGTAGATAAGGACTTATCGTAAAAGAAAATATTTCTGAGTTTATTATCCTTATTAAACTTTAATTCTAAAATATATTGCTCTACAACTTTTGATTTCATGAAAGCAACCTTTGATTTCAATGTCCCAATATAATAAAAGGCATTGTCACCCAAACTACCTTTAAATGAGGGTTCTCCTAAAATTTGAGTTACCGATCGCTTATCGTCTTTACCAATTTTGAGTATTGAAAGAGTATCTGCATCAGGTAAATTACCGTTGATAATTTTCTTTGAAGCACAAGATGATAATATTAATATAACAAAACAATAAATTAATTTTTTCATGATCCTTTTCTTTAATAATAAAAAAAAAAAATTAGATTTTATTTATAATAAAATCGTTAAAGAATCAAAAGATTCTTTTTCTTTAATATACAAGAATAATAAAAATATAGAACAGTTTAGAGAGTTTTTTCAATTAAATTTAATTTTAATTTTATGGTATATGAAAAAAAATAAAATTAAAAACAAATATTTAGACTATATAATTAAAATTTTTATCAGAGATTTGGAGGGTATGATCATTGAATTAGGTGGTTCAGAAACAAGTTTTAGAAAAAAAATAAGAACAATGATTGAAAATTTTTATGGTAGACTTTACGCATTCTCAGAGTTATTTGATAAATATAATCATTTTAATAAAAACAATACCAAAAGTTTAATCAGAAAAAATTTTTATTTTCTTTCAGATCACGAACCTATTCTTGTTTATTTAAATAATAATATCTCATTCATTAAAAATCTTGAATTAGATGACTTTTGGAATGCAAAATTTTTATTTAAATAAGTTTTTTATTTTAAAAAAATATTGTTATTCTTCTTTTTTTTATGTACAAGTCAAGATTACTTATATAATTTTATTGAACAATGGCAGTACCAAAAAGAAAAACCACTCCATCTAGAAGAGGTAAAAGACGCTCCCACGATGCACATCTAGCTATTAATTCTATTGAATGTCCAAATTGCGGTGAATTTAAGTTAGCCCACCACGTTTGTGGAGCCTGCGGCTATTACAATAAAAAAGAAATCATAGATAAGACTGAATCGTCAGAAGATGATTTAAATTCAGACTCCGAAAAATAGACTAGGAATAATTTTGAAACAAATAGTATTGGCCATTGATGTTATGGGAGGAGATCACGGTCCTAGAGCAACAATCGAGGGTGTCGAAATGGCATCTAAAATTTATCCTCATGTGAAGTTTAAACTTTTTGGTGACAAAAAAAAATCTGAAGATCAATTAAATAAACTTCTTTTAAAAGATTATGAGTTTTTTCATACAGATGAAAGTATCAAGTCAGATGATGAACCAGTAAATGCGCTTAGAAAATTAAAAAAATCTAGTATGAGACTTGGAATTAATGATATTTCTGAGAATACAGCAGATGGATTTGTTTCGGCAGGAAATACAGGTGCTTTAATGGCAATATCGAAGTTTGTCTTAAAAACTTTAAATGGGATTAATCGGCCAGCAATTGCTGGTCTAATGCCGACTTTGAAAGGTCAAACTGTGATATTGGATTTAGGTGCTAATGTAGACTGTTCAAACCATAATTTGGTACAGTTTGCTTTAATGGGTGATATTTTTTCTCAGGCTGTTCTCGGTATTCAAAAACCTAGAGTTGGATTGTTAAACGTTGGTTCTGAACTAATAAAGGGAAATGAGATTGTTAAACAAACATATGCCGATTTAAGAAAAATTGAAAAAAAAATTAATTTTCACGGTTTTGTCGAAGGAAATGATATAAATAAAGGTATAGTTGATGTAGTTGTTACTGATGGTTTCTCTGGAAATATTGCCCTAAAAACTGCAGAAGGAGTAGCTGAATTGATATTTACATTTTTAAAAAATTCCTACAAAAGTTCCTTTATCTCAAAAATTGGATATCTACTATCTAAACCTGCTTTGAATAGATTTAAAACTAGAATTGATCCCAGAAAATACAATGGTGCAGTTTTGTTGGGACTTAATGGAATAGTTGTAAAAAGTCATGGAGGCACAGATGCATTTGGATTTTGTAATGCAATAGGGGTAGCGGTCTCCCTTATTGAAAATTCCTATATTTATCAAATAAAAAAAAAATTGGAGTTATACACATAATGTTATTAAACTCGAGAGTCCTGGGTCATGGTCATTTTCTTCCAGCTAAGGTTTTAGAAAATAATGATTTCGTAAATTTTATTGATACTTCAGATGAATGGATCTATTCAAGAACCGGGATTAAGCAAAGGCATATTGCTTTAGAAAATGAATTAACATCAGATTTAGCAGTTAAAGCATCACAGAAAGCTTTGGATTCTGCAAATTTAAAAAGTGATGATATTGACTGTATTATTTTAGCAACCACTACCCCTGATGAAACATTTCCTTCAACAGCTACTAAAGTTCAAACTCAACTAAAGATGAGAAACATACCATCTTTTGATGTTCAGGCAGTTTGCTCTGGATTTATTTATTCTCTTCAAATTGCTGATTCTTTAATTAAATGTCAAAAAGCAAAGAATATTCTGGTAATTGGAGCAGAAACATTGTCAAAAATTGTAGACTGGAAAGACAGAAGAACTTGTGTTTTATTTGGCGATGGCGCGGGAGCGATTATTTTGGGGAAATCTAAAGGTTTTTGTGGTATTATGTCAACAAAATTATATTCTGACGGGTCGTGGCATGATAGTCTTTTTAGTGACGGTGGTCCTTCAATAAATCAGAAAGTTGGAAAAATTAGGATGAATGGCAAAGATATTTTTAAACAAGCTGTTAATAAACTGACTGAGGCAACTAACGAGGCTTTAAGTGAATGTAATTTAGATGTAAAGGATATCAATTGGTTTATTCCTCATCAAGCTAACCAGAGAATAATATCTAGTACAGCAAAAAAAATAGGTTTAGGGGAAGATAAAACCATAAGTACAGTAAGATATCACGCTAATACATCAGCAGCTTCCATCCCTTTAGCACTTTCAAGTTCAATTGAAAATGGTAAGATAAAATCAAATGATATATTAGCTTTATGTGCTATTGGTGGAGGGTTAACTTGGGGTAGTTGTATTTTAAAATTATAATATATATAATTAGCAAATGGAAAAAAAAGTCCTTACCAAAGCATTGGTTGTAAATCACCTTAATGAAAGTATTGGACTTTCAAAAAGAGAATGTCAGTATTTCTTTGAATCTTTACTTGATGTAATTTCTTCTCAATTAAAATCACATAAAGACGTCAAAATTGTTAATTTTGGAATTTTTAGAGTAAAAAATAAAAAATCACGAATTGGAAGGAACCCAAAGACAAAGGAGGAAGTAATTATTTCTGAAAGAAACGTTGTGACCTTTAAACCATCCCACTTTCTAATAAATTTAATTAATTCAAATATTCTCGAAAAAGATGAATTCAAATGATGTTTTAAAAAAAATTGGAACTGTCTCAAAAGAACTAAATCTTCCAATACATGTTATTAGATTTTGGGAAAAAAGAATAAATGTTTTGCAACCAATCAAAAAACCAAACGGTACAAGATACTTCTCATACAATCAATTGTTAATTCTTAAAGAAATAAAGTTTCTTCTTTACAAAAAGAAATACTCAATTGATGGTGTAAATCTATTTTTTAAGGATAAAAAACAAGTTATCCCTAATTTAAAAGAAAAAAAGCTTATTAATGAAATCAAAGGACTAATAGATGAAATTAAATCTCACATTTGAAACGGGGCGTAGCGCAGTCTGGTTTAGCGCGTCCGTCTGGGGGGCGGGAGGTCGCTGGTTCAAATCCAGTCGCCCCGACCACATTTAATGAGGATTAATATTTTCTATACTACATGTTCGAATATTAAAGAATCGAAAAAACTTGCTAAATCTTTGCTTTCAACTGAAAAAATAATTTGCGTAAATATTATAAAAAATGTTGAAAGTTTTTATAAAGATGATGGTAATTTAAAAAAAACCCTGGAATCTATATTGATAATAAAAACACTACTAGGAAAAAACAGAATTGAAAATTTAATTAAAAAAATTCATCCGTATGATATTCCTTTTATTACGCAATTGAAGAATGATTCTGTAAATATTGAATATTTGCAATGGGTAAGGAAAAACTTATAAATATTAGTTTTGATGTTGACACTAGATAATATTAAGTTATTTTGCTTAAGATATGCAAACCTATAGTCTTAAAAAAAATGATATTAATAAAAAATGGTTCCTCATAGATGCAAAGGGTCTAGTTTTAGGAAGACTTGCTGTCAAGATAGCTTCTATTTTAAGAGGCAAACATAAGTCAACTTTTTCTCCTCATCTCGATTGTGGTGATAACGTTATTGTAATAAATGCAAAAAAAGTAATGATGACAGGAAACAAAACTAAACAAAAAAAGTATTTTAAGCATACTGGTTACCCTGGTGGTTTAAAAGAGTTATATTTTAAAGATATAATTAAAGGACCTAACCCTGAATCAATAATAATAAAGGCTGTAGAGCGAATGATGACCTCAAATGCACTTTCAAAAAAACAACTTTCAAACCTTAGAGTTTTTAAAGATGAAAAACATAATCTAGAGGCACAAAAACCTGAAAATTTAGATTTTGGGTCTGAAAATAGAAAAAATATGGTTAACTAAATAATGATTGAAAAAGATATTACTCCCAAACTTTCCGAGCCAGTTGAAGATATTAATGAAGCCGAACAACCCAAACTTGATAAGTTAGGCAGAGCATATGCAACTGGAAGAAGAAAAACCTCAGTTTCAAGAGTTTGGATTAAGTATGGCGGAAAGAAAATTACAGTAAATGGAAAATCAAGCAAAGATTACTTTAAAAGAAAAATTTACAGTACAATCTTGGAAGAACCACTATCGAAAACTGAAAACCTAGATAAGTTAGAAATTTTTTCTACGGTATCTGGAGGTGGTTTGTCAGGTCAAGCTGGTGCAATTAGACACGGTATTAGTAGGGCATTAGTTAATTTTGACCCGTCATTAAGGAAAAAGTTAAAAAAAGCAGGTTTTCTTACTCGTGACGCAAGAAAAGTTGAAAGAAAAAAATTCGGAAAGCATAAAGCAAGAAGAAGTCCTCAATTCTCAAAAAGATAGATATGTCATTAAATGTATGTATTTTTGGTGTATCTGGTTATACTGGATCCAAACTGCTTTATTTTTTAGATAAGCATAAAAAAGTTTCTTTAAAAGGGGTCTTTGGACACTCAACTATTGGAAAAAAATTAGGTGATATTTTCCAAAATTTACAACATACATCTAACGTCATTATTACAGAATATAAGGACTTTAATTTTGATAAAATAGATCTTATCTTCAGTTGTCTTCCTCATGGAAAATTACAAAAAGATATAATAAATAATCTTGATCCTAAAATACCAATAATTGATCTATCAGGCGATTTTAGACTCGAGTCTAAAAATGAATACGAAGAATTCTATGATTCATCTCATAACTCTCATGATTTGCAAAAAAAGTTTTTTTATGGATTAACAGAAGTTAATAGAGAAAAGGTGAAAAGTGCAAAGTTTATTTCAAATCCAGGGTGCTATCCTACTTCAATTTTAATACCATTAATCCCACTTATTAAAGAGAAAATTTTTGATATTGGAGATGTCATTATAGATGCTAAGTCTGGTATTAGTGGTGCGGGAAAAAAACCCAAGGTTCAAAACCTATTTTCTGAAATAAGTGGAAACTTTTTTTCTTATGGGCTTCACGGACATAAGCACTACCCTGAATTAAAACAAGAGATAAACAAAGTAAATAAAAAAATCAAATTAACTTTCATCCCTCATGTATTACCAATAATTTCAGGAATACAATCAACTATTTATATTGACAAAGTACTTGATGAGAAAGATTATTCTAAAGTTTTGAAAGACTATTACCATAATGAACCCTTTATAAAAATTTATTCGGAATCAAAAATTCCATCTGTCAATGATGTTTCTAATACAAATAATTTAGCAATGAAAATATTTCCAGACTTTTCAAAAAATAAGATAGTTATAATAAGTTGTATTGACAACCTTGTAAAAGGTGCTTCAGGCCAGGCAATACAAAATATGAATGTAATGTTTGGCTTTGATGAAACAGAATCATTAGTCTGATGGGTAAAATTATTAAATATAAAGATAAATTACCTAAAATTGATCAAACAGTTTTTATTGCTGAAGGTGTTGTTTTGGTTGGAGATATTGAAATAGCAGAAAAATCAAATATTTGGTACAATACTGTAATAAGAGCAGATGTAAATTTTGTTAGAATTGGTAAGAAATGTAATATACAAGATGGAACAGTAATTCATGTGTCGTCTTATGGATTTTCGGCGAAGGGAAAGAAGGGTAGTCCCACCATAATTTCTGATAATGTAACAATTGGTCATAATGCTACAATTCATGCTTGCGAAATAGGTAATAACTCTTTGATAGGTATGGGCTCTGTAATATTAGATCAATCCAAAATTGAAGAATTTGCTTTTATTGCTGCAGGTGCTCTCATTACTCCAGGTACTCTAGTCAAAAGTAAAGAGTTATGGGCTGGAAATCCTGGAAGATTTGTAAGAAAAATATCAGACACAGAAGAGAAACTATTATTTAATACACCAGATGTATATTATAATTTAAGTCAAGAATTTTTAAAAAAATAGTTTAAGAATTTGTTTTTTTAACTATAATTTTAAATGTAAGAGTTGAAAATGTTTAAAAAAATTAAATCATTCGTTCCATATGCGATTTTGTTCTTTTTGGGAAGCTGTTTATCTGTTTCAGATTTTTCAGGAAACGATGTTGATCTTGAACCATCAGATGAGGTTGGTCAACTTCTATCAGATATTCAACAAGAAGAAGAACAAATGGCACTTGAATCAAATGAATATCAGTCCTTAGAAACAGCCGAAGAAAAATTGGAACCTACACCACAAAAAAAATACGACAGTGTTTTGATTGATGATGCTAACGAGAAAGTTGAGGAGCAGAGAGAAACTCAAATTGAAGAAAAGGAGACTATTTTACCAACTAACAAATTTGATGATTTCGAGAATACTATCTCTAAGTTAAGTATTAACGATAAAATACAATATAGAGTTGCAACAATAAACTTTTATAGTGGTTCAAGCCAAGTAAATGGTGCTGGCTTAAAAAAGATTAAAAAAATTGCCAAAATTGCAAAAGAAAGAAATGCAAAGATTAAGATTGTTGGGCATGCAAGTAAAAGAACTCGAGATATGCCTTTAGCAAAACATAAATTGGTTAATTTTAATATTTCTGATAAAAGAGCCCAGTCAGTAGCAAACGTCTTTATCCAAAAGTACAAATTTCCAAGCTTTAACTTAATTACTGAAGCAGTCTCAGACACAAAACCATTATTCAAAGAAAATATGCCTGCTGGTACAAAAGCTAACCAAAGAACTGAAATTTTCTTAATATATTAATAGGTGTCTAACAATAAAATAAAGATAGCAATTGCAGGAATAGGAACTGTAGGCAAAGGTCTTTTAGATCTTTTGCTCAAATATAAGAATAACGAAACAAATCTAGAGATCTCAGCAATTGCTAGTAGAAGAAAATTTAAGGTTGAAAGTAGAAAATTTAAAAATACTTTAATTTTCGCTGACGCTAAAGAACTAATTGATTTTGATGATTATGATATCTTAGTAGAATTAATTGGCGGTGATGAGGGGGTATCAAAAAATATTGTTTTTGATGCACTTAAAAAAAAAAAAAACGTAGTTACAGCTAATAAAGCTCTTGTTTCAAAATATTGGAGAGAGTTACATTCTTTGATGAAAAAAAATGAAAGTATTTTAAAATATGAAGCTGCTGTAGCTGGTGGAATACCAATAATTAAAGTGATTGATGAGTTTTTAGTCTCAAACAGAATAAAAAAAATATATGGCATATTAAACGGTACTTCTAATTTTATTCTCAGCAATATGCTAGCATATGATAAGAATTTTAAAAAAATATTAAATGATGCTCAAAAACTTGGTTATGCTGAGTCTGATCCATCCTTTGATGTTGATGGAACAGATACTGCTCATAAATTATCAATACTCTCTTCACTGGCTTTTAATTACAATAATAAAACAGAAAATATTAAAAATGAGGGAATACAAAATGTTGAATTACAAGATCTGAAAATTGCTGATTCGCTGGGTTATAAGGTTAAACTTTTAGGTTTAACAGAGATAGAAAAAAAAAAAGTTAAAAATTTTGTTTATCCTTGTTTACTATCCAAAGATTCATTTATAGCTAAAGTTGATGGAGTTTATAACGCAATAGTAGTAGAGTCTGATTTTTGCAAGAAAAGTTGTTTTATAGGAGAAGGAGCTGGAGCACACCCTACTGCTACTTCTGTTTTAAGTGATATAATACGTTTATCTGACAAAAGAATTAATCAAAAAAAATCAAGTGTTTTTGTGAAACATAAAGAAATTTCATTAGAGTCAAGGTTTGGAAGTTACTATTTAAGATTTACAACAGATGATAGATCTGGAGTTATTTCAGGTATCGCGAATCAATTTAAAAAATATAATATTTCTATGAAATCTATGCTTCAGAAAGAGTCCCGCACTAAGAGTGATAGATATGCAACAATTGTTATCACAACTCATAGTTGTTTTGAAAAAAATATGATGCAAGCTTTAGATAAAATTAATAGATTAAATTTTATAAGAAATAAAACAGTTTATTTAAGAATTGAAGACTTTAAATAATTGATGATGTATGCGGAAAGTTTTTTCCAATTAATGGTTTACAATAATTTAAGAATTTATTTGTTACATTAAACTTTTTCTGATCGTAGAATGAATGATGCATAACCTTTGTCTTGCCTGCAATATCGTCTAATTTATTTACGATAAACTTTACTTCATATCTTTTTGTAAAAATTTTTCTTTCTTCAATCCCAACTGAAAATGATTTTCTGAGCTTTTTAGAAAATTTTACTGCAGCACAACCGATATCAAAAGCTTCTTTTTGATCAACTTCCGAGGCCGAACCCAAAAAACTTCTTTGCGAGTATCCTAATGTATCAGATCTTACTCTTGAAATTTTAAGTGAAGATTTTATTTCATTAGCAAGAAAATCTCCAAGAATTCCAGAACCAGATAATTGAATATTACCATGAGCGTCATATTCATTAGATTTTTTTATAGTTTCTGTAAAAAGTTCTTTTTGTTTATTTTGAATACCTTCAGATACCGCTACAACACATCGACCATAATTTTTAAATATTTTTTTAATATTATTTTTAAAGGTTTCTAGATTGAATGGAAATTCTGGGATGAATATAAGATGAGGTCCGTCAGAAGCTTTATTTCTTAATAAAGAAGAGGCGGCGGTTAAATAACCAGCATGTCTTCCCATCACCACTCCAATATAAACACCTGGTAGTGATTTAACATCATAATTAATCCCTGAAAATAATTGCGCAACATACTTTGCAGCAGAGCCGAAACCTGGGGTGTGATCATTAAAAACCAAATCATTATCAATTGTTTTTGGAACATGTATACATTGAAGATTATAATTCATTTCAGAAGAAAACTTTGAAATAATTCTGAGACTATCAGAGGAGTCATTTCCACCGATATAGTAAAATTTACTAATTTTTTTTTTTTTAAGAATATGGTAAATCTCTTTGCAATAATTTGCATCCGGTTTGTCTCTTGTTGACCCAAGAGCAGCGCCAGGTGTGTTTTTAATTAATTGTAGATTTTTATTTGAAATTTTATTTAATATTTTAAATTTATTATTTATTATTCCGTTTACGCCATTTACTGATCCAAATATCCTTGAATTATTTTTCTTTTCACTAGCTATTATTCCAACTAGTGATTGGTTAATAACATTAGTTGGACCTCCGCCTTGAGCTATTAATATATTATTATTATTGGACATAAAACTATGATAGATTTTTCATATGATATCAGAAAATAATTTAATTGATGCAAATAAAAAAAACAATACGGAAATTAACAATTGCTCAATTAAAGGATATTATTGGTTAGAGAATAAAGTAAATGAATCTGAAGTTAATAAACTTAAAAATCAATTAAATTTAGACTTATATATAGCCAAACTTGCTGCTTCCAGGGGAGTAACAAATACAAATTTCTTAAATTATACCCAACCGAAGGTTAAAACATCATTACCTGATCCATTAATATTAGATGATATGGAAAAAGCAACCTCTAAAATTATTCAATACATAAAAAGAAAAAAAAAAATAGGAATGATTGGTGATTATGATGTAGATGGTTCTAGTGCAACCTCTTTATTATGTAATTTTTTTTCTGATATTGGTGTTTCTTATGAGTACTATATTCCAGATAGAATTAAAGAAGGTTATGGGCCAAACATTAATGCTTTTAAAAGCTTAAAAAAAAAAGGTTGTAATCTGGTTCTTACATTAGATTGCGGAACTACCGCAAACGAATCAATTAATTTAATTGTAAAAGAGAACGTTGAGATTATTGTTGTTGATCATCATTTAGAATCTGACATTTTACCAAATGCATTCGCAATTATAAACCCGCAAAAAAAAGAGGATTCTTCAAAATTAAATAATTTATGTGCTACTGGTGTTGTTTTCTTTTTAATTGTTTCTATAAATAGAGAACTGAAAAAACAAAATTACTTTAATTCAGCCTCTCCAAATTTAATTAAATATTTAGATCTTGTTGCACTGGCAACAGTTTGTGATCTAGTAAAATTAGATCAAATTAACAGAGCTTTTGTAAAACAAGGTGTGAAGATAATCAACCAGACAACAAATATCGGTTTGAATTCACTTGTTGAAGAATCTTCTATAAATCAGTCTATCAATGAATATCACTTGGGATTTATTTTAGGTCCAAGGATTAATGCAGGTGGAAGAGTAGGGGATTCTAAAATAGGAGTTAATCTATTGACCTCAAAAGAAAAAAATATATCAAGTATTTTGTCAAAAAAACTCTGTGATTTTAATAACCTTAGAAAAAGTATAGAGAGAAAAGTTGAAAAAGAGGCTTTGGCTCAAGTTGAAAAAGATAGTAATGATATAATATGTGTTAGTAAAAAAAATTGGCATCCAGGTGTTCTAGGAATTGTTGCATCAAGGTTAACTGAGAAGTACATGCGTCCGTCAATTGTAATTTCTGAAGACTTAGAAATATGTTCTGCATCTTGTAGATCTGTAAAGAGTTTCGATATGGGTAAATTGATTTTGGACTCTATCAAAAGTGGAGAATTAATTTCTGGTGGTGGCCACAAAATGGCAGGTGGCTTTACAATTAAAAGATCAAAAATTTTAGATTTTAAAACTTTTCTTAAAAATAAGTATAAACAAAAAAGAGAAGATTTAGAAAAAATATATGATTCAGAATTAAAAATTTCGTTAATAGATAACGATTTGTATAACAAGGTAAATGAATTCTCTCCATTTGGAATTGGTAATCCAAGACCAAAATTTATTATTACAAATTGTTATATTCGATATCCTAGAGTGGTTGGCGAAAAACATCTTTCTTTGTATCTTGAAGATACATATGCCAACAAAATTAAGGCAATTGCATTCAATTCTCTTGGGACCAAATTAGGTGAGATGCTTCAAGCACTGGATCAAATTAATACTATTGTGGTTAGTTTATCATTAAATAGTTGGGCGGGGAAAAATAATATTGAAGTTATTATCGAAGATTTAATTACTTAATCGACTATTCTCATCTGAGTATAATAGATCCTACAATCCGAACCATCTGTAGCTATTAAACAGTTTAAGTACTCTGAGAGTCTTGCATTAGAGCAACCTGCTTCTTTATAAAGTGGTATGCCTTGAAAATTTTGTTCGAAATGTGATTTAAATCTCTCTAATTCTGAGTGCTTAATATTTGGAGAGTTTTTAAATTTGTTTTTTATTTGACTAATTGCTTGTTCGTATGGAAAAATTATTTCGTATCCCCTGAGATTGCAAAGATGATTACTAGCTTCTTTGCTGAACAGATTTGAGGGAGAAGAAAAAATCATAAACAAAATTATAAAAACAAAATTTCTCATAATAAATTAATTTACTTATAAATTAAAAAGATTATATATATAGGCATAATAATTATTTTCAAGTTAAAAATTGTCCCCTTCGTCTAGTGGTTTAGGACACCGCCCTTTCACGGCGGCAACACGGGTTCGAATCCCGTAGGGGACGCCAACATCTAATTTAAAAAACATAGTTACTTGGTTAGAACAAATTTAACTGGAATGTTTACGATATCGTCAACATATTTGTTTCCCATCTTAGCAGGTTTAAATTTCCATGTTTTTAATGTTTGTATACTAACATCATCAAAGACTTTAAAACCACTTGATTCCAAAATTCTTATGTATTTTACATTTCCTTCTTTGTCTACATTAGTTTGAAGTATAACTCTGCCTTCCCATCCTTTTTTTCTTGCAATTAATGGATATGTTGGATGTGGGTTTTCCTCAGAACCAATTTTATAAGTTGCGCTAGATTTTGGAGGTGTAACTATCTTACTTGATTTCTGATGTGAAGAAAACTTTGGATTCTTAATTTTGTTTTTAGATTCTTTATTTAACTTTTTTTTTTCAAGGTTGCTATTATCAAAGTTTTCTTCATTTAAATTTGAAGAATTCTTAATAATGGGGTCGATTTGTGACTTATCTATTTCATCCTTTAAGTTTTTATTTGTTTTATTTGAAATTGAGGGTGTTTGCCTTTTTGAAGCCATATTTCTATCAATTGATTTAAGAGTGTCAGAGTTATCAATTTTAGGCATTTCTTTCGTGTTTTGATAAGAGCTTTTTAATTCAACTTCGATCATAGAAGTGTTTGGCAAAAGCTTCTTTTTGTTTCCTTCAATCAACAGCACCAGGATAATGGAATGAATTGCAAATGAAAAAAAAAAACTAAGTTTTTTGTAAGCTTTTAATTCCGTTTTCATTAGAAATCTTGAGACAATTTAAAGAAAATATTAAACTCAGGTAAAGGATATACATTATAGGCATTATGAGTATTCCCACTTACGGCATAATTATAATAACTTTTATTTAGAATATTATTGGCTAATAAGGATACCTTAGTATTCTTAATTTTTCCTTTCAAGCCTATATTAACTAAGTAATATTCTGGAATCTTTGGTTGAAAATTTATGGTATCATTTATCATTCTAGCAGTACTTCTATAAAATAGTTCCGTACTAAGTGTAAAATTGTCAATCAGGTTCAGGTTCAGTTCCAGTGTATTGGTTAAACTAGGAACTCCAGGAATTTCATTTCCTCTGTAATTACCACTTCTCATTTTTGCTTTTGTAAAAGCAAATGAGTTATTAAAATTGACATATTTGTTTAATGTATAGTTTACAGAAGATTCAAATCCATACCTTTTGCTTGGCTCTAAATTTTTATTAAGAAAATCAACATTATCATAATAAATTTCTGCTCTTAACATCATATAGTAAAAGGAATTGGTAATGTTTAAATTGTTATTTTGAAATTTATGACCAATTTCGAAATCATTTGAAGTCTGTGTTCTTAATTTAAAGTCATGACTAACGTTCCAGGCGCTTTGTCCAACTCTTTGGTCAACATTGGGGTAAGTGAAACTTCTTCCTAAACGGGCAAAGATATTTCCATAATCTTCAAGGCTCCTTTCATAACCTAAATGATATGAATATTGTGGATCATAAGTTAAGGAATCGCTGTTAGCTCTGTTAGCTCCAGTTGCAGGACCAACAAAGTCTGTGGCTTTTAACCAGTTACCCTGAAACCTAGCACCTAAACCTATTTTGTTCAATGCATTTAATTTAGTTTCAAAATTGTAATATAGGCCTAAGTTAGTATCTGAAAATTTATACACATTGGTGGTGGCTCCTCCACGCCCGGCTGGGTTATTTGACATTCTGTCAGACCTGTAATAAGTATAATTTAAATCAAGTCCTGAAATATTTTCAAATGTTAAGCCAAATTTTTTAAACCTAAATTTAGCTTTTGGGTTATAGGACGAAACATACATATTTGAATCTGTAAAGGATGAACCCGCATCAAAAAAAAATGCTTGTGATTTTGTAAATCTATAACTTGCATCATTGATAATTTCAAGATTATTATTAGGCATGTAAGCAGAATTTATAAAAACCTTTTGTCCATAGTTTGTTGCGAAATCGCGAGGTGTATCAGTTGAACGAGGGTCAATTGGAAATCCATCTAATCCATTAAGTGGCCCTGTCGAAAAGGTGTTGACCGGAACATCCCCTGGCAATTCAATATATCGATCATGAGCAGCTAAGTTAAAATGTAGAGTATGTTTAGGGTTGATATTAAAATTAAACTCTAAATTTCCATTTTTTTGTCTTAATGCATTATTTCTGCGATAGCCATCTGACACAATGTAATTTGAATTTCCTGTCACTGAAATATTTTCTAAAGATTTAGTTCCTGACACAAACCCTTCAAATTGACCAAATGATCCAAAGGATGTTGATGCCTGGTAAATATCTTCAGTTCCTGGAAGTTGATCAGTTATAATATTTATAGCTCCCGCAGTAGCATTTCCTCCATACAAAACAGAAGCACTATTACCTTTAATAATTTCTATCCTCTCAATACTACTAACTGGTATATTAATAAGATCTGCATCACTTAGGTCTATATTTGAGAGTTTGTGCCCATTAAGTAAAATAAGTGTGTTCGATGAGGAGGTGTCCGCAAAACCTCTCATATCTATAGTCTGGTATGAACCAAATCCTGTAGAACCATATAAATCTTTGAATGAAATTCCAGGAACTTTTGATATTATTTCTGGTAAAGATGCACCAGGATATTTTTGGATATCATTTTTTAATAATATAATAGTACTGCTTCCTGTCATGCTATTGTTGATGAGTTTCGATGCCGTAACTGTAATTTCTTTTTCAAGATTCTCTGAATAAGTTTCTGATGAAAAAGTAACTAAAATTGAATATAAAATTAAATGATAAAACTGTTTTTTCATTTTTTCCTGACTATGATTTATAAAAGTAAGTTTAACTTTCATAATTATTAATATTTAAGTAGGAAAAATTCCCACTGAGGTTAAACGCGTCACCTCAATGGATATAGACCATAATCAGAAGACCAACCCGTAGCCTGATTGAATGACGCTAACTTAGCAGGTTTCCTGACTTATTGCTTTAGGCTCCGTCGCCTTCCCAAAAAATATCAGTGGCATAATGACGTAACTCACAATTTACAGTAGCGGGGGCTGCACTAGACTTTAACTAGTTTCCCTTTTAACCCTTGCGGGCACTAAATCTTAATATCATATTATTTTTATTAGTATTAAAGTCAATTTAATTATAGAACAAAAGTTGTGATGAGTATATTTGATAAAGACCTTACTATAGATAAACCAAGGCATCTCTCTCATATATTCTTTGGTATGGGTTGTTTTTGGGGAGCTGAAAGAAAATTTTGGCAGTTAGATGGATTGTACACAACTGCTGTCGGATACGCTGGGGGGCATACTTTAGACCCAACTTACGAAACTGTTTGTAATGGAAACACAGGTCATGCAGAAGTTGTAAAAGTAATTTATGATCAACAAATGGTTGATTTAAAACAACTACTAAAAATTTTTTGGGAGTCTCATGATCCTACTCAATTAAATAGACAAGGAAATGATATTGGCAGTCAATATAGATCAATCATCTTAACAGATAATAGTGGAGAAATTGAAACTCTGGAGGGTTCCAAAAAGAAATTTCAAATTGAACTAGATAAACTGTCATATGGATCAATTAAAACCGAAATAGTACTTCTTGATAAATTTTATTTAGCTGAAGATTATCATCAAAAGTATTTACATAAAAACCCAAATGGGTATTGTGGTTTAAAAGGAACTGGTGCTAATTACACCTAGTAAAAGTATCTTCCCAAACCTAATGTGAAAATAATTTGTCCTCCGAGTGAATGTACCAAAACACATGTGAAAAATGATTCTTTTATATACAAGTAAGAAAAAATTGGTGAAGCAATTGCTGTTATTAAAATCGCATGAAGATTATTAAAAACAATGTGAGCAAAAGAAAAAAAAAATAAATTTAAAAGTGTGAGTAATAATAAATTCCCACTGAAAAGTTTCTTATATCTGTGATAAAAGTAAACTCTGTAGATAATTTCTTGTGGGATTACTGAAAAAAATGGATAGATAAACATTACTATAACCCACAAGCGAAAATTATTTTTCGGAAAACTAAAAAGAAGACTTGGATCATAAAATAAAACATACAAATAACCAAAAATAAGAAATACCAAAAAACAAATGAAAGTGATTTTCCAACTTATTTTTTTTTTTAGAAACTTAAATTGAAAACTTTTGTCTTGTCTTAGCTTTATAAATGTAAATATAAAGACGAGATACAATAAAGTGAAAATTAATATCTTAGACTGAAAAATTAGAATGAATAATGGTAAAAATAAATAAATAAAAGATAATTCAAATTTTAAGGAACTAGCCATTTTGATTCAATGTTGAGATTAGAATTATCTCTATTTATTTTAAATAAAGCTCTCCGATGTCCTTGACTTGCTAAAAATAACCACTCTATTTCATATATAAAAATTCTTATAACTGTAAAATTTTCGAAACCTTTCTTGGCTTCTTCATAGGAAGGTGCTTCTAGTTCAAATTTATTTGGAAAACCAGAAGTTGGATTATTAGAAACTTCTCCAGGAGGGCAAGATGTTAAATAACACCTCTTAGACCAATTCGTAAGTTTGTCCCACGATTCTTTTTTAGATTTTTCTAAAATTGTTGTACCTCGAATTCTTAGTTGAATTTTTTTTTGATCGTCATAAAAAACCAAACATGTAAAGTTATTATTTATTAAATGTTTAACTTTTTCAGATCTATTATCAGTATGAATGCCAATAGTTAAATCTTCTTGCGAGAAACTTCTTAATACCACTGTTCTCGCATCAGGTTTGTTATGTAAATCTACAGTATTAAGAACAAGATTATGGAAATTAGATTTTCTTTTTTTCACACCTTGGAATAAAAGAGAATAAATCTCTTTTCTTGTTTCTTCGAGTGAATTATAAAATTTTGGAAGTTCTTTCATTTTCTAAGACATTCGTACAGTGCTATTGAAACGCAACTTGAAACATTCAAACTATCGATTTTTCTGTCATCTACCTTTAAGCTTATTTTAGTTTTGAAATCACAGTTCTTTAAAATTAGTGGTCTTATGCCCTTGCCCTCTGAACCAAATATTAAAACTTTTTTTAGATCTTTTGGTACCTCAGAAATATTTCTTTTAGCGTTCATATCAAATCCCACAATCCAATAACCCATTTTTTTCAATTTTTCAACTGTTCTGTTTAAGTTGATAACTTCAATAAAGTTAATTTTTTCAAATGCTCCGCTTGCTGATTTAATTAAAAAGGGATTTGTTTTGAAAGAGTTATCTTTATTTGAAATTATTGTTTTTATTCCAAATAAATAAGATGTTCTTAAAATAGATCCAACATTTTGTGAATCATTTAAAGAATCTAGTATTACAATGTTTTTTTCATTTTTATTAATTTCCTCCAAACTAATTTGTTTTAAACTTTTACATTTCAATAAAATACCTTGGTGAACATTATTTTTAATTTCAGAATCTATTTCTTTTCTTGAAACAATATAAAGTTTACTTATCCCTCTATTTTCAATTACAAATTTATTTTTTTCAAAAAACTCTTTTGTACACTTTAAGGAAATTATAACCCTTTTATAGTTTTCAATTGCAGCTAGTGCCGCATGTTGTCCCATTATTATGTCAATTTGATTGTCCATTTATTTATAATAAATTTAAATTTTTTTCCTTTACAATTCATAGGCTTTAAAAGTATACATTCATCTTATGGAGGGATGGTAGAGTGGTCAAATACATCAGACTGTAAATCTGACGGCGTAAGCCTACGTAGGTTCAAATCCTACTCCCTCCACCACTTTCCTAGATATATTCTAGTACCTTGTCTGGTGGTCTACATACAATATAATTTTTACCATCAAAAAAAATGGGCCTTTGTAGATTTTTTTGATTTTCAAATATAAATTTAATTAAATCTTTGTCATAAAAATCTTTTTCAGTCTTATTTCTTAAAATATCAAATTTATTTCCCAATAAATTTTGGATCAAATGTTTTACTTCATCAAAAGATAAAGGGTTTTTTATGTAATCTCTAATTTTGAAATCAACATTCTCACTTTCCAAAATTTGAATGCAAGCCCTAGATTTTGAACAATTTTTATTGTGTAATATCGTAAATGTCATTAATGGTTGTATTTATTTAAAGTTTATCACATTATGTTGGATATTTTTTTATTTTTTTGTTGCGGGTGTAGCTTAGTGGTAAAGCCCCAGCCTTCCAAGCTGGTTACGAGGGTTCGATTCCCTTCACCCGCTCCAACTATTTTAGGGGTGTAGCTCAGTTGGTAGAGCGACGGTCTCCAAAACCGTAGGTCGTGAGTTCGAATCTCTCCGCCCCTGCCATTAAGATTTTTTTTCAATTAATTCTTCTACAAATTTTGGAATTGTTTTTGTAGCGGGTCCACTAAATACTTTATCAAAAAGTATGCTTTTACAAGTTTTTTCTAGATTAAATTCGTACATTAAGATTTTTTTGTTTAGTTGATCTAAAAAATCAATAAAACCAGCAGCAGGATATACATTATTTGAAGTACCTATAGAAATAAATACTTCAGTTTTTTCCAGAAAGTTGTAGATTTGATTTAAATATTTTGGTTGTTCTCCAAACCATACTATGTCTACCCTAACCATTCCTTTGTTATTGCAACTTTTACATTTGTAATTTGTTGTTATTTCAAAATCATAATTTATTTTTCTATTACAATACATACAATAAGCTTTTTCAAGTGATCCATGCATATGTAGAATTTTTTTTGATCCAGCTTTTTCGTGTAGATTATCAATGTTCTGAGTAACAACCAAAAAATCATTTTTACAATTTTTTTCAAATTCCGCAAGAGCAAAATGTGCAGCATTAGGTTTTATTTTGGGATCTAAAAGGTTTTTTTTTCTCTCATTATAAAAACTATTTACTAATTCAGGGTTTTTTTTAAAAGCTTCAACTGTGCAAACATCTTCAATTTTATAATTGTCCCATAATCCGTCTTTTTCTCGGAAAGTGTTTATACCACTTTCTTTAGAAATTCCTGCACCAGTTAAAATAAAAATATTTTTTTTGAGAATACTCATTGAAATTAATTTGCTGTTTGATTTTATTCTAGTTTATGCTAACAATACCAAAAAAATAAACTAGTTTATATGATGCAAAAAATTGTTACTTTATACAAGGAAGTAAAGCAGGAAGCTTTAAAAATAACGTGGCCTACTAAACCAGAAGTAATAACTACCACGATTATGGTGTTTATATTTGTTTTAATCTCATCAATTTTTTTTCTGTTAGTAGATAAGATAATTTCTTTTTGCGTAGAATTTATTTTATTTTAAGCTTTATGTTGAATTGGTATATATTACAAGTTTACTCAGGTAACGAAAAGAAAATTGAGAAAGAACTTTTAGCCCAAATAGAAAAAAAGGGTTTAAAAGATAACATAAAAAAAATTCTCATACCCTCTGAAGAAGTTATTGAGATGAAAAAAGGAAAAAAAGTTAGTTCTGAAAGAAAGTTTTTTCCAGGATATATGTTGATTCAGATGATTATGGAAGATGAAATTTGGCATATTGTAAAGACACTTCCAAAAGTATATGGATTTTTGGGAGGTAAAAAAGGAGAACCGATTCCAGTCTCTCAAAATGAAATTGACTCAATTCTGAATCAAATGAAAGATGGATTAGAAAAACCAAAACCATCTGTGAGTTTTGAAATTGGTGAACAAGTGAGGGTTTCAGATGGTCCTTTTTCATCATTCAATGGAATGGTAGAGGAAGTTGATGAGGAAAAAGCGAGATTAAAAGTAAGTGTATCAATATTTGGAAGATCAACGCCTGTAAACCTTGATTATTCTCAAGTTGAGAAAATTTGATTTTTAGGAGATTTAGTTATGGCAAAAAAAATAGATGGATATATCAAACTTCAAATTCCAGCAGGGCAAGCTAACCCTTCTCCACCTGTTGGACCTGCATTAGGACAAAAAGGAGTAAATATTATGGAATTTTGTAAAGCATTTAATGCTACGACTCAAAAATTAGAGCAAGGAATGCCAATACCTGTTTTGATTACAGTTTTTCAAGATAAAAGCTTTACTTTTGAAACTAAATCCCCTCCTGTATCATTTTTTATAAAGAAAGCATTAAAGTTAAAGAAAGCGTCTCAAACTCCTGGTAAAGAAGTTATTGCATCTATTTCAAAAAACGATATAAAAAAAATTGCTGAGGATAAGATAAGCGATCTGAACACTGATAATATTGAGTCTGCTGAAAAGATGGTAGCAGGAACAGCTAGATCAATGGGAATAAAAGTAGAGAAATGAAAAATACTAAAAAAAATAAATTAATACAAAAAGAAGTAAAAAAAAGTCATATTCATAAACTTGATGAAGCTATAGATATCTCAAAAAAATTTGCATCAAAAAAATTCGACGAATCCATGGATATCTCAATTATTTTAGGTATTGACGCAAAGAAATCCGATCAACAGGTAAGGGGGGTTTTAAGTTTACCTAAAATGCCCAAAAAAGAAGTTAGAGTTGCAGTCTTTGCAGATGGAGACGATATTAAAAAAGCAAAAGATGCGGGTGCCGATATTGCAGGTGGGGATGAACTATTAGAATCAATTAAAAAAGGCGAATTAAATTTCGATAAATGTGTATCAACACCCAAGATGATGACTAAAGTCAGCTCACTTGGACAAATATTAGGTCCAAAAGGGCTTATGCCCAACCCAAAGCTGGGAACAGTTACTAATGATGTTGCTGATGCAATTAAAACTATTAAGCAAGGTCAAATAGAATATAAAACCGATAAAGCAGGGATTATCCATGCATCAATCGGTAAGACGAGTTTTACTTCGGATGAACTTAAAAAGAATATTACTTTTTTATTAGAAGAAGTGAAGAAAAAAAAACCTGAAAGTTCAAAAGGAATTTTTATTAAGAAATTTTTTATTAACTCAACTATGGGTCCGGGCTTGCAAGTTGATCCAACAAGTGTTATGTAATTTATAAATTTATTCTGTCAAAGACTTCAGGTTGTTAATTGCATAAAAAGTTCCTGAATAGATGGGTGAAATCTTAAATTTTACTCAGACAGTTTATTGGAGGTATAAGCTAGTGCAAAGAGCAGAAAAACAGGAATTTGTTAAGGAGTTTAATAACGCTCTAAAAAGTTCAGAATTTTTATTGGTTGCAGATTATAAAGGTTTAAATGTAACTGAGATTTCTAGTTTAAGAAATGAAATCAAAAGTTATTCTGATTCAAATTTTAGAGTTGCAAAAAATACTCTTGCAAAAAGAGCTATCAAAGACACAAATTTTAATGTTATAGAAAAACTTTTTGTAGGTCCAACCTCAGTTGCTTATTCGAATGATCCGGTCTCCACCTCTAAAATTGTAGTAAAATTTGCTAAAGAAAATGAGAATTTTAAAATATTAGGTGGAGTCATGGGTGATAAAGAGCTTAGTATTGATGATATTAAAAACTTAGCGTCTCTTCCTTCACTTGAAGAAATTCATGCTAAGATAGTAGGATTGTTAGTTTCTGCTCAATCGAATATTGTTTCTATCCTTCAAAAAAATCAATCTAATTTGGTAAGAGTTATAAACAAAAAAAATGATAATCAACAAAATTAATTAAGGAGTAAAATTATGGCTGACATACAAAAAATAGCTGAAGATTTATCAGCACTCACTGTTCTTGAAGCATCTGAGCTTACAAAAGTTCTAGAAGAAAAGTGGGGAGTATCGGCTGCGGCACCTGTGGCAGTTGCAGCTGCACCGGGCGGTGCGCCTGCTGAAGCAGCTGCTGGTGAGGAAAAAACAGAATTCACAATACACTTAGCCGCTGCGGGTGATAAAAAAATAAATGTTATTAAAGAAGTTAGAACTATAACGGGTCTGGGTCTTAAAGAGGCAAAAGATCTAGTTGAAGGTGCCCCAAGTAAACTTAAAGATGGCGTAAATAAGGAAGATGCTGAAAAGTTCAAAAAACAGCTTGAAGAAGCTGGAGCAACTGTAGAACTTAAGTAGCATCATATGAGAAAATCATTTACGGACAAACATAATCTAAGAAAAAGTTTTGGTAAAATTCCAGATTTGGTGGATATGCCAAATCTTTTAGAAATTCAAAAAAATTCATATGATCTTTTTCTCCAGAAAGATATTAAAACTGAGGATCGTGAAGATATTGGTCTGCAAGCTGTTTTCAACAAAGTTTTCCCAATAACTGACTTTTCAGGAGTCGCAGAACTAAGATTTGTAAAATATGAGCTTGAGGAACCCAAATATGATGTTGAAGAATGTATACAAAGAGGTGGTACTTACGGTTCTCTTCTTAAAGTTACACTAAACTTAATTATAAGAGAAATAGATGAAGAGACTGGTGTTTCTTCAGTTAAAGATATAAAAGAACAAGATGTTTATCTTGGGGATATGCCTTTGATGACCTCAAAAGGAACATTCGTATTTAATGGTACCACTAGAGTTGTAGTTTCTCAGATGCATCGATCCCCCGGGGTGTTTTTTGATCATGATAAAGGTAAAAGTCACTCTACCGGTAAATTTCTATTTGCATCAAGACTTATCCCTTACAATGGATCATGGATAGATTTCGAATTTGATCCTAAAGATCTTATATATGTAAGGATTGATAAAAGAAGAAAACTATTAGCTTCATCTCTTTTATTGGCATTAGATGATGAAAAATCATCGGAATATAGAGAAAACTGTAAGAAAAAAGGAAAAGAAATCGATTATACAAAAATCAATGGAATGACACACGAGGAGTTATTTTCTTATTTTTATAGTTCAATTACTTTGCAAAGTAAAAATGATGGATGGGAAATAGATTACCAAAAAGAAGATTATAATGGCCTAAAGTTAGACTTTGATTTAATAGACTCAAGCTCAGGTAAAACATACGCTAATGCAGGAGAAAAATTTAATATTGTTGTACAAAAGAAACTAACTGAAGATTCCGTAAAAAAATTATTTATAGATAATGAAACACTTGCTGGAAAATTTTTGGCAAATGATATCTTTGATCCTAAAACAGGTATTATTTACTTTGAGGCAGGAGAAGAGATAAATGAGAATACAATTAATTATTTTAAAGAAAAAAAAATAGATTCACTTCAAATTTTGCAAATAAATTCTAATCAACAAGGTACTTATATTAGAGATACTTTCTTTGCAGATAAAAATAAAAATAGAAATGATGCAGTAACAGAGATCTATAAAATATTAAGACCTGGTGAACCGCCTACTGTTGAAGCTGCCGATAAATTGTTTAGGAGTCTTTTTTTTGATAGGGAAAGATATGATTTATCGCCAGTCGGAAGATTGAAAATAAATACAAGACTAAATTTAGATACCGATTTGAATCTTCGTGTTCTCGAAAATAAAGATATAATTAAAATTATACATTATCTAGCAGGACTTAAAGATGGCAACGGTCATATAGATGATATTGATCATCTTGGTAATAGAAGAGTGAGATCTGTTGGTGAATTATTAGAAAATCAATATACACTTGGTGTAATAAGGATGGAGAGAGCAATAAAAGAAAGAATGACAAATGCTCCTGATATAGAAACTGTGATGCCTAACGATCTTGTAAACCCAAAACCGGCCTCTGCAGCAATCAGAGAGTTTTTTGGACAAAGTCAGCTATCTCAATTCATGGATCAAACAAACCCTCTTTCAGAAATTACCCATAAAAGAAGATTGTCTGCTTTAGGTCCAGGAGGCCTTTCAAGAGAGAGAGCTGGTTTTGAAGTCAGAGATGTACATCCTTCTCATTATGGACGAATATGTCCAATCGAAACTCCAGAAGGACCAAACATTGGACTAATTAACTCCTTAGCTACTTACTCTAAAGTCAATAGTTATGGTTTTATTGAGACGCCTTACAGAAAAGTTGAAAATTCTAAAGTAACATCTGAAATTATTTATCTTTCAGCTATGGAAGAGGAAAGATATGCAATAGCTCAAGCTAATGAACCACTCAAAAAAGATGGTTCATTTGAAAGAACTTTCATATCCTGCAGAAAAAGTGGTGATTATTTAATGTTAAACCCAAAAGATGTAGATTTTATCGATGTATCACCCAAGCAACTAGTATCAGTTGCCGCAGCACTTATTCCATTTCTAGAGAACGATGATGCGAACAGAGCTCTGATGGGTTCTAACATGATGAGACAAGCCGTTCCACTTTTAAAAAGTCAATCACCTTATGTTGGCACTGGAATGGAATCAGTAGTTGCAAGAGACTCTGGGGTAGTAGTAGTAGCAAAAAGATCTGGATTTGTTAATCAAGTTGACTCTTCCAGAATTGTTATCAGTGCTACACAGAAAAGTGACAAAGATACAGGTGTAGATATATATAGATTAAGTAAATTTCAAAGGTCTAATCAAGATACATGCATAAATCAAACACCACTTGTTAGAGAAGGGGATTTTGTTGAAGAGGGTGATATAATTGCTGATGGACCTGCTTCCAAAATTGGTGAACTAGCTTTAGGAAAAAATGTAACAGTAGCTTTTATGCCCTGGAATGGTTACAACTATGAAGATTCTATTTTAATTTCCGAGAAGTTAGTTGTTGATGATGTTTTTACATCAATTCATATCCAAGAGTTTGAAGTATTAGCAAGGGACACAAAGCTTGGACAAGAAGAAATCACCAGAGACATTCCAAACATTGGTGAAGAATCATTAACAAATCTTGACGAAGCTGGAATCGTGCACATCGGAGCAAAGGTTAGTCCAGGAGATATTCTAGTAGGAAAAGTTACACCAAAAGGTGAGTCGCCGATGACACCTGAGGAGAAACTTTTAAGGGCAATATTTGGTGAAAAAGCTGCAGATGTAAAAGATACATCATTAAGACTTCCACCTGGAGTAACTGGAACTGTAGTTGAAGTAAGAGTTTTTTCTAGACGAGGGATTGATAAAGACGAAAGATCCTTATCAAATGAAAGAACTCAAATCGAACAATTACATATTGATATGGAGGATGAGAGATTTATTTTAGAATCAAGTTATGAAAAAAATATTAAATCTCTTTTGTTGAACCAAGATTATGATAGCGGTATAGATAAAAAACCAAAGAGCTCAAAACTTTCCAAAGAATTATTAGAGGAGTTAAAGCTATCACAGTTAAAAAAAATTATTATCAAATCTGATTCAGTGATGAAAAAAATAGAATCTTTGAACGAGGCTTTTGATCAAAGTTTGAATATTCTTAACAAAACTTTCCAATCTAAAGTAGATAAAGTTCAGTCAGGGGATGAATTAATGCCAGGTGTGATGAAACTTGTTAAAGTTTTTGTTGCTGTTAAAAGACAATTAGCTCCTGGTGATAAAATGGCAGGTAGACATGGAAATAAAGGTGTGATCTCAAGGATTATACCAGTTGAAGATATGCCTTATATGGAAGACGGTACCCCTGTGGATATAGTTCTAAACCCTCTTGGTGTTCCATCTAGAATGAATGTAGGGCAAATACTTGAAACTCATTTAGGTGCTGCATCAGTGGATTTAGGGAAAAAATTTCATGATTTTGCTCTAGAGTCAAAGAATAATAAAGCTTCGATTCAAAAGATCAAGTCACTATTTAAAGCTGTGTATGGAGATGATCTTTTTAATGAAAGATTTTCACATTTAAATGATAGTGAGTTTATTCAAAGAGCAATACAGTTAAAAGATGGTGTTCCATTTGCTACTCCTGTGTTTGATGGTGCAAAAGAATTGGACATAAATAGCTTTTTTGATATGGCTTCCAGTCATACCAGTGGGCAAAAAAAGCTAATTGACGGAAGATCTGGAAATGAATTCGACAGACCAATTACTGTTGGTCAAATATATATGCTTAAATTAAATCATCTTGTTGATGACAAGATTCATGCTCGTTCAATCGGTCCTTACAGTTTAGTAACTCAGCAGCCTTTAGGCGGTAAAGCACAATTTGGAGGACAGAGATTTGGTGAGATGGAGGTATGGGCACTTGAAGCTTATGGTGCATCTTACACTCTACAAGAAATGTTGACAGTAAAATCTGATGATGTGTCAGGAAGAACGAAAGCTTACGAAACTATTGTTAGAGGAGATGATAATATTGAATCAGGTATTCCTGAATCTTTTAATGTTTTAATTATGGAACTGAAATCATTAGGCTTGAATGTTGAACTTTTAGAAAGAAATGTAAATTAGGAGTTTATTATGAATGAATTGTTGAAGTTAATTGAAAAACCAAGTTTTGTGAACTTTGATCACTTAAGAATCTCTATTGCTAGTCCAGACGAGATAATTTCATGGTCACATGGAGAAATAAAAAAACCAGAAACAATTAACTATCGAACATTTAAACCAGAAAGAAGCGGTTTATTTTGTGCTAGAATTTTTGGTCCTATCAAAGACTACGAATGCGTTTGTGGTAAATATAAAAGGATGAAGTTTAAAGGCATTATTTGTGAAAAATGCGGTGTTGAGGTAACACTTACAAAAGTTAGAAGAGAGAGAATGGGTCACATACCACTTGCTGCTCCAGTTGCGCACATTTGGTTTTTAAAATCCCTGCCTAGCAGAATTGGTCTTCTATTAGACTTGGCATTAAAAGATTTAGAAAAAGTTCTTTATTTTGAGAGTTTTATTGTAACTGAGCCAGGAATGGTAAAATCTTTGAAAAAATTTCAAATTTTAACAGATGATGAGAATTCACAGTATAAAGAAGAATATGGTGATAGCTTCCAAAGTATGATAGGTGCTGAAGCTATACAAAAACTTCTTTCAGAAGTAAATTTAGAAGAGGAACAGAAAATTGTTAGAGAAGAATTAGCATCAACTTCTTCTGAAACAAAAAAAAAAAAATTAGTCAAGAGATTAAAACTTGTTGAGGCTTTTTTAGGGTCTAAGTTAAAACCAGAGTGGATGATTTTAAATGTAATACCAGTTATTCCACCTGAGTTAAGGCCTTTAGTTCCGCTTGATGGAGGAAGATTTGCAACATCTGACCTTAATGACTTATATAGACGAGTTATCAATAGAAACAATAGATTACAAAGATTATTAACATTAAAGGCACCTGATATAATAGTTAGAAATGAAAAAAGAATGCTCCAGGAAGCATGTGATGCCCTCTTTGATAATGGAAGAAGAGGAAGAGTTATTACAGGTACAAATAAAAGACCTCTAAAGTCTCTTTCTGATATGTTAAAGGGTAAACAAGGCAGATTTAGACAAAACCTATTAGGTAAAAGGGTTGATTACTCTGGAAGATCGGTTATTGTGGTAGGACCCGAACTAAAGCTTCATCAGTGTGGAATTCCAAAAAAAATGGCAATAGAGTTATTTAAACCATTTATTTATTCAAAGTTAGAAAAATATAACCTTGCCACAACAGTTAAAGCGGCAAAAAAAATGGTAGAAAAAGAAAGGCCAGAGGTTTGGGATATTCTTGCTGAAGTCATAAGAGAACATCCAGTTTTGCTAAATCGAGCTCCCACTCTTCATAGACTTGGTATTCAAGCATTCGAACCAATATTGATTGAAGGTAAAGCAATACAATTGCATCCACTTGTTTGCACAGCATTTAACGCCGATTTTGACGGTGATCAAATGGCCGTTCATGTTCCGCTTTCACTCGAATCCCAACTAGAGGCAAGAGTTTTAATGATGTCTACAAACAATATTTTATCACCTGCAAACGGTAAACCAATTATTGTGCCATCTCAGGATATGATATTGGGGTTATATTATCTTAGTTTGATGAGTCCAGATGGTAAAGGAGAGGGAATGATTTTTTCCTCAGTAGAAGAACTTTTAGCAGCCATTGATCAAAAAAATGTCTCTCTTCATTCAAAAATTAGATGTAGATTTAATACTGTTAACGAAAATTTTGAACCTATTTCACAAACTGTTTCAACTACTCCAGGAAGAATGTTGTTAAGCGAAGTTTTACCTAAACACCCTAAGGTTAGCTTTGAGATCATTAACAAAGTTTTAACTAAGAAAGAAATCAGTAATGCTATCGATTTAGTTTACAGGCATTGTGGACAGAAAAAAACTGTTATTTTTGCAGATAAATTGATGGAAATCGGTTTTAGAGAAGCTTGTAAAGCTGGTATTTCATTTGGAAAAGATGATCTTTTAATACCTAAAACTAAATCGAATCTTCTTGATGAAACTGAAACTAAAGTTAAATCGTATGAAAAGCAATACTCTGAGGGACTTATAACTAAAGGGGAGAAATATAATAAAGTTGTTGATGCTTGGGCAAAGTGTTCGGATTCTGTCGCAAATGAAATGATGAAAATCCTTGTTCCTCAAGAAAAAGATAAAGTTGAAAACTTTAATTCGGTTTATATGATGGCTGACTCAGGAGCAAGAGGCTCTGCAGCCCAATTAAAACAGTTATCTGGTATGAGAGGGTTAATGGCAAAACCTTCTGGCGAAATTATTGAAACACCTATTGTGTCCAATTTTAAAGAAGGCTTAACTGTTTTAGAATACTTTAATTCAAGTCATGGCGCTAGAAAAGGATTAGCAGATACGGCTTTAAAAACAGCTAACTCTGGTTATCTTACGCGAAGGCTTGTCGATGTAGCACAAGACTCAATTATAACTGTTGCTGATTGTTTTACTTCGAAGTTTATCACACTAAGAGAACTTGTTGAAGGTGGAGAGGTTGTTGAACCTCTCTCAGAGAGAGTTTTAGGAAGAACGTTAGCTGAAGACCTCATTGATAAAAAAAATAATAAGGTTATTGCTAAGACTGGTGATATTGTTTCAGAAGAGCATTTATTATTAATTGACCAAGCTGGATTTGAAGAAATTAAAGTGAGATCAGTTTTAAGTTGTGAAGCTGAATTTGGTGTTTGTGCAAAATGTTATGGAAGAGATCTTGCCAGAGGAACTCAAGTTAATGTGGGTGAGGCAGTTGGCGTGATTGCTGCTCAGTCAATAGGTGAGCCAGGAACCCAACTTACAATGAGGACTTTTCATATTGGAGGTGCCGCACAGAAAGGTACTGAAATTTCAAATATTGAGTCAAAAGTCAATGGTAAAGTTAAATATTTAAATTTAAAGTCAGCTGTAGACAGTTCAGGAAGTGAAATTAACATGTCAAGAAATGCTTCCCTTTTAATATTAGATGAAAATAAAAAAGAAAAAGCTAAGCATAGGATTCCTTTCGGAAGTAAAATCAATTTTAAAGATAATGAAAATGTAAAGGCGAGTGATATTATTGCTGAGTGGGACCCATTTACATTACCAATAATTTCACAAATAAATGGTATTGTAAAATTTAAAGAGCTTGAGGAAGGCATTACAACAAGAGAGATAATTGACGAGTCAACGGGACTCTCAAGTAATATTGTTATGGATTGGAAACAGCAAACAAAAAACCAAGATCTTGTTCCTAGGCTAGAAATTCACGATAAAAAATCTAATGGAAAAGCACTTGTCTTAGAAAATGGTAGTACAGCTAGCTACGAATTGACTGTCGATTCAATTATAAGTGTTAAAAATGATCAGAATGTAAAACAAGGTGACGTTATTGCAAGAGTTCCTAAAGAATCCAGTAAAACAAAAGATATTACTGGAGGCTTACCAAGAGTTGCTGAACTTTTTGAGGCTAGAAAACCAAAAGATCATGCAATAATTGCAGAAGTTTCAGGTAAAATTGAGTTTGGTAAAGATTATAAAATGAAACGAAAAATTTCTATTGTTCCTGAAAACAAAGATCTAAGCCCAGTTGAATATGTTATTTCCAAATCCAAGCATTTAACTGTTCAAGAGGGTGATGTTGTGGAAATTGGTGATATACTTGTTGATGGAAATTCAGTTCCTCATGATATTCTTAGAGTTAAAGGTGTAGAAGCGCTAGCTACTTATCTAACTAAGGAAGTTCAAGACGTTTACAGGCTTCAGGGTGTTAAGATTAACGATAAACATATTGAAGTTATAGTTAGACAAATGATGCAAAAAATAGAAGTCACAGATCCTGGTGAAACAACACTTTTGGCTGGTGAACAAATAAGTAGAAAAGAGTTTAATGAACAAAATATTTTAGCCAAAAAGGAAAATAGAAAAGAAGCGAAAGGTCATCAAATTTTGCTTGGAATTACAAAGGCATCATTACAGACAGATAGTTTTGTTTCTGCTGCATCGTTTCAAGAAACTACGAGAGTTCTAACAGAGGCTTCTGTTTCAGGAAAAGTAGATAGTTTGATGGGTCTGAAAGAAAATGTGATAGTTGGAAGGTTGGTGCCTTGTGGGACAGGATCCTTTATGTCTCAAGTTAAAATTGAAGCTAATAAGAAAGATAAAGAGTTGTTAAGCAAAGCAACTCAAAATGAAGAAAAGGCATCTTAACACTTTTTTTTTTTCTATTGTTGACAGTATATGAAGATGTGTTAATTTTCAACGAATAATTGGTAGTGGTTTTAAAACCAAACACAATTTTTTTTAAAAAAAAAGAGGAAAATGCCTACTATTAACCAGCTTATAAGATCTCCTAGGTCTAAACAAATGAAAAGGAATAAAGTTCCAGCCCTAGAGCGTTGCCCGCAAAAAAGAGGCGTGTGTACGAGAGTCTATACAACCACTCCAAAAAAACCTAACTCAGCATTGAGAAAAGTAGCTAGAGTTAAGTTAACTAACGGATTTGAAGTAACAAGTTATATTCCAGGTGAAGGTCATAATCTTCAAGAGCACTCAGTTGTTCTTATAAGAGGAGGAAGAGTTAAGGATCTACCTGGTGTTAGATATCACGTATTGAGAGGTATTCTTGATACAGAGGGTGTAAAAAATAGAAAGCAAAGAAGATCCAAATATGGAGCAAAAAGACCGAAGTAATCAGCCATGTCAAGAAGAAGAAAAGCAGAAAAAAGGGAGATAATTCCAGATACAAAGTTTCAAGATAAGGTTCTATCAAAATTTATAAATATAGTTATGTATGATGGAAAAAAGTCGAAATCGGAGCAAATAGTCTATCACGCACTAGATCTTGCTTCAAAAAAGCTTAAAATCTCACAGCCACTCGAATTATTCAAAACAGCGCTTAATAATGTGAAACCTGGAATTGAAGTTAGATCAAGAAGAGTAGGTGGTGCGACTTACCAAGTTCCAGTTGAAGTAAGGAATGATAGAGCCCAAGCTTTGGCTATTAGATGGATAGTTGATGCTTCAAGAAAAAGAAATGAGAAATCTATGGTTGACAGATTAGCGCAAGAATTAGCTGATGCCCACGAAAATAAGGGTACCTCAGTAAAAAAAAGAGAAGATACTCACAAAATGGCTGAAGCAAATAGAGCCTTTGCACACTATCGATGGTAATAAAATGACTAGAAAAACTGATTTAAATAATTATAGAAACATTGGTATTATGGCCCACATAGATGCCGGTAAGACCACGACAACAGAAAGAGTGCTTTACTACACAGGTGTTTCGCATAAAATCGGCGAAGTCCATG
>CACEWP010000012.1 GCA_902563305.1 uncultured Alphaproteobacteria bacterium
GATCTTTAGCTGATGTTCAGTTTGGAGATATTTATCATAAAATAGAGATTTCAAAGAATAACAATCAAATTATTAAGTTAGAAAATAAAGACCTTGATATTGAAATAGAAATTCAAAAGGATAAAGATTTAGTTGATGTAAGGCTTAGAAATATTATTAAGAAGTTAAATTGTTCGAAAAGCACATTTAGGATGTGACTTTTTACTTTCCATGATATTTTAGAATAGGTTCTATTTCCTCACTAGAAAGTCCTGTAGCACTAGCTATCTCCTCTAGAGTATTGCCCCGGTTTGCCATTTGTATAGCAGTTGTTATGTTTGAATCCCCCTTATTCGAGTCAGCAAGTCTAGAAATCTCAAGATCTAACTTTTCTAGGGTATATTTATAGTCATTGAGTATTTTTTTTTGTTCCGATAAGTTTAATTCCAGTGATCTGAACTCCTCTATAAGATCTTTAATAGCTCTTTCTAATATTCCTATTTTCATTTGATTTTGATTATTCCTTAAATAATCAAAGAAGTATGCACCCACAATTACTATAAAAAAAAATATTGTTATGAAAATAATTAATAAAGAAGTGTTTCCTGATGGATCCTTTTCAATAAAATCTCTTAGAAAAAGCATAATATGATAATATTATGAATTAATCATAAAACAACTCATTTAATTTTTCGGTTATCTATATATTCTTTAAACTCTTGAAAAAGCTCATTACCAACTCTTTTGCTTGTATCAAGTTTTACAATTAATTCTTCAATTTCTTTAAGTTTTTTTGTTATTTCTTCGGATACAAAGTGATCTTCAGATTTTTCAGTATTAGATTTTAGTTTTTTGGACAAATTTTCTAGTGACTCTTGAATAATAGTCAATTGCTTTGGATCCTGAGTATTTTCCGCCTCTTTAAGTAACTTTATAAATGAATCCAGTTTGTCTTCAGTTAACACAATGGTCCGATTTACTTCATTTCCTTATATGCATCAAAAAGGGCATCGGCAACTTTTGACAGATCTATTGGATAGTTACCTTCTTTGATAGCTGTTTTAATTCTATTTGTTGCAGCAGCATCGATTGGTGGTTCCTTAGACATACTTTCAATTTTCTCCTTAGTTATGAACTGCGAAACCTTTCCACCGAAGTCGTTCGTGGCTGCTTTTCCAGGATTATCGACTTTTTTAACTTTTACCTTAACTTTACTAGTACTATCAACTGTTTTTTTTATGTCAGAGGCGCTAGTGTTAATGGTTTTATTTTTAATTTGGTCAATCATTTTTTTAATCCTTGTATTTTATAAACGACGATATTTTAATTTTGTTTAGAATTTAATATAACTTTTTTTTCATTTTTTGCATATCCAACAATAATTTTTCCACTTTTGATGTTTTTTACCTGTATCTTGTCCATATAATTGGCATCACTCATTGCAACACCTTCTTCTTTAATTGTAATAAAACTTTTATTATTAATGATTGTAACTAGTGAATTTTTTTCTATCAACCAGTCATTTTCAAGATTAGTGTGTTTTAGTGGCTTATTTGAATTGAGACTTTTTTTAAGTTTTTTCCCTATAATTTCAGACTTATCAGTAATAAATACATTATTTACTGAATTTTTTTTTCTCAGAATAGTTAGATCCTCTTCAGAAATAATAGATCCTTTCTCTTTATAATTTTTTAAAACAACAAACTCAGAAAGATTTTGCTTTTTCTTACTAACTTTTTTTTTTAAGTTTAATTTATTTCTAACAATAAATTGCCATGGATTTTTTCCAATACAATTGACTTTGATTAATCTTGAATTTCCTGAAATATCATTAATCAAAATTTTTGAATTTTCACATTCAGGGTATTTAAGATCGTGTAGGATACTAATATTTGGCTCGATTCCTTTTTTTTTAAGCCAATCTTCAATTAAATTTTCGAGCTCATATCCACTTATAGTTGAAGCTGAAACATTATTAAATGTTAAAAAAAAAACTATTATGAGTTTTAAAATTGTTTTAATTGTTAATTTAGTTGCCATAGAAATAAATATGTCCATTTCTTGAAGACTCTCTGTATGTTTGATTTTTTTGTTGATTTTTTACTAAACTCATAATTTCATTAACTGATGGGATTCTAATTTTCTTTCCAGCAAATAAAAAATGTGGGTTATTTCTAACAAAAGCGTGTTTATTAATTTCAATTATAGAAACCTCTAGAATTTTCATATTAAGTCCACTGTTTCCATAATATTTTTTTAAAATTCCGCTAAGAGATTCACCACTTTTTACTTTGTGATTAACAGAATGATTCTGATTTTTAACAAAAATATTTTCTTTATTGAGACTTTTCCCTTGACCCATTCCATCTTTATATTCTAAGACGACAAAAGGCTCGTTTGACTCAACTTGATTAAACAGAAAAATTGCACTTATGAGTAACACTAAATATTTCATTTTTCACCTACACCTAATTCATAAATTTAATAATTTTACCCTTTATATCTTCTTTTTTATTCAAAGGATTTAACGGTTCGATAGTTGCAGAATTACCCTTAGAATCTCTAACAGTTAATACTATCCATTCACTCATGTTTATATCCTCAGAGTCAGATATAAAACCTACTCTACCCTTTTTTAGGCCTTGATTCAAACCAATAGGAATTACTAGTTCGTTATTTACCATTTCAATTTTTGCTCTAAGGGGTTGACACTTTAATTTATCTAAAACTCTGTACTGGATTTTTGAAATGCTAGTATTCACAAATTCAGTTAACTTGTCTTTTGACACTCTTAAATATGCATCTATATTTGAGTAGCCAGTCTTATTTCCAGTCCAAAGAGAAAACTTATAATCCAACGAATCTAATACTTCATAATTAGGACCTTCATATATGTTGAGAGTAATATTGACAATTAACTCCTTAGATACTTTAGTCAATCTTCCTTTTGCAGAGTCAAGAATGATTATGGCATGAACTGCAAATTCTCCCTCATTAAGGGCATTTCTTGTTCCTTCTACCAGATTGTTATAATCTAAAGAGATTGATTTCTTAATAACTTTACTTGGATTAAATGATACTTTTGAGGAATCTTTTAACTTTATAAAATTTATATTATTTAAATTTTTAAATATTCCTGATGAAATCACGAGAGGAAGTTTGCTAGTCCATGCTGGCAATCTGCTTGAAATTGAATAGTGAGGCTCTAAATATGATAAATTGACAAAATCTCTATTAGCACAATTTAATATATTATTCACATTTACTAAATATGCTTTGATACTAACATTATAATGAGTTTCATCTTGACTTTCTTCTAGGATAACAAAATCTTTAATAGTTGATGAAGGACGGACTAAAATATTTTCGTTTAAACTAGTAGATGCATCTATATTAGAGTAACCATCTACTCTTGCTCCACCTTGAAGACTCGCCAAATAAAGTGCATCTTCAAGTGCCCTTTTCTTTGCTATGTCTACATTATTTTCCATTATTACTGCCCTACCTTTTGAATAAACTTCTTTGTAACCAATTTCATTAGCAACCAAATAAGTAGAAAACATCAAAATTATTAGAAGTGATGAAAAGAATAATGCTAATTGTCGTAAAATAACATCAAAAGAATTATATTGAATTTTTTTCAACTTTTACCCTTCCTACATTGATTGTGCTGATCTAAAGAGATAAGCAACCATGTCTTGATCAATTTCTAATACTGTTTCATAAGTATCACTTCCAGTCGGATTTATTCTGACAGTTCTTGCACCTCTAATAACTCCTGAGACAATACCTCTGAAAGTATCATTTTGGACCATCAAGTCTATAACTGTTGTATTACTGTCAACTTTAAGTCCGTGTATTTGTTCTGCAAGTTCTCTCATCGCAGCCATTCTAGCTGCTCTGATAGCCATTAATCTTTTTTGTTCAACATTTTGACCAGGTTGTGTCGATACTACAGCGTAACCTGTGGCAGTTAATGTAGGGAAATTAATTGAAGCCCCATCTAACAGTTCTCTAGTTTTATTTAATTGATTTGTTGGAGTTGAGTAATCATCAGTGTTTTCTTGAGATGCACTTGAAAAATTTGAATTTTTGAAACCACTCATTAAATTGTTACTGCAAGATTGCAGAAATATTGCTAACATAAGTAAAATAAATTTATTCATTTTTTAATCCTTTGTAATAAAATTTTGACTATTCGTGCATAAATTATGCCATTCCAATTTATTGTTTAATAAATAACTATAATAGAGTGTGGCATACCTCTTGCATCTATATCTCTTATGTATTTTAAATTTAAAAAAACCGGGAATTCAGGGCTTTTGTTTGGTCAAAGTTTTGACATAAAGGGAAAAAAATGGATCTAGTTTTAAAAACAATTCAAAAAGAAAGTTTCTTAAATTTTATCAGAACTTTCAGTATTCCTTTAGGGATTATGATCCTAATTGCAATGATGGTTATTCCATTACAACCATGGATGCTAGATATCTTATTTACTTCTAATTTACTTGTTTCACTTTTAGTACTAATGGTGGCTTTACAAACTTTTAGACCATTAGATTTTTCAAGTTTTCCAACAGTTCTCCTTTTTGCAACTGTTCTTAGGCTTGGTCTGAACGTAGCCTCTACAAGAGTAATTTTAAAATCTGGGCATAATGGAACCGACTCAGCCGGTGCTATAATTGAAGCATTTGGTGAATTTGTAATGGCGGGTAGCTATGCCGTTGGTTTGTTTGTATTTGCTATACTTGTGATTATTAACCTAATTGTTATTACTAAAGGAGCTGGAAGGGTTTCTGAGGTTGCAGCTAGATTTACTTTAGATGCAATGCCAGGAAAACAAATGGCTATTGATGCTGATTTAAATGCTGGAATTATAACTAGCGAAGAAGCAAAAACTAGAAGAAATGAAATAGCAAAAGAAGGTGAGTTTTATGGTGCAATGGATGGTGCTGCTAAATTTGTAAAAGGTGATGCAGTAGCTGGAATATTAATTTTAGTTATTAATATAATTGGTGGCCTCATAATTGGATCAGTGATGCATGATCTTACTCTAAATGAATCTGCCGAGACATATATATTACTTACAGTCGGAGACGGACTCGTGGCTCAAATACCATCATTACTTTTGGCAATGGCAACAGCTACAATTGTTACAAGAATATCTTCAGATAATAATGATTTAGCAGGACAGATATCAGAGCAAATGGGACTATCAAAGGCATGGGTTCCTGTTTCTGCTGTTTTATTACTTTTTGGTTTGGTACCTGGTATGCCGAATACATTATTTCTTTTTGGGGCTTTTATATCTGGGCTTATTGCATGGTTAACCTCAAAAAAAAGTAATGAAAAAAAGATAAAAGATGAAAATGAGTTAAATAATGAAGAAGTAGATATTGGTAGAATAGAAATAGATGAAGTTTCTGATAATGCTTCTATATCTCTTGATTTAGGGTATGGCTTAATATCATTGGTTGATTCTAATGATAAAAAATCTGCAGGACCTCTGATTTCTAAAATTACAAGTATCAGAAAACAAGTTTCAAAAGACTTAGGTTTTGTTATTCCTAATGTAAGAGTTAAGGACGATCTTTCCCTAGATGCCAGTTCATATAAAATAAGGATAGGACATACAATTGTTGCAGAAGATAAAATTTATATTGATAGAAAATTAGCAATGCCAGGAGATGAGACTCAATTAAAGGTTCAAGGAATACAGGTCAAAGATCCTTCATTTGGTTTGGATGCTATTTGGATAGAACAACATTTAGTTGCAAAAGCTGAAGCTAATCATTACATGATTATTGAACCTGAAGCAGTGGTTGCTACTCATCTTAATCAGATACTTCTTAGGTTTGCTGGAGAACTGATCAGTCAAGATGATGTTCAATCTCTTTTGGATAATCTTTCAAAAACTAACCCTCAATTAGTTCAGTCGGTAATACCCAAGTTAATTCCACTTCATTATTTGACAATAATTTTAAGAAACTTACTTGTAGAAAGAGTTCCCATCAATGATCTAAAGAAAATTTTGGAGGCATTATCTAATCTTTCAGAGAAAAAACTTAGTCCGGATGAGCTTTCAGAAGCAGTAAGACCAGCTATTACTTCGCTTTTGATTCAAAAAATTTCCAGTGTTAATGATCCGTTAAACGTTATTACTTTTAATCCAGAGTTTGAACAAATGTTAATCTCAATGTCCAAAAAAAGTGGGTCTGATGGACTTTTAATAGATCCTTCACTAGCAAAACAAATGATCAAGTCAATAATTGATGTTGGAGAAAAATCATCAGTAAATGGAGATTCTCTAGTCGTAGTAACATCACCTATTATTAGAAAGGATTTGTCAATTTTGTTACGTCAACATGTTGATGACATTGTTATACTTTCTTTTACTGAACTTCCTGAAAATAAAAGGGTCAAAGTAATAGCTACAATAGGAGAACAAATATCAACCGAAACAAAAAAGGAGAAAGAAAATGAAAACACAACTATTTAAAGCCAGAGACATGAAAAGTGCCATGAATTTGGTTAATGATGAATTTGGCGAAAAAGCTATCATTCTATCTACAAAAAAGAATAATGGAGTAGTTGAGGTTGAGGCCTCAGATAATGATGATGTTATCGAATCTCATAAGAAGCAGGTTGAGGATAAGAAAAAATTTTCAACTGTTTTTAATAAAGAAATAAATACCTCTATTAAAGAAAAAGTTAAAAATCATGATAATATTTCTTACTTAGGGAAAAAAGAATATAGTAAATCTTCACAAAACAAAGATAATACAAAAATACTTGAAAAAATTCAAAAAGAACTGGAATCTCTTAAAGAGGAAATGAACAGTATGATTCTAACTGACCAGTCCGGTATTTCAGATAAATTATCTTATTATACTCCAATTAAGCTAAGGCAAGAAAAATTTTTACCGGGTATTATCAACAAACTAAGCTATTCATATATTGGAAAAAATCTTGAGGATGGTAGAGTTTCATTTTTTAGAGAATTATCTAAAAAGTTAGCTTCTGACGATTTTTCAAGATTAATCAGTGCTCAGAATGTATTTATATTTGGCAATTCTGGATCGGGAAAGTCAACATTAGCAGCTAAGATAGCATCATATTTATCTGATAAGAGGAGTTCAAAAAATATTAATTTTATTGATGTTACTAACTCTAGTACTGGGAGCTCAGATGTTCTAAGGTCGTATAGTAGAGTTTTGGGTTTTCCTATAAAAGATTATAATTTTTTTAATTTTAATGAGTCAGGTGAACATAATACACTCAACATTTTTGATTTTTCAGGAGATATTAATTTTGGAGTTCAAAAGATGAAAGAGATTAAAAATTCATTTCCGTCATTCAATTTTTGTTCTATATTGACTTTACCAAGTGGATCAAATTCTGAGATGATAGATGGATTGAGTAAAAAAGTGTCTGATATAAGGCCAATGATTGCTGTTACCAAACTTGACGAATGTTGGGTTGGTGCCGAGGAATTTTCGTCTTTAGCTTTGAATAATTCAAGAATTGGAATAGTAACTGGGACAAAGGTTTTAATTGATTCAATTATTGAAGCTAATGAAAACTCACTTACTAAATATATGAAAGAGAACTTTAAAGGTGTTTGATGTCTGATTCAATCGCAATCACAAGTGGTAAAGGTGGTGTTGGAAAAACAACATTTGCAGTTAACCTATCAATTGCCCAAAAAAAACTTACCGATAAGATCTTTTTATTAGACACTGATATGGGAATGGCAAATTCCCATGTGCTTTTAGGAATTAATCCAAAGTACAGCATTTCTGATATAATTTCTGGTGAGAAAAAAATATCTGAAATTATTGAAACTAGTAAGAATGGAATAAGTTTAATTTCAGGAGGTACTGCATCTAATAATCTTTTAAATCTTGAGAATATTAAAAGATACTCAATTTTGAATGAAATTGATAATCACTTGAAAGGATATAAAAACGTAAGATTAATGGTTGATATTGCTGCTGGTGCGGAAGACAATGCACTTGTTTTTTCAATGGCATGTGACAGAATTCTTATTGTCATTGTGGGTGAGCCTACCAGTTTTGTTGATTCATATGCTTTAATTAAAGCTCTATATTCAAAATCAACTTTTAAGAACTATTGTATTGCAGTCAATCAGGTTGATAATGATAGTCATGGAAATGAATTATTTAAGAAATTCCAATCTATAACTTCACAATTTTTAGACGTAAATCTTCATTATGTGGGTTGTGTTAAGACCTCTGGGAAAATTAGAAAATCAATAGTTGATAGAACCCCAATAATGATAAGTGAACCGAAATCAGATATTTCACAATCCTTTTTAAAAATTGCAAAAAAAATCAATGAAACACCTTCAAATGAATGGGGAGGACTAACTTTTCTTTCAAAAGTTAAAAAAAGAGCGTAAGCTATAAGCCATGAATATTAAAAACTACTTGGAAAAATCACAAACCTCCATAAATGATTTAATTCAGGACAACTTGAATCTTGTTAAAAAAATTGCATGGCAGTTGCATGGAAGGGTTCAAAATATTGTTGAGGTGGAAGATCTTATTCAACAAGGAATGGAAGGGCTTATTCATGCTGCACAAAAATATTCTCCTAGAGAGGGAGTTAATTTTGCTCAATATGCTCAGTTAAGAATAAGAGGTTCGATAATTGATTACTTAAGAAAGAACTCAAACCTTTGTAGGACTACAATAAAAAAAAAACAAGAATTTGAAAGATCAAGACAAGATCTTGCTAAAGAACTTAATAGAGAACCGTTAGAGAGAGAGTTAATAAATCATTTAAATATTTCAGATGAAGAATTTAATTATTGGAAACAAGCTTTTGAGGCGAATGTTGTTCAAAGCCTAGATTCTGCATATAACGAATATTCTTTACTTTTTGCAAGTAAAGATGAAAATCCTGAATCTAGTTTGGAAAATAAAGAGCTTAAGAATCAGATTTTTAAGGCACTTAGCGTTCTAAATCAAAGAGAGGCAATGGTTGCTCAATTATATTACGTAGAAGAATTAAATATTTATGAAATTGCCGAGGTATTGGAAATTAGTACCGGTAGAATATCTCAAATAAAGAAATCAATAATTCAGAAACTTAGAGATGAAATCAATCCAAGTTGAAAAAAACAATTGGAAAAAAATTAATAAAGTTGTCTTAAGAGTTGACAATATACACTTAATTTTTGGAGACAATTTAATTATAAATTTTGATTGTGGGTTTGAGAATATTTCAAGAGGAAGATGCAAACTTTCAGTTGAAGAAAAAAAAAATAAGTCTGCTAATAATCTATTTATTCATTCTGATAAAGCATTGATGGAGATAAATTTATTCTATGAGGTTTTAAAATTAGATAAGCTTTTAATGCATCTTTCGTTAAAAAAAAATACAACAAAAAAGATTAAAATTTCTATTAAAACGCTTGATAGTTTAATGATCAACGACCAGGGAGATCTTTATGTTAGAGATATGACAAAAATTAGGATTGAATCTATAAGCTGGAATATTCCATTATTATGATTATCTAGCTGATAACTTTTTTGTTACATCAATTTCAGATTGAAGCATTTTCCCACATCCATTGAAGGCTTGTTGAGTTCTTAACATTAGAATTATTTCATCTGTAATGTCAGTATTTGATTTTTCCAAAAATCCTGCTTGAATTTTACCGATTGTTCTTTCTTTTGGGAGTCCAAAAGTAGGAGTACCACTCTCAGGTGTTTCATTGAATCTAGCGTTACCTATATTTTTTAAACCATGCTCATTTACAAAATCTGCTAATTCTATTTGTCCAACTTTAATGATATTATCTAATCCGTATGTTGCACTAATTTCACCTTCACTATTCACAGATATTTCAGATAGCAGCTCAGGATCTACATTTTCTTGATCTGCTAATAAAAAAGGAATATTGATGGGTGTTTGTCCTAACCCCAGAAGTGGCAAGCCATCAGTATTAACTAGATTTCCTGCTCTATCTAATTGAAATGATCCATCTCTAGTAAAAGCATTTTCAATTGAAGATGTTGCGGTAGTTCTTCCTAAAGGTTGTCCTAAGACAAAGAATCCTTCTCCCATAATTGCAAGATCTAGACTTCCATTTGTAGCTTGTAGTGAACCTTGAGCAAAACTTTGTCTAGGCTTTATTGTTTTCACACCCATACCTCTAGCTTTCTCTGTTGAGTTATTATGTTGGGAGTGATAAAGATCTTCGAATTGAGCTTCGCTTTTTTTGAAACCATTGGTTCCTGCATTAGCTATGTTATTCGAAATAACTGCTAGATCTCTATTTGCTGCATCTAGTCCTGTTCTAATTATTGAAAACATAAGTGACCACAGCAAATTGTATGCCATTTTTCTTGTTGGTTTTAGTTTTTAGTTGTATATTCATTCAATTGGGCGGATAGCTCAGTTGGGAGAGCAATTGCTCGACACGCAATAGGTCGCAGGTTCGAACCCTGTTCCGCCCACCAAAGGAATTGTAATGACTAGGAGAAAATTTTTAAAAAAATCAATAGGGTCTGGGGTAATTGCAGGAATTGCTTCCACTTCTGTTATGTTTCCAAATATAGTAAAATCAAAAAAAAAATATACTTGGGTTGCGGTTTCAGCATTCGATAAAGCTGGTATACTTGGTAGAGCTTTTTCTAGACTTTGTGACGAAATTACAAGAATTTCAGATGGTGTTTTAAATATAAGATTGTTTCATGCCAATGAACTTGTAAGTGCTTTTGAATCTTTTGATGTAGTTCAGAGTGGTACATGTCAGATGGGATTTGGTTCTCCATATTATTGGGCTGGAAAATCTCCGTCTATCTCTCTTTTGTCTGGTATTCCATTTGGTATGAATTACCAGGAAATGAGTTCGTGGTTTTATAATGGAGGAGGTATCAAACTTGCTGATGAAATTTACAATGAATTTAATTTAAAGTTTTTTCCTGCTGGAAATACTGGAAATCAGATGGGTGGATGGTTCAATAAGAAAATTATTTTACCATCAGATTTTAAAGGTTTAAAATTTAGAATGCCAGGCTTGGGTGGAGAAGTTTTAAAAAGTTATGGAACAAATGTTGTTCTATTACCAGGTCCGGATGTTGTCCCAGCAATTTCATCAGGGACAATCGATGGAACAGAGTGGATTGGTCCGGCCGCTGATTTAGGTAAGGGGCTTCACAAGGTTTGTAAATATTATTACTATCCGGGATGGCATGAACCTGGGACTTGTTTAGAAGCATTTATTAATCTTAAATCATGGAATTCTTTAGACAACGATCTGAAACGATTAATTGAGGTTTGTTGTATGAAATCTAACTCCTCAATTGCATCAGAATTTTTTGTTAGAAATAGCTTCGCAATAAAAAAACTTAAGGAAGAGTACGATGTCACTTTTGTAAAGTACTCTAAAGAACTATTGAAATCATTAAATAAAAGATCAGAGGAGGTTGTCAATAATTACGCTGACAAAGATAAATTGGGTAAAAAAATTTTAAAGAGCATAGTCGATTACAGAAAATTGTTTATTTTTTGGTCTAATTATTCGGAAAAGAGCTTTCTTGAGTCAAGAATTTAATTACAACTTACTTGGAAGCCAAGTTACTATTTGAGGGAATTTGAATAATATTAACAATGTTAATATTTGAATAAAAATGTATGGAATAACTCCAGAATAAATGTCCGAAGTCTTAATCTCTTTAGGTGCAACACCTCTTAAATAAAATAACGCAAATCCAAAAGGTGGTGTGAGAAAACTTGTTTGGAGATTTATTGCAAACATAATAGCTAACCAAACTGGGTCATAACCCATAGAGATTAAAGAAGGTCCAACGATTGGAACAATAACAAAAATAATTTGAAAGAAATCAAGAAAAAAACCAAGTATAAAGATTGTAATCATTACTATTAAAAGGGAATTTATTTTTGCACCTGGTATATCTGTCAAAAAGTTTTCAACCATAAGGTCCCCTCCAAACCCACGGAACACCAAAGAAAAAAGTGAAGCTCCGAATAAAATAAAAAATACCATTGAGTTTATTTTAAGTGTTTCGAGACAAACAGATTTCAGAACTTCTTTTGTGATTCCTTTATTAAATGCAATTAATAAAGATCCTAATGCTCCTAATGAAGCAGATTCAGTCGGTGTTGCAATCCCAAAAAGAATTGAACCTAGGACTAAAACTATCAAAAGAATTGGTGGTAAAATTGTTAAAAATAAATTTTTTAAATTTATCTTTTCTTTTGAATCACTTTTTATTGGAAAGTTTTTTGGGTTTAAAATAGAACAAAAAATTATCCAGAATGTGTACATAATTACAAGAAGTATTCCTGGTAATATTGCTCCAGCAAAGAGGTCTACACTACTTACTGGAGTTGGAGCTAAGTCACCTGTTATTTGTGATGCCTGTTCATTTGCACCTTGGAAAATATCGGCAAGCAAAACTAAAACAATTGACGGGGGAATTATTTGACCTAAGGTGCCACTTGCGCAAATTATTCCAGCAGAGATTTTTCTATTATAGTTCCACTTAAGCATTAATGGAAGACTAAGAATTCCCATGGTCACTACAGTTGCACCAACGATTCCTGTAGATGCCGCCATCAAAACACCAACAATTAATATTGAATATATTAGTCCACCTCTAATTTTACCCCAAATTTTACTCATGTTTTCGAGTAGAGATATTGCAACACCAGACTTTTCAAGCATAACTCCCATAAAGATGAATAAAGGAACAGCTATTAAAGTTTCATTCGTAACTAACCCAAATATTCGATTTGGCAATACATTTAAAAGGACAATCGGGAATAAATCAGCAAAATATCCCAAAAAACCAACAATTATAGCAGTTCCAGCTAAAGTAAGTGAAACTGGATAACCAGCTAGAAGAAAAATTGCTAGTAAAACAAATAACAGAACTGCAAAAAATTCATGACTAAGTATTTCAATCATTTTTTTTTAAAAAATTTAAAATTTGTCTTATGATTTCCAAAAAAATTAAAAGACCCAGAAAAAAAATAAAAAATTTAAGTATAAATATATTCGGTAAACCACCACTTTCTTTTGAGCTTTCATTTAAATTATATGATCTAATAAAATAATCTAATCCGTATTTTATCAAAAAATAGGTCAAAGGAACTCCAAAAATTATAATACCTGCAAAATTTACTATATTTTTTATTTTTTTACTCCATGACCTGTAGAGTAAATCTATCCTTACATGCCCATCTTTTTTTAGTGTGTAGGATATCCCTAATAAAATGAATATTGCATGGATCCAAATGTAGAGGTCTTGAAGCCAAATAAATCCTATAGAAAAAACGTATCTTAATATTACTGAGAGGGAAACAAGAAGAATCAAGATTAATATTAAAAATGAACTAATTAAACCAACTTTTTCAGAAAATGAATTTAAAACCTTCATAAGATATTTTTTCATCAAACGATATTAATATATTTTCTGTGATTGACAAATTGTTAGAATTATTTAATTTACAATTGTTATGAAAGTTTTAAGGTCAATTAAATCCGCTAAACTTAGGCACAGAGACTGTAGAGTTGTCAAAAGAAAAGGTAGACTTTACGTTATCAATAAAACTGATGCAAGGTTTAAGGCTCGCCAGGGTTAATTAATTTTTGCTATCCTTAGATTGTTTGTTGACCCAGATACTCCTATTGGAGCTCCAGCAGTTATGACAACATAATCCCCTTTTTTTACTATTTTCTCTTTCTTTGCAAGATCACAAGCATTTTCAATCATACCAGAAAAACTTTTTGGTTCTAATGCATGTATATTATGTACCCCCCAAATTAGAGCTAATTGTCTTGCGGTCAGCCTTTCAGGTGATAAACCAATAATTGGTACAGTGGGACGTTCTCGCGCGGCTCTTTTAGCAGTCCCACCAGATCTTGTATATGTAAAGATAGCTTTTGCAAAAACAGTTTTTACAACTTGGGACGCAGCAGAGCTTATTGCATCGGATGTTGTTTCTTCTAATTTAATTTTTTTACTGTCAAGCATTTGTCTGTATGAAAAATCATTTTCAACCCCTCTTATTATTCTGTCCATTATTTTGACAGATTCTATTGGAAATTTTCCTGAAGCCGTCTCTGCTGAAAGCATAACACAATCTACTGCATCAAAAACAGCCGTAGCAACATCAGAGGCTTCTGCTCTTGTTGGAGATGGAGAATTTACCATAGAGTCAAGCATTTGAGTGGCTACTACAATCGGTTTTCCCTGATTTCTGCAAGCATCAACAAGTCTTTTTTGTATAATTGGTACTTCCTCTGGAGGCATTTCAACACCTAGGTCACCTCTTGCAACCATAGCAGCATCACAATGTTTTAAAATCTCATCCATTCTTTTTATTGCAAGAGGTTTTTCAAATTTTGCCATTATTCCAGTTTGTTCACCAGTATATTTCTTAAGTTCAATTAAATCTTTGGCTTTTTGAACAAAGGACAAGGCAACATAATCTAAACTCAAATTAAGACAAAGTTCTAAGTCTTTTATATCTTTATTGGTTAAAGAAGAAACTTTAATAAAAGTCTCAGGAATATTTACTCCCTTTTTATTCGAAACTTTTCCTCCATTGATTACCTCAGTAATAATTCTTTCAGTGTTAACTGATTCAACATTAAGAATAACTTTTCCATCATCTATCAATATTTTATTATTTTTTTTAACTGATTTAAAAATTTCAGGATGCGGAAGAAGAACTCTGGACACATCTCCAAGTTTATGATTTAAATCCAATTTAAACTTTTGATTATCTTTAAGTACAACTGATGAATTTTTAAAATTGCCAATCCTTATTTTAGGTCCTTGAAGGTCTCCTAATATTGCAATAGGTCTTCCTAATCTTTTTTCATATTGACGGATATGATAGACTCTTCTTCGATGATCTTCATGAGTTCCATGACTGAAGTTTAGTCTAAAGATGTCTGCTCCCGCTTGAAATAATGAATGTATTTTTACTGGAGATGATGAGTTGGGACCAAGAGTAGCAATTATCTTTGTATTTCTATTTCTTAACATTTTTTAAATACTTTATACTACACTTATTCTTTTTTTGATATAAAATTAAACGAAGATGGCAAGAGTTTTTTTTGCAAATGATTTTATAAAAAAAAAATCAGTGAAGCATTTAATTTTCATTTGTGATCATGCAACAAACTATATTCCCAAAAAATTTAAGCAGCTAGGTATTACAGACAGAAAATTAAAAAGTCACATAGCTTATGATATTGGGGCTAAGACATTTACATTAAAATTAGCAAAAAAATTAAATCAATCTTATTTCTTGTCAAATTTTTCAAGACTTTTGATTGATCCTAATAGAAGCAAAACTGATCGAGATTTAATTATTAAAAAATCCTTTGAAACAAAAATACCTGGAAATATAGATATCTCAACTGAAGAAAGAAAAAATAGAATTAAGTTCTATTATAACCTTTATCATGAAAATTTAGCTTACTTCGTTAAAAAAAAAATTAAGATGTTTGAAAAGGTTTATTTAATATCAATACACAGCTTTACAAAAAAATCATCAAATACTAATAGGGGTGTTGAGGTTGGGCTGTTGTGGAATAAAAATATGAATCTTTTGTTACCTATTCAGAAAATATTAATTAAAAAAAAAATACATCTCGGGAGGAATTATCCTTACTCTGGTTTTCACTTTAATCACACTTTAGATAAACTAAATAAAACCTTTAGCCTCGACAATTTATCAATTGAAATAAGAAACGATTTGATTTGTGATGAAAAAGGAATTAAAAAATATGTAGAGTTATTTTCAAATATTTTTAAGGACATGCTTGATGACTATTAATCGTGAAAAGGAAAGTATAGAGGCGGCTACATTTAGAAGACTTGTTTATCATTTGCAAAGTAATACTGATGTGCAAAATATTGATTTAATGAACCTTGCTGGTTTTTGTAGAAATTGTTTATCAAAATGGATGGTAGAAGAAGCAAAAAAAAAAAATGTTTCTCTTGATTATGAAAGTGTTCGAACAGAGATTTATGGGATGGAATACTCTGAGTGGAAAAAGAAATTCCAGACACCAATAAAGTAAATGAATATTTTAGTTACCGGTGCCGCCGGATTTATTGGTTTTCATACTAGTCTTTTTCTTCTTAAAAATCACAGTGTTTATGGTATTGATAACTTAAATAGTTATTATGAACCAAGTTTAAAAAAAAACAGACTAAAGATTTTAAAAGGATTTTCTAACTTTAAATTTTATAAAACAGATATACAAAATAAAAATTTACTTAAAAAATTTAAAAATATAAATTTTGATTTGATTATTAATCTAGCTGCACAAGCTGGTGTAAGACACTCTCTTAAAGATCCGTATGCGTATATTGACTCTAACATTTTAGGGCAAATCAATATGCTGGAATTTGCTAAGACTCATAGAGTGAAAAAATTTATATATGCAAGTTCATCTTCTGTATATGGTGGAAATAAAAAAATGCCTTTTTCAATTAAACATAGAGTAGATAATCCGGTCTCATTATATGCAGCTTCGAAAAAATCTACAGAACTTCTTGCAGAATGCTATTCTCATTTATTTAAGATTAACTGTATAGGTTTGAGATTTTTTACTGTGTATGGACCCTGGGGAAGGCCAGATATGGCAACCTTTATTTTTACAAAAAAAATATTGGAAAAAAAAAAAATAAATATTTTTAACTATGGGAAAATGCAACGAGACTTTACTTATATTGATGATATAATTCAGGGAATTTCTGGAGCAGTTAATTTGAAGTGTGATGTTTCTCACAGGATTTATAACTTGGGAAATAGTAACCCTGAAATTCTTGAACAATTTATAGCTATAATCGAGAAAAATTTAAAAGTTAAAGCCAAAAAAAATTTATTACCAATGCAACCAGGAGATGTAGAAAAAACTTTTGCTGACATATCCGAAAGTAAAAAAGATCTAAACTTTAATCCAAAAACTAAAATAACTGAAGGCATCCCAAAGTTTATTAGTTGGTACAAAGATTATTATAAAATTTAAAAAAATTAACTATAAAGTTTCTCAATATCATTTTTAAAACTTTTAAAAACTATTTGTCTTTTAACTTTTTGAGTTTGCGTTAAGAATCCATTTTCATATGTAAGTTGTTTTTCTAAAATTATGAATTTCCTAATTTTCTCAATCGAGTTCAATGACTTATTTATTTTGCTTAAAATATCTTTAATTGATTTTTTATGTCTTTTGTTTTCAAGAACTAATAACGCGATCAAATAAGGCTTGTTGTCTCCAAAAATGATAGCTTGATTTATTTCAATTTCTTTAGATAACAAAGATTCAATTTTTTGAACAGAAATATTGTCTCCGCCTGATGTTACAATTAAATCTTTTTTTCTTCCATTTATTACTAATCTTCCCTGTTCATCAAAAAAACCTAAATCACCAGTGTGAAGCCAATTATTTATGATAGTCTTCTTAGTAAGTTTTTTATTTTTCCAGTAACAGTCCATTAAATTATCTCCCCTAACAAGAATTTCATTATCATCTGAAATTTTAACTTTAACATTCTTGACTGGAAGACCTACTGTTTTAGGGTCATTTAAATTTTTAGTGTTACAGCTGATTAACGGAGCTGCTTCTGTCTGTCCATAACCTTGTAAAAGGTTTAGTCCGACTTTATTAAAGAATAATCCAATTTTAGGATTAAGTGCGGCTCCCCCTGATATTAAAGCTTTTATTTTTCCTCCTAAAGTTTTTTTTATTTTATTTTCTAAAAAAATTTTAATAAAAAATTTTCCAAATATTAAATTCAACTTATTATTATTTTCTTCTTCGATATAATTAAAAATACTTCTAAGTATGAATTTTTTTATTAGTCCAGAATCTCTAATCTGTCCTTTTATCTTTTTGAAAATATTTTCGTATAATCTGGGAACGCCTGAAAATATTGTAGGTTGAACTTCATTTATTTCTTTCATTAATTTATCCAAAGAAGAACAAAAGAAGATTTCACCACTTATTAAAAGAGGAAAATAAAGACCGGCTACTCTTTCATAAGAATGTGATAAAGGTAAAAATGATATAAATCTCTCTTTTTCAATTTTAAAATCTTTTATTATTTCAAGAGCTGCAAATAAATTATGAATCAAAGCCTTATGGCTAAGAGCCACTCCTTTTGGATTTCCACTAGTACCAGAGGTATAAATAATTGTAGAGAGATCATTTTTATTAATTTTTTGAGATAAGAATTTATAATTTTTCTTAGAAATAATATCATTATAGTCTAAAAATTTTTTAGTTTTTTCAATGATAATAATCTTTGACTGATCAAAATCTTTTAAAAGTGATCTATTTTTTAAATAAATTTCCTCACTTTCAAGTACAATAACCTTTGGCTGACAATCTTTGATTATGAATTTATTGTCAGATACATTGTTAGAAACAAACGAAGGTACTGTAGTTCCACCAGATTGCATAATTGCAATATCAAATTCAACCCATTCTATTCTATTTGATGACAAAAGAAAGACTCTATCTCCCTTTTTAACACCCAATTGTTGAAGTGTAGATGCAAGTTTTTCAGCATCCAAACCAATATTAAGAAAGGATTTACCCTCCCAGACATTTTCACTTTTTTTGAATAAAAATCTTTGATTTGGAAATTTTTTTTTGTAGTAGACGAAAATATCTGTTAAGTTATTGGCTTTTTTTAAAAGACTTGAAAAATTAATTTTTTTATTCATTTAATTATATTAACTTTTACTTATTTTCTATGTCAAATTTACCAACCTGGAATCTTGCAGATTTTTATCCTAACTATAAATCTAAGTTGATAAGCGACGATTTAAAAAAATTAAACAAGAATGTTCTGAAGTTTTCAAGTAAATTTAAGGGTAAACTTAAAAGTCTTGACAATAAGGGACTGTTAGGCTCAATATCACAATATGAAAGACTTGAGGAAAAAATATATTTTTTAAAAAGTTTTTCTTTTTTAACCCATTGTACCCATCAACTGGATAAGCATATAAGTAAGTTCTACCAGGGAATTAGCGAAACCTTATCTAATATAGAAAAAAATCTTATTTTTTTTAGTCTCGAATTCAACAAATTAAGCAAAACAAAAATTAATTTTGTAAAGTCAACAAAGTACAAAAGTTGGATAGAGAATCTCAATAAATTTAAAAAATATCAGCAAATTGAAATAGTTGAAAAACTATTAATGGAAAAATCATTAACAAGTTCATCTGCATGGATTAAGTTTTTTGATCAAACGATGGCAAGGCTTAAATTTTCCTATAGAAATAAAAAGTTAAGTGAAACAGAAATAATTAACCTTTTTTCGTCTCCAGATCAATCTATAAGAAAGGATGCTGCACTTAGTTTTGCTAAAACACTTAAAGAAAATATTTTTAACTTTACTTTTATAATGAATAACATTTCTAAAGACCTTGATATTGACAAAAATCTTAGAGGTTTCGAATTTTCTGAATCGTTCAGACATCTCTCAAATCAGATTGATAAAGAAGATGTAGACTCTTTGGTAAAAACAGTTAAGTCTAACTATAAATCTATCTGTCATCGATATTACACATATAAAGCAAAACATTTTGGTAATAAAAAATTACATTTTTGGGATAGAAATGCCCCTTACCCTAAATCAAAAAACTCTGATATTTCATGGAAAGAGGCCAAAGATATAGTTTTAAGATCATATTACGATTTTGATGAGAGATTAGGTGATGTTGCACAACTTTTTTTCAAAAATTCGTGGATTCATGCAAAACCTTTAGAAGGAAAAACCTCAGGTGCTTTTTCACATCCCACTGTTCCCTCATGTCATCCATATATTCTTCTAAATTTTCAAGGAAAAATAAGAGACGTTATGACGCTTGCTCATGAATTAGGTCACGGTATTCACCAATACCTGGCTAACAAAAAAGGTTTATTTCAAGCAGACACCCCATTGACACTTGCTGAAACTGCAAGTGTTTTCGGAGAGATGCTAACATTCAAATCTCTATTAAAAAATTCTAAAAATAAAAAAGAAAAAATCTATCTTTTACGGTCCAAAATTGAAGATATGTTAAATACAGTTTTTAGACAAATATCTTTTTTTAATTTCGAAAGAAATGTTCACGAAATGAGAATGAAAGCCGAATTGTCAGATGACGATATTTCAAAAATATGGCTATCAACGCAAAAAGAAAGTTTAGGAAACTCAATAGATCTTTCAAAAGATTATGAATGTTTTTGGGCGTATATACCTCACTTTATACATTCGCCTTTCTACGTCTATGCTTATGCATTCGGAGACTGTTTAGTTAACTCTTTATATTCAAAATTCGAAGAGTCACCTGTTGGATTCAATAATAAATATTTAGACTTATTGTATTCAGGTGGATCAAAAAACTATCAAGTGTTATTAAAGAATTTTGGGCTTAACCCTAAAGATAAAGATTTTTGGCAAATGGGAATGAATCTAATTAAAAATCTCATAGATGATTTAGAAAAAATAAGTTAATTTATAAAACATTATGAAGTTAGTAGTACCATCAGAAATTACCGCAGGTGAGAGAAGAGTAAGCATCACCCCGGACTGCGTACCTGCATTACTAAAGATGGGTTTTGATGTTTTTGTAGAAAAGGATGCTGGTATTAAATCATCGTACACAGATGACCATTATAAAAAAAGTGGTGCTAAAATCTGTTTAAGACCAAAGGATTTGTATAACAAAGCTTCTATAGTAGTGAAAATCCAAAGACCAATAAATTTTAAAAATATTAATGAATATAATTTTTTGAAAGGTTGTGAACTTTTAACTTTATTATATGAGCAAAAATTTACAAAGGAATTCAACCTTTTAAAAAAACTAAAGATAAATGTATTTGCATTAGAAAAAATGCCTAGAATTTCAAGAGCTCAAAGTATGGATGTGTTGTCTTCCCAAAGTAATTTGGCTGGCTATAAAGCTGTAATTGATGCCGCTAGTGAGTTTAATAAAGCTTTTCCATTAATGATGACATCTGCAGGAACTGTGGCTCCTGCAAAAGTTTTAGTAATTGGTGCCGGGGTTGCAGGGCTTCAAGCTATAGCAACGGCAAAAAGACTTGGATCAGTAGTCTTTGCATTTGATGTAAGATCCTCTACTAAAGAACAGGTTGAAAGTCTTGGGGCAAAGTTTGTAGAAGTTGAAAACGATGGTGACTCAGGAGAAACATCAGCTGGTTATGCAAAAGAAATGTCTAAATCTTATAAAAAAAAACAGAATGTGGTTTTACATGAAACATTAAAGAAAGTTGATATAGTAATAACAACTGCTCTTATCCCTGGAAAAGACGCACCAAAACTTATAAGTAAAAAAATGCTAGAATCTATGAAGGTAGGTAGTATAGTAATGGATTTGGCATCCGAGTTTGGTGGTAACTGTGAATTAACAAAACATGGTGAGACAGTAGATTTTAAATCAAAAAAAATAATTGGTCCTAAAAATCTGGCATCAACCGTTTCTCAAGATTCTTCAAGACTTTTTTCAAAAAATGTTGTCAATTTTCTTATGAATTCATGTGAGTCTGGAAAATTTAAAAGTTTTAACTGGGACGATGAAGTTGTCAAGGAGACATGTGTGATAAGAAACTTAACTAACCCTAAACAGAGAGGTCCCTAATGGAAAATATTGATCCTATTATAAATTTATTAATGATTTTCATTCTAGCATGTATTATTGGATACTATGTTATTTGGGGAGTAACATCAGCTTTGCACTCACCTTTAATGGCAGTTACAAATGCTATATCAAGTGTTATAATTGTTGGTGCTATTATAGCAGCAGGTCCTGAAGAAATAAATTTTTCTTCAGTCATGGGTTTTTTAGCGATAATTTTAGCCTCAATCAATATTTTTGGAGGTTTTGTAGTTTCACACAGAATGTTATCAATGTTTAAGAAGAAAGAAAAAAAGAAGGATAAATGACTGAAAATCTAACAGCGATCTGCTATTTAATATCAGCTATTTTTTTTATTCTAGCTCTTAAAGGTTTATCAAACCCTGAGTCGGCTAGAAATGGAAATGTTATGGGGATAATTGGCATGCTCATAGCGATCATTACAACACTTAATAACCCAAATGTAGACTCTGTAGTACTTATTGTCCTAGGAATTATAATAGGCGGCGCTATTGGCACATTTATAGCCTTAAAAATTGAGATGACTGCACTACCGCAGCTTGTTGCTGCATTTCATTCATTGGTTGGTTTAGCTGCAGTTTTTGTTGCAACAAGTGCATTTTACACTCCAGAAAGTTACGGAATTGTAAATTCAGATGGTGATATATTTATTTCTAGTCTAGTGGAGATGTCAATTGGAGTTGCAATTGGTGCAATAACATTTACAGGATCAATCATTGCATTTTTAAAGTTACAAGGTTTGGTTAGTGGGGCTCCAACAACCTTTTTTGGGCAACATTTTCTAAATTTAATAATATTTATTTCTCTTATAATTCTTACGGTTATGTTCACACTGGAATCCTCAAAAGATACATTTTGGTTAATTGTATCATTATCTTTACTACTAGGCATACTATTGATTATTCCTATTGGGGGGGCAGATATGCCAGTCGTTGTCTCAATGCTTAATTCATATTCAGGGTGGGCTGCAGCCGGAATTGGGTTCACTTTATCTAATCATCTTTTAATTATTGTAGGGTCTCTTGTAGGAGCCTCTGGAGCTATCTTAAGCTATATAATGTGTAAAGGAATGAACAGGTCCTTCATCAGTGTTATATTAGGAGGCTTTGGGGTAGAAGAGGGAACATCAATTGACAAAGATAAAAATAAAACTGTTAAGACTGGAAGTCCAGAAGATGCGGCGTTTATTATGTCAAATGCAAGTAGTGTAATAATTGTACCTGGGTACGGAATGGCAGTTGCCCAGGCTCAACATGCTTTAAGAGAAATGTGTGATATTCTCAAAAAAAATGGAGTAACAATAAAATACGCAATACATCCTGTTGCCGGAAGGATGCCAGGTCATATGAATGTTTTGCTTGCTGAAGCCAACGTTCCATACGATGAAGTGTTCGAGTTAGAGGAAATAAATAGTGAGTTTTCTAATACAGATGCTGCATTTGTAATTGGTGCAAACGATATAACAAATCCTGCAGCAAAAACAGATAAATCTAGTCCGATTTACGGTATGCCTATCTTAGATGTTGAAAACAGTGGAACTGTTTTATTTGTGAAGAGATCTATGGCCTCAGGATATGCTGGTGTTGATAATGAGCTATTTTTTAGAGATAACACAATGATGTTATTTTCAGATGCAAAAAAAATGGTAGAGGATATTGTAAAAAGTCTAAACTAATATGTTGATATTATCTCTAGTAGCCTTGGATCTCAAATTTTTTTCTTTGCATTTTCTTATACCTGCGAGTACATTCGTTTAACAATCTTGCTTTTTTTTCAGAAGGTTTTTCATAAGCCCTTCGCTGTTTCATCTCCTTGAAGATACCTTCTCTTTGAAGTTTCTTCTTCATAGCTCTCATAGCCTTTTCAAGATTGTTATCTCTTACATTTACTCTTATAATTTTATATCTCCTTTAATTGTGCTTACTTTTATATAAAATAATGAAATAATGTAAATAACTTTTTTAAATTATGAATTATAAATTAGATTTAATCAAAATTATAAATACTATTTTAAACTTCTTGAATAGAGGTCTGGATTTCGAAAAAAGTCTAGATATGACTTTTAAAGATTTAAAACTAAGCCAAAAACAAATTAAAATTATTAAGGAAGAAGTACTTGATAATGGAATTGAATCTTTAGTAGTTTTATTATCTAATGTTATAAATGAAAAAATGACAAAAAAAAAACCTAAAACTTTTATTAATTTTAGGGTAAATGAAAAAATAAAATTCTTAGTTCTTCAAAGACTAAAAATAATTGATAAGTATTTTGAAAAAAAACAAATTTTTAAACTAGTTTTAAAACTAAAATCCTTTACAAAAATAAATAAAATGCTTTTTAGTATTAGTGATGAGATTTGGTTTGTTTCAGGAGATGCATCCACAGATTTTAATTACTACAGTAAAAGATTCATACTGATGAATATCTATGTTTCAACTTTTCTTTATTTTTTAAAAGATAGTTCAGAAGATTTTTCTAAAACTGAGAATTTACTTGATAAACAAATTAAAGCTGTTCTTCAATTTGGTAAATTAAAATCTAAAATTATGAATATTTTTTATTCAAATAAAATGTAGTGACCCATTTTTCTTGAATCCCTTAGTTTTTTATAATAATCGTACGTTTTAAACTTTTTATTTATTTTGCTAAATGATAGGTAATCTTTTCCTATTAGATTTATCATCCTACAATTCCTAAGAGGTTCAGGTTCATTAAGCACATTTTTGTCAATCATCATAACTAGATTGTCAAATTGACTAAATTTACATGCATCCATTGTCCAATGTCCTGAGTTGTGAGGTCTGGGAGCCAGCTCGTTTATTAAAATTTTATTATCTTTGGTTATAAACATCTCTACAGCTAAAACTCCGTTGAGTTTGAGATTTTCTGAAATTTTCAAAGCTTTTTCTATTACAGACTTTTTTAAACTTTTATCTAGTTTGGAAGGATAAATAGTTTCTCTAAGTATTGAATCTCTATGGATATTATGTACTGGAGGATAGTAAATTGTTTTTGAATCACATCTTATAACGATTACTGAAATTTCAAATTTAAATTCTATTTTCTCTTCTAAAATGAATTTATTTAACTTCATATTTTTAAATTCTGATAAGTGTTTTTCTTGTATTTTAAATTGACCTTTCCCATCGTAACCAAATTCTTGGGTTTTAAGTATACAATTAAAGTCCAATTTTTCTGCATACATTTCTAAATCTCGAAAATTATTTACTTCGAAATATTGAGCTGTTTTTATTCCATTGATTGAATTTAGGAATTTCTTTTCAACCAATCTATTTTGGGTAATCTCAATTATCTCGCTTGAAGGAAAAAGTTTTTTTTTTTTTTGGATAACCCTGAGGAATCTTTTTGGAATATTTTCAGTTTCCACCGTAAAAAAGTTAGCACTTTCAATAAATTCTTCAATATTTTGATTTTTTTGAATGTCTCCTAAAAAATAATCATCACAGAAATTTTTTGCACTAAAATCAGATTCTTGTGAATAAACAACAGTTCTTAGTCCTATTCTTTTAGCGGCTATACAAATAAACATGCCAAGTTGGCCACCACCGATGATTCCAAGTGTCTTTTTAGTCATTAATTGGTTTGTTTTTAATTGAACTTGTTTGTTTTTTTCTAAAAGTTTGAAGTTTTTTATTAATTTTTGGATACTTATTACTTAAGATTGAAATTGCAGTTAAAGCAGAATTTATCGCGCCTGGTTTTCCTATCGCCACAGTAGGTACCGGGATTCCTGCGGGCATTTGAACAATTGATAATAGACTATCCAAACCCTTAAGCGCTTTGGTTTCTATTGGAACACCTATTACCGGGATAGTAGTCAATGCTGCAATCATTCCTGGCAAATGTGCAGCACCACCAGCACCAGCAATTACCACCTCTATTTCTTTATTCATAATTGTTTTAGCAAAATCATATAACCTCTCGGGAGTTCTATGGGCTGAAATAATTTTTTTTTCATTGGGAATATTGAAATCATTAAGTATTTGCTCTGTTGAACGAAGTATAGTCCAATCAGATTGACTTCCCATAACTATTGAAACAAGTATTTTATTATTCATATTAAAAAAATGTAGACGTTAATAATAAAACATATTAACATTAATTTATGGAAAGAATTTTTACTAAAGAAAAAAAAATTAAATCTTTACTCTCTAAGCATAAATTCTTCGACTCCCTAATTCAAAAAAGAAAAAAAAATATAAGCATTGATGACTTAGAGATTAACTATTTAAAAAAAAGAAAATTATTAATAAAAGATGAAATAAATAAATTAGCTAGCAATTAGTCTTTATTTCTGTATTTTTCGATTATAGCCTCTATATCTTCTTTATTGCACAATCCCAGTTCAAAAGGATTTTGAGCCCTAATGTTTTGGATATTCCAATATGTTCTATCCCTGATGGATTGAATTGTTTTTTTTGTTGTTCCTATTAGTTTACATATTTTAGAATCGGGTATATCTGGAATATTTTTAATAAACCAGTAAATTCCATTTGGTTTGTCAGCTCTTTTAGAAAGTGGGGTATACCTTGAACCCTTAGTTTTACTATCAGGGATCGGTATATCAGAACTTTTGATACTTAATTCAAGATTTTGATTTTTTTCACATCTTGAAATTTCATCCTGTGTAAGTTCACCATTTTCAAGCGGATTACGAGGTAATATACCACTTGAAACTTCTCCGTCGGCTATTGCTTGTATTTCAAGAATATGTAAGCCAACGAATTGTCCTATTTGCTCAAAGGACAATGATGTATTATCTATTAACCAACTTGCAGTTGCTTTCGGCATTAAGGGTTTTCTCATTTTGTATTTCCTAAATTTTTAAAACTATTTTACCTATATGATTCCCATCTTCAAGGCGTTTATGAGACATAATTACATCATCAATTTTAAAGACAGAATCAATATAGCACTTTATCTTACCATTCTCAAAGTATGGGAAGACAAATTTCTTAAGCTGTTCAAGTATTTGAGCTTTGAATGAAGTATTTCTAACCCTAAGCGTTGATCCAGTAATAGTCAATCTTTTAAGCATTACTTTCATAAGATTTAAATTAACTTTTGAACCATTCTGAAAACCTATATTTATTAACTTGCCATCATTTTTTAAAAGATTTAAGTTTTTACTAATGTAATCTCCACCGACAAAATCTAAAATAATATCGATTCCATCTTTTTCTCTAATTTTAATTTCTTCAAAGAAATCCTCTTTATTGTAATTAAAAATATTTTGTACTCCAAGTTCTTTGCAAAATTTCTTTTTTGAATCAGTTCCTACTGTTGTGAATACGTCTGATTTGAAAAGTCTAAGAATTTGTAATGCAGAAATACCAATTCCACTAGTTCCTCCATGAACTAAAACTTTCTGATTCTCGGTAAGTTTTCCTCTCATAACAAGATTTGACCAAACAGTAAAATAACATTCCGGTATAGTTGCAGCATGTTGTAATGAAATATTTTTAGGGATTTTAAAAGTTATTTCTTCTTCTGCAACACAACACTCGGCATATCCACCCCCATTTACTAGTGCTGCCACTCTATCTCCTACTTTAAATTTTTTTACCTCTGACCCTATCTTCTTTACTATACCTGAAACTTCTAAACCAAGTATTGTGGAATGACCTGGTGGTGCTGGATAATTACCTTGACGCTGAACAATATCTGGTCTATTTATACCAGCATATTTCACGTTTATTAGTAATTGTTTTTTATTAATTTCAGGAACTTTTAAATCAATTACTTTTAAGACGTCAGGTGGACCTGGATGGTCAAAGTGAACGGCCTTCATGAATTTATTTTTTGAAATTTAAATTCTGAAATCTTTTTTTGAATTTTGCAACTTGCCCATCAGAATCTAGGATCTTAGAATTTTCACCAGTCCAGGCTGGGTGAGATACTGGGTCTATATCTAGTTTTAATATTTCACCATCTTTTCCATATGTAGATCTGGTTTCAAATGAAGAGCCATCAGTAAGTTGAACTGTTATTTTATGGTAATTTGGATGTATATCTTTTTTCATAATTCTTGACTCATTGTATATAACTATTAGATTAAATTTGCAATAAAAAACAATATTTATTATGTCTGAATTTAAAATAATAGCTGAAAAAACCCTTGATGATATCTTTAATCTTGTAGAATCAAATTATAAGGATTTTGAGGTTGATTTTGAAGATGAAAATTTAAGAATTGATTCACTAAAAAATAACAACACTTATATAATCAGCATTCATTCACCAACCTCACAAATTTGGTTATCTTCTCCTCTTAGTGGTGCCCATCACTTTGAAATGTTTTCTGATGATAGTTGGGTTAGCACTAGAGATAAAGAACTAAAATTATTAGAATTATTAACAAAGGAATTAGATCAGGGTTAAATGAAGAATAAACTACTAAAGATTTTTAGAGTTGAAAATATTTATCAATTAACAATTGTATTTATAGTTTTTGGAATTACGGGTTCACTTTCTGTAGTTGTAGGAAAATTTTTTTTAATCTTTATATTTGGAGAAGATTTAGTTAATAATGAATTTTACTGGTTACTGAGGCTAATCTTAATTTTTCCAGTATATCAAGTATTATTGATAATAATTGGTACACTTTTCGGACAATTTAGGTATTTTTGGGAAATAGAAAAAAAAATACTAATAAAAATGGGTTTATTAAAATCATCTCGTAGTTAATTTGATCTCTATTCTTCTGTTCTTTTGAAGGGATGACAAACTTTCACCATCATCAATTGGATAATTTTCACCAAAACCAGCAGCTACTAATCTGTGAGGTTCAATTCCCTCGTTTATAAAGAATTTTACAATATTTATGGCTCTTGAGCTTGAAAGATGCCAATTGGAATTAAATTTATCATTATTTATTGGTATTTTATCAGTATGTCCATCAACACGCAGAATCCAATCAATTTTTTTTGGAATTTTTTTCGAAATTTCATTAAGGCTAGAAGCAATTTTACTCAATTTTTCCAATCCTTCGTTTTGAATTATATCTGATCCGGATTGAAAAAAAACTTCAGATGGAAATATAAATCTATCTCCCTGAACTACAATGTCGTCTCTTTCTCCAATAGCCTCTTTGATTCTCTTAAAGAAAACTGATTGATATTTTTTTAATTCTAAAACTTTTCCTGCCAGAGCTTGATTTAATTTCTTACCAAGATCTTTGATTATTACTTGATTTTTTTTGTCCTCTTCTTCAGATTCAATTAGTAATTTTGATAGTTCAGTTAATCTTTTATTTAATTTATTTAGATCTCTTTTTAGTTCAAAAATCTCTAGTGAACTCTCCTCACTCACTCGATTTAATTTTTTAACTTCTAAATTTCTAGCTTTTAGGTTGTCTAATAATTTTCCTTTTTCATCAACAACTTGACTTAATTCTTGAGTTTTCATTTTAAGTAGATAATCAGACTTGGTTTTAAGTTCATCTGTTATCTTATTTTTTTCTGTCAAATCTTTATTTAATTTTTCGGTAGTTGAGATTTTTTTTTGTAGATTTTTATTTTTTTTTTCTAATTTAATTTTTTTATCCGTAACTATGTCAATTTGACGAAGTAATTCTTTAATTTCTTTGTCTAATGATGATATCTCACCTCTTTTAATTTGAAGTTGATCGTTAAAATAAATCTGCGTAATTGTAGAAATTAGAACAGTAAAAATTGTTACTATTAATAATGTGCCTAAGATATCTACAAAGCCAGGCCAAATATTAATTTCATATATATTTTTTCTATTAAGTCTCACTATCTCTTGATGATGTTAGCAATTGTTTTAGATAAAACTTTAATTTCCTCTTTTACGTCTTTGTTAAGATTAGTATTATCTGAAATGATTCTATTTATTTCATTAATCGATTTTGCAATAGATTCTTGATGAAGGTTTTGTTTTTCGATTACTGCTGTTGACTTTTTAAGGTTTTCGGTGGTAACTTCAATAAGCGATTCAATATATGCTGGAGCAAGGTTTTTTTTATCACCATCGTCTAGATTCATTAAAGAGAATTTCGTTTTTTCAGATAATTTTTCCTCAATTTCATTATAAAACCTATTTTGTGCTTGGTTTGATTGTAAATCTAGAAAGCCAAGAATTAAAGACCCGCCTAATCCAAATAAGGAAGAGCTAAATGCTGTTCCCATTCCATTTAATGGTTCTTCAAGTCCTTGTTTTAAGACCTTAAAAAGTTTTTGGGTATTTTCTGAAAAATTTAGACTACTTACTGTGACGCTAACAGAATTTATTGTTTCTAATAATCCCCAGAATGTTCCAAGTAGTCCAAGAAAAATTGTAAGTCCTATCATATATTTTGAAATTTCTCTACTTTCAATTAATCTTCCTTCTAAGCTTTCCATCACAGTTTTCATTGATGATTGAGAGAACATTAACTTTCCTGATCTCTCTTTGAGATAATTATCTAAATATTTTAATAATTTTGGAGATCTGACACTGAGTTTGCTACTTGAAGAGGATTTGAAAACATTATTCAACCAATTTAATTCATTTTTAATATTTATAATTTGCTTGAGAACATAAATGATACCAGCAGCTATAACTATTAATATGACTGAGTTAAGTGTTTGGTTGGTTAAGAAAAAGTTTTTAAGATCTTGAAAATGAATAAATAATAACCCTGATATCAAGGACAGGAAGAATAGTATCCTTATTAAATATTTACCAATAATTTTCATTTAAACACCAATAAAGTTTAATATTACCTCATTCTTCCAATTTTTTGTTACATTTTCTTCATTTGTTTCTATTTTGATTCTGTTATGAGATATCCCTTGATTAATTAAAAATGCTCTAATGTACAGTGACCTTGACTTTAATATTTTTTTAAATTTATTAAAATCCTTTTCGTCTTTGGATACAAAAGTCTTAATAATAATTTTGACAGGTTTGTCTTTAATGATATTTGCAAATTCTTTAAGTTTTTTCTTTTGTTTAATGCCAAGTTGTTCATCATCGTTTTCAAAATTTAAAATTTCTCTTTTTGAATTTACTACTTGCTCTTTTAGTTCCACTATTGAACTTGGCCTTTTTATTATTGCAGCCGCTAGTACATCTCTATCTTTTTTTTCTCTTCGATCGTTTGACAGGTTGCTCTGAGAAAGTTTTTTTTCTAGCTTTTTTTTGTTTTCATTATTTTTTTCAATTTTTTCGTTATTTTTTTTATTAAATGTTTTCTTTATTGTTCTTTCATCAAAGAATTGTTTAGTTTTATCAATCTCTACAATTTTTTGACTATCTTTTTTATTAAAATATGAATATTTTCTTTTTTCTATCTCTTTTTCCCTTTTTCTTATAAGTTCCTCTTTCATAAATTTATTTTCAATATTATCTAATATAATATTATTATCTTTAGTTGATTGTGCTTTCTTAGTCTTAATTATATCTGATTTTTTTATTACAGTAATCTGAGTAAAATCTTCTGGATTTTCAATAATTTCTAACTCTTTTTGTTTGGCTTTAAAAGATTTATCTTTTTTTTCTTTTTCATGATTTTTTCTAGTTTCTATGATTTTTTTTTTTTCTTCAAGCTTCTTCTCAATAGTTTCAGCTTCAGCTAATTTCATAGAATCTAAAGCATTTTTATTTTGTCTTTTTTTTTGTTTCTCTAGCTTCTTATTTTCTTCAATTTGTTTCTCTCTTGCTTTTTTTTGACTTGCTAATGCTTGTTTAGCTTTAATACGCTGTTCTTCCTCAAACCTTCTTTCTTCTTCTTTTCTTTTTGCTATGTCTTCCTTAAGTTTTTTTCTTTCAGCTAATTTTTGTAATTTTTCTAATTTCTCTAACTCTTTTTTTCTCTCCTTTTGTTTTTCTCTTAACTTCCTCTCCTCAACCAGCCTTTTTTTTTCTTTAAGCTTACGTTCAATTTCTAATTGTTTTTCTATTTTTTTTCTTCTAAGCCTTTCTTTTTTAATTTTTTCTTGTTCAGCTAGCTTCATTTTTTCTAATTCTCTTTTTCTTTTTCTTTCTTCTTCTTTTTCTTTAATCTCCAGTGCTAATTTTTGTTTTCTTTCAATTTGTTTAGCTTCTTCCAATGTAAGTTTTCTTTGTATTTCTGCTTTTTTCTTTAACTCTAAAATTTTTCTAGCTTCTTCTATCTCTTTTCTTTGTCTTTCTTTTTCTGCTTCTCTTGCTATCTTTAACTCGCGTTCTTTTTTACTTTTTATTTTTTCTTCAGCTTTTTCAAGTTTTTCAAGTTTCTTTACTCTTTTTTCTTCTTCTTTCTTTGCTTTTTTATTTTCTTCTATTTGTCTTTTTTTTTCTATTTTTCTAGCTTTCTCGATATTTTTCTTTTCTTTTTCTTGGGCTTTACGTTTTAGTTCCTGTTCTTTCTTTTCCTTTTCTTCAGCTTTACGGAGTAATTCTTGTTTTTTCTTTTTCTTCTCTTGAACCTTTTGTTGTTGAATTCTTTTTTGTTTTTTTTCTTCAGCTTTTCTT
>CACEWP010000013.1 GCA_902563305.1 uncultured Alphaproteobacteria bacterium
TGATCACAATATTCATGCTGTGTTAATATTTTATCCAAGAAATAGTCTAATTATAAATGACCTTTTTATGCTAACAAATGCTATGAATTAATATTCTCAATCAATACAGCTACCTATGTCGTAGATCCAGAATATACATAAGAATATCATCTTATATAAATAATCAACAGGAATTTTTTTCTAAACTTTTAGGGGTGAGGGAGGAAAAATAAAATGTATAATATTGAAATATGAATAACTGGTGGGTCTATATAATCCAATGTCGTAACAAAAGTTTATATACTGGTATTACTACTGACGTTGAACGACGTTTTGATGAACACCAAAACGATGACAAAAAAGCTTCAAAATACTGTGCACGACTTCGTCCTTTAAAATTAGTTTATAAAAGTTCAGCTTATGAAAATAAAAGTGATGCATCTAAAGAGGAATATCGTATAAAACAATTAAGTCATAAAGATAAACTTAACTTTATAAAAACAAATTAATGAACGAACTCAATAAAACTCTTGAAGATGTATTTGGCTACACTTCCTTTAGACCAGGACAAGAAGAAGTCATTAATCATTTAATGCAGAAAAAAAAACTGTTAGCTGTAATGCCAACAGGGGCTGGTAAATCTTTATGCTATCAACTACCAGCTTTACTATTTGAAAATCAAACTATTGTCGTGTCTCCACTTGTCGCTCTGATGAATGACCAAGTTATTGGCTTAAAAGATTTAGGTATTAAGGCTGAACGTGTTCATTCTGGAATGCCTGAATCTAAACGCACTCAAATATGGGAGGAGTTTAAAAATAAACAGATTAAAATTTTATATATCTCACCTGAATCGTTGATGCGTAATGAAATGTTAAGTGCATTAAAACCATTGAACATTAGTATGTTTGTTGTAGATGAAGCTCATTGTATTTCTAAATGGGGTAGTGATTTTAGACGAGAGTATGAGCAGTTAAAAGAACTGCAAAGTCATTTTCCTGAAGCAATTATTTCAGCGTTTACAGCTACAGCTGATGAGGAAACACGAGCTGATATCAATAATAAATTAACTAATGGTAAAGGAAAAATATTTCTGTATGGATTTAATCGTCCTAATCTGTCATTAGCCGTGCAACAAAAAACTAATAATTGGAAAGCTCAGCTGTTAGATTTTTTAGAGAATAGAAAAAATGAGTCAGGTATTGTGTATTGTTTATCTCAAAAGCTGACCGAACAATGTGCTGAATTTTTACAATTAGAAGGGTTCAATGCCTATCCTTTTCATGCTGGATTAGATACGCAAGTAAAGGTAGATACTCAAGATAAGTTTATGACTGAAGACAATGTTGTGGTTTGTGCGACGATTGCCTTTGGAATGGGTATAGACAAAACCGATGTTCGTTATGTTGCTCATATAAGTTTGCCAGGTAGTATGGAAGCTTTTTATCAAGAAATTGGTAGGGCAGGGCGTGATGGTTTAGAGTCTGATACACTTCTCATTTTTGGTTTACAAGACTTGTTTCAACGTAAACGTTTTATTGATATGAGTGATGCTCATAACAGTTTTAAAATTAAAGAACATAAACGATTAGATGCACTCATTGCTTATTGTGATTCAGCTACGTGTAGACGACAAACATTATTGTCTTATTTTAAAGAAACATGTGAGCCATGTGGAAAGTGTGACAACTGTCTCAACCCACCTCAAATGATTGATGGCACAGAATATGCTCAAATGGTTTTATCAGCTATTTATCGTACAGGACAATATTTTGGTTCAGGACATATTGTTGATGTGCTACGAGGAGTTGATAGTGATAAGGTAAAAGCTAAAAGACACGACAAGATTAAAACATTTGGAGTGGGGCGAACAGCTAAGGCTGACTTTTGGAAAATATTTATTCGTCAGATGGTTTCAGCTAATTATTTACTTATTAATATTGAACGTTATGGTGCATTACAAATTACTCGAAAAGGTGAAACGGTTCTAAAGGGTGATGAGGAATATTTTTATCGTAAAATTGAATTTAATGCTCAGATAAAAGAAAAAAGAATTAAAGGTGAAGTTATTGATGCTGATACACTTGATACCGAAAAAGAATTATTCTCAGCATTAAAATCTAAAAGAATGGAACTGGCCCGTAAAAGAAGAGTTCCCGCTTATATAATATTTCCTGATGCTACTCTTCATCAAATGTTACTTCATAAGCCTCAAACTCTTGAAGAAATGGGGAATCTTAATGGAGTGGGACAACAAAAGCTAGACAAATATGGTGAATACTTTTTGAATGTAATTGAAAAATATAAAAACAATTAAATTGATGCTAAAAAACAAAAAATTCATAATTTTTAAAATGTAAATTATCATGAAGTAAATGAAGAAAATATTTTTTATTATAACTTTTTTATTTTTCCAATCTGTTGCATCTGATAGTTTTGATGGAAATAATCTTTTGTGTAGAGGCAAATACCAAACATTTGGATACGAATTTATTGATAAGGTAAATGTAATTAGACATGCTGGTTCTTTTGCAGAAAATGATTATTATAAAAATAGTGGGACTTACTCAATAACTGAACAAACTATTAATTTAGATATCGAGGGAGATCTATTCCCACGAAGTATAAGAATAGATACTTTAGAACTTTTAATTGGAGTTCATTCTAATAATACTTTGGTTTGTAAATGTACAAAATTTGAAGGAAACTTTAATATTTATTTTAAAAAATTATTATAACTCAAAAACACCAGCTTGGTGCTAATTGCTTTTATACAGATTTGTTAATTAGAAAATAAATTTAAATATAAAAAGTCGAATATCATTGATTTTTTTTTTGGTAATAATAGATATTAAGTATGAGATTATTTTTCCTTTTTTTATTTATTTATATTACGATTGTTTTTTCTGAGACCAAAGGCAACTTTATAAACGAGGTTAGAGATAAATTTGGTAATTCTGAAAAGTCCTATTCAGTAAAGTTGAAGTCTGTTACTAAGGAAAGTTCTAAAAATAAGTCTATTGAGGAAAAAAAATCAAAAAAATATGACAAAAAGAGATAAACTTAAAGCCACCTAGGATATTGAGTTAAATTATTTAAATAAAGCTTTAAGATAGAAAAGATATAATTTTTGTTAAGAAGCTATTGAGAGAGATTATTTTTAAAAAAAAAAAATTTTATTTAATTTACAACCAATAAAATGGCTTTGCTAATATTTTTGCCCCAAGTATCATTTACATATTTTAGTAGAGTCCTTTGTTGTCTATCCCATTTTAGAGTAAGTTTAGAATTAAATTTTTTTTGATTTATTAGTATCACAGGCGAATGGTCAAAATTAAAATATAATCCCGCACCAGTGAAAACTTTGAGATTATTCGCCAATTCCCAATTACAAACTCCTTCTCTACAAGGTTTAAATTTATTGTTAGAGTGTATTATTGTATCTGCTAATGAAATCTTTTTATCACTTCCATTTAATTTATAAGAAATGTTATAATCTGGGTCTTCTAGAATCCATTCCTCAATTTCTTTATTAAACACCTCTATAAAAGTATGTGAACCATTAAATTCACTAAAATAATTTACAATTCTTGATTGAATACCTAGAGATAATAGTATTTCTTGCATAACTAGTGCTCTCGCAGAACAAGATAATTGTGGTTTTATTGATTTTCTTGATTGATTTTCTAGCATCATTTTAATCATTTTTTTTGAATCATTTTCATTGTATTTTCTTTCTTTTTCGTTAAAAACTTTTTGACTATTAGAATTTACAAACAATCTTACATTTTCAGTTAACTCTTCAAAACTCAATTTTTGTGTATCAAAAAGATTTTGAACAGAAGATTGATTGTAAGAAGATTTATATGTAACAAAGTATGAATGTATTTGAGCCAAAGCATCATATTTTTTAGTGTAGTAGCCACAAATGAAAAAAGAAGCAAAAAGCGGGATTAATAAATATTTCTTAATCATTATTTTAAATAAACGTAAATGGTATCTTTGTAAACAAATTTTAAAGCATATTGTTGTTGATAAACATAATTGGGAGGGGCTTAATCAAAAAGTTTTACTCCTGTGTAACTTTTCTTAATACCTTATTAAATTAATATCTTATCATTGCTTGAGTTTTTTAATTTATATTCACATATGATATTATATGAAAAAATTCCTTTCACCTTTAGTTATGACAATTCTTCTTTCCTCGTGTGCAGTAGAAAAAAAAAAACTTACAGAAAATGTTGGTAAATATGTTTCACCAAATATTGATGATACTAATTTTAAAAATTTCGTAATTACTAATAAAAATTTTGATGAAACTTGGACCTCTTTAATTGATTTTGTAAATGATTCTTTTTTTAAAATTGAAAACTTAGAGAGAGATTCTGGCTTATTAACGTTATCATTTGGTTCAAAAGAAGCTGAAAAATTTATAGATTGTGGTTATTTTGAATATACTCTTTTTTTTACTGGTGAAGAATTTAAAGGTTCTTACATTGATTATGCTAAAAGTGGCTTACTGGCAGTACTTGAAGCAAAAATGAATATCAATATACAAAAAATTAATAATGAATCTACAAAAATAAGTATTAATACAAACTATACCTACTCAACACAACATGCACTTGGGTATTATGACCCTAAGTTAAACCAAACTTATAGTTTTGAATCAGGAGGCTATCAAACAATAGATGTTATCAACCCTATTAAAGGAAGTATTCCAACACGAACTTGTAAATCAACTAACTTTGCAGAGAATGCAATTTTTAATGTAATTAAGTAAGGTTTCTAAGCTATTTCTTAAAAAAAATTAATATTAAACTTACAACTACACTCACAACAATACAGGTAACTATTGGAAAATAAAAAGAGGAGTTTTCTTTTTTAATAACAATATCACCTGGCAATCTTCCCAATCCAATATCTCTCAACAATGGATATAATAACCCTACAAGAATAAATAAAACTCCAATGATGATGAGTGTTTTTTGAATCATTAATTTTTAGCCTCAGTGTAGCACAAGCAGACTAACATGAATGTAGATTTTATCAAACCCTTGGTGAGTGGTGCCGCTTGAGAGATTTGAACTCCCGACCCACTGATTACAAATCAGTTGCTCTACCAACTGAGCTAAAGCGGCATTTATAAATTTAAATTATATAAAAAATCTTTTTTTTCAACTTAATTTTGTGGAGGTTCAAATGGCAAATCATCTTGAAATTCTTCATCTTTATTTATGATTGGGTCTTTATAAGGCGTTGCAAATGAACTTGGAGTACATTCTTTTAAAACCACTTGAGCAAATAAAGATTCTTTGCACTTTACCCATGGAGGTGCTTCTCTATCTTTTGCAAACCAAAAAGAGCTAATCATTAAAATAAGAATTAAAATTGAGATAACCCACATTCCTCTAGACATAATTAGATTGAAACCACATTGTTTTTTTTTTGTAAAGGAATGGTAGATTTTATTTTATCAATTAGATTACTATTCTCCTTAAAGTAAACTAGCTTAGGTGAATGTTTTTTAACTTCCTTCCTGTTAATATCAACATATGTACATATGATGATTATATCATTTTTACTACCTTTGTGAGCTGCAGCACCATTAAGAGTAATTTCACCACTTTTATGTTCAGCTTTGATAGCATAGGTTGTAAACCTTTCGCCATTATTAAGATTGTAAATATGGATCATTTCATATTCAGATATCTCTGCGGCTTCTAACAACTCGGCATCTATTGCACATGATCCCTCGTAATCTAAATGAGTAGCTGTTACAACAGCTCTGTGGAGTTTAGATTTTAAAATTCTTATCATCATAAATTCTTTATACTAAAAACATAATGGTAATGGATAATCAACAAAAAATATAATATAATATACTGTTTATGAAATTAAGACGTTGGCAACAAAAAGTAATAACTGAATTTCCTGAAATAATCAAAAATTATAGGAAGTTTATTTTGAAAGCCCCTACTGGAGCAGGAAAAACTGTTTTAGCTAGTGAGATTATAAATAAATTTTATAAAAATAAAAAAATAGTGGTTTTATGCCATAGGTTGGTTTTATTAGAACAATTAGAAAAAGGACTTTCAAATGATCATAAAGTTAAAAAACTTGGTTTATCTGAGGAGGGGGTTCCATTTGATAATTACGATGTTTTAATTTCTACAAATCTAAGGTCCAGAGAGTTTCTTCAAAAAGCCATAAAAGATTGTGATTTGCTTATCATTGATGAAGCACATAGAGTCTCTCCTAATGGTCAAGCATATAAAGAGCTTTTGGATAAGTTTGACAAAGATTCCAGGAAAGATTCTAAACTATTAGGATTGACTGCTTCACCAGAAAGACGAACAGGCGACCAAAAAGATCAGTTGGGGCTTGCATTTGATGCTATTATTGATTGTGCTGATATTGAGGAACTCATAAAAGAAGGTGTTTTAGTTCCAGCTGAATATCGATCCTTTTTTATTCATGATCTCGAACTAGACAATATGGATATTTCTACAGGTGATTTTCCAATTGAACAATTATCTAATGCAATAATAAAGTCTTCAATGATAGAATATGCGATAAATATTTACATTAACGAAACAAAAAAAATGAAAGACAAACCGATTTCCGCATGGTTTTGTCCTGACGTTCTTGTTGCTGAAGAAACTAAAAAACAAGTCAGCGAAAAAGATTTAAAAGTAGAACTAATAACTGCTAAGACACCTATAAAAGAAAGACTTGAAATTTTAAACAAACATGAAAAAGGTGAATTGGAGTGTTTGATTTCTGTTGGTGTCTTATCAGAAGGTTGGGACAATCCAAATTGTAATATTATTGTTCATTTAAGACCAACGCTCTCCAAAGTGTTTTGGGGACAATCTGTTGGAAGAGGTTTAAGATCAGCAAAAAGTAAAGAGAAATGTCTTGTAATAGATGTAAGTTCAAATTTTACAACATTTGGACCGGTTGAAAAATTAAAATGGAAATTGATGAATCATCGTAAATCATATCTTGAATTTAAAAATAGATTTAATTATGTAAGTAAGCAACAGTTTGTTGAAGATAGAGATTATACCTACCTTCTTTGCGAAGGACCTAGTGATACAGGAAAAAGGTGTTCACTCGTTTACAAAAAAAAACAACTTTCTGATGAGGCTTGCCCATTATGTAAATCTTATGCATCAACAGATTTATACAAAGACAATAAAATTGAAAAACCTAAAAATGATAATAGTCTCCATAAAATATTTTTTGAAAAAGTTCCAAAGATATTTACAGACATGAATCATAATATATGGGTAAATATGGAATCATCTGCATGGAGAGATGCTAATATTTATGAGAAATTATTTCTTTCATTTTGTTTGGCATTTGATTATGTGTCTGGAGAAATGACATCTTCTGAACATGAGTTTTGGAACCTGACACTTGATGCGGAAAAAAAAGTAAGACAATTTTTATTTGATAGAGAAATTACTATTCCTCAACAAGAAGAATTTATATTTACCAACTTAAGTGATGGTCTCAGTAAGGGAAGAGTTATCAGACCAGTTCAAACAAATTATGGAATTGCTATTTGTGGGGAAAATTTTTTAAAAAACTCAACAGATGAAAATGAAAGAAAATTTCAAAAAGCACTTCAAGTAATTGAAAGAATTGCAGCAATGGGTGTGACCAATACTGAAGAATTGCCTTATTATAAAATCAACTAATTAATATTAATTTGGGTCGTAAGTACAAATAATTGTATTACCACTGTTTCTTTTGTGAACAATTTTAACTTCCTCTTTTGAGATAATGGTATGTTCTAGATTACATAATTTAACAATCAATTCCTCAGACCTTACTTTAATATCATAGTAAAGAAGTAATTTATCACCTCTATTGCAGATCTTTAATTTTTCATCAATTTCACTAGGAGATTTTAATATTGGAGGCTTACAAATTTTTTTGGGATAAGCAAAATCAGAAATAAACATTATTAAAAAAATAGCTAAAATATCTTTCATTATATAATTGCAGAAACTTTACCCAAATGTTGAGTAAGTTTCATGTTTTCACTATAATCAACTGGAACACCAATAATTGCAGGACCTTTTTGGTTAAATGCTTCATTCAATGCTGGAATAAATTGATCCTCAGATTCGATCTGTTGTCCCCACATTTGAAATGATTTTGCTAAATCAGAAAAGTTTGGATTTTCAAATTTTAAATCTGAATGTTCACCCTTAAACTGAACTTGTTGTTTCCATTTAATTAATCCATATTCTCCATCTAACCAGACTACTGCTACGACATTTATATTATTTCTTACTGCAGTTTCTAAATCTTGCACATTCATTAAAAAACCAGCATCACCATTAATTGAAAGAACTTTTTTATCAGGGTAAACCATTTTTGCTCCAATTGACCCTGGAAGAGCGAATCCCATTGTACAAAAACCATTAGATATAAGACATGTATTGGGATTTGTACAATTGTATTCTCTTGCAACCCACATTTTATGAGCTCCAACATCTGAAAGTATAATATCCTCATCATTTAAAACTTTTCTTACATCAGCTAAAACTCTCTGGGGTTTCATTGGAAATGATTTATCATTATTATTTTGATCTAAATGGTTTAACATTTCTAATCTTGATTTTTTTCTGGAATTAATATCAAAAAGTGGAATCTTGCTTTTACTTACTCTTTTTAATAATGAATGGTTAACTTGATAAAGTGCTCCAGCCAAGTCAGATATAATTTCGACGTTAGGAAGATAATCACGATCAACCTCTGCTGGAGTGTAGTCAATGTGAATGATTTTCTTTTTACCACCCTCTATTCTATTCCAAGCAGATGGAGAATATTCAACCAAGTCATAACCTATTGCTATTACTAAATCTGATTCATCAATAGCTAAATTATTATAATCTCCACTTCCTAATCCAATTGTGAATAATGAATGTTTATCTTTAAATGACACAGAGCCTTTACCCATAAAGGTGTTAATTACTCCAATTCCTAGATTTTCTACAAGTATTCTTAATCTATTTGATGCTCTTTTTCTTATTGTACCATTTCCAGCAAGAATAATTGGGTTTTTTGATTCTAATATGAGGTCTAGTGCAGCATCAACTGCTCTATTATCAGCAGCTGGTCTTCTTATAAGTGATGGTTTAATTGGTTTATCATCAATTTCCTCTTTAGCTATATCTTCAGGAAATTCAATGACTGTCACACCAGGTTTTTCAGTTTCTGCAACTTTAAATGCCTTTCTAATCACCTCCGTTATATTTTGAGCTGACAAGATTGTTTGTGCCCATTTTGAAATTGGATTTACCATACTAATAGAGTCCATTATTTGGTGACTCTCTTTGTGAAGTCTGTTAGTAGAGCCTTGACCAATAATTGCAACAACTGGAGATCTATCCATATTTGCATCCGCCAAACCAGTCATTAGATTTGTGACGCCAGGACCTAGAGTTGATAAACATACCCCAGCTTTTCCAGTTAGTCTCCCATAAGCGTCTGCCATAAATGCTGCAGCCTGCTCATGACGACATAATATAAATTCTATTTTTTTACTTTTTTTTAGTGAAATCATAAAATCTGCATTTTCCTCGCCTGGAACCCCAAAGATTCTTTTAACTCCTTCTTCTTCTAAACAATTTATAAATAAGTCTGATGCTTTCATATTCTAAAAATTACCTTTCAAATTATTTTCTTAAGACCAGCATTTTTTCAATTTGCATATCATGCATGGAATACTTTATACCTCCAACTCCATGACCAGAGTGTTTCAAACCCGCAAATGGCATCCAATCAACTCTAAAAGCAGTGTGATCATTATGAAAAACTGAAGAGGCATTTATTTTTTCGTAAAACATTAAAATTTCATTTATTTTATCTGTAAAAACTGATGCCTGAAATGATACATTAACAGAGTTTGCATTTTCAATAGCTTTTTCAATATTTTCATATTCATTTATTGTTACAACCGGTCCAAATATTTCGTATTGAGAAACTTTATCACTTTTTTTTGGGTTCATAATAATAGTTTTATCATATGTCGAATCAGATAAAATATTTCCTCCTAAAATTAATTCAGATCCATTTTTGATTGATTCATTTACCCATTCATCAACTCTTTTAACTTCAGAATTTCTTATTAAAGGTCCAACAACTGTCTTGTTATCCATAGGATTGCCTAAACTTAACTTATTAACTTCAGAAAGAAATTTATTCATGAATTCATTTGATACTTTTTTACTTAAATATATTCTCTGCACGGAAACACAAACTTGTCCAGCATGATAAAAACCTCCCCTTGCAATACTTTTTGCACAAATATCTAAATCTGTATTGTCTGTAATAAATGTTGGCGCCATTCCTCCATGTTCTAAAGAACATCTAGTTCCAGGTGACAGTTTCGATCGGAGAAACCATCCAACTTTACTTGATCCGATAAATGAAAAGAAATCTATTCTTTCATCAGAAACCAACTTTGTAGCTAATTCTAAATTCTCCGGCATAACAAAATAACATCTATTCTCGGGAAGACCTGACTCTTGAAGCATTTTGACAATATTTTTACAAGATAACGGTGTGTCTTCAGCGGGTTTAACTATTACAGTACATCCTGCTGCAATTGCAGGAATGACTTGGTGAATTATTAAATTAAATGGGTGATTAAACGCACTTATTGCTAATACCAGTCCGATAGGTTCTTTTTGAGTGAAAGCAATTCTATTGGATGAAGCTTCATTTATATTCATTGGAATAACAGACCCACAATCAGATTTTAAGACCTCTATACATGACTCTACTCCCTCAACACCCCTTTTTATTTCAATAATTGAATCTGTAATAGGTTTTCCACCCTCAGATGTAGCTAATTCAGCTAAATTATTTATATTTTCTTTAACTAGTTCACAAAATGATTTAAGAACTTTTATTCTATCTTTTGGAGGAAAATCAATTCCTTTAGCTTTTGCAACTTTACTCGCATTTGAAATAATCTTTTCGATTTCTTCATTGCCATGTGTTTCAACAGAATCTATTAAATTTGAGTCCCAGGGGGATTTAACTTCTAACATAATTTTTATTATTTACTTTTTGAAAAATATAATTCTATAATAGACCTTATTAATTACAACAAAATATTATACTGAATTAGAGATGCCATCATTTGATATAGTTTCCAAAGTTGATTTAGCAGAAGTTGATAATGCTTTGAATGGTGCAATGAAAGAAATTACAAGTAGATACGATTTTAAAAACAGTGAATCTAAAATCACTAGAGTTGACGGGGAAGTAGAACTAATTGCAGAAGACCAATATAAAATTGATCAAGTTCAACAAATTTTTAGAACTCATCTTGTCAAAAGAAAATTATCATCAGGTTCGTTTGAATTTTCAAAAGTTGAGGATGCCAGAGGCGGAATGTTAAGACAAAAGTCTCAAATAGTTCAGGGTATTGATAAAGAAATTTCACAAATCATTAATAAATCTATTAAAAATTCAAAATTAAAAGTTCAAGTTGCTATCAGAGGCGAAGAGATGAGAGTTTCCGGTTCAAAGAAAGATTTACTTCAAAAAGCAATACAACTCACTAAAGAATTGGGCATAAAACAACCATTACAATTTATAAACTTTAGGGATTAAAAGTTGGCATAAAATTTTCATACAAGTATTATGACTAAAGAAAAAAATACAATTAAAAAATTGCTTGATAATTCATCAAATAGCTTAGTAGATAAATTAGCATCTTTAAAATATGTAAGTAAAAAAGATTCTAAATTGTTATCCTCTGTGGTTTCAGGAATTTTAAAAAAAAAATAAATTATTTTTTTAAAACAAAAAAAGCGCAACCTTGATGCCAATCACTACATTCTCCAGTTACTAAAGAACTACTATTGTCATTTGTGGTTTTTATTTCCAAACTCGATAGAATTTTAAGCTTTTCTTTTTTAATTGAATCCATTGTACCTTCTCTTACTTGGTTCCAATTCCAATCGTCAATTATTAATATAAATTTATCAGATAATGCAGGAAGAACCATGTAAATAGCATCATAATGATCTTGGTAATGATGGGCCCCATCATAAAAATAAATATTAAAATTTCTTAGGGAACTATAATCAACACTTTTAAAATCTTTTTCAATAATCGTAATCTTATTTTTTTTTGAAATAAACTTCTCAACATTTTTAAAAAAAATATCTCTAGGATTTAAGTCTAATCTAAAATTTTGCGACCAATTATCTATACAAGTAATTTCTAATTTATTATTATAAGACGCAGAACAAGCTGAAGAACCAAGCCATGATCCAATTTCCAAATACCTTGGTTTGTCAAAATTTTTAATTAATTCATTAATCAAGACTCTAAACTTTCTTCCTGATAAACCTTGCATACTTAAAATATCATTACATAAATTTGATTCACAAGCCAAAGATTTTTCAAATGCATTTTGAATTACAGAAAAAAAAGAATCATTCCTATCACCATTTATTTTTATCACAGTTTCATCCATTGCTGAAATATGATTAAGTAGTGAAATAATTTTTTTTTTCTTTTTGAATTTTGATTTTATTTGAATACTTTCCATAATAAACTAAATATACATCATGAATCAACTTTTACAGTGTAACAATATAAACGATTTTAGGAGTCTGGCAAAAAAGAAACTTCCATATCCAATATTTCATTATATCGACGGCGGGGCAGATGATGAAGTTACACTAAAGAGAAATACTGAATCTTTTGAAAAATGTGATCTTATACCAAATGTTTTAAGAGGAGTTGAAAACATTGACCTTTCAATAAAACTATTTGGAAAAAAAATAAGTTTACCATTTTTTCTCTCGCCAACTGCATTACAAAGGTTATTTCACTTCCAAGGTGAAATGGCAGTTGGAGAAGCCGCTGAAGAGTTTAATACTTTTTTTGGTATTTCTTCACTTTCAACTGTTTCAGCTGAAGAAATCAGTAAACTTAATGGACCAAAAATATTTCAATTATATTATCATAAAGATAAAGCATTGACTAAAAGTATGATTGACGAGTGCAAAGATAGAAAATTTGATGCATTAGCATTAACTGTAGATACAATAACTGGTGGAAACAGAGAAAGAGATTTAAAAACTGGTTTTACTTCACCTCCTAAATTTAATTTAAAAAGTCTACTCAGCTATGCAACCTCTCCATCTTGGACATTAAATTATTTATTCAGAAAGAAATTTGACTTACCATTTTTGAGTGGTTATGTAGGACAAGGGACAAAATTTGCAGTTTCTGTAAGTGAATATTTTAGTACAATGCTTGATCAAAGTATGTCATGGTCCGACGTAGAAGAAATAAGAAAATACTGGAAGGGCCCTTTTTGCTTAAAAGGAATCATGTCCACTGAGGATGCGAAAAATGCGGTTAAAATTGGTGCATCAGCTATAATGATTTCAAACCACGGAGGAAGACAATTAGATGGATCAAGGTCTCCATTTGATCAATTAAAAGAAATTTTAGATGCCGTAGGAGGAAAGATTGAGGTTATTTGTGATGGAGGAATAAGAAGGGGCACTCACATTTTAAAAGCTATTTCATTGGGTGCTAATGCATGTTCCGGTGGAAGGCTTTATTTGTATGCATTAGCAGCTGGTGGAAGATCGGGTGTACAACGATCACTTGAAAACCTTAAGAATGAGCTTGTTAGAGATATGAAATTACTTGGATGCAAAAAGATATCTGAACTTAATTCTGAAAATTTACGTTTCAGAAATGAATAAAATATTCCTTAAAGTCAATATTTGTTTATTTTTCTTAATACTTTCAATTGGAAACACTTTGTATGGCCAAAGCAATGATTCTCCAAACTTAGATGTAATTTCAAATAATGATATTTCCTGGAATGATTGGATTTTGAAAACAAAAAGAGTGTTAGAACAAAAAAAATTTAAGCAGAGTACTATAAATTATCTCAATAAAATTAGATTTAATCCTAGAGTTATAGAACTAGATAGAAAACAACCTGAATTTAGACTCACCTTTGATGAATATCTTAAAAACATAATTACTGAAAACAATAAAAAAAAAATAAATCTTCATTTTTTAAGACAACAAAAACTTTTAAAACAAATAGAACAAACTTTTGAAGTTAATCCAAAAATATTAGTAGCTCTGTGGGGCATTGAAACATCATTTGGAAAATACACAGGTAAGCTTGATATATTAAGATCATTGGCCTCTCTAGCTTATGATGGTAGAAGGAAAGAATTTTTTTCTAAAGAACTCGAGAATGCTTTATTAATTCTTGAAAAAAATCATTTTAAGAGAGAACAATTCAAAGGTTCATGGGCAGGAGCCTTTGGGCAAACTCAATTCATGCCTAGCACTTTTCTAAATCATGCTATTGACTTTGATGGTGATTCAAAAATTAACCTATTTAATAAATCTGATGCTTTAGCTTCTGGCGCTAATTATTTAAAAAAAGTTGGATGGAATAATTCATTAGAATGGGGAGAGTCTGTTAATCTAGAGATTACTGATTATTTTTTGTCTTTAGCAAAATCAAAAAAATTTAAGAGTGTAAATTTTTGGCAAAAAAATGGTATTAAATTAAATAAAGATTACGGAAAAAATAAATTAAAATTAATAATACCGGATTCTAATAATAATGATTGTTATCTTGTTTCAGAAAACTTTGATGTTATATTGGACTGGAATAGATCAAACTATTTTGCTTTAACTGTTTTTTTATTTTCCGATGAAATTAAATAGGATATCATTTTTACTTAAATCTTTTGTTACTATGTTACTTTTCAGCCTTGTTCTAAGTTGTTCTGAAACTACATTTCTTGTAAATTCTGCAAAAAGAATAGGTAGTTGGGGAGATGAACCTATTTACAAAGTAGGTACTCCATACAAAATAAATGGAAAATGGTATTACCCAGCAGTAGATTACAACTATGTAGAGGTTGGAATAGCATCCTGGTATGGTCCAGGTTTTCATGGGAAAAAAACTGCAAATGGAGAAATTTTTAATCAAAACAAGATTTCTGCGGCCCATAGAACTCTACCCATGCCCTCAATCGTAAAAGTCACAAATTTGGATAATGGTAAAGTTTTGGAAAGAGTTAGAATAAATGATAGGGGACCTTTTGCAGGTAATAGAATAATTGACCTTTCAAAAAAAGCAGCACAAGAGTTAGGGTTTGTTAATATTGGAACCGCAAAAGTAAGAGTAGAAATTTTAGAAGATGAATCAAGAAAACATGTATTACAAAATAATACTAATAAAATAATGCAGGTTGAGTCAGCTAAGATTAAAGAAATAAAAAAGACTAACCTCAAAGAAATATCAGATGGTAATATTTCTAATAGCAAAATTCAAAATCAAATCTCGTCAAAAGAAAAATTAACTCAAGAAAACTCTATTCTAAAGGATAAATCACTAGCTATTCAAGTTGGTGCATTTACTGATCATAGGAATGCAAAATCACTTACAAATAAATTATCTGACTTTAAAGCATATATTGAAAGAACTTTCGTTAACAATAAGTACTTATATAGGGTAAGGATTGGTCCTATTGATAATTTAGGTTTAGCAGAGAAAATCAAAAACAAACTGTTTGATCTAGGTTTTACTGCTAGTCATTTAATAGTAAATTAATTATGTTAACTATAAAAAAAATCTTACTTTTTTTAATCATTATAACTTTTTCAAGTGAATCAGAATCTTTAGATACCATGGCCAAGCAGGCTATTTTATTTGATTATGAGACAAATAGCGTAATCTTTGAAAAAAACTCAGAAGAGTTAATGTCACCTAGCTCAATGAGTAAAATAATGACCATATATTACGTTTTTAAAAAAATTAAAGATGGTGAATTAAAATTATCAGATAAATTTAAAGTTAGTAAAAAATCATGGAAAAAAGGTGGATCAAAAATGTTCTTAAATGTGAATAGTATGGTATCCGTAGAGGACTTAATTAGGGGTATCATAGTACAGTCTGGTAATGATGCATGTATTGCTATTGCAGAGGGTATCTCCGGGAGCGAAGAGTTATTTGCTGAGGAATTAAACTTACTAGCCAAAGAAATAGGTTTAACTAATTCTAACTTTACCAATTCTACAGGTTGGCCAGATCCAGAGCATTTAACTACAATTAAAGATTTACTAACTCTAACTATAAGAACCATTGAGGATTTCCCAGATTTATATCATTACTACTCTGAGAAAGAATTCACATATTCAGGAATTAAACAATTAAATAGAAATCCTTTACTTTTTAATAGCAATAATGCTGACGGACTTAAAACAGGACATACTTCACTTGGTGGATATGGATTAGTCGCATCAATAAAAAAAAATAATAGAAGACTTATTCTGATTTTAAATGGATTAAAAAAAACGAGAGATAGAACTAAAGAATCAGAAAGATTAATTAAAATTGCATTAAATCAATATAAAAATATAAATTTATTTAATTCTAATGAAACAATATCAAATTTAACTGTTTGGGGTGGTAAGAAAAAAAATGTTAATATTTACTCAAAAGAGAAAATTAGTATTACAATTCCTAGTAAAATAAAAAAAGAGTTAACTTATTCTATAAAGCATTATCAACCTATATTAGCACCGATTAATAAAGATCAACGAGTAGCAGAACTTATAATTAAAAAAAATAATGATGAAATAATAAAAAAATTTGGCCTTTTTGCAGAAACCGAAGTTAAAAAAATTTCATTTTTCTCTAAAGTTTATTATAATTTAAAATATTTATTACTAGGTGACAGTCTTTTTAAATCAAAATGAAAAAATTCATAACTTTTGAGGGTGGAGAAGGAGCAGGAAAATCAACTCAAGCTAAATTATTAGCAAAATCATTATCAAAGATAAAAGAGAAAAATTTATTAACTAGAGAACCAGGTGGCTCAAAGTTATCTGAAAAGATACGAAAGATTCTAGTAGATAGTAGTGATATAAAAATATCTACTGATGCTGAATTGTTATTAATTTATGCTAGTAGATTCCAACATTTACAGGAAAGAATATTACCAGCATTAAAAAAAAAAACAGTAATTTGTGATAGATTTATTCATTCAACTTATTGTTATCAAAATGAGATCAAACATTTATCAACTAAGATTAAGTTTATACATAAACACTTTGCTTTTAATTTATATCCAGATCTAACTATTTTAATCGACTTAGACACTGAAATTGGTTTAAAGAGAAGTTTTAACAAAAATAAAAAAGAAATTAGATTTGAAAAAAAAAATATATTTTTTCATAAAAAAGTTAGACAACATTTCTTAAAATTAAGTAAGAATAATAAAAAAATTATTAAGATTAATGGTTTGGAAACAAAAAAAAAAATTCATATTCAAATTATTGATCATTTAAACTCTAAATCATTATATAAAAAAAAACTCCCTTATATAATTTAGTTATGATTCAACAAAATAAAATTATAGGTCACACTGATCAAATAAATATTCTAAAAAGTAATTACGAAAAAAATTTTCCACATGCTTGGATTTTTAATGGAATTAAAGGGATCGGAAAGTATTCCACTGCAATTAATTTCATTAGATCTGTAAGTAATAAAAAACTCAACCATGAACAGTATTTGTTTGAAATTAATTTGGATGACAATTTAGCTTTAATAGAAGATATTAGAAATATTATAAATCAGGCACATTTAACAAACGCAAATAAAAATGAGAAATGCTTTATCTTAATAGATAACTCTGATTCACTAAATTTTAATTCTTATAATGCACTTCTAAAAACAATCGAGGAACCACCTGAAAATACCGTTTTAATCATAATATGCCATAATTTAAATAAAATACCTAAAACCATCCAGTCCCGTTGTATGAGGCTTGATTTCAGTCCGTTGAGCAAAATACAAATTAATGAATTTTGTTTAAATAATAAAATAATGACAAACGAATTTGATTTAGAAAAAAATTATAATCTTTTTAATGGAAGCATTGAAAAATTTTTACTGTTTACAAGTGAGGAAGGTAAGTTTGTAAGAAAGTATTTAAATGGGTTAAATAGAAAGAATAGATTATCTATTACTGAATTTGAAACATTTTATGAGCGAGTCTCTAAAAATTATGAAAAATATTTTGAAATTATAATTAATTATTTATTCGCATTTCAAAAAAGAAAATATATAAAACATTATAAAAATAAATTATTATTAAAAAAAATTCTATTTTTCTTCTCAAATATTGAGATTTTGTCTAAACAAAATCTAAATATAGAAAAGAAAAAAGAGCTTTATTTCTTGCTTTCTGAATATGTCAAAACCAGCACTAATGAATAGCACATACATAACAACACCAATATTTTACGTTAATGATTTACCTCATATAGGTCATGCTTATACTTCAATTATCTGTGACACAATTACAAGATTTAAAAAACTTGAAGGACATGATGTACTATTCACAACTGGTACTGATGAACATGGTTTGAAAGTAGAAAAAGCCGCCAAAGAAAAGGGTAAAACACCAAATGATTTTGTTGATGAAGTTTCAAAAAATTTTAGAAAACTCACTTCCACTCTTGAAATTCAAAACACTGATTTCATAAGAACAACTGAAGAAAGACATAAAATTTCTGCTTCTTTTTTTTGGAATAAACTTGTCGAAAAAAATCAAATTTATAAAGGTAATTATAAAGGATGGTATTCCGTTAAGGATGAATCATTTTATCAAGAAAAAGAATTGATCAAGGAAGGTGAAATTTTTAAAACACAAGATGGAAGTGTAGTTGATTGGATTGAAGAAGATAGTTTTTTTTTTAAACTTTCTTTATGGGAAAAAGAATTGTTAAAGTTTTATGAGTTAAATCCAGATTTTATCAAACCATTATCAAGAATGAATGAAGTAAAAAGTTTTGTAAAATCTGGACTAAAGGATTTATCTGTCTCAAGAACAAGTTTTAATTGGGGTATTAAAGTTCCTAACTCTGACCATATAATGTATGTTTGGATTGATGCGCTTACCAACTATCTCACTTCAATTGGTTATCCAAAAATCAATTCAAAAAAAATAAAATTTTGGGAAAACTGCATCCACATAATTGGTAAAGATATACTAAAATTTCATGCTGTATATTGGCCAGCAATGCTTATGGCAATTAATCATCCATTACCAAAAAGTATATTTGCCCATGGTTGGTGGACAAATGAGGGTAAAAAGATTTCAAAATCTCTTGGTAATACGGTTGATCCCAATGAGATGATTAATAAATTTGGTTTGGATCAATTTAGATACTTTCTTTTAAGAGAAGTACCGTTAGGAAATGACGGTGATTTTTCTGAAAAATCTTTGATTATTAGAATTAATTCGGATCTTTCAAATAATCTTGGAAATTTAATTCAAAGAGTGACTAAGTTTTTAAAAAAAAACTTTAATAATAAAATACCATATTCACTAATTGATGAGTACGAAACTAACAAACAATTAAAGCAAGGTTATTTTTTAATAAATAATATAAAAATTAAAATGAATAATTTTGAAATTAGTAAATGTTTAGAGGATGTTTTTCTTTACATTGACGAATTAAATAAATTTGTGGATGAATGTGAACCCTGGAAAAGTTTTAAATTAGATCCAGAAAAAGCAGGAAAAGATTTATCAATCTTAATAGAATGCTTTAGGATTATAGGTATAATTCTACAACCATTCATTCCAAACGCTTCAAGAAAAATCTTAGATACATTGAATATAAAAGAATCATCAAGAAGATTTGACAATCTTACAAGAGAACACGCATTAAAAAAAAGTTATGAATTAAATAACCCTCAACCACTTTTTCCAAGATATGAAAAATAAAATTGTTGATTCTCATTGTCATCTGGATTTTGATGATTTTAAAACTGACTTAGATAATATTATCTCCAACGCAAAACTTAACGGAGTCAATTACATGCTTAGTATTTCAGTGGATCTTGAAAAATTTAAGAAAATTCATGAAATTACAAATAGATTTGAAAATATTTGGTGTACAACTGGCGTACATCCCAATAATGTTCCAAAAAAAATAAATTTAAAACAAATTGAAAATTTAAAAAAAAATCTAAAACTTAATTTATCTAAAAATAAAGTTATTGGCATAGGAGAAACTGGGTTGGATTTTTTTAGAAATCATAATAACAAAAAAAATCAGATAGATTATTTTGAAACTCATGCTGAAGTATCGGGATTGGCTAAATCTCCAATAATAGTTCATACAAGAAACGCTGATGAAGATACAATATTTTATCTAAAAAAATTTATACCCAAATATAATGCAAGTGGATTAATTCATTGTTTCTCTTCAAGTAAAATGTTAGCTGAATCTGCACTTGATCTTGGTTTATATATTTCATTTTCTGGTATAATTACATTTAAAAAATCTGATAAATTAAGAGAAATAGTTAATTATGTACCTTTAGATAGGATGCTCGTAGAAACAGATTCGCCATATCTTTCTCCAGTTCCAAAAAGAGGGAAAAGAAATGAGCCTGCGTTTACAAAGTTTACATTGAAGCAAATAGCAGAAACTAAAAATATTAATATTGAAAAAGTTGCAGAATATACAACAAATAACTTTTTCAAACTCTTTTCAAAAGCAAAAAAATGACGATTGAAGTAACTATTTTAGGATGTGGAAGCTCATCTGGTGTTCCAGCAATAGGTAATAATTGGGGTGAATGTAACCCAAATAATCCAAAAAATAGAAGGTTAAGATCTTCAATTTTTATTAAAACTAATAAACTCTCAATATTAGTTGATGCTACTCCTGATTTGAGACAACAACTTCTTAATGCCGATATAAAACATCTAGATGCTGTTTTGATAACTCATTGTCATGCAGATCATATAAACGGTATTGATGATTTTAGATTTTTAAATGTAATAATGAAAAAAGATCTAAATATGTACGCTACAAAAGAAAATATTGAAGAAATTAGGAAAAGATTTTCTTATGTTTTTGAAAAACTATCACCAAAAGCTAAAGGTTTTTATTATAAACCTTGTTTAATTCCCAATGAAATTAATGGATCATTCAAAATTCAAGATCTAGAAATACTAAGTTTTCAGCAAGATCATGGTTTTGGTGAATCAACTGGATTTAGAATAAAAAATTTTGCTTATTCATCCGATGTTTTCGAATTAAATGAAGAGATTCTTGGAAAACTAGAGAATCTTGATTTATGGATAGTTGACTGTTTAAGATTTGATCCACACAAATCACATGCACATTTTGATAAAGTAATGAATTGGCTTAAATTAATAAAACCTAAAAAAACTATTCTCACTCATATGAATTATGAAGTTGATTATGATTATATTAATTCGCTACTACCAAATAACTGCCAAGCTGCATATGATGGTTTAAAATTAAAGGTATGATTGATTTTAAAAATTATTTTTTTCAATTTTTAATATTTCAGTCAAGAAAGTTGTTACTGCTTTAATTCTCTGAAGGTTGTGCAAGTTTTCATGAACAACTATCCAATATTCTCTTTTAATATTTATATAATTTGGTAATACAGGTATAAGATCATGTTCTTTTTTCGCAATAAATGAATGTAAAAGACCTAAACCAACCCCATTTTTTACAGCTTGTAACTGAGATCTTAAACTATTGCTAGAGAAAATAACATTAAGATTTTTGTTTATTTCTTTAAGATAGTTTAATTCAGGAAATTCAATTAATTCATCAACATAACTGACAAAATTGTGATTGGAAAGATCTTTTAAACCTAAAATCCTTTTAAGGTTTTTTTTATATTTTTTTGAACCATACAGCTTAACATGATAATCACACAACTTCCATGAAAATACTCTTCCTTTTTTTGGCCTAGACAACGCTATTAGAATATCAGCTTCTCTATTAGATAAACTTCTAGATTTAGTATCAGCAAGTAATTCAATTTCAATTTCTGGATATTTTTTGTAAAAATTATTTAAATACTTACTTATTATTTCAACACCTAAACCCTCTCCAACACTTATCCTTACTTTTCCTCTTATTTTAGGGCTAGATTTCAAAAAATTATCATTAATTCCAAATATTTCATTTTCAATCTTTTCAGCATATCTTACTAACTCCAACCCTTTTTCAGTTAAAATATAGCCCTTTGGAGATTTATTAAATAAATCAGAACCTAAATTATTTTCTAGTCTTGAAATCCTTCTGGCAATAGTAGTAGGTTCAACTTTCAACTTTTTGGAAGCTAAATTTAATTTAGAACATCTTGAAAGTGTAAGAAAAGAATTTATGTCATTCCAATTAAACATTAATTAATATAACTAAAAATACATAATATATAAATGCTTTTTTGCATTTTAAAAATTCATAAATTAAATTTGTAATGCAAATTAATTGATATAACTTGATATTAAATGATCAAAAATATTGGACACATAGTAAAGGGAAAATATCTTTTTGAAAAAAAGAAAAATTTAGATATTTATAATCCCTCAACCGGAAAAATAATATCTACAGCTTCTAATGCCTCAAACGCAACAATTGAGAAAACATTAAAAAGTTCTGTAGAGGCATTTAATAAATGGAAATCCTACTCTATTGCTAAGCGATCATCGATATTATTTGAATACAAAGTTTTATTAGAAAAAAATATTAATAAGATAGCTAAAATTATCAGCAAAGATTTAGGTAAAGTTCATGATGATGCAGTAGGTGAGGTTAGAAGAGGTATTGAAAATGTCGAATATGCTTGTGGTATCGGAGAAATACTCAAAGGTGAGTTTAATAGAAATATTAGCACTACAGTTGATTCCTGGAGCGAGTTTTCACCCTTAGGAGTAGTTTTAGGAATAACTCCATTTAATTTTCCAGCAATGGTCCCGCTTTGGATGTTTCCTCTTGCTATTGCAACTGGTAATTCATTTATTTTAAAACCTTCTGAAAAAGATCCACTTGCTTCTATGTTTATAGTTGAACTTTTCAATCAAACAGAAGCTCCCAAGGGTTTACTGAATTTGTTAAATGGTGATAGAGATGTTGTAAGTAGTTTAATAAAGGATGAAAGAGTAAATGCAGTTAGTTTTGTTGGATCTACACCAGTAGCTAAAAGCGTTTACGAATTATCTGCAGTTTCTGGAAAGAGGTGTCAAGCACTTGGTGGTGCTAAAAATCATGCATTAATTCTTCCTGATGCAGACATTGACTATACTACAGATCAATTAATATCTGCAGCATTTGGATCTTCGGGACAACGTTGTATGGCTCTCTCGGTTGCAGTTGTATTTTCAAGTGTAAAGAAGAGATTCTTAGAAAGTCTACAAAATAAGGTTAGTAAGCTTAAATTTGGACTTGATAATCTTAATTCAAACAGTTTTGGACCATTAGTCTCAAAAGAACACTTAGAATCAGTTGAAAATTATATTCAAATGTCTGAGGAAGAGGGAGCTAGAATATTAATGGATGGAAGAATCTCAATGAAAAGAAAAAATTCTACCAGCGGTTATTTTCTAGGTCCAACAATAATTGATAATGTTAAATCAAACATGAAATCATATCAAAATGAGATTTTTGGACCTGTTTTACAAGTAATTGAAGTTGACGAAATAAACGAAGCTATAAAATTAATTAATAAAAGTAAATTTGGGAATGGATGTTGTGTTTTTACAAGTAGTGGAAAAAATGCAAGATCCTTCTCAGAAAATGTAGAAATTGGTATGGTTGGGGTAAATATTCCCTTACCAGTTCCATCTTCATTTCACAGTTTTGGAGGGTGGAAGAATTCTCTATTTGGTGACCTAAATATATATGGTCCAGATGGTGTGAGGTTTTACACTCAAAGAAAAACAATTACTCAGAGGTGGCCATCATCAGGTTCATCTCAAGGAGTAGACTTGTCAATGCCTAGTAATTTAAAACAATAACAAAAGGAGCAAAAATGAAAAAATTACTAATTATTTTAACAGTATTTCTACTTAATTTTACAAACAAAGTTGTTTATTCAGATGATCACATGGAAATTGTTTGGGAAACTGAGAAGATTTTTGAACTTCCAGAATCTGTTATTTATGACTCAAAAAATGAAGTGCTGTATGTATCAAATATAACTGATCATCCATTCAAAAAAGACGGAACTGGTTATATATCTAAAATTGGATTAGATGGTTCAATTATTAAAAAAAAATGGATCAATAAATTAAATGCACCCAAAGGCTTAACTATAAGTAATGACAAACTTTATATCGCTGATGTAGATGAACTTGTAGAAGTTGACATAGAAAGTGGAAAAATTTTAAATAAATATAAAGGTTATGGATCAGTTTGTATGAATGATGTTACAGCAGACAAATACGGTAATGTATATGTTGGAGATACATATAACGATACAATTTATAGATTAAACCAATTCGGTCAACTACCTGCATGGTTCTACAGCCCAGGGTTAGCACCAAATGGTATTCACATAGATAATGACGAGGGCAATCTAATTGTTGGAAGTTGGGGAGCTGTTATGGAAGGATGGGGTACACCCGAACTTAAGGGTAGCCTAAAAAGCATTAATATTCATACTAAAAAAATTAAAGATCTTGGAAAAAAACCAATTGGTAATTTAGATGGTATAGAATCTGACGGGAAAGGTGCTTATTTCGTAACAGATTGGACTGGTGCAAAATTATACAGAATCAAAAAAAATGGTAAATTTAAGGTCATTGCAGAGGTTGGAAAAGGTGCTGCTGATCATGAAGTAATTCTTGATAAAAATTTAGTAATCATTCCAATCATGGCTGAAGGAAAGGTTATTGCACTAAAAGTTAAATAATCAAATGTCTTCACAAAAGCTTGGAATTTTTAATAGTTTATCAAAACCCTTTGTTAAATTAGTTGAAAAATATTATCCAGATGCATTTATTTTTGTGATTGTTTTATCTGTATTAACATTTGTTTTGGCACTTGTTAATACAGATTCAACGGCAGTTCAAACATTAGAGGCTTGGGGAAATGGCTTACCTAAACTCTTTACATTCACCGCACAAATCACAATTATCATGATTACCGCACATGCGTTAGCTCATACTAGTCCAATTGAAAATATTTTGTCTAAAATAGGATCTTATCCAAATTCTTCAATTCAAGCTTATGCATTAGTTACATTTATATCTGGAATTGCAAGTTTATTTGCTTGGTCTTTTGGATTAATTGTTGGAGGTATCATTTCAAAGTTTGTCGCAATAGGTTGTACAAAAAAAAGAATACGGATTCATTATCCTTTATTAGTTGCATGTGCATATTCGGGATATGTTATCTGGCATATGGGTTATTCATCCTCTGCAGCCTTATTCGTTTCCTCTGATGGTCATTCATTAATGGAGGAAATTGGTATCATTCCAGTTACTGCGACTATCTTTACATCTTTTAATGTAACTCTAGCATTAATAACATTACTCATAATAACAATTGTTAACCCTTTGATGAGACCAACAAATAGTTCTGAAATCAAGGAAATTGACCCTAATATTTTCCGCTTTAATAGCAAAAATAACATTGAAGAAAATCTAAACCTACACAACAGAAACTTTGCCCAAATTATTGAAAACACAAGAGTAATAAGTTTGTTTGTTGGATTTTGCTTGTTGTTTTTTATTGCATACGTATTTTATCAGAAAGGATTTTCTCTAGATTTAAATTTAGTAAGCTGGACTTTCCTAGGGTTAGGTTTGATTTTGTCTAATTCTCCAATTCACTATGTAAAGTTAGTTAATAAAGCAGCGATTACTGTTGGCCCAATAATACTTCAGTATCCTTTTTATGCTGGGATAATGGGAATAATGGCGGATACAGGTTTAATTAATGTACTAGCACAAAAGATTTCAGAAATATCATCCTCTGAAACTTTGGGATTTTATTCTTTTCTATCTGGAGGATTAGTAAATATGTTCATCCCATCGGGAGGAGGGCAGTGGGCAGTTCAGGGTCCTGTAATGATAGAAGCAGCTAAAAATTTGAACGTTGAGCCGTATGTTATTGTTTTGGGGGTTGCTTACGGTGATCAATGGACAAATATGATTCAACCTTTCTGGACAATACCATTGCTTGCAATTGCAGGGTTGCATATGAGACAAATTATGGGCTACACTTTTGTTATATTTTTAATAACTGGAGTTTTATATGGTGGAGCAATGTTATTTCTTGGTGCAGGTTAAAAGATTAAAAAAAATCTTTAACTTAAAAACTAAGTATTTATAGTAATTCTAAACCAAATGTTTATTTATTTATATACTCAATTTCAGGATTACTACTTAAATGACCCAGAAGACTAAATCTGCAATACAAGGTCAATATA
>CACEWP010000014.1 GCA_902563305.1 uncultured Alphaproteobacteria bacterium
GTGTTGACAATTTTTCTCCAATTCACGATCATGCCAGTCCTAGCAATAACAATCTGTAAAATTTTCGATTTTTCAAAAGAAATTACACTTGGTTTTTTAATACTTGGAGCGTGTCCAGGAGGAACCGCATCAAATGTTATTGCATACATTTGTAGAGCTAATGTATCATTGTCAATTTTATGCACATTTGCTTCAACAGCTCTAGGAGTTTTCCTTACGCCATTTTATATTTTCTTGATGGCTGATAAGAATATTAGCGTTGATTTAGAAGCTCTTATAAAATCAACCTTTCTAATTATATTCCTTCCCGTTACACTTGGCTTTTTAACTAATATTTTTTTTAAAAGAAAAGAGATTTTGAAATTTTTCCCCTTTTTATCAGAGATTGTTATAGCTTTCATCATTTCGGTAATATTTGCCGTTAATTTTGAAAATATTGCAAGTATTTCCTATGACATAATACTTGGAGTCGTTTTACATAATTTAATTGGTTTGGCCTTAGCTTTAAAAATTTCTGGATTTTTAGGACATCCTAATGATGTAAAAAAAACTATTGGAATAGAAGTAGCAATGCAGAATTCTGGTTTGGGGATGACATTGGCTATTCTCCATTTTTCAAAAATTGTTGCTCTTCCATCGGCGATATTTAGTCTTTGGCATAATATTTCTGCTGCAGGTCTTGTTTATTTATGGAAAAAAAAATAGATTAAAGTTTAAATAAACTTTGAAAGGTTATAAATGAGAATAAGTGCAAAAAATCAAATAAGAGGGGTAGTTACCTCGGTGATTCATGGATCTAGTTACTCAAGAGTCTCTGTAGAACAAACTGATGCGGATGGAAAACCTACTGGCAGTTTTATCCATGCCGCAGTTCCGGTAGATATTTGTGAGGATATGCAACTAGACAAGGGAAACCATGTTACGTGTATATTTCCAGCTGCTGCTGTGATAATTGGGAAACATTAAATTTTGATTAAGTGGGTGTTTTATCTGATTCATTTAGACTAATTTTTTCTTTTAATAGTGATCTTTATGAAATAATTTTTTTATCTCTAAAGATTTCATCTTATGCTCTCGTAATTTCTTGTATCATTGGTCTTCCGATAGCTGGTTTTTTAGCTTCAACCAATATAACAGGGAAAAAAACCATCATCATTTTTTTTAATTCTATGATGGCGCTTCCTCCGGTTTTTGTTGGTCTTTTATTGTATATTCTTTTTTCTCAGACTGGTCCATTTGGATTCTTTGAAATTTTATATACGCCTTCAATAATGGTCATTGCTCAAATAATAATAATTCTTCCAATTATAGTTTCTGTAAGTACAGAGCTTATGCAACACATCTTTGAAGAGTATAAAGAAATATTTGATAATTTTGAGGTAAAATTAATTAACAGAATTATAACAACTGTTTTCGACGCCAGGATTTCTTTGATAACTTGCATATTAACTGGACTTGGAAGAGCTTTGTCTGAAGTAGGTGCAATCATAATTGTAGGAGGAAATATAATTCATTACACTAGGGTGATGACAACAACAATTGCACTAGAAACCTCTAAGGGAAATTTGTCTATGGCCATGTCATTAGGCATTGTTTTGATAATAATTTCAATTTCGATAAATGCCATCGTAATGATTATGAAAACAATCTCAAAAAAAAATTTTTATGATTAAAACAAACGATCATATAATTCTTAAAGGAATAAATTTTTTAGTTAATAAAAAATTTTTCTTCAAGAATTTATCTGCCAATCTTTCAGTAAAAGGAATAACAATAATTCTCGGTCCAAATGGTTCAGGAAAGTCGCTACTAATCAGAATTTTAAGAGGTTTAATACAAGCTCAAGATGGAGAAATATCAATTAAATTGAACAATCAAAGGCCTAATATTGGATACTTGTCTCAGAATATTACTTTTTTAAGAAGAAATGTTTTTAGGAATCTCTCCTATCCAATGGAAATTAAAGGTTATGATAGAAATTATATAAATGACCGCATTACGTCTCTTTTAAAATATTTCCATTTTTTGGGAAAAGAAAATATTTCAGCTCGAATGCTCTCTAAGGGAAACAAACAATATTTATCATTCATAAGAACTTTAGTAACTCAACCTAACCTCTTAATATTAGATGAACCGAGTTCAAACCTTGATATGGAGTCCACAAAAAGAATTGAAAAATTCCTTTTGAAACAAAAGAAAAACATGAAAATCATAATGGTAACCCATGATCTATTTCAAGCAAAAAGACTTGCAGATGAGATATTATTTATAAATGAGGGTAAAATAATTGAAATATCAAAAAAAGATAAATTTTTAAAATCATCTAATAGATTAATAAAAAAGTTTTTAGAAGGAAACTTATTTTAATTAATTCTATTCAATAGGTTCTAATAACTTGCAGTGTAATTCTAGTGAAAAAATATGTACAGTTTAAACTAATGATAAACATGATTAGAAGCCTAAATGTTTTATCTAACTGTTCTCCGATCCATGATATAAATCTTTGTGATTGAGCAATTTTTATACATACCTCAAAGATAATAATGAATGAAAATATAAAATTAATAATTTGTAATTTTGTTATATCATAAACTTTCAAAAGAACTGTAGCTGATAAAATATATATAATAGAAAAAATTAAGATTAGCACTAAACAATTTTTCTTCTTTCTCATAAAATAATTTATAAATTTGCCTTTAAGATCAAAGAGATCAGAAATCATATAAAGTGATATTATTAATAAATAATGAAGGGAGAGTAATACTATTATTATAATAGATAGATTATTTATTTTTTTTACCTTTTTTGGACATATTTTTAGTAGTCAGTTGAAATAGAAATGCAACAAACAGTACAGAAAACACATAAAAAATTATGAAACCAAGCGGATTTCCTTCAAGTGATTTATGCAAGTCGTCCTGAGAACAAATAATCTCCTCTTTAAAAGATTTTACTTTATTGTCGCAAAAAGGAAAATTGGTTTTTTCTTTTATTTTTTTCTCTCTTTCATTGTTTAAAACTCGATTTCACCTTCAATTGTTTCATCAAGATCAATTTCTTCAGAGAATATTTTTGCTTTAACCTTTATTTTTTTTTGGTTAGTTTTATCATTAGAGTTAAATTTATCTCTAATTTTTTCTTCGATATTTCTCTGAGATTTGATACCGACGTTTTTTAAAAATTTTCTTACAGAAATATTTAATTTTTCTTCATCCATAAATTTACCTTAATTTTTAAAAAAAAAATGTAAAGTACTAGAATTTAATTTTTTTCAAAACAAACTAAATGATCGATGTTTATAGGTGTTTTTATCCCAAATTCTTCATTATTCTCGTGTAAATGTTGATGATGCGACTCTACAAGAACATGAATTAATTCACCATCAACCGTCTTGAGAGTATATATAAAGTTTGTACCTCTAAATTTTCTATCAATAATCTTTAATTTTAAATTACTGTTATCATCATGTTCTAGATCCTCGGGTTGAATTAGTAGTTTGACAGAATTTCCTTCATTAAATGGGTTTAAGTTAGAACACCCGTATTTAGCATTAATTATTCCTAATCTTTTATGTTTCAAAATTTTTTTGCTTATAATCTTTACATTAACTAAAGAACCTCTTTTTAAAAAGTTAACAACCTCTAATGAATTGGGAAAATGATAAATATTATATGGTGTATCAAATTGTCTTAATTTATTACTTATAATAATTCCGCACTTATCCCCCAGATAAAAAGCTTCATTTGGATCATGTGTTACAATTATTGCTGAGATTTTTGTTTTAATTAGTATTTCCTTAACTAAATTTTGCAATTCTTCCTTAAGTATTGGATCGATATTTGAAAAGGGTTCATCTAATAATAAAAGATCTGGTGATGATATCAAAGATCTTGCTAAAGATACCCTTTGAGCTTCACCTGAACTAATTTCATGTGGATACATGTTTTGAATATTTTTAAGTTTAAACAAATCTAGTAACTCGTGAGGCGAAAATAGAAATTCTTTTCTATTAGCTCTTTCCAAGCCTAAAAGAATATTTTGAAGAACATTTTTATGAGGAAACAAACAATTATCCTGAAAAGATAATGCTATATTTCTTTTTTCAGGATTAATTAATACGCCACGTGAGGAAAGTAATTTTCCATTAAGCCGTATTTCTCCTTTTTTTAATCTTTCTAGACCCGCTATTGTTCTTAATATGGTGGTCTTTCCAACCCCCGACGGGCCAATTAAACAGACTACTTCACCTTTGTTTGGGATATCAAAGTTAATGTTTTTAAGCTCATGCTTATGACCTGAGGAAAAAGTTGCATCGCAAACCTCAAAAAAATTTTTCATTTCTTTTTATAGTTCATTTATCTTCATCAAAAAAGTAGTTTAATGAAATTAAAATTAAAATACTGGTCCAAAAAATTAAAAACATAGATGGAATAGCAGCAGCCTCTATAAGGTCCTGCGATGCGAAATTATAAGCTTTGATTGAAAAAGTTTCAAAATTAAAAGGTCTTAGGATCAATGTTATCGGAAGTTCTTTAATTATTTCAATTGAAATTAATACAAATATAAAAAATATATTTTTTTTTAAAATTGGCCAATGGATTTCATAAAAAGTTTTAAATTTATTAAAACCCATGAGATATGAAGATTCATCAATAGAGTAATTTATTTTGAGATAGTTTGATTTAATACCGTTGAAAGAAATAGCATAAAATCTAAAAAAGTATCCTAGAATTAAACCATAAAAAGAACCAATAAAAAGGGTTTTTAGATTTAAATTACTGATTCCACTTATGAGTGATAAGAAACTAATGATTGAAACTGAAATTATTATACCAGGAATAGCATAGCCAGAAATAGATAAATTTGAAAAAGAACTTAATAATTTATTTTTAAACACTCTATTACCAAAATTGCTTATTAAAGAAAATGCTATTATTAAAGAAGCAGTGCAAAAGATGATTAAAAAAGTATTTAGATTGAGTTTTAAAATATTTAGATTTTCAAAATACTCTGGAAATTTAATAGACCAATAGATCATTTGTGAAAAAGGAAAAATAAAGCTTACCGTAAATAAGCTTAAGCAAAAGAGAAATGCAAAGAATTTTTTTTTACCACTTAGATCAGTTTTTTTGTTTCTTCTATCATTTTTTAATAGATGGAATTTTGATTTTTTTCTTGATAAGTTTTCAATCGTGAAAAAGACTAGAATAAAAAAAAGAAGTAAAAGTGATAAGAAATTTGAAGTTTCTAAATCATCAAATATAAACCAAGAGTTATAAATACCAGTTGTAAAAGTTGAGACCCCAAAGAAAGAAACTGTTCCAAAATCTGAAAGAGTTTCCATTGCAACTAAACTCAACCCAACGAAAATACCTGGTCTAGCGCATGGCAAAATTATTTTTAAAAATCTTTGTGATGGTGTAAATCCCATACTTTTTCCTAAGTCAATTAGATTAGCAGATTGGTTTATAAATGACGCTCTAGACAATAAAAATACATATCCATAAAGTGTAAAAGTGAGAGATATTACTGAGTTCGTTATTGGTGAAAAGTCAGGCAAATAAATGTTTGCCATCTCTGTATCAAAAAAAAAATTTATAATAGAGTAACCGACGCCATAGTTTTCAAAAAATGCCGACATGGAATAACCAAAAATATATGGAGGGATAGCAAATGATAAGATTAATGCATATTTAAAAAAATTAGCCCCATAAAAATTATGAAATGTTACAAGATACGCCGAAAAAACACCAAAAATAAATGTTAGAATTAATACACAGGAAACTATCATGAACGAATTTCTAACATAGGTTAGAAATTGCGATTCAATCAATAACGAATAATCAAAGTTAACCAGTGATGAGTTAATAATTATAGTAAAAAAAGGTATTATCGAAAAAATTGATATGGCTAGGACTAAATAATATAAAATATTATCTAAAACAGAAGTAGAGTTTGTCCCTGTCAAAAATTTATTTAGTTCCAATTAGCATCCTTCATTAATTTGAATGCTTCTTTTTGCCATTTTCCGTATGATGAAACATTGGTTTGATTATCTTGTTTAAAGTTTATGCCCATTTGAATTATTATGGTCGACGGTTCTACTGAATCTATCATTGGGTATTCATAAGTATTATCAACAATATGCTTTTGTGCCTTTGGAGAGAGAAGAAATTCAATAAACTTTATTGCGTTGCTGGGGTTTGGGGAGTGTTTTAATACACCAATACCTGAGATGTTCATATGTGTTCCTCTATTTTTTTGATTTGGGAAAAAAGGTTTAACTTTTTTTGCGGCATTTTGCTGTTCTTTTCCTTTTTTCCCCGATGCCATTAATGCATGATAATATGTATTTGCAATTGCTAGTTTTGATTCTCCTGATGCTACAGACAATATCTGAGCTCTGTCATTTCCACTAGGGGGCTTTGAAAAATTTTTCACAAAACTTTTAAGCCATTCCTTGGTTTTTAGAACTCCATTATTTTCAATCATGGATGCTACCAATGATTGATTATAAACGTTATTTGATTGTCGTATAGCAATAGATTTATCGAATCTTTGATGTGAAAGGTCTTCATAATTTAAATTTTCCAACTCTTTTAATGAAGTTTTGGTCGGATTATAATAAATAATTCTTGCCCTTTTTGTAATTCCAAACCAATAATTTGATCTAAATTGTTCTGGAATTTGTTGTTTTAAGGAAACAGAGTTAACTTTTCTAAAGACTCCTTTTTTCTCTGCTGAAACTAGTCTACCTGCATCGGCAAGAAAAAATAAATCTCCAATACATGATTCTCCTTCATCTAGAATTCTTTTTTCTAAAGGTTTGGCTTCCCCTGAAATTATGTTTATTTTAATTCCAGTTTCTTCAGTAAAATCCTTAAAAATTTCAACGTCTGAATCATAGTGCCGTGTTGTGAATAAATTCAACTCTTCTGCTGATAAAAATTTGATAGACAACAATGTTAGAATAAATATGAAAAAGTGCATAATCCCTATGATAATGATAATTATTATCTAAAATTATGTTATTAATCTGAGTTGTCAATATAATTTCTGGCTAAGGAGCTCCGCTCCCTAGCCAGAAATATAATAAAATAAGTTTACTTATTTAATAGAGATCAACTTTGGTTTTCTATGTTCAGGAACAATCTTTTCTAATTGAATCCTTAACATCCCATCATTAAGATCTGCACTTTTAACCCTAATTTCGTCGGATAGTGTGAATTTTCTTACAAAAGATCTTTGTGATATTCCTTGATGAATAATATTTTTTTGATCTGGATTTTTTGAATCCATTATTTTTGACTTTACAGATAATTCACCATCAGATAACTCAATTTCAATCTGGTTTTTATTAAAACCTGCAACTGCTATTTCAATTGTATAATGGCAGTCATCTGTCTTGATGATATTATAAGGTGGGTAACCAGACGAAGTATTAACATCCACATCCAATAATCTGTCAAAAAGCTCGTCAAAACCAACAGTAAATGGTGTGAATCTATGTTTATCTATATTTGATATAGTATTTTGCATTTTTATCTCCTTTTAAAAGCAAGATTAATATTATGTTACATCCCAAAATAGGCGATGTACTATAAATATAGTGACAATATGACATTATGTCAATATGTCATTTAAAAAAAATTATCTATATAAACTTACATTATATTTTTTTTGATAAATTCTTAAGTTTGATAAAACTTTTTGTACATAAAATCTTGTTTCTGAAATTGGTATTGATTCAATCCAATTTTCATAACTTATCTCTCCATTTCGAGGATCTCCATATCTTTTTAACCATATTTTTACTCTACTAGGTCCGGCATTATAAGCCGCAAGTGCAAGTGGAAGAGCTTTATTAAATTTAATTAACATTTCATTTATATATGTTGTTCCTAGCAAAATATTATATTGGGGGTTGGTTGTTAATCTTCTTTTGTAATATTTAATTTTCAGATCTCTAGCAACTTTTTTTGCAGTAAAAGGCATAAGTTGCATTAGTCCTCTAGCACCCGCAGAACTATATGCAGGTACTGAAAAATTACTTTCTTGATGAATAATTGCATGAATTAATGCAATGGTTGGTTTTGAATTCATATATTTTTTTGGAATAAAATCATCAATCTCTGGATAAGAATATTTAATGGATGGTGTTTGAAGTTTCTTTGATAGTCTACCAACAATATTTTTATTAGACAAATTAGAAGCTTTATCTAAAATAAAAAATTTTTCACCGTCAATTGAGCAAAGTTCAAAAATTCTTTCAAAAAAAGGATACGATTTTAAGTTACTCTGGTTTGACGAGATTATAATATCAATAACTTTAATTAAGTCAGTATATTGAGTGGGTTTTTTTAATTTTTCGGATTTTTTTTTAATGTTAAAATTATCAATCTTAAGTGCAGCATTTTGACCATAAAAAGAAAACTTATTTTTTGATGATTCATTTAGCCATTTATAAATTATTTTATCATCAGACTTTTTTTTAATGTGTGAAAGTGCTAACCAATATGCTGCTTTTGATCTGAAATTATTATCGGAATTATTAAAAATATTTTCAAAGTGTTTAATAGCTTGATCGACTAAATCTAAATGATAGAAAGATACCCATCCAGCCAACCATTCTGCCTCTAGACCAGATTGTGTTGCTAAAGGAAGATTGTGGATTTTAAGTATTCTATATGCTTTATTAAATTTTCTTTTATTTATTAAGCGTCTTACTATAATTCTCGAATTTATCCACCAGTTCCTTACATTTTCAATTTTCTGTGGAGGTGTTAATAACAAATCACCCGCCGTATCTAGCTTGGCTTTTCTTCTCCACCTCATTCTTTCATAAACAAGACCCGGATCATTTTTTAATTTTTGAGGAACATTTTTTATTAAAGATGATACATTACCTGATCTTCTACTAAGACCTAGCCTTGCTTCACCAAGTTTTCTGTAATCACCTGAAATTCTATTTAAAGTTCTTCTTGCAGAAACATTTTTACCTTCGTAGATTAGTCTATTAAATCTTTTCCAATTATCATCATTGTTCCAATAATTACTGTATCTTTTAATAAAATATTTTTGTTGGGTTCGGGTTAAATCAGAGTTGATCCAAATATCTTTAATTTTATTTTTTTTTTCAGATATCTGACCTAGTTTTATTAAACTTTCAAGATAATCAATTTTCCCTTTTGATGTCTTTGGTGGGTTATCATTAAACCAATTAACAATTACATTAGGTTTAATTGAATTATTAATAGATGACTCAATCTTTTTTAATATAGAATTCTCTTTAGGCCAGTGTTTATGATTTTTATAAAAATTAGTTAAATATTTAAATGAATGATTACTGCCTGGTCTTGTTATATCAAGCCATTTAACATATGAAGAAAGAAACCTATTGTCATAATCATTGGCTAATACAATTGCCATTGACCAATTTTGTTTTTTTATTTGGTCAAATACATCTTGAAAAGCAGCTAATCTTACTTCCGGCCTAGCTTTCGGTTTTGGAGAGTCTAAAGCATTAGAAAGTTGAGGAGAAGCACAGATTAAAAAAAAAAAGAACTTGATTATTAAACTATTTCTAATCATAAATTCTTATTATTATTTCCTAGAAAATATTTAACAATAAGAATATTATAATTATTTTATTGTCTTAAAGAGATCAAAATGATATTTAAAGGTTCAATTCCAGCTATAATCACTCCTTTTACTAAAAGCTTTCAAATTGATTTTGAATCTCTTTCAAAACACATAGAATTTTTAATACTAGAAGGATCACATGGATTAGTTTCTTGTGGTACGACTGGAGAGTCTCCTACCTTGAGTCATGAAGAACATAAAAAAGTTACTGAATTTATAATTAAAAGATGTAATAAAAGAATTCCTGTAATGGCTGGTTGTGGATCAAACTCAACCAAAGAAACTATTGATTTAGTTGAACATGCAGAAAAATCAAATGCGGATGCAACACTTTTAGTAACACCTTATTATAACAAACCAAGTGATGATGGTCTTTATAAACACTTTAAAGCTATATCTGAAAAATGTAGGAGTTTCCCAATTTATCTCTACGATATACCAGGTAGATCTGTTAAAAAATTATCATCTGAATTACTTAGAAAATTATCAAAAATCTCAAATATTGTAGGTGTTAAAGACGCAACATCTGATTTAGCCTCACCCATGGATATAAGGCATAATTGTGGAAAAAAATTCAATCAATTATCAGGAGAGGATGCAACTTTTTTAGCTTTTTTAGCTAACGGAGGCAATGGTTGTATTTCTGTTACGGCTAATGTTGTCCCTGGGTTGTCAGCTAAAATATATAATTCATGGAAAAAAAGAGAAGTTGATGAAGCAATGAGATTAAATCAGCTATTATATCCATTAAACAGAGCTCTTTTTTTAGAATCTAGCCCTTGCCCTGTTAAATACGCACTCAGTAGGTTAAAAAGATGTAATAATACTTTAAGACTTCCACTTACATCAATAAAAAGATCAACGATGGTCGAAGTAGACAAGGCTCTAAAGAAATTGGACTTGATTTAGAAATTGGTAAAAAAATCTCAAGTCATAATTACCCAGAATAGAAAAGCTAGATTTGATTATCAAATAATTGAAAAATTAGAAGTCGGAATAGTTCTTAACGGAGCTGAAGTGAAATCAATAAGAAAGGGTAGAGTTGCATTAAATAACTCTTATGCAATAGATAAGAAAGGAGAATTTTGGATTAAAAATCTTTTTATAGATCTCAAAGATTATAAAAAAGGCATAGAGGATTTAGATAACATAAGACCTAAAAAACTTTTATTAAATAAAGATGAGATAAAAAAAATCAATTTAAAAATTAAACAAAGCGGATTTACAATGATACCTTTGGATCTCCATTATAATTCTAAGGGTTTTATAAAAGTTCTGATTGGTATTTCAAAAGGAAGAAAAAAAAGTGATCTAAGGGAATATAAGAAACAACAAGACTGGAAAAGAGAAAAATCAAGATTGGAGAAAGGATGATTTTGGTAGCTTTAGGTTCAAACCTGAGATCGGAAGCTTTCGGTTCTCCTCTTGATAATTGTAAAAAAGCAATAGAATTATTAAAAAATAAATTTAAATTATTGGGCGTTTCTAATTTTTATGAAACAGAACCCATCCCTAAATCCGACCAACCAATGTATATAAATGGTGTAATAAGTTTAAGAACAAAATATTTACCAAATGAGATATTAGATATTTTGATGTCTATTGAAATAGACTTTCAAAGAGTAAGAAAATTCAAAAACGAATCAAGAGTTATAGATTTGGATTTATTGTGTTACAATGATATTGTTATAAAAACGAAGAATTTAATATTACCACACCCTAGAATGCACCTAAGAAGATTTGTAATTCAGCCTATTTGCGATATAAACGAAAATTGGGAACATCCAATTTTAAAAATAAGTGCTAAAAATCTTTTAAAAACGCTTGAAAACCAAAATATTTCATTTATAAATATTCATTATGGCCAGAGTAACAACTGAAGATTGTACAACATCTATCTCAAATAGATTTCAGCTAGTTATTTATGCCTGTAATAGAGCTAGAGAGCTAACTTCAGGAGACGAAGCAACTGTATCGATCGATAATGATAAATATACCGTAGTGGCTCTAAGAGAAATAGCGGAAAAAAAAATAGACCTTGTTAAAACATGGGATTCGATAGTAAATACCTCACAAAGATATCAACCAGTGGAAGACACTGATATCGATGATGATCAAACGATTCCTATGAACGAGAATGCTTCTCAAGTTTCTTTCGATAATTTTGAAAAAGAAAATGCTTCAGAAAAAAAACGAAAAAAGATCTACATGACTCAAAATGAGATTCAAAAACTAATCAGCCAGAAAAAAAATAATAACCCAAATGACGACATAGATGATATTTCAAATGAAACTGAAGCTGAAACTGAACCACCTGAATAATAAAAAAAATAATTTAATATTTAAAAAATCTTAATTTTGTCATAAAATTTTAATGTGTTAAGGCAAGTTGAGTTATTAGAAAAAGTTAAATCATATGATCCTAATGTCGAAGAGGAACTTCTTAACAAAGCATATGTTTTTTCTATGAAAGCTCATGGTAGTCAAACAAGAGCTTCTGGAGATCCTTACTTTTCTCATCCCTTGGAAGTAGCAGGAATATTGGCGGAGCATAAGTTTGATTATAGAACGATTATAACTGCACTTCTGCATGATGTCGTTGAGGACACAAATTTTGATTTAAATGATATCGAGAAAAGTTTTGGTCCAGAGATTTCATTACTTGTGGACGGCGTCACTAAGTTATCTAAATTTGAAGGTAGATCAGATAAGTTCAATCAAGCAGAAAATTTCAGAAAATTATTATTAGCAACCTCAAGAGATATAAGAGTTCTATTTGTCAAACTTGCTGACAGACTTCATAATATGAGGACATTAAAATTTTTAAAAGATGAAAATAAGAAAAAAAGAATTTCATTTGAGACTCTAGAAATCTATTCGCCTTTAGCAGAAAGATTAGGAATGGACGAAATTAGAAAAGAATTAGATGATTTAAGTTTTAAAATAACTGAACCTGAATTAAGAGATTCAATTATACAAAGATTATCAATGTTAAGACAACAGGACGAGGATGTATTAGACAAAATAGTTAAAAATATTCAAGAATTTCTAAAAAAAAATAAGATCACTTTTAAAATTTTTGGAAGAGAGAAGACTCCTTATTCTATATGGAAAAAAATGAAAGTAAAGTCAGTGAATTTTTCTCAACTTTCAGATATTATGGCTTTTACGATTTTAGTTAATGATGCAAAAACATGTTATTCTGTGCTTGGACTTCTTCATCAAGTCTACTCGTATGTTCCAGGAAGGTTCAAGGATTATATTTCAACACCAAAACCAAATGGCTATAAATCAATTCATACTACTCTTATTGGACCTTTAAATCAGAGAATAGAGATTCAGATTCGAACATTTGAAATGAATGAGAAAGCAGAATTTGGAATTGCTGCCCATTGGATTTATAAAGATAAAGTTAACCCTAAAGATGGTAGGCAGTATAGGTGGATGAGACAAATTCTGGACATAATTGATCAATCAAATGAACCCGAGGAATTTCTAGAACATACAAAGATGCAAATGCACGCTGATCAAGTTTTTGTATTTACTCCAAAAGGAGATTTAGTTGCTTTACCAAAGGGAGCAATGCCTCTAGATTTTGCCTTTTCTGTTCACTCTGATGTAGGATATTCCTGTAATGGTGTAAAAATAAATAACTCAGTAAAGCCCTTATCTACAAAATTAAAAAATGGTGATCAAGTTGAGATTATCTGTGGTCCAGAACAAGCATTATTACCTGAGTGGCTAAATTTTTCAATCACTGGTAAAGCAAGAGTTTGTATAAAAAGATATCTCCAAATAAAAGAGGATGACGATTTCAAAAAACTTGGTAAGGAAATTATTATTAATCAGTTCAAAAATCAAAATATGAGATACTCAGAAAACAATATTAAAAGTATTCTTGATAAATTTAAAGTAAATAATGTTGAAGAACTATTTAAACTGATTGGAAATGGAAAAATTTCACCAATGAAAGTTATTTCATCAATGTTCCCAGAGAAGAAGTTTTTGAAGCAAAATGATAAGATAATAATTTTTAATCAAGTTAAAGAAAAACAAAAAAATAAAACTCGCCCTCTGATTGTTAAAGGATTAACTCCTGGAATGAGTATTCATTTCGCGAGTTGTTGCAACCCTATCCCTGGCGATGAGGCAGTTGCATATATTATGAAAGATAGGGGATTAATTATACATATTAAGCTATGTGATGAGTTAAAAAAAACCAATACAAATAAACTAAAAGTAATGGATGTATCGTGGGAAAAATTAAATTATAAAAAAAATGAATTTGTTGCAAAGATAAATGTTTTAATAAAAAATAAAATAGGAGCTTTAGGAGTTTTATCTTCAATAATAGCTAAATCTTTAAGTAATATTAGAAATTTAAAAATTACAGAGCGAAATAGTGATTTTTTTAAAATTAATATTGAAATTGACGTAAAAAATAAAAAACATCTTAGTAATGTTATAGCTTCTTTAAGAACCTCTGATTTCATTGAAAATGTCTCCAGGTTTTAGGTGTTTAACTTTATGAAAGTAAAAAGGATCTTTAGAACAATAAAAATGAAGATCTACCGTATAAGAGATTTTCCTGAATCTGTTGCTATTGGACTGGCTTGGGGAACTTCGATCTCTTTTACTCCACTTTTGGGTTTTCATTTAATTATAATTTATCTTGGTACAATTTCAATGAGAGGAAATATTATAGCTGCAACAGTTGGCTCAGTAATTGGTAATCCATGGACATTTCCATTTTTTTTCTATTTTTCTTACAAATTAGGTTTGTTTTTTTTCTTCAAGCCACTTGATGATTATGAATTTAAGATAAGCTTTTTAATAGATAATTTTAATCAATTATTTTTTCCAACATTAATAGGAAGTTTACCTATTGCAATTGTTGTTTGGCTTATTACTTATAAGGTTAGCAAATTTTATTTAGAAAAAAGATTTTATGAAAAAGAAAATAAGATTAGGGGTTAACATAGATCATGTTGCAACTCTAAGGAATGCAAGAAATGAAAATTTTCCTGATTTAATTAGGGTGGTAGATCTATTGAATAAAAATAATGTTGATTTAATTACAGTCCATCTAAGAGAAGATAGAAGACATATTAAAGACCATGATGTTCAGGAACTAAGAAAAAAAAATTTACTACCATTAAACCTTGAGATGGCAGCAACTGATGAAATGAAAGAAATTTGCTTAAAAACCCAACCATATTCATGTTGTATCGTTCCTGAAAGAAGAGAAGAACTAACTACAGAAGGAGGGTTGGATGTCAAGAACCAGTTAAATTATTTGGGTGAGTTTGTTCAAGATTTTAGAAATACCAAGATTAAGCTAGCACTTTTTATAGACCCTGAGATTGATCAGATAGAAGCAGCATCAAGAATAGGAGTCAATGTTGTAGAGATTCATACTGGTAAGTACGCAAGATGTTTTAATGATGATCATGAATACGAACTAAAAAGAATTAAAGATGCAGCTAAACACTGTGAGAAATTGGGTATTGACTGTCACGCTGGTCACGGATTAAACTATGAGAATGTTCGGAAAATCGCTTTAATACCCAATGTTACAGAGTTGAATGTAGGTCATTTTTTAATATCAAATTCTGTTTTTGATGGACTGGAAGGAACAATCAAGAAGTTTATGAAAATTATAAATCACGCTAGTATTTGATTTTTTTTATAATAAAATCCAGGAATGAAAAATATTTTTTTTAAAGAAAAAAAAGAAAGCTCTAGTATTAAGAAAAACTTCGTTTCCTTATTTTATGCAGTCTTAGCTGCACTAGTGATTAGAAGTTTTTTATATGAGCCATTTAGTATTCCATCAGGTTCAATGTATCCAAATTTGAAAGTAGGAGATTATCTATTTGTTTCTAAATTTTCTTATGGTTTTTCAAAACATTCTCTTCCTTTCAGTATTCCTATTATTCCTCAACGAATTTTTTCAAAAGAACCAGAAAGAGGAGAGATAGTTGTTTTTAAAACACCAGAGGATAACAAAACCGATTATATAAAAAGAGTAATCGGCCTTCCTGGTGATACATTAGAGATGAAAGATAATTTGATATTTATTAATGACATACAAATTAAAATAAAAACAATAAATACAGAACAATACAAATCTTTTAATGTAAAAAAAAATTCTGAAATACTTCCAAATAACTTATCATATGAAGTTTATGAATTTGAAAAAACATTTGAAGGTCTAAATACAAATAATTTTTCTAAAATTAAAATCCCTAAAGATAAATTTTTTGTTCTAGGTGATAATAGGGATAACTCACAGGACAGTAGATTTATTGGTTTAATCCCAAGGGAAAATCTGATAGGTAGAGCAGAAATTGTGGTTGTATCATTCGATACTGATATAGGTAGTCTTCTTAAATTTTGGACCTGGTTTACAGCTTTAAGAAAAGATAGACTTTTTGTTAGTCTTTTGCCAAATCAAATAGAATGAAACGTTATTCTAAACTATTAAATGATATTGGGTATAAGTTTAAAAACTTTGAATTTCTAAAGATTGCACTTACTCATTCAAGTTTTAATTCGAGTGAAATAAACTATGAAAAATTTGAATTCCTTGGTGATAGAGTGCTGGGATTAATAATTTCTGAATCTATTTTTAAAAAATTTAATAATGATTCAGAAGGAGAACTTGCAAAAAAACTTTCATTCTTAGTATGTAAGAATACTTTAAAAAAAATTGCAAATGTAATTGATTTGCAAGAGTATTTAAATATTTCCAAAAATTTAAGTATAAAATCCATAGATTCTATAAAAGCAAATTCACTTGAAGCATTGATTGCCGCTATTTTTTTGGATTCAAATTTTGCAACTATACGAAGAGTTGTAAATAAACTTTGGAAAGATGAAATTAATAACATTGATTTGTCAAAGTATGATCCAAAGTCTAGGTTACAGGAATGGTGTTTGAAAAAAGATAATAAACTTCCTAAATATAATTTTATAGATAAAAAAGGTCCAGAACATAGTCCAATTTTTACCATAAGTGTAAAGCATGATGATAAATTACATGCTATTGGTAAAGGTAAAAATAAACAAGATGCAGAGATAAATGCTGCTAAGTTATTATTAGAAAAAATTGAAAAAAGAAAACTTTAATTGTGGCGTTATCTTGTTGTCTGGTTTCCCAAATGCTGGAAAATCAACACTCTTAAATTGTATTTTGAAAGAAAAAATTTCTATTGTTAGTCATAAAGTACAAACAACCAAAGATAAAATTTCAGGGGTTATGAATGTTGATAACACACAATTAATATTTACAGATACTCCGGGTATTGCAAAAAATAATAAATTTTTTGATAAAAATATATCTCGCTCACTGCTTAATATGGAGGAGGTTGTTGATTTTAATCTTTTTATATTCGATATTACAAATTCTATAAAAAAAGAAACACTGAGCAAAATCATTAAGATAGTAAAATCATTTAAGAATAATTACTTAGTATTAAATAAAGTTGACCTGGTAAGAAAGGATCGTCTTTTGAATTCCTCGAAAATTATAAATTCAGAAATAAAATTTTTAAAAACGTTTATGGTATCAGCTAAAAAAAATAAAGGTATTAAATATTTAGTGAAAACTCTCGTAGAAAATGCTCCTACAAGACCCTGGAAGTATAGTAAAATTATCACAACCGATAAAAGTATTAACTTTAGAATTTCAGAGATAACAAGAGAAAAAGTATTTCAACTTCTAAATAAGGAAATACCATACTCAATAAAAATAAATTCAAAAATTGATAGAAGTAAAAAGATCATTAGAATATATCAAGAAATATTTGTAACAAAAGATTCTCAAAAATCGATAATTATTGGAAAAAAAGCTGAG
>CACEWP010000015.1 GCA_902563305.1 uncultured Alphaproteobacteria bacterium
ATTAGCAACTTATAGTTAAAATTGAGGAAAAAGAAAAATTTCACTTAAAAGTAAAATAGTCGTAGGAAAGTTTGGTAAAACTCATGGAGTTAAAGGCTTAATTTCTATACAAAGTTTTTGTGAAGAAAAAAAAAATATTTTAAAATTTAAAGATTTTTTTATAGATGATAAAAATAAAATTCAAATTAAATTTCATCTATTTTCTAATAAAATCTTATGCACAATTAATAATATAAGTAATCTAGAAGATATAAAAAAGTTTATCGGGAAACTAATCTTTATTGATAGGGATGAACTACCAAAAATAAATAGTAATAATTTTTATTTTAATGATCTTTTAAAAACAGTTGTTTATGTAAATAATCAAAAACTTGGAATAGTTAATGACGTCAAAAATCATGGTGCAGGAGATTATTTAGAAGTTTTAAATAATAAAAAAGAAATTTTAGTACCTTTAAATAATAATCATATAAAAGAAATTGATATTGAAAAAAGAATCATATTTCTAAACCCACTTTATTATGCGATTTAAAATACTTACCTTGTTTCCTGAGATATTTCCCGGACCAATAGCTCACTCCATTTCAGGCAAAGCATTATCAAAAAAAATTTTTACAATTGAAACGTTGAATATAAGAAATTTTTCTAGTGCCAAGTCTCAGACTGTAGACGATACTTCTTATGGTGGTGGCCCTGGTATGATTATAAGGCCAGACGTTTTACAAAGAACATTGGATGCTGCTACGAGAGAGAAAAAAAAAAAAAGAAAAATTATTTTCTTATCCCCAGGAGGCAATCAATTGAATTCAAGCACAGTAAAAAAATTAATTAAATTTGAGGAAATTATTATTATTTGCGGGAGATATGAAGGAGTTGATGACAGATTTTTGAAATATAATAAAATTGAGGAAATTTCAGTAGGTGATTTTATATTGTCGGGCGGAGAAATAGCATCAATTATTTTAATTGATACTTGCGTAAGATTGATTCCTGAAGTATTAGGTAATAAAAATAGTTTGAAATCTGAAAGCTTTCAAAACCATTTACTAGAATACCCGCAGTATACAAAACCTAGTAATTGGATGGGAATTAGGGTACCTGAAGTTTTACTTAAAGGAAATCACAGTGAAATTTCAGATTGGAGATTGAAAGAATCGATAAAAAAAACTAAAAAGATAAGACCGGATTTATTTGAAATATACGTTAAAAAAAATAAGGAAAAAAAATGAACACACTTGAAAAATTTGAAAAAGAGCATCTGAAAGAATTGGAATCGGATAAAAAACTACCAACATTTAGTTCCGGCGATACATTAAAGGTTCACTTAAAAGTCAAAGAGGGAGAGAAAGAAAGAATACAAATATTTGAAGGAGTTTGCATTGCAAGAAAAAATGCCGGCATCAACTCATCATTTACGGTACGAAAGATTTCATATGGTGAAGGGATTGAAAGAATACTTCCTTTATTTTCACCTCAAATCAGCAAAATTGAAGTAGTAAAAACCGGGAGTGTTAGAAGGTCCAAACTTTACTATTTAAGAAAGAGAAGTGGCAAATCTGCAAGAATTGCAGAAAAGAATATTCTTAACCAATCATTAGCATCAACGACTGAAAAAAATATTAACTCTGAAAAAGAACCCTCCAGCAAGAAAAATGAAGAGGATAACTCCAAAAAATCAGATAATGTTAAAAATGAATCAATTAAGACTGAAAAAAAGCAAGAAATAGTTGATGAAAAAAAATAATATTTTTTAGACTTCTTTTGGGTTATATATTTATTGTATGAAACCTAGAACTTTATTTGATAAAATTTGGGAAAGTCACATTGTCGATGAGCAAGACGATGGTACTTGTTTAATATATATTGACAGACATCTTGTTCATGAAGTCACAAGCCCTCAAGCTTTTGAAGGATTGAGAAACAGCAAAAGAGTTGTAAGAAAACCAAAATATACTTTCGCAGTCGCAGATCATAATGTTCCAACAAGTGATAGAACGGGAGGAATTAAAAATAAAGAAAGTAGAATCCAAGTTGAAACTCTTGAGAAAAATTGTAATGAATTTAATGTAAATCTATTTCCATTGCTCGATAAAAGACAAGGGATTGTTCATATAGTTGGACCAGAACAAGGTATAACTCAACCTGGCATGACAATCGTTTGTGGTGATAGCCATACTGCAACACATGGAGCCTTTGGAGCACTTGCTTTTGGCATTGGAACAAGTGAGGTTGAACATGTTCTTGCAACACAAACTTTAATCCAAAAACCAGCAAAAAATATGAGAATCAATGTAACTGGTTCTGTAAGCCCAAGTGTTACTTCTAAAGATATAATATTAAAGATTATTGGTACAATAGGTACTGCCGGAGGGACCGGTTATGTGATTGAATATAGTGGCGAAGCTATAAAGAATCTCTCTATGGAAGGAAGAATGACAATATGTAATATGAGTATAGAGGGGGGAGCAAGAGCAGGATTAATCGCTCCAGATAAAAAAACTTTTGAATATATAAAGGGAAGACCTTACGCTCCAAAAGATGATAATTGGGATATGGCTGTAAAATATTGGAAAACACTTTCCTCAGAAAATGGAGCTTTATATGATAAAGAAGTAGAAATTAAAGCTGGTACTATTGAGCCTCAGGTTACTTGGGGAACAAGCCCTCAAGATGTGGTTTCAATAAATGGAAAAATTCCAGACCCCAAAAATGTTAAAGATTTAAATAGAAGAAATGCCATTCAAAGATCGCTTGAGTACATGGGGTTAAAACCAAACCAAAAAATTAAAGAAATTGAAATAGATAGAGTTTTTATCGGATCTTGTACTAACGGAAGAATTGAAGATTTGAGAGAGGTTGCAAAGGTAGTAGAGGGAAAGAAGGTTTCTGTAAACGCAATGATTGTTCCTGGTTCTGGTCTTGTTAAACAGCAAGCGGAAAATGAAGGAATAGACAAAATATTAGTTCGCGCAGGCTTTGACTGGAGAGAGCCAGGTTGTTCTATGTGCTTAGCAATGAATCCTGATCAACTTAAACCTAAAGAAAGATGTGCTTCCACATCCAATAGAAACTTTGAAGGTAGACAAGGTAGAGAGGGTAGAACTCATCTAGTGAGCCCTACAATTGCTGCGGCTACTGCAATCAGAGGAAAATTAAGCCTAGTAGAAGATTTATAAATGGAAAAATTTAAAAAAATTCAAGGAATAGCTGCACCATTGCCAATGATAAACATAGATACAGATATGATAATTCCAAAACAGTTTCTTAAAACTATAAAAAGATCAGGGCTAGGTAAAAATTTGTTTCATGAATTAAGATATGACCTCAAGGGAAATGTTAGAAATGATTTTGTTTTAAACTGGGATTATTATAAAAAATCAATAATACTTATTACAGGTGAAAATTTTGGTTGCGGAAGCAGTAGAGAACATGCACCATGGTCTTTACTTGACTTTGGTTTTAAATGTATTATTGCACCCAGCTTTGCGGATATTTTCTTTAATAATTGTTTTAAAAATGGCATTCTGCCCATAAAATTAAGTAGTAAAGAAACTAGCTTTCTTACAAAACAAGCTGAAAAAAAAAAATTGATTACAATTGATCTCAAAAAACAAGAAATTTTAACAGAAAATGGTGAAGTTATTAACTTTGATGTAGATCCATTTAGAAAAAAATGTCTCTTGGAAGGTTTAGATGATATTGCGCTTACTTTAAACAAATCTGTAAAAATTGATTCCTATGAAAAAAAGGCAAACAAGTCTAAACCTTGGTTAAATTTATAATTTATCCAAATTATCTTGACTAAAAAATGAAAAAAGATCTCAACATATCCTTGCTTCCTGGTGATGGAATTGGAAAGGAAATTTCAAATCAAGCATTAAAAATACTTGAATGGATTTCTAAAAAATTTGACTTTAATCTTAACCTTACAGAAGAATTAGTAGGAGGAGCGTCAATAGATAAACTCGGAACTCCTTTGTCTGACAAAACCTTAGGGAGAATTAAAAAATCTGATGCAATCATTCTAGGAGCAGTTGGTGGCCCTAAATGGGAGGGTTTAAAATTTGAAAAAAGGCCTGAAAGAGGGCTTCTTAAAATAAGAAAAGAACTTGACCTATTTGCAAACTTTAGACCAGCACTTGTATTTGATCCTCTTATCGAATCGTCAAGTTTAAAACCTGAAATCATAAAAGGTCTAGATATTTTGCTTATAAGAGAATTAACCGGTGGTATCTATTTTGGAGAACCAAGGGGAATTAAAAAAATTAGCGAAGAAAAGTATAAAGGATTCAATACTTTGGTTTATTATACCAATGAAATAAAAAGAATAGCAGAAGTTGCTTTTGAAACAGCGATGACGAGATCAAAAAAGTTATGTTCTGTTGATAAAGCTAATGTTTTAGAATCAACTGAATTATGGAGAAATGTAATGATTGAATGTTCTCAAAATTACCCAGAAGTAGAACTTTCACATATGTATGTTGATAATGCCTCAATGCAATTAGTTCGAGATCCAAAACAATTTGATGTAATTGTAACAACAAATATGTTTGGTGATATTTTATCTGACTGCGCTTCAATGCTGACGGGATCTCTTGGTATGTTACCATCTGCTTCTGTTGGGGTTTCAGAAAATGGCGAAAGAAAAGCTATGTATGAACCTGTTCATGGTTCAGCTCCTGATATAGCGGGAAAAAATATTGCAAATCCTTTAGCGATGATTTTAAGTGTAAGTATGATGTTTAAATATTCATTTGAAAATGAAACTATTTCAACTCTAATAAATGATGCAGTTGAGTCAGTATTAAAAAAAGGATTTAGAACTAGGGACATTTTAAGTAAAAATGATTTGATTCTATCAACAGATGAAATGGGAGAAAAAGTTTTAGAGGAATTAAAGCAATGAAAAAATATAAAGTCGCAGTTGTTGGTGCAACAGGAAATGTTGGAAGAGAAATTCTTAATATCCTAGATTCAAGAAAATTCCCTACAAGTCATATTTATGCTGTTGCATCATCCAAATCAGCAGGAACAAAAATTATTTATGGTGATGATAAAGAAATACAGGTTGAATCTTTAGAAAAATTTAAATTTAAAGATATTGATTTTGTTTTGTCATCGCCAGGCTCAAAAATATCTGAAAAGTTTGTGCCTAAGGCAACAAAGGACGGAGCAATCGTTATAGATAATACTTCACACTTCAGAATGAAAAAGGACGTTCCTTTAATTGTTCCAGAGGTTAATCCTGAGGATGTTTTAAATTTAAAAAAAAAAATTGTTGCTAATCCAAATTGTTCTACAATTCAAATGGTAGTGGCACTTAAACCTATTCATGACTTATTTAACATTAAAAAGATTATTGTTTCAACCTACCAATCGACGTCTGGAGCAGGAAAATCTGCAATGGATGAACTTTTCCATCAAACGCTTGATGTTTATAAAAACAAACCACTTATAGCTAAAAATTTTACAAAAAGAATTGCATTTAATCTAATACCTCATATTGATAAGTTTCTTGATGATGGCTCTACAAAAGAAGAAAGGAAAATGATTGAAGAAACACAAAAAATTTTTAAATCAAAAATTGAAATTTTCACATCATGTGTAAGAGTCCCGGTATTTGTTGGACATGGTGAATCCATATATATTGAAACAGAAAAAACAGTTGATCTCAAAAAACTCGTATCTAAAATAAAAAAGTCACCTGGTTTATCATTGGTTGATAAAAGAATTGATGGAGGATATGTAACCCCTGACGAATCAGCAGGTGAAGATGATGTATTTATAAGTAGAATGAGGTTGGGAAGTAAAAAAAATTCCATGGGTCTATGGGTTGTAGCAGATAATCTTAGGAAAGGTGCTGCACTTAACACAGTTCAAATTGCTGAATTAATTATTAAGAAGAAAGTAATATGATAAAAAATTTTAAAAGTAGGTATTTCGAGGATTATAAAATTGATGAAGAAATCAATCATAGTGTTCCTAGAACCATAACAAACGGTGATGTTTCAATTTATCTTAGCACAACTGGAAGTAGATTCCCTCTGAATTATTCAATAGAATTCTCAAGAAAGTTAGGATTTCAAAAAACTCCTATCGACGATGTTCTCTTATTTCACCTTATCTTTGGAAGAACTGTTCCAGATTTGTCCTTAAACGCAATTGCGAATTTAGGTTATGCTGGTGTGAATTTTCATAAACCTGCTTTTGTAGGTGATACTGTATCTGCAAGTTCGAAAATTATAGGGTTGAAAGAAAATTCAAATGAAAAAACAGGCACGGTTTATGTTAAATCTATTGGAAAGAATCAAAACGATGAAGTTATATTAACCTATTACAGATGGTTAATGATGAGAAAAAAAAAAAAAGGTATGATTAGTTCTTTCAAGAATGTAGTTCCTAAATTACCAGAAAAAGTAGAGACTAAAGAATTCACACTTCTGCCAAATTTTAATGTTGAAAATTGGTCAACTTCGGTATCTGGAAGTCCCTTTTTTTTTAATGATTATAAAGAAGGTGAAGAGATTGATCATTTAGATGGTCAAACAATTGAGGAGGCTGAACATCAAATTGCCACCCGCTTATATCAAAATAATGCAAGAGTGCACTTCAATCAACACATAGAAAAAGATGGTCGATTTAAAAAAAGAATAATTTATGGTGGATATATCATATCTTTAGCACGTGCTATTAGTTGTAATGGTTTAGCAAATACATTCAAGTTAGCAGCTATTCATAATGGAAAGCATTCATCTCCAACATTTTCAGGTGACACAATCTATGCTTGGTCAAAGATTTTGAGTAAAGAACAAATCAATGATAAAATTGGAGCAATGATGATTAGAACTCTCGCATCAAAAAATGATTCTAAAATGATTTTTCCTGAGAAAGAGAATCTATCAGATAACATTGTTTTAGATTTAGAATATTCAGTTTTAATACCTATTTAAATGAAAAAAGATAATCTACCATTATCCCCTCACCTTCAAATTTATAAACCCCAAATGACTTCTTTGTTATCTATTTCTCATAGGATATCTGGATTTGCATTAAACCTCTCTTTAATTTTATCAGTCTTTGGGCTTTTAAGTTTATCTTTAGGAGAAAATTACTATGATCTTTTTATATTTTTAATAAATTCTTATCCTCTCAAGATTTCAATTTTTCTTACAATTCTTGGGTTCTCATATCACTTATTTAACGGAATACGTCATATAATTTGGGATTTAGGCTTTTTTCTAGAGAATAGATCCTCTGCTATTTTTGGATATTTAATAATCTGTTTTGCATTTGTCTCAAGCATATTTATTTCTGTCTATATAGGATTATTTTAATGAAAATAAATTATACATCCAAATGGTTGCTTCAAAAGGTTCTTGCCATATTATTTTTGATTGCTTCTATCTATACTTTTTTTTCTTTAAAGAGTTTAGAATTTAAAAATTACGAAGCATTCACTTTTTGGTTTAAAAGTTATTTAAATTCTTTTTCCGTACTAGTTCTTTTTACATCAATTTTTCTTCATTCTAATATAGGTTTGACATCAATAATTGATGATTATATTCATAATCAGTCATCTAAAAAAAAAATTTTGATAGTTAAGAACTTTTTCTTTGTAGTTATGTTTTTAATTACAATATTTAGTTTAATAAGGTTGGTTTTTTATGTTTGAGTTCGAGAAGTTGGATTATGATGTTGTTGTCGTGGGTGCAGGAGGTTCAGGACTGAGGTCTGTTATGGGGTGCGCATCATCAGGTTTAAAAACAGCTTGTATATCCAAGGTTTTTCCAACAAGAAGTCACACAGTTGCTGCTCAAGGTGGCATAAGCGCAGCGCTTGGTAATATGGGCGAAGATGATTGGAAATGGCATATGTATGACACTGTTAAAGGTTCAGATTGGCTTGGAGATCAAGATGCAATTGCTTTCATGTGCAAAGAGGCTCCAAATGCAGTTATTGAGTTAGAACATTTTGGAGTTCCATTTTCAAGAACTGAAAAAGGGAAAATATATCAAAGACCATTTGGAGGGATGACAACTCACTTTGGAGAGGGGATAGCCCAAAGAACCTGTGCTGCTGCAGATAGAACTGGTCATGCTATGCTTCATACTTTATATCAACAGTCTTTATCAAATAAAGCAGAATTCTTTATCGAATATTTTGCAATCGACCTTGTAATGGATAAAAATAAAAAATGTTGTGGTGTTCTTACTTTTAACCTACATGATGGTAAATTTTATTTTTTTTCTGCAAAAATGGTAATACTAGCTACTGGTGGATACGGTAGAGCATACTTTTCATGTACCTCTGCACATACTTGTACAGGTGATGGTGGGGGAATGGTATTAAGAGCTGGTTTGCCACTTCAAGATATGGAATTTACTCAGTTTCATCCCACAGGAATATATGGAGTTGGAGTTTTAATTACTGAAGGAGCTAGAGGAGAAGGTGGGTATCTCACTAACTCCGAAGGAGAGCGATTCATGGAAAGATATGCTCCAAACGCAAAAGACCTAGCAAGCCGAGACGTTGTTTCCAGATCCATGACCACTGAAATAATGGAAGGAAGAGGTTGCGGTCCTAGAAAAGATCATATACATTTAAATCTTCATCACCTTGACCCTAAAATACTACAAGAAAAACTACCTGGCATTACAGAATCAGCAAAAATTTTTGCAGGAGTTGATGTGAGAAAAAAGCCAATTCCCGTTCAACCGACTGTTCACTACAATATGGGTGGAATACCAACCAACATATATGGTGAAGTTTTAAATGTAAATTCTAAGGGCAATGATGTTACAGTTCCAGGACTGATGTCAATTGGAGAGGCTGCTTGTGTATCTGTACATGGAGCTAATCGTTTGGGCTCAAATTCGCTTCTTGATTTAGTGGTTTTTGGAAAATCTGCTGCAAAAAGATGTTCGGAAATAATAAATAGCAATAAGAAGAATCCTGATGTGGATATAAAGATTGTTGAAAATCTTATTCAAAACTTCCAAAAGATAAGAAATTCAAATGGTACAAAAAAAGTATCTTCAATTAGATTAGAGATGCAACACACAATGCAAAATTTCTGTCCAGTATACAGATCTGAGAAAAAGATGATTGAGGGGAAAAAGAAGATGCTATCACTTTTGGAAGATTTTAATAATATAAAAATAACAGATAAAAGTCTTGTTTGGAATACTGAAGTAGTAGAAGCACTTGAATTAAAAAATTTAATATCTCAATCAATAGTTAGTATTGAAAGTGCTCTGGTAAGAAAGGAAAGCAGAGGAGCTCATTCCAGAATTGATTTTCAGAAAAGAAATGATAAAAAGTGGCTTAAGCATGCAGTTATATGGGTTGACGAGAAAGGTAAAACAAATACCAAGTTTAGAAAAGTTAATCTCAAGACAAATTCAAAAGAAATAAAAACTATTGAACCTAAAGCAAGAGTTTATTAGATTTATATTTATGGTTCAATTGACTCTACCAAAAGGTTCAAATGTTTCCAAGGGGAAAACCTTTGGAAGCGACGGTAAAAATAAAATTGTTTTCAACGTTTACAGATGGAATAGAGAATCTGGTGAAAATCCAAGGTTAGATAAATTCTTTATTGATAAGTCCAAGTTAGGTCCAATGGTTTTAGATGCCTTAATGTTTATCAAAAATGAGGTTGATTCCACCTTAACATTCCGAAGATCATGTAGAGAAGGTATTTGCGGCTCATGTTCCATGAATGTAAATGGAACAAATACCTTAGCCTGTCTTAAACCTGTAATAGGTAAAGAGATTAATATCTACCCTCTTCCCCACATGCGTGTTTTAAAAGACTTAATTCCTGACATGAGCGATTTTTATAAACAGTATGAATCTATTCAGCCATGGCTAAAAAACAATTCAACCCCCAAAAAAGAAAACTTACAATCACCTGAAGATAGAAAAAAGCTGGACGGATTATATGAATGCGTTCTTTGTGCTTGTTGCTCTACATCATGTCCAAGTTACTGGTGGAATGGTGACAAGTTTCTTGGTCCAGCGATCCTATTGCAGGCATACAGATTTATTGTAGATAGTAGAGATGAAAACAAAAAAGAAAGACTAGAGCTCTTAAAGGATAAATTTAAACTCTATAGATGTCATACCATAATGAACTGCACAAAAACTTGCCCAAAAAATCTTAATCCTGCAAAAGCAATTTCAGAAATAAAAAAATTACAAGTTTTAACTTAATCTTGAAAAATCTAAACCTTAAACTTGTATCCTACCTAAAAAAAGAAAATCATATAAATCCCAATCCATGTCAAGAAATTGTTGCTTCTAAAGTCACAAAATTAATTGAAGGTAATGCTAAACCTAGAATATTTAAATTAAATTCAAATTTAAAACTTGGGGTATATATTTTTGGTTCAGTTGGCGTAGGAAAGTCAGTAATAATAAAGGCTCTTAATATTGTTTATCCTAATTCAGAAATGTTGCACTTTAACGACTTAATTTTTCATTTACAATCTAAAAATAGTACCACAAAGAATTATATTCTCTCTATTTGAGATGACACATTTTACATTGGAAAGTTTATTTAATAATAAATTCGATGTAATGTCATTATTTAATCTTTTTCCATTTAAATCCTCTCTCAATTCTTCTTTGAGTTTTTTAAAAGATAATTCAAGTAAATCGTTTGAAATCACAAGGAATTTTCAACTTAAGTTTAGCATTGTATTTAAAGGCTTTTTTGCTTTTAACATTAGCTCGTTGCTAATTTTTATTTCAGGTGAAAGATCATGCAAGCAATCTCTCAACTTTTCTAGAGTATTAAGTTCCATGTAAGGACAATTTGAGCATGAACATGAGCCGTCTGTTCCAGGCGCTATTAAAAATTCTTTCGAAGGTTCGTTTTTTTTCATCTGATGAAGAATATGAGGCTCTGTTGCAACAATAAATCTTTTGGTTTTGTCTTGCGAAATAAATTTTAAAAGAGATGAGGTTGAGCCAATAAAATCAGCATGGCTCAAAATATTTTCAGGACACTCTGGGTGAGCAATTGTTTTAGCTGTATCGTTTCTTACTTTAAGCTTAACTAACTCTCTTTCAGAAAATGTTTCATGAACTATACACGAACCATTCCATAGAATCATTTCTCTTTTAGTAAGTTTATTTAAATAATTTCCAAGATGTTTATCTGGAGCGAAAATTATCTTTTGATTAACTGGCATACTATCTATTATTTTTTTTGCGTTAGAAGATGTAACAATTATGTCTGATTCAGCTTTAATCTCTGCAGAACAATTAATGTAGGATAAAACTATGTGTCCTGGGTATTTTTTTTTAAATTCAATAAATTCATCTACTTGGCATGATTCCTCTAAAGAGCAGCCAGCGTTAATATCTGGAAGAATAACTTTTTTTTGAGGACTTAATATTTTAGCTACCTCCGCCATGAATCTTACACCGCAAAAAACTATAACGTCAGCATCATTTTTCTGAGCTTTTTTTGATAAGTCTAGAGAATCTCCAATGAAGTCAGCAATATCTTGAATTTCTTCATCTTGGTAGAAATGAGATAAAATAATTGCATTATTTTTTTTTTTCAAAAAGCTTATTTCCTCTTCTATGTCTTTGAATTTTTGATTTACTGCTTTCATTAATTTTTCTTAAAAAGTTTTTTCAAATTTTTATTAATATAATTGTTGGACCCCATCTCACAAAGCCTTGATTTCGTTCTTTTAAATTCATCGAAATTTGTTTTTCCTACATACAATTTATCTAATTCTACATTGGTAGAAATAGAAAGTATATTGTTATTCTCGTATACCACGTCTATAAATGAAATAAACCTAGTTAGTAAATTTTTTGAATTCTCATCCATTTGTTTAATATCTCTAATTACAAAAATTTTTACTTTTTTTGCCATTAATTCATAATCTTGAAAAACTAGGTTTCTCATAAAAAACTCTTCGAACTTTATATCAACTAAGTTTCCATATCCCTTTTTAATTGAAAAAGAGTTACCCCGCCTTTTAAAAAAAAGCTCTGTATGTGGTGTTTTTGAAGATAATTGTTTAATAATAAGGTTTTGTTTATGATTATTTTTTTTTTCTTTTATAAAAAAGAAGTTATGATTTACTTTGTCATTTAATCTGTAATCAATTTTGGATTTAATTTTCACAGTCAAAAAAAAATCATCATATTGCTTTTTTATTTTATCGCATAATGCGGTATTTACTGGATCATGATA
>CACEWP010000016.1 GCA_902563305.1 uncultured Alphaproteobacteria bacterium
CGCATAATGCAACAGAAGTAGAAACTTTATTATCATTTAATAATGATAAAGAAAGATTAAAAATTTTTTCACCAACTATTTTGTAATTATCTAATTCCTTTTTACTATTAATTCTAATAGGAAGCTTAGTTTTATAGATTCCATCCTCATAAAGATTTAAAGGATTTTTATCAAATAAGACTAACCTAGCTGCCTCTGGACATGCTAAATCTAAAGTTTTTAATTTTTTGGTACCAAAATTTATTGATTTTCTTGGATAGTTAGAGCAGGTAGAAGATAAATAATCATGACCATATTTTTTTTGGACTTCACATAATTTGTCAGCTCCTAAAAAAGGACAAGAATTATCTTTTAAAGAAATTTCAGCAAAAAAGTCGTTAGTATTTTCAAGTTTTTTTATATACTTATTTGCAACAGATTTAATTTTCTTATCTTCAGAGTTATTATATTTATCATATGTATTTTCATCTATGCGTATTTTCCAGCCAACGCAACAAGATTGTGGGCAGCTTGATCCAATACATTTAAATTTTTCAAATGATTCTGGGCTTAACTGATTCATTTATAAAATCAGCAAATTATATGCCAAATAATTTAATTTAAGAAATAATAACGTGGCATGAAATTTGTATGTATCTATCATGTCAAATATTCATGAAAATAAAAGCAATGGTGAAAAATCTTATATAGCAAATCATAGTTATGAATTTCAAAAATTTCGATCGTTAGTAAAAGATAGCACTAATTTTCAATCTGTCCAAAAACAGGGTAAATCATTCTTCTCAAATGCTAAATCAGATTTAGGAAATCTTATCGTTGCAACAAGTGAGATTAAAGAAGGTAAATTTCTCGAAGCAATTCAAAGATTTGAGTTCATAATAAAAAAAGATCCATATTTTGAATCTGCACATTCTTTATACATAAACTTGCTTTTAAAAGTTAATAATACAATAAAACTTGAAAAAGCTCTTTTTTCGGCACACAAATATAATCCTGAAAATCATGATTTTCTAAATTTGTTGGGTAAGCATCTTATTGGTGTTGGGAGAAAGAAAGAATCCTTACCCTATTTTGAGAGTGCAGTAGAGAAAAATCCTCACTCATGTCAATATTGGATAGAGTTAGGATTTACTTACCTTACTCTTAGAAATATCGATATGGCCTCTCTATGCCTTAAAACAGCTCAAGATATAGATTATAATAATAAACAATGTTATCAATTAAGAGGACTCTTGTTACAAGATGATTTGAAATATAAGGAAGCTATAAAAACTTTTCAGAAAGGTTTAGAATTATATCCCCATGATCAAAATCTTATTTTAAACCTGGCGTTATTATACCTAAAAACTAATAATAAGAAAAAAGGGTATGAACTCTACAATCTTGTTGAAATATCTTCCAGAACAAATCTTCATGGTGCAATTAATTATACAATTACTGATAAAACTAAAGTTCATATTAATGAAATAAAAGATTTAACTAAAGCTGACTTAAAATTAAATAAAAAAATTAAAATTTTAGTATTCTTTGAGCAAGGTTTGGGTGATTATTTAAATTTTTTTAGATTCCTTAAACCTTTAGCAGATCTGGGTCATTTGATAACTGCATTAGGTCCGCATGATTCAATTATTCCGCTTCTTCAATACTCTAACTGTCCAAAAAATATCAGTTTGGAAACTAAAATAAATAATGAAGAGGTAAAATTTTTTCATCGTAAAACAATTATTGGGAATCTTCCTTTCCTACTCGATTTTACTGATAAAATGCCTTCACCTATAATTTTTGATAAAATAAAGATAGAAAAACATAATAAACCTCTTTTATCAAAATTTAAAAAGTTATTAAAAGGAAACGTGAATATCGGTGTTTCATGGAAAGGTAGTAAGAGACATCTTGGTGACGAAGCCAGATCAATAGATTTAGAGCTATTCAGTAAAATTTTTAAAAATGAGAATTATAGATTTTTTGTAATCGATAAAGAATTAAGTGACATAGATAAACATTTTTTAAAAAAGTTTAGCAATGTCTATTTATGCGATAGATTAATAAATGATTGGGTTGATACAGCTATTATTGTATCTAATTTAAATAAGATTATATCTGTTGATACATCATTAGTTCATATTGGCGGGTCACTAGAAATACCAACTAAAGTCTTGCTACCCGCAGATCCAGATTGGCGTTGGGGAGTAAAAGGTTCAAGAACAAAATGGTACAAAACAGTATCATTAATTCGACAAAAGGATAGAGACAATTGGGAAGATGTTATTAAAGATTTAGTTAAAAACCCTTAATAACTCAGTTAATAAACTTTATTGCTTTCTTTATTTCATTTTGGCTACCAACCATTCCGCAAACTTTTTGATTTAATGCTTTTACTTTAATTTTTGTTTTATTTTCCGTTAAAGCATTACATTCTAAAATATACGAACCAAATCCTCCATCTTCTATATGATCCTCAAGCGTAATAATTTCGTTCCATTTAGAAATTTGATTAGGTTGTAATGACTTATATTTCATTCCCCAAATTGGAAGGCTGTAAACATCATAATCAAAGTATTTTTTTGAATTTTGCATTTTTATCGCATCTTCAATCACACCACCAGTTGTTAAAATACATTTTTTTGAGTCATTAATTTCACTTTTACTAATCTTAACCCAATGACCCTCATTAGTTTTTTTATCCTCAACAAATTTTAAATTATTATTAACCTTTCCAAGTCTAAAATATGCCGGTGATTTATTTTTTAGTATTTTTTCAAAACAATTTTGAACCTGTTGGTTTGTTCCTGGAGAATAAATAGTCATATTTGGAAATGATCTTAGTAAAGCATAGTCTTGAATTGCATGATGAGAATATCCAAGTGCTCCATAGCCTAATCCGCCTCCAACTGATACGATCGTTACATTTAAGTTATGATAATCTATGTCATTTCTAATTTGTTCGGCACATCTGAATGTATTAAAATTTCCTATAGAATATGTAAATACATGAAATCCCTCTGAGGCGATACCTGCAGCCATACCTGTCATGTTCTGTTCTGCCACGCCTGCATTAAAAAAATTGGAAGGATAGTTTTTTTGGAAACTCTCTATCACACTATATCCCAAATCGCCTACCATTAAAATTAGGTTCTTATGTGATTCAATATTTTTATTCAAACAGTTAATGAAGATATCTCTCATATTTCTAAACCTATTTGTTTAAGAGCATTGTCTAATTGCATTTTATCAGGACTTTTATAATGCCATTTAATCTCATTTTCCATGAAAGACACCCCTTTACCTTTAATTGTATTGGCAATTATAATTTTGGGTTTATTTCTTTTTTTAAATTTTTTTGATAAATATTTATTTAATTGATAGTGATTGTGGCCATCAATTTCAAATGTACAACAACCAAATGAATCAAACTTTTTCTTTAAGGGTTCTAATCTTAATGTTTTTTCAATTGTAGTTAAACTTTGTAACTTATTATAGTCAATAATTACAGTTAGGTTGTCTAATTTATGATGAGAAGCAAACATTAGGGCCTCCCAATTACTGCCTTCATTTAACTCGCCATCACTTAATAAAACAAAAACTTCCCAATTTTTCTTTTTAAGTTTTGATGCTAATGCCTTACCCACTGCAAATGGAAGTCCATGACCAAGCGAGCCCGTGGAAAATTCTACTCCCTTTACTTTGTGTGAAACATGACTCATATAATCCGAACCAAATTTTGTAAATTTTGAAAGGTTATTGATACTAAAAAAATCCTTTAATGCCAAAGTAGCATATAGTGCAGAACAACAATGACCTTTACTCAAAATAAATCTATCTCTATCTTCGTATCTTATATTTTTAGGATCGTAGATTAAAATATCCTCATAAAGTACAGCTAAAATATCAGAAATTGATAAAGATCCCCCAATATGTGAAGCATTTGCTTCATGTACCATTTTCAGAGAATGTGCACGAATATAATTAGAGAGAATGATTGAAGGTCTAGTTTTCATTATAATAGTTGATAAGATTTTTTATGCCTGATCTGAAATTTATATTGGGATGCCAACCAATATCCTTTTTAATTTTTGCAATATCAGGGTGCAACCTCATTATCTGATCATTTCTATATGGTAATTTCCCAAAAGTAGGTTTTATTTTGCTATTCATTTCTTTACAGATTATGGAAACTATATCTTTAAGTTTCTTTGGTTGATCAGAGCCTAAATTATAAATACCAGTATTATCCGAATCGTTGATTTTAATAATCGCTTTTACGGCATCTTTTATATGAAGAAAATCCCAAAACTGTTCACCTGATGTTAGTTTAGGTCTTTTATTCTTCAGTAATGTTGTAATAACGTATGGAATTAACCAAGATTCATTGTCATTTGGTCCATAAGTGTCATAAATTCTAATCCAAGAACCCCTCATTCCCAATCGTTTGCATAAGGTTAAACTTTGTTTGCATGATTTAAGCTTAAGTTTTCCATACAATGTGGTAGGCTTTGTATCATCCAGCTCGTTTGTTTTACGATTAGGATTTCCGTATTCAGCATGAGAACCAAGACCAGTCCATCTTCTACATCCAACTTTATTTGCTAACTTTACAGATTCAAGTGTGAGTTTTAGGTTATCCCTTTGAATTGCATTATTTCTGTCCTTTGCTAAAACACCTGACCATGCGCAATGAATAAAACTAGATGCATTTAGATTTTTAAGTTTCATTATTAATTCATTATCAAGATAATTTGAAACAACAAAACTTTTGAAACCTTTAATATCTTTTAGCCTTCTTAAATCTGATTTTTTTCTAAGAAGTAATATTGGTTGACTTTTATTTTGAATGATTTCTTTGACTAAATGACTTCCAATAAAACCGTTACCACCAGTTATTATAATTTTCTTATTCATTTTTAAAACTCATAATGTCAATAAAGGATTTAATTTGACTGGTATTATAACCATAAGATGATAAATCTTTTTTTATTTCATCAATATAACCGTAACTAAAAACTAATATCTCGTTAACAGAATTATTTTTTAAATGATCTAAATTTACAACTGGCAAACTTGAGCCAGGAGAAAAGATTGCGTTAGATTTTGGATTTTTTTCAATTAAAAAATCTAGATAATTACTATTTTTAAGCGCAGCCAAAGTCATAACTCCTCTTCCACCTGCTCCGTATCCAGCAACCCTCTTTCCACATTCTTTTTTGGATTTAATATAATTATCTAGATTTGAAATACCTTTTCTAATTTTCTTTGATAATTTTAGATAGTATTTTAAATCATTAAATTCTTTTGGTGTTTTGACATCAGGCAAAGACTTAATTTTATTTTTCTCTATTTTCTGTGCAACAAAAATTAGAGAATTAGCTCTTCTATCTTTATTATCCACGAGGTCAAAATCAATAATTTGATATCCATGTAATTTTAAGAATTTTTTTGCCGATTTTTCGGTTAAATAAATTGAATGCTCATGTTCAAATAAACAATATTCATTATTTTTAAAAATTTTTTCGAGATCGTGTACTTCAATAACCAAGATTGAATCATCGTTCAATAATTTATTAGTCATCTTAAGAAACTCACCTGGGTTAGGAAGATGATCAAATGTATAAGTCAATAAAATTACATCAAAACTAATTTGTTTTTTTACAAAATAATTTATAGACTTTTTAGTATATAGATCATTTATTGTTTCAATATTATTTGAGTTGGCTATTTCAGAAAGTTTTTTTGACGGCTCATAGCCTAACACGTCAAACCCTAGTTTTTTAAATTCAGCTAATTGTTTGCCATCACCTGAACCGATTTCTAAAACTGATTTATTTGAACTTTTATTGAAATATTTGGTTTTTATATTCTTTGCTAGTTTCTTCATAAATTTATTAGCTTTTTGAGAGTGAGCTACTGAATACTGATAATCTAAGTAATATCTATCTACATCTACATCATGTTGAGTTTGAACGACAAAACAATCCTCACATATATAGATATTGATATCATGAAGAAACTCTTTTCCTATATCTTTCTTTTTAACAAATTCATCAGTCAAAGGCATATCTTTGAGGTGAAGGATTTTTTTCAGATTTTTTGAATTACATATTCGACAACAATTAAGTTTAGTAATCTTATTCATAATTTTTCTCTAAAAGTTTTTGTTTATATTTATTAATTTGATACAGCATTATCTTACTAACTCGTTCTCCATCGCCTCTTTTTTTGTACCATTCAGAAGTCAAATCAATAGCATCGACAACTGATAAAATTGGTTCCCATCTAAGTTTTTTTTTCGCTTTAGAAATATCTAACTGCAAGAGTTTAGATTCATGAAATTTATTATTACTTACTTCTTTGATTTCAAAATCAAAATTTTTTCTGAACTTATTTATAATCCATTTAACATTTTTACAATCTTTTAGTCTGGGACCAAAATTCCATGCCTCAGAAAATTTTTCACTATCAATATATAAAGATTTGGCAAGTGTGATGTATCCACGTAATGCCTCTAATACATGTTGCCAAGGTCTAGTATGATTTTTGTTTCTAAGAATCAAAGTCTTATTCTTTTCAATAGATTTAAATAAATCAGGTATTAACCTATATTCTGAATAGTCACCCCCTCCAATTACATTACCAGCTCTTGCAGTTGCAATCCCAATACTTTTATTATCCTTACTAAAGTAAGAAGATCTATAAGAGTTTGTAATTAGTTCACAGCAAGCCTTACTACTACTATATGGATCATGTCCACCCAAAGAATCTTTTTCATTATAACCTCTTATTAAATTTTGATTCTCATATACTTTGTCACTAGTTACAATTACAACCGATCTTACATCTTTACAAGATCTCAATGACTCTAAAAGATTAAAAGTACCTATCACATTTGTAGTAATAGTTTTTTGTGGATGAGTATATGATTTTTTTACAATTGGTTGAGCAGCAAGGTGAAAAACAATTTCAGGTGAAAAATCTTTAATTTTTTTTTCAAGTTTCTTATAGTTTAATATATTTCCAAAATTGGAGTCTATTCCTTCTGCAATATTGGACTCATAAAATAGACTTTTTTTTTCTGGTTTAAGTGAATAACCACAAACAACAGCACCAAGACTTTTCAACCACATAACAAGCCAGCCACCTTTAAAACCAGTGTGTCCTGTTATAAATACTTTTTTTTTATTCCAAAAAGTATCTTTCATGACCAAGTTTTCCAGGGCGCATCACCCCTATTCCAAAGTTCTTCAAGTAGATTTTTATCTCTAAGTGTATCCATTGGTTGCCAGAAACCATCATGAAAAAAAACTGAAAACTGACCCTCTGAGGCAAGAGATTCCATTGGTTTTTCTTCCCAAACACAATTATCTCCATCAATTCTATTAATCACATCCTTGGATAAAACAAAAAAACCAGCATTAATCCAATTCTCAGTAGGTTTTTCTTTAAAACTCTTTACTTTACCTCTCTCTATTGCCAGAGATCCAAATCTACCTGGTGGTTGTGTTGCAGTTACTGTTGCCAGTTTGCCATTTTTAATATGCTGACTAATAGCTTTTGATATATCAATATTTCCAACTCCATCACCATATGTAAAACAAAAGTTATCATCGTCATCTAAATAGCGAGAAATTCTTTTCAACCTTCCACCAGTGAGGGTTTTCTCACCCGTATCAACTAAGGTTACATTCCAATCCTCAGCATAATTATTATGATAAGAGGTCTGATTATTTCTTGTATTTATTGTTATGTCTGTAAGGTGTAATGAGTAATTAAAAAAATATTCTTTGATTAAGTAACCTTTATAACCACAACATATTATAAAATCATTGATTCCATGTTGTGAATATTGCTTCATTATATGCCATAGGATTGGTTTACCTCCAATTTCAATCATTGGTTTTGGTTTGAGATGGGTTTCCTCTGATATTCTTGTTCCTAAACCACCTGCTAAAATTACTGCTTTCATAATTAATTTTTCTTTTATTTAACTAAAGGTTTATATGCTATTATTTCATGGTTAAAAATTGGGATACCCCTTATAACAGAATATAAAACATCTATATAATTTGTTTTTACCTCTTCAGAGATACCAGTATTCAAATATAAGTTAGTGTAATTAATTCCAGATTGAAAAGTCAGGGCTAAGAGTTTCATCCCCTCATTATCGTCTAATAAATCATTAATAAGAAAAATCTTTTCCCATTGAGCGTTAAGTTGTGCTTGGAAATCAAATTCAACTTCAACTCCTTTAGTCTTACAGTCTTTGATATGCATATTTAGTTTTCTTATTAAAATAAATGCTAAATGATCCCAAATAAAATAACTGTGATATCTAAAAAAATTTTTGCTTAATTTTTTTTTTGGCAAAAAATCTTGAATTTCTACTAGATCCGTAACTATTCCAAAATATCTGTCACCAACATTTTCTTTTTCCCACCTTTTTTCGCAATCTTCACCAGGGCGAATATTTAAATTATCGACAAGCGGAAAATCTAAAAACAAAGCACCTTTTTCACAATGATGTTTTAAGATATAAGCTGAATGAGAATAAGCAGATGAAATTTTATCAGTGTCATCATTTAGATAATTTTTATTCTCAGATGACTTTAAAAGCATATATTTTAAATGCTTACCTTTCATAATTATGGATGACATCCAACCTAATATTTCATGATATCCAAACTCTTGACAAAGATTAAAGAGAGAGTCCTTTATTACTTCATTATTGGAAACTTTATTTGCATGACAAGCATGAACGAATTCTAAGTCAGACTCATTATTATCCTGAATGCATTTAACAACTTTTTGAATTGCATTTTTCCCAACTAATTTATCATCATCACCTAACCACCATGCCCAATCGGCATCTTCTGGGATGACTTTGGATAAATTCTGAAAGTTTACATATTGCGATAATTTATTAGGTGGTATTATTTTTTTCTCATTGTATATATGAATTTTTATTTTGGTTTTTAGATTATTTAGATATTCATAAGTTCCATCATCAGAACAAGTATTTGAAATTGCAATTTCCAAATCCACTGAATCAGGCAAATTTTGATTTATTATTGATTCTATTGTCTTTTTAAGACATTCAATCCGATTAAAAGTTGGTATAGCAACTACAAATTTTAATTTTTTCATAATATTTTAAATTTAAAACAGTTACTAATGAGCAATAATTATGCCACATTCAACTTCTTTTACACAAGTAAAAGTCAGCTGATTTAATGCTTAATATTCAATAGATTGGCACAATATTTGTAGGGTTTTACAATTAAAATTTTAGCATATGTATAACATTGAATCCTTAAATTATTCAGATGTTCTGAATTCAAAATCATATTTTGATTACTCGTATGGAAATATTACTAAAGGAATCAACCTATTTAGCGAATTAGTAATTAGAAACCCCCATGATGCCAATCTATGGGTGGAATTGGGCTTCGCACACCTAAAAAATATCGAATTTACCATGGCTAAAAAATGTTTTGATACAGCTTTTGATATTGACCCATATAACCCTAATACCAATTGTGCACTTGGATTATATTATTATGAATCTGGCTATTTTAGAAAAGCACGACAATTTTATGTTAATACGTTGAAAATTGACAAAAATTCTGAGTGGGGAAAATTAAATTTATCTCTTCTTGAACAAACCGTTGGTAACAATCTTGTAGGGCTTAAATTGTATGAAAATCGTGAAAAAGAACAATGCCTATCTCAACATGAAGAATTCCAACATTCTCAAATACAAGAATTAATTTCTCTAAATACTTCTTTAAAAAATAAAGCACTTTTGGTTATTGGAGAACAAGGATTTGGAGACCAATTAATGATTTGTTTATATTTAAAAAAATTGATGTCTCTCGGTTTTAAGGTCACATACTTAGTAAACGAAAAATTATTTACTTTTCTTAAAAATATTTCCGATTTAAAAGGAATTAAAATAAAAAAAGAATTATCAGATAAAGATTTAAGGGAGTCTGACTTTAAGGTTTTTAGTATGAGTATCCCATATCTATTTTACAAATCTAAACTTAATTTTACAGGTTTAAATATAAAAAAATCTCAATTGACTAAATCTTTTAAGAATTACCCATCAGAAATAAAAAAATTATTTACTAATCGAAAAATTAAGGTGGGATTAGCTTGGAGTGGAAGGCCTAGTCAGATAAGAAATTCTTTTAGATCCATTAGATTAGAATTCTTGGATAAAATATTTAAATTAACAAACTATGAGTTTTTTATATTACAAAAAATATCAAACAATAAAGAAAAGAAAATAATATCAAAATATAAAAATTTACATAACATTAGTAAACATTTAGATAACTTTGCTGATACAGCTTTTTTTACATCAAAAATGGATCTAGTTATTTCCACATGCACATCCTTAGTTCATCTTTCAGGTCTACTTAACAAAAAAACATTTTTGCTTTTATCGAAAATTCATGATCCAAGATGGAATTATGATAAGGAAAAAGTTTTATATGATAGTGTTAAAATCTTTAAACAAAGAAAATTAAATAATTGGTTTGAGCCTTTAAATGAAATTTATAAAATTTTATATCATAATCTTAACAAAATTCGAAAATAACAAATTCATTCATTTCTTCGATGTATTTTTTTGTGGCATACTAATTGCTGTAGTGTTTCATGGATCAAAATAATTTCTTAGAAAATAACACCAACGATTCTTTCATAAGAATTTTAGAAGAATCAATTAAAAATAATAATCATTTAGCTCTAAATAATGAATTATTAACTATTATCAAAGACTTTTTTGTTAAACAAACTTACCATAGTCGAAAAAAAAACTCATCTAATCCCTTTAACAAATATGGAAGAAAATGTTTCTCACAATCAGATGAGGATGGAATAACATTTGAAATAATAAAGAGATTAAATATCAAAAAAGGTAGTTATGCTGAATTTGGAGTTGGCGATGGAATGGAAAATAATACACTGCTTTTGGCCTCACTTGGATGGAGGGGGTTTTGGGTTGGAGGAGAAGACCTTGTTTTTGAACATCCTTCAGATAAAAGATTTGCTTATACAAAAGAGTGGATAACTCTAGATAATATTATCGAAATATGTAAAAAAAATATGAGAAAAATGAATATCAAGAATTTAGATGTAATTTCTTTAGATTTAGATGGAAATGATTTTCATTTTTGTGAATCGTTATTAAAAAATGATTTGTGTCCAAAACTTTTTATAGTCGAATATAATTCAAAGTTTTTTCCTCCGATCAAGTTTGTAATGCAATATGATAAATATCACAACTGGCAACTTGATGATTATTATGGAGCTTCTCTTGAAAGTTTCAATACTCTGTTTGAGAGTTATAATTATAAACTTGTGTGTTGTAATTCTCATACAGGTACCAATGCATTCTTTGTAAAAAAAGAATATTTAAAATATTTTAAGGAGGTACCCGACTGCATAGACGAAATTTTTATGGAACCTAATTTTGATTTAGCGTGTAAATTTGGTCATTTCTCATCCAGCAAAGTAATAAATCAAATTATGAATCATACACCTTAGATTTAATTCTTACTAAAATGTTTAATTAAAGAACAAATGGAAAAAGTTTGTAAAAGTTTCTTGATTTAGTAAGATTTTTTTATCATCATCATCAAATTCTTCTCTACCACCATAATAACGAGACACTAATGATATCACCTCAATAAAATCTTTTTTTGTTATTGTATCACGATCAATAGCATTAAAGATTAAAATTAATTTAGTTAGAAGAGAAATCAAAAATATAACATAAAATTTCTCTTTAGCATTAAAATTCTCATTAGTGAAAATATTTATATTGCTGAAT
>CACEWP010000017.1 GCA_902563305.1 uncultured Alphaproteobacteria bacterium
TTTAAAAAAGTAATAAATTTTTAAAATCTTCTTAATTTTTTAGAAGGTAAAGAAATTTTAGATTTGGTAAGTAATCATGAATTAATTAGTAAAAATAATCTACATAATAGAGGTTCTTTCAAAATAAAATTGGAAAAAACATACCTTGGAAAGAAAGTTATTAATAATCAACATAACTCTAACTCCGATCCTCATAAAGATACATTTCACAAAATAACAAAAATTATTTATTATATAAATGATGTAAACAATGATAGTGCTCCGTTTAATTTTTTTAATCATTCAAATCGATTAAACTTTAAAATACTATTTCTTGAGTGGATAAAAAGTTTTATTAAGCCCTATGGTGGACCAAGATTTTCTGAAAGATTTCTAAAAAGAATTTCATCACAAAAGATCACATTTACTGGAAAAAGAAATACTCTAATTATTGCTGATACTGGATATGGAATCCATTCTAGAGGTTTTATCAAAAATAATAATGTCAGGAAAACAATATGGATAGAGTACAGAAATTCTTTACCTTTAATTCCTTAAATATTGATTATCTAAAATATTCTAGTTTCCATTCAATATCTCTTCAAAAGATTTTATATCCTCCATTGAATCAATATTAATGGTTGGCTGAGTTATTTTTATATAACTAGTTTTTGGACCATAAATTGATTTATGTTTTAAAAGAAATTTTTTCTTGAAAATATAGAAGACTCCATTTCTTATATAACTCGATCCTAATTGTTGTCTTGCAATAATTTTAGTACCATTATCTTCATCAAAATAATTTAATTTGTCTCCATCTACTAATAATTGTTTGTACGGATGAAATTTTTTATCAATTTTTGAAATACTCCAAACACTATTCAGATTTAAATCTATAATTTTTTTTAAAGCTTTTTTGATATCTACTTTTCTTCTGATAGGTGAAGTTGGTGGAAGCATTAAAACAATATCATATTCTTTTCCTGAGAGTTTTTCCATTTTTTTAATGGCATGAATTAAAACAGAAATATCTGGAATTCTATCACCAGAAATTGATTTTGGTCTAAAACAAGGAACTTCAAAACCCAACTCTTCGCAAACTCTTTTAATTTTTTTATTATCTGTTGATATAAAAACGTCATCTATAAAATTTAATTTTTTTATAAAATTTAAGGTGTAACAGATGAGTGGGATATTATTGACTTTGAAAATATTTTTTAGCTTTATGCCTTTACTTCCACCTCTAGCTGGAACCACAACTAAAATTCTATTTTTATTGAGCATTTAGAATTATCCTTAAATCTCAAATCTTCCCCAGTTTTCAACTGTAGTTTTTCTTTCAGCTCTTTTCATTTCATTTATTTTTTTATCTTTATAATATGAATCATCATTAAAATGTGTCGTTGAAACCTCTTCAAATATGCAACCAATCTTGGAAGAAAACGAATGCCAGACACCAGGTTGAATCAAGCATGTTTGTCCTGCTCTTAGATTGTGTTTGCGACCATCCAAATAAACTTCGAGTTCTCCAGAGAGAATCTGAAAAGTTTCTTCTTTCTTCTTATGAAAATGAGCTGGATGCTTTTGGTTTGGTAACATAATAATCAACTTCTTACAATATGAACGATTAATACAATTTATTATAACTGCACCAGTATCATAAAAATTTTTCAGTCCATAGTGATGTGAATATTCAACCTCAAAATTTGTATTAAGTATGATTTTTGATTCTCTCAACATTGCTTTAATTACATGAATTGTTTTTTTTAAAATTTTTGAATCATTAGTATTTATTTTTTTCAATTTAGCTTTGTTGATTGGCTCATTTTTATTGTAATTTTTATCAGCTTGAAGATCCTTAGAAAAATTACCGCTTTCCAATTGACCTTTGTTGAATGGCATGGCAAAGAAAACATTTTCAGTTGTTAATTTTTGTCCCTTGGTAATTTTTTTCTTTGCATATACTCCTCTTAGCAATGTGTTTATACCATCTATTTCTTCTTCAAGAATAAACTTGGTATTTTTAAAACCACATGTAATCATCGTTTTTTTGTAAGATTCAATCCATTTTTCAAACTGATCAATGTCACACGAATAAGCGTTTAATTTATATTGTTTAATATTTAAACCAATATGTTTTTCAAACATTCTAGCTCCTTGAGAATAAGCTATTTTGACAATATCATAATCATCAGGCGATTCATGTGTTGACCAACCTATTGTTAAATGAGGATATCTTTTTATAAGTATATTAATTAATCCTAAGTTCATTTTTTCAATTGGTGTGGGGTATATTGAAACACAATGCATTAAAGAAAATTCACAGCCTCTATGTTCAAAAAAACTTACTAAGTCATCAATTTCATCAATTTTAAGACCACCAGTAGAACATACAATTGGTTTATTAATTTTAACAATACTTTCAATCAATGGCCAATCTTTTGCAGAGCAGCTTGCAATTTTAACTAAGTCAAAATTCATCTCTCTAATAATATCAACAGACTCTTCGTCAAAAGGTGTGCAGCATGATAGTAGTCCTAAATTTTTTATATCTTGTAATAGGATTTTATAATCATCAAGGCTCAATCTTGTTGTTTTAAATCTATCAATGTGTTTATTTTTTGGAAATTTATCGTACTTTGGGTGAATAAAGGTATCAAGTTGTCTAAATTGAAACTTAATAGTCGCTTTAAGGCTAGATTTCTTTATCACATTTGAATATTTTTTTATGATATTCCTGGCGTGTTTAATATCACCTTGATGGTTATTAGCCAAATCTAAAACAAATAAATTATTGAAGTCAAAGTCACTCATTTCTACGATATAGATGTCAATTTATAACCTTTTTTATAGTTAATGGTTACATATTTGTTAAGTAGAGAAGATTTATGCGCTGCAGATATTACCATCATAGTATCGGCTCCTCTCTCTAGTGAAATTGGAGAAAGACTTTTCTTTCTAATTACGTTTTTTAAATGTTTAACTTCATTTATAAAATCGTCTGCTCTAGTTTTTTTAAACTCTTTTTTATTAATAATTTTTTTTTGTTTCCAGCTTACCATATCAATATCTTTTTTATAATTACATAGCCACTCAATAAATCCATCATTCGTAACAATTTTCATTCTTTTAGAGGTAGGTTTTGTGACTACATCTTGAAAAATCCTGCAATTCAATCCCTTTTCAGTTATAACATTAAGAGAACTAATTTTATCATAATTTAAACTTTTTGTTTTTACATATGAGTGGATAGCAGAAACTTTTGAAATTTTTCCAGCCCCAACAAGAGATGCAAAATGTTGTAATAAGTTTATACCATGTGAATGTTCGGAACAAGCTCCCCCTCCTCTTTTATAGAAACCAAGATAACTGTCGCTAGGGCCATCAAGCCAAGGATGAGCATTAAAAATACCTTCCCAATGCTCTTTTATCTCAATTTCTATATATTGAATATCTTTTAGTTTTAATCTCTTCGCAATCTTAGATGCAAATTGTGCTGCATCGCCTACCACATGATCATATCCAACAAATGAGAGAATTTTATTTTTTCTCAGCTTATCAATAAGATTTGAAAGATTTTTTAAATCCGGTTCGCAAACTGGCTTTTCAATACAAATTGCCTTTGGTTTCTCACTTATGGATTTAAGTGCTAGGCCTACATGAGTGTCTGGTGGGGTCCCTATAAAAATAATATCGTAACAACCCCTAGGAACGTTATTCATATTAAATAAAGAAATTTCATTATCCCATTTACCATATCTAGATGGATAAATCAGTTTTTTTGTCCTTTCTAATGCATCAGAATCAGAATCACATAAATCAACTTTCCAACCTATGTTTCTGCATGCGTTAGATAAATGATTCCCAATTGAACCTGCACCAATAATCTTAACTCTTTTCATCAGCAATTAGTTCCCCATTAATTAATTTATAAGAAATATTTGAATTTTTTATAATATTTTTTGTATGTGAAATCGCGATAATTATCATCTTCTTTTTTAATTTTGTTATAGTCTGTATGATTTTTTTTTCAGTTTTATCATCAAGGCTTGAGGTCGCTTCGTCAAGAATTAAAAGCATTGGTTTTCTAATTAAAGCTCTAGCTAAAGAAATTCTTTGTCTAATTCCTCCAGAAACTTTCCTACCACCTTCGCCTAGAGTAATATTTAAATAATTATCATTTTCTGACATAAAATCTGATAAACCGGCTAAACGCATAGATTCAATTACGTCATCATTCTTTAATTTTTGATTGTCTAGAGCTATATTATTAAAAAGTGTATCATTTAGTAGTATTGTTTCTTGAGGAACATAACCTATTTTTAATCGCCATTTTTCTTTGTTGATATGATTCAAATTTATACCATTAATATAAATATTTCCTTTATCGGGATTAATAATACCACTTATCAGGTCAACTAAAGTTGTCTTACCAATTCCAGATTTTCCGTATAGACCCAAAAATTTTGGGTTATTTATTTTAAGCGAAACATTTTCTATAATTTTTTTATTAGAATATTTAAAATAAATATTTTTTAAATAGATTGATTTAAGGTTATTAATCTCTTTTTGTCCAAAATTATCTTCAATTTTACTTTTTGCATTTTTAATAGTCTGCTTTACGAGTTTATAAGGGTAACTAATTTGAGATACAAGAGAAAACTGTTTCTGTAATTGTGACATATAACCCATTCCTCTAACACAAAGTATAGAGAGAACAACAATCTGTTCAAATACCAACAAATTTAATTTAAACACAATAAATAGTAAAAGTAGAACCGTAATAACAAGAGCCATTTCTTGAATTGCTTGTAATACTTTTTTAATAATTCCAATATTAATGTAGATACCTTTAAGTTCTAAAATATTTTTATGCAGATTAGATTGAATTTTTTTTACTTGCCCCATAACAATAAGTGGCTTTATATTTTGTAGTATTTCTATAAATTTTTTGGAAAATTCATTTAAATTCTTAGTCGATAATTCACCTAATTTTCTTGTCTTAGTCAATAAAAAATATAATGATAGAAACAAAAGAATTCCTATTGCAAAAATAATATTTGTTAAATAAAAAGATATAAAAAATGCAGAGGTTAAATAAACTAGGATTTGAAATAAAATAGCAAAAATATTACAGGAAAGTGTAAATGCTTGCGCCGCATTTTTCGTGTCCGTATTTATTATATTAACTAATTTACCTGAACTTCTCGATGTAAAATAAAGCCAATTCGCATTAAGGTTAGCAAATAACAATTTTTCTCTATATGAGGTCATTATTTCAAATTGAACAGAGTTTATATAGAGATTTATTGCTAGTTGAATTAAGATCTTAGAAACCATTAAAAATAAAATACCTAAAATTAAATTTTCAAGGTTTAGTTCTAAACCTATTGAATTAAAAATTTCCATGGTTTTTTTATGTATAAGAGACTTTGACTCTAAAGTTTCTTGTTGAATTAAGCTTAAAACTGGAAAAACTGCTAAGATACTTATTCCATCTAATATTCCAGAAATACAAGAAAAAAAGGAATACATTATAAATCTAAATTTAAATTCTCTTACCGATTCTAATAAAAATAAATTATCTTTAATTATAGCTTTAAAACTAATAAGCATTTTTTAATAATCTTAATTCTCTAATATATCTATCGGTGATTTTCTGATCAAATTTACCCATATAACTCTCGAATAATTTAATTCTCTTTTCTTTTACATATTTTGTGATTTTGTATTTTTCTTTTAATCTCATTTCCATTATTTTTAAAAATTCTTGAGAAGTGCTTGGTGTGTCAAAACAGTCTAAGAATTCTTTAAAATAAATCATATCCTCCCATTCTTTTGTTCTTAACTCACTGAAATAAGGTACTATCACTGGAATATTAATTATTGCTGATTCAAGAACCGTAGAAGAATTCAACCCAATTGTAAATTTAGATTTTAAAATTAGATTGTGAGCATCCTCATTGGTAATTATTTTTATGTTATTTATTTTTTTAATATTAATTGATAATTCTTTTAATGATTTTTCAAAATAAAAATCCCAATGTGTTTTTTTTTTAATTTCATTCTTTGGCTTAATAATAAATTTTACATCAGGATTTTGTTTGGCAAACATTACAAATGTTTGATGTGTTTTAATAAAAACTGATAAAGGGTGCCTATTAGTCTCAGGTGCAAATGAAAATAATGTAATAATATTTTCACTTTCCGATTTATTATAATATTTATTTTTTTTGTGTAGTGAATCCATCCTCATACATCCTAAAACTTTTATTTGAGATGAATTTTTTATGAAATTAGACTCAAGTAGCATTTTTTTGGAGACTTTATTATGAACTAGTATTTTTGTACCCGGGAATTCATCCCATTTCTTATGCCTATTTTTTACTATGTCGTACATATTTTTACATGCAAACAAATTCTCTCGATAAAAAATAATCCATTTTATATTTTTCTTTTCAGCAGCTCTTCCCCAGTCTACATTTGAGTAATAGCGAAAATCAGCACTAACAACAAAGTCAAAATTGTACTTTTGGTTTAACTCTGAAAAAATTCTCTCCAATAAATCTTGATAATTTTTTTGTCTTTTCACGTACCATTTAGGAGGATTTTTTGAATATGCTTTTTTGAGAGCTTCATTTATTTTATGTTTACCATAAAATATTTTATAAAAAATATTCAACCATTTTTCTGAAATTGAAAATAAATTGATATTTTCATTATTTGATAAAATTTTTTGTTCACCTCGAAATTTTTCTATTGTAAGAAGTAAAACATTCATACGTAGCTTACTTGTCTTATGAGTCGACTGTTTTTTAATGAAGAAGTATTTAAATAAAAAAATAATTAATCTTATTTGTTTTAGTTGTAATAAAATTTTAAAAAGAAAAAACATTTTTATGGTAGATTATTTGCAGGGTAAATATCAACTAACAATTTGAATGCCTCTGCAGCTTTCAGTCCAGATTGGGAGCCTCTTAAGTATGACTGATATTGAATTCCTTTTATTGACCTTGGATGTGGCCACTCTCTCAACTCAAGTTTATATTCATTCATTGCATTAATTTTTGTTGGTAAGGTCGATTCTATATCAACAAAAACATTTGGTCTAAAAGTGGATGAAATACTAAAATTGGCTTCAGATGATGAAAGAACCTCGCAACTAAATAACTTTATCTTATTTACAAAAGGTCTAGAAGCAGTGACCACAGCCTTATTTATTATTTTGTGATCATTATTTAAATCATAGAAATCATGTGTAAAAATTATATCAATGTGATATTTTTTTATAAAAGCTTCTATTTTTTTGATTATTTGCAAAAGCGACACTTTATCCATCTCATTATCTGGAAAGTCACAAAATTCTATAGTTTTATTTCCCAAAATCTTTGATGCTTTTTTTGCCTGCTTGATCAATTCAGTTTTTTTTTTTTTTTCAAAATTCTCACGAGAAGTAATTCCTTGAGACAAGATTAATGTATGAACATCTGAACCGTTTTCTGCAAATTTACTTGAAGTACCTCCGCATCCAAGAACTTCATCATCTGGGTGTGCAAAGATTGCCCCAACTCTTCTTCTCATTTTGACCTTCTAACTTCAAATACAGGTTTAACCAAATCACCCTTTAAAAAATCTGAGGGGTGATCTGAATTACTATATGATTTTATATTTTTTAACACAACAGACCATTTTTTTAGAGTATCACTTATAATTTTCTTGTCTGCATGTGCTAAACACAAGTTTATACCAGCTGACATTAACATTCCTTCTTTAATAAATTCTTGCTTAAGAAGACTTGTAAAAAGTATTTTATTCGGTAATGATTTCACTTCTATTATGGGCTTCCAATTCGGCCCCCCAATACTTACTAAATTTTCTAAATCTTGTTTTTTTATCAATTTATTAATTTCTGTCTTGAGTATTTTGCCTGTTGAATTTATTTTTTTTGGAACATTTTTTCTTATAATTTTTTGAATCGTTGTAAGAGACGCAGCCAAAGAAAGTGTTTCACCTGCAAATGTTCCCGAAAAGAAGATATCTTCAATTTTATCCATATAGATTTTCTTTCCAACTAATGCAGATATCGGCATTCCATTTCCCATAGCTTTTCCAAAACAAGCTAAATCTGGTATAACATTATAGAAGGTCTGCGCACCTCCTAAATCAATCCTAAAGCCAGTGACAATTTCATCAAAAATTAATAGTATTTTTTGATCATCACAAATTTTTCTTAAAATTCTTAAAAAATCATTCGTTGGTTCTACATTTATACATGGTTCTAGTATTACTGCTGCAAACTCCCCTTTGTGCTTTCTCAAAACTTTCTCTAGTGATGAGATTTCATTATAATTAAATTTAGAAGTTAATTTAATTTCACTTTTTGGAACACCTAAATTTCTGGTTGTGGTACCAATATACCAGTCGTGCCAACCATGATATCCACAAGTTGCGATCCTTTCTTTACCAGTAACAGCTCTTGCTAATCTAATTGCAGCTGTTGTTACGTCTGATCCATTTTTTGCAAATCTTGTATTTTCTGCACAAGGGATAATAGCTGAAAGTTGCTTTGCAAGTTGAAATTCAAGTTGATTTGATAATGAAAATGTTATTCCTTTCTTTAATTGATTTTTAATTGCATCATCTACATCTTTGTCACAATGTCCGAGAATAATGGGAAGAAGACCAAGAAGGTAGTCTATAAATTTGTTATTATCAATATCCCAGGTAAATGCTCCTTTACCCCTACTAATAAATAAGGGAGAGGCACCAAAAACGAAATTCATTGACGATTTAGAAAAGGTTTGTGCAGCCAAAGGTATAAATCTTTTAGATTTTTCATAAAGTTTGTAAGAATTCTTAAATTTTTTCTTATTATTCATATTTATTATCGATTAAAAAAGTATCTGGTGACTTTTTATAAAGCTTAACAATATCATTCCACCTATAATTTTGTGGTAACTTTTTAATTATTTTTCTAATATTTTTTAAATCTTCTAAAGTGTCCAATGTCAATCTTAAATAACTTAAATTCTTGGTATATTTTAGTTGATACGTTGAAATATTATTATTTCGTCTATTCTTACCATTAAAATATCCTGTAACATGCTCTCTAAGTTTTGAACCTTTTGCATTAAAATAAGCTTTTTCTAAAATTTTAAAAGAAAAAATTTCGGCATCCAGCCCGTCAGCAAACGTCCTATCTACTGTATTTGAACAATAATCAACTTCCTTTTCAAAATATTTTTTTATAATTTTATCAACAATTTCTGGGTCAATCATTGGACAATCGGCAGTTAAACGTAATATATGCCTGGCTTTATAAATTCTTGCAGCATTGTAAAACCTTGACAAAACAT
>CACEWP010000018.1 GCA_902563305.1 uncultured Alphaproteobacteria bacterium
TTCAAGGTCCTCTTGAAGCATTTTTTCTGCATCTTCTTTGCTTTTTGCTTCAATTTCAGCAATACCATCGACTATCCAATGAACTTTATAAATCATTTTTCGAGTCCTTTTTTAGAATTAAAGTACTTATTTTTTGTAAAAATATCATTAGCTTCTTTTTGTATTTCTAAAATTTTTTTTTTTTCAATTAATTCACCAACTCTATCTCTTAATTTCATGGCTTTGTAAACCCCAGCACTTACAGATATAGAATACCATAAATATGATTTTTCAAAATCAATTTCTGGAGAAATTTTTTCATACCAATAACCTAGCTTAAAAGCTGAAACAGGGTTGCTATAATTGACGAAGTCATTTTCAAGTAATTTTGGGATTTCTGAAGAAACTTTCAGAAGTTCTTCTTCTTCAAGTTTTTGTTTAATCAATTTTATTTTTTTTAAACACTTTTTGTTGCCATTAAGGGAACATAACCATGAGTATTTAAGAGATTGTCTAAAGTCTTGAATTGTTCCAATTCCTTCAAAATACATATTTGATAAATTAAAGATTGCGTCTTTGTTACCTTTTTCCGATAGGTTAAAAAAAACTATAAATGATTTCTTGAAATCACCATTATCATAATGTTCTACTCCAGTTTTATAATATTCTTCATCGTTCGGAAATATTTCAGTATCAGGATTCTTAGTGTCCGCTATCACTTGAGAATATGACAAAAAAATTAATAATATAAAAATAGATGTATTTTTCACCTGCCTGCCATCATTATTAGTTGTAAATATAGTACTCTTAGTCTAAATCGAGAATTAGGTCTTTGTTCATAAACAACAATTCTAGGTCTGTCGGAATTTGGTTTTTGGAATTCAATTGACATATCCTCAGGAAGGTATACACCATTGAATTCAAGAGTTTTTTGTGGATCTTGTTCGAACTGTTCCTTAAAATTAGAATCAATCCAAATTCTTGCCAAAACTCTTCCAAGAATGTCCGGAAGATATTTTCTGACCTCGGATCTATTCTTTAAATGATGAAGTTTTTGAGTTATGTCTAAAGTATTAGTTTTCTCCTGATTAACAGTAATGACTTCGTTTTGCTTAGACTTAGCAGGCAGATTTTGTTGTTTTTTTTTCATATTCAATTTTACTATATATCTAAATCGAAACCGAAAATAAATAAATAATTTATTAAAATTTTTCATTTATTGTCGTTTAATAATTTATGAAAAAATTAAATAACGTTATAAAATTTCCAAACTTAACTGATAAAAAAAAAAAAAGAATGGTTCAAATAAGAGATGAAATTGAAGGAATACTTACTAATTATGCAATCAGTGAAAAAGATCTGTGGGCTGTTTCGCTTGCCGCGGGCAGGTTTGCATCAATAAATCTTGAGAAATTAGATGGTGAAGACACCACAATTAAATTTTTTAAAAATTGTATAAGAACTCAGAGAGAGTTTGAATTATCCAGAAATTCTTCCAACGTTACCTGATATCTGAGCTCCAGTATCTACAGAAAGTGAATTAGTTTTTAATTTTCCATCTATTACACCACTATTAGAAACTTCAAGAAGATCGGCAGTAATATCCCCATCAACTTTACCTTCAACTTTTAAATGCTCTGCATTTATATTACCATTAAATAAAGCAGTTGTTTCAATTATTACTGAACGCGCTACAATATTACCTTTAAAATTTCCAGCAATAACAACTTGACCGTCTTTTGACTCTAACGATCCTTCCATTAAAAGGTTCTTATTAATATAAGTTATATCGCTCATTACTTATCTCCTGAAAATATTAATTTTCTGAATTATCATCTTCTTCAGTATTTTTTTTATTTTTTAATTTTTTTTCGTCCCAATTATGAATAATTTTACAATTCAGAGCAGCTCCTCTATCCATTTGAAGTGACTTATAATTTATTTCTCCTGTTATAACAGATGAATCTGTAAGCCAAACTGAATCAGCTTTGATTTTTCCTTGATAATTTCCAGATATAACTACTAGTTCAGAAATAATAGAACCTTCCAGGGATGCTGACTTTCCAAGAGTTACTTTTTCTGATTTTATATCAGCTTCGACTCTTCCATTAATTTCAATTGTTGATGCATTTGAGATTTTTCCTTTAAAAATTGCACCTTTACCAATTATAGATTGATTATCTGCCATATTCTAGGTTCCTTTATTTTTTTTTGGATTTTGTTTATTTTTGTTATTATCTTTTTCCAAACCTCTAAAGAGTTGAACTTCCAGCTTTGCACCTGGCTGAGCTCTTAGATTGTTATAGTACATGTTACCTTTAATACTCGCATCTGATTCTATAGCAAGTGAGTCGGCAAAAACGTCGCCCTCAAAATTTCCACCAATAATACATTGAAATGCTTTTATATTTCCTTTTAAATTTCCTTCAGCTGATATACTCATATTTTCGCATTCTATGTTTCCTTTAACTTTACCCTTCAAAACTAGGTTACCACTACATTTTATGTTTCCACTAATTTGCATTTCTGTTCCAATGACACTTGATGAGTTGGAGGTTTTAGTTGGTTTATCGGAATCTCTAGAAAACATTTTAAAGATATTGCAATTATTTTGCCAAATTTTATTAAAATTTGGATTTTAATGATTATCACAAAAAAAATTAAAAAAAAAGTTTTTATTATTTAAATTTTGGCTTACTAAATGCATAAATTTACTTTTAATAAATTTTATTGTAATTTAATAACATGACAGAACAAGTAATAGATATAAGAGACAGAATAGAAAAAATGAGAAATCAAATGACTGTTCCAAACTCTAAGGGTGCCGTCCCAGAAAGAAAAGTAAAAATTGGAAAAACTGAACCAAGTGATAGTCAAGTTGGTAAAGATATAATTTCAAAAGAAAAAAAAAATCCAGCTAATCAACCTAATAATTCCTATGAAAAGAAATTACAATCTAAATCGATTATTCAAGGAAATAATGAGCAACAAATTAACAGTTTGAAATCAGAATCAAAAAATAAAATTGACATTGATGAAGTTATTGAAAATGAAAAAAAGCAAAACTCTAAACCAAAAGAGAGTTTCAAAGTATATGAAGATTATCATAATGATAGGCTCAAAGATGAAAAAAAGCAGTCTGTTAAATTTGACGAAAAACAACCTTTCCCTCAGTTCAGTCTAAATGTAAGTAATCCTATTTCATGGAAATTGATGCTTCTTATTATGTTAATGCAGCTTTTAACTAACATGATGCTAGTTGTTGTTTTATATCTGAAATAACTTTATGGAGAGATTACTTAAAAAAATTTCTCTTCATGGGTTAAAAAATAAAATTTTTAGTAATCTCAAATCTAGTACAAGATTTGGAGAAACAAGTGTTTTCTCAAAAAATTTAAGTGTTTTTTCAAAAAACCTAAAACTAATACTTAAAGAAAGAAGGTTTCTTTATTTTACAAAGAAAGGTCCTATAGAAGTTGTATTTAATATTAAGCATTACATTTCAGCTTTTGCAATTTTCTTAGTCTTTGTTTTTAAAATTTTACAGCTATTTTTTTTCGGTGTTTCCTCATTTTTTTCTTATTTAACTTATAAAAACTCTGAGATTACAAATCAAAGTTTTACTGAATCGGAAATCAAAGTACTTAAAGATATTGCAAAGGGAAAAAATACTACAGAACATGAATTAAACTCAGAGAAAATTGAGATAGTAATAAAAAAAGAAGACGAGTTAAATAATCAACAGATGGTTGAGACTAAAATTAAAGATGAATTAAGAGAAAAGTTATTTAATTTAAAAAGTATGATGAGTAATTTTAAAATTAGTTTTCCAAGTGATGTAAACTACTCAGATGAAGTTAAATTTGATCAGTTTTCTAAGCTAGCAATTCCAGAAATGGTTGCTATTGAGCATGCGTTTGAAAATAATGTAGACATTTCTAAATCTTTAAAGAAAAAAAAAGAATCTTTTGCCTATAGAAAATTACCTGTAATACCATTTGTAGCGCCTCGAACAAAAAAATTAAAGATCATTAATTTTACAAAAAAAATAGACTCAGAAATTTTTCAACTTCTAAGTGTTTTTGAACAATTAAATTTACATCCAGATAAAATTGATATTCATAGAGTAAATAACTTGTTAAATGAAAATATAAGCATTGGGGAGGATAATGAGGATCTTTTAGATCATACTTCTCTAAGATTCCAAATTTTAGAGGATCTAAAGAATGCAATTATTTTTGTTCCACTTAAACCTCCTATGCAATATTATTATGTCTCAAGCCCCTACGGATATAGAATTCATCCAAAAAGTAAACGTAAACAAATGCATCATGGCATTGATATGGCTGGAACTTGGCAAGAAGAGGTTAGAGCTCCAGCTGATGGATATGTTTCTTTTTCAGGAAGAAATGGTTCCTTTGGTAAAACTATTAAAATTGTTCATAAACATGGAGTAACTACTTTATATGGTCACCTACACAAACTGAGTGTAAAAAAAGGCACAAGTGTTAAAGAGGGGCAAGTAATTGGAAAAATGGGTTCTACTGGAAGAGCAGTTGGTGCTCATCTTCATTACGAAATAAAAGTCAACGGAAAATCAATTAATCCATATGATTTCATTTCAGTTGGAAGAGACTTGTTGAGTAGTTCAATAATTAAAAAATAATTAAAGTTGGCATTTAAATTGCTGTTTATTTTTATGAGAAAATTTTTACTCATAATTATTTTTTTGTTTTCCTTTGATTTACTTGCATCAGAGGATTTGAGTAATTGTAATTATCTTACAGAAAAATACGGCAAAATTTACAAACTACCTCAAAAATTATTAACCTCTATTGCTCTAGTAGAATCAGGTGTTAAGAAAAACGAGAAACCTTTCCAATCATGGCCATGGACCTTAAATGTGTCTGGTAAATCAATTTATTTTGACAGTAAATTTGAGATACTTGAATACTTAAAAGAAAATATCGAGAAAAACAAAAGTATAGATGTAGGTTGTATGCAAATTAATACATCCTACCACCTAAAGAATTTTAAAGATCTATCTCATATTATTGAACCGGAAGAAAATGTGAAATATGCTGCTATATTTTTATCAAAATTATACAAAAGATATAAATCGTGGAACGAAGCTGTATCAAGATATCATTCTTCAATTCCTAAAAGAAAGAAAAAATATTTAAAAAAAGTTCATACATACTGGAATGATTTGAGACAAAAAAAGATTGTATTTCATTCTAAATATGATGATCAATACAAAAAAGAACAAATTAAATACTTTAGACAAATATTGAAGAATGAAAAAATATAGTTTTCTATTACTTTGGCAAAAAAATTGCAGATAACTTCCATAAAGGAGAACGTAATGAACGTATTATTTAAATCAAAAGTAACTAACGAAGATGTTTCTAAGTTAAACCCAGTAATAAAGGTTTGTCATTTTGACGATAATAAACCAGTGATGACAAAAGTTTATCCTATCTCTCATTTTCTAGACAAATCTTCTAGAGAAATAAAAAGTTTAAGATACTCATAAGAAAGAATATTAAAATTAAATGATAGTAATTTATTCTTAATTACTAAGACTGTTAATAAACTAATCTTTTATTAAAAGTCATATTTAAATTTTATTAGTCCTAAAATTCTAGATATTCATACTTTGAATCTTCATTATTTTTCTTCTAACTGATGAAGCAGGAATATTTAACAACTCTCTATATTTAGCAACAGTTCTTCTAGCTAGCTCTATACCCTCACTTTGAAGTTTTTCAACTAACATTTCGTCGCTTAATGGGCTGTTAATAGGCTCGTTGCTTATTAGTTTTTTAAGTGATTCTCTGACCGACTCAGCAGAATGGGTCTCACCTTTTTTTGTACTACTAATAGATGCACTGAAAAATAATTTCATCTCTAAAACTCCTCTAGGGGTGAGCATTAATTTATCCGATGTAACCCTACTTACTGTACTTTCATGCATATTTATTTTTTTTGCAACATCTTTTAAAACCATTGGTTTAAGGTACTTTTTTCCCTTTTCAAAAAATTCTTTTTGTTGATTTACTATTTCGGAGCTGATTTTCAATGTAGTAAGATTACGTTGCTCAATTGCTTTGAGTAACCATCTTGCTGAATTTAGAGATTCATTAATAAACTTTTTATCTGATTCTCCACATTGTAAACTTTCAATTTCTTTAACGTAATTTTCGTTGATTGTTACCTTTGGAAGAGTTCCTTGATTCAGCTCAACGGACCATTCAGAATTATTTTTTGAAACTAGTACATCTGGATGAAAGATATTATCTGGATCATTTGAATATTTACAACCTGGTTTTGGATCTAATGATCTAATAAGTTTGATTTGTTCTTTTAGCCCTTCTTCATTCAGAGTGGTTAACTTTTGTAATCCTCTGATGTTTCCACTTCCAAGCATTTCAATATTATCTATTATAATATTTTTATTATTGTCAAATTTTTCAGTATTTTTAAGTTGAATTTTTAAGCATTCTTTTAAATTTCTTCCAAAGACTCCATTAGGTTCAAAAGTCTGCATTTTTTTTAAAATGGCTTCTATTTTTGCTAACTCAAATCCACTAAAATCTGATATATTTTCTAGATCTTCAACTATCCATCCATTTTCATCAATATAATCTATTAATATTTCGGAAATCTTTATATCATCCTCATCTATAAATTCTAATTCTGCCTGACCTTTTAAAACAGATTTTAATGAAACTTTATTACTAAGTGTCTGTTCGATAACGCTGCCTGGATCAGTACTATCAATTGATGAACCTCTATTATTAGCGAAAGAAATATCATTATCCCATCGATTTTCGTAATCATCATTGCGTGGTTCATCTGATATCGATTCTCCGCTTTCAAAAGATTCATCAACCTTCGATGTTTGTTCTTCATTCGAATTTTCTTTATCATCTAACTCGATTGATTCATTTTCAAGAAACGGATTTTCTTCAAGCTCTTTATTTACTAGATTAGTTAACTCAAGATTATTAAGTTGGAGTAACTTTATTGCTTGTTGAAGTTGAGGAGTCATCACTAAAGATTGACTTTGTTTCAACTTTAAATTCTGTGAAATTTGCATAATTAATATCCTTTCACAATTATTTCACAATTTTTTTAAATTAAATGCAAAACTTTAATTTGACACTTGATTAAGGTCAGATACTTGACACTTTATTTAAAATAAATAAAAAAAATAATTCCTTAAATTCTAGCTTATTTCATGATTTATTCTATTATAAATAAAATGATTAAAATTTTACCTTTACTGATTTTTCCAATTCTTTTTTTAATTTTTTTCATTAATGTTAATATTCTGACACCTAATTTTGACAGAAATAACAAAGTAGTAATAGATAATAATGAGTTTAAAAAACATGAGAAATACGAAAAGTTAAAAGAAATTGGTTCAAATCGAACTAATGATAAAAAAAAGGGAAATGAAAAGTCGAACGAAATTAAGAGTTTTGATAATTATTCTAATACATCTGACTTGAAAGGAAAGGATAATAAATCAAGCGATGAGGTATCAAGTAAAATTGAAGAAAAAAATAATATTATCAATAAAAATGAATTAGATAGTGAGAGTAAACAATCTTCAATCAAAAAAAATAATATACAGGTAAAAGCAAAACCAAAACCAAAACCAGATAGAACTATGTTGCCAAAAAAGCTTACTAAGCTTCAGTTTGGCGCCTTTTCAAAGATAAAAAATGCTGAAGATCAAAAAGAAAAAATTAATAAAATAATTTCTAATGAATTTCCAGAACTTTTTAATAAATTGAAAATAATTGAGGAGAATAGATTATTTAAGCTCATTCTTATTTCAGAAACTAATTCGATGGCCAAATCTATTTGTGATTTTTCAAAATCTAAAAAAATGAGCTGTCTTATTTTGAAAAAATGAAAAATTGTAGAATATGTTTGTATATAAGATATTTTCTAGCATTTGTCTTATTATTAATCATTATAGCCTTAACTTTTAAAGAAAATTTAGCTTATTTATCTTTTATCACACCCTGGAAAGCAGTTTTTGTAATTTTTACAGCTGGTATCCTTCTTTTTCTTTTCAAAATAATTGAATACTTAAAAAATAGAGACTAGCGGTCTTTTACAAATCTCACGAAAAGTTCTTTTTCAGGTACAAATCTTCCATATGAATGTCCTGTAAAAAAATTTACTGACCAAAAAAATTTTGGTGACCACCAATTTCTTTGAGATGTCCAAAATGGTTCAGCGGGTGTATCTGGGAAAAATTCAAGATTAATTTTGACTCCTTTACATTCTTTACAGACTAAGCTTTCTAATTCTTTACGTGTTGGCAGTCTCCATTCACCTTCAATTTGTTCGTTTAACATTGTATTTGCCTGTTCGATTGCTTTGTATTCAAGTTTTACTGGAATTCCTACGCAAGAATTTTTTTTATCACTCCATTGCTGACCAGTTGTGCACTTAAGCCATTCTATTTTATTTTTTAAGTCTATAACATAGTAACCCTTATCAATAAAATTAGAAGCGTATGAATTACCGTATAAAAGTATAAAAAAACATATAAAAAGTTGATTTTTAAACATATCTATATACTACAATAAAATAATGATTTTATAAAAATTTTTTGTATTTTGGTATTAAAGTTGCAGAATCTATACCAAAATATTACTTTATATATATAAATTGTTAATGGAAAAATAAATGGATTTAGCTACAATAATAGGTTTTCTCGGGACTATAGGAATGATTGCAGGGGCTATGATATCTGCTGGTGGGTTAGGCTCTTATATAGATGTCCCTTCAATTTTAATTGTTTTTGGGGGCTCTTTTTTTGCTGTAATGTACACTGCACCTCTTCCTGTATATTTAGGTTCTTTTGGAGCATTTGGTAAGGCATTTAAACCTCCTGTTAAAAAAATGGATGAACTTATCGAGAGAATAGTTGAACTTGCTGGAATTGCAAGAAAAGACGGTATGATGGCATTAGAAGGTCAAGAAACTCCTGACCCT
>CACEWP010000019.1 GCA_902563305.1 uncultured Alphaproteobacteria bacterium
AAAGGGACTTTCCAGATCCAGTAAAAGTAAAAAAAATAATTTAATTAACTTTGATAAAATAAAATTTACTTGGAGTTCAAGGGATAAAAATGCATTAGGTTTTATTAATTTTGAACAAAGAGATTCAAATTCATTTGATAATTATATATTTTCTATTATTAAGGCATCAGCATCAGAACTTTGTATAAAATTTTTACCGTTGTGGGAAAAAAATTTAGAGATTTACAATGATATTTTAGAGCTAACGTACATGCAATTAAAAAGCAATTCATATATGATAGGAAAATATATAAATTGGGAAATTAATTTTTTAAAAAACCTAGGATATGGTCTAAATATAAAATTGTGCGCTGTATCAGGTAAAACTGAAGATGTTCATTTTATATCACCTAAGACAGGAAATGCTGTTACCTTCAATATTGGGAAGAAATTTTACAAGCAACTTTTTAAAATTCCTGACTGTATGAAAGATAATTTTAAAAAAGAGTACTATGACGATTACGATGAGGCTTTAAAGATAACGGAATTTTTTTTTTTAAAAATCATGGATAAACATAATTATAGATTTATTTTTCGAGATCAAATAAAAAATCAAATTCCAAATTTATAAATTTTTTTCCCAACTTCCATTAATATAATATTCCACGTTGCTAAATGATGATTTGTAATTCATGTTTTTCGACTCTTTAATCCAATACCCTAAATATAAAAAGTTTTTTTTCTTATCTTGTAATTTTTGGATTGTCTTTAAAATAATATTTTTCCCTAGTCCTCTTTTTTTTAATATTGGATTAAAAAAGCTGTAAACTGCTGAGTAACCATCATCAAGTACATCCAACAAAATTGATCCAAATAGTTTTTTTTTATTATCTACTAAGTCGTAAATTTTAGTTTTATTTTTAGATTTATGAAAGAAATTAATAAAATCATACTCTGTCATATATTTCATTTGACCTTTTTGATGTCTTAACTCACAGTATTTTTTGAAGAGTTCAAATCTTCCAGTAGTAAAAGTCCTATTATCTATAAGAGATAAATCATCATTGATTTTTAGATTTCTTTTATTACTCTTTGATAATATGAAATTATTGATATTAATCCTTGATGAAATACATGAACTACAGTTTTTGCATGTAGGTAGGTACATATGATTGTAGTTTCTTCTAAACCCTATTCTTGTTAATTCAGAAACAACTTTCTCTCTTATTTTCGGATTGTAAGGAATGTTAATAAAGATTCTTTTTTCAGTTCTACCCTTTACATATGAACAAGGGAATTCATTAGAACTTTTAATAATAATTTCTTTATTTTTAAGTGTACCCATCTAATTAATCATTATGAGCTGTAAATCAGCAACATTGGTGTTTGTCCCGTCAATTATTACAAGTGAATTAATTTTTTTCAACACTTCATATGAGTTATTATTATTTAGTTCTTTTTCAAGATCAATTTTTTTATCATTTATTACATCTAAACTGTTGTTGTTTATAATTGCTCCTGCGGCATTAGTTGGTCCATCTCTTCCATCTGTTCCTGCAGATAACATTGTAAACTTTAAGTTTGGAACAGACTCTTTTACATTTTTTAAAAAGTGTAATGCTAACTCTTGATTCCGTCCTCCTTTCCCTTTCCCTTTTACTTTTACTGTGCTCTCTCCGCCAGATATAAGAACTAATGACTTTGATTTTTGATAATTTTTAATATCTTCAGAAAATTCTTTTGCAATTACCTCGACATCTCCTTCTAAGTTTTTTTTCCAAATTTTTGATTTGATTTTTTTGGATCTACATAGACTCTGAATACTTTTAAGGCATGAATTATTACTGCCAATTAATGTATTATTTGAACTTGAAAATATTATATTCTTTTGATTAGGAGTTTCTAATTCTGGATCTGTGAGTCCTTTCTCAATATAAGATTTTATTGAACCTGGTGTTTCATTCCACAAAGAATATTTTTCTAATATTTTAATTACATCCCTAAATGTGCTTGCATCTGGTACTGTTGGACCGCTTGAAATCGAACTTAAATCATCTCCTATCACATCAGATAAAATAAGGCTATGAATTTTTGATGGGAAGCTCATTTTCAAAAGATTACCTCCTTTTATCTTTGAAAGATGTTTTCTTACTGTATTGATTTCTTTAATATTTGCACCAGAGGTTAATAGTGAGTTATTGAGTCTTACTTTCTCAGTAAGTTTGATTTTAGATACAGGATATGGCAATAATGACGAGCCTCCACCTGATAGGAAAAATAAAACTAAGTCTTTTTCATCAAGAGATTTTAATTTTCTTTCAATAAACTTTGCAGCAATCAGGCCATTATCGTCTGGAATTGGATGTCCAGAATAAAAACATTTAAAACCATCTAATTCTTGAAAATTTTCTTTATTTACAACAATTATCCCTTCGGAGGTTTTTTTTTTCAAGTCTTTTAAAATTGATAAAGCTGAACGTCCCATATCAACTGAAGCTTTGCCAACACATATTGGAAAGATACTTTTAAAATCTTTATATATTATTTTATTTTTACCATCATCAATAACTAGATTTTCTTTAGAAATACTTAAGAATTTTTTAAGAATATTTCTAGGCTGAACATGTGAAACACCATGTTTGAATAATTCCTTAAGTAATGAGCTAGAGTTAGAGTTAGCCTTACCTATACCTGAGTTCATTACTAATTATACCACTCTATCTGTAGGTTCTTTTCCATTGAAGAATTTTGATATATTTTCCAAAACCCTCATTCCCATAGCTTCTCTTGTTTCTTCAGTAGCACTTCCAAGATGAGGAAGTAGGAAAACATTTTTAAACTTTAATAATTTTGGGTTAACATTTGGTTCTGCCTCAAAAACATCAAGACCTGCACCCTTTATAATACCATTATCTAAAGCTGTTACTAAATCTTCCTCCACAACTATATCTCCTCTAGCAGTATTAATTAAGTAACTGGATTTATTCATTTTGGATAGAGAATCTAGATTAATTAAACCTTTTGTTTCTTTTGTAGAGGGACAATGTAAAGATACAAAATCTGAGCAACCTAGAAGCTCTTCTAATGAATTAAATGGAGTTGCATCAAATTTTTTTCTTATTTCATCATTTTTAAAATAAGGATCAAAATATGCAATCTTCATATCAAAACCAAAATGCGCTTTGTATGCAACTGCTTGAGCAATTCTTCCCATTCCAACTAATCCTAGTGTTTTTCCAGTAATTTTAGTTCCCATCATATGAGTAGGTCTCCAACCTACCCATTCTTTTTTTCTAACGTGAAATTCACCTTCTGAAGCTCTTCTTGCGACTCCTAAAAGTAACAGCATTGCAATGTCTGCAGTACAGTGAGTTAATACCTCTGGAGTATTAGTTACTACTACCCCGTTTTTTTTGGCTGATTCAATATCAATGTTGTTGAAACCGACACCAAAATTTCCAATAATTTTTGCTTTCCTGTTGTTTGAAGAGATTATTTTATCAGAAATTTTATCTGTAACTGTTGGAAGCAATGCATCAAAATTATTGATCGCGTTCATCAGTTCTTCCTCGGTCATAGGAATATCATTCTTATTGAGAGTTACATCAAAACTTTCCTCAAGTTTCTTTTCAACAAGATTAGGCCACTTCCTTGTTACCAATACTTTGAACTTTTGAGTCATTTTCTAGGGCCTTTCTCCAATATTCAGAAGCAGCAGCGACGCCACTTCCAGCTTTTACATTTATACCAGAATCAATCATTGCCATTTCAGCTCCATTGATAAAAGCTGAAGCTTGAAGTTCATTTAAATCACCTAGATGACCAATTCTAAAAACCTTACCAGCAACTTCAGTAAGCCCAGCACCAAGAGAAAGATGATATTTATTAAAAGCTGTAGAAAGAACTTTTTTAGCGTCTTTATCTTCAGGTACAACTATTGCTGAAACTGTATCAGAATACCAATATGGATCTTTAGCACACAATTTTAAGTCCCAACCCTCTAAAACTGCTTTTCTAACACCTTCGGCTATTCTGTGATGACGTTTAAAAACGTTTTCTAGACCTTCTTCGAAAATCATATTACAAGACTCTTGTAATGCTCTTAACATTGGTATCTGAGGAGTATAAGGGAAATAACCATCTTTATTTGTTGCAATTTGATCTTCCCATGAATAATAACATCTTTTCAATTGGGCTTTTTTGTGAGCCTCAAGAGCTTTTTCACTTACACACATGATTGCCATACCAGATGGCAACATGAACCCTTTCTGAGAACCAGAGATCGCACAATCAACACCCCATTCATCCATTCTAAAATCAATAGAAGCGATAGAACTTACACCGTCAACAAAAAGAAGTGCAGGATGGTTTGCTGCATCCATTGCTTTTCTAATATCCTCAACATGTGAGGTTACTCCTGTAGCAGTTTCGTTCTGAGTAACACAAACAACTTTTATCTTATGATCAGTGTCATTTTTTAAAGTTTTTTCTACTTCTTCAGGCGGTGTTCCAGTTCCCCACTCTCTCTCTACCATTTCAGTATCTAAGCCTAGCCTTTTGAACATATCCGCCCATAAATGGCTAAATTGACCGTATCTATAAATTAAAACTTTTTCATTAGGTGACATTGTATTAATGATTGCAGATTCCCAAGCACCTGTTCCCGAACCAGGAAACAAGAACACTGTGCCAGATTCAGATTTAAAGACTTTTTTTACGTCTTTGTACAGAGGTATAGTTAAGTTTGGGATTTCTGGGTTTCTTTGATCCTCAGATGAAATATGCATTGCATTTAATATTCTTTCCGGGATGTTCGTGGGACCTGGAATTGCTATGTGAAATCTACCTGGATGCGTTCTTGACATTATAATCTCCTAATTTATGTAATATCTTTTTTTAATCCTATAATTTTCAAAAATCAAGTTCATTATGATTTTATTGTTTTAACCACTCTGCTGCATCTTTGGCAAAATAAGAAAAAATTATGTCTGCACCTGATCTCTTAATACAGGTAAGACTCTCTAAAACACAATCTTTAAAATTAATTAAATTTTTTTCAGATGCACTTTTTATCAAACAATATTCTCCGCTTACCTGATATGCAGCAATTGGTACTAAACAGTTTCCCCTTATTTCTTTTATTATATCAAGATAATATCCAGCTGGTTTGACCATTATCATATCTGCTCCTTCATGAATATCTTCAATAGATTCTTTAAGTGCTTCTCTACTATTATTAAAGCTTATTTGATAAGAATTTTTTTTTGAATTTCCAAGATTTTTTTTGCTCCCTAGTGCATCTCTGAATGGTGCATAGAAATTCGAACAAAATTTAGAGCTATAAGAAAGAATATTTGTATCAAAAAAACCATTTTTTTCTAAATTTTCTCTTATAATTTTTACTCTGCCATCCATCATATCACTTGGAGCAATAACTTTACACCCACAGTCAGCGAAATTAACTGCCATTTTTGATAATATATCTATTGTATAATCATTATTAATTTTGCCATCTTCATCGATTATGCCATCGTGTCCACTTAAGGTATATGCATCAAGGGCAACATCGCAAATTATAATAATTTCTGGAAATCTCTTAGAGATTGATTTTATTGCTCTGCATATTAAATTTTCATTATTATAACTTTCTTCAGCTTTTAAGGATTTTTTTTCTTTAAACACTTTTGGAAATAACGCTATTGCCTTTATGCCATAATTAGAGATAGTATCTAATTCTTTGAGTAGTTCAGAAATTGAAAATCTTTTTATATCTTTCATTCCTTCAATTGAAGGATCGTCATTATCTTCTCTTACAAAGTATGGCATTACGAAATCATTCACAGTTAAAGTATTTTCTGAAACCAAATCTCTTAAATAATCAAAAGACCTTAATCTCCTACCTCTATGATAGGGGAATCCTTTACTATTAAAAAATTTCATTTAGACTTTATCTAGAGCTTGTTGTAGGTCTGCGAGAATATCATCAATATGCTCAATCCCAATTGATAGTCTGACATAACCTGGTGTAACTCCGGATGCAATTTTTTCATCATCAGATAACTGTGAGTGAGTTGTAGATGCTGGATGAATAGCCAATGACCTGGCGTCTCCAATATTTGCTACATGATATAGAAGCTTTAAACTATCGATGAACTTCTTACCTGCTTCTTCGCCCTCTTTCAGCTCAAAACCAAGTAGCGCTCCTTTTCCATTGGTCATATATTTTTCCGCTCTCTCTTTGTGAACACCTGACATCAGGCTTGGATAGATGACCTTTTCAATTTTATCATTTTTTGAAAGAAATTGAGCTACCTTCTCAGCATTTTCACAGTGCCTCTGCATTCTGAGTGGAAGTGTCTCCATTCCTTGAATAAAGGTAAAAGCATTAAAAGGACTCATTGAGGAGCCAATGTCTCTGAGCAGTATCACCCTTGCTCTAAGTATATAGGCTATAGGTCCTAATGGCTTTGATGCTTGCGACCAAACAGCACCATGATAACTTGGGTCAGGTGAATTCAACATTGGAAAGCGATCTCCAGCTGCCTCCCAATCAAAGTTTCCACCATCAACAATTATTCCACCAATTGAGAGGCCATGTCCACCAATATACTTTGTAGTTGAATAAACAACAATGTTAGCACCATGTTGCAAAGGCTTACAAATATAGGGTGCTGCTGTATTATCCATTATCAACGGAATATTATGTTTATGACCAATTTGAGAAACTTCACTTATTGGAAAAACATTTAATTTCGGATTAGGAAGAGTTTCTGCATATATGCATCTTGTTTTCTTATCAATTGCATTTTCGAATTGTTCTGGTTTAGTTGGATCGACAAACCTACATTCAATACCCATTTCCTTCATTGTGTTAGAAAATAGATTCCAGGTTCCTCCATATAAATCAGTTGAACTTACAAAGTTATCTCCAGAATGACAGATGTTCTGAATAGCGAATGCAGAGGCGGCTTGACCCGAACTTACTGCCATTGCAGCTGCTCCGCCATCTAACTTCGTTAATCTTTCTTCCAAAACAGCACAGGTTGGGTTCATTATTCTTGTGTAAATATTTCCAAGCTCTTGAAGCGAGAATAACTTTGATGCATGTTCAGTATTATTAAACTGATATGATGTAGTTTGATAAATCGGTACTGCAACAGAA
>CACEWP010000020.1 GCA_902563305.1 uncultured Alphaproteobacteria bacterium
AGTCCGATGAAGTTAAAGGTTCAGATTTAAAAATTAATGCTTCTTTTAAGCAGAACCTAATGAATAAAATTCAGGTTTCGAGAAATAGAGAAAATCACGTTGAGCAAGAAATAAGTAATAATCTTTCAGAAATTGGAAAAGTTGAAAAACAAAAGGAAAAAATTCTTGAAAAAAAAAGATTTAATAAAATTCAAAAAGAAAATTTTCATGAATTGAAAAAAGAAAATTTTTTTAAGCCTAAAAATTTATTCTCCCTTTAACAGTGGCACTATAATTGCACAAATAGGCAAGAAAGAGCAGTTATGGTTGCAATAAAGAATAATATTATTAATAAAACTAATATTTTAGATACTAATTTCAATTCTGAAAAGACTGATGAGTTATTTGCAGAACTTTTTGCATTAATGAATTTAGAAAATTTAGATGAAAATAATAAGAATTTAGCTAAAAATATCATTAATCAACCTATCAACCAAAAAATTATTCCAGAATTGGAAAATTCTAAGATTACGAATTCCAAAAACCTTGAGTTTGATAAGACCACGAAAAAAATAGAAATTCTTGAAAATGATAATGAAATAGAGCTTGCTAAATCACTCATAGAGGTGTTTTACAAAGAAATTGGTATAACTGGACCGTCTAATTTACCAAAGGAAATTAGCAAAAACTTTTTTAAACCTTTCAGTGATAGATTTGCTCAAGCAAACCCAAACAATCCAAAAAAAAGTATTACAAACTCAAATGAGGCCTTAAAGGATTCAAATCTTGATGTAAATAAAGTAAGAGAACAAAACCTCGTTATTAATATTATTAAAGAGCCTACTAAAAATAAGAAATTATCTAAAATTGACAACAGTTTGAGTATACAAAAAAATGCAAATACTCAAACCAACTCAAAGGTTCAAATTGAGAATCCCTTGAATGAATTAAAGAACAACTCAAAAGAACCAAAAACTAATTTGAATCAACAAGTAACATTAATTGAAAAAAAAAATAAAAAAAAGAACAAACAATTTGCTATGACTGGTAAAATTGAAGAAAGTAGAGATATTCAAACTAAAATTGTTAAATCACAAACAAACTCAAATGTCACTAATGTAAAAATCAATACATCGAAAGACAACCAATTTTTTCAAAAGAAAGAAACTAATGATAAGAGGAACTTTAAAATGAATGACTCAAAACCTCAAAATATAAATCCTAATGGAAAAGATTTTTTGGATTTATTGGAGAGCAGTTGGGGTGAAAAATTTTCTAAGATTATAATAAATCCGGTAAATAATGGTTTAAATAAACTTCAAATTCAATTAAAACCGAAAAATTTGGGGAAGTTAAACCTCGAAGTTTCTGTGAAAAATAATGTAACATCTATAAATATTGGTTCAGAAAATCAAGAAGTTGTGACCTTATTAAATGACAACCTACCGAAATTAATCGATACAATCGATAAAGAAACTAAAAGTTTTTCAAGTATGATGGGCGGGGAGAATAATCAAAATAATTATTTTAATGATAATAAAAATAATAAAAATCTTCTTTCAAATGAAACAACTTCTGATAAGAAAGAAAAACCAAAGAAAGAAAACTTAAAAATTAGTAACCATAATATTGATGTAAAAGCTTAATTAATTTAAGATACTAAGGAGAAAGAAATGGCAGAAGAAAATAATCAAGAAACAGAAAAAAAATCCCCTGTAAAACTTATTTTAATGATAGTAGGCGGGATTACTCTAATGGGAGCTGGAATTGGTGTTGGCATTCTGATGGGAGGTGGAAGTGATACAGATCCATCTGCAGAAATATCTCAAATTATAGAAAAAAAAGAAAATCCACAAGAAGCTAATAAAGAAGACGAAGAAAATCAAGAAGAAGCAAGCGCTGAATGTGCTGAAGAAGAAAAGGATGAAGAAGGTAATTGCCCATCAGGACCAAAAAAAATTCCAAAAATCACTCCTGAAGAAGAAATTTTTACCACAACATATTACGAATTTCCTGGAAACTTCACTGCTAATCTTAAAGGTTCAAAGAAGTTTCTTCAGGTATCCGTTGGTGTTTCAACTCAATATGATGAGCAAGTAATGGTAAACGTAGAGAGTCATCAATTAGCCCTTAGATCTGAGATTTTGACTATAATGTCAGAATTCTCATCGGAGGATATTGCAGGTAAAGAAGGAAAATATAATTTAGCAGAAGCTTTAAAAGAAGGTATTAACAAAATTCTTATGAAAGTTGAGGGTTTTGGAGGAATTGAAAATGTACATTTTACATCTTTTGTAGTACAATAATTAAGTTAAGATTATGAGTGAACCATCAAGAAAATTATCATCTGAAGAAGTAAATGCTCTAATGGATGGCCTCAAGTCGGGGGATCTAAGCGCATCTACTACAGTAAAAGATGGAACTGAAATTGAATATAAAAAATTTAACTTTGGTTCTGATGACCTTTCACTCCTTGGCGACTATTATGCATTAAGGTTGATTAATGAGAGGTTTGCTAGAACAGTAAGAGGAGTGTTTTTACCACTTTTGAGGGTTCAACCAAGAATAAGCTCTTTTCCCCCTGAAGTAAAATCATTTGAAGAGTACAGCTCCGGTCTGGACGCTTTTATGAGCTTAACAAACAGTAGAATAGACGAATTAAGAGGTTCTATGCTTACAGTTCTTCCTCCATCTTTTGTAAGCTTATGCACAAGCAGCAGATATGGTGGAAAGTTAGAAGTAAATGACACTGCAAGAACAGAATTTACTGCAACAGAAGAAAAAATTATTGAAGTTATTAATAACGGTATATCCACTGTATTAGAGCAATGTTGGAAAGATTTAACTCCTATTTCAATAAAATTTCAAAGTAGAGAACAAAACCCTCAATTTGCAGCTTTCGTGGAATCAACTGACTTAGTGATTGTATGCTCTTTTGTAATGCAATTACCAAATATTGATTCTATGTCATTCGATGTTGTTTATCCTCTTCAAACACTGAAACCAGTCTCTTCACTCTTAAGATCTAGAGTTCAATCGGATGTTGTAGAGTCTAATATGACCTGGCGAGATAAATTAGAAAAAGCTGTCTTAGAAGTTCCTTTAATGGTAAAAAGTCATCTTGCGGAACCTATTGTTTCAATGTCAAAGCTATTAAGAATGAAAACAGGAGATACTTTAAATGTCAATTTAGAGGACACAGTCGATTTTTATGTAGAAAACCAAAGATACTTTAAGGCAGAAATGGGAGAACTAAATGGTAATGCTTCTGTGAAGCTAGCGAATAGAACAAATTAAGGAGAATAAAAATGAATGCAGAAACAGCTGAAAAAGAAAAAAATCAAACTGAAGAAACAAAAGAAGAAGTAAAAGCTTCGGAAGCCCCAGTTGAAAATAAAGATGCAAATAAAGATGAAGAAAAAGCAAAGAGTGTAGATAAAAACTCTGCAGCAGTAAGTAATTTGAGGCTTTTAGAGAATATCGAAGTAAAACTTACTGTAGAAGTGGGAAATACAGAAGTAAAAATTAAAGATCTTTTAAGACTAAACGAAGGCTCAGTTGTCGAGCTAGATAGATTGGCCGGCGATGCGCTTGATATATTAGCGAATGGGACGAAAATAGCTAAGGGAGAAGTCGTAATGGTCGGTGAAAAATTTGGGATAAGATTTACCGAAGTTGCTACCCCAGAAGAACTAATCGAGAATCTCTAAAGCGTCACTAATTTGACAAATTAGTTTTTTTTATTTTTTTTATCAATTAAAACAACTACTTAAAAAGATACTGTTGAGTTCGGCAAGGTTCTTGCATTTTCCTTTATAAAATTTAACTAGAGAGGAAAAATGCCAGAATATGCGGGTCCAAGTTTATCAAATTACTTACTTGTTTTAGGTTTCTTGTCTCTACTTTTTGTAGGTTTCTATTATATTAAAAAAAATAAACATTTTATTTCTAAAACACTAAATTCAAAAAAAAGAATGAGAGTTTCAGAAGTTACAATCCTTGGACAAGGTGATAGAGCTTTGATATTGAACTTAGACAATAAAGACTATCTTTTTATTTCTGGGAAGAATTCAGGATCATTACTCACAGAAATTAAAAATAATAATTTAAAACAAAATAATCTCGAAAAGGTATTTGAGAAAAGGTTAAGGAATGAAAAAGTTTAGCTTATTTATTTTTCTTTTATCAATCGTACTTCCTAATATTGGTTTTAGTCAAGTTTCACCAGAAGGACTAGAAGCACTGACAATTACAGAGTCAGCAAATGGAACTAAAACCTATTCTCTTTCTTTAAAAATACTTGCATTAATGACAGCCCTCACCATTTTACCATCTCTAGTCTTGGGCATGACTGCATTTACAAGAATCATTATTGTTATGTCAATTTTAAGGCAAGCTCTCGGGACTCAACAAACACCACCTAACCAAATTTTAGTTGCTATTTCTTTATTTCTTACGTTCTTTGTAATGGCACCAACTTTTAATAAAATTTACTCTGATGTATCCGTTCCTTACAACAGCGGTGAAATGAATTTAACTGAAGCAGTTGAGAGTGGAGGCGGCGAATTAAAAAAGTTTATGATAAGGAATACACGAAAAAATGACTTATTAATGTTTGCTCAAATGGCAAATGAAGGTGAATTCGAAGATAGTTCTCAAGTACCATTTTATATTGTATTACCAGCATATATTACAAGTGAATTAAAGACTGCATTTCAGATAGGTTTTCTACTTTTCTTACCTTTCTTGGTAATTGACATGGTTGTTGCATCAGTCTTAATGTCGCTTGGTATGATGATGCTGTCACCAATGTTAATTGCCCTGCCCTTCAAACTTCTTTTATTTGTTCTAGTGGATGGTTGGACTATGACTGTGGGATCACTTGTTGGAACATTCTCATGAAAATTTTAAAGGGAATTAAAAATGGGTTTTGATGAAAATGTTGAAATGGTAAGGTTGGCATTTTACCAAGTATTGATTTCAAGCGGCCCTTTTCTAGGAGCAGCTCTAGCAATAGGACTAATAATTGGGATAATTCAGGCAGCAACATCAATTCAGGAAATGACTCTAAGTTTTGTTCCTAAAATTGTATTGGTAATTTTTGCAATGGGTTTTTTAGCAAATTTTCTTTTGGTTAGTTTAACAGATTATTTTAATTTTATTTTCGATACAATTTCAGGAATAAGTTAATGTTTATTCCACTTCCTTTTTACAACCCAATGGATGCTTTACCTGGAATTGAATTAAACTCACTTCTAGAATATTTATTTAAATTTTTTTTATGTTCAATAAGATTATCTGCATTTTTAATTTCAAGCCCGTTTCTTGGGTCTAGAGTAATTCCTATTAATGTAAAAATTATTTTTTCATTAATAATTTCACTGTTCTATTTTGGGTATCTGTCGGATATTCAAATCTCTGAACAAATTATTGATAACCTCTTTATTATAGTAGTTGTTGAAGCATTGATAGGATTATCATTGGGAATGACTTTAAGTATATGGTTTGGAGCAGCAAGTCTTGCTGGTGAAAAAATCGCTGCCACAACTGGTCTTGGCTTTTCCCAAATGGTTGACCCAGATACAGGGTCACAAACTCCTGTAATAAGTTTGATATTAGATTTATTCTTGATCACAATTTTTCTATCATTAAACGGTCATCTTATAGCAATCGAGTTTTTATTTAAAAGTTTTGAAATTTTTAATATCAACAATGGTTTGCCATCCATAGGTTTGGTAGGTCTTGGAATTGAGGCTGCTGGAGCAATGTTCTATACTGGAGGATTAATTATGTTGCCAGTAGTTGGTGCATTGTTGATGACCAACATTGCAGTAGGAATCATAACAAGAGCTGCCCCACAATTAAATATGTTCTCATTTGCTTTTCCAGTAACTATGCTTTTAGCTTTTTTTATAATGTATATTTCATCACAATCTATTGGGAATGCATTTGCTGAATTAACAAAAAGTTCTTTAGAATCAATTGAGAATGTAATTGCTAAATAAAAGGAATGTCTAATGGCTGAAGATAAAGATGAAAGTCAGGAAAAAACCCAGGACCCCACAGCCAGGCGGCTAGAAAAGGCAAAAGAAGATGGTAAAGTCCTATCATCAAAAGAGGTTTTTGTATTTAGCTCTATGTTTATGGGAGTTCTACTTTTATATTTCTCACCGATGTTACTAGATGATTTTCTTAAAATATGTAAATCATTTTTTGCTTTTGGACCAGAATTAGTTTCAGGAAAGTCTCCATTAGAATCAATGGCAAGGGTCATAAGATTTTTTCTTCAAGTATTTCTAATTTTCTCAATCCCCCTTTTAATCGTTAGTATTTTAACTCAATTTTTTGTGGGAGGAATTAACTTTTCTTTAAAA
>CACEWP010000021.1 GCA_902563305.1 uncultured Alphaproteobacteria bacterium
AATTATTAAGTGCACTATCAATTTCAGCATTTTGCCCTTGAGTATAGCCACCCATCAACACCAGGTCTTTATTTTCTTGATATATTGAATATAACTTTTTTACAAATTCTGATTGATTTATGTGTTCCTCTGTGACAATTGAATTCATTACTCTGCTTAATGACTGATTTAGATCTATGGCAGGGAATATGCCAATTTGAGCCAAATCTCTTGAGAGTACAATATGCCCATCCAAAATTGCTCTTGCGGTGTCTACAACTGGATCATTAGTATCATCAGAATCTGCAAGAATTGTATAAAAGCTGGTAATAGTGCCTTGATTTTTTGTCCCAGCTCCAGTTCTCTCAATAAGATTTGGAATCATAGAGATAACTGATGGTGGGTAACCTTTTGATGTAGGTTGTTCACCAATTGCAAGACCAACTTCTCTTTTGGCATGCGCTATTCTTGTAAGTGAGTCCATGATTAGTAAAACATTTTTACCTTTATCCCTAAAATATTCTGCGATTGATGTAGCTCTCTCTGCGCCCTTTATTCTAAGAAGAGGTGATTTGTCAGCAGGAACTGCAACTGTAACGGTTCTTTTCCTTGATTCATCATTTAAAATTTCAGAAACGAAATTACCTAATTCTCTTCCTCTTTCTCCAATTAAAGCAACAACAACAACATCCGCATTGGTAAATTTAGTCATCATCCCTAGTAGAATCGATTTACCAACTCCAGATCCGGCAATTATCCCCAATCTTTGTCCGCGACCAACTGTAAATAAAGAGTTTATTGCTTTTATTCCTACATCAAGGACTTCATTAATTGGTTTTTTTGTCATTGGGTTTATAGGTTTTCCGTTGATTGGCCAAACTTCTCCTGAGTCAATAATATTTTCACCCCCGTCAAGCGGTTTTCCAAAGGCATCAAGAACTCTTCCAAGCAAATGAGAACCAACATTAATATCATTAGATGAGTTTAAGACTTTTATAGGTGAACCTAGAACTATGTTTGCATTCTGATCATGAACAGCAATAATATTTTTATTCTCTTTAAAACCGATTATCTCACCTGTGACTTGAGTTTTATCGCTGCATTCAATCTCACATATTGTTCCAATAGGGGAGGGAAATGAATCACATTCGACAACTTTACCATCAAATTTAGACGTTTTGCTTTTGTAAATTCTATTATTAGAAATAATATGAGAATTAACTGTTTGAATAATTTTTTTTGCTACAATCATTTCTACTAATATTATTACTTTTTATTTTTTTGGTTTGTTGAATCTACTTTCAAATTATTTAGCTCGGATTCTATTTCGCTAGGTACAGAAAATTTTATTTTGTTAGATACTATGTCACTAATTTCAATTGATCCTGACTTTATTCTTAAATCACCTCTTTCGAGTTTTTCATCAGAAGTCATTTTTAAACTTAAATCCAAATTATTTTCATTATTGTAGTTGCTTATTGCACTTAAATCTTTTGGATTTAAAAAAACTTCCACTTCCTTTATCGAATTTTCAACAGATTTTGAAAGATTCAGGATTTTGTCTTGAAAGAATTTATTTTTATTATCTATTTCGTAACCCAAAATTTCTTTGCACAAATTTGATAATAAATTTGTTACAGAGTTGTTTAGTTCTCCAATGAAGTCAGGTGTTAATTTAAAAAGATTATCTGAGGTATTTTTGAGAGTTACCGCTAAAGCTTTATCACCTCTTTGAAGTTCTTCAGTTGTTTTTTTGACACCTAGTCTATAACCATTATTATAATATTGTTTAGCAAACTCATTTGCCATTTTTTTTGCTTCTTGCTCCGTATATTTTTTTTCCAACTCAGGAATGCTTTCATCAACCTTTTTTTCATTATTTTGAACATCAATTTTCTCTTCAGTAGGATTAAGATCCTCATCTTCTGATGGTTTTTTATCTAAGTCAATTTTTTTAGTTTTGTTCTTTTGAGCTAATAATGAAGGCGTAAGTTTTGTAAACAGATTTGTAATATTAGAAGAAATATCTGATTCTTTTATAAAATCTTTATTACTTTTACTTAATAAACTTACTATTTCCTCGGTACTTAAAGCTCCAGAAATTTGAGTAACTTTATCATCTTTAGGTTTGTCTTTTAATGGCATCATACAAAGTCGTCTCCACCTCTTCCAGCGAGAACAATAGTTCCTTCGTCAGACATTGTTCTGGCTACATTGATAATTGCCTTTTGTGCTTCTTGAACCTCTGTAAGTCTCAATGGTCCTAGAACTTCCATTTCGTCTCTTATATTTGCTGACGCTCTTTGCGACATACATGAAAAAATTTTATCTTTCAATTCATCTTCAGTTCCTTTTAGTGCTATAATAAGAATTTCCTGATCAACATTCCTAAGAAGCGTCTGCATACTTCTGTCATCCATAAGAATTAGAGTATCAAATGTGAACATGCTCTCTTGAATCTCTTTAGCTAAGTTTCTATCTTTTTCACCTAAAGTTTTCATTATTCTTTGTTCCATATTTTGTTTTGTGAAGTTCATAATTGAAGCAGCATCTTTAACACCACCAACTGATGAGGCTCTTAGTGAGGTATTTGTCTTGAATTTAAGTTGCATTACTCTTTCCAATTCTGCTAGTGCGTCAGGTTGGACTGTTTCAAGGGTGGCGATTCTATGAATTATATCTGATTGAGTTTCTTCAGGTAACAATGTTAGAACATCAGCTGCGACGCCTGGCTCCAAATATGAAATTATAAGAGCCATAATTTGTGGATGTTCATCTGATATTAGTTCAGCAACTGACCTTGCATCCATCCAGTCTAAAATTTCAATTGGTTTATCACTTTCGGTTGGTGTGATTCTTCCAAGAACAGATTGAGCTTTATTTTCACCTAAAGCTTTTGTCATAACATTTCTGATATAATTAGTTGATCCCATACCAAGATCAGTTTGAGTTTTAATTATTGCCAGAAATTCATCTAAAACCCTATTTACTGTATCTTGATCTAAACCCTGAACATTATACATTTCTTTTCCCAATTGTTGCACTTCCTTAGGTCCTAAATTTTTTAAAATTTCTGAAGCTTCTTCTTCTCCCAAAAGCATCATTAAAATTGCACATTTTTGTGTGCTGTTGAGTTGTTCATATTGGGACTTTTCTTCTTCTTCTTTATTTTCTTCTTTAGCTTTTTCAGCCATTTTTTACTCCTAATTAGTTAGTATTATACATCTTTTTTCATAAGTTGTCTGAATACATTTGAAACTTTTCCTGCTTCGTCGCCTACAATCATTCTAATAACAGCTACTTTATCGTCATAGGTATTCGCAGTATCAAGCATATCAGCTGATATTGTTGATTTTTTTGGCTTAAGTTTTGCTTTTATATCCTCTAAAGATTCACCTTCTTGTACTTGAACTTCGTCTTCTGTTTCTTCAGCTTCTAAATCAGCTTCAGTAGCACCACCTGGGCCTGCTGTAGTCCCAGCAGATGGAACTAAAATTCTGTTCAGTAAGGGTTTAAGTGCACCAAAAGTTACTATCGCAAGAATTAAAACTGTTGATAATTGACCAACCATATTTTGGAACCAAGCCTGTTCAAACCATTTTGTTGTTATTACATCCATTTCTTGGATGAAGTCTCCACTAGTTACAACGATTGTATCTTCTCTATCTTCATTGAAACCAACAGCTTCTTTCACTAAAGAAGTAATTTTTTCTCTATCCTCATCACTTATTGGTTCCGATACCGTAGTACCTTCAGGAGTTTCAATAATCTTATTCTTAACTAAAACTGCAGTTTTAACTTTTTTGATTTTTCCAATTTGTCCAACAGTAGTACTTAATTTTTTACTAACTTCATAATTTTTAACATTACTGGATGATCTCTGTTTAAATTCAGCAGGTTCTCCAGTTTGGGGAGCATCTATTTGAAGGTCTGCTGCTAATGGTGCCTGGTTAGCAACTGCTCCAGGAACTCCTCTAGCAGGTCTATCTGTAGACTCGTCTTGACTATTTTGTTCACTTCTAGTTGATATACTTTCGGGGTCGAAAACTTCTTCTGTAGTCTGATTACTTGTAAAGTCCATTTCAACGTTTACCTGAGCTGTGAGATTTCCCGCACCAACAATTGGAGAAACAAGAGATAATATTCTTTCTCTGTAAATTGACTCAATTTTAACTCTGTGAGCTAATTGTTTTTCTGTCATAGCTAGGTTAGGATCATCTTCAGGTTTTGAGAGGAGAGATCCATACTGATCGACCACAGTAACATTATCTGATGTCATGTTTGGAATTGATGAAGAGACAATATGAACTATTGAACGGATTTGCTCCAAACCTAAAGCTCGTCCATCTGCAAGTTTCACAAAAACAGATGCACTTGGAGGTGAAGAATCTCTCACAAAAACAGACTTTTCTGGAATAGCTAAATGAACTCTAGCACCAATTATATTTGCAATCTCGTTAATGGATCTTGCTAGCTCGATTTCTTGGGTCTGTTTCATTTTCATAAATTCCACAGATCTACTTGTTCCCATTGGAATTTTTTCTAAAAGATCATAACCTTGAGGAACTGAACTCGGCAAACCCTCTGCTGCTAACTTCATTTTGGCCTCGTAATATTCAGGAGAAGGAACGAGTATCTCTCCAGTAGTTCTGTCTATTGAAACATCAATTCCATTTCCTCTGAGAACATCAATAACTCTTGATTTTTCATGTTCGGGAAGATTGGAGAAAAGTGTAGTTCTTGATGGCTCTCTAAATGAGATAAAAAAAACTAAACCAAGAAAAATAACAAATAATGTTATCATCACTGGAATTGATCTTTGAACAGCAGGTTCGTTAGAAAACTTTTTAATTTTTTCTAGTGAGTTACTTAAATTTGATAACATCCCTTGGTTAGAGAGACTTGTTTTTGCTAATTCAGCAGTTTGAATTTCTTCAGCCATAATTTCTTCCTTTTAATTAAACTGGCATATTCATTATATCTTTATATGCACTTAAAACTTTATTCCTGACGTTTAGTGTCATTTGAAAACCGAGACTAGAAAGTTGTTGTTGAATCATTACCTTTGTTAAATCGTTTTCTATTCCTAGTTCAAAGTTCTTAGTTAAATCTGCACTTTTTTTTTGAGTATCTGAGACATCTTGAATTGCTGATTTGATATTTTCTAAAAACCCTCCATCTTGCGATTCCATTACTTTAGGAGTTAAATTAACTACCTCTTCTTGAACTTTTTTAATCTGATCTTGGTTGTTAAAATTGTTTAGATTGGGTTTAAGGTTTGCGGTAAGATTTGGTTTCATTATTTCTCCTTAGATTAAGCTTGCATTAATTTTTTTTCAGAAAGATTCTCTTGAATGTTATTGTAAAAGTTACTTTGTTTAGAAACATCAATCATAATATCCTTTTCTTCAATTATATTTTTTTCACAAAGTACAATAGATCTTTGAAGAACATTTTCTAATTCTCTAACATTTCCCGGCCAATTATATTCTCTGAGTATTTTTTGTGCCCCTTGATTTATATATGGTAAAATAGTTTTTTCAGTGTGCCTATTTAATAATGCGATACTAATAGGTAGGATGTCATCTGGCCTTTCAGACAAATGGTGAGTTTCTATAGGGAAGACATTTAACCTATAATAAAGATCTTCTCTAAATTTCTTTTCTCTAACTTCATTTAACATATCTCTGTTAGTGGTTGCAATCACTCTTACATTTACATCTATATCTCTTTGTCCACCAATTGGTGTTACCTTTTTTTCTTGTAAAACTCTTAAAAGTTTTGCTTGAAGTGAAAGTGGCATTTCAGAAATTTCATCAAGTAATAATGTTCCATTATCTGCAGCTCTAAAAATGCCCTTATTAGCGGACGAGGCACCTGTGAAAGCTCCTTTTTCGTGCCCAAATAACATTGCCTCTAGCATATTTTCAGGAATAGCAGCGCAGTTAATAGCTATAAATGGTTTTTCTGATCTGTCTGACTTGTTATGTATTAA
>CACEWP010000022.1 GCA_902563305.1 uncultured Alphaproteobacteria bacterium
CAAACTATAATCTCGACTTTTTTACTAAATCTATAGTAAATTTTATAAAAAAATTACGAATGAAAAACTTAACTATCGCTGGAGAGTCTATCGGTGCAACTTTAGCAGCAAGTGTATCAGTTGAACTTCCTAAAGTTGTAAAAAAAATTTTAATGTTTAATACTTATGATTACGATTCATACTTTGGCGAAGGTATTCAGAGGGGAAACTTTTTTGCAAAATTTATTTTGTTTCATGTAAGTCTACCTGTTGTTGGGGTTCTGTTCTCAAGTTTGGAAAATAAGTTTATACTTAAAAATATTATGAGTGGTGGCTTTTTTGATAAGACTAAATTACCTGATAGCTACTTAAACTTATTGTGTACTTCATTAAAAAAAAAAGGATATGTTTATCATTTTAGAAAAGTGCTCTCACAATTTAATAAAAATAATGGAATTAAAGAGTTATATAAAAAGGTGAGTGTGCCAGTTAAACTTTTTTATGGAAGTCATGATTGGGCAAAAGAATCTGATAAATTGGAAACACAAAATTTGTTAAAATTAGATAAGTTTGAGACAATAAATGAATCAAATCATTTTTCTTTTTTAGAAAATACTAATGAGGTTGCGGGAATCATTAAGGTAAAATAGGTCATATATACGTTTGTGATTAAGGAGAACTTGAGTTTAAACTAAGTCAGTTGCCCCAATTCAATGAATCTTCTTTCTTTGCAACTTTATGCTCCTCTTGGTTCAGGCCTGATTTCCAATAACTTGATATATACATTTCATTTTTGCAAATTTTCTTTTCCTTTTGGAAAAAGTCTCTTAAATATTTCATTTTGGTAAATTCACAAGCCACCCATACATATGGTTTTGAATCAGGCCAATCAATAACTTTTACAGCATCAATAAATTCTTCGGTATTTTCATCTTTATTTGATTTTACAAACCATTTTAATTTTATATTTTTAGGTTTCTTTAGATTAATTTTATCATTAATAGATTTAATTTCTATTACTGCAAAACCTAGGGCTTGACTTGGTAGTTTTTCAAGATATGAACTAATGGCAGGTAAGGATGTCATATCTCCTACAAAAAAAAACCAATTAGAGTTAGTGTCTATTAACTGTTTTGAACCTGGGCCTGAAATTGATATTTCATCACCAACTTGAGTCTGATAAGCCCATCTAGTTGCATAACCTTGATTCCCAGAATGATAAGAAAAATCAATATCAAGTTCAAGATTGTGTTTTCTAAAATCTCTAATTGTGTATGGTCGTGCAAGAAAATCCTCTTTATCATTTAAATCATTTTTAAATAAAAGCTTTACATATCCACCATTCTGATTTTCTGGAAAATCATTTAAATCAACGCCAGTGAATGTTATTCTTTTCATATTAGGAGATATTTGTAGGATTTTTATTACTTTAACTTTTCTAATTCTTTTCATATTTTTTATATTAAAAAAAAAAAAAATTTTCCCAAGTAGAAATTTAATAATTTAAAAAAATAATAATTTATGGCAAAGTTTATTTATAATGATAAAAAAATATAAAGATCCTTTTGGTGGTATTCATGGCGCGTCAAAACTATCAGCTCCGTCCCCTTTCAAAATCGATAAAGAAGAGGCATTAAAAGAAATTAATAGATCATTAGATATATGGAATGAAAGGAAGAATGCTAAAAAAAATATTTTTCATTCTTTTGTAGAGTTAATACAAAAAAAAGGACAAACCAAAAAGGCTTTACACTGGGAATTTTTTGATAATTCGAAAGTTTCAGTGAATATTCATTTGCTTTGGTCAAAAGATATTATTCGAACACTTAAAAATATTCCTAATGAACAAGTAAAAGATGCATTAATTGGTCTTAAAAATTTCTACACTAAAATATCTTCTGTAAAACCTGATCTATCGCATCCAGACATATTAAGGTGTTATAATCAAACTGCAAAAAACTATGGTTTACAAAAAAGAAAAGTAGAATTAAAAAATCAAATCGATGTTGAAATATTAGATCCCTTTGGAGGTATTAAATTAGAAAACGATGAATTTTTTTTTAATGGTGTATGTAGTGATAAAAAGATTATTCTTAACAGTATTGAGAAAGACAAAAGAAATGCTCTAAATGAACTTAATTTTTCACTGGAGTATTTTGATCAAATAGATGAAATTCAAACAAAAAAACAAGTAAACATTCTAAAAAAAAAACCAAAGAACTTTTCCTTTAGTTATCAAACTTCAAGTTATTATTTTGATGTGCATTTATTTTGGGCAGGAAAATTAATTAAATCTATAAAAAAAGTTACAAAAAAAAAAACTAGAGTAGCTTTAGTTTCAATGAAAGAATTTATAGAATCTATAAATACACAAAGCCCTGATTTATGTGACTCAAGCGTAAAGCTGATGTATGAAGCCAGCAAATATAAATATAAACCAAAAAGAACATCAAGATTGAAACATAAAGAATTGTTATCAATTGATGAAGGTGGAATGAGCTATTGGTCAAACAAAACTCATAGGTGGATAAAAGGAAGATTTAACAAAAATAAAAATATCTTTGTAGCCCCTAATAAAAATCAATAATATTTTAATTTGAGTAAAAATCAGATTTTACAGATTTAATAATTTTTCATAAGTTCTTTTACTTCTTTTATATAACTCTCTATCGTATTGTGGAATATTTTTAGTATGTGAAATTTTAAAAAAATCTTTTTTATAATAGTACTTAAGGTCTAGTTGTTCGAATATTTTCTTCCATTTAGTTCTAGAGTTTAATTTTTCATAATTCATAAAAATAACATGTTTTTTTCCTTCATATTCTTTTAACATTTTACTGTAAAATAAAAACCATTGTTCTAGCCAATAATTGATTGAATCAAATTTTTTATAACTTTTAGAAGACAACCATGGTTTATGATCTAATCCAAATTCATAATGACCTAACCAATTCATATATTTTCTTACAAATAAATTTTCAGTCTGGACCTTATTAAATTTTTTGTGAAGTTTTAATAGAGATAAAGAGGTTTGCAGCGGCTCTCTAAAAATAAATAAGAAAGATGCTTTGGGAAAAATATTATGAATTTTATTAATTCTATTATAATTATAGTTGTTTTTACTAAGATATCTTTTCTTTTTATTTTTAAGTAAAATCAAACAAATATAACTTTCAAATTCCATAATACTCTGTTCATTAGAAAATGTATTCCAAAAAACTTCCTCTAATGCCTCAGGAGAATTAAAATTATATTTGATACCATCATTATGAGATCTCTCTAACGAAATTTCTTGTTTTTTTATTTTTGAGGTGCAAATTGACCAAATATTTGGACTTAAAATAAATGGCATATCATTAAATGTTAATGAAGCAAATTGAGAACTGGCATAAATATAATTTAAAATAATTGTTGTCCCTGATCTTGGTAAACCAGTAATAAAAACATGTTTCCTATTATCACAATATTTTTTTGATAATTTCCAGAATAATTCTTTTTCTATTTTAAAAGAGCAACGCTTAAGGAATTTATTCGATAGAATTAAACTATGTAATTTTTTTTCTAAGAATTTATATTTATGCATTTTTAATTATTTTAAAAAAAATTATTGATACTATGATTGCTATTATAAAACCTTTAAACGAAAAAATAATAATTTCTATTTCTGGTTTGATGAAGACTATTATTGAATAAACTATTACTAAAATAAGAAGAACCATAATTTGATATGTTGACTTTTTGAAAAGTTCTGAACAAAGATCGAATATTAATTTCTCTTTTTTTTTCTCCTCATAATCTCTTTCAAGAATCACCTCTTTTAAGGAGAAAATTAATCTATAATTGTCTTTCAATGATTCTATAAATTTTGATTTTTTTATAATTAATATAACTGACATTATAAATATTATATAAATTATATAATTAAACATTTTAAATATAGATTAAAAAAAGAAAAAATCATTTCTTTCTTTTTTTTAAAAATCTTTTAATTGGAAAATATAATATTGCTATGAATCCTATGAAAATAGCCAATATTATCCCAACTATTGAGGCGATAAAACCTCCTGCCATTCCAGGTCCTATATAAGCATTTGTAAAAATTGGTATTAAAAGATTTAAAAAAAAAATTAATTTGTACATGATTTAGATTTTATTGATTTTATTTGATTCCTTAATCTATTATCCATTTTTAATACTCTTGAAAAACCTAATCCATAATTAGTACCATTTTTTGCCTTATTTACATATTCAAGAATTAGTTCTCCGTTTTTATTAAAAAATATTATCCTTCCTGATTGAGTTTCTTCAATAAATAAACTTCCATCATCTAATATTTCCGATAGACCTGCAACACTTGTTCTAATATTATTTTCATTTATACCCTTTGAAAATTTTTTGCTAAATTTTTTAGTTTCAAAATTATAAATAAGAATTTCAATATTCCCATTATCTGGAACTCCTATAAAATGAATTCTTGCAGCATCGATTCTCTTACCTTTATAAAAATAAACATTGTTATTAAAAATTGAAATTTCTTTATCTGAAATTATATCAATGTCATGTTGATTTGAAAATGGACCAGTAATAGAGCTAATGATTTTATTAGTTGAAGGTCTATATAAAATAATCATATTTTGAGACCTTAAACTTAAAAATAAATCTCCTTTCTTCCAATATGTACCATCCCCCTCAACTGGTTGTATATCATTTAAATGTATCGGGTCTCCGTGAAATACATAATTAGAGAAAACTAGATGCTCCAATTCATTATCTATTAGGATTTGCGAAACGGATTTTTGAAATAATATTTTCCCTTCTTTAGAGACTTTTGTTATTGCATCATCAAAAAAATCCCCATATTTATTACCTATTTTTTTTTCGTCTAATGAATAAGGGAATATTCTTGATGGTACCCAATAGTTTTCATTAGAATCTACTTCATTAGAATGATGAAAGTGATCGACATCATTTATCCACTTTAATTTATTACATGCGTCAATTTTAATTAATGCTGATCCATTTGCATGAAAAACCAGGCCTCCATCATTTGTTATCAAGGGTGAATATATTTTAAATCTATTTTCATGAAAATCTCTTTCTAAAAGTAAATACTCTTCTCTTTTTTGATCGATCAGACTGTTTATATATTTTATATCAGGATTCCATCTTTGGATTACTTCTTGATTTTCAAGACTAATAAGTTCAACAACACTTTCACTAATATCACCGTCATATCTTGAAAGTAGCAGAAAATAATTCTTCTGGTTAAAAGAACCCGTAAACCCATATTTATTTTTAAATCTTTTACCTACCCCTAAATCAACACCTGGATCTTTAGCAACATGTAAAATTTTTTTTATATTCATCGGTATTTCAGCCAAAAATAATGCCGCCTGAGATATCTTACCCATTTTAACAGTACCAACTAACTCTTGTCTGACAAGAACACCAAAAAAAATTGCAAATAGAATTAAACAAAGAACTACTAAGTATAAAATCCAAATCTCAATTTTTTTAAACATTTTGAATTTCCAATAAATAAACTGTCTACTAATAACTATTAATAATCACCAATTATTTTAAACTATCTTAATGAGATAATCTACTAATAGGAATTCGGATTTTAATATTTACGTTTTTTTATTTCTTT
>CACEWP010000023.1 GCA_902563305.1 uncultured Alphaproteobacteria bacterium
ATGTTATTTGAGTTAATTAAAGATTCAAATAACATTCATTTCAAAGAGTTATCAAAATTAGTTAAATAAAATATTTATTAAACAGAATAATACATTTTAAATTCAACTGGATGAGGTGTGTGTTCAAATTGAAGAACTTCATCCATCTTCAAAGCAATATAAGAATCAATCAAGTTATCTGTAAATACGTTGCCAGCTTTTAAAAAATCTCTATCTTTATCTAATGAATCTAAGGCTTCTCTTAAACTTCCACAAACAGTTGGAACTCCTTTAAGTTCTTCTTCAGATAAGGCATACAAATCTTTATCCATAGGTTCACCTGGATGTATTTTATTTTTAATTCCGTCTAGCCCAGCCATTAACATAGCAGCGAAAGTAAAATAAGGATTGCCTGATGCATCACCAAATCTGACTTCAAATCTAGATGCATTGGGACTACTTACATATGGCACTCTGCATGCAGCTGATCTGTTTCTAAATGAATAGGCAAGAAGAACAGGTGCTTCAAATCCTGGTATTAACCTTTTATAACTATTAGTTGTTGCATTAGAAAATGCATTAATAGCTTTTGCATGTTTGATAATACCACCAATGTAGTACAAACATTCATCTGACAAACCATTATAACCGTTTCCCGCAAAGACAGACTTATTACCTTTCCAAACTGATTGATGGACATGCATTCCGGATCCATTATCATTGTAAACAGGTTTAGGCATGAAAGTAGCAGTTTTACCATAAGCTTGTGCTACCATGTGTACGCAATATTTATATTTTTGAAGATTATCAGCACTATCAATTAGTGAACCAAATTTCATACCAAGTTCATGTTGAGATGGTGCAACTTCGTGATGATGTTTTTCCATTTCCAACCCCATTTCAGACATTGTTGACACCATTTCAGCTCTGATGTCTGTTGCAGAATCTACAGGTGGAACTGGGAAATATCCACCTTTATCTTTAGGTCTGTGGCCCATATTACCACCTTCCATTTCAACTCCAGTGTTATATGCACCTTCTTCGGAATCAATACTGTAAAAGGTATATTCCTGGTTAGTAGACCATTTTACATCATCAAAAATAAAAAATTCAGCTTCCGGTCCAAAAAAACATTTATCACCTATACCGGATTCTTTTAAATATGCTTCTGCTTTTTTACCAGTACTTCTTGGATCTAATTCATAAGGTTTTCCATCTGCTGGTTCTATAACATCACAGAAAAGTACCATTTGAGGTTGTGCAGTGAATGGGTCCATGACAGCAGTTGCTGGATCCGGTTTAAGAATCATATCGGCTTCGTTAATATCTTTCCAACCAGCAATTGAAGAGCCATCAAACATTATTCCGTCTTTGAAAGTGCTTTCATCGATTGTTTCTACAGTTTGAGCAGTATGTTGCCACTTACCTTTTGTATCTGTAAATCGAAGGTCAACGAATTTAACTTCTTTGTCCTTTATCATTTTCATTACTTTTGCTACGTCACTCATTTTTCCTCCATTATTAAAAAGTTATATTGCATTTTTGCCAGTCTCACCAGTTCTGATTCTTACAACCTCTTCTACTGAAGAAATGAATATCTTACCATCACCGATTCTACCAGTATGGGCTTTTTTCTTAATTACATCAATCACATCATTGACAAGATCATCTGTAACTATCAACTCAACTTTAATTTTGGGTAAAAAATCTATTGCATATTCTGCACCTCTGTAAAGTTCGGTGTGACCTTTTTGTCTTCCATATCCTTTAACTTCGGAAACAGTCAGACCTAATACCCCAATTTTATTGAGTTCATCTTTAACCTCATCTAATTTGAAAGGTTTAATTACTGCCTCTATTTTTTTCATATTAACATAGATGCAAGAATAATGCCAATTATAAAAAAACCGGAATTTGAAGAGATTATAATTAAAATTAATTAAAACTGCCTAAATTTTGATCAATGAAAGTATAATATCTATTCATTCATAAATTCTTCTAGACACAATGTGAATTTTTCTAAGTTCTTCATATTGCTCGCATACGAAATTCTAAGAAAACCCTCTCCATTAACCCCAAAGGAGGATCCAGGAACGGTTGCAATAAATTTCTTTTCAAGAAGATATTTAGAAATTTCTGAGGAGCTCAGTGAATTTTTTTTAATTCTTGGAAAAACATAAAATGCACCTCCAGGTTTTTTACATTGAACATTTTCAATTTCATTTAATTTAGATACTAAAAAGTCTCTTCTAGCCTGAAATTTCAGTATCATCTTTTCAACGTTAATCTGACTTCCATTTAATGCCTCAATTCCAGCATATTGCGATGCAGAATTAACACAAGAGTGAGAATTTATTGCTAACTTTTCGGCATAATTAAAAATACTTTTTGGAAAAATACCGAATCCCAGTCTCCATCCAGTCATTGAATAAGTTTTAGACCAACCATCTAATACTATTATTCTGTCTCTTATCTCCGGGTATTTAAGTAATGTGTGATGTTTGTGTTCATCAAAGATAATCCTACTGTAAATTTCATCAGAAAGAACAAAAACGTTAGGAAATTTTAATAGACCCTCTGCTAATTTATTTAACTCTTTTTCAGGAACAACTCCTCCTGTAGGATTGGCAGGAGAGTTAAGAATTATTAGCTTAGTGTTTTTATTAACAAGTGAAAGTAATTCTTCAGCATCAAATGAAAAATCATTTTCCATTCTATGCGGAAGAGAAATAGCTTTTGCCCCAGTATAGTCTATCATTGATTTGTAAGCTATAAAACCAGGGTCAGGTGTAATAATTTCAGTGTTTGGTTGACCAAACATAAGCAGAGTATAAAAGATAATTGACTTGCCTCCTGGTGTTATCAAAACATCATCTGGATCTATTTTAACATTATTTCTTTTAAAGAAATCGTCAGCAACAGCGCATCTAAGTTCTCTTATTCCGTTTGAAGAAGTATAACCATGATGCCCATCTTTTAATGCTTTGATAGCAGCTTCAACAACATTTGGAGGGGTAGGAAAGTCAGGTTGTCCAATTCCAAGATTTATAACTTTTTTACCTTCTTTTTCTAATTCTTGACTTCTAGCTAAAATGGCGAAAGCGCTATCGCTTCCTATTTCATACATTGATTTGTTAAGTCCGTCCATAACGAGAATATATATAGATTGTTCTATTTATGCAAATTTCAATAATTTAACTTACACATAATTAAAATTTTTTAAATATTTGAAATCTTAAGTTTAAAAGTTACTATAAATTAATCCACATGATTAAGACGATGTTTTACAAGGAACTTTTATGGCTGAGAGTATTAAACCTTTTGATGAAGACTTTTCAACATCAATTGAGGATCTAGCAGAGTTTTCTGGTGAAATTGCTTTGGAGATTTATAGGCAAGAACTAGACAAGGGTTCCAATGCCTCTGAAGCTTTTTCTGCAGCTATCGAGAGTGCAACAAATGTTATGATGGATTCTGGATGTCCAAAAGAAATTTGCGATTTACTCGCTAATGAAGCAATAAATGGTTTCAGGTCATTTGTAAACAATAACCCAGACGCAGACCCTATGGATGCTTTTGACGCTGCTGGTGAATATATAAATAGAGCGTTGGATTCAGAATTTGCTTCTAAATAAAGCTTTCATCTCTTAAGAATTTGTACAACACAATATATTTTTAAAGTTGTAAATTATAATAATTTCTAATATTTTATTTCAAAATGGTGGCTGTAGCTCAGTTGGTTAGAGCGCTGGTTTGTGGTACCGGAGGCCGGGGGTTCAAATCCCCTCAGCCACCCCATTTATTTTTATTTTTATTATGTTATGTTGTGAGTATGAAAATTAAAAAAACAGTTTTTATATCAATAGCTATCCTTTTATTTTTAATCTCAAGTTGTCAAACAATGAGAGGTGATAAGCCATTAGCTGATCGAGTTATAAGGTCAGACCCAAGTGTAAACCTTACATTGGGTTTGGTCCAAATGACTGTGAAAGAGGGAGCTACAAAAGATGATATAATTTCATCACTGGGTTCACCTAATATGGTTACAAGTTCTGGTTCAAAAAATGAAACATGGATTTATGATAGAGTTTCAACAGATATACAAAGAGAAAGTGAAAGTGGTTCTGCTGGTTTAGAAGTTGGTGTTCGTGGTTCTGGAAACCCAGTTAGTGGTGGTCTTGGTGTAGGTGCATCATCGAATTCATCCGGAGAGGTAGTGGTTAGAACTCAAAGAACCTTAACTGTGATAATTAAATTTATAGATGGAATTGTCTCATCATTTCAAACCAGATCAACATCATTTTAATGAAAGTATTAATTCCTTTAATTTGTTTTTTTATTGTCAGTTCAGTCAACGCACAGATTGTTAATCCTAATTCAAACTATGCTAAGCCAAAACCCCTTCCAAAAAAAACTTCAGTAGAAATCCAAGCTATTCAAACAAGAACTTTTGAAACTTCAGAAAAAAAGTTATTTAGAGCAACACTTAAAGTTTTGCAAAACAACCGTTATAAGGATATAATTTCTGACTTTGATGGCGGAATAATTACTGCAAAATTACCTCCAGTTGATGCTAGTGATACTGCAGGAGAGAAAGTAGGAAAAGCCATCGGACGTTTCTTTTTAGGTCCCCTGATTCCGGGTGACAAAATAGGACATATTGAAAGGAATATAAATATTACTTTTGATCCAATTAAAGAAAGTTTGGTTGAAATTAGAGTTGCATTTCAAATGTATGAAATAACAAAAGAATTAAATACACTTTTTTCAAACAATGAAACTATAGAAAGTGATTTGACAGATCAACCTGAGGTTTATCAGGCTTTTTTTGAACAAATAGATAAAGAACTTTTCGTAAGAAAAAATAAATATTAAAATATTTATAGTTTTGTGGTACCTGAGGCCGTGTGGTCAAACCCATTCAACCACCGCATTTATTCTGAGATTTTTTTTAGAACTTGAAGATAATCTTTGACTAGCTTTTTCCCTCTTTGATTAGACTTTTTCCAGATAGGTAATGTTTCTCTAAGTTTTTTGTAACCATTAGTGGTTAATTTGAGCAAATTTCCGTTAATATCCCTTTTCACAATCTTAATTAATTTTTTTTTTATTAAAATAGATGAATTTCTTCTTAAAGTTGATGGCTCTAAATTTAATAACTCTGCTATCTTTGATGTTTCTATCTGATTGTAAATATTTATTAGTGCCAAAATGGGTATCT
>CACEWP010000024.1 GCA_902563305.1 uncultured Alphaproteobacteria bacterium
AAAAATAGAGGCATTAAAAAACAAATCACAAGATTTTTTGAGTTTCCTTAAATTTACGTTTTTAAATTGTCGTAAAGAGGATTTATTAAAAAAGCAAATTAAAAGTTTATCAAAAATTATAAATAAAGTGTCACTTTCAATCCAAGATCAATATGAGGCAAATCCGTATCCTAGATGGCGGTATACAGAAATTCCAGACCAAAAAGATCTAAAATCCTTTCTCTCTTTAATTCCTCAATATAATTTGAATGATAATCACAAACAAAAAAGTATTCTTATTGCTGGTTGTGGAACTGGTCAACAGATAGTTAGTTGCTCAAAAATAGAAAATACTAATATTTATGCTATTGATTTGAGCATGAAAAGTTTAAGTTATGCTAAAAGACAAATTCATGAACTGAACATTAAAAACGTTTACTTCTACCAACTAGATATATTAGATATAAAATTATTAAAAAAAAAGTTTGATATGATAATATGTTCAGGGTGTCTGCATCATATGGAAAAGCCATTCTTAGGATTAAAAAAACTTGTTGCTGTTTTAAAACCAAACGGAATTATGAATATTGGTCTTTATAGCTACAGAGCTCGAGAATCAGTTAAAATTATAAGGGATTATATATATAGAAATAATTTAATCTTTAATAAAAAAAGTATTTCTAAAATCAGAGATAAAATAGTAGCGTCTAAAAACCCAAAACTAAAGATACTTTCTGAATCCTATGATTTCTTCTCTACTTCATGTGTAAGGGATTTATTATTTAATTCTATGGAACATACCTTTTCTCTAATTGACGTAAAAAAAGAAATAAATAATTTAAATCTTAATTTTTTAGGATTTGATTATTTAAGTAATGGATACATGAATTTATTTAAAAAATTAAACCCCCACCCTGATTCTGAATTAGATCTTGATCTTTGGAATAACTTTGAAAAAAGTTATCCTGAAACATTTTCTGAAATGTTTAATTTTTGGTTATCAAAGAATAGTCTGGAATCTAACTAGGTTCATCTAAAGAGGATTGGGTTATCAATATTTCTTATTAGTTATCCAAATGCTTTGATAAGGAGACAAGAAAATCTTATCATTTATATTTTTTATTTTCTTTTTATTAAGTATGTCAAACCACCGATCAGTCGAAATGAGGTTAACATCATGTAAATAAAAAATTTTTTTTTTTCTTGTGAGATTACTTATACAAAATATACTTTGACTTCTATCAATACTTTGTCTCCATATACCAAAAAAACAGTCTTCGAGTTGTAGTGTGAACTGCGTAGCATTGGGATGAAATGCTGGTTGCTTCTTTCTTAATGTGACTAATCTTGTCAAAGCCTCGTATATTTTCTTATTGATAGATGTCCTTGATTTAAGTTTTTTCAAAAGTTCGTTGTACTCCCAATTTTTTCTGTTTACTGATCTAAAAGATTTTGTTTTATGATATTTATTGAAATCATTACTAGATCCAATAAGATTTTGAATATAGACTGCCGGAATACCTTCCATTGTAAATAAAATTTCATGAGATAACAAAAATCTTTTTAATTTTAGATTATCTTTTCCTTCGAAAGTTTGACTAAAAGCATCTAGTAATGTTGTATTTACTTCATAAACATTTTTTTTTTTTTTTGAAGCTCTAAAGGATAGAAAAGCTCCAGATTGCTTCAGTACTTTAAAAAATCTATTTAGCTCACTTTTTGGAATAATCCCTTCTAACGGTCTCATACCAATACCATCATGAGAAGATAAAAAGTTTAAATATGCATTACCTTGTTGAGCTGGAGGCATACTCCTTGACCATTTCTTTAGGTAAAAACTACTTCCTGAAATAATTGCATGTATTAATAACGGGGCTAGAGAGAAATTATAAATACAGTGAGCTTCATTATTATTTCCAAAATAACTAAGATTTTGATCATTTGGAACATTGGTCTCTGTGATTATTAATGAATTTGGTGAGTAATTTTCAACAAGAAGTCTAATAAGCCTTATAATGTTATGCGTTTCGGGAAGATTGATACAATTGGTTCCGATTTCTTTCCACAAAAAAGCTACAGCATCTAATCTGATGGCTTTTACTCCATTATCTAAATAAAACTTAATAATTTTTAAAAAAAATATCAAAACTTTTGGATTTTTAAAGTTAAAATCAATCTGATCATGACTAAAAGTACACCATACAAAACCTTTTTCACCTTTGAGTTTTATTGGTTTTAATAAATCAGAAGTTCTAGGTCTTACAACTTTGGATATGCCAATATTCTTTTTTTTACTATGAATAAAATAATCTGAACCAGGATCATTTTTTTCTAAAAAATTGTAGAACAAAATATTTGATGAGGAACAATGGTTAATTACCAGATCAGTCATAACCTTGAATTTATCAGAAATCTTCTTAAAATCACTCCAGTCTCCATTTTCTGTATCAATTTTTTTATAATCAATAATTGCAAAACCATCATCAGAGGATGAAGGGAAAAATGGAAGAATATGCACAAAATTAAACTCTTTACAAAAATTATTTAGAAAATTAAGCAACATATTAAAATTTTTATTATTTTTTTTTATTATACTGTCTGCATATGTTATTAAAAAAAAGTCTTCTTCATTCCACAGGTTTTTAGATTTATTTTTTTTATTTTTTGGAAAAATTTTTTCAATTTCCTCTGATAGCTTTTTAATCTCATTTGCTGAGACATTTTTATAAATACCATTGACTAAACTCATTAGAGTTTTAAATTCAAATTTTCTCATTTAAAGATTAGCCTTTATTATCTTGTTCTACAGCTAACCTTAATTCATCAAGAAAGTGAGGAAATGCTGTATCTATTCTATTCCAAGTTGGTATATTAGGTGATTCCATTGGTGAATCTAAAAAAATCTGACCGGCCTCCATAATATTTCTTGCAAATAATTCTACGGCTGTTTCTTCTTCATGAACATCAATTTCAAAAGAATTCATCATTGCATCTTTTTTATAAATTTGAACAAAATCTAATGCTTCTCGAAAATAAGTTGCTTTTAAAGACCTAAAAATCGACATAGAAAAGGTCTCGCCTTGCGAAGCAAGTTTTCTTATGAGAACTTTAGTAATATCAATTGACATTTTTGATAGTCCTTTTTCTTTATTATTTATTGAAACATCCTGATGTTTGTGGTCGTAATTATCGGCAATATCGACTTGACATAATCTATTACCTGCATAATTTCTAAACATTTCTGATAAAACACCTATTTCTAACCCCCAATCATAGGGTATCCTAATATCCTTTAAAACTCTCCGTCTAAAAGAAAATTCACCTGCTAATGGATAGCGAAAAGAATCAATAAATGATATGAATTCATGTGGCCCAATAGTTTTCTCTAAGGCTCTTAACAATGGTGTAACAAGTAATCTTGACACTCTTCCTTTTACTCTTTTATTTGAAATTCGAGGATAATAACCTTTACAAAAATCAAAATTAAACTTTGGATTTGCAACTGGATAAACTAACCTTGATAGTAAATCTTTGTTATATGTAATTATATCACAATCGTGCAGGGCAACTGCCTCAGTATTACCCATAGATAATATGTATCCCATGCAATACCAAACATTTCTTCCTTTACCCATTTCTTGAGGAGCCAAATTACTATCCGAAAGCTTCTTGTCTAATTTTCTTAAATTTGGTCCATCATTCCATAATATCTCATGTTTTTGTGGGAGCTTCGAGAAAAAATTTTTAGCAAGCAAAAATTCATTTTTTGACGCTTTATCAAGACCAATAACAATATTTTTAAGATATTTAATTTTGCTTATTTCTGAAATAATATTTGGGAGGGCATTCCCTTCAAGCTCAGAATATAAAGACGGAAGAATTAAGGTAATAGGTCTATATTTCGAAAATCCTAAAATTTCTTTTTCAATATCTTCACTTGTTCTTCTAGAAAAATTATGAAGAGTTGCTACAATACCATTTTGATAAAAGTCAGAAATTTTTTATCTCCTTATTCAAAATATGCTCCACTGATTCCTTCCAACCATTGGGAGCCATTAAATTACTTTTAAATATATTTTTATTTTTCAAAACAAATTTTTTATTTGTTTTAGATTTTATGATACAACTGAAATCAGTAAGTTCAAGCATAGGAATATCATTTTCACTGTCACCTAAAGAAATTGTAATGTATGACGAAACATCCTCATCTATGATTTCTAAAAACTTTTTCAAAGCTATACCTTTATTGTATTTATCTAAAATATGTAAGAACCGGCCACCTTCTAAAACAGCTAAGTCCTTATTAAGAGTGTGAATATCATTTTTAAAATCGTTTATTTTTTCTTTTAAGTCTTTCCAATAAATAGGGTTTGAAAAAACCCTCATTTTACTTAATTTAGCATTACTTGAGCTTAAATTAGTAATTTCTACAATTTTATTTTCAGGTAAGTCGCTGTAAAAACTAAACTTATACTTATTTTTAATTTTTTTTACAAGTTCAGTTAAATCGT
>CACEWP010000025.1 GCA_902563305.1 uncultured Alphaproteobacteria bacterium
GAAAATTATAACAATAAAAAAAAGGTTTTGAAGAAAAAATTATTTAAACTTGAAAGTAAAATAAAAGAAGTAGCTAAAGTCCAGAGGAAAGTTAAAACAAATAAGAAACTAAAAGTAAAAGCTAGAACGCTACAAAAAAAAGCAAAGAATTTAAATGATTTAGTTAAAGCTACAGAAACTAAGAGAAAAATAATTTCAAAAATTAGATCAAGGATAAAAATGCCTGTTTTAGGCGAAATCATCTCAGATTATGGAGAAGGTAAAGATCTAAATAAACTTAAAAATGGATTAGTTTTTAGAGTTAAAGAGGAGGCTTTTGTAACTGCTCCTATGAATGGTACGGTGGTATATGCAAATAAATTTCGGAGTTTAGGAAATCTAGTTATGATAAAAGATGATAAAGGTTTTACTTCTGTTTTAATAGGTATGAGGAATTTGCTAATCTCTACAGGAAATGAAGTTCTCTTAGGAGAACCAATTGCAAAAATATCACCAAAATTTAAAAATCAGTTATATTTTGAGTTAAGAGAAAATGGCAGGATAGTTGATCCAAAATCAAAAGTTGAGATTTTATAAAAAAACTGCATAATCAACACTATATATATATTATGAAATTTATTTTACTAATAACCCTTTTATTTTTTCCTTTTCTTTCAAAAGCTGAAGAAGAAAAAGATGTTTATAAATTTTTAAATCTTTTTGGTGAAGCTTTTGAAAAAATTAAAAATAACTATGTTGAAGATGTTACTTCTAAAGATTTAATAGAATCTGCAATTGAAGGGATGTTGAGTTCACTTGATCCACATTCAACATATTTAAATTATGATGAACTTAATGAGCTTAAAGTACAAACAAAGGGAGAGTTTGGTGGACTGGGGATTGAAGTTACACTTGAAAATGGATTCGTAAAGGTCATTGCTCCTATTGATGATACGCCAGCAGCCAAAGCAGGAATTAAATCTGGAGATTTAATCACACATCTAGATGACGAGCCTGTCCTGGGAATGACTTTGTCCGAGGCAGTAACAATTATGAGGGGTAAAGTTGGATCGAAAATTAAATTAACAATCAATAGAAATGAGAATGAAAGTCTGCAAATATTTATTACGAGAGCAATAATCCAGTTAAAAGCTGTAAAATCTAGAATAGAAAATAATATTGGTTACATAAGGGTCTCTTCCTTCAACCAAAAGGTTGATAAAGAGATAATTAAGTCAATAAACAGTTTTAAAAACAAAAATTTAATTGGTTATGTACTAGACCTTAGAAATAACCCTGGAGGTTTGTTAGATCAAGCAGTAAATGTAACTGACATTTTCTTAGAAAGAGGTGAAATTGTTTCTACAAGGGGAAGAAATGGAAAACAAGGTAGTAGATACAATGCAGTAAAAAAAGACCTCACAAATGGGTTGCCGCTAATAGTTTTAATTAACCAAGGAAGCGCATCAGCATCAGAAATTGTTGCTGGTGCACTTCAAGATCACAATAGGGCAATAATTATGGGAACTAAGTCATTTGGTAAGGGTTCAGTTCAAACAATAATTCCTTCAGGTGAAGATGTTGCTCTTAAATTGACAACAGCAAAGTATTATACTCCATCAGGAAGATCAATTCAAAAAACTGGGATTGACCCTGATATACTTGTGGAACAAGCAGAACTAAAAAAAGTTGACCAAGCATTAGGAAGAAAAGAATCTGACCTAAGGGGTGCTATTGAAAATGACCAAGTCAATGGTGATAAAAGTGATGAAGATCAATTAAGTAAAAACCAAGAAGATGAAAAAGTTGATGATTATCAACTAACTAGAGCTTTTGACCTTATTTTGGCTATAAATTTAATTAAAAAACCACTGAATTAATTCTTAATTTTCCATGACAAAAAAATATCGTAAAGGTGTAGGTATTTTTTTGATTAATGATAAAAACGAAGTTTGGGTTGGAAAGCGTTTCGACTATAAAAATGAGTATTGGCAAATGCCTCAAGGTGGTATAGACGATTTTGAATCTCCTGAGAAAGCCATGAAAAGAGAATTGATGGAGGAAACAGGATTACAAGAAAACTATAAGATAATAGGCAAAACAAACAAATGGCTTAAATATAATCTTCCTAAGGATTTGGTAAATGAAGTCTGGAATGGAAAATATGTAGGACAGAGACAAATATGGTTTGCGTGCCGTTTCTTTGGACATGATAGACAAATTAATTTAAATAAATTTGATAAACCTGAATTTTGTAAATGGAAATGGATTAATCCTATGGATTGTATAAGGTTAGTGGTACCTTTTAAAAAGAAATTATACAATTCAGTAATTAACGAATTTAGTAAATTCTTGTGTTAACTGTAATACTGCTTACTAATAATTCTTGATTTTAATTGATCAATTTGACTTTTATCATCGGACACTTTGAAATCTTTAGTTTCTGTAATGTCTTCAGTTAGTAATGTACATTTATCTTTTAAAACTTCAACTATGCCCTCATTTACAATGAATGAATTAATTAGTTTGTTATCTTTATAGATATATACTAAACCGAGTCTTAGGTAAGTTAAAAATGGCATATGATTTTTTAAAACCCCAAAGTCTCCTTCAATTCCAGGTAGGATAACAAGATCAACATCTTGATCAAAAATAACTTCTTGAGGTGAGATGATTTCAAAGTTTAATGACATATTATCAGTTAGATATTTTTTTTGATTTTTCTATTGCTTCTTCTATCGTTCCAACCATGTAGAAAGCTGCCTCTGGAATTTCGTCATATTCTCCTTCAACTAATCCTTTAAATCCTTTAATAGTATCTTGAAGGCTTACAAATACACCGGGTGAGCCTGTAAATACTTCAGCAACATGGAAAGGTTGTGATAAAAACTTCTGAATTTTTCTTGCTCTGTCAACAACAAGTCTGTCATCTTCAGAAAGCTCATCCATCCCCAAGATTGCTATAATATCCTGTAAAGATTTATATTTCTGAAGTGTTTCTTGGACTTTTCTGGCTATTGAATAATGTTCTTCACCGATTACTCTCGGGTCAAGAATCCTTGAGGTTGAATCAAGCGGATCAACTGCTGGATATATTCCAAGTTCAGCTATTTGTCTTGATAGAACAGTTGTAGCATCTAGATGAGCAAATGACGTTGCTGGTGCTGGATCAGTCAAATCATCAGCTGGGACATAAATTGCTTGAACTGATGTGATAGAACCTTTGTTCGTGGAAGTGATTCTTTCTTGAAGGGCTCCCATATCTGTAGATAATGTGGGTTGATAACCAACTGCAGAGGGAATTCTTCCTAATAAAGCTGAAACCTCAGAACCTGCCTGTGTAAACCTGAATATATTATCTACGAATAAAAGAACATCTTGGCCTTCCTCATCTCTAAAATATTCTGCTAATGTTAGACCAGTTAATGCGACTCTAGCTCTGGCTCCAGGCGGTTCATTCATTTGACCATAAACCAAAGCAGCTTTAGACTCATCACTGTCTAGTTTGATAACGCCTGATTCTATCATTTCGTGGTAAAGATCATTTCCTTCCCTGGTTCTTTCTCCCACACCTGCGAAAACAGAATATCCTCCATGACCTTTTGCAATATTATTTATAAGTTCCATTATCAAAACTGTCTTACCAACACCAGCTCCTCCAAATAAACCGATTTTTCCACCTTTTGAATATGGAGCTAAAAGGTCCACTACTTTTATACCCGTTACTAAAACTTCAGTATCAGTGGACTGATCTGTGAATTCAGGCGCATTTTTATGGATAGGAAACCTTAGTTTGGTTTTTACTGGACCTCTTTCATCAACAGGTTCTCCAACTACATTCAAAATTCTTCCTAAGGTTTCTGGACCAACTGGAACAGAAATAGGGTTTCCAGTATCTAAGACTTGTTGACCTCTTACCAGTCCGTCAGTTGAGTCCATTGCAATAGTTCTAACAGTATTTTCGCCAAGGTGTTGTGCTACCTCTAATACTAAATCTTTTTTTTCGTGTTTTACAACGAGTGCATCAAGTATCTGAGGTAACTTTTCTTCAAAACTTACATCCACAACGGCTCCTAAAACTTGTTTGATTTTTCCCTCATTTTTATTCATATATTTCTCCTTAAAAATTATTAAACTGCTTCTGCTCCTGAAATGATTTCTATAAGCTCTTTTGTTATAAGTGCTTGTCTAGATCTATTATAAAACAATGTAAGATTATCAATCATGTCATTGGCATTCCTAGTAGCATTGTCCATGGCTGTCATTCTAGATCCTTGTTCACTTGCAAGATTCTCAAGAAGTGCTGTGTGAATTTGAATAGCAATATTCTTAGGAATGATTTCGTTTAGAATCACTTCTTCGTCAGGTTCAAAATCGTAAGATTTATTAATCTGATCATCTTCTTTTTGTTCTTCTGTTGATGCAATTAGCGGAAGAAGTCGAGTTGATCTTACTGTTTGTGATATAGCACTTTTAAATTTTGTGTAA
>CACEWP010000026.1 GCA_902563305.1 uncultured Alphaproteobacteria bacterium
TCAAACCAGCTATCCTACAATCGAGTCTTGGGTTATCAATATTAATTGTATTTTTTCCTACTAATATTGCATCTACTTCTGATCTATAAATGTGAACAATCTTTTTAACTATTTCATTAGTTATTTTATCTCCTTTATTAGGCCTTTGAGTTATCTTACTATCTAATGAACATCCTATTTTTAAAATAACTTTTGGGCGCTTTAATCTTCTATTGTAGATATATCCATCATAAATTTTTTTTGTTTTTTCTTGCAATACACCACCCGATACTTCTATACCAGAACTTCTTAAATCCTTGTCTCCATTTCCATTAACTCTAATATCAGGATCTTTTAGAGAATAAACTACCCTATTAATTTTTGATTTAAGAATCTTTGAAACACAAGATTCACCCCTCCCAGTATGGCAACATGGTTCTAAAGTTGAATAAAGGGTATAATTAAAATTATTCCTGAACTTTATCCCCTCAAGAGCTAAAGCCTCAGCGTGTGGTCTTCCACCTATATTAGTAAATCCAAAGTTAACAATCTTATTATCTCTTTTATTTCTATTCGATTCTACAATTAAAGAAATCACAGGTGGGTTTGGGAAACTGGTTCCAATAATTTTTTTTAGTAAAAAAATACAAATCTGAATATATTTTGTATCTAAATCCACGTCCTATTCATTTTTAAGATTTAGATTCTTATCGATAAACTTTCTGAAGTCATCGGTTTCTTGAAAGTCCTTATAAACTGATGCAAACCTTAAATATGCCACCCTGTCCAGTTCTTTCAATGCATCCATCACCAGCTCGCCTATAACTTTTGTAGGAATTTCTGTTTCACCTGAACTTTCCAATCGTCTCTGAATACTGTTTGTAATTAACTCTATTTGGTCAGTGTTAACTGGTCTCTTTCTGCAAGAAATATTAATAGATCTTACTAATTTTTCTCTGTCAAACACTGTTCTTGATTCGTCTTTTTTGATCACCATTAGTTCTCTTAGCTGAACTCTTTCAAATGTGGTGAATCTGGCTGCACATGCTGGGCACTGCCTTCTTCTCCTTATAGAACTGTTATCCTCGGATGGTCTGGAATCTTTTACTTGGGTCTCGTCATGGCCGCAAAAAGGACATCTCATAAAATGTTTTACCTATCTCTAGTAAAAAGCAAATAATTTCTTCTGCAGCAAATACTATCTAACTCAGATAGCCTTACTGTAGATGGGAAATTTTTCACATAAAGCTTTAACTTTTGATTTAACTTCCTTTTCAACTTTTGTATTATCTGAGTTGTTTGATAATCCGTCTAAAACATCACCAATAAGGTTACCGACAATACGAAATTCGTTTACGCCGAAACCTCTACTTGTACCGGCTGGGGTGCCTAATCTAATTCCCGAGGTAACAAAAGGACTTTCAGGGTCAAATGGAACTCCATTTTTATTACAAGTTATACCAGCATTCTCGAGCGATTTTTCGGCTGCCTTACCTGTGAGATTCTTTGGTCTTAAATCCACTAAAACAAGATGAGTATCTGTACCACCAGAAACTACTTCTAGACCTCTTTCCAACATGACATCTGATAATGTTTTAGAGTTCTTGACAACTGACTCAATATAATTTTTAAAATCTGGTTGCAAAGCTTCGCCAAATGCTACGGCTTTAGCGCAAATCACGTGCATAAGTGGGCCACCTTGAAGACCGGGAAAAACTGCTGAGTTAATTTTTTTTGCATGATCTTCATTGTTTGTTAGAATTATTCCGCCTCTTGGTCCCCTTAATGTTTTGTGAGTAGTTGATGTCACAACGTCTGCATATTCAAGGGGATTTGGATAAATTCCCGTCGCCACCAAGCCAGCAAAATGTGCCATATCTACAAGAAAAAGAGCACCAACTTTATCTGCAATATCTTTAAATCTTTTAAAATCGATAATTCTCGGATAAGAGGATCCGCCTGCTATTAACAATTTTGGCTTATGTTCTAAAGCTAAGGATTCAACCTCTTCATAATCTATTAATGCCGTATCTTTCTTAACACCATATTGAATAGCATTAAACCATTTTCCAGACTCGTTTGGGGGGGCGCCATGTGTAAGATGGCCTCCAGCAGCAAGTGACATACCCATTATTGTATCTCCGGGCTTCAATAAAGCCAGAAAAACTGCTTGGTTAGCCTGTGAACCGGAATGAACTTGAACGTTTGCAAAACTTGCATTGAAAAGCTTCTTTATTCTTTCTATACAAATGTCCTCAACTACATCAACATGTTCGCATCCTCCATAATATCTTTTGCCCGAGTAACCTTCAGCGTATTTATTTGTTAATATTGTACCTTGGGCTTCAAGAACTGCTTTTGATACAATATTCTCTGAAGCAATTAGTTCTATCTGATCATTTTGTCTATGGTATTCATTCTTTATTGCATCTAATACAGCCGGGTCTGTTTGAGTTAAGCTGCTTTCAAAAAAAAGTTGTGCTGTCATAATATCTCCATGTTGTTTATTCTACAAAATTAAACTTATCAAGTCTAGCTTGATGACGTCCGCCTTCATATTCTGTTTTCATAAATACTAATAAACATTTAATAGCTTCTTCAAGAGAAATCAACCTTGATCCTAAAACTAAAATATTTGCATTGTTGTGCTGCCGGGCCAACTCCGCCATTTCTTTATTCAAACATAAAGCTGCTCTAACATTTTCAAATCTATTTGCCACCATCGACATCCCTATTCCTGAACCGCATATTAGAATACCTCTTTGAAATTTACTATTATTAATTAATCTTGACAATTTAATTGCAAAATCAGGATAATCGACTGATTCTTTAGAAAATGTTCCAAGATCATTAAATTTATTTTTAATATTTAATTCTTTTATTAAATCATCCTTTAAATCAAATCCAGCATGATCGCTTGCGATTAAAATTTCATTCATAGTTAATCATCCCTTAAATTTTTAACATCTTCTTTTAACTTCGAAGAAAGGAAATATAGGCCAATTATGTTTGGAATTGACATTGCAAAAATCATTGAGTCAGAAAAATTTATAACACTTTCTAAATTCATTGAAGAGCCCACAACAGTAAAGCTTAAAAAAATTAACTTAAAAGAATATTTACTAAAATCACTCATTCCAAACAAATAAGTCCAACACCTTAATCCGTAATATGACCATGTTATCAATGTTGAAATAGCAAAAAGAGTAATGGCAATAGCTAGTATTGTTGGAAACCAACTTAACACTGATTCAAATGCTCTTGAAGTTAGCTCAACACCTCTAATTCCTGTACTCCCCTCGTAAACACCCGTCATTATTATTACTAATGCGGTCATTGAACAAATAATAATAGTGTCAACCACAGGAGACAACATTGACATAAAACCTGTATTTAAATGATTATCACTTTTTGCTGGGGCATAAGCAATTGGAGCAGATCCAATTCCAGATTCATTGGAGAAAACTGCTCTTTTCACACCTGCAATTAGCGAACCAAGAAACCCACCAACAGTAGCATCTAGATTAAATGCACTTGAAAAAATTTTTGAAACTGTTTCAGGTAAAATATCAATATTTATTAATATAATATAAATACATGAAAAGACATAGACAAATGCCATGATTGGAACGAGTTTTTCAGTAACCTTACCTATTGATTTAATTCCACCAATGATTATAAAACCTACAATTATCGAAAATATGATTCCACCCAACCAACCTTTATTGTATAATGGACTGTTTTGAGCTCCAGTCGCCTCAACTATTTGTTGAAAAGCTTGGTTGGCCTGAAACATATTTCCTCCCCCAAATGATCCTCCTATACAACAAATTGCAAAAAATATTGCTAAAATTTTTCCTAATTTTAAATATCCCATCTGACCTAATCCATCAGATAAATATCTTATTGCCCCTCCTGAAACTGTGCCATCTTTATGAATAATTCTGTATTTATGACCCAAACTAACCTCAACAAATTTTAAAGTCATTCCGAAAAAAGCTGTAATTATCATCCACAGCATTGCTCCTGGTCCGCCAATAGAAATTGCAACTGCCACTCCTGCAATATTTCCTAAACCAATTGTTCCTGACATTGCAGCGGTGAAAGATTGAAAATGGGTGATTTCGCCAGGATGACTGGGATTATCATATTTCCCAAATGCAACCTTCAAAGCTCTTTTAAAATAAAAAATATTTAAAAATCT
>CACEWP010000027.1 GCA_902563305.1 uncultured Alphaproteobacteria bacterium
TTCTGAGAGTATTTTTGTTGAATTTATTCTTTTTTTTTTTATAAAATTGGCAATAGATCTTGCAATTTTTTTTGAGTTTCGTTCTTCTCCATAGTAAAAAAAAATATCACTTAATTCTTTTTCATTAAATTCATTAATTATTATCTCAGCAGTTAATTTATTTTGTGTATCCATTCTCATGTCTAAAGGTCCGTCATGCATAAATGAAAAACCTCTCCTTGGATCGTTAAGTTGTGTGTTGGAGATGCCTAAATCCAATACTATCCCGTCAAAAGAATTAATTTTTTTTTTTTTTAATAAAGAATAAAGATCACTAAATTTGCCGTTGCAGAATATAAAACGCTTTTTATATTTTTGGAATAATTCTTTTGCATATTCTCTTGATTTTAAATCTCTATCAATTGCTAAAACATTGCAATTAGCAGAGTCTAATATTTTTTTAGAATATCCACCCTGACCGAAGGTACAATCCAAGTATATTTTTTTACTTTGTGGCTTCAAAAATGATACAACTTCATTAACCATAACAGGAAAATGTGAAAGTTGTTCCTCATTCATTTTAATTTGCTTGTCTTCTTAAGAAAGCAGGAATTTGAAGAAGATCGTCATTAACTTCATTTTGAGTATCTTTTTCTTCTTCAATTGTTTCGGAATTACTTATTTCTTCTTCGGGAACAAATCTTACGCTTTCGTCAACAATGACAATTTTTTCATCATTTATATTATTATCATTATTATCAGAAATCTCTTTAAATTCTTTTATAAATTGTTCCTTACTATTTTCATTATCTTCATTTAAGTCAGTTTTTTCAAGCTGCTCTGAACTCTCTTTAGTCTTAACACCAAAGATTCTGTCAAACAAAGATTTTTTAGGAGATTGATTTTTATTGGGATGTTGTTCAGAAAGAATTTTTTCTTGAGCATTTAAATTGTTATTTTCAGATAGTTTAGTAGGTTTTCTTAAGTCTACCAAAAAGCTTGGTTGATTGGTATCTGAGTTATTATTTTCCTCGTATTCATTGGTTATCACATGAGTGTTGGTATGATCAGTGGTTGAAATATTTCCTTTCTCAATAATTTCTCTGTAATAGTTTTCAGAATCAATACCAGTTGAAATTACAGAAATTTTAAATTTTCCATTGTAATTACTATCTTTCTGAAGTCCCCAAATTATATTTGCGTCTTCATTGGCCTCTTCACTAATTTTATTAATAGCAAGATCTATGTCATGAAGACTTGTGTCCTCTCCACAAGTAATATTTATCAAAACTCCCTTAGCACCTGACATAGAATTATTTTCAAGTAGAGGGTTAGAAATAGCATTTTCTGTGGCTTCATTAACCCTATCATCACCCTCTGATACTCCAGTTCCGAGATGAACTTTTCCTGTTTCACTCATTACCGTTTTTACATCAGCAAAGTCATGATTCATTATTCCTGGCTTGACCATCAAATCAATAATACTTTTAACTCCATCTATAAGAACATTATTAGCTAATTGAAGTGAATCTGTCACAGGAGTATCAGGTTTGGCCAAAGCAAATATATTTTGATTTGGAATAACAATTAAATTATCAACATATTTTTGTAGTTCTAAGACTCCTTTTTCAGCTTTATCAATTTTCCTTTTTCCTTCCATTTTAAAAGGTTTTGTTACTACTCCAACTGTAAGAATATTATGTTCTTTGGTTATTTTTGCTATTACCGGTGCAGCTCCAGTACCAGTGCCACCTCCCATACCTGCAGTCAAAAAAACCATGTTGGAATTTTCTATGTATTGTTCAATTTCATCAATTACTTCCTCTGCTGCCTTTTTACCCATTTCAGGATCTCCACCAGCTCCCAAACCTTTTGTGCATGACGGCCCAAGTTGAAGAGTTTTTTCAACTTTAGAGTGTTTCAACTGTTGGCTATCAGTATTGACATTAAGGAAATCTACTCCTTCTATTCCTGAACTAATCATACTATTGATTATATTTCCTCCGGTTCCTCCGATTCCAATTACAAGAATTCTAGGTGAAAGATTATTATTTTGTGATGGCATTTTGAGATGAAGCGTCATTATTTCTCCTTTTAAACTCCCTTAGGAATTGGTTTTAATCTTGGGTTCAGATTTTTTTTATTAGCTATTTTTTTGGTTTCATTTTTTTTTCGTGAATAGTTGTCAGGATTCCACATTTGAAAAGTAGGCCCGAGTCCAACAAATAAAACTTCCTTAGCAATTGAGGCGTGTTTTACTAAACTCTTAGGAAGAATAATTCTTCCCTCTTTATCAAAAGGAAGTTGTTCTGCTTCACCAAAGTACAAAGAAATCAGGTCAAACTCTTCTTTTGAATAATTATGGTTTCCATCCAGACTATCTGAAATGCTTTCCATTCTATCGATGCCACAGGCATCGATAGAATTATTTTGGTAGGAAGGAAAAGCAATTACACCCTTAAAGGTTTGTTTTTGAAGGCTATTCCTAAATGTTGAGGGAACTGAAACCCTACATTTAGCATCCATTTTATTTATAATAGTCGATAAAAATAAAGCCATATTAATCCTTAATTGGGATAATATGGGATATTATGGTATTTTCAACCATATTTCAATAAAAAAAATAATTATGGAAACTAGATGGTCTATAAGCCGGATTCTGTACCAAAATATTTAAGGTTGTGACTATTAATCTTGAATTAATGTTACCATTAATTTCTAGCGTCCTACCATGCCCACGCAGAGCCACGTTTGTCAAATTAGACAGGCTTCTTGGACTTGCTCCCAAAGGGGTTTACAATACCATTTTTGTTACCAAAAATGTGGTGAGCTCTTACCTCACCATTTCACCCTTACCTTATTACAAGGCGGTTTGTTTTCTGTTGCACTTTCCCTAGAGTTTCCCCCGCCGGGCGTTATCCGGCTTTGGTGCTCTGATGAGTCCGGACTTTCCTCCTTAAAAGGCAGTCACACAACCATCTAGTTTTTTAATTAAGAATTAATTTTATTTAAAATTCAAGAATTTTTTAATATTAACAACTCAGTTGATTTAGAAAGTGAGGCCTCTGTTGGTTTTTTCCCGATAAGATTGGGTATAAAATGTCTATGAAAAGCATCTATTATTTTATTATTTTTTGAACTAGAGGTATTGTGCACAAGACCTGAATATCCAATTTTTTCGATGTTTTTTAAAAATATTTTGTAATCATTTGAAGTTAAAGATTTACCTATTTCACCTGTCTCTTTTACTTTCATTCCTATTTTTTGCTTGTATAGTTTTTCCCATGGGAAATGCCTTCCAGGATCAATCTTTCTCATAGGAGCAATGTCACTGTGCCCTAAAATATTATAAGAAGGAATTTCAAATTTTTTTTTCAGAGAAAGAATAAGATCAATTAGTTGATCTATCTGAATTTTAGGATATTTTTTTAATTGTATCTCCCCTGGATTCACAATTTCTATTCCAATGGACCGGCTATTTAAATCTTTTAACCCTTTCCAAGATGAAATCCCAGCGTGCCAGGCTCTTTTTTTCTCGCAAACAAGATTATAAATTTGACCATTTGTATCAATCAAAAAATGACAACTTACTTTTTTCTCTTTCGATGTTAAAATTCTTAATGCATCCTGAAAATTTTCAGTTTCAGTGTAATGTAGAATAATAAATTGGATTTTATGTTTTCTTAAATCAAAATTTTTTGACTTGTAGTTATGTAATATATTTGGTTGACTCATACCAAAATACATTTATATAAATTATATGAATAAATCACTATGCATAATAATCACATTATTTTTATTTTCTTTCAATAGTTTAAAAAGTGAAGAAAAAGTCTACGCTTCAAAATCTATTTCAAATTTTTACATGAACCCAAATATTGAAGCACCTGTAATTTATCCCATAGACTTGGGGAAGGAAATGGTGATGATTAAAAAAGAAAATGATTGGTTAAATTTGCTGGATAAAAAAACAGGTTTGGTAGGCTGGTCAGTAGCGGAAAATTTTTCCTCTTTGAAACCTGATAAACCTTTTCCAACAAAAAACTACGATAAGTCTTTTCAAATTTTTAAAGAAAGGGTTTTGGAAATGAGCAAATCAATCAAAGAAGCAATCTCAATTGAAACTTTCATCGATGTTGAACATCTAGGCGGTGCTGCTGCAGTGGTA
>CACEWP010000028.1 GCA_902563305.1 uncultured Alphaproteobacteria bacterium
ATTTGTTTGACTTTCAAATGAGATATTACTTTGATCCATTATTAAAATGAGCAATTAATATGCCATAATTTTTAATCTATCTTTTATTTTGTTTGAAACAATCCAATTACAATATGATTAACTAAACAAAAGATTAATTTGTTAAAACAAAATATTTTTCAGGAATTTATTATAGTTGTAGAAATGATTATCAAACAAAACAGAATTGATAGAAACAAATAAGAAAATCGAGAGAGGAAATCTATGGATTAAATTAAAACTTATCCACAATCCTGAAACTGTGGATAACTATTGACATATTTAAATTTATTTAGTAAATTCATAAGTAAAATCAGTTAATTGGAGTTATTAATGTTTAAAAAAAAAACTATTACTTTCATTTTATCAATGTTAATGGTCCCTTTTTTTCTTAAAGCGGAGACATATTCTTTAAACAAGAACCTTTATATTGGATTTAGCTTAGGCGCACTTGTACCAAATGATGTTAAAGTTCAAAAATCAGGAGCTGGTGTTATTAATGGTGTAAATTTCTCAGCTAATATTTCTGGAAATTTTGTCTTTGATAACGGTTACCAAGTTGGTGGAATCCTTGGTTATAGATTAAATGATTTCTTTTCTTTTGAAACAGACTTAGCTTACACAAATTTTGATTATGACAAACTAGAATTAACCGTTGCAGGAACAGCTACAGTTGGTGGAAATACATTTACTGGAACAGATAATACTACTTATGATGTGGATGGAAGTATTTCGTCTTTTTCAATCATATTTGGCCCTGCTTTTGATATGGATGTAAGAGAGAATCTTGAATTTTTTATTGGTGGGGGAATAGGGTTTGCAAGTTATAGCGATGAAATAAAAACAGTTGGAGGATCATCAGGATTGGCTTTTGATGAAGATTTCACAGATTTTGCAGCAAAATTTAAAGCTGGTCTTAATTATTCTTTATCTGATCTTTCTTATTTCCAAGCAGAGTATGGATACAATTTTGTTGATTCCGGAATAGAAAATTATTCAGAGGATTTTAGTGCGAACAGTTTTAGTGCAAAAATTATTTTTAATTTTTAACAATACACATTAGAAATCATAATTCAAAAAGAAACATATAACTATACGCAACTATAAATGCTGGAATTCCGCTGTATAATGTTGCATATATAGCAGCTTTGGGGGCCAGAGCAATTGCTGGAAAAAGAGCGTCACCATCATTTGAAATTGCGTTTCCAAGCTCAGCTGAAAAAGGAATTAAACCATCAAGATAGAAAGTTGTTATTACTATTTGAGGACCACATCCAGGTATAAAGCCAAAAAGAATAGCAATAAGTGGAACAAATATAATTAGAGTATCAAAAAATATTTTAAGATCAATACCACTAAAATAAATTATAACTTCATAAACTAAAAAACCACAAACAACCCATGTTGTAACAAAATTAGTTGTATCTACTACTCTTGATAAGTATGATCTCGATTTTTCAGTTGAACATTGAAAATCACTCAGAGGATTTAGCGTCCACATAAATATTGACATAATAGCTCCTATTGATCCTACAGAGTTAGTTATGTTGAAATTTGAAAAAAAATTATATGATTCGATATCTATTTGAACAGCTGAAAGTACCCCTAGGAAAAAACCAGGGATGAATATTAAAACCCAAAATATGTTAAATTTGGAAACAAAAGTTTTTCCAATCTCTTCAAATTCAATTTTAAAATTCTCTTTGATGTACAAATAATTTTTTTTATGGAAAAAGTCGACTATATATCCTGTGAGCATTCCGGTAAAACCTGCAATTAAAAAGACTTGAAAACCCATCGAAGTATTTTTTGCTAATAAAAGAAATGCAGCATCACCCATTGTTGAGGTAAGAACTGCAACCAACGAGCCAAAGGATATTCTACCTTGAATATACTGGGTTACGATAATTATAGCCCCTCCACAACCTGGTAAGGCACCAAGAAAAGTTGCAATAATAACGTGAAACTTTTTTGTTTTTTTTAAAAATCTTTCAATATTAAACTTAGTTAAACTGTCTAACCCTAAAAAGATAAAAAGCGTAAATCCTACGAAAACTGAAACTTGCAAGTACGCATCAACTAGAATATTTCTTACAACCTCTCCAAAATTTGTGGGTTGGAACGCAAGAGCTAATATTAGAAAACCTAGTGAACACTTTTTTAAAAGTCTCGCGTCGTTTGCAACAAATATTGCCTTGTTTTGTTTTATAACAGCTAATAATGCATTCATGTTCTATAGAAATATAATAGAAATTCTTTATAAAATAAAGACCTAATTAAGAATGATTCTAAAATAAAGTTTTCTCTTTAAAATTCACAATGGTTTTTTTATGAAAGAGTCAAAATAATTCTTAATTGTAAAGTAAGTTAATTCTTAATCTTATATCCAGTTTTGAAAATTATATATACTACCGTCATACAAATTATTAAAAAAAAAATAATAGCACTAATCGAAAGAAAGATATTAATATCAGAATTACCATAGAAACTCCATCTAAACGCACTAACTAGATAAACTATTGGGTTAAAATATGAGACTCTCTGCCAAATCTCTGGTAACATATCTATTGAATAAAAGCTTCCACCGAGAAAAGTTAAGGGTGTAATTATGAATGATGGGATAAGTTGAATCTTTTGAAAATCATCTGCCCAGATACCGATTATAAAACCAAATAAACTAAATGTTAAACTAATTAGAAACAGAAGTAAAATCATCCAAATTGGATACATGATTTGAAGATTAATAAAAAATGAAGATGTAAATAGAATAATAAGTCCAACAATTACAGACTTACTAGCTGCTGCTAAGACATAACCAAAGGTAATCTCAAAAGGAGAAATTGGCGCAGAAAAAATTTCATAAATAGTTCCACTAAATTTTGGAAAATAAATTCCAAAAGACGCATTTGAAACACTCTGATTCAAAATAGTCAACATTATCAGTCCTGGAACTATGAAGGCGGAATAAGAAAGTCCATCGATATTTTCTATTCTAGAACCAATAGCAGAACCAAAGACAATGAAATAAAGAATAGTTGAGAGTACAGGTGAAGCAATACTTTGAGTTAAAGTTCTAAATGTCCTCGACATCTCGTACTTATAAATAGCGATGATTCCTCGTAAATTCATTTTCTCACAAGATTTGTAAAGATTTCCTCTAAATTACTTTTTTTTGTTTCGATATCAGTGAACTTTATAGAATTTTTTGTTAGATCATTCAAAAAATTTGAAGCAATTCTTTTCTTTTTTTTAAAGTCATATTTTAAGGTTATTTGGTTTCCATTTAGATTAAAACCATACTTTTTCTTTAAAAGGCTTAAGTCAATCTTTTTTTTTTCTAAGGTTATTATTAATTCTTTCTCTCCTAATTTTTCTAGTAATTTTTTTTTTTCTTCAATAATTACTAACTTTCCATCGTTAATAACTCCAATCCTATCAGCAATTTTTTCAGCTTCCTCTATATAATGAGTTGTTAAAAAAATTGTCACTCCTTTTTTTTTCAGATTATATAAGTATTTCCATAAAGTTTTTCTTAAATTTACATCGACTCCTGCTGTTGGTTCGTCAAGAAACAAGATTTTTGGTTCATGAGATAGTGCTTTTGCAATCATAACCCTTCTTTTCATTCCACCTGACAGTGTTCTTATTTGATTGTTTTTTTTCTCAAATAGATTCAAACTTCTTAAAACACCATCAAGATAATCAGTTGACGGGATTTTATTAAACAACCCTCTGCTAAACTCCAAAGTATTAATAACTTTTTCAAATGAATCAGTTGCAATTTCTTGTGGCACTAAACCAATTGATTCTCTAGTTCTTTTATAGTTTAAAATATTATCAAACCCAAAAACTTTTATTTTTCCTGCACTATACTTCGTTATTCCACAGATTATATTAATCAAGGTTGATTTACCAGCCCCATTAGGACCTAATAAAGCAAATATCTCACCTTTTTTAACACTAAGGTTAATATTTTTTAGTGCTTTAAATCCATTATTGTAAGATTTTGATAATTTTTTTATTTCAATAGCATGCATTAATTCAATTAAATTTATGGTTTTGGTTATAAATTATTTTT
>CACEWP010000029.1 GCA_902563305.1 uncultured Alphaproteobacteria bacterium
AACTACGCCACCTGCAGATGCTCCAGTTTGAGCAGATACAGCGTAAGTATTTAATGAATCATTTAATCTTGCCTGAGTATGCGCTAAGAACTGGTCTCGTGTAAAGTCAGGTGATGCACCAGTTAAAACAATTCCTTCTTTTGTAGAGACATAAGAATCGGCTAATAAATCAACACTTATTGGTGTAGTTAAGCCAGTTGATGTTCCGTCAGCGTTTAGTTTTTGAAGATCTATTGTAAGAGTATCATCAACATTCTGAACAATCTGAATTTTTTTATCATCTCCATAAGCAGCATTAACTGATCTTTGGATTTCAGTAGCTAGTTGAGCTGCATTGTAAGAACCTGGTCTGATATCAATATTAACTGGTTGGTCACTACCGTCTACATTGATAGTCATGAAATTTGTACCCCAGTAAATTTGTGAACTAGTATCACCACTTTCTCTAGTTGAATTAAATTGTAGTGGATCAGTTACAATAGTAACAGTTTTATCACCTTCTTCACCAAAATCAAATGCACTTGATTCTCCAGTAATTTTTGCTGGAGTAGAGTCAACTAATGTTTTTAAATCATCAAGTTTGTAAAGAGCAGATCCTTTACCTTCTAGGAAGTAGTTATCATCGGGTACCTTTGTAGTCTGTTGACCAAATCTATCAATAAAAATTGGTTGTTTTGTATCATTTACTGCTTTTACTAAATCTGGATCAATAACAGTATCGTTAATCACTAATCTTGTATCATATTTATTAGTTGGGTCAGTTGCTGAAGCAGCTTGAGTTCTGATAAAGAAAATTGTTGCAATTGTTGGATTACCTAAATCATCAAAGATTGTGATTGAAGTTGAGTTGTTATAAGTAGTTGGATCATTAGGATTAAAAACATATCCACTTGCAAACTGTGCATTATCAGTAATTACATCACTTGTTGCTGAAACGTTTACACCTAATTCAATTGCTGTAGTCGCTTTTGGTGTTCCTGAAGTTACCGGCAACTGAAGTGGAATTGCACTCGTCAAATCTTTTGCTGTTACAGATCCATCTGCGTTAACAGGGAAAGTTAATAGAAACTGTCCGGAGGAATCAGTAACATATCTATCGTTGTTGACGTTAAATGAGCCGTTACGTGTATAAACTGTCTGTCCAGATGTTAAAGAGGGTTTTAAAGAGAAGAAACCTTGCCCTGAAATCGCCATGTCAAGAACGTTCAGAGATGAGGTAATATTACCCTGAGTAAACTGCTGTTTTACACTTTTAAGAATTGTACCAGAACCAATTGAAGAGGATGCATTCTGTAATGGTGACGTTGCAAAAATATCACCAAATTCTGCTCTCGATCTTTTAAAACCGGTCGTGTTAACGTTTGCGATATTGTTCGAAGTAGCAGAAATATCTGACTGTGCTCCGTTAAGTCCTGTTAGTGCTGTGTAAAATGACATGTTTTTTCTCCTCTATTTTGTTAATTATTTGATTTAAATTTTATTGCCTCAGAAGCAGAGATTTCTCCATAATCTTTTGTTTCTAAGATTACATCTTCACTGTTTTTTGGAGCGGATGCTGCAATAACTTTGTTATAAACTGCTGTGCTAAGTCCATCTGACCCCTCAGCATTTCCAGAATATGCTTGGATAGATAATTTTGTTTTATTTTTTTTAATTTCATCTGGAATATCTGTCCAACTAAAACCAACTAATCCTTTTTCTTGAGAACCTAGGTTCATAGAATGAACTATTTCACCGTTTGAATTTGTAAAAGTTAAACCGACATCATTTGAGTAAGCTGGTAGATCAACAACTCCGTGTATTTCGCCATTATCGTCTGGACTTGCAATTTGTCCAGGAATTAGCACTGAATGACCAAGAAACTGTGCAGCAGTAGCTACACGATTAGGTTCTAGTTTTGAACCCAAATTTGTAAGATTATTATTAATCTCAGTGATTCCTGTAACAGTTGAAAATTGCGCCATTTGAGCAATAAAATCACCATTATCCATCGGTGCAAAAGGATCTTGATTTTGTAATTGTGTAGTCATTAGTTTAAGAAAGTCTTCTTGACCTAATGAAGTTTTTTTACCTTCTTTTGCAGCTTGATCCTGTGTTTTAACACCAAGTTTGTTCAGAATATTATTTAAAGATTGCTCTGAAGTTTTTGATATATCTGTCATTTTTTCCCCTTACTCCTATTTACCCATGCTTGCAGTTTTGAGCATTAATGCTCTAACTGTTGATATTACCTCAACATTATTTTGATATTGTCTTGATGCCTCAAGCATATCAACATATTCTTCTTCAATGTTAACAGGTGCTCTGTAAATGAACCCATCTTTGTCAGCCATTGGGTGACCGGGTTTAAACTCTCTTATTGGATCTATATCCATTTTTTTGACAGTGACCGCATCGACTGTTGAAATTCCTCTTTTTCTTATTAAGTCAAAATATTTTGTTTCAAAAACAGGTTTAACTGGTTTATATGCATCCTCTGGGCTAGATGCAATATTATCAGCGTTAGCTAAATTACTTGCTGTAGCATTAAGTCTCACTAATTGAGCTCCCATGGCTCTTTGTGCAATATGATAAATATTTTTAATATCCATTATTCACCTCGTATGGCCCCAATTAAACCTCTAACTTTTGAATTAATAAAATCTAAGGTTGTTTGATATCTTATTGCATTTTCTGCAAATTCCATCTGTTCAACTGCTAATTCTACTGTATTTCCGTCAACTGAAGGATTAACAGATTGTCTATATTGTACTTTTCCTGGAAGATTCTTAGAAGGTAGCGCTATATGAGCTGTAGAAGAAGTCTTCAAAGGACCAGCATTTAGTGATCTTGCCAGCTCAACTTCAAAATCAACGTCCCTAGCTTTATAATTAGGCGTGGCTGCATTTGCGATGTTGGAAGCAAGAATCTCTTGTTTTTGGTTCCTTACTCTTAATGCATTGCTCAATACATTTAATTGTTGTTTAATACTATCTACCATTTAATAAATTTCTAAATTTTGGTTTAGAATTTGCAAATTAAATGCCAAAAGAAAGGTAATAATATTATGGATGAAAAAAATGTATTTGATTCGGAGTTAGATCCAGAAATTATAAAGGTTAGAGATAAGATTATTAGCAAGATTGGTGACAAACCCTTGGATGAAGTTAATTCAATTATTAAGAAATTATTAAATGAGAGTATGGATGAAGTAACCAGATTGGGAGCATTGGCGGCAAGATTAAAAATTATCAGATCAAAAATCGACCTCTTATATGACAGGAAAGTAGAAATAAAACCACAAAATATCAAAACCCCACCCCAGGCAAAAGAAGAAAAGGTTGAAGAGACAAAGAAAGAAGAAGAAAAATGGGTAAGAATAAAAATGCTAGAAGCTGGAGATGTAAATGGTAAACAAATAGATAAAGGGGTAATTCTTGATGTAAAAGAAGACGATAGTAAAAAACTAATAGAAACAAAAAAAGCAGAAATTGTTGAAGAAGCTACGGAAGGAGCCTCCCCAATTCAAAAAAGCGAAAAAGAGGAAAAGGTTGCAGTTAAAAAAGAAGATATTGAATCTAAGAACGGTGACAATGTAAAAAAATCAAATCTTAGTCAAGATGTTTCAGAAGAGAAAAAAAATGTTTCAGATGATAATTTAGATAATGCAGAAAACTCTGAAGAAACTTCAAAATCTAGAAATCTTTTGGAGAAACATGAAGATGCAGTTTCAGATGATGAAGGAAAAAATAACTCTGAATCAAAAGAAACTCCTGTGTCAAATTCACCAAGTAATGAAAAAGATACTTCTGAAAAAGCAGTGGATGTAAAACCCAATAAAGAAATAGACAATAATGCAGTTGATACGAAAGCTAAAGTAGCAGATAATGAAAAATCGGAATCACAAAGTTCACCGGAAAATCAAGAAAAAAAAGAAGAGGGGAACTTGGATAATGCCCCCAGTCAATTAGAAAGCAAGGAAAAATTGGATTCACAAGATTCTCCGCAAAATAAAGAAAATGTGGACACTGAAAATAATAAAGAATCAAAA
>CACEWP010000030.1 GCA_902563305.1 uncultured Alphaproteobacteria bacterium
TTCATTGATAATTGAAAATTTCCAGAGGCGATCATTTTTATTTTTGAATATCTTTATTTCACAATTTTGATCATAACCAAATGAATAAATATTCTGAGTTTTCTTAGATGCTTTCATATAAATTAAATTGTAATAATCATTTTCAAAAGGAATTATGGCTGTTGATTTTTTATTAAAGAAATTAAAAATTTCTGACTTCTCCTCGGCAATATCAGATCTTTTTCTAAAATTACCAGAATGAGCGGAACCGATATTTGTGATAATAGCAATATCAGGTTTTGAAATTTCTGAGAGTTTTTTTATTTCACCTTGTGAGTTCATTCCTAACTCAAGTATACATAATTCCGTATTTTTTGGCATATTGGCTAACGTAAGAGGCATTCCTATTTCGTTATTAAGATTACCTAAAGTACTGTAAGATTTTTTCAAATCTTTAAATGTTTTATAAATCCATTCCTTTAAAGTGGTTTTTCCAGAGCTTCCAGTTATACAAATAGTTTTTAAATTATTAATTCTATTTCTTGAAAATTTAGATAGTTTAGTCAATGAAGTTAAAGAATCTCTTACATATATTAATGTTCCGTTATCTTTAAATAATTTTTTTTTCTTAATTTCGACTAGCGAAGCGTTTGCTCCATTTTTAAATGCTTCTTCTATATAATCATGACCGTCATATTTTTTGCCTTTAATGGGAATATATAAATTTCCCTTTTTAATGGTCCTCGAATCGATAGAGACCCCAGTAAATTGAATCTTTGTTTTTATATCTTGTTTCAACTCAAGCGCTTTATAAATTTCTTTTATTGTCCAAAGGTTCATTTTATTCTTAAAAATTCTTTTGCTATTTTTTTATCACTAAATTTAATTTTTTTATTTTTTATTATTTGATAATCCTCATGCCCTTTCCCTGCAACAACCAAGATGTCTCCTTTTGAAATTAAATTTACTGCATTCCTTATTGCCTCTTTTCGGTTTTTAATTATTTTAATTTTTTTTAAATCTTTAGAATCTAATCCATTAATCATATCGTTTACTATATCTTGTGATTTTTCAAACCTCGGGTTGTCATCAGTAATTATTATAAGATCTGAATATTTAATTGCCTCTCTTGTCATAAGATTCCTTTTTGATTTGTCTCTGTCTCCTCCACATCCAAAGACAAGAAATAATTTTCCTAAAGTGATTTTTTTTAGTGAAGATAAAACTTCAGAGATTGCATCTGGGGTATGTGCATAGTCAATAAAAACTTTAATTCCTTTTTTATCATATACTTTTTCTAATCTTCCATTAGGGTTTTTTAGTTTTTTTATAATTTCTAACTTGTTACTAGTTAGGCTTGTATTGTAGACCATTATCAAAGAACATAACATATTATAAATTTCAAACTTAGAACAACAATCAATCATCAATGATGTCTCTTTAGATCTAAATACTATTTTTGTTTCAAAACAATCTTTGATTCTTTTTATTTTTTTTATTCTAAGAAACTTAGCTTTTCTTCCGTAATCTAATATTTTTAAGTTATTTTTTTTACATAAATTTATAAAGAAACTTGAAAACTTTGAATCTGTATTTACTACAGCCAGAGAGTTTTTTTTAACATGATTAGTAAATAATAGAGATTTAGCAAATTTATAGTTTTCAATTGATTTATGGTAGTCCAAGTGGTCACTTGTCAGATTCGTGAAACCAACGACATCAAATTTTATTGGACATAACCTTTGTTGTTCAAGACCAATACTTGAGGCCTCTAAAATTACTCTTTTACATCCCAATTTAGTTAATTTACCAAGTGTTTTATGAATAGTTATTACATCGGGAGTAGTAAGATTAGATTTGGAACTAATACTTTTTTTATAATTCACTCCCAGAGTTCCAACTATTGCTCCGTTCATATTTTGTTTTTTCCAAATTTGTTGAGCATAGAACGAGATACTGGTTTTTCCATTTGTACCTGTAATTGCTAGTTTCTTGTGAATATTATTTGGAAAGAAAAATGAACAGACTTCGGAAATAAAAAAGCGGACATCTTCAACTTGGATAAATACAATATTTTTATATTTTTTATATTCTAAGTTTAGTTCTGATTTACTTGAAAAAATTATTACCAAATTTCTAAAATTTAATAAATCTTGAATGAAATTCTCGCCATTATAAGTATTGCCCTTGATTGCACCAAATATAAAATTATTCTTTACTTTTCTAGAGTCAATTGAAATTCCATTAATCAAAAAATCATTTTTGTTAATGATTTTAATTTCTGAAATACATTTATTTAAAATATTCTTCAATTTCATATTTTTAATCTTTTAAATAGTTGCTTTTACTTATTATCGGTGAAACTTTCTTAACGATTTTAGAAAATGTTGGTGCCGCGGTATTTCCACCAGTATTTTCGTTACTTCCAGAAATATTATTTTCTGGCTCGTCAAAAAGTACAAAAGTCAAATACTCTGGATAATTTGCTGGAAAAACTCCAATAAATGAAGTTACTTTTTTTTTCTCAGAATAGTTTCCAGACTCAACCTTTTTGGATGTTCCTGTTTTGCCCCCAACTAATATACCACTTACTTTTGCTTTCTTACCAGTTCCCTCAGTAACAATCTTTTGTATCAATTTATTTATCTTTTCTGAGGTTCCTGATGAAAGAATCCTAACTTTTTCAGATTGTTTCTTTTTAATAATTATAGCTGGTTTTATTTTATAACCTCCATTTACCATTGAAGAAAATGCCGTGATCAAGCTTATCGGAGAAATTGACAAACCATATCCGTAACTTATAAATTTTGAATGTGAGTCCCAATTATTTGGTAATTTATTTGAAACTATGTTAAGGCCATCTACTTTTAACTTTTCAGTTAGTCCTACTTTATCGAAGAACTTATATTGCAAGTCAGCGCCCAAGGATTCTAGAATTTTTACACTACCGATATTAGACGATTTAATGAAAATTTCCTCAAAGTTTAGAATATCTTTTTTTATATGTTCATCTACAATATTCTTATCGCTGGTTATTTGATAGCCTTTTGAAATATCAAATTTCTCATTCTCAATTTCATGTTTTGATTCGTATACAATAGCTGCATTAAATATTTTGAGTGTGGAGCCCATTTCGTATCTTGCCTCAGAAGTCAAATTATTCTCAGTTTTTGGAAGAATTGACTCTGGATAATTTGGATCGAAATCAGGTAATGAAACCATTGCTAATATTTCCCCATTATTAACATTCATAACCATGGCTAAAGCAGCCTTTGCATTATAATATTTTAAACTTTTATAAAGCTCATCTCTCACAATATTTTGTATTCTTAGGTCAACTGTTAGCCTTACATCACTTCCATTGTTGAGATCTTCATTAAGATTTTTTTCTAGTTTGCTTATCAAATGTGGAGTTTTAATACCTATAAGATTTGAAAAGATATTATGTTGCGGATAGATTCTTTTTTTTGATTTATGTAATTTTATAGCTGGATCACCAATCATTTTTAATTTGTTAAGATTCGATAACGAAATATCTTTTTTTATCAATGAATATTGTTCTTTTTGAAATATTTTTTTTAAATATGAATTTTTTTCTAAAAATATATCAGAGAGTTCTTTTTCTAATTTTTTTTTATTAAGCGAGTTTTTTACATCTATATATAAATCTTTAGTATCTAAAGAAACCGCAATTATTTCGTCATTTCTATCTAAAATTTTGCCTCTTGGGGTTT
>CACEWP010000031.1 GCA_902563305.1 uncultured Alphaproteobacteria bacterium
CGCAATTGAAGAACTTAGATTCGTATCAGTGGGTAGAAGTAGGTTTTCGAGATCTCTAACTTCATCAGAAAAAGTGTCAGCCTTTTTAAACGATGATGATGCTTGACGTGCTTTATCAATTAAAAATTCATCAAATGCTCTTCGAATTTGTTCAACTCTAACACCCAAACCAGTCTGGTCTGATATTTCTGTAACACCACCACCAGCACCTGTAACCTCCTCGAGTGCAACATCTCTTTTTTTATAACCATCGGTATTAACATTAGCAATATTTTGTCCGGTTACTGCAAGTGATTGCCTATATGCCTGAAGTCCACTTTTACCGATATCAAATAAACTTGGCATGCTTATTTACCTCCAAATTGCCTAAGCAAAGCTTCTGCAATTCCAAAACTATGTTTTTTAGATAATGTTTTTGAATACTCCTGATCTAACAGAGATTCATAAGTTTCTGTTCCTTGATTAGAAAATAAACTTTCAGAAAGTTTTGCTTTTCTTGCGCTTTTAAGCATCTGATAAACAAACAATGACTCAAATTCTTCAGCAACAACTTTTAAATCAGAATCTTTATTAATTTTATTAAATTCTTTTGATGAAAGATTGTTATCTAAGTTAACTTTAATTTTTGATATGGCGCTTTTATCCATTTATTCACCAAGATTTTATATTATTATAAGCTCAGCTCTCAATGCACCTGCTTCCCTGAGAGCCTCAAGAATCGCAACCATGTCTGTTGCAGTTGTTCCAGTTTCATTCAATGCATCGACAAGTGTTTGTAGTTCGATACCAGGGTCAAAGACAAATGCCCTAGCTGGATCTTCGTCGACTTCAATTTGAGTATCTGCGGCAGTTGTTGCTGCAGTACCTGATACAGTTGCAGATGTTCCGACAACGGTTCCAGTTCCCTCTGACAATAGTTTTGTGTCCTCTTGTATCTTAACCGATAAACTACCATGAGCCACAGCTGCTGGGGATATTCTTACATCTCCTCCAATTACAACTGTTCCAGTTCTTGAGTTAACTACAACTTTAGCTTTAGGTGTAACTGGTTCAAAATTTATATTTTCTAATAAACCAATAAATGAAACTTTTTGCGAGGGGTTAGCGGGAGTTCTTACTTTTATTGAAGTAGAATCCATTGGAATGGCAACTTCAGGTCCGAAAGTTTCGTTAATTGTGTTTGCAATTCTATTTGCTTGAGAGAAATCTGCCTGATGAAGATTTAAAACAACATTATCCTTTTCTAAAAAGGTATTCTCAACGAGTTTTTCAACAGTAGCGCCTCCTGGAATTCTTCCTACTGTTGGAGTTCCTTGAATTGTAGTTGAACCATCAGCACCTTCTACTCCTAAACCTCCAACCACTAAATTTCCCTGAGCTATGGCATAAACATCACCGTCAGCTCCTTTTAAAGCTGTCATTAAAAGTGTTCCACCTTTAAGTGATTTAGCTTTACCAATTGTTGAGACAGTAACATCGATTGTTTGTCCTGGTTTTGCAAATGCCGGAAGATTAGCTGTTACCATTACATTAGCTGAGTTGGTTGCATCTATATCTGCTGTATTAGCAATCACACCAAATTGTGAAATCATAGCTGCTATACTTTGTTTAGTTAAATTAACACTTCCGTCGCCAGTCTTAGCTAGACCAATAACTAGACCATAACCTACTAGTTGGTTAGATCTAACTCCTGCAAGTGAAGCCATATCTTTAATTCTGTCAGCAAAACTATTCTGATGTACGAAAGAAAGAAGTAAAAAAATAAATGTAAAAAATAATCTCATTATAAATTAAAATGGCGATACATAAGCAAAATACCTACTAAGCCATCCCTTTGTAACACTATCGTTCATATCACCGGTCCCTACATAAGAAATTTGAGCATCTGCTACTTTCTTAGAAGACACTGTATTAGCCGAAGAAATGTCGTCAGGTCTTACAACTCCGGATAATCTTAAATATTCGGTTCCACTATTATATTCTAACTTTCTCTGTCCTTTAACTTCGAGATTACCATTAGGATAAACTCTAACAATCGTTACAGAAATTGTTCCAGTCATGGAATTAGATTGTGCAGCTGTACCAGAACCTGTAAATGCCTGAGTCGTTCCACCTCTTAAATTGTTTTCTTTAACTCCACCTGGAAAGAAAAATTTTCCAATTAAAGAAGATGGACCAAATAGAGCTTCAGGTAAATCAAAAGTGTAATTGTCACTTTTAGATAGTGATTCTGTTCCTGAGTTTGCAGCTGTTAAAGTTTCTTCTAATGTGATTGTAATAATATCACCAACTCTGTTTGCTCTTCTATCTGATGCGAAAAGCCCACCATCTCCATCATAAACTGCTCCCTCTGTAGCCTTATTTTCGTTTTCAAAATTTGAAAAGTCTGGCTGAATACTTTGGAATTCTTCTCCAATTTTATCCTGCATATATGTAGCGCAACTTTGGACTGTAAATAATAGTAAAATAAAAATTAGCTTCATCTTATTCCCTATAAATTATTACTTACAAATCTTAGCATTTCATCTACAGATGTAATAGCTTTAGAATTTACTTCGTAGGCTCTTTGAGTCTCAATCATATCAACTAACTCTTGAACTACATTAACATTTGAACTTTCAAGGGCTCCTTGAATGATTTTACCAAATCCAGCCGCAAAGGGGTTTTCTATTACTGGAGGTCCACTTGATGTAGTCTCAACATAAAAGTTCTCACCTATTGGTTGCAAACCTGTTCTATTTTGAAAATCTGCCAGCTCAAGCTGACCTACTTCCTGAGCTTCAACCTGTTCGGGAATTTGAACTGAGACTATACCATCAGCAGAAACATTTATTTTTGTTGCTTCTGCAGGAATAGCAATCTCGGGCTGAATAATGAATCCACTGTTAGTTGTTAAAATACCTTCATTATTTCTAGAAAAAGCGCCATTACGCGTGTAAACAACTTGTCCATCAGGAAGTAAAACTTGAAAAAACCCTCCCCCATCAATTGCCAAATCCAATGAATTATCTGTCGAGACGATGCTGCCTTGAGAATGTAATTTGTTTGAATTTACAATATTCACACCAGTTCCAACAGAGAAACCAGAAGTAAGTTCTGTATCAACAGATGTTTGTGCACCACTACTTCTTATGATTTGATAAAGAAGAGATTCAAAGTTAGCTCGATCTCTTTTAAAACCATTTGTATTCACATTTGCAAGATTATTAGAAATAATTTGCATTCTTACTTGTTGTGCATTAAGACCTGTTTTTGCCACATGCATTGCATTTATTGCCATTGTAATCCTCTTTCTAGCTTAAGTTTTGATGTATATCGTGCAAACACCATGCCACTAAATCATATAAAATTAAGTTAAGCTTTAAATTGTGAAATTCATCCAAAAGGAGGAAATTTTTATTTATTTTTTAATAAACATTGCAATGTTTGTTTTGTGCGAACAGAAGGAGAGCAAAAATAAAGATCAAAAGAAATTTTTTTAGCTTCTAAATACTTTTTTACCGCATCTGTTTCTAAAATACCTT
>CACEWP010000032.1 GCA_902563305.1 uncultured Alphaproteobacteria bacterium
AAAATAAATTAGAAAATAAGAACTTAGCTAACAAGAAGTATTTAGAAATTAAAAAAGATCCTAATATTTCTAGGTTAAATATTAATCTTTAAGGTATACTAAATATCATCTAGTTCTTCAGCTTTATATTTTTGAAAATATTCATTTCCTAGAATATCCTTAATTTTATCGATAGTGAGGTGGTTTATCTTATCAGAATATTCCTCATGCATTTCTGAACATTTTCTTGATACTGCGTTTGCTACACCTTGGGAAATGAAATCATTTTCTAAAGCGGTTCTTGCTCTAGTTGTAGCTTCAGATTTTGCTTTGGTTAACCTTGCAAGCCCAGAGTTCTTTTTTCTATTAAGGTCATCAACAACCTCCATTAATTGTTTGTAACTTGGGTCAGGAAGGTCGATATTTATAAATTGTCCGTCTATTTCATAATTAAACTCAACCTCATCTATTTTTTCCGTAAGAAGTTCAATGTGTTCAGTGTTGAATACTAGAATTTGTACAACATTTTCATTCTCTGTCTTTTTGATATCACCAACGTCAACTAATCTTCTTGGTTTACCTTGAACGTTTATTCTTATTCCTTTTATAATCGTTAAGTTGGCGTCTGCCGATTTAACTTCGTTGATTATTTCAGAATAGTCTTCGATAGCAGCTTTCATCAGTGTTTCTGCTTGAATTGTGTATTTATCTGCAACCATAAGTAAATATTACACTATTACAGTCTGCTTTTCATCAACAATGTTTTGTTTGTCACCGTTATTCTTTTTATCACTTTCTTCAGTTTCTTTTTCAACTTCTTCTAGGAGTGGTTTTGGAAGTTTAGTAAATTTAAATTTTGACTTTGGGTCTAATTTTCTTATAGTCTTTTGGGCTTCATCCATTGATTTTGAGAGTAATTTAAAACAAAATACCTTGCCTTCTAACATTGAAAAACTGAATAAAAGATTTAATTGGGCTTTATAACAATATATGCAAGTAAGCAACCAGCCAAGAAAGAATATAAAAATATTTACGGACAAGGATATTGCCATTATTGCTACAAAAAGAAAAAGAATCCACCACTTTTGAGAGTATGCTAACCAAAGTGGAGGAAATAATCCAGCTGATAATGAGTTTGAATTCTCAATAATTTCATAGTTTCTGTAAACGTCTCTCATTCCAATAAACTCTTTAAGCTGATCAAAATCGTTGATTTCTTGCATTGAATAATCAGATTTTATTTTTGTTGTTTCATCAACTGTAGTAGTTACAAACTTGCATCCGAGACTATTTTCTATAAATAAATTAAAAAATATCTCTTCTCTGAGTATTGTTAAAATAGCCTTTTCTTTATTTTTTTTTAATTCTTTTAGATCAGATTTTAGTTGTTTTTCCCCAAAAGTATAGAACTGATTATCCAAGGCTACAATTATATCATCAGGTCTTAGGAAGTTCCTAGCAGCATGGCTTCCACTGTTAACCTTAGTAATTTTTAATAAAAAATTTCCTTCTTTTTTTTCTTTTTCAGACATTATGATGGTTTAAGGGAAAGTAATATTTTCTTTTTGATCTTTAATTTCTTTTACTAATAATTTGTTTTGACTTGAAATAGCTTCTAGTGCCGCATTAAGCGAAGATGTACTATTAGAAAGTTCTTTGAGTAATTTAACATTTTGGTTTTTTTTGTTATCTTTTAAAAGTTTCCCAATTTCTTTATTAACACTGGCTGATGTAATAACTCCAGATTCTTGAATAGATTTACCCAGTTTGTCTGATTCACTTTTAATAGATTTGGACAAGCCATTCGATAGATTAGCGATTTCTTTTGATAGATTTACCATTAGTTTTTTATCATTTGAATTGATTGCACTTGACAACTCTTCAATTTTAAATTTCATTTCTTCACTAGCATTTAATAGATCTGTATGTCGGGCTAAACTTGAATTCATATTATCTACCGCTTTATTAACATTTTCTACATTTTCAGCAAATACAACTAATGCTTCTCTGCTCGTGCTTGTCATATCTTCGAGTTCAGAGAGTGATTTAAAATAGAGAAGACCAGTTAAAATAATTGCTACAATTGCTGTAGCTATTGAACTTGAAAAAATGATTGTTGTGTATTTATGTATTTCTTTCATTTTTTGCTCCGTTTTTATGTATTCATTTTTAATTCTTTTATACTCTGACGTTACATCAGTCGCCGCATCTGCAGCATCTAAAGCTATTTTTATGCTCTCTTGCATTGCATTAATTTGTTGTGTCATGCAATTCTTCCTTTATTAAATATTTTAACACTTTTTCTTTTTTTTGAAAATAGTGCACAATCTGTGCCAGAAATATTTTTTATTTCTAGATAAGGTGTTTTTTTTGAAATTATACCAAATGCCCTACATCCATAGGGAAATTTGTTTTTATAAGTAATATAAAAATGTGCACAATTATTACAACTATTTTGAGTCATTTTTCTTTAAGTTATTAATTTTATAAACAATTTTTGCAATCTGGAATCTTAATGCCCCACAAAAAGATGTGAATGAACAAAACCATAGAAATAAAGCAAGCAACGTTCTATTTTCTTCAAATAACTCCATCGCTTTAAAGTGACAAATAAGTGCACTATAAAAAAATGCTAAAGTTACAATAAGTTGAGAAATATTTCTATTTATCATTTTTTCTTCCATATTCGTCAAAAATCATATCTTCAGGAATCTCTATCTCAGGTTTGTCAATTTTTTCACCATTATTTAATTTATAAATGTATGCTAATGCGATTGCAACAGCGTTATATAGTTGACTCATAATCTCTTCGCCAATTTCACAAGTATAGTAAAGTGCTCTTGCTAGTTTAGGACTCTGCATTGTACCAATTTGTAATTCTTCAGCCTTTTTAATTATTGTTTCAGCATTTTTACCCCTTCCTTTAGAAATTATTACTGGAGCCTTAGAATCACCAACCTCGTATTTTAATGCAATAGCAAAATGAGTTGGGTTAGTTATTACGGCAGTAGCCTCACTTAAATTCTCAACAGAAGATGCTTCTTTTCTACCTTTCATTGCAGCTTGTGCTTGAAGTTTTCTTATTTTCTGTTTGACCTCTGGTTGCCCATCTGTTTCTTTGTATTCATCTTTGAGATCTTGATGAGACATTTTTAGTTGTTTTATGTAATCGTATTTTTGATAAATCAGATCAATTATTGCAATAAAAGCTAAAGCTAATAAAAGAGCGAGTACCATGTTTGGGAAAAAAGAAGATAATCTGTTA
>CACEWP010000033.1 GCA_902563305.1 uncultured Alphaproteobacteria bacterium
ACACCTCAGGAATTAATCAAAAGTAAGACATTTGATAAATATCTTAACATTTATAAAAAAAAGTTCTTATCAGAATTAAAATCTCGAAAGAATAGCGATCAAAAAGACGAAGTAACCCACAAAAGTGACTTTGTAGAAAAAGTATCGTCTAATATATTTTTAGAAATTCTTGATAGTAATGAGTATAACTCAAAATCTCAAGAATCCATTTACAAAGAGAACATAAGATTTTTAGAAGGACTTTTTCATCATTATAGAAAAAAATCCTATACTAGATTAATTAAACTTCATGATGAAATCCTTACATCAAATGAAAGTGCAGAATCTATTAAAGATAGGATAAGTGAAAGGGCTAACAGTCTCAATGATTTAATATTAGAAACAAGAAGAATTTTACTATCGAAAGTTGATTTTGGTATTGGAGTTAGAAGAAGTCAAGGGCTCGAATGTCAACCAAATGTAACTTGCGGAGAGATTTCAGGTAACTGTATAAATCTACCTGATTCATATTCAAGTCTTAATCAGGTTCCTTTAACCACCCATGCTGATATGAGAACTGGTATTCACTACACTACTCATGCAAATAAAAGAGCATTTCCATTTTTTGCACTAAATAAAAATCCTTATAAAAACGATAAATTTAATGCACTTGATTATGTTGCTATTCCTTTCGAAGTTGGAGAATGGAATATTATTGCTTATATTCATAAATCTAGAGGTTGTATTGAGCTAGAACCAGGGCTTTTGAATTTATTTCCTTTTTCTAAGGTTAGAAAGTTAGCAGGTAAAAAACCAGATGGTGTTTTTATATTTGGATGTCCGCATTCGTCAATGGAGGATTTGGGTTATTATTATGATGAAGAGAATGAACTTTTAGTTGGTTTAATTCCTAATATTAAAGATTGTAAATATTTTGGATATGGTAAAAAACCCATCTTAACTTTGCACAACGTTTTATGTATCTTAAATGATCATCTGCCCCTTCATTGTGGGTGTACAAGATATCTAGTCAAATTTGATTCAACTACAAAAGAGCCATATATATCTGACTCATTTATTAAAGCTGATGATATGGGAAGGGCTTCTTTATTTGAAAAAAATAATAAAATGGATTTCGAGGAAAATGTTCCTTATTTCTTTGGAACAGAAACAGGCGCTTTTGCATGTTTGGATGGATTTAGTGAACACACTAAAATGCAAATGGAGGGAAGAGAGATAGGTTATAATAAGCATGCTGGAACTAATGCAAGGCAAATTGTTCCTGTTACAGATTACACAGAGGTATCTACAGGATCTGAGTTGGATATTCTACTTTATTTGAATAATTATGATTTAATCGAACCAGGAAGATCGTGCATGAATGTACAAATGGACGTTGATGAAGCTTTAGAGCATTTTAGAAAAGGTGCAAGAGTTGCTGCTGGAAGCACACAAACCCATAGAGGGAAAATTGAGATAAGTTACTGGGCTAACCCATTTCCTCTTCTTAAAGACGAAAACTGGGATGACCTCCCTGAACATGAAAAGTTATCAGAAAAGTTCTCAAGTATAGAAAATAAATTTTTTAATATAATTAAAAAAAGAGTTAAATCTGGCGAGATGAAAATTGGAGTTGCTCACAGTATGTTAATGGCGGGGGTTTATGCTAAAAATACTGATAAAAAGTTGACACAATGTGGATTTAATAACAGAGAATTAGTCGAACATGAAGGACCAGAAAGAGCTGCCAAAGATATGATAAAGCTAATTAAACAAACTGCTATGGATAAATTGAAAAAATTAAATGGTGATGTTACTGAAATTAATGTAACCGTAGCAACTGTCGGAGATAGTAGAACAGGTAAATCAGAAATGTCAGAGAAGATGGAAGAGGTATTAAGCATGCGTGGGGCTAATTAGTTTTAAGGATTGAATTTACCTTTTTATTTTAGATTTACTAATTATTTAAATGTTTATAAGTAAAGTTAAATTTTATTCTTCTTGAAGATTAGAACTAAATAATTAACAATATCAAAAATTTGAACATATTAAATTTAAATGAGTAAATTAGTTGACAAAAAAGATAAAAATAGAAGCCATCATAGAATTAATTGGTGATACACATGTAGATGAAGCATTGCTAAAAAGAACCATAGCTTCTTTAGGTGATATTGAATCATGTAAAGTAATCAATGATTTTGACCCAAACAAAACCATAGTAAATGAACCTAAGGTTAGTGCTTCATCAAATAATTCTGTTTCAGAAATTTCCCATTTTATCAACGATGCCAATAAAATATATTTTGGAACATTATCAATTGATGAGAGAAAGTATGTTGCTGCATCAATACTTTATACATCAATTGCGGATAAAGTAAAAAATGATCAAAATTGTAAACAAAACTTAAGTAAATCTTTTATTGAAAAATTCGATATTGATGAAAGTTATGTTGAAGAACTTCTTAGTCTAGAAAAAGATGGTCAGGCTATGATTAGTTTAAAAGAAAAGTTTTTAGAAGGCGACTTACTTCAGATGTATACATATATATGGGAAAAAGTTTTATCAAAAGGAGAAGAAGAGGAGGACTTTGAAGTTCAATTAATTGAAAATAGCGGAGAAACCTTTGGATTAGAAAAATCAAATATTAATGAAACAAAAAAAATTGGCAATGAGAGGGCGAAGATATCAAAAGCAATTCAGTCAATAGAGTCTGGTAAAGTAGCATATAATAAACTCAAAGCCTTTGAAAAAACAGTTTTACTTTGCCTAATGCTCACTGAATGTTCAACAATTGATGGAAAGATATCTCCAGATGATTTAAAGATATTAAGAAGCTTATTTAATGATCAATTTAATATAACCAGCAATGTAATGTCTGTAATAATTGAGAAAAAACTAGATTATTCAATAACTAAAAAAGTAGAACAAGTTGAGGTTTACAGAGAAAAATATGAACTAGTAGAGTTTTTATGGGAAAAAATTTTATCAAGCGAGCCAGGAGTTAACGATGAAGAAATGGCTTTGGTTAGAAAGTGGATAAGAAGGTTGGATATTTCAGACGTTGAGTCCGAAGGTGCAAGAAAAGATGTAGAGGCAAATTTAAATCCACAATAATTTCAAAATTCTACTAACCGACTAGCCAAAGAAAATTTTAGATTTATTGACTGAAATAGTTTC
>CACEWP010000034.1 GCA_902563305.1 uncultured Alphaproteobacteria bacterium
TTAAAACCAGATTACGTTGGTAAAGATAGTTTTGAAATTGTAAATAAGTTATTTGATTAATTTCAATACCATTTGATACTGCAACCAAAACTAGGAAATTGCTTTACAGGCCCTTTATTTGTTGAGCTAATCAACAACATTGCGTCCAATAAGTCATTTTCATCATTTACAAATTTTAAATCCTTCATTTCTGATAGTCTTCCTCTGTAATTTAATTCTCCACTTTTATTGTATCCAAAAAAGTCTGGAGTACATACTGCACCATACGCTTTTGAGATACTCTGAGTTTTATCTATGAGATAAGGAAAATTAAAATTATGTAATTTTGAAAATTTTATCATATTCTCAAAACTATCCTCTGGATAGTCCTCAGTGTTATTGGGCATGATTGCAATTGAATTAATTCCGTTTTTTTTTAAACTTTGTGTGGTCTCTAAAAGTCTTGGAATTATTGCTTTAACATAGGGGCAGTGATTACAAATGAACATAATTAGAGTTCCATTTGGGCCAATTAATTCATTTAGTGTATAAACTTTTTCATCAACATTCTGTAATGAAAAATCAATAATTTTACTACCAAAATCGCATAAAGAAGAACCTAACAGAACCATACTAATCACCAATAAAATGTAATTGAACGGATCTTATTTTATTGGAAACTCTATGTTCGAGCAAGAATATTCCTTGCCAAGTTCCTAATATCAACTTTTTATTTTTAAAGCTTAGACTTAAATGCGTTTGTGTAAGAAGCGACTTTAAATGGGCAGGCATATCATCTGGACCCTCAGAATTATGAATATAGTTTTTTTCAGGAGCAATTTCCTCTAAGAAGTTTTTTATATCTAATTGAACGGAAGGGTCTGCATTTTCCTGAATTAGTAATGAACAACTAGTATGTAAAACAGACAAGTTTAGCAAACCATTTTCAATATCTAACTTTTGTAACTCTCTTTCAACATCTTGAGTAATATCTATAAAATTTTTATTGGATGTACTAAAAGACATTTTTTTAAAAATCTGTGACATTTATTTCTCTGTTGACAGTCAATTACTCAAATAATAGTATATTTCTTTTGGAAGGATATTAAAATGGCAAAAAAAATCAAAGTTGACCCTAAAAAAGTTAAAAAGGAAGAACTTCAAGGTATATTCTCAAAGGTCTTAGATAAACTTAAATCTAGCTAAAAAACTAAATGGAGAAGCTTTGGATTGAGTGTCAAAAATGCGGCTCAGTCTTCTGGATTTATCCTGACGAGATAGGAACTATTTATCCAAAAAGATCAATAGACTATCAAATTTGTTCTAAGTGCGAACAAGAAGTAAATAATAAAAATCAATGAATGAATACATTACCGTTCTACAAAATGAGATTGGTTTTTTCTACTCAATTATTAAATTTGTTATATATTTTTTGATAGGCGCTTTTTTTCTTATATCAATCAACAAAATAGTACAGTTCTTTTCATTTATATTTTCAAGGTTTAGTAAAGAAAGATTCTTGGATCGTTTAAATTTTATTTTCAAACTTCTAATATTTATATTAATTTCAACTTTTTTAGGTTGGATCTTTATTTATATAGCTTTTTAAAAAAATGAAAACTATTGAAAATTTAGCAATCTTCTTAATCGGATATTCCTACTCGTTTCTTGTTTACAATAAAATAGCATTTGGTGTCGCTTTAAGTTTAGGTATTTTATTATTATTAACAATCAACATTAAATCAGTTTTAATTCAAAGTAAAAAACTCTTAATTAAAATCAAACGATTTGATTTAACTGTTGTGATTCTTTTTTTCATTTCACTTTCTTTTTCAGCTTATTTATCAATCAGAAGTGAAAGATCATTGGCTGTCATAATATATCTATTTGTGTTTATGTGTTTTTCTATATTAATTTACTCTCTGTTAAAAGAAAAAAGAATATATTTAGAATCAATATTTAAAAATATTTCAATCAGCATTTTTATAAATTCCATGGTGATACTTATATATAACTTAGTTAATTATAATGATTATGAGTTGATAAAGTTTAAGGGAACCATGAATATAATATCATTATTAACAATAATGAACTTTTACTTTTATAAATCTAAATTAAATTATTTATCCTTATTCTTATTAATACCAAATATTTTTTTCACAGGTTCAAGTGCTTCCATTTTAGGTTTGTTAGGCGGAGCTTTAATATGTTTAATATTTTTAATTCAAAAAAATTTTTTAAAAAAGAATTCTACTAAATTATCTTTTTCAATTTTTTTTATAACTTTGGTTACTCCTTTATTAATATTTTATTCCAAACAACTACCTCAAAAGTTTGACAATGTTTCGATTCAAAGTTTTGAACACAAAATTCCATTAAATATTATTGACATACATCGTCAATTTATTTGGGGGTTTTCAATTGAAAAAATAAAAGATAAATTTCTCTTAGGTTATGGTCCTGATACGTCAAATTTTATCAAGGGAAGTCAAAGAACAATTGGTTTAAATAATGATCGTTACTATACAGGTGACATGAACTTTATTCCAAGCCACCCACATAACTTTTTAATAGAGTTAATGCTAGAGATCGGGATAATTGGATTTACTTTATTTATTTTATTATTAACACTAACAAATATGCATATTTTGAAAATTAATAACTCGTTACAATCGAAATTATTTCTTATTTTTTTTAATTCATATTTTTGGGTCTCTTCTCTTGTAAACTTTTCATTTTGGTT
>CACEWP010000035.1 GCA_902563305.1 uncultured Alphaproteobacteria bacterium
ATGTGTTAGCTCTTTCAACTACGGAAGTTGATCTTTCTCCATTGGAAGAGGGACAAAGCTTAACCGTTATGTGGAGAGGCAAACCAATTTTTATCAGACATAGAACTTCAAGCGAAATCAATGATGCAAATTCTACACCTATTGACGATTTGAAACATATGGCAACTGATGAATCAAGAGTAAAAGATCCAAAATGGCTTGTTGTTGTAGGAGTTTGTACTCACTTGGGTTGTGTGCCTCTAGGACAAAAAATAGGGGATAATAAAGGTGAATTCGGTGGATGGTTCTGTCCTTGTCACGGTTCTCACTATGATACCTCCGGTAGAATCCGAAAAGGTCCGGCGCCACTTAACCTAGAAGTTCCTCCATATGATTTTGTTTCAGATGACATTATTAAAATAGGATAATTTAATGCAAAACAAAAATGAACAAAATAAAAAAGGATTTATTAATTGGGTAGACAAAAGACTTCCGGTATTTACCTTTATAAATCATAATTTAAGAGATTATCCAACACCTAAGAACTTAAACTATTTTTGGAATTTTGGTTCTCTAGCAGGTATAACCTTAGTAATCATGATTGTTACAGGAATATTGCTAGCCATGCAGTACACTGCTAATACTGATATAGCTTTCGACAGCGTTGAAAGAATAATGAGAGATGTGAATAATGGTTGGTTGTTAAGGTATATCCATATGAATGGTGCTTCAATGTTTTTCATCATAGTTTATATTCATATTTTTAGAGGTCTTTACTATGGATCCTACAAGTTCCCTCGTGAAATTCTCTGGATGCTGGGCGTAGTTATTTTATTACTAATGATGGCTACAGCATTTATGGGTTATGTTTTGCCCTGGGGACAAATGAGTTTTTGGGGAGCAACTGTTATAACTAATCTGTTTTCGGCTTTTCCTGTAATAGGTGATTACATCGTAACTTTTTTATGGGGAGGCTTTTCAGTTGATAACCCTACATTAAGTCGTTTTTTTGTTTTACACTACCTTTTACCGTTTGCAATAGTTGGAGTTGTGGCATTACATTTAGTTGCTCTTCATCAGTTTGGTTCAAACAACCCAACTGGCCTTGATGTCAAGTCGGAAGGTGATACCATTCCTTTTCATCCATATTACACAGTTAAAGACTATCTTGGCTTGGGTGTATATTTAATAATTTTTGCATCTTTGGTTTTCTTTGCTCCAAACTTTCTTGGTCATCCAGATAATTATATTCCGGCTAACCCATTGCAAACTCCAGCCCATATTGTTCCAGAATGGTATTTTTTACCATTTTATGCAATTTTAAGGGCAGTGCCTGACAAACTTTTAGGAGTGTTATTAATGTTTGCCGCTGTTATGGTCCTATTTTTCTTACCATGGTTGGACAGACACAAAATCAGAAGTGCAAGTTTTAGACCCTTTTACAGACAATTTTTTTGGTTATTCTTTTTAGATTGTTTAATTCTTGGTTGGGTAGGGGCTATGCCGGCAGAAGGTGTATATGTTTTAATTTCGAGGGTTGCAACTTTATATTATTTCGGTTTTTTCTTAGTAATAATGCCTATCTTATCAAAATTTGAAAAGACCACTGATTTGCCATCTAGTATTTCGGCTGCTGTAATCTCTGAAAAGTTTGACAGTAGTGAACCATCTTCATCTGAGAGTTATGTCAAATAAGCTTAAATTGACCACATATTTTATGCTTTTTTTATTAATTGCTTTTCAGAATGAAAAGTCAAATGCAGCTACTGGTAACGTGGAATTGATTGAACAAAACTGGCCGTTCAATGGTATTTTTGGAAGATTTGATAAAGCTTCATTACAGAGAGGTTTCAAAGTATATTCCGAGGTCTGTGCAGCATGTCACGGTCTTAGATATGTCTCTTACAGAGATTTAGCTGGAATTGGTTACTCGTCAGATGAGATCAAAGCTATAGCAGGTCAATATGAAGTTAAAGACGGACCAAACGATGAAGGTGACATGTATTTTAGGGACGCAAAAATGAGTGATAAATTTGTTGAACCATATGAGAATGATCAAATAGCAAGACTGGCAAATAATGGTTCATACCCTCCCGATCTGTCATTGATAGTAAAAGCCAGAGCAGGTGGTGCAGATTATATTTATAGTCTTTTGAATGGATACAAAGAATTTCCAGAAAATTTTGAAGCAAGTGATGGGATGTACTATAATGAATATTATCCTGGTAAACAAATAGCAATGCCATCGCCGATTATGGATGAAATAGTCGAATTTGATGATGGAACCGAGGCAACCCATCTTCAGATTGCCAGAGATGTAACCTCTTTTCTTGCCTGGACAGCCGAGCCAGAACTTGAAAACAGAAAAAGTCTTGGAGTAAAGACTCTTTTTTTCTTAATTTTAATTACAATTATGTTATTAGGTGTTAAAAGAAAAGTTTGGAAAAACTTGGAATAGTTAATGGCT
>CACEWP010000036.1 GCA_902563305.1 uncultured Alphaproteobacteria bacterium
TAATGAAAGGCATGGGTGAACTTCACTTGGAAATTTTAGTTGATAGAATGCTGAGAGAATTCAAGGTTGATGCCACTGTAGGAGCTCCACAAGTTGCCTACAGAGAAACTATAACGCAACCAACAACTGTTGATTACACACACAAAAAACAATCGGGTGGTGCAGGACAATTCGCAAAAGTTGTTATGGAGTTTGAGCCCTTAGAAAAAGGTGGTGGTTTTATTTTTGAGAGTAAGATCGTTGGTGGAAGGGTTCCTAAAGAATATATCCCAGGGGTTGAAAAAGGGTTAAAAGCTTCTACCGAGACTGGGTTTCTTGCAGGTTTTCCAGTCATTGATTTTAAATGTAAATTGGTGGATGGTGCATTTCATGATGTGGATTCTAGTGTTATGGCTTTTGAAATTGCTGCTAGAGCAGCTTTTAGAGAAGCAATGCCTAAAGCTAAAGCCGTACTTTTAGAACCTATGATGAAGGTGGAAGTTGTTACACCTGAAGAATATATGGGTGATATTATTGGAGATTTAAATTCGAGAAGAGGTCAAGTTTCAGGCATGGAGCAAAGAGGTATTAACCATGTTGTAAATGGCATGGTTCCATTAGCTAATATGTTTGGATATGTTAACAATTTACGCTCTATGAGCCAGGGTAGAGCAAGCTATACAATGACTTTTGATCATTATGAAGAAGTTCCTCATAATGTGGCGGAAGAAGTTAAAGAAAAAGTTTCTGGCTAATTTTTAATGAAGGAGTAATTAAATGGCAAAAGAAAAATTTGATAGAAGTAAACCTCATTGTAACATTGGTACAATTGGTCACGTCGATCATGGAAAAACAACCCTAACTGCAGCTATTACAAAAATTTTATCAGAAACAGGTGGTGCAACTGCAATGGATTATGCGCAAATAGATAAAGCGCCTGAGGAAAAAGAAAGAGGTATTACAATTTCAACTGCACATGTTGAATATCAAACTGAGAAAAGACACTATGCACATGTTGATTGCCCTGGTCACGCTGATTACGTTAAAAACATGATAACAGGAGCTGCACAAATGGATGGAGCAATTTTAGTTGTTTCAGCGGCTGATGGTCCAATGCCTCAAACAAAAGAACATATTCTGTTAGCTAGACAAGTTGGCGTTCCTTCAATAGTTGTATTCATGAATAAAGTTGATCAAGTTGATGATCCTGAACTTCTTGATTTAGTTGAAATGGAAGTTCGTGAACTTTTATCTAAATACGAGTTCGATGGAGACAATATCCCAATTGTTAAAGGTTCTGCGCTTGCCGCAATTGAAGGAACAAATGAGGATACTGGAAAAAAAGCTATACTGGAATTAATGCAGAAGGTCGACGAGCACATCCCACAACCCGCTAGACCTTTGGACCAAGATTTCTTAATGCCTATTGAAGATGTTTTCTCAATCTCTGGAAGAGGCACAGTTGTTACTGGAAGAGTGGAAAGAGGAGTTGTAAATGTAAATGATGAAATAGAAATAACAGGTATTAAAGATACACAAAAAACTGTATGTACTGGAGTTGAAATGTTCAGAAAACTTTTAGATAGAGGGGAAGCTGGTGATAATGTCGGCGTTCTATTGAGAGGAACAAAAAGAGAGGAAGTTGAAAGGGGTCAGGTTCTTGCAAAGCCTGGTTCGATCAAGCCTCATAAGAAGTTCAAAGCAGAAGCATATGTTCTAAATAAAGATGAAGGGGGAAGACATACCCCTTTCTTTAAGAATTATAGACCTCAATTCTATTTTAGAACTACGGATGTCACTGGAACTATTGAATTACCATCCGGCACTGAAATGGTAATGCCTGGCGATAATGTATCTGTAACTGTTGAACTGCTCACTCCTATTGCTATGGACAAGGGTTTAAAGTTCGCCATCAGAGAGGGTGGAAGAACTGTTGGTGCAGGCGTTGTTGCAGAAATAATTGAGTAATAAAAAGTTAAGAGGAATCAATTAAAATGGCAAGTCAAAATATTCGTATTAGATTGAAAGCTTTTGATCACAGAGTTTTAGATCAGACAACTCTTGAAATAGTTAATACTGCCAAGAGAACTGGTGCAAATATTAAAGGTCCTATTCCTCTACCTACCATTATTGAAAAATTTACTATTCTTAAATCTCCTCATGTTGATAAGAAATCAAGGGATCAGTTAGAGCTAAGAACTCATAAAAGGATGATGGATATTACTGAATGGACACCACAAACTGTCGACGCTCTTCAAAAACTTGAGCTTGCAGCCGGTGTTGATATTGAAATTAAATTATAGGTTTTTAAATGAGAGTTGGTTTATTAGCAGAAAAAGTTGGAATGACAAGGTTTTATGATAAAGATAAAATCAATCATTCTGTTACTGTTCTAAAAGTTTCAAACTGCAAAGTCGTTTCTATTAAAAATTCAGATAAAAAC
>CACEWP010000037.1 GCA_902563305.1 uncultured Alphaproteobacteria bacterium
CAGTCTGAATTATTCTTGCATTTGCAGAAAAAGCTTGCTGGAATTGTATTAATGAGGCTGCTTCTTCATCAAGAGATACTCCAGACCTTTCATCTTCTAACGCTACAGCTTCATTCATGCTTGCCTCGGCATCCTGTGCTTCCATTTGACTACTTCTAACAGTTGCTCCAACTTCAGTTGCTATTTTGTTAAAAATGTCTTGAAAACTTCCAGAATTTTTTCCGTTGATATCAGACTGTTGAAGATCAAGCATTTTTAAAATATTCCTATTATCACCAATACCATCATTATTATTTAATATGGTGAAAGAATCTTTGACTTTTGCATCTCCTGTTAACCTTAATGTTTTTTCAACTGCTGTAATAACACCATCATCGGGAATCAACCTGGTAGCAATGGTATGACCCGTTGTACTATCTAAAACTTCAACTTTTTTATTATTTGTCGAATCAACTTGTATTTTGAATTCTTCATCAACATTACTTGCAATTACTTCCCCGTAACTAGATGCAATCTTTTTTGATCCATTTCCTGTCATAAGAATTATAAGATCCTCTGAGGGTATATTAGATATTGATAAATTATTTCCTACAAGGGATTTTACGCTATTTGATGGAACTTCAAGATCTATTGCATGTGAACCAGAAACATCTGATGTAAAAGATTGAGCCCTAATTCCATCATCTAAAACATTTAAATTAATTTGACTTGTTTTAAAACCAAAAGCCTCTGCTTGTGCATGATCACCAGCAGTAATTCTATCAACAATAATTTGTTTTTTATCTGTTTCTTTAATAATAGTTATTTGCGCATTTGTATTACTAATTTGATTAATCTCAGCGGTAATTCCAACAGCTGAGGCTGGTGTTGATGTATTATCATTTAATAATGCACTTGCAAAAACTGTTGAGAAAGTGTCTCCAGCATGACCATTTCCTCCTCCGAATGAAAGTAATGTAAGAGGTTCTTGCGTAGCATTGTCGAAAGTTGAGGCTAAACTAAATGTATTGGCATCTACAACCTTTGCAAAATATGAAGTTCCATTTGTTAAACCATTGAGAGCTGTTCCTCCTGCTGTATATGTTATTTTGTCACCAGTTTTAAAACCATGGCCAGTGGATGTTAATGTTGTAGATGAACCGCCCACGCCAGTAGTATTGATAGTCTTGGTATTTGATTTTATAAATACTCCAATGGGGCTTGCATTATCCTTAATCTTCATGTGAAAGTGCGTAGTATTGCTCCCAGCTGGTGTTGTAATTGAAGAACCCGTGAATGTTGATTTAATATCTTCACTTTTCATACCAAATAATTTGGCATTGTCATCGTTTGTGGAGTCTACAGGGAATGAGAACTGAGAGGCAGAAAGTGTTTTACCACCAGATATATATAGATTTTTCTCCGGATCGAAAGTATCTAAAGCGTTTCCTCCAACCCCGCTGGCACCGATAGTTATAACTGATGGAGGAGTGTTAGTTGCCAAGGTATAGTTGCTTGCTAGTTTAAAGTTATGAGCATCCACTTTGACAGCGTAATAAGTTTGGCCATCAACTAAACCACCACGAGGACTAGAAAATGTGTCCGTGACACTTCCGCCTGTTCCCCCAGTGATTGTAATTACAGCTCCACCCGATGTTGCCGCAAGCTGAAAGCTATTTGCTGATCTATTTTTTACAAAATATGTTGTTCCGTCAACTAACCCAGATATTGGAAGGCTTCCCCCTTTTTTATAAACTACTGGATCGTTATTAGCAAAATCATTTGCAACTGAAATTGTATTAGTTGAATTAAATGCGGTTGTATCTACTGTTACTTTTTCAGCTGCATTATACGTAACAGCATCTCCAGTTTTTAAATTATGTTCTGTTGCCGTTATTGTATCAGTTCCTCCTAGTCCAGTTGTATTAACTGTTATCGGATCAGGGTTTTCAAAATAAGCAGTAACTAAATCTTTTTCTCCTCCTGACACGATAACTTCACCATTTTCCATAGACAAAGTATAGGTAAGTCCATCGTAATTGATTCTAAAACTTGAACCATCTTTAGGAATTGATTTAACTGCTGTTCCTATAACTTCCGAAGATGGACTATTAGCTCTCAATCCGTCAGCAATTTTTTTTGCAATTTCTGAAGGTTGAAGACTTTCATTTTTTGAAATATCAACGGTAGTTGTAAACGCAGCTCCATTTCCATCAGCCGGAATTGTTAATCCATAAGAAAGCACTGAACTAGATGCACTTAGACCATCTGGATGGCCATTAGAAAAATCACCTTGTAGAACAATTGG
>CACEWP010000038.1 GCA_902563305.1 uncultured Alphaproteobacteria bacterium
CATATAAATGTTTACCCAAAAAACTTACAGAGCCAGTTATAGCTAATGATTGTAAACCAATTATAGAATCATTTGTAAGTTTTGTTGTCGTATTAACCTTCCCTAAAATAATTGAGTTTTGATCAAAGGATGTTGATGTTGATTTAACATAATTGAAATTAAAAATAAGAAGTAAAAATACAAAAAAAATATTTTTCATTGTAAAATGATATAAAAAAAATTTTGATAAGCAAACCTATTCTTATTAGCTTGTAAATAATTAACTAGATATGATCAAAACTGACCGAGCAAAGTTTATTATGAAAACATTGGATGAACTTTATCCCAAAACACCGGTTCCTCTAAATCATAAAAATAATTTTGAATTGCTAATAGCAGTATTGCTTAGTGCACAATGTACAGACGAGAGAGTTAACAAAATCACACCAATACTTTTTAGTAAAGCGTCGAATGCTGCAGAAATGACCAAATTAAGTTTAGATACTATTTATAAAATCATCAGACCATGTGGTTTAGCACCAAAAAAATCTGAGGCAATATATACTCTTTCACGAATATTAACAAATGAGTACAATGGGAGGGTTCCAAAAACTTTTGTAGAACTTGAAAAACTTCCTGGTGTAGGCCATAAAACAGCTAGTGTAGTAATGTCACAAGGATTTGGATACCCTGCATTTCCAGTGGACACACATATTCATAGATTAGCTCAAAGGTGGGGATTAACTTGTGGGAAGAATGTATTGAAAACAGAAAAAGATCTCAAAAGAATTTTTCCTATGTCTAAATGGAATAAACTGCATTTACAGATTATTTTTTATGGAAGAGAATACTGTACCGCTAGGGGTTGTAAAGGTTTAATTTGTAAAATTTGTAAAACCTGTTATCCCAATAGAAAAAATCCAATTCAAACCAAAAAATAATTAGATTTTTTTTGAGATGTTTACAGCCATTTTTGAGCCAGACTCTATTAGTTTTCCCCATATTTTGTGACCTATATTAAAATTTTTAGCTTCTAAAAGAGCTTCGTTTTTATGGGAAATTTCATCATCTTGAAGTTTTTTTATTACATTTTTTAATTGAGAGTATTTCTTTTTATTTTTTATCATTTCAATTTGCTCTTGGTAGTGTTTCTCTACAAAACTTTCAACGTAGAATATAGTTGCAAATATAAATTTTTTTCCGATTAACGAAGGAATAAAACCTGTTAAAAATCCAGCAATCTTCCAAATGTAAATTAACTTACTTCTATTTTTTTTTTCAAGCACTTCCTCAATAAGCAGTAGATGATCTTTTTCTGTTCTAAGGTGTTTTTTGGAAAAATCAATAACATCCTTATCCCTTGATATCATAAGAATAGCTTTATAAATGTAAACTGCTCCAGTTTCTCCAGCATGATTTGTTCTAAAAACTGGAATAAATGAGTCAGGAATAGTCAATTTCATACTATGTAAATAGTAATTTAAAAAATAAGTTTAAGTAATTTATTAAATTTACTTAAAAATTATGCTAAATTTCGATAAAAGAAAAAATACTAAAATTGAAAAAGAATTTTGTTTCTGTTAAAAAAATCAAATTATTAATATTTTTAAATAGGAGAATTTATGAAAATATCAGAGAGACCAGAATTTAAAAGTAAAAAACCACCAGTAACTTTCGAGGAAAATGAGAAAGTTATCAATGCAGTAAAAACAATGACAAAAGAAAACTTTGGATCTGTTGTAATAATAGATAAACAACATAAAGTTAAAGGAATTGTTACTGAACGTGACTTAATGAAAAAGTTATTATTTAACTCAATGAATCCTAAAACAACCAAGCTTAAAGATATAATGACATCACCAGTAAAAGTAGCTGATAAGGATGATGAAATGGTTGTATGGTTAAGGCAAATGTCAAATGAAAGATTCAGGCATGTTCCAGTTGTAGATAAGTCTGGAAAACTTATTAATATTATGTCACAAGGGGATTTTGTATCCTATTCGTGGCCTAATTTAATGTATCAAGTTAAGGAGATGACAAAAGAAAACTATTTTAAAGCAAATCAAGTGGTTTTAATAATTTTAAGTTTATTAGTTTATACAATTGTTACTACTGTACTTGCTATAAAATTAGTTTAAAAAAAGTCATGTTTATAAGAATGATAAACATCAAATTTGCATTTAAAATTTAAGCCGATACTATGCAAACTTTTACAAAATATAATTACAAACAATCTTCCC
>CACEWP010000039.1 GCA_902563305.1 uncultured Alphaproteobacteria bacterium
CTATTCATTTTTTCTATAATAGCATTCATAGAATCGTTTATACGTTTGGCCTCTTTTAATTGTTCATCAATCGTATCTTCTCTTTGTTTTCTTATATTTTCAAGCTTTGGTATAAAAATATAATGGTTTAGTAAAAAAAGAATAATAAATAAAACTGTTAACCAAAAGACTTGTGATGTAAATGACTCAGGGTTAAGTTGGGGCATTCCTCCTTTAGTTTCTTCGGCATTAATGTTTGACGTTAAGAGGAAGAAAATAAAAAAAGTACATCTAAGCATTCTTAAAATACAAAAAGTAAGAGAAGAGCGATAATAAGTGCAAAAAGTGCAAGTGCTTCAACAAGTGCAAATCCTAACATCGTCATTGTAAAGACATGCTCTCTTGCTTCAGGATTTCTTCCTACTGCAGAAATAAATGCAGCAAAGATTGAACCTATTCCAATTCCAGAACCAATTACACCTAGAACTGCTATACCAGCTCCTAAAAGTTTTGCAGATTCTATATCCATAATAATTTCTCCTTGTATGTTAAAAGTTAATGTAAATGTATTGCATCATTTATATATAAACAAGTTAATATTGCAAATACATATGCTTGAAGAAACGCAATAACGATCTCTAGGCCAGTTAAAGCGACTAAAAACATAAGAGGGAGAATGCCACCTATAACAAAACTATTAGCGCCTAGTACAAAAACAAAACCGGCTATAACCTTTAAAAGTGTGTGTCCTGCCATCATATTAGCAAATAATCTTACTGATAGACTAATTGGTCTTGATAGGTAAGAAATAATTTCAATAGGAACTAGTAAAAATAACATTGGCTTAGGTACTCCAGAAGGTGCAAAAAATTTAAGAAACTTAACGATTCCATGTTTATAAATTGCTAGGAAAGTAACTCCTATAAAAATAAAAAAAGCTATCGCGAATGTCACTACTATATGACTTGTCCAAGTAAAACTGTAGGGTAACATCCCGAGAAGATTTCCTATTAAAATAAAAAAGAAAAGAGTGAAAATAAAAGAAAAATATTTAATTCCTTCATTCCCAATATTATCTCCAATCATATCTGCAATAAACTCATAACTACTTTCTAAGATAGACTGAGTTTTAGACGGAATTAATTTTAAATTTCTTAATCCTACCAACATAAATATAGAAATTGAAAATACAGTTACTAACATTGCCAGTGAAGAGTTGGTAAATGAAATGTCATATCCGAACATTTCTATTGGTATTATTTTTTTTATTTCAAATTGAGCTAGTGGACTTGCCAAAATATTCTCCTTATTTAACCTAATTTTTTTATTGATTTATATAGGCTATAAAATCCTGTAATGATTCCTAATAGCAAAAAAATTATAAAAAATATAGGTTTTGTTGAAAAAATTTTGTCTACTCCTAGACCAATTAGAACACCCGCTATTACAGAAGAAACTAAATCCATAGAAATCTTTATACCTAAGTTATATCCTTGTTTATTATTATGGATTTTTTCTTTTTTTTTTTGTTTTTCATCAATTCTTCTAGAAAAATCATCTTTCATTAGACAGCCTCTTTAAGGTTTGTCTTATCAAAATCAACAGATACTATATCGGAAATCCCTCTTTGAGCCATTGTCACTCCATAAACTCTATCAATAGAAGTCATTGTTATTTTGTGATGTGTAATGATCATGAATTTGGTTCTAGTTTCCTTTTTAAGTTCAAGAAGAATATTACAAAATTTTTCAACATTATGTTCATCAAGGGCTGCATCTACTTCATCTAAAATGCAAATGGGTGATGGGTTTATTAAGAAAATAGAGAAAATTAATGAAATAGCCGTTAATGCTTTTTCTCCTCCTGAGAGCAAACTAATTGAGGATAATTTTTTACCAGGTGGTCTTGCATAAATTTCAATCCCTGTTTGCAAAGGATCATCAGATTTAACCAATTCCAGTTTTGCTTCTCCTCCATTAAATAGTTTTTTAAATAGATCGGAAAAATTTTTATTTACTTCCTCATAAGCCTTTAAAAGCCTATTTTTTCCTTCACTGTTAATTTTGTTTATTGCAATCCTTAGCTTATCAATTG